>CAWBSS010000004.1:0-286920 GCA_963791515.1 uncultured Acidobacteriaceae bacterium | reverse complement strand
GAAGGTCATCGACCTCGATTAGGTTGTTTCAGGAGGATGCTCAGACTAGCTTCCCTTATGCCCCGATGCGAAAACCGAAAGCGGTTGAAAAGCGATGCCCGACTTCTGCAAAGTAAAAGCAGCAAAATGCCGCACCAGGTCCCTACGCTGCCGACCCCGACGACCTTGATGGCAATGTCCCGCAGCTCAAAGTGATCAAGCAGCTGCCGCCGATCCTCCTGCAAAGTGTGCCGGTATTTCGCGAAGGCGACCTTGACACCTTCCGTGAACCTCTCATGACCATTCTTTCGCCGATGAAAGATCAGCGGAGGCGCGTCCTTGATGGCTGGAAGCTGGCCGACGACTTCCGCCAGTTTGGGAAAATCGTGCTCAACAACATCGCGCTCGCGAGCAGCGGCCAACCGCTTCCGCAGGCGCTTGCTGGTTTCCTTGTCCTGGATAGTGTCGACCAACGCGGGCCAAGATTTTCCGGCCATCAGATATAGCGCGCGGCGACAGGCCGCCGCTGGCGCAAATTTAAGACCAGTACGACACGCGCACGGGAAGGCATCGCGCGATCCGCCAAAGTCCGTGTCCGCTTTGCTCCCAACGCGACGTAGCTGCCGCGCAGCAACAAAATGTCGCGAAGGGCCAGAAGCCGGCATCAGGAGGGGGCAGGCAAGCGGCGGCGCTGCCTGACAGCAAATGCGATCAGCAGCGAGCCTGCCAGCCCTGCCAGCGAAAACCAGATGATCGCATATCGCATGTGCTCGTCGGGCAGATGCACCTGAATCAGCCCGGGTTTCGGGATGCCGCTCGGTGGTATCGGCGCCTCCAGATCGATATAGAACGGCGCTACCCGATCCCACCCGAGCGCCTGCGCCATCGCGAGATGATCATGGGTGAACCACAACCGCTTGTCGTGCTCTTCGTTAGGCGTGAACAAGCCGGCCGCTTCCGGAAAACGGATGTAGCCTGTCATCAGGACAGGCTTGTCGGTGATGAGTTGTGCCACCGCGCGATCCTGCTGGCCTCGGTCCAGCATCGTGTTCGGGACGAATCCCGCGTTGATCGCGACGGTCTCGCCGGTTGGCAGTCGGGCAGGGATGAAAGCCCAGCTACCGGTACCGGAAATATCGTTGCGCATTGCCGTGCTGGAGCTGTAGACCATCGCATCCAGGCGGGACTCATAGGTCGCCGTGAAGCTGACACGCCGGAACTCGTCTTTCTCCGCGGTCAGGGCGGGCCACTGCGAAGGATCGGACAACGCCACAGGCGCTGCGGCAAGGCGCTCACTGAGCACTGCAATGAGCGCGCGCTCCTCGACCCGGCGCTGCAATTGCCAGACGCCACCGCCGACAAACAGCGCCACTATCACTAGCGTGAAAACGGCGAAGCCGCTGGTACCGGGTTGCCGAACTCGGTCAGTCATTGTAACGCACCAAAGGCCCTTGTTGCGTTGCCGGCGAGGCTTGCGTTCCAGCCTGTGCCGAGGTCTTACAGCCTAACTGTGCCTTTGCTGGCGGCGTCCACGGCAATGTGGAGGTGCCAAGAGGCGCAATGAATTAGCCGCGCCTCTATGCTGGCTTTTGGACGCCGGCAACCACGAGACGCTCGGCAGGGAGCTGGCCGGCGTCCAAAACAAGCACAATAGGCGACATCATTCCATCACCCGTCAGCGGACGCGATCCGGCTGCACACCTTATTCGGCACCGATGTGAGCGCCCTTCTCAGCCACCGAACGTTTCATCAGCAACACGATGGGTGCCAGCACCAGCGTCACCACGGCCAAGATAAAAAACACATCGAAATAGGCAAGTGACGATGCTTGCTGCTGCCGCAAATTATCGAGCGACTGCCAGGCAAACTGCTGCGCCGCGGACGGATCGCCGGACTGCTGCAGGAAGACTTCCCCCGCGCGATGAAGGAAGGAAGCGACATTGGCGTTGAAGGAATCGAGGGACTCGCCCAGCCGCAAGGTGTGAAATTGGTCACGGCGCTCCTGAATTGTCTGCGCCATCGACGTCCCCACACTGCCGCCTTCGTTGCGCAGCAGACTGAGCAAGCCGACAGCTGCGCCACGCAGCGCCGGTGGGATATAGAGGTAGGCCGCGACATTCGCAGGCGCAAAGCACATCGAGAGCCCAAACACCAGCATCACCCGAGGCCAGACGACCTGGCCCGGGCTGATATCCAGGTTCATTTGCGACATCCAATAGTTTGCGACCGCCATGATCAGCAGACCCGCGGCGAGCAACCACCGGGCATCGGCACCCTTGCCAAGTGCTCGGCCGACAAACGGCATCGCCACAAGTGCACCGAACCCGGCCGGCGACATGACCAGTCCGGCGCTGAGAGCGTCATAGCCGAACAGAGATTGAAGCAGCGCAGGCAATGACGTGCTGGCGGCGTAGAGGACGGCGAAAGCGCCAAAGATGATGACGCAGCATGCAGCGAAATTTCGTTCCCTTAAGGGACGGAAATTGACCACGGGGCTTGGGTGGCGTAGCTCCCAAAAGATCAGTGCGATCAGACCGAAAACGAAAAAAATCGCCAGCATCTGCACACGCCAGAATGGATCGCCGAGCCAGTCCCACTCCTGGCCCTTGCTGAGCATCACTTCCCAGGAGACCATGACGATCACCAGGAGTGACAAGCCGAGCCCGTCAAAACGCAACGGCCGCTTCCGCAACTCCACGCGCTCCTTCACGAGATAATCCGGATCCCGCAGCAGCGCGTAACATGCTGCAAACGCCAGCAGGCCAACCGGGACGTTGATGTAAAACACCCATCGCCATGAGTAACTGTCCGTGATCCAGCCGCCGAGGGTCGGACCGACGACTGGAGCCAGCAAGGCCGCCAGGCCAAACAGCGTCATCGCGATGCCTTGCTTCTCCACCGGAAAGGCATCCAGCAGCACACCCTGACTGGAAGGCTGAAGGCCACCACCCGCCAGGCCCTGCAAGACCCGAAATGCGATCAGTTGACCGAGACTTGTGGCCATTCCACACAGCCCGGAGGCGAGGGTGAAGACGGCGATCGACAGCAGGAAGTAGTTGCGGCGCCCGAGACGCGCCGACAGCCAGCCGGTGATTGGCAGGATGATAGCGTTAGCGGCGAGGTAGCTTGTGATGACCCATTCGCCGTCGTCGACCGTGGCCGAAAGGCCGCCGGCGATGTATCGCAGCGCGACCACCGCGATGGTGGTGTCGAGTACTTCCATGAAGGTCGGGACCACGACGACGGCAGCCACGAGCCACGGGTTTACCCCCGCTTGGGACCTGGCGGGCGAAACGACCATGTCCGTCATTTGTCGGCACCTGGGGCGCTCGAAGCAGAAGCACCGGCCAGCGATGGCTGCATGGTGCTTTGAAGGAATTTTCCAGCATCCGGTCCGGTGGGCGGCTTGTTGATATAGACGTACGGAACCACCGATGTGCCGATGAACAGCGGTTTCTTGTCCGGATCATAACCCTCAAGCTCGATCCGGACCGGCAGCCGCTGAACGATCTTGATGAAGTTGCCCGTGGCATTCTGCGGCGGCAGCAACGCGAGCGTCGATCCTGTCCCGATCGTAAACCCGGTGATCCGGCCTTTGAACACCTGTCTGTCGCCGTACATGTCGACATAAAGATCGGCAGCCTGACCGATGCGCAAGTCGCGCAGTTCCGTTTCCTTGAAATTAGCATCGATCCAGATCTCGCTGAGCGAGCGGATCGCCATCAGGCTCTGTCCGACCTGAACGTCATTGCCAGGATTGACGTTTCGGCGCGTGACGACGCCGTCGATCTCCGCGACGACGTCACAATAGCGAAGGTCGAGTTCAGCCAGAGCGAGATCGCGTTTGGCGGCCTCGAGTTTGGCTTCGGCTTGTTTGACGGCCGGCGCCTCCGCGGCCAACCGATCGAACGTGCGGTCGATATCGCCTTTGGGATCGAGCTTTTCGAACTCTTCGAGCATCTGCTTCGGGGACTGGTTGTAGGAATGGACAACCCCCAGCTCGGCCGCGGCCTGAATCAGGTCCGCCTGCGCCTGCAGGACCGAAGAAAACGTCTGATCGAGATCGGGCGGTACCTGGTCGAGATCCGCGTTGTCTTCAGGCTGCGCCTGCAGACCCAAAGAGACACGGATCTGATTCGCGTCGGACAATGCCTGGACGACACTCGCTTTGGCAATGCTTAACGATGCCTGACGTTGATCGTAGAGCTCGCGGCTCGCCGCTTCATCTACGACCAGCTTCGCCGTCCGGTCGAACTCCTTCTGCGCGAGCGTAAGTGTGGCCGTTGCCTTTTTGAGCGCGGCGACCCTGGCATGCAGCAGAGCTATCTGGTTTTCGACATTTTCGATGGCTTCTTGCAATTGCCAGCGCCTGCTCCTGGCCTGAGCTTCGATGCCGCGCACGGCGGCCCTGGCCGCGTCGAGATCCGCCTGTGCGGTATCGACGGCCGCCTTCTTCACCCCAACGGCGTCCCGAAACGGCTCCTTGTCCAATTCGACGAGAAGATCTCCCTTGCGGACACGGTTGTTGTCGTCCACCAGAACGCGGGCAACCTGGCCGTGGACGCGGGGGGCGATGAACGTCACATGGCCGTTCACGAAGGCGTCGTCGGTCGAAACCGTGCTGAGCGCGAACCGGATCCAGGGAATCCCATACGCAGCGGCCACGATGACCACAGCACCGAGCGCACCGATCAGCAACTTTTGCCGCCGTGTGAACCGTTGATTCGCCGGTGGGACGGCCATCGAAGCAGAATCTGTCGGCGGTAATTTGCCATCGCGATCGACCGCAGCACCGGCTTTAGCTACCGCGGGCGCGTCGACCGAACTCGACTCGCTGCTATGCTCAGTCATCTCGGCAGGCATTGGATCCGCTCCTAACGGTTGTCTCTCACGCATTCACGTCGTGTTGATGCCCGCACTAATTTCTGGCCGTCCTCGCGGGATCGGCACCTCACGGCGGCTTAATCGCCGTCAGCGGCAAAGTCGAAGATGGTGACCTCCTTGCCATTGCCTGCGCGTTCGAGCACCTCGGGATGGAGCAATGCGCGCATGGCGTCGTCGTAGCCCGAACGCCAATGCTCGGACATAGACAACCGGGAGAACTCATAGTCTTTCGAGTTGCCTTCGTAACCTCTTGGGCGATAGATGAGGTGCACGAGGTTATAGGCGTGACGTTCCGCGACCGAGGCCAGGAAACTGGCTTCCTCACTTTTCTTGAACTCGTCCGGCAGCTGGTCCAACAGCGTGGCCACGGAGTATTCCATCTTGTGCAGCCGCTTGATGAAATCCGTGAAGGCGCGTGTACGGCTGGAATACTGGATCTCCTTCTGCCGGGTCGCGACTTCCTGGAGGTTGCGCGGAAACTCTCCGCGCGCGCTCCAGAGATCGACCTGAAACACGAGCGCGTCGGGGAGCCGCTGGCCCGTCACGCGCGAGTCCGTCACAAGCCACTGAAGCGGCGTGTTCGAGACGAGGCCGCCATCCCAATAGTACTCTCCCTCGATCTCGACGGCGGGGAAACCAGGCGGCAGCGCGCCGCTCGCCATCACGTGCTCAGGCCCGATCACCTGCGTCCCGGTGTCGAAATAGGCTAAGTTGCCCGTGCGCACATTGACGGCACCGAGGCTTAGACGCGTCTCCTTGTTGTCCGAATTGATGCGATCGAAGTCGATGAAGCGCTCGAGCGTGGCTCTTAGAGGCTGTGTGTCGTAGTAGCTCGTCGCCTCGATGGTGCCAGGAGGATGAAACCACGGATTGGTGACGCGCGGTCTGAAGAAGCCCGGCGCCCCGGCGTAGGCAACCACCACAGCGCTTACCTGGTTGGCGAGCGTTCGCGCCTCGCCTCGTTCAAAGAGACCGAAAACGTCGGCGTGGAATCCCAAAGCGGGGGCGGTGATTTCCTCCCAGAACGCGCGCAGCCTGTCGACGCGCCTCTCGGGTGCGTTGCCGGCGATGATCGCGGCGTTGATGGCGCCGATCGAGATGCCGACGACCCAGTCGGGATGAAGCCCGGTTTCAGCCATCGCCTGATAGACGCCGGCTTGATAGGCGCCGAGCGCACCGCCCCCCTGCAGCAGCAGCGCGATACGATCGAATTGCAGTCGTGGGCGCAGGTTCCGGCCCTCGTCCATTCTCGCTGCGCGCGATTTGGAGACGAACGGCCTTTCCGCGAGCGGTATGCCGGGCGCGACCGGATCGCGCAGCGCTGTCGCTGGCATCTTCTGCGAGGTCGTGCTCTTGGCCATGGCCTGAGGATCCCCGGCTTGAGGAAAACTCAACGTTGCGCATCGTACCGAGCCCCCTTGATGTACACCCGGCCCGCATGTCATGAAACCCGGCACAAGAATCCTTGAAATATCGGGAAATGTGGCCAGGCCTCCGGCCTGAGGTGCGCGATGCCGGGACCCGACTGTAAGTCTTTCGGTTTTGAGCAGTGTGTGCCCGGTCTGCGGCGTGGCCGTTATCTAGGCAGTCTGGTGTCACGGCCTTGTGACCGGCGAATCCGTGATGCGCTGCGTGAGCGGGGTGCATTAAGCCCTTGACGATAGCAAGCAGCAGACCCAGGGACCGTGCTATGAGGGGTTATACTAATCGACTTGTGAAGGCACCCCGATGGCGCAATGTTCGCCTTGGGTCAATCGCCACCGAAATAGGGTACCGGCGCGATGTCCGCTTTTCCCCCGTTAGCGACGGAACTGCGGACATTGCTGGAGGTCCGGTTCGTGCCAACAGCAGTCATTCCGGCTTCTGTCCAAGGGCGGCACCGTTGTCGCGCGGGAGAGTGATGATGAACTCGGTAAATGCGCCAAACTCAGTTTCGACGTTGATCCTGCCGCCATGTTGCTTGACAATGATGTCATGGGTCATCGAAAGTCCGAGCCCTGTCCCTTCTCCGGTCGGCTTAGTGGTGAAGAAGGGATTGAAAATCTTTTCTCTCACCTCTGGCGCGATGCCGGTGCCGTTGTCGCGAATCCGGATTTCGATTGTCTTGCCAAGGTTTCTGGTGGCGGCACTGAGGACCGGCTCAAACGTGTCATCGAGTGTTTCGACCTTGCGCCTGGTCGCGGCATAGAAGCCGTTGGAAATCAGGTTTAGCAACGCTCGGGTGATCTCCTGCGGGTACAGGTCAACCGCGCCCGCCTCGGGATCTAGGTCGTGCTTCAGTGTTATACTAAAGCCAGCCTTCTCCGCCCGTGCACCGTGATAGGCAAGGTTGAGACTTTCCCCGACCAGCGCGTTGATGTCGGCGGATCGGCGCTCGCCGGAGCCCTCGCGCGAGTGCAGCAGCATGTTCTTGACGATGGAGTTGGCGCGCTTGCCGTGCTGGACCACCTTTTCGAGGTTATCCTTGAGCAAGCGTGTCAATTCATCGACTTCTGCCCGCATTTTTTCGCCCAACGCGGCGGACTTGAGGATGTCATTCAGTTCATCGGTCAATTCCGTCGACAGCGCTGAAAAATTGTTGACGAAATTGAGCGGGTTCTTGATCTCATGCGCGATCCCGGCGGTGAGCTGGCCCAGCGAGGCCAGTTTCTCCGTCTGGATCAGGCGACCTTGCGCGGTGCGAAGGTCATCGAGCGAAGCGGCTAACTCTTTGGTGCGAGCCTGCACTTCGTCGAATAGCCTCACATTTTGGATGGCGATCACCGCTTGGTCGGCGAAGGTCGTGACGAGATCGACTTGGCGCTGCGAAAAAGGAATAGGGTCTTTGCGCGCCAGAGCAAAGGCGCCTATCGGCTCTCCATGATGGATAAGGGGAACTCCCAGCATTGCACGCACACCGCCGCCCAGCCGCGCCAACTCTTGCTCCATGTATTCTGGGTCGTTCCAGGCATCGGTAATTTGAACCGTGCGCCTTTCGAGCGCCACCCGTCCGATAAGCGTACCGCGACCTGCTTCAATGTCGGTGCGTTGCTCGTACTCGCGATAGGCCGAGTCGACTTCCATGGTGCTTGCTGCGTAACGATACACGTCGCCGACGCGACGATAAATAATGCCCGAAGCGGATTCACAAAGGGCCGTGGCCGATTCAGTCAACGTAATGAGCACAGCATCCAGATCGAATGCCGAGCGGCTGATGACCTTGAGAACGTCGGCCGTTGCCGTTTGCTGCTGGAGCGATTCTGATAGATCGTCAGTGCGCTGGCGCAGCTCTTTGAGCAACCTCGTATTCTCGATGGCTATCACAGCCTGTGCGGCGAAGTTCTTGACGAGGTCGATCTGTTTTCCCGTGAATGGCCGCACTTCGGTGCGGTACATAAAGATGGCACCAACCAGCGCTTCATCCTTGACCATCGGCACGCAGACGGTAGACCGAGCGCCCCCCAGCCTGGCTGAAACGCCAACCACCGCTTCCGTAGTATCGTCGGTAGCGTGGCTCACCTGTTTTGTCCGCATGACGCGGTCAAGGTGGCTGCCCGGCGTCGGCCGAAACGATGCGGATTGTAAGTATTGAGCAAGTTCCGGGGGGGTACCCACTCCTGCCGCCCAGCGGGCGTTGTCACCGTCAATCAGGAGCAAGTTACCGAATTTGGCGTCGCAAATACGTACGGCGTTTTCCAGCATTGCGTTGAAAACCGGTTCTAGCTCCCCTGGCGAGCTAGAGATGACCTTCAGCACCTCCGAGGTTGCGGTCTGTTGCTCGAGCGCTTCCTTCGTCTCGTTGAACAGCCGCGTATTCTCGATCGCGATCACCGCTTGGTCGGCGAAAGTTTTCAGAAGATCGATCTGGCGCTGCGGGAAGGTGCCTTTAGCCGCCCGCACTAGTGCGATCGCGCCGACAGGACGGTGTTCCTTCAGCATCGGCACCGCCACGATGCTGCTGATCTTCATGATATCCGGCACGTTGCCCTGGACGTACTCGGGGTCGGCCCGAACGTCGGGTACCTGCTCGACCTTGCCACTCAGGATCGCGCGCCCCGCACAGCTGCCGCGATTCGGGCGCACCGGATAGAAGTGTCGCAAGGTCTCGATGGCCTCGCGCGAGTACCCATACGAATGCATGAAATGTATGAGTTCGCCGTCGAACCGGAAGACGTTGCAAAACTGTGCCTGGCAGAGGCGCGCCGCGCTCTCGGCAATTGCCTCAAATACCGGCTGCACGTCCGACGGCGAGCTCGCGATCACCCTCAGGATATCGGCGGTTGCGGACTGCCGGACCAGCGCTCGATCTAGCTCTATAGTCCGAAGTTCAAGCTGTGCCTGTAGATCGGCAACGGAAGGTGCGTGGCGGCGAGTGACGGAGGACGCGATCCCTCGCTTGGTTTTGGTGGCTTTGCGGCCTTTTTCGCTTGTCTTGCGGGCTCTTGCGTTGGTTGCCTTGCTGCCCGTCTTTAGCGCGCGCACCATTTCTTCACCCCGGGATTCAGAACCGGCATCTTATCCGTCTGGGCCATTGGAACGGAAGGGGCGAATTGAGTAAGTCTGCTCTACTAGCTGCCTCATGTCCGAGATGGGTCAGACTCGGAAGTCGGGCCGCTCGGTAGCGAGGTCAGCTTTACCACCGCGAACGGACATCGTCCGTCTGGCCGCTCAGGTCCGAAAAGTGCCAAAATTGGAAGTCGCCGCGAGAACACTGACTCAAGCGAACGCGTCGTCAGTAGGTTCGAAACCTGGATAAATTTTGAACTGAGGTAGTGAGTTCCGCGATCTCATACCACGGCGCTTTCGACGCAACGAAGACATGGCGCTCGGGCCGCGCGTGCGGATCACCGTCAAGAGTACCGAGGGTGACGACCGTTACCTCCGGCTTGTCGAGGCGCCGGATAAACAGCTGTGACCCGCAGTTGGAGCAGAAGCACTTTCGGCGTTTGGGCGACGATTCATATTCCGATATGAGATCCGCGCCAGACGATACGGTGAGTGCTTCGGTGGGAACGATTGAGTTTGCAGAGAACGCGGCCCCGTGCGCCTTGCGGCACATCGAGCAATGACAATATTCGGCGTTCTCAAGTGAGGCTGCGAACTGAACGAACAGAACCACATAGGCAACTGCCGAAGAACGCTCGGTCCTCCATGTAATCTTACATCTCCGGTATCAAAGCGTCATGCAACTTTGCCATGTACCTCACCCGAGGCTTCGGCCACAATGTGGGCAACGTGAGTTCCCCATCGTTCGAGTGCCTCCCGGCGCTCCGAGAGGAACTCGTGCCGTTGGTATACGGCGGCAACCCCAGAGATCGTGCCGGCGTTGTGATTGAGAATCTTGTCCGCGATGTGGGGAGGAATCCCGAGGCGGGCCATACCGGATACGCAGGTCCGGCGGAGGTCATGAAGGCGCCACCCGGCCACGCCGGAGACCTGATCGAGTAGGCGCTTCGCCCTACTGAAATCTCGGAAAGGCTTAGTTCCGAGCAGTGACCCGCGCTGGTCTACACGCCTCAGCACAGCCACCGACTGATCGGACAAGTGCACGACATGCGCCTTGGCATTCTTTGTCCGCTGTTTGGGGATCGTCCAAACTCGGTGCGCGAGATCGAGCTCCTCCCGCTGCAGGCCAGCGACTTCCTCTCGGCGCTGTCCGGTGAGTGCCAGAAGTTCAACAATAGCCCCATATCGTCCGCCGATCTGTCTGGCGCCGAGAATAACCTGGGCGAGCTCCTTGTCGTTCACGACTCGGTCTCGAGCAACTTCCTTCGCGGGCAGTGGTACGCCATCCGCGGGCGATTGATCGAGGACGGCTCGACCCACGCACCAGCGCAAGAAGGTCTTGACCGACTTCAAGGCCTTGTTAGCGGCGACCGGAGCCCCGCGCTGTTCGATAGCCGAGACGAGTTCGACCACGTCTCGCTTGGTGATTTCATGAATACTCCTGCCGGCCCAGGGCTTTCCCACCTCTCGGCGGAGCAGCCTGGAAATTTCGCCGCCGGAGCGATTCTGTGACAGATGTTGAGCAATGAACGTCTCCAGCAGATCTTCGACGCGATCTGCCACCACCCGTCGTTTCGCCTCGCGCTTCTCGGACGCCGGATCGCGCCCGTCAAGCTTGGCTGCGAACACCTTCTGCGCCGCCACACGGGCCTGATGAAGGGTCACGCGCCCGTAGGGCCCGATGGTGTATTTGCGCAGCTTCGAGCCCCCACCACCGGTGCGGTAGAGCACGATAAAAACCTTGCGCCCCTTGGGCGTGACCTTGACACCGAAGCCGGGGCAGCCAGCGTCCCAGTAGACCACATCTGACGCAGGGGTCGGCAGCGCGTCGATTGCGCTCTTGGTCAATCTGATACGAGGCATGGAAGGTGGGCCCTGTCGGGCGGTGCTACCTTCATTTCACATAGGTAGCACCGCGAATGAAATGACAGGCACGAACGTGATACCCGGTCCGCGTCGATGCAAGGGAAATCAGCGCGTTATGAACCGCCAGCAATCAACGACCATCCCGGGGAAACATCGCCCCGAGAACCGCCTGGGAGAGGTCGGATCGCGTTAGCGATCCGGGTGAGGGGACGCTGCTCTGACGAGAGACCATAACCCCTAAACCCCAACCCTCTCCCAATGGGAGAGGGAGCCACCTCCATCGCCGCTTTGACCAAACCCAATCTCATCTCGCTTCAGAGCCTCACGCGCGCCAATCATAGATCCAGTCCTGCCTCGCCAGCATGCGCCTTGGGCCAAGCGTCCTGATCACGAGGTCGCGCGCGAAGGCGAAGGGGTTTGCGAGGTGATAGATTTGCCCTTGCTGTCGCGCGGTTCGCTGAACCCGCAGCACGCGTGTCCGGCGCAAGCTTGCGTAGCGTTTCAGCGCAGCCGAAATGGTTGGCCCTCCCGGCTTTTGGCCTTCGGCGAGGCATTTGGCGAGAACTGCGGCGTCCTCGATTGCCATTCCCGCGCCCTGGGCTGCGAAGGGCAGCATGGCGTGCGCGGCGTCTCCCAACAAGGCAACGGCACCTTCGGTCCATTCGCCGCCTTCGGGCACGGTGAACAACGCCCATTTCCGCCAGTTGTCGACGGCGCCGATCATCATCCGCGGAACGGCGTGCCAGCCGGCAGCGGCAAACGCACCTCTGACTTCGTTGCTGTCGCCGACTTCGTTCCAGCCCGGCCGATTCCACGTTCCCCCCACAACTGCGACCAGGTTGATCTGTCGTCCGCCCGAAATCGGATAGGCGACGAGATGGGCATCGCTCCCCATCCAGAGCTGAATCCGGCGCGAGGTGTACTCCCGCGGCAGCTGGTTTGCCTCGATCGTTCCTCGCCAGGCGATGAGTTCCTGAGAAACGCGGCTGTCTTTGCGGGAACAGATGGTGGCGGACCGCCGACCAGATTCCATCGGCGCCGATCAATGCCACCGCCAGTTCCTCCTGGCGCGCGATGCCACTGCGCTGCACGACCGTCAGCCCCTTGGCATGGGGGCTGAAATCCTCGAACTGGCAGCCGAGCCGCAATTCGATGTCGGGGGTGTCGCGGACCTCGCCCTGCAGCGCCGCCTGCAAATCGGCCCGATGCATGACCCAATAGGGCGCGTCTTCTTCGAAGGTCCCGGAGTCGGCAAGCGGAATGCGGGCTATCTCACCGCCGCGTCGCGCGCTCATCAGGCTGATGGCCTCGGGCGTCACGGCGCGGGAGGCAAGCCTTCCCCGCAAGCCGAGGTCAACCAGCACGCGGCTGGCATTGGGTGAGAGCTGCAGGCCGGCGCCGGCCTCCTCCAGTCGCTCGGCCTTCTCCAGAACGACAACACGGAAACCGCGACGCGCCAGCACGAGCGCCGCCGTCAAGCCTCCGATACCCGCGCCAACGACGACGATCGTGCGTGAAGCCGTCACCGCCCGATCAAGCGACCTTGTCGATCAGCACGCACTCCGGCGGGCGGGCCTCTCCGGCCTTGAGGTCGGCCGCAAAGCGATAAAGCGTCGAGCAGTAGGGGCATATGATCTCGTTGTCGTTGCCGAGATCCAGGAACACGTGTGGATGGTCGAAAGGCGGATTGGCGCCCACGCACATGAATTCCTGCGAGCCGATCTCGATGACGGGAACGCCGGCATCGTTGTGAAAGTGCGGGACGATTTGATCGGACATTGAATTCACCCTGGAAAGCGGCAGCAGCATGCGATACCAGCGCCGCATCATCGAAATGCGACAGAACCATACTCACGGATACAGTTGATTCCCAGTGTCAGAAACGAAACGCTCGTGTTGGCAAATCGCAGGTCCCGAACATCTGATGGAAGCCCCTGCCGCTGATCGTCTAATGCAAATTCGACACAATCTTGTCGTCTCGGAGAAGCCCTCCTTTCGTCGGGGCTGTTGTGTCGCAAAAGCGGCGCTCATATCTGGTGAAGGTCTGGTGAAGGCGAAACTTCGGGATTTTCGGATGAGACGACGGCGGATCGGTTGGGCCTTGGCGGCGATGACGGTAAGCGGTGCCGCGCTTGCCATCTTGTGGCCGCATGCGCACGAGGCCGGAAACATTCTGGCGGCGCAGGACGATCCCGTGATGTTGTCCGATATTCAAATCGGTTCCACGCTGCAGAATGACCAAAAAATACCAGGCGATCAGATCGAGGCTGCGCTTGCTGCAAATGATCCGGGCCTTGCCCAAAGCTTCGTCGATCTCGCCTCCGAGAAGCACATCGCCATTGCCAGCGATCTGTCGCAACGGGTCAGCGACGCCGTGAGCGAGGAAAACTCCTCGTCCCACTTTGCCAAGCGCTTTGCCACGGGTCTTGTGACCGGAAATGCCGACGACGCGGCCAGCCTGACGGGCACCGTTGCCGGCGACCTCTTCGTTTTCGGCGACATCAGGGACGTCGTGCGTGAAAGCAAGCACCTGGTCATGGGAGAGGACGCCGATCGCCTGGTGTTGGGGCTTGCCACCGCCGGCCTTGCGGTGACGGCGGCGACCTATGTCTCGTTTGGCGGTGCTGCACCGGTGCGCGCCGGTCTCACGCTGGTCAAGGATGCCCGCAAGGTGGGACGGCTGGGCGAGGGGTTGACTGAATGGGCAGGGCGCTCTGCGCGCGGGCTTGTCGACGCGCCGATGCTGCAAAATGCCGTGGCTTCAGGCTCGGTATTGCATCCCGGCCAAACCGTGAGCGCTATCAAGGCCGCGTTCCACGCCGAGAAGGCCGGTGCGCTGGTGCGGCTTGCCAAGGATGTCGGCCGGGTCGGCGAAAGGGCCGGCGCCCGCGGCGCGCTGGATACCTTGCGAATTGCGGAGGGCCCCGAAGATGTCGCCCGTGCGGCACTGCTCGCTCAGTCCAAAGGCGGTCAGACCCGAGCCATCCTGAAGCTGCTTGGCCGCGGGGCATTGCTGCTTGTGGCCGGAGCGTTCGACCTTTCGTTGTGGGTGCTTGGCGCGGTTTTCGCACTGTTCGGATTGCTGGCCTCGATCAAGGCCACCGCAGAGCGGCTGACCCAGTCCTGGCTCGACCGCAGAAAGGCAAGACGGTTGCGCGAACAGTTGGCAGGTTGCGCCATGGCAAATGGCGGGGTTAGCGGCTAATTTCTGGCCGTTCGCTTCCTTCCCGAACATGAATGCGGAAAATCCGATGCCGAGTTTTCATCACGGCGCTGTTGAAATTTCCTATCTGGACGAGGGCGAGGGAGATCCGGTCCTGCTCGTGCACGGCTTTGCGTCGACCAAGAATGTCAATTGGATCTACCCGAGCTGGGTGTCGGAGCTGACGAGAGATGGTCGTCGCGTCATCGCGTTCGACAATCGCGGCCATGGCGAATCCAGCAAGCTCTACGATTCGAGCGCCTATGAAATCGCCATCATGGCCTCCGATATCGCCGCCTTGCTGGATCATCTGAGCATCGAGCGTGCCGATGTCATGGGATATTCGCTGGGCTCGCGCATGACGGCCGTGCTGGCGCGAACTCAGCCGCAGCGGCTGCGCTCGGCGATTTTCGGCGGCATCGGGATCGGCCTGATCGAAGGTGGCGGCCCCGGGGAGAACGTCGTAAAGGCGCTGGAGGCAGATTCGCTCGACGAGGTGACCGATCCGGTCGGGCGGACGTTCCGCGCTTTCGCGGACCAGACCCGCTCCGATCACCGGGCGCTTGCGGCGTGCCTGCGCGGCTCGCGTCGCCTCATGACAAGGGAGGAAGCCGCCGGCATTTCCGTGCCCGTGCTGATCGCGGTCGGCACCGTGGACGAGATCGCGGGCTCAGCGGAAGCTCTTGGAAAAATCATTCCCGGCTCGCAAGTGCTGGACATCCCCAATCGCGATCATATGCGCGCGGTCGGCGACAAGGTCTACAAGGCGGGCGTGCTGGATTTTCTTTCACGCCGCAAGTGAATCGCCAACGGGCTCCTCCTCGCCAGCATATGAACGAAAGACTGCGATCAAGACCGTAAAGGTCGCAATCCACACCAGGCGCGAGCCGTAGCGGTCATGCGGCCCGGATATCACCCCGCACACGACGGCATTGCCGATCAGCGCAAGGCTCACGGTCGCGGTGAGCAGGATGAATTCGTCGCGCCGTCGCCGCCAGATTGCGGTCGCGAGCATGCCGAAGACCAGGAGGATTGAGACCAGCGCGACGGGGACGTGGACCAGATTGATTGGACCGAATGTAATGTATCCGTTCTGTTGACGCGCCGCGCGCATCGCTTCGACCTGCTTCGGCAGATAACGCTCGATGATGCCGTGCGTATGCGGAAGCGGACGGCTGGTGTTTTCACCGGTGGCCACAAGGATCAGCTGATGGGCGGCCGCCGCGACGGCTGCCTCTGCCTGCCATAGCGGATATTCGGCGAGCGAATGGACGGCGATGAAGCCCATTTCGTCACCCAGACCGGCAAAGCGTCCGAGCTTGTTGAACACGGTTTCCCTGCTCCAGAGAAACTCGTCCGCGGTTTCTTCCAATTGGTCCTGATAGGGGCAAAGCTTGAGGTGCTGTTCCCCACAATGTTCGCGCAGGTAGCGCGTGACGATTCCATCCTGCAGCATGCGGGCGAACGCAATGGAATAACCGCCGGGTGTCCATGCCAGCCGCCCGGACAGGGCGAAATTGGCGGCCAGCAGCATCAGCGCGCCGGCAGCGATGGTCAGCGTGCCCAGCGCAAGGCTGGCGAGCGCGATCCGTTCCCGCAG
Organism: uncultured Acidobacteriaceae bacterium; assembly: GCA_963791515.1. Taxonomy (GTDB): domain Bacteria; phylum Acidobacteriota; class Terriglobia; order Terriglobales; family Acidobacteriaceae; genus Sulfotelmatobacter. Next base: position 270,904 of record CAWBSS010000004.1, on the reverse strand, counting down.
CAGGGGCCGGGCGATCCAGCCGACGCAGCATAAGCCCAGGAGCACCGCGAGCGTAGCGCTGTGGGTCGCTGCTGCAAAGGCGGTGAAGGCAAACAGCGCGCCTTTTTCAGGTTTCGATAGCTTGTCGCCATGCAATACCAAAACAAACAGGGACAGCACCGAAAGCCCGGCAAAGATATCGGTCAGCAGCATGCTGGCGAGCCAGGGCAGCGCCGTGGTCAGCGTCAGCGTCACGCCGAGTGCAAGAAGCCGCCATGGCGTGGCGAGGTCGAACACCCGCAACATCAACTGCAGGATCCACATCGTCGCCAATGCCTGGACGGCGAGGTTGAGCCAGAAGTAGCTATCCTCCCCGAAATGCAGATAAAGGCCAAACACGGTCGAGCGGCTGGGAACCAGATAGCCTTCGTACCACCGTGCCAGATAGCCGCCGGTATCGGACTGGAGCAGCGGATAACCGTTCCAAAGCGCAGGCGCGAGCAGCATCAGGGGAATAGCGACCGCCGTTACCCAGACCCACACCGAGTCCGCAGCGCGCGCGCGCAAGATCTGTGTTGTGATGTGTCGCCCCCCAAGCGTTTCAACCACCATGCCCGGACCGGATAGGGTTACGGAATTCACCAATAGTCGGATGCGAGCTGCTTGATTTTTCGGAAGGCGCCAACCACGTGTAGGTGCCGGTTGCGATCGACAGCCCGCCTCGCAAGAAGAAACGTCGTTACTTCAAGGCTTTAGTGGCCGTCCGGGTCAGGCCCGAGTTCACCTTGATGTGACTGCGCGGGACAGTTCTGCATAGCTCGTGCTAGGATCAACTCCACGGTGGAAAGAATTCACGAGTTCAGCCGATTTACGAGAGAAGACGATGGCAAAGCATCAGATCAATCCGCAAGGCGGGATAAAACTGGCAGCTTTCGATCCGGTCTGGGATCGCGTGCGCGCGGAGGCCGAAGACATCGTTCGCCGCGAGCCTGAACTCGCCTCCTTCATCTACTCGATCGTGCTGCATCATGATCGGCTTGAAGACTCGGTGGTGCATCGCATTGCAGAACGTCTCGACCACTCCGCCTTGTCGGGCGACCTGATCCGTCAAACCTATGACGAGGCGCTACGCGACGATCCCGATCTCGGCAACGCCTTCCGCGCCGACATGGTGGCGGTTTACGACCGCGATCCCGCGACATCGCGCTTCATCGATCCATTGCTCTATTTCAAGGGTTTCCACGCGCTGCAAACCCACCGCCTGGCGCACTGGCTCTACCTGAAAGGCCGCAAGGACTTTGCGTATTACCTGCAAAGCCGATCGTCTGCGGTGTTCCAGACCGATATCAACCCTGCTGCCAGGATCGGCCGCGGTATCTTCCTCGATCACGCCACGGGCTTCGTGTGCGGCGAGACGGCGGTGATCGAGGACGACGTTCTCGATCCTGCACGGCGTCACGCTCGGCGGCACGGGGAAGGAGAACGAGGATCGTCATCCCAAGATTCGCCACGGCGTATTGATCGGGGCGGGCGCAAAAATCCTCGGCAATATCGAGGTCGGCCATTGTGCCCGGATCGCCGCCGGCTCCGTGGTGGTGAGACCGGTGCCGCACAATGTGACGGTTGCCGGGGTTCCCGCCAAGATCGTCGGCGAGGCGGGTTGTGCCGAACCCTCGCGCACCATGGATCAGATGCTCAACGCCACCGGGCTTTGAGCGTCCGGGTAGAGCCGGGCCAGGAACGCGAGCCGAGGGCGAAGAGCGGTTTTGCGAAAGGCCGGCAATCCGCTATAAGCCCTGAAAACTGCGTGTAACATTCCCGGAGTATGGCTGGTCGTTGACTCCGTCCCGCCCTAAAACTTTCCCTTCAAGATCGATTGGAGACTGCCGTGGACGTTCAGGAAGTCAGGAAACTCGACGCCTACCTCAAGCGCCTGTTCGGCAACCCCAGGATTCGCGTGGTGCCGAGGCCCAAGAAGGATGATTCCGCCGAGGTCTATATCGGCGAGGAATTCATCGGCGTGCTCTTCGTCGACGACGAGGACGATGATCGCTCCTTCCAGTTCCAGATGGCGATCCTCGAGGACGATCTGGTCGAGCAGGGTTGACGCGCTATCCCTTCGGCCCATGCAGTTGCTGCGTCAGGCGGTCCATGGCGTTTGCCACCGCCTGCCAATGCGCAAGCCAGCTTCGCGGAAAGCGAAACGTCAGATCGGCCCCATCGATGCGGCGTTCGCTCAGGCACATGCCGGGGGTGGCAGCATCTCGCGTGCAGCGTGCGCTGATGTTTGGCGTGTCCGAAAAAAACAGATCTTCGTTGCCGTAGGGCGAGCCTTCGCGAAAGGCACGCATCGTCAATCCGTCTTCGCCCAGCGTTGAGGTCTGCTCGAGATAACGCGGATAAATCGTGCGCACGCGCATGTCCGGTGCCAGCGAGTCGTGATGGGCGGCGATCGACACGAAAATCCGGTCGACCGGCTGCATCGCATCTTCCAGATTGCCCGCGCTGACGCGTTTGGGCGCGTCCGGCGGCTCCAGCGATGGAAAAATGAAGCTGAGATCGACGCGTTCCTGAGCTCCGGAGTGACGCTGAACCTTCATGCGGATCGCCGCCGTCGGGACGTTGAACAGCGTGTCCCCGATGCTCAGGGGCAGCTGTGCCGGACCGCTGGAGACATCAGCTTCCCAGGTCGGCCACAACAGGTAGGCCACGAGCGCGACCGCGCTCAGGCCAATCGCGCCGGCAAGCGCGATCGCAAGCAGGTGACCGCGCGAATCCCTGGCGGTGTTGCGTGCGCTGGTCTGGACCGTGGAAAGCAGTGTCATGAACGGGGATCGCGAAGTGCGTCGTCGAATCAGCGCCAAATATGCCACGCGGCATGGCATATCCGCATCGATTCCGCTGCCCCGGCGGCGGGTTCCGGCCTGTCCGTATTAACCTTTCCTTAAGTATGTTGTGGCGGCGGGCGGCCGATTTTGCGAAGCAGAGCAGGTCTCACTGTTTGCGTAACGAAAGAGCCTGCAATGTCGCCTGACGTGTTTAATTCCCTGTTCGCGCTTTGCATTGGTTTTTCGTTCGCCGGTGCGCTCACCAACGGCTATCAGGCCTTCGTGCATCGGCCTGCGGGATTTGGCTTGCTGCAGGAGGGGGCGGCGCCAAAAACCTTCGCCGCCGTGCCGTTCCTGGTGTTTGCTGCACCCTTCATCATCATGCGAAATACGCTGCTTGGCGCGCGGATCGAAGGCCGGCGCTTCGAGTTCGTCATGATGGCGACCGTGCTTGCAGGAACCTGGAGCCTGATGTCGGGCACGTTCTTCCTGATGACGCTGCGGGCGGCCGGGCTCCTGGCCTGAAGCGGTGTAATGTTGGAATTGGCTCGCCGGCTATGCCAAAGTCTCCCTGCACAGGAGACCGTTAGCGCATGGCGATCTACGAACTCGACGGGCAGGCGCCCGAGCTTCCCGAAAGCGGCAATTATTTTGTCGCCGATAATGCCTCTCTCATCGGCAAGGTCCGCCTGAACAACGGCGCCAGCGTGTGGTTCGGCGCGGTATTGCGCGGCGACAATGAGTGGATCGAGGTCGGCGAGAATTCCAATGTGCAGGACAATTCGACCTGTCACACCGACCTCGGATATCCCCTGACGATCGGCAAGGGTTGCACGGTGGGCCACAACGTCATCCTGCATGGCTGCACGATCGAGGACGGCACGCTCATCGGCATGGGTTCGATCGTCATGAATGGCGCCAGGATCGGCCGTTGCAGCATCGTCGGCGCTGGCGCCGTGATTACCGAGGGCAAACAGTTTCCCGAGTATTCGCTGATCCTGGGCGCGCCGGGGCGCGTGGTCCGAGCGCTCGATCCGGCGCAGGTTCCACCGATGGGAAGTGCTGCAAGATTCTACATGGGCAATGGGCCGCGATACAACAAGGGTCTGAAGAAGATCGGTTAAAGTGACCTCGGGCCGGGCGCACCGGTGCGCTGATCGCTCAGGGTTTTCGCTTGCGTGGTGAGGGCGCCGCAGCTTTCGCGGCGGATGGCTCGGAGAGCTTCACGCTTTTGCGGAGCGCGTCCTTGAGGTCGATGGGGATGCCGTGCTTTTTGAGCAAGTCGGCAAACGCCTCATCCGCCAATTCCTGAACGGTTGCCACCCTGTCGCGCGCGAGCTGTTTGAGCTTGTCGAAGGTATCGTCGTCGAAAGCGATCAATTTTCGCACGTGCCGTCAGCTCCTTCGCGGAATAACCCGGTATATTGACAGGGACCTGTATTTGCTGCGACGCGGCGCCAGCATTGCCGCTCAAGCCGGCGCGCCACATATGTTGATAAACATAAATCTTGATCAACGATTATGTTACTTAACATGATGATTAGGACGACCCTAATTGTCCAAGGAGGTGCGGAACGGGAGCGCACCACCAAGAGTTGACCTGAACGGGGGCAGAATATCTCCGGAGGGATGAAAATGTTGCGCAAAACAATGATCGCGCTGCTGGCAGTCGCGTCAATCGCCATTCTGGTGCCGGACGTGGCCCTGGCATTTGGTGGTGGCGGTGGTGGTCATGGCGGCGGAGGCGGCCACGGCGGAGGTGGTGGCTTCGGCGGCGGCCATGGTGGTGGCGGCTTCGGCGGCGGCCGTGGCTTTAGCGGAGGTGGCTTTGGCGGAGCAGGATTTGCCGCCCGCAGTGGAAGCTTCGGTAACAGCTTCGCGCGCTCGACCGCAATCGGTGCCGCCGGTGTTGGTGCCGCCGGAGTTGCCGGGTTCCATGGCGCCCGCATTGCGACAGGAAATTTTAACCGCGGGGTCTGGCACGGTGGCTTCCATCATGGATTCCGTCATGGCCGCAGATTCTTTGTTGCCGGCGGGTTCTGGGGACCGGGCTACTACGACGACTATTATGACTACCCGTACTACGCGGCCGACGATTACTACCTACAACGGCGGCTGTTACGTCGTGCGGGAGCGCGTGCACACCCGATATGGCTGGCGCATCCGGCCGGTCCAGGTTTGCGGATAGTTTGCTCGCGCAAACGAGCTCAAGAGATCAGCTCGAGAAAAAGGGTGCGCAGTTTGTACCGCGCACCCCTTTCGGCCCTTGCTGGCCGGCTCAGCCGAGCACTTTGTATTTCTTGAACCAGCCCTGCATCTGATTCCAGGCGTCTTCGGCCGCTTCCTTGCGGTAGCTGGCGCGGTAGTCGGCGTGGAAGCCATGTGGGGCGGCGGGATAGATCTTGAACTCCGCGGGCTTTTTGGCTTCAGCGAGTGCGGCCTTGAGCGCTTCGACGGTGGCGACGGGGATGCCGGTATCGGCTTCGCCGTATAGTCCGAGTACCGGCGCCTTCATCTCGGGCGCGAGCTGGGTCGGGCTCTTCGGCCACAGTGGATTGGGCGCATCGACCGGCGGGCCGTAGAATGCCACGCCCGCCTTGAGCTCGTTGCTGTGAGCGGCATATTCCCAAACCGTGCGTCCGCCGCGGCAAAATCCGATGATGCCGAGCCGGCTGGTATCGCCTCCTTGCGATCTGGCCCAGGTGACGGCGGCATCGAGGTCGGAGAACAGCTCCGCATCCGGTTTTGCGTTGACGATCGGCAAGAGCTGCGGAATGTCGGTTATCTTGGTGAGATCGACGCCCTTGCGGAAGTAATAATCGGGGGCGACGGCGAGCGCGCCAAGCTTGGCGAGGCGCCGCGTGACGTCGCGGATGTACTCGTGCAGGCCGAAAATCTCCATCGCAACCAGCACGACCGGCGGATTGTTGACGCCCTTGGGCCGCGCAAAATAGCCGGGCATCTCGCCGTCAGCGACCTTGATCTTGACGTTGCCCGCGGTGAGGCCGTCGGTGTCGGTCTTGATGACGTTGGCGCGCACCGGGCCGGCCGCCAGCGTGTAGCCCGCCGTGACGGCGGCGGATGCAGTCATGAAGCCGCGGCGGGAAAACGGCGCGGCCTTGGTCAGTCCGATGACGTCGGATGTCAGCAGGGTGTCGGTATCCATGTGAATTCCTTGAAGGCTGTGAAGGACGGCATACAGCAGGCAATTTCCGACCAACGCAAATCACCAGCATGCGAGGTGCATGGCGTTCGATGGTTCGGGTACAACCGCGGCTCGAGATGAGGTGATGGTTGAGGCGGCGGCCGGGCGGCAAAAAGCAAGGCCGTCAGTGGAGTATGACACTGACGGCCTTGCCGGCCCCGGATTCCAATTGGCTTGCGCCATCCGGCGATGGCCAAGATGGCTGATCCCGGAACCGGCACGTGTGAGCCATTTCACAAATGCCGAAAAATGCTTTCGGCCGACCTTGGGGAGGCGCCAGATTTAATCCTGGCTTATCGGCAACGGAAAAAAATGCGGCCGAGTTCGGGAGCTGAGATTTAATTCGGATGCTTTTGAGGTTGCTCGCCGAGGGCGACTTCCGAACCAAAGCCACACTGGAGAGCTTCTTGCTTCGGCTGAAAAAGTTGCGGCCAGCCCTTGGGGGAGAGCTGGCCGCGCGCGAACCGGTCTGGGACGGGGAGGGGTGGGGATGTGACCGGGTCGCGTGTCCTTTAAAATCCGTTGTCGTTACTTCTGGGCGCTGGCAGTGGAAGCCGCCGGCCGCATATCGCCCAGCGAGACCCAGACGTTGGGGTCGCTCTGCGACTGGCGCTTGACGAAGCGGTATCCAGTCTCGGTCCAGGCCACGACGCTTTCGTTCTGGTTGTCCAGAATGAACTCGCCTTTGTCGGTCTTCACGGTCAGCACGGCGTGGCCTTCGCCCATCTTGTCGCGTACCACCGTGATCAGAAGCGCCTCGCGCGGCCATCCCGCATCGATCAGCATCTTGCGCTTCAACAGCACATAATCTTCGCAGTCGCCGTAGCCGTCGGTCGGCAGCGACCATTTCTCGATCACGCCCCAATGCTCCATGTCGGTCATGGGCTTGACCGTCTCGTTGACCCAGCGGTTGACGCGCAACAGGTCGCGCCAGGCGGTTTGCGTCATCACGATGTCGCGCGCCTGCGTCGGTCCGCCCCTGCACTCGGTCGGATTTTCGGTGCAGAACTCGACCCAGCCGATCGGCGCGCGCGTGACTTCGCCGATGCTTGCGTAAACTGTTCGATCGTCGGCAGCGCGCACCGACGCCGTCAATCCCAACAGGATGGCGACGACCGCCAGAGCCTTTCCCTGTTCCCTGAATGACATTGTGGCCCCCGTTTCTTGTTGGGCCACGTTTCGCATAAAGATTTTGCGGTGCTGCTAAATCGTCCAGGTGCAATTGAGACGAATACAAATAAATACTTCGGATAAATCGATCTGTACTTGATTGAATTTGGTATAAAATTTTAAACAATCGGAATTGATTCAAATTTTACGCATTAACAAGCTAGCGCCCGTCGATGCTGGGCTGGTCCCGGACCGCGGCGCCGCCATTAACCAAACCTTGCGGGGAGACCGGCCGACAGCGGCGGTATCGGGGCCCATATCGGCCGATTTCACCTCGTCGAATTGCGTCATCGGCGAGGTCGGCCGATTAAGGCGGCGCTAACGCTGTAGCCGGCGATACCGGAAATCCCTGGGCAAGCCACGAACTCCGTGCATGCTGCGCGGCTTAAAGGGGAGGTGGCGATGAAACCTGTTTTCTTCAGTTTTTCGATGACCCTGGGCGTGCTGCTCGTAACCGGCGCGTGGGCGGAGGATGCGGTCCGTATCAACCCGACCGACCCGCAACCGACATGCATCATGTGTCCGGGGACCTATATCCCGGCCGCCGAACTCGAGAGCTACACCAGGAAGGCAATCGAGGAAAAACTGATCGACCAGCAGGTGCGCGATATCGACATCGGAAAAGCGCGTGTCGGAATCGGCATGGTGCATCGCGGCAGGCTGGAGAAGCCGGCGGCGAACTCGGTGGCCGAACATGACCAGATCAGCGAGATCTATCACGTGATTTCGGGCGCGGCGACGCTGGTGCTGGGTCCCGATATCGTCAACCGGCAGCGCAGACCTGCGACCATGCGCACTGTCGTCGAATTCAACGGTCCCGGCAACAACGGCTCTGAAGTTCGCGACGGCATTGCCTATGAGATCAAGGCTGGCGACGTCGTCGTGATTCCAGCCGGCACCGGCCACTGGTTCACCGCGATCGACGACCACATCGACTATCTCATGATACGCGTCGACCCCGACAAGGTGACGCCGCTCAAAGGCGAAGCGCAGTCGCAGCAATATCTGTCGAAACCGGCAGCGCGCGGCGAATGATCGGCGCCCACAGCGTTTTCGAGCGAAGTGTAAAACGGTTCGCGTGAAGAAAACGCGTCGAAACGAAAGATTGGAGCCTTGGTTCAGGCGCCGAAGTTTTGCGCCCTACCGCGCGGTGACGGCTTCCTCGAGCGTCTCGGCGACCTGCTCGTGAACGAATTCGAGTGCGAAACCCTCTTCGAGGTTGCGCACCACGCGCGACTGGACCTTGCCGAGCATGACCAGCGATTTCAGCGGTGGCCGGTTCTCCGCGGCAATGGCAGCCCCCGAGCGCGACATGTCGATGATCCGGCAGGTCATCTTGGTGCCGTCCTCCAGCGTCAGCAGGGCAATCGGATTGCGCGGGATGATGCGGTCGTGGCGGCGGTCTTCAGGCAGGTTGAGGATGTCGCGGTTCGCGAGCCAGGTGAGCTGTGCGGCCAGCTTGTCGCGCTTGCGTGCGGTCGCACCGACCGTCATGGCAAAGCCGTTGTCGATGATGCGCGTGATCCGGCCCTCGACCCGGCCGATATGGTCGAGATAGGCGATCACCCGATCGCCGACATTGCCGATGCCCGGCGCCAGCAGTGCCAATCCCCCCGGCGACATATTGATGATCTGGCAAGGGAATTCGCGCCGGTCGGGCAGCATGTAGCGGCCGAGCAGGTGTACCTTCACCCGCTGGAATCGCCGCCGCTCTTCGGCGGCCGGAAGCACCGATTTTTTGTTCGCCAAAGCCATCTTGCCACCAGGCCACCGATTTTTCGGTGCGAGATGACCCTACGGCCAGCAAGGTTAATGAGCCGTTAGCAATGCCGGCCGGGGAGTTGAATCACGCCAACTTCGGTTGTACGGCGACAAAGCGGTTGAATACCCAAAATAGCACCGGACAAGCCAGGAGCACGGCGGCGCCAAAGTCGAAGGCCGCCGCCGCGCTGCCTGTCCATTTGGCGCTGGCTCCGCCCACGACAGGCCCCAACATCATGGTAACGTAATAGAGCGTGTAAAAAATTCCCATGCCGATCGCTCGTGTTTCCGTCTTCAACACACGGGCGGGCAAGCTCAGGATCGGCCCGGCCGGCTGGCCGCTGATCATCCCCAGCGCAATGACGATTGCGATCACCGCGTCGCTGCGGGGCAGTGCGATCATCGCAACGGCGAAGGCGATGCAACCGCCGACCAGCAGCACGTCCGGTCGTCCGAGGCGATCGGCGAGAAAGCCGCCGAGCGGCACCGATATGACCGCGAGCCACAGCACGATGCTGATCGCCGAACCCGCAGCCGAAATAGTCCAGCCGCGCTCGACCAGCATCGAGGGTCCAAAGCTGAAGATCATGGCAAAGCCGACATTGAACAGGCCCCACATCAGCCCCGCCACGATCAGCGCCACCAGAGCGTTGCGTTCGAGCCGCACCGGAGCCGGCGTGGATACCGATTTAGCGGCCTCAATCCTGGCCGGGGTCCGGTAAGTCACCACGAAGAGAAAAAATCCTGCGGCGATGAAAGCCACGACCGCGAAATAGACCGCACTGATGCCAAAAGCGGTGCCTATGAGGGGAAGTGTCAGCAGTGAAAGGGCGATGCCCGCCGGCCACGAATTGACGAAGATCGCCATCGCGGTCGCGATCTCCTTACCTGAGAACCAGTCGGCGACCATCTTCGTCATCTGCACGTTGAGCATCACGCCGCCCGCGCCGCTGACCAGCCGTCCGGCGATCTGGACGGACCATGAGGGCGACACGGCCATTGCAAGTTGCCCGATCAGCATCAGTAACAACGCAGCCGACACGGTCCGCCTGTCGCCGAACCGTTGTCCGATCGCGCCACCGGGCAGCGCGAGTGCTGCGCCCGGCGCGAAGTAGAGCCCGATCAGGATGCCGACGTCGGCAAGGGAGACGTTCGAACGCGTTGCTCAAGAGCGGGGCGACGGCGGCCACGCTCTGGAACTGAAACGCCATGGTGAGGCGAACCGCAAACAGGACGGCAAGGACAAACCATCGATTGCGCAACGCGCCACTCCTCCGAAAGGTCATCGCGCAGGCTTAGGCGATGAGAAGCGGCTGTCAATCGGTTGGGTAATCCATTTCAAGACCGATGTTTGGCTGGCCCGCGCCATGCGCTCGCAGGGTCTACGACCCGCGCCTTGGTCTTGGCCTTACTCTGCTGCGCTCACCACTGATAGCGCACCACGCCCTTGCCGGCGTAGCTTTGCGTGACGGCCGAGAACTCGCCTTCGAACGTCACTACCGCCGACCAGCCGTTCTTCCATTTGGTTTCGACCGAGGCGGTTGCGAGCGCGGAGTTGGCGGCCTGCGCCGCGCCGCTAACGACAAAGCTTGCTCCTGGCAACGACTGGAAGGTTGCCGCGATCGAACGGTCCGGATCGAAATCATGCGCCCAGGCAAGGCGGCCGCGCAGCGTCAGGATGCCATCGGCGAGCGCCCAGGACTGATCGGTGCGGAAGCCGAGTTCGGAGCGCGAATCGTTGACGTCCTTCGCGCCATAGGCCAGCGCAAAATTGCTGGCGCCCACGATCGCCTGTTCTGCGTAACGCGGCAGATCGAACACGGTGAATTGCGCCGCCGCGTAGAGGGTAATTCCCAGGCTGTCGGTGAAAGGCGCGACAAAACGGTAGCCACCCTCAGCCCTTCCGGCGAACGCATTGGCGTTGAATTGGGCGCGGAGCTGGTCGAGGCCGGCCGCCGTGACGGTGCGGTTGGTGGTGATGTCCTGCCAGCCATAAGCGAGCGCGGCCGAGAGATAGGCCGCACCAAGGCTCTGGCGGGCGTAGGTACCGGCCTGGAACAGATCGGAATGGCCGCTGCCGCCATTCGCCACCGAGAAGCCCGTGCCGCCGCCGGCGAGCGCAAAGCCCACAAGCGTGTTCGGCGAGGCCAGATAGTCGGCGCCGACCGCCGTGCCGGCGATATGGCTGGTGGTGTTGTTCGATCCGACCGAGGCGTTCCCGTCGGTCGATTGCGAGCCGCCGAAACCCGCGCCCCAAACACTCCAGCGCGGTTCATAGGCCTGGACCGGCTCACCGGCCAACATCGCGTAGGCACGATTGGGGTCGTTGGCCGCATAGGCGGAAGCGGCCGCGAAGGCCGTCGCCCCAGTCGATTGGGCGCCCGCCTGGCCCCGGCCTTCGAGGAAGGGATCGGTCATCGTGCCCAGGAACAGGCCCATTGCGTTAAACGTCGCCTGCTGCGAGCCGGTCGCTGTCGCGCCCGAGATCTGCGTCAGGCCTGGGCTGGTCAGCGCGCCGAAGGCGGTGGGTATCACGCCCTGGGTTGCAAAATAGTTGCTCAGCGCATTGCCGACGGCCTGTTGATTGCGGTTGAGTCCCGCGGGCGTCGAAAACACCAGCGCCAAATCGAGGAAGGCGTGGGTGGAATCGTAACTCAGTGAGGTCTTGAAAGCGGACGGCAAGTTGGTGTTCACAACGCTTGGATTGAACGTCCCGCTGATGCTGCCGGCGGTCAGGATCGTGTACTGCTTGGCGACATAACTGCCATTGGCGAAAATCGCGTTCACGGAAGCGCCGCCGAGCGTCGCCGTCCCGGAGATGTTGGCGAAGCTCGCCGTCGCCGGATTGACCGGCACCACATAGAGTGCGCCTGAGGCAAGCGCGAGACTGCCGACGATGTTGGTCGAGGTGCCGGGCGTACCGTTGCCCGGTGCAAACATGCTGCCGTTGTTGATGGTGACCGCCGGCGGATCGATGGTGCCGGTGCCCGTCAGCATTCCGCCCGAATTGACCACGACCTGTGAGGTGCCGGTGATGCTCCCTAGAACGTCGAGCACGCCGCCGTTCAGGGTAGTGGCACCGGTATAGCTGTTGGTGCCGGTGAGGATTGTGGTCCCTGCCGTCGTGGTCAGGCTCGCCGCGCCGCCAAGCCCGTTGATGGTGCCGCCGGCCGAACCCACCGCGCCGGTCAGGCTGCCGTTCCGTAGCGTGCCGCCGGCGAGCGAGACGCTGTTGATCGTTTGCGCGAAACCGCCGAGGTCGAGCGTGCCGCCGCTGTTGATCGTCGTGGAGCTCGCCGCCGCGAATACGTTCGCCGCGCCACCCTGCAGCGTGCCGGCATTCACCGCCGTCGCGCTGGTATAATTATTGGCGACGGAAAATGTCAGCGAGCCGAGGCCAGTCTTGGTGACGCTCCCGCTGCCGGTGAGTGCGGTGCCGAAGGTCACGTTATTACCGTTGGTATCGAAGCTGCCGCCATTGCTGCCGATGGCCGCAAGGTGAGAAGAGATGTCGGTCGCAGTGCCGGTTGCCCATTGCAGACTTCCGCCGTTGAGCGTGATCTGCCCGGTGCCGAAACTGGCGGCGGAGTTGAAATTGATCAGGCCGGCATTGACCGCGGTGCCGCCGGTATAGCCGTTGGTGCCGGTGAGGATTGTGGTCCCCGCCGTCGCGGTCAGGCTCGCCGTGCCGCCAAGCCCGGTGATGGCGCCGCCAGCCGAACTCACCGCGCCGGTCAGGCTGCCGTTCCGTAGCGTGCCGCCGGCAAGCGATACGTGGTCGATCGTTTGCGCGAAACCGCCGAGGTCGAGCGTGCCGCCGCCATTGATCGTCGTGGAGCTCGCCGCCGCGAATGCGTTGGCCGCGCCGCCCAGCAAGGTGCCGCCATTGACGGCCGTCGCGCCGGTATAAGCATTGTTGCCGAGCAGCGTCGTCATTCCGCCCATCGTGGTCAGGCCCGCCGCTCCGCCAAGCCCGTTGACGGCGCCGCCGGTCGAATTCACCGCGCCGGTCAGGCTGCCGTGTTGCAGCGTGCCACCGGCGAGTGAGACGTTATTGATCGTTTGCGCCACGCCACCGAGGTCAAGCGTGCCGCCGCTATTGATCGTCGTCGCGCTGTTCGTCGCGAATGCGTTCGCCGTACCGCCCAGCAGCGTGCCGCCATTCACGTTCGTCGCGCCGGTATAGCTGTTGGCGCCGGCAAGCATCGTGGCCCCCGCCGTCGTGGTCAGGCTCGCGGTGCCGCTAAACGCGTCGATGCCGCCGCCGCTCGAACTCACCGCGCCGGTCAGGCTGCCGTTTTGCAGCAGGCCGCCGGAGAGGAAAACGTTGTTGATGGTTTGCGCGTGATCGCCGAGGTCGAGCGTGCTGACGCTATTGATCGTCGTCGTACTGGCCGCCGAAAACGCATTTGCTGCGCCACCGAACAGCGTGCCGCCGTTCACTGCCGTTGCGCCGGTATAGCTGTTGGTGCCGGAAAGCGTCGTAACACCCACCGTCGCGGTCAGGCTGGCGGTGCCGCCAAGCCCGTTGATGACGCCGCCCGTCGAACTCACGGCGCCGGTCAGGCTGCCGTTCTTGAGCGTGCCGCCCGCGAGCGTGACGCTGTTGACGGTTTGCGCGAAACCGCCGAGGTCGAGCGTGCCGCCATTGTTGATCGTCGTGGAGCTTGCCGTTGCGAACGCGTTCGCCACGCCGCCGAACAGCGTCCCCCCGTTCACGGTGGTCGCGCCGGTGTAGCTGTTGGTGCCGGAAAGCGTCGTGGTTCCCGCCGTCGTGGTCAGGCTCGCCGTGCCGGAGAGCCCATTGACGGTGCCGCCGGCCGAACCCACCGCGCCGGTCAGGCTGCCGTTCCGTAGCGTGCCGCCGGCGAGCGAGACGCTGTTGATGGTTTGCGCGAAACCGCCGAGGTCGAGCGTGCCGCCGCTGTTGATCGTCGTGGGGCTCGCCGCCGCGAATACGTTCGCCGCGCCACCCTGCAGCGTGCCGGCATTCACCGCCGTCGCGCTGGTATAATTATTGGCGACGGAAAATGTCAGCGTGCCGAGGCCGGTCTTGGTGACGCTCCCGCTGCCGGTGAGTGCGGTGCCGAAGGTCACGTTATTACCGTTGGTATCGAAGGTGCCGCCGTTGCTGCCGATGGCCGCAAGGTGAGAAGAGATGTCGGTCGTAGTGCCGGTTGCCCATTGCAGACTTCCGCCGTTGAGCGTGATCTGCCCGGTGCCGAAACTGGCGGCGGAGTTGAAATTGATCAGGCCGGCATTGACCGTGGTGCCGCCCATATAAGTGTTGGCGACGGAAAATGTCAGCGTGCCCAGGCCAGTCTTGGTGACGCCCCCGCTGCCGGACAGTCCGGTGCCGAAGGTCACATTATTGCCGTTGGTATCGAAGCTGCCCCCGTTGCTGCCGATGGCCGCAAGGCGGGAAGAGATGTCGGTCGTGGTGCCGGTTGCCCATTGCAGGCCGCCGCCGTCAAGCGTGATCGGCCCCGTGCCGAAACTGGCGGCGGAATTGAAGTTGATCAGGCCGGCATTGACCGTGGTGCCGCCGGTATAGGTGTTGGCGGCAGAAAGCGTCAGCGTGCCGCTGCCGATCTTGACCAGCGAGCCGCCAGTCGGGAAGAAGCCGGCACAAGCGTTTCCGCCGCAATCGCTGATCACGCCAGAGACGGTCGTGCTGAGATTGTTGCCGCCGATTGTGAGCTGATTGGCACCGAGAAAAAAGCTCCCTCCGCCCTCGATCGAGCCGGCGCTGAGCTTGTGATCGCCGTTCGGTCCCGTGCTGGCGGAAAAATCGGTCGTGGCGCCAGATCCATTGATCAGGCGCGCACTACCGGCCGTGCTGTTGCCGAAGAACGTGGTAGTGCCGTTGTTCGTGATCGTGGCGCTGTCGGCGCTGCTGCTAGCGTTGAACGCGACGACATTATTGTTGGTGATCGAAGCGCTGCCGCCCTTCGTTGTGTCATCGAAGGAGATGCCGCCGGTATTGATGATCGTGGCGGTTCCGGCGGTGCTGGTGTTGTCGAACGCGAGCGAATGGCTGGTGTTAATCGTCGCGCTACCGGCGGTGCTGGCATTAGTGAAATCCAGAACGAAAGCGTTTGTGAAGTTTACGGTGCTGGCGCTACCGCCCATGATACCGGCGCCGTTAAACGTGACGGTCTGGTTCGCCGATGTCGATGTCGAGAAAGAGTAACTCGACGCCCCCGGAGTAAACGTAAATCCGCCGAGGGTCGTGGTGTTAGAGGAAAAACTGATGCCGGTGCCAGTGGAAACGCCGAACGTCGCCGTGCCGGTATTGGTAACACTGCCCGGCGCGGTCGCCGGATTCCAGTTCGCATTGGCGTTGAAGTCGAACGTGCCGGCGAGCGGGCCACCGACGGTCGGAGTAGCCAACCAGCTCGCATCCTGCGCCAAAACCGGCGCGGAGCATGCCAATGTCCCGATCAGCAGGCATGCGCCGATCGATATCAACGAGCGCCACGCGCGCCTTGTTAGCCCGGTTCGCCAGTCTGCCACGCCCACGCCCCCTAAACTCGCGCTTCCCAATTTGCTCCTTGGCCTCAGCGCTTTGCGGCCGACCCAGCGACCGATGCAATTGCCGGCCCGTAGGGCGAATTAGCCGCAAGGCGTAATCCGCCAGCTTGGCGGCGGAACGGCGGATTACGCGAAGACGCCAATCCGCCCTGCGCGCTCAGTACTTCGCGACGACCGGCCCGCCAAAGCGGTAGTCCAATCCGAAGCGGACGATATTGCCGTTGGTCTTGACGCTCGAACTGAACCCGGACGGCAGGGGCACGCCGTTTAGGACTTCGTTGACCGAGGCCGTGCTGGTGCCAAGGTCGTAGTACAGCCACTCCACCTTGGCGAAGATGTCGTTGGTCACTGCGTATTGTGTGCCGAGACCGGCAACCCACCCCACACGCGTCGACTCGCGGCTACCGGCCGCTACATCGAAAAATGGAATTGCTGGATTGTTCGCCACGATCGACAAACCATTTTTGACCTGACCGAAGGCGACGCCTGCAGTGCCGAAGATCAGCAGACGGTCGACCGGCGTGAACCCCAGCCGTCCTCGTATGGTTGCGAGCCAATCAAGCGAGGAACTGGCGGTCGTCGTTTCCGGTGCGCCCAGAATTGACCCCGGGAAGAAGAACGTGCCGCTGCCTTTGATGTCGGTGGCCGAGATATCGGCCTCTACGCCATAGACAAGAGATGCGTTCTGCCAATTGTATCCGGCTTCTGCGCCGCCGATGACGCCTTTCTGACGAAAACCAAGTGCAGTTGGTGTCTGCCCGATCGCAAAGGTAGCGACTGTGGGGGGGAAATCCGTGATCTGGGCACCGTCATCATTGCCCCAGCCGTAGCCGACGTTGCCGCCGACATAGAATCCGCTCCAGTTAAAGGCCGGCGACGGGACAACCGCCGGCGTCTTGTAAGCCGGTGCGGCGGACGGCAGGTCTGCCGCGCTTGCCTGACCGGCGAGTGACGCCATGATCGCGAGCGTTGCAACGCCTCTCAACCAAAAAGTCTTCATGCTTTCCCCCAATTCCAAAACAGCTATTGCCTGCTTCCAACCTGTGGAAGCCCAGTTCCCGTCGGCAGTTGTCTGCCCCCGTCATAATCGCCCAAGTTGTGACCGATCCGCGTGATCGGCGCTTCACCCAAAAGGGTGAAACCGCAGGTCGGTTCTCTGAATTTTTCCTGACTGTGGTTTCCAAATTCAAATTCAATCGAACGTTGCCTCAACTCCCGCGAGCAAGGCCGCCAGATCGATATTTCGCTGGCAGCCGGCCTTGGCGAGCGCGACGCGGATCTGACTGCGCAGCGTCTGGCGCGACAGCCCCAGCCCGGCCGCGATGGCGCCCAGCGTCTGGCATTGCGCGACCGCTTGTGCAATGCGGGCTTCTGCCGGCGTCATGCCGAACAAACCCTGGATGATCGGGATCGGCGGAGCTTCCCTCCGGGCGACGATGGCGACGGTAACAAGCGCGAGCGCGTCCGAGCGCGGCTCGCAAAGTATGCCTTCGACGCCGAGCATATGGATGATCATGGGCGGCAGGGTGCCGGATGCCCTGATCGGGATTGAGCACTCGCTGTTTTGCCCGGTCGCGAGCCTTGCCAGCGCATCCTCAAGCAGCCCGTCGGCGGCTGCATTCACCAACTGCAGCCTTTCCTTGTGCTCCCTGAAGACCTTCGGGATCAATCGGTCGAGGCGCCGATTCGACGCAATCGGTCGCCCGGCGTGCTCCAGGACCACGGCTGGAACGCCGACCAGATCAAGCGCTGCGACCGCCGCTTGAGCCGTTCTCGAAAGGCAAGGTTCGTTGTCCGGGCCGTGTTCAACCACAACTGGCTCTGTCCTGGTTCGAATTCGTGCTGTCATCAAGCGAGCGCACACTCCTGACGAACCTCTCGGACCCACGCGCAAAGCGCGACAGAGCGCCGCACCGAGCCATCATCGTTGCCGCGAGCTCGTTCAAATCGCACTCTCAGCCCTCGTCGAATGCGCCCATCCGAAAGGTGGTTCTGAATAAGGACCGGCCACCCCGGGAGATAGAATGATCTTGCTTTTCTATTTATGTTTCTAAACATGTCTGATGCAAAACGGCGCCGGTTCGCTAAAAGTCGCGGCTGTCTTCAGGGGGGACAAATGCTGCAACGAGCGACCGTACCGCGGACCGAGTTTGTGCGCTCCGCGCACTTGGCGCAAACCGAGTTTCTCATCAGCAACGTCGACGCGACGAAGTGGCATGTTTTCCACGAACGCTATGTCCTCTGCGCGGTCGACCGGGCATCCGCCGACGTTCGCTATCGCGGGAAAATTGAAGAACTCTTCGACGGCTGCACGATGCTCATGGAGCCCGGAGAGGCGCATCGCAACCTCGTCGTACCGGCCCCGCAGAATTTCCGTGCACTGTTCATTGAGCCCGCGCTGTTCGAGAAAATGGCAAAGGAGAGTGGACTTCGGAAAACGCCGTATTTCCGCAATCTCACCACTCCCCATCCGCAATTGACGTGGGCGATCTACCGGCTCTGCGAATCAGTCGAAACGAACGACACGGCGCTGGAGCAACAGTCACGCCTGTTGCAGTGCGTACGGTTGGCGTTCGCTCACATCGAAGAAACCCGACCGGAACCCAAATCCGGGTACAATCACGACGCCATCACGCGCGCCCAGGCCTATTTGCACGAGCACTTCTACGAGGCGGTCAGCCTGGACGAACTGTCCGCGATTGCGGGACTGAGTCCATATCATCTGGTGCGAAGCTTCACCCGGCGCTTCGGCTTGCCGCCCCACGCCTATCAAATCCATGTCCGCGTCGAGCGCGCGCGGGCTCCGTTGGCGGCCGGCGCACCGCTGGCCGAAGTCGCCTCATCGGTCGGCTTTGCCGACCAAAGCCATTTCACCCGGCACTTCAAGCGAATCATGAACACCACGCCCGCGAACTACGCAAGCGCGACCCGATGACACTCCAGTCCACGGCCGCGCCGCGCATCGAATATCTGCGTTCGGCTCATCTGCCGGAGGTCGAGTTTCTTGTGAGCGACGTCGACGCCACGGCGTGGCATGTGTTCCACGAACGGTATGTCCTCTGCGGCGTCGATCGGGCGACTGCCTCTGTCCGCTATCGCGGGAAGACCGAACCTTTGTTTAAGGCGCCAACCTGCTGCTTGAACCGGGAGAGGCGCACCGCAATATCGATGTTCATCAACCGCAAAATTTCCGGGTTGTGTTTGTCGAGCCGCGGCTGTTCGAGCGCCACGCAAAAACTCAGGACTTCGCAAAACCCCGCATTTTCGCGGGTTCGTCGTCCCTCATCCGCGGTTGGTCGGGGGATCTATCGGCTCTGTAAATCGGTCGAAACGAACGACACCGCGCTGGAGCAACAATCACGCCTGTTGCAGTGCGTACGGTTGGCGTTCGCTTACACCGAAGAAACCCGACCGGAACCCAAATCCGGGTACAATCACGACGCCATCACGCGCGCCAGGCTTATCTGCACGAGCACTTCTACGAGGCGGTCAGCCTGGACGAGCTGTCCGCGATTGCGGGACTTAGTCCATATCATCTGGTGCGAAGCTTCACCCGGCGTTTCGGCTTGCCGCCGCACGCCTATCAAATTCATGTCCGCGTCGAGCGTGCGCGCGCGCTGCTAACGAGCGGAATGCCGCCGGCGCAGGTCGCGTCGTCGGTCGGATTCGCCGACCAGAGTCATTTCACGCGGCACTTCAGGCGAATCAATAATGTCACGCCGGCGAACTATGCGAGGGCATTGCGATGACGCGCGAGGACGGTTAGAACGAGTCCCGTCGGGCGGATTATCCGCGAGGCGTAATCCGCCAGCTCGGCGGCGGAACGGCGGATTACGCGAAGACGCTAATCCGCCCTAGGGACTTCTACCGAACAATCGGATAGCCAGGCCGTTTCCGAAGCGATGATTGGCACGGCCAGCCGCTTCAAATAAACTCCTTCAAGCCGCGACAAGGCCGATCAACCATCGCCGAAGGGCCGGGGAGAAAGACCGATGGAACCGATTCGCGTATGCACCTTTGACGGACCCGGCGCGCAACCCGTTATTCGCACCGTGCCATGGCCGAAAATCCCGAAGAAGGCGGCGCTGATCAAGGTCGGTGCCTGCGGCGTCTGCGGCACCGATCTGCACATCCTCAGAGGGCACTGGCCCAAACCGTTGCCGTGGCCGTTTACGCTCGGCCACGAAATCGGCGGCGTGCTGGTCGAGGTCGGATCGGAATTTTCGGAAGACTTCATGAGCAAGCCGCTCACAGTCGGATCGAAAGTGATGATCCCGCCATTGATGCCGTGCGGGCATTGCTATTACTGCATTCACTATCCGCAGAGCGCCAACAAGTGCGCCTTGTGCTCGACTGGCTTTGCTTTGAGCGCCGCAATTCGTGAGGCGACGTTTTCTGGACTCATCCGGACGGTCACGGGTGATTGCGGTTCGAGCGGTGGCAGTTCGTACTGCACCTGCTTTCTGTGTTTTGCGCGAACCTTGATGAAGGAGTGAATCGTGCTGACCGCCACTTCGAGGCCGACGCGCTCGTGAAGAATGCGGACGATGTCGCGATAGGTGCAACCTCTGCGACGAAGCTGGCGAATCAGTTCGCGGTGCGTTTCGAGTTTGGAACGAGGTGATTTCTGCGGATCGAATCCAGTAGGGAAAGAAGGGTCGGGTCCATGATTTTCAGGCTCCTTAGCACCTGGCCATCACAGTCCGTTAACAGTCCGATAACCCGTCTCCCACAGTCCGATAAGTGCCCTAGAGCGCTATCCGACCGTTTGGTTTCAATCGGTTACGAACTTTAGGACGACTTTCACGGCGGTAACACGAGTTCAAATCCCGTCGGGGACGCCAAGTTCAGCGTGGCGCGGTTTTAGATACCGATAGAAACGGCCCGCAAGCCGAAGCCTGCGGTCCGGCGCAAACTTTCTCCGAAGTTACCTTCCTTTGTTGAGTCTCTTGGCTAGGTTCTCCACGAATTCCCGCAGTTCTTTAGCCAGTGCGCATCTTCCTCTGCAACGGCTTGCAGAGCACGGACGTTAGGAGTGTGGGTAGACCACCTTGCTCCCAAATGCTGACCTCGGCGGTGTCGATGCCAAAGTGGCGAACGTTCTTGAAGCGCTTTCCCCCCCAGCTCAGTTCAGGAGCAGTTCCCCCGTTGGTTCGGAACGCCGCAGGAATTCGTCTGCCCTACGTCCGCCCTCGTATTATTCTCGCGAACGAGTTCAGGAACGCACCTCGTGATAGACGAAATAGCGCTCATGCAAAATACTCGACAGAGGCACAAAGGCCAGCGAGCGCTCCTGTGAGACCGCGCCGAACTCGAGACTTCCATGCCCGGGCTGTATCCAACTCGCCGGATCGTCAATCTTACCCTTGAATTGCAGACTTGGCGAAGGCTCCTGCTTTGTTTGTGACTGGTAGTGGCGATACCATTTTTCCCGCGGCTCAACTTCGCAGCGCGCGGCCAGCACGAGCGGGCCGTACATCACAGCCTGGAGGCTTTCATTGTCAGGCATTGGAGCTGCGTGCAGATGCATGGGGAGACTGAGTTCAATTCGATCTCCGTTCGTCCAAGGCCCGCGCAGAACCAGGTAGCTGCCGGCATCTGCAAAAGCGGGCATGGCGCGCCCGTTGACCTTCACTGTGCCGGTTTTCACCCAGTACGGAATGCGCAACTTGAGATCGAAGATCAGCCGGCTTTTCCGCCGTGACGGTGAGAGTCGTGCCCTGCTCCTGCGGGAACGAAGTCGTCTGGCTCAATCTAATACCCATCTGCGGCCAGTTCAGATCAGAGGCGACATAAAGGTTGACGTAGACAGAGTTGGCGTCGTGGAAGTAGATGGAGTCCGTCAGCTTGGCAAACTCTTCTGCTCCCGTGCCGCTGCAACACCAGAATGAATCGAACGGCTTAGCAAAGATTTTGGAGTAGCCCCCGCCAACCGGCAGAAAATAAACCGTTGTTCCAGTTTCCGGATCGATGGTTCCCATGCGGTGATTGAACAGAAGGCGTTCGTAGTAGTCCATGTATCGCGCCTGCGGTGACCAGGCGAACAGATGCCGCGTCAGCTTCATCATGTTGTATTCGCAGCAATCCTCCGCCGTGTCTCCGCTGAGTTGGCTCGACAGAACGCCAGGGTCCGTCCGCCAAAATTCGAAGTTGCTGATACCGCCGGTGCAATAGGCGCGTTCGCTGGTGACTTCATTCCAGAAGTAGTCGGCAATATTCCAGTAGCGCTTGTCCCCGGTCATTTCATAGAGACGAGCGGCCGCGATCACTTGCGGTACGTGCGTATTCACATGCAGGCCTTTGAGCTCATCGCGATGCGCCGCGAGGGGATCGAAGAAACCCTTCTTATCGAAGCGCTGGGCGAGCCTCAGATACTCCTGCTTCCCGGTGACCGCATACAAGTTGGCGAGCACCTCGCCCATGCCGCCGTACTCCACCTGCAGCACGCGCTGCATCTGTTGCTCGCCGAGAGGGTCAGTCCAGTTACGTACCCAACCCGCCATCCGTTCAACTGTGCTAAGCGCCTGCTCGTTGCCCGCAAGCATGTACATGTCGAGATGGCCGGCCATGATCTTGTGATAGGTGTAGAAAGGGGCCCAGACGTTGACTCCGTCGCGCAGACGGTCGAACCACTCGACCGGGAATGCGCTGAGATAGCCGTTCTTGTTTTGAGCCTGACATTTGGCCAACTCGGACACCATGAGGTCGCCGTTGCGCTTCAGTTCTTCGTCAGCGGAACTGGCGAAAGCGAGCGCGCACGCCGAAAGGTAATGCCCACCGGCAAAATGACCGCGCAATTCGCAATCCGGCTTCTCCCACTCGCCGAGCGGTTCTGCGGAGGAGGGGAAACCAGCCGTCAACCGGAAAGTATGGAGCAACCGGTCAGGCGCCAGAGTCTTCAAATATTTCCGGTTGGCGTCGGCCGCCGCACGGAGTGGTCCCTCGTGAAGCCTGACATTCTGCATCGGGAAAGGACGCGATTGCAACGCAACCACCTCGCGCCCCACCAGTGCAGGAGCGCTGGAAGAACTGGCCCACACGCTATGCTTTTTAGAAGAGGATACTGGAGGGGCAGGAAGAACAGCGCCCGCCCCTGCCATGGCGGCAGCGGTAACAAACTCACGGCGATTGACTTTCTTCACGGCGATCTCCGTATGAAGAGGTTCTATCACATGCTGCCGTCATCGTGTACGGATACAGCCTTTCCCTCGAACTCGACAGTCGTATCGAACTTCTCGGGAGCTGCGATGCCGACTCCATTTGACTCCCTCACGCGGACAATCCGAAACGTCCTATGCTCCAACATTCCCGGGAAACTTCCGCGACGTTCTCCCACCGTCAACGTGGAGGCTTTGTCGTCCCAGTGCAGGGGAATGATGGAGTACGCACCATGTTCATAGTCGTAATTGTCGCCTTCATCCTCATAAAGAGTGAAATCTCCATCCGCCCCGGGATAGATGCGGATATCGATTGGATCTGCCTTGGCTGAAGCCGACTGCACGGCTGGTCCGAATGGAATGATGGAGCCGGACTTGGCATAAATCGGAATTCTGTCGAGAGGAGCTTCCGCGGTGACAGTTTGGCCACCTCTCACGCGCTTGCCGGTCCAAAAATCGATCCAATCGTGGCTCGCGGGGAGATAGAGGCTTCTTTGCGTGGCTCCTGCAGTAGTTACGGGGTTAATGAGCAGCGCAGGACCGAACAGGAACTGATCGGCGATCGCTTTTGCACGCGGATCCGAAGGAAACTCGAGGGGGAGGGCCCGCATGAGTGTTTCCCCATCGTGGGTAACGCCCCAAGCGGAGGAATAAATATATGGAAGCAGATGATAGCGCAACTCATCGAACTGGGTGGCAATGTCGAGAACCCGCGGGCCGTAGTTCCAGATCTCGGCATTTGAAGTCCATCCGTGCACCCGAAAGATGGGGCAGAATGCGGCATACTGAAACCATCGAATCAGCAACTCGTGGTAGGCCTCGTTGGTATATTGGTCCTTCGGCCGGAAGAACCCGCCACCGTCGGTGGTCCAATAAGGCAGGCCGGACATGCTGAAGTTCAGGCCTGCGGGGATCTGGCGCTGGAACGTAATCCAGTTGGCAGAGATGTCGCCTGACCATGAGATGGCAGCGTATCGTTGCTGTCCGGTGTACGCCGAGCGCGTAAAGATGACCACCCGCTTGCGGTCCGTCGTCGAGCGCTGCCCTTCGTAGATAGCTTTGGTAACAAACAGCGGATAGGCATTCCGCACCGACTCTCCGCTGCCGAGAAACGTCTGGTGGCCCTTGAGAATGTCGAACTCCGGCTCGGAGGCGTCCATCCACCAGCCATCGAGTCCGTAATCAAAGAGCCCGGTGTTGAGTTCTGCCCAGAAGGTTTTTTGCGCCTCGGGATTGAAAAAGTCTGTCCAGGGTGTTCCCGCGACCAACAAAGACTTGGCGCTCATCCGCTTGTAAATATCGGAATCTTCCCCGAACCTTGACCACACCGAGATCGGCACATGCTCGTCCAAGGCGTGGAATTGGTCCATCATTCCCTTGGGATCGGGGTAAATGCTCTCGTCGAACTTCATTGCGTTCCAGCCGTACTTGCCCCAGTACTGCCAGTCCTGCACCAAGGCGTCCACCGGAAGCTTGCGTTTGCGGAACTCGGCTCCAACCCCTAGGATCTCCTGCTGAGTGTGATACCGTTCACGGCACTGCCAGTATCCATATACCCACTTGGGAAACAAAGGCGCTTCCCCTGTGAGCTGGCGGTAATCGGCAATGACACGATTCAACTCGGGTCCGTAGAAAAAATAGTAGTCGATGGCCTGCCCCACTTCGGAGCGAAAAGTCGTCGTATCCTGTGGTGGACGCGCCGACAATTGAATTCCGCCGGGACCACCCTTTGCAGAAACCTCATACTCCTTGTTTGGCTCCAGGTCCACGATGCCGGACCCCGAACTCGGAGTCCACATGTTGACCAAATCAATCACGTGCTTGCCGTTCACATCTACCAACAACTGATCCCGATTGTCGCTGGCGAGCAGAAAGCCATAACTGCCCTCTGCTCCGGTGGTGAATTTTCCCTTGCCCGTGTTTCCGTCAATAGCGATCGACTGGTCGGCGGGATTGAAGTCAGTGAGAGATGGGTTGTTCCAGAGAAGGCCGTATCCCTTACTGGATAGCATGAAGGGAATCGAAATATTGGTGTTCGCTTGATGCAGTCGGACCGGGACACCGCGGACGTTGAAAATACCTTCCTGATGCTGGCCGAGACCATACAACGCTTCGTCGGACGGCGAGAGAGAATGTCTGTTGGACCTGCCAGGTTTTTGTTTCGAATAGCGAGGGTATGTCGAATGCTTTTCCTCCACCCTTCGGCTCAGCGAGCACAGACTCCCCATCTTTCGTTAGGAAGGTCAAGGCGCCAGTCGTTCGATCTACATTCACGGTAACGGCTGGAGTCCGAAGGACGACTTCTTTCTTGCCGACCACAACTTTGAGACTCTCGCCCCCGCATGGCTTCGTAACGACGGGCACCGTCGGATTCGGCAACTCCGCAGTGGAGCTAACGACAACGTGTATCACGCGATCTCCGCACGCCTCGATCCGCATGAGTCCAGCAATAGTCGTCAAAGTTACGCCGTTCGAGTCCTCATGCACCTCCTGAACGCTGAACCGCGACTGATTCGCAGCCCATGCGGTTGAAGTGCAAATCATGAGTAGGAGCGCCGTGCAAGTTTTGACGATTTCGGTTAGCCGAAGTGGCATCATTTTCCCCCGGTGTACAGAGATGTCGCACTCTGTGTCGTAAGCCCGCAATACAATTGTGGAATTTAGAGTCTCTATTGAGACTCGTCGTTGTTCTCGCCCTGCCGTATTGCGACGGCTGCCCTAGTCAGCCCTTCGCTTCGCAATCGTCCTGAAACCTCGAAGGCTTCCTTCGCTGACTTCTGATCTCCGACCTTCAAATAGAGGCGGGCGATCTGAAAGTGAAGCCGACCGTCCTTGTCATCCGAGAGCCCGAGCCTCATCTCGGTAATCGCCTGCTGCGTGCGGTCTGTTTCGCGCGTACACTCGGCCGAGTAAAGCGTGTACGTGAGGAAGCAGCTCGGGCTTTGTGTTCAGAGCCTTTTTTAAATATGACTCCGCACCCGAGAAATCGTGTTGCACGGAAAGGATCTCTCCAATAACGGCGTTAAACTCGGGATCATCGGGATTCCTTTTCAAAACACCCTGCGCCAACCGGAGCGCCCCGTCGATATCTGAATCGGCAAGCAGTGCCAGCGACAAACCGAACAAAGCGCCGGCATCTGCTGGCTGAATCGCTAACGCTTTTCGATACTCTTGTTCCGCATCCGGGTAATATTCTCGTTGCCGGTAAACGTCTCCTAGCAGAACGTGCAACGTGGGGGAATTGGAGTCAAGTTCGCTGGCACGAGCCAAAGTTACGGTCGCCAGCTTCTGCGCTGATTTTGTTTCCCAATACAATCCCTCGGCTTCGGTTGCCGGATTCAGCGCGAGCTTCTGAGCAGCATCGAAAGCGACGTGGTATCTCGCAATTGAGTAGGCGCAGAAGACTAAGAGTCGGAGTTCCCTTGCTGGAAGCTGCTGCAGTCGAGCCGATAGCACCTTGCTGCACTCTGCATATCTTCCTGTGGCGTACAACTCTTGGACTGTGCCCGCCGGCGTTTTGGCGGATCGAGGGCTGTCCACCGCCCTAACGTTGAAGATCCTCAGACGAATCGGTGTCGCCTTGAGTAGCTGTGCCACCTCGAAACAGGAGGACGGCGGCTTGCGGAATCTCTCCATTGGCTTGTCCCTTCTCCAAAGCGCCCTGTAACTCGGAAAGTCGCTGTCGGGACAGTCCGGCGCTGAACAGAGAAGCGTTAGCTCGAAAAAAGCTGGGATCCGCTTTCCATATCTCCGCAATTTCCTTCGTCCCCTCTGCGGCCGCACCTTGCTCAAGCAGCAATCGAGCCAAGCCTAGTTTCGCCATGAGGGAGCCGGAATTGGCGGCGAGTTCAGCGTTGAGTTCAAGTTCCGCGCCCGGCAAATCGTGCTGATTCAGAAGAACCAAGCCGTAAGCGGCGTGTACGCCCGAGGGGAATGCCGAGGATGCCAGGGTGGTTTTGTACGCCTCGGCTGCCTGAATGAATGCCTTTTGCTCGGCAAAAGTGTCCCCCACCAGCGCGTGCAAGTAGCCCGAGCCCTTATGCCGCGAAAGGAGAATGCGTGCGTCGGCTTCGACCTGCTCCAGATACGTCACTCCGAGGCGGAACCAGCCGTCGGCATTTCCTGAATCAAGCTGTAGCCCGCGGCGGTACGAAGCAATCGCATCCCTCGTTTTCCCGTTCGCTACGTAGGCCCGACCAAGAGCCAGCTGTACTTCAGGATCCGTGGGCTGGGAAAGAGCTGCTCGTTTAAGGTAAGGGATAGCCTCGTTGAACCGCTTCAGCTTGAGATAATCGAGTCCCAAAAACAGGTTTGGAACGAATAAGTCGAGGTTTCAGCCGGATCGCCTGGAGGAAAGCGTCGATGGCTTGTTCGTCTCTTCCCGGTCTGGTAGTACATCAGATCCGAGATTGGCGTGGAGTTCAGCGACTTCAGGCTGAAGTGTGACTCCCTGACGGTAATACTCGGCTGCGGCTTCGAAATCTCTCCTGGCCTGGGCTTCTTTCGCCGAGGCCAGCAGAGATTCAAGTTGCCCGGACTGCTGCGAAAATGCTGCTCCGTGGAGAGCGAGGAGAAGCGCACAACAGGCAACAACGATCCAAATTCTTCGCACGCATCACCAATAAAACTTCAGTGCCGCCTGCATCAGTCGACCCGGGAACGATGCGTTGATGGTTCCAAATGATCCAGAACCCAAGGCCGTATTCGGCGCGTAGTAGTTTGTGTGATTGAACGTGTTGAACATATCCAAACGGAACTGGAACCGGAACCGTTCCTCAATCGGGAAATACTTTTGAATGCTCATGTCCCAGTTGTTGTAGCCTGGTGCACGCAGGTCCGAGAAGTATCGCGGAGCATCTCCCAAGGTCCATTGCGCTGCCGGCTGGAAAGCCGTGGTGTTGAACCACTTCGTGCGGGATGGGTTTGAGATGTGATAATCCCCGACAACATCCACGTGCTGGCCCGCGCCGAAGTAGTTGAGCCCATTGCCCGGACTGGAGATTGCCAACGGGAACCCCTGCTTGAATGTAGCAACACCGGAGGTTTGCCACCCTCCTACAACCGCATTGAGCACGCCGTTCATCCCAGAAGCATACTTCCTGCCCTTGCCGACGGGAATTTCGTAGACGTAGCTCAGAACAAAACTGTGCGGAACATCCGTAGCGTCCACCGATCTTTCTGCAGCAAGGTTGTAGACGTTTCTAGTCGACGTACCGTTCGCGTTTGCCCAATCGGTGCTCCCAGCGACGTCGTCAATGAACTTCGAGAACGTGTAGGAGGCTAACAGAGTAAGTCCCTGCGATACGCGATGAGTGTAGTTCACTTCCAGGGCATTGTAGTTTGAAAAGCCCACCGGATCCTGGTTCTCCGTGATACTGCAGAACTCCGGATAGGGAAGGAGCAGTTGTCCTTGCGCAACGGTTGGGTTATTAAGACCGCAGCCACTTTGGGTAATGGAGTTAAAGAACGGGTTCGGAACCAGGGTCGCCAGCGCATTGCCCATGGAGAAGTACTTCGGATCCAATTGGTCGGTGTTGAGCCCCGAGGCAATCATATGGGTGCCGTGGTTGCCAACGTAAGTAACGTCGAGTACGTCGTTGGGCGTCGGGGCGAACTGGAATCCATACGTCCACTGCTGGACGTAGGTTGCTTTCCGGTTAGGGGAGACTGCGCCGATGCTAAACCCCACATTGGTCAATCCGCCGAGCGAACTCCCGGTCTCCGGAACCAGTCCTGATGGATATGCATTGCTCAATGTCGCGTCGGGATTCAGGCCTCCATTCAGTGAACCCACAAACGGCGTGACCGCGTTGAAACCGGGCGCCGGTCCGCCGCCCCGGTAACTAATGGGGTAAAAGACGCCATAGCCGCCACGCATAACGAGCTTGGGCATTAATTGGTAGGCAAAGCCAATACGAGGAGCGAAATTCTTGTAATCAGTGTGATAGAGGTCACGATTGGACGGAGTGTTGAACACCACTTGGCCCATGTACGTCTGGCCCACCGACGTGCTGATCGGGTTTACCGCGTTGTACTCGAAGTACGTTTGACGATTATGTATCTCCCGCTCAGGCCGCTGCACTTCCCAGCGCATCCCCAAGTTTAACGTCAGCTTGCGGGCAGCCTTCCAGTCATCTTGCACGTAGAGGCCGTGCAGCCATTCCCGGGTGGCAGGTAGAAACGCGATGCCTGTGCTTCCGCTAGGAGATGTACCCAGCAGCATGGATGCGAAGACATTCCCGGAGTTGAGGGGCGTACTCGTAATATCCGGGCCGAGCGTGAAGTTGTTGTCAAAGTTAAAAATCGTCGGCTGGATGCGGCCGCCGTTTTCATCGATGGCATTGACCGCATATCCAAACGACAAAGAATGCTGCCCTTTGACCCTGACAAAGTCCAGGGAACTGCTGCCGATGTTTCTTGGAAATGCGCCCTGGCCGGCGCCTTGCACTGGCCCTAACGGAGCATATCCCTGGGGCATATTGATGACAGGAAACTGCGCGGAGTATGGGTCAATGAAAGAGGGTAATCCCAGCGAGGAGGGCTTGAAGCCGGCACTCTGCATCTCGTTGCCCTCAACCCATCGCATTAACCCTAGGTTGACAGTCATCAGGAACGCAGGAGTGAAGCTGTGGGTTACTCCAAGGGCAACAGTTCCAGCGGTTGTTGGGATTGAACTGCCCCGGCCCACCCGGATCACCGGCGCCGTAGAAAGGGGGCAATATCTGCTTGAACTCGTGTTTGTCGGAAAAGCGCCCATAGAGCCTGGTCTGATCGGTGAAATTGTGATCAATGCGGGCGGTGTATTCATTGGAAGGATTGGCACCGACCCCAGTTGCCGCCCAGTTATTTAGCAGTGCGCCGGTCAACGGCTGCGGGTAAAAGCCGATCAAGTTCAGACCTACAGGATCAATTCCATGCGAAGCGTTGGACAATATGTTCCCCAGAATTGGGTCGCGAACCTCAACGGTCTGTCCTATCGAAACGCCTTCGCTGGGGACGGCACACGTCGCGGTCACCTGCCGAGTCGAAAACGGATCGTAGAGTTGGCCCGCGAGTACCGGCCTGCACTGGGCATCGGTGCCGATCTGAGAGCCGAGCAGGGCGGAAAAGTCGCCGGTTCTGAACCCGGCCGTCGGCACCGTGTAACCGACCGATACCGGATCGTTTTCCCGGTGCCCTTCGTAGCCAAAGAAGAAGAAGGTCTTATCACGCTGTCTGTACAGGCCCGGAATGTAAACCGGCCCGCCCAGTGTCACGCCGAACTGGTTGCGATGAACATTGGGGCGCGGAAGACTGTTCAAATTGTTGAAGTAGTTGTTGGCATCTAGAGCGCCGTTCCTAATAAAATCATAGGCATCGCCATGTAACTGGCTGCCGCCGGATTTTGTGACTACGTTGATGACGTTGCCGGTACTCCAGCCATACTGCGCTGTGAAGGAATTCTGTTGCACCTTGAACTCCTGCACGCTTTCCACCGACGGAACGTATTCCACGCCGCCCCATCCCAGACTGGTGTCCCACGAACCGTCAAGCAGGAATGCGGTTGTGCCAAAGTAGCCGCCGCCAAAATTGAAAAACGAGACATCTTGATCGGCGGTGCCTTGCGTGCCCCCGCCTTGCAAGGTTTGCTGCTGCGGGCCATTGTTGACGGACGAGTTCAACTCGACAAAGTTGAATACATTGCGAAGGTTCAACGGCAGCTCGGCAACTTGTTTCGTACCAATTTCGTCGCCGACGTTGGCGTTGTCCGTCTGGAGTAGAGGGGCCACCGCGGTCACCTCGATTTGCTCCGTCGAACCTATGGTCAACGCGACACTCTGGCGCGCGGACTGCCCGACTTCAAGCGTGATTCCTTCCTGCTTGAGGGTCTTGAAACCCGTGGCCTGTACGGTCAGGGTATAGGTAGCCGCTGGCAGAAGCGAAAATGAGAAACTTCCTTCGGCATCCGTCTTAAAGGCGCGGGTGATTCCTTTCTCAGGGCTGCTCAGAGTCACATTAGCGTTCGCAACCCGCGCCCCGGAGGAGTCCGAAACCGACCCTGAAAACGAAGAGCTCGACGCCAGCGTTTGACTGTGTGCGAGGGGAATGCCTGTGGAAACAATCAGAGCGGCAACGACAAAAAGCAAGAGCTGGGAAAGACTCCGAAGTCTGGGCATCTGCGAAGGCTCCTTAGATTGACGTCTCCTGGACCCGCTCGCCGGCACACACTGCAAACGTGGCAGTTCAGGCGCTTCAGGGCGTCGGAGCTTAACCGATACGCGGAATTGCCAGGCCTGTCTAGGTTGACTACGGTAAACTACCGTCATCCAACTGGGTTCAAATCTTGTATTGACAATGGGTTACGAATGCGAATAAAACACTGGGATATCGTTACCTTTAACGGTAATATACGGTCACTTTTGGTCGCAAGGCGAAAGACTCTGTGGGTTCTTCTATGGCCACTCAACACAATTCGCTGCTCGATCCTGCTCCGGTTCCGCCTCGACCCCAAGTCGAAGGGTTGCTGGAAGACATTCTGGGCAGCGCCCCTTTTCGAACGAGTCGCCAGTGCCAGGATTTGTTTCGCTACATCGTCGAGCATAGCCTCGCCGGCTCCGATGACTCGCTTCGTGAACGTGTCATCGGAATTGAAGTGTTCGGGCGTAAGCCGGACTACGATACTGCCGACGATCCTGTCGTGCGGCTCCGCGCTGCCGACATCCGAAAGAGATTGGCCCAGTACTATCAGGCGCACAGCGACCCTATCCAGTGGAAAGTTGAGATTCCGACAGGATCGTACAAAGCCCAGTTCCATCGCTCTGAGATTCCCCTAACCCGGCTTCCGGTCGCGGTGAGTTCAACGCAGCCGCAAACCAGAGTTCCCCCCTCGACTGAAGGCGCCAACCCGGTCCCGAGCGCTCGTCTTCGTAAGCGCAGCCGCCTGAAGCTTGCTGCCGTTCTCGGCGCATGCCTTGCCATAGCGTTCGCGGCCGTAATGCTACTTCGGAATGCCCCCCCTCGGGTCGTGAGCTCGTTCGATCTGTTCTGGGGCCCCGTTCTGTCGAGCTCGCGACCAGTAGTCGTTTGCACAGGCAGTAATCGTGTCTATATCTTGTCGCGAGAGGCCCATAGCCGCTATCGAAAGAACCACCCGAGTCCGGACGACGCGACTCCGAACCTGGAAACGCTCGTTCCGAGGGAAGACCTCAGGAAATTCACAGGAGAAGATTTCCTGCCGGTGAAAGACACTTATCTGACGATCGGCGACGCTTCCGCCACGGCACAAATCTCATCCCTGCTCACCTCGCGCCGTCATCCCTACGATTTGCGTTTCGGAAGCGACCTCTCGTTTGGCGACTTGCGCGAGGGGTCGGCGATCTTGATTGGGGCGTTCAACAACAATTGGACCCTCAATATGACTGACGGTCTTCGGTTCGTCTTCGAGGCTGGTGACACAGCAGAGATGCATGTTCAAGACCGATTTGATCCGAAGCGCTCCTGGTGGCCGAAGTTCTCCGGCGCAAAGTTCAGCGAGGACTACGCCATCGTTTCCCGTGTGCTGGACTCGAAAACAGGGGCGGTCCTGGTGACGATCGCGGGACTGGATCATACCGGCACTCGGGCGGCGGGAGACTTCGTCACGGATCCGCAACTGATTGCCGACCTGATCAAGCAGGCCCCAAAGGACTGGACCCGGAAGAACGTACAGGTCGTGCTCCACACGAATGTCGTGAACAACATCCCGAGTTCACCGACTGTGGTTGCGGCGTATTACTGGTAGGTAGAGAGATTCGTGAGCGGAATCGCGGTGTATCGCCCTAATCCAAGCTGACCATAATCTTTTTGAACCGTGACGGATTCTCACTCCAGGAACGTAACGCGCCTGGTGCTTCGTCGAGACTGACGGTCAGGCTCACGGCCTCATCCACCGGAAATCTTCCTGCTTCGAGCAGTCTGATTACGGCGGCAAAGTCCTCGGGGCCGGCGTTGCGCGAGCCGAGGATGTCCAATTCCTTTTGCACGAACAGTCTGGTTTCATAGCTCACCGGCTCTTTGGCATAGCCGATGTATACGACCCTCCCCGTAAATGCGACCACTTCGACCGCGGCCCGAAAGGTTGACGGGGTACCGACCGCTTCGATGACAACATCTGGCCCCCGCCCATCTGTCATTTCCAGCAACCGATCATGGAGGCGATCCTGTGCGCTGTTGATCGTGTGCGTACCGCCTGCGCGCCGAGCGAGGGCGAGCTTTTCGTCGTCCACATCGATACAGATCGTGCGAGCGCCGCGAGAACTGGACCCAGCGATTGCGCCCAGTCCAACCCCTCCACAGCCGAACACTGCGACCCTGTCATCTGCCGTCACCCTCCCTCGTGACACTGCGTGAAACCCCACCGTCAGCGGTTCCACCAGGCACAATTCCTTTGGTGTGAGCTTGGCCGGATACAGCTTCTCTCTGGGCAGCGCGATGAATTCACTGAGCGCTCCGTCCCTTTGCACGCCAAGTGTCTGGTTGAACTGGCAAGCGTTGGGACGTTTTCGTCGACATGAGGCGCACTGACCACAGCTTGTGTATGGAGACAATGCAACATCTGTAGCCGATACCGATACCGCTATCGCCGCCGTCAACGACAGTAGCCGATACTTCATGTCCAAGGATGCGAGGATAAGAAACCAGCGGATTGAGTCCACGAAACGAATTCAAATCGCTCCCGCAGAACCCCACCATCCGGACCTTCAGCAGTACGTCTCCTCTACCGACAACTGGTTCCGGAACCGTCTCGATGGATGCCTGCCCCGGTTTCTGGAGTACGAGCGCCTTCATTGGATGTACTTATTTCCCCGTTATCGAAGTTGCTCAGCCAACGTGTCCTGTTCGTCCGAGTGATATGTGATTTCAGCGTACCTATTGATCAAACCTCACGCGAAGCGCGTAAGCGTATTTCGGGGGAGCGAGGTTCGGCAAAACGACCCGGAGGCCGTCCGGACCCTGGCTAAACTGCACCTTGGTCTCGCTGCCCACCAGCGACACCGATTGAACGCGTTTGCCACCCAGCGTCAACGCGAGGGAATGAATCAACGCTTCTCCGGTGCCAGGCCAAGCGAGTCCAATCGCGTACAGGACATCGCCCTTGGTCGTGAAGCGAAAATCCTCCGGCGTGTAGTTGGCTGTGTCGGTGTCGTGAAAGGAGCCAGCCGCGACTTTCGTGGGCCCTTCGCCATAGGTCCTCCAGGGGCGAGTACCGTAGATGGCCTCTCCGTTCGTATTCAACCACTCCCCGACATCCAGAAGCACCCGCTGTACCTCATCCGGGATTGTCCCGTCGGAGCGAGGACCGATGTTCAGCAGCAGATTGCCGTTCTTGCTCACGATATCGATGAGCTGGTGAACCACGAATTGGGGCGACTTGAAAGTGTCATCCTGAATGTAGCCCCAGGACTTGTTGCTGATGGAGGTATCGGTCTGCCAATAGAGAGGGCGGATATCTCCGAGCTGGCCGCGCTCCAGATCGAGCACGCCCGAATGCTCGTTCATGGCGTAGTCCTTGTAGTTGATCACTCCGACGTGATCTCCGTATTTGAGCGAACTGTTGTAGTAGAACGCGGCAAAGCGGGTGAGATTCGCACGGATCGAAGCCTGCCCGATCCACCAGTCGAAGTACACGATATCGGGATGATATTTCTCGACCAGTTCCGTGCTCCGCGCCAGCCAATCGTTGGCCCACGCTTGTGAAACATAGGTGAAGTCTCCGTCGAGGGGAGTTCCCCACTTGTTGTTCAGCCAGTTGTGCGCAGGGCCGTAGAAGGCGGCATATTCCGGATCGTTAACGTCGGACGAGAAGGTGCGGCCAACGCCAAGGAAGAAATTGTGCTCCACGCGATGCGACGACACGCCGAAATGCAACCCCGCTGCCCGCACCGCCTTGGCTAAATCGCCAATCAGATCGCGGTGCGGCCCCATTTTGGCAGCAGTCCAGTCGCTCACGCCGCTGTCATACATGGCAAAGCCATCATGGTGCTCTGCCACCGGCACCACGTACTTCGCGCCCGCCTTCTTGAATAACTCAGCCCATGCGGCCGGATCATAGCGCTCCGCTTTGAACTTGGGGACGAAGTCCTTGTACCCAAACTTGTCCTGCGGGCCATAGGTTGCAATGTGGTGCTTAAACTCAAGAGATCCGGTCTGGTACATCTGGCGTGGATACCATTCGCTGCCGAAGGCTGGGACGGAATAAACTCCCCAGTGAATGAAGATGCCGAACTTCGCGTCCCGGTACCAATCGGGCGCTTCAAACTTCTGCAGCGATTCCCAGTCCGCCCGGAAGGGCCCCTGGGCGTTGACGCTGTCGACGTCCTTCAGCAGGGCCGCGCGCGCAGAATCATATTTGCTGCTGGCCTTCTGCCACGCCTGATCAATCACTGCGGGATCTTCCGAGGCGGTTGGGGCCGTAGAGTTCTGGGCGTGGAGGCAGGGAAACGTGGATATACCAAGCACAACAACGGCAAGTCCACGGATGGACAGCGATTGGAAAAGAGAATGGTGAGACATAGTGTTTTCTCCGTCGGAAACATTGCCGTCGAAATCGAACTGACGGCTTGAACCTAAGAGGCATCGGCAACAGCAGTTGCGTCCTGTCTGCTGAGCTTTGCCCAGATGGCGCCGTAAAGAGCCACAAACACAAAACAGACAAGCGGCACCAC
Source organism: uncultured Acidobacteriaceae bacterium (assembly GCA_963791515.1). Classification (GTDB taxonomy): domain Bacteria; phylum Acidobacteriota; class Terriglobia; order Terriglobales; family Acidobacteriaceae; genus Sulfotelmatobacter. The sequence continues at coordinate 235,587 of CAWBSS010000004.1, read as the reverse complement.
GAAGCCGATGCGCATGGAATGCTGGTCTGCGATGTGGCCCATGAAGGGCGGCGTAATTGCGCCCCCGACAATGGACATCACAATTAGCGATGAGCCAAACTTGGTATGCTCGCCCAGCCCGCGGATGCCGAGGGCAAAGATGGTCGGGAATCCTACTGACATAAAGAAAAATGAAGCGAACATCGCATACATTCCCGTTTTGCCGCCGCCCATGGTGATTGCGACCAGCACCACGTTCATTACGGAATAGGCCGTGAGCACGCGCTCCGGCTTGAATTGGCTGATTACTGCGCTCCCGCACAGACGCCCTACCATGAACAGGACGAACCCCACGGCGCCCAGCCACCGCGAGGCTTGCAGGCGAGTCACCCCCGGATCATTCTCCAGAACGTAGTTGACGAAGAAACTGAAGATTCCGGTTTGCGCCGCTACATAGAGAAACTGCGCGGCCACGCCCAGGGTGAAGTGTTTACGCCGGAACAAGTCCCAATTCCTGGAGACCACGAGGAAGGCGGCAACATAGGCGACGACCAGCAGTCCGTATTTCACCGGCTGGAATAATGCCTCGTTCATCTGGAGGAGAGTCCACAACAGTTGGAGGATTGGGGCGATGAAGAAGTACAGCAACCCGCAGACCGCCGCCAAAACGATGGCGATTCCGGCCTGTTGCCCACCCGTGGGGTTGAGCCGGTTGTTCCCGGACGCAGCTCTGCGGCTCTCATCTTCGGCGTGCAAGTCCGGCACGTTTGAGACAGCAAAAATGACCAGTAGCAAAACCACAAATACGCCGATGCCGACGTAGGGAGTCGTAAGACCGGCATTGGCGCCGGCTCCGTCAGTTCCGGAAAACACAAAATACCCACCGACGATCGGCCCCAGAATCCAGCCCAGGCCATTGGTCGTCTGGGCGATGTTGATGCGTGTTGGCCCGCTTTCGGGCGGTCCGAGTACCGTTGCGTAAGGATTGGCAATGGTTTCCAGGCACGTCATTCCTGCGGCGATGACAAACAAGCCGAGGAGAAACGCCCAATAAGTGCCGATGTGGACGGCAGGAATGAACCAGAACGCGCCGCCGGCAATTAACGTCAACCCGACAAGAATGCCGCCTTTATAGCCGAACCGTTTGGCGATCAAACCAGCCGGAATGGCCATCAGGAAGTAGGCAAGATAGTTGGCCGCCTGCACCAGACCTGACTGTTCCTTGTTAATCCGCAGTGTGTCCTGGAAGTGCTTGTTCAGGATGTCAATCATCCCGTTGCAGAAGCCCCACAGCAAGAAGAGGGAGGTGATCAGAACAAAGGGGACGGCAAAGTTCCTGCCATCGGCGGTGCGAAACATGCCGCCTTGCGTCCTGGCTAGACCGGCTGGGGCTCGTTGATGGGCTCGTGGAAGTGTTCATCGTGTTGACTTTCGTTTGGACAATGCAGTTCCCCTTCGGATCAGAACCATGTATCCAACCAGCACATCCGGATCATGCCGCCCGTAGGATTCCTACGCGCTCTCCAAAATGATGTTTGCGTACTGGATCGTGTCGCCGGTGCGGATCAAACCGATGGCCAGCGGCACCCGCCGTTTGAACTGCACATGAGGCTCATACTTCACTGCAATGCCGTGCAGAGCCTCGCGCAAATGCCGAACGGGTCCTAGGGCTCGTTGGACTTGATGAACTCCCGCGCCATCCATGCTCTGCCGATAACGAAATTAGAGTGAAGCGCTTGGAGAACCTGCACTACGGTCGGCACATCATCGACGAGCGAAATATCCACCGTCTCAATTTCCGGCCAAAATGGAAAGCCGCGATCGGCAATAACCAACGTGTTGGTGTGGCGCACGCGGCTGATCAGAGAGTTGATCTGAGGGTTCAATATTCCAGTCTTGATCATGACAAAGCCTTGAGCGAATTTAAAAGCCGCGCAAATCGGTGCTGGTTCGCTTGGGCAAGCCCGGTGCCGGAATCCGCTTGAGGACGAGATACTCGATCCCGAGCGCCGCGCAATAGTCCCGCTTGCCGCCAACGTCACCATCTTCGTTCACGGCGTAGATGTCAGGCTTCAACTGGCGGATTTCCGGATCGGCATCCAGCCAGCCATCGCCGCTGGAAATCAACGCATTCCTTACGTACTTGATCGAGCCAACCATATAACGGCGTTCTTCTTGCGGCAACAGCGGATGTCCTGTCGCCCTTGAGCAGTCGGATGTTCGCGTCGTGACCGACGATGGCGTAAAGGTCGCCATAGCTGCTCACTTCTTCGAAGAAACGCACATGGCCGGAGTGAAGCCAATCGTAACAGCCTGTGACAACCACTTTTCTTCTCCCGGATGCGTACGGAGTGGGCGGCACGTCCGGAAACTCCTTGAGGCTCTCGCACGAAAAACAGCGGTAGACGATCTTGTTCTCTCGCGCATACGCCTCACGCGCAGGACTTGTCGTCGGTCGGCAGTCTGCCCAAACATCGACGCACAAAGTTCTCGGCAAAGAATCGTAGTCGGCGAACGAATCTGCTGTTGCCACCTTGCTGACATAACGCACGGCATTTAGAAAGTAGCTTCTTTCTGCGAGGGGGAACTTCGGCGGACCGCCCGTGACTTGTTCCACGACTGCATCTGGCCAAAGCAACACCGTGAGTTCACCGAGTTTCGCGGCTTCCTCGAGAAAGCGAACATCACGCGACGTGATATCGTCAAATCCCCCACTGGCCACGACTTGTGCTGGCGACTGGATCAAGGGCGGTTTTTGTCCGTGGTGCGAACGTTGACCTGAAATGCCCCCGGAACAGGCTTTTCGGAAACGACAATCAGATACCCTCCGCCGCAGCCGGAGAACATTGCGCCAGGAAACCCGCGTTGGTAAATCCGCAGAATTGCCTTCAGATCAATCTTGATCAATGGGTGAGCGATGACGTGCGGCAACAGCTTTTCCCAACATCGCATCGTTTCGTTGAGCGACGTACCGAGCGCATCGGCGTCCATCTTCTTAATCGCGTCGAAGCAATCCATGCCGCTGCGCCCGAGGCGCGCCACCCATTTGGGTTCCAGTTGCTTTACGCCAAGCGGGTTGTAGCCCAGCGGCCGCGGTTCGATGGGCAACAGGTAGAGCACCTTCTCCAGCCAGCGAGCATGCCTCGCAGATGTGAGGGATTCAATGTGCGTCGGAAAGACACCGCCGTTCGCCGCATAATCGTAGTCCAGCCGGTTCACACCGGGATAAATCAGGCCGATCATGTCCTGCGAACCGCTTGGCTCCGCCTTGCCTTTGTTCTCCGCTTCGTACAGCTCGCGCACGAGTCCGTCGAGCGGACGCCTGGGCGGCTTTCCTTTCCACAAACGATGCGCCACTGCTCGCGTACCGCTGGCGAGTCCTGAGCGATCCATCGGCCGGAAATTCGATTCGATCTGGACTACGACCATGGCCCCGGGCGGATGAGGATTCAGCTGCGAGACAAACGGCTGATCAATCCAACCGCCCGCAAGCTGGAGCCGGTTGGGAATGGAACCGAACGCCTTATTGAACCAGGAGCGACCCTTCATGTCCGTCAGCCGATGCCCACGTGCTCGCCGGCCTTGCGGCGCTCGTATTGGTCTTTGATCCATCCGTAAGTTGTCTCAAGCCCTTTATCCAATGGCGTGTCAGGTTCCCAGCCGAGGACTTTCTTGATGAAGGTATTGTCCGAATTGCGGCCGGCAACGCCTCGCGGAGCATTAAGATCGTAGCTGCGCTTCAATTTCCTGTCTGCAATCTTCTCAACCTTGCTGACCAAGGTATCGATGGACACGAGTTCGCTCGAACCAAGGTTAATCGGTGTCGCGATCAGATCATCGCAATGCATGATCTTGTCAATGCCTTGCACGCAGTCGTCAACATACATAAAACTGCGCGTCTGCTTGCCGTCACCCCAGATCGTGATTCGGAAGTCGTTCTTGTCGATGGCCTCGATCATCTTGCGGCAAATCGCTGCCGGGGCTTTTTCGCGGCCGCCGTCCCACGTGCCATGCGGCCCATAGACATTGTGGAAGCGCGCCACAAACGTTTTCATCCCCCGCTCATGCCAGTATTCCTGACACACCATTTCGGAAAACAACTTCTCCCACCCATAACCACGTTCTGCCAGCGCCGGATAAGCATCCGCTTCCTTCAAGGCGCGAACGTTGGGGTCGCTCTGCAGCGACGTGTTGTAGGCGCACGCCGAACTCGAGAAGAAATACCGGTCCGCACCCGCCTTGTATGCCGCCTCGGTCATGTGCGTGTTGATCAGCACCGAGCGCAGACACTCGACTCGAAAGCGTTCGATGAAGCCCATACCACCCATGTCCGCGGCGAGATTGTAAACTTCTTTGGCCCCTTCGCAGACCCGGTGGCAATTGGCCTCGTCACTCACGTCGAGACAGAGATGCTCGACTCCAGGAACGCGCAAGTACCAGTCGTATAGCGGTTTCTTGTCCACCGCCCGAATGTTGGCAAAGCCTTTCTTTTTGAAATAGACGCACAAGGTTGCCGGCAATAAAACCGCCGGCGCCCGTGATGACCATCAGGTCACTCTGGTTCATATTGCCCAGGTCCTTTTCCACGGTTTCTTCACCCCTTAATCGTTGATCAGCGGTCCGAAGCTGCCTCCGACTGCACTGCAAACTAGACACAATAATCGGTAAAGTAATCGCTGTCAACAATCTGTACGGCCAGATGATTGGTCCTTCGGTATACTGCCTTCTACTATGAGCACACGGATGAAAGATATCGCCAGGGATCTTGGCGTATCCGTCGTTACGATCTCAAAAGTCCTGCGTAATCATCCCGATGTCGGCGATGAAACCCGCGAACGCGTTCTCGCCCGCGTCAAAGAGCTGGATTATCGCCCCAATCTGGCGGCTCGCAGTCTGGTCACGGGACGCAGCTATCTCATCGGGTTGGTTGTCCCGGATCTGCTGCATCCCTTCTTTGCCGAAATTGCCAAGTCGATTTCCGAGGTCTTGAGAAAAAGCGGCTACTATCTGATTGTTTCGTCCTCTGAGGAAGATCCGGATCTTGAGGAACAGGAGATCGGTCAACTGCTGGCCCGACGGCTCGACGCCTTGGTCATTGCCACGTGTCGGCCGACCGTGGACCTCTTCTTCCGAATCGAAAATCAGAAAACGCCGTATGTCTTAATCGACCGAAGCCTGCCCGGCCTCTCCGCGAACTTTGTCGGGGTGGACGATGAAGCCGTCGGCATGCTGGCTACCCGGCACTTGATCGATATCGGATGCAAGAGAATCGCCCATATTCGTGGGCCCGAAACCAGTCCTAGCATCCGCCGCATGGAAGGATACAAGCGAGCACTGGCGCAGGCCGGATTGAAAGTAATTGACGATCACATCATCACCGAACGCAAGGGGGATGTGGGAACGAAACAACGCGGGGCTGAGGCGATGAGCCAACTCTTGAGTCTTAAGCCAAGACCCGACGGGGTGTTCTGCTTCAACGATCCGCTCGCGATGGGCGCCATGAATTATGCTCTCGATCACGGCTTACGCATTCCCGACGACATCGCGGTGATTGGTTGCGGCAATCTTCACTACGACGATTCTCTGCGCGTTCCACTCTCCAGCATCGACCAGCATAGCCGACAGATTGGAGAGCAAGCTGCGTCCATTACCCTCAGGATTCTCAGCTCGAAAACACCGCTTAGGCCCGAAACCGTGGTCCTACAGCCAGAACTTGTTGTACGCCGGTCGACTCAGCGTCGTGCTGCCAAACCTGCGTCTTCGAAGTCAGGCGCTCGGGCTACGCTGTCCGGTCAATACTCAATCTGAAATGGGCCTTGCCCTCTTGCGTCCTCATTTCCTGACCACAGCCGTGTGGTAGGAAGTTTTTTCAGGGACAGCAGAATCTTGGAAGCATCTGTTATCCTGCTGTCGATTCGTTACAGTTAACGATACTGATGCATTCCAAAACTGTTAACTGACGAGGGGTCATCTGCATGGATCGTAGAACCTTTCTCGCGTCCAGTGGAGTCGTGGCCTTTGGCGCTCTCTTGCCGCGCATCTCTCGTTCCTTGCCTGCTTCAAATGTTCCCGAGCCCTTTGCCTGGAAAACGAATGATCTTATTTTCTCTTTCGACATAATCGCGGGAAGATTGCGCCAAAAGCGTCTGGTTCCAGTAGGGGTTTCGGGAACCGCAGCCGACAATTCCTCCGGCGTCGAAGTTGCGCTGCAATGCAGCGGCGAAAACTCCCCTGATCAGGGCATGAAATCCGGCGTCGGACAGCCCGGTGCCCGCTTGCTGTTTGCGCAAAGGCGAGAGGAGTCGACACGCCAAGGCAAGCGCCTAATCTGCATCCACACAGACCCTGCCTTGCGGCTAACCGTGGAATCTGTCTATGAGGCCTTTAATGGTGTTCCCGTCGTTCGCCGCTATTCACGCGTCACCAACCACGGGACTTCCCCGGTTGGGATCGAGTTCTTAAGTTCGGCGATGCTCCACGGACTTGCTGATCCACAGAATTATGACCGTGAACTCCGCATCCACGTTGCTCTGAATAGCTGGATGGCGGAAGGCCAATGGCATACGCTCCGGCCATCGGAGATGGGCTTTGTCGAAAACGAGCGGACAAGCTGGTCGGAAGCACAGGCAGGAAGCGTCGGCAGTTGGTCGACCGAGCGGTATTTACCCATGGCCATGGTCGAGAACCTACCGCTGGGGCTCACCTGGTTCTGGCAGATTGAACACAACGGGTCGTGGTATTGGGAACTCTCCAACGTCTCTGCGCGCGATAATAACGCCGACGACGTCTACGCCTATCTCGGAGGCCCCGACGATTTACACTCTGCAGCGTGGAAGAGTTTGAAACCTGGAGAAACCTATGAAACCGTTCCTGTCGCGGTTGGATGTGTGCAGGGTGGGTTCGCGGAGGCGGTCGGGGCGTTGACCCGGTATCGGCGCGTCGCCTGCGAGAAACTGCGCGAGAACAATTCGCGATGTCCGGTGATTTTCAACGACTACATGAATTGCCTCTGGGGTGACCCTACAGAGGAGAAGGAATTGCCTCTCATTGCCGCCGCCGCAAAGGCTGGTTGCGAATACTTTGTAATCGATGCGGGATGGTACGCGGATATCAAAGAGGACTGGAGCCCAACTATAGGCTCGTGGCAACCATCTTCGAGTCGATGGCCGCGCGGACTTAAATTCGTGCTCGATCAGATCAAGCGAAATGGAATGATTCCAGGATTGTGGCTCGAGCCGGAAGTGGCTGGAGCAAAGTCGCTGCTGGCCCAGAAGCCTGACAACTGGTTTTTTGTGCGTCACGGCAAGAGAGTGCTGAAGAATTCACGATATCTGCTGGACTTCCGAAACCTGGAAGTGCGCGCCTATCTCGATCAAGTGATTGCGAGACTCGTAAATGAGTACGGCGTCGGCTACATCAAGATGGATTACAACGTCGATTCGCTGCAAGGAACCGAACTCTCGGCTGACAGCTTCGGGCAGGGCCTACTTGAGCACAATCGTGCCCACATCGCGTGGCTCGATAACCTTCTGCAGCCGCTATCCCAACTTGGTCATTGAGAACTGCGGCAGCGGCGGCGGACGTATGGACTACGCGATGCTCAGTCGCCTTCAGCTTACAGTCCATGACCGATCAGGAAAATTATCTAAAGCTGCCTGCGATTTTGGTGGGTGCGTCGGCAGCCGTCTTGCCCGAGCAACTTGCAGTCTGGTCGTATCCCCTAACGAATTCCGACGCTGATCAAGCCAGCTTCAACATGGTTACAGCGATGATGTGCCGCATTCATCAGAGTGGACATCTCGACTCACTTTCACCGCAAGCTCGGGCCCAGGTGGCAGAAGGCATCCGAATCTATAAGGATCTCCTTCGTAAGAGTATTCCCGACGCACTCCCCTTCTATCCGCTGGGACTTCCGGATGTGACCGACTCGCAGAAACCAGTCGCTTTAGGAATGCGGTCGCAGAGCCGGACTCTACTTGCAATCTGGAGAATCGATGGTCCGGCGAAGACGGATGTGCCTTGGACGATGCCCGATTCTACGGTGCTCTACCCCGTTGACCTCGGCGTCAAGGCCACGACGTCAAAGGGCTCGTTGAATGTTGAGTTCCCAAGAACACGCATGGCTTGCTTGATTTCCGGATAGGGTCGTGTTCCTCCTGATGCGTGACTTTTGGAAGTCTGTCCAGGCCGCAAGGAAGAGGATTGCTTTCCCCTGAGGAGAAGCGAAGCTGACAGGAAGGGAGAAATGAAGATTCTGATGGTTCGGTGGAGAAGCGGGGGAGGCGAGTTGAGGTTGAGTCGTTCCGCCTGGAGGTTGCCGACCCGCCAACTCGGGTGCGTCCTGCTGACCGTATCGTTAGCGGGCATTGCGTTCGCACAAGGTAGCCCGGTCGTGGTGGAGCGGAATGGTCGAGTGATCTCCCTGGTACCGTACGCTCCGAACATTTTGCGTGTAACGATGAGCAACGACAAGGCTACGGCGACCGGCGCTCCGGGATACGGGTTTGTGGCAATGCCGTCAACGGAGGGATGGACACACGAGCATGACGCTGATGGCGGCGATGTGTTCCGATCGCCACGGATGGTGGTGCGTTTGGCGCCGGGGAATCTTCCAGCTGAGAAACTGCCGCAGCCGATGCCGCTGGACGCGTTGAATCGTCAACTGCGCGAAGTCTATTTTGGCGGAGGTGGCGGGCAAGGTCCGTACAACGATGCGCTTCTGGTGACAACGTCGGCGGGCAAGACATTGCTGCACATGCGCACCTGGACCATGTCACCCGAGCGCGCGGACGTTGCTCAGCAGGACGTCGGCGCGAAGGGCTACTCGGTTGCGGCTACCTTCGACTCGCCCTGCGGACGAGCACTACTACGGGCTGGGCCAGCAGCAAAAGGGCTGGATGGACCTGCGGGATCACGAGATCCGCTGCTGGCATGACTACGCGGCGACTGGTGGCGAGGACGTTTGCGTGCCGTTCGTGGTCTCCAGCGGCGGCTACGGGCTGGTATGGGATAACCCTTCCAAAACGACAGTGGATCTTGGCTTCAATGGACGAAATACGTGGTCGTCGGAGGTCGGAGACCGTGTTTCGTATTTCGTGATTGCAGGGGACACGAGTGACGAGATCTACGAGGGCTACCGTCTGCTGACCGGCGTAACGCACATGCTGCCGAAGGCGGCATACGGATACATCCAGAGCAAGGCGATTTATCCAACCCAGGAACAGATTCTGGATGTGGCCAAGCAATATCGGCAGAAGAAGTTGCCGCTGGATGTGCTCGTCGTGGACTTCCTGAATATGACAAAGCAGGGAGAACTGGATCTCGACCCGAAGCGGTGGCCCGATCCCGCAAGGATGAATCGCGAGCTGCATGGAATGGGCGTAAATACGCTGTTGAGCGTGTGGCCGCACTTTTCGCGCGGCACGCAGTTCTACGACATGCTGCAAAAGAACGGGTGGCTGATCCATAAGCCCGACGGAACACCCGATCCGGGATGGGCGAAGGAAGTCATCGGGCCGAATCTCGATACAACGAATCCTGAGGCGGCGAAGTGGTGGTGGGAGAAGATTCGCGACCGATACGTAAACCCTTACGGATTCGATTATCTATGGCTGGATGAAACCGAGCCGGATATCGACCCAGCGGGAGACATGTTCTCGATTGGTTCGGGCATACGCTTCTACAACGTGTATCCGCTGTTTCACACCGCATCGGTGTACGAAGGCTTCCGGCGGGATTTCGGAGACAGCCAGCAGGGTGATGATCCTGGCGCGGGCGGCGTACCTGGGGGCGCAGCGCAACGGCACGGTGTTCTGGTCGAGCGACATTGTTTCGACGTGGGACATGCTGAAGCGCTCGATTCCGGCGGGGCTGAATTTTGCGGCGACCGGACTGACGGGCTGCGTACCTCGGGGCGCAGCGCAATGGCACAGTGTTCTGGTCGAGCGACATTGTTTCGACCTGGGACATGCTGAAGCGCTCGATTCCGGCGGGGCTGAATTTTGCCGCGACCGGACTACCGTACTGGGACACGGATATCGCAGGGTTCTTCTCGCCGACAATTCCCGCAGACTACCGCGCCGAGCACAAGCCGCTGATCGATGGATCGGATGCACGCGACACGATTGCGAACTATGAGGACTATCCCGAACTGTTTGTGCGGTGGTTTGAATGGGGCGCTTTTCAGCCGATCATGCGGGCGCATGGAGAGAGAGCTCACAACGAAGTATGGTCGTACGGCAAGCAGGCGGAGCCGATTCTGGCGAAGTATCTGAAACTGCGCTACCAACTTCTGCCCTACACCTATTCGTTAGCCTATCGCAGCTACCAGACCGGCGCTCCATATATGCGGGCGCTGTTCATGGACTTTCCGGCCGACCCGAAGGTTGCGGACATTCCGGATGAATATATGTATGGACCGGCGTTCCTGGTGGCGCCGGTGACCGAGCAGGGCGCGACCCACCGCACCGTGTATCTTCCGGCAGGTTGTGACTGGTACAACTATTGGACGAATGAGCGGTTGCATGGTGGACAGACCATTGTGGCCGACGCTCCGATTGATACATTGCCACTGTTCGTGAGGGCGGGAAGCATTGTGCCGCTCGGGTCGGATGTGGATAGCACGCAGGAGAAGCAGAGAATTGGGTCCGTGCGCGTGTATCCGGGAGCAAACGGCAGCTTTACCCTTTTTGAGGATGACGGAAAGACCTACGCCTACGAGAAGGGTGGCGGCTCAATCACAACTTTGACGTGGGACGAGGCCGCACATCAACTGACGCACGACGGCGGCGCAGCATCGAGTGAACTGGACAAAGCAACGGTGGTCGTGATCGGCAAGTAGGCGGAACCGCTTAACGATTTTCTGTGCGCCTGACATTCACTGAGGAGATACGAATGCGTTCGGAAACCTTGTGCGCAATATTCTTTCTTGTAGTTGCGTTCGCTGCGTCTGCGTTCGCCGAAGAGAAGGACTCATGCACCAGTCTGATGGACGCCAAGGTTCCAGGCGTCGAGATCACTAAGGCCGCTCATGTCGACGCTGGAAGCACCGAGCCGATTCCCTGGAACCAAAGTCGCAGCGCCCCTCTTCCTGCATATTGCCGTATCGAGGGAGTCATGAATCGGCGGACTGGAGTTGGCGGCGAGGAATTTGGAATCACCTTTGCACTGGCGATGCCCGACAAATGGAATGGCGACTTCCTGATGCAAGGTGGAGGCGGCAGCAACGGTGTTGTGATTGCGCCACTTGGGTTAAATGCCGCGGGAGACACGCCTGGACTCATGCGCGGATTCGCGGTTGCGAGTACGGACACCGGTCATAAGAGCCACCGTCCAGGATTTGATTTCGGTTTCATGAGAGATCAGCAGGCGTATCTGGATTTTGCTTATCTCGCAAATGCTGAGGTCGCTGCGCTGGCGAAACAACTCATCGCGCAACACTACGGCAAGCCAGCAGCCTTTTCGTATTTCTCAGGCTGTTCGACGGGCGGCCGCGAAGGGATGATTCTTTCGCAGCGCTATCCCACAGTGTTCAATGGCATCATCTCCGGCGATCCCGCCATGCGCACCGGGCTTTCCAATCTCGCGATCGGCAGATGGATTCCCATTGCCTTCAACCAAATTGCTCCGAAAGATGCGAATGGAAAACCAATCATCGAGCAAGCCATTACTGACAACGACCGCAAGCTGATCAAAGATGCCCTCATGAAGAAGTGCGATGCCAAAGACGGTCTTGCCGACGGCTTGATCTCCGATCCTCTCGCATGTGATTTCGATCCCGAGACGTTGGCGTGCAAGGGCGAAAAGAACGACTCCTGTTTGGCTCCGGAAAAAGCTGCCGCCATCAAGAAGGCCCTCGGCGGGCCGAAGACCTCGAGTGGAACCCAAGTCTATGCCGGCTTCCTTTACGACACGGGCATCACGAACGGTCCGCCGTTCCGGGGATTGCTCTCACCCGGACCCGGTATTTTCGGACCTGCGACGACTGACATGACGATGGATGTTGATAAGGAAGCTCTGGCGGCCATCCAGCCGCTCGTGGACTCAATGTCCACCAACTTGACGACCTTCTCCGCACACGGAGGAAAACTGATCTTCTACCACGGCGATAGCGACCCATGGTTTTCGCCGCTCGATACGTTCGGCTATTACAAGGATATGGCAGTTGCCAACGGGGGCCTCGAAGCCGTGTCCAATTGGAGTCAGTTCTATTTCGTTCCAGGAATGAGCCACTGTGGCGGAGGGCAGGCGCTGGATCAGTTCGATTTGTTGGGCGCGATCGTCAACTGGGTCGAGAAGGGAACGGCGCCGATGTCAGTGATCGCGACTGGCAAAGCCTTTCCTGGGCGCAGCCGGCCGCTGTGTGCTTATCCGAAGCACGCTCACTACAAGGGGCAAGGAGACACGGAAGACGCAGCCAACTTCGAATGCCGTTAAGTTATTACTTCTGCTTCAAAGGACATCGCTTCTTATGCGTTCACTTCTTGTCGGCTTCACGCTGATCGTTATGGCTATCACTGCGCCGGTGATGGCTGCCCAGAAAGTTGAATTGTCGATTGACCTATCCAAAACCGGCGCGAAGATCGACCGTAACATTTTCGGGCAGTTCGCAGAGCATCTCGGACACGGCATTTACGAAGGCATTTGGGTCGGGCCCGATTCCAAGATCCCGAATACGCGCGGGATTCGCAACGATGTTGTTGGCGCCCTGAAAGCGATCAAGGTGCCGAACGTTCGTTGGCCCGGTGGCTGCTTCGCCGATGAATATCACTGGCGCAAGAGCATCGGCCCTCAACGATCAGTGACTCTCAACCCCAACTGGGGCGGAGTGACTGAGGCGAACACGTTTGGAACGCATGAGTTCATGGACTTCATCGATCAGATCGGGGCGGAAGCGTATGTCTCCGTCAATGTCGGTTCCGGGACTCCCCAGGAGGCGGCCGAGTGGCTGGAATACATGACGGCCGCAGCACCGACGACGCTGGTAAAAGAACGTGCCGCCAACGGGCATCCAGCTCCATACAAAGTCGCCTTGCTCGGCATCGGTAACGAAAGCTGGGACTGTGGCGGCAACATGACGCCCGACTACTACGTTAGCCAGATGAAGATCTACAGCCGCTTCGTAAGGAACTTCAATCCCGCGCAACAGGACAAGCAGCAGATGCTGAAGATCGCCGTGGGTCCGGGCGGCGACGGCCCGCGATGGACCGATTGGACGGAAACCGTCATGAAGGCCTATCAGCAGCACACGTGGAGCTGGGACATCAACGGCCTTTCCATGCACAACTACACGGTGGTGCACTGGCCACCTTCCTATACGTCCGTGGGGTTTGGTGAAACCGAGTACAGTCAAATCCTCAAGTTCACTTTGGAGATGGACGGTCTTATCAGCAAGCATTCGGCAATCATGGACAAGTATGACCCGGACAAGAAGGTAGCGCTCATGGTTGACGAATGGGGAGGCTGGTACGCGCCGTTGCCGGGCAGCAATCCGGGGTTCCTGGTCCAGCAGAACAGCCTGCGCGACGCCATTCTCGCGGCCCTGAACCTCAATATCTTCGCACGTCATGCCGACCGCGTACGCGGCGCTAACATCGCGCAGATGATCAATGTGCTGCAGGCAATGATCATCACAGACAAAGAGAAGATGGTCCTGACTCCAACCTATTACGTCTTCAAAATGTATGTGCCGTTCCAGGACGCCACGTTCGTACCGGTGACTTTTGACGCCGGTTGGTACACACATGGGGACGTGGCCTTGCCGCGCGTGGACGCGATCGCAGCGAAAGACGCGAACGGCAAGTTGTGGCTGGAGATTACCAATCTCGATCCCAACGAACCGGTCGAAATCGAGGCAGGTCTGGGTGGTATCGCAGCCAAATCAGCGACCGGAGAAACTCTGACCGCACCCAAGGTGGACAGTGTCAACACCTTCGACGCAGCTAACACAGTCGTGCCGAGGCCGATCTCAGCGAAGGTTCAGGGCGGCAAGCTGACTCTGAAACTGGAGCCTAAGTCTGTAACCGTCGTCTCAGTTGAGCAGTGACGCCAGCCGGATCCGGCGAACTGCAAGTCTGAAGCTAACGGTAGGCTTATCGCCCGCCGGCGCTATGGTTGACATTCGATGGCAACGAAGGAGAAAACACATGCGGCGATTCGCAATACTGATCTTCTTATCTATCGAGTTTTTGTTGGGCACAGGAGTCAGGCGGTTTTCAGCCCGCTACGACGAATGTCTGGGGAGCGGAGTATCCGCGAGTTGACAGCGCCGGGAGAGTACAGATTCGCGTGAAGGCTCCCGACGCCACGAAGGTCAGATTGAATTTCTGGAGCGGGCCGAAAGTGGACATGGAGAAACAGCAGGACGGATACTGGACCGTCACAACTCCACCGCTCGTTCCCGGCTTTCACTACTACACGCTCATCATCGATGGCATGGAAGTCAGCGACCTCAACACTCATGCCTTCTTTGGTGGAACCAAGGAAGCGAGTGGCGTCGAGGTTCCGGAGCCGGGCTCGACCTATTATTCGATTCAAGATGTGCCGCACGGCGCAGTTCGCGAAGTCTGGTACAACTCGAAGGTAACGGGTAGCTGGCGGCACGCACTGGTCTATCTGCCGCCGAACTACGATACGCAGACGAAGAGCGCTATCCGGTGCTCTATCTGCAACACGGCGCCGGTGAAGACGAGACCGGCTGGATGCGTCAAGGCAATGCGAATTTCATCCTCGACAACCTGATCGCGGCCAAGAGCTGCAAGCCGATGATCGTCGTGATGGCCTACGGCTACGCGCACCGCGCCGGCGAGGCGCCTGTCGATTTGTTCGCAAAGCCGTTTGGGTCTCCTGAAATGTTGAAGGCGATGCAGGAAATGGCAGCGGCATTCGAAGACGATGTGACGCAGGCTCTGATTCCCTACATTGATTCAACCTTCCGCACACTATCCGATCGCGATCATCGCGCGATGGCTGGCCTGTCCATGGGAGGCATGCAGACGTTCCAGATCACGCTCGAACCATCTGGATCTTTTCTCGTACATTGGCGGATTCAGTGGAGCAGGAGGAATGCTCGTGCTCGGGAGATCGGAAACTCGATCCGAAGACCGATTACAACGGAGTATTCGCTGACCCGACCGCATTCGCGCAAGAAGGTGCATTTGCTATGGCTAGGCGTCGGGACACAGGAGCCGGAAAGAATGCGGGCCGGACTTCAGAGACTGCACGCGTCGCTTCTCGAAGCGTAACATTCAACACGTCTTCTACGAATCACCCGGAACCGATCATGAGTGGCAGACGTGGCGCCGTGATTTGAAAGACTTCGCTCCGAGACTCTTTCAGGCCGGGCAGGCAAAATGAACAATCCGATAACAATCTTTTTCTCGTTTCTTACCTTGGCGCTACTGAGTCTTACCAGTTTCGCGCAAGACACCTCCAACTTGCCATACATGGATTCCAAGCTATCCCCGGAAGAGCGCGCGGCCGATCTGGTGCACCGCATGACCCTCCAGGAGAAAGCTTCCCAACTGGTGAACCAGTCACGCGCGATCCCGCGCCTGAATGTCCCAGCTTACGACTGGTGGAGCGAGGCTTTGCACGGCGTGGCAGTTGACGGCACGACGGAGTTTCCGGAACCTGTCGGACTCGCTGCGACCTTCGATACACCCCGGATCCACGAAATGGCTACGGCTATCAGCATGGAAGCGCGAATCGTTCACGCTCAGGCCGTACGCAAGGGAACCTTCCCGATTTTTCATGGTCTCGATTTCTGGTCGCCCAACGTCAACATTTTTCGCGATCCGCGCTGGGGGAGAGGCCAAGAGACATATGGCGAAGATCCATACCTCAGCGCCCGCATGGCGGTCGCCTTTGTCACCGGATTGCAGGGCGATGATGCTCGCTATTACCGGGCGATCTCCACGCCCAAGCATTTCGCCGTGCACAGCGGTCCGGAGTCGACTCGCCATTTCACCGACGTCGACGTCAGCAAGCACGACGAGTTAGACACTTATTTGCCCGCCTTCCGCGCCGCGGTTGTCGAGGGGCACGCGGGGTCCGTCATGTGCGCATACAACGCCATCAACGGGCAGCCCGCCTGCGCCAGCGAGTTTCTCCTGCAGCAAACGCTTCGCGGCGCATGGAACTTCCGGGGCTATGTGGTGTCTGACTGCGATGCGGTCCGGAACATTTTTCGCGATCATCACTACCGCCCTACCCAGCCGCAAGCCTCAGCGATCTCGCTCATCCGTGGCATGGACAACGAGTGCATCGACTTCGCGAAAGTGACGGACGACCACGATTACCACCCGTACATCGACGCGGTTCAACAAGGCTATCTGCCGGAGGGCACGGTCGACACGGCGCTCATCCGCCTCTTCACGGCGCGCATTCGTCTTGGCATGTTCGATCCGCCTGAGATGGTTCCATATAGCAAGATCGACGAGAAGATTCTCGATAGCGCAGAGCATCGCGCCCTCGCGCGCAAAATGGCGAATGAGTCGATGGTCTTGTTGAAGAACGATGGCGTGCTGCCGCTCAAAACTGTAAAGCGCATCGCTGTTGTCGGGCCGCTTGCCGACCAAACTGCGGTCCTGCTTGGAAATTACAATGGCACACCGACGCACACCGTAAGCGTGCTCGAAGGGATGAAAGCGGAGTTTCCGCAGGCGAAGATCACTTATGTCCCTGGAACTCAGTTTCTCTCAAACCATGGCGACCCGGTGCCGGCATCGGCGCTAACCACACCCGACGGCACGCCCGGCCTCAAAGCGGAGTACGGCTCCCGTCCGGGTTTCGACTCCAAAACGACCCCGCTCGCGTCGCGGATTGAATCGGTTGTGAACTTGACTGAGAGCAACCTGCCCGAACAAGCAAAATCAATCAAAACGTTGTCGGTGCAATGGAGCGGTTTGCTGAATCCGATTGCCACTGGCGACTACGTGCTCGGCATCAAGGCAGATGGCTTCGCAAGAGTCTTGGTGGAAGATAAGGTTGTGGCGGAAGGATGGGGAAATAACACCCATCTCGGCCAGATTCACCTTGAGAAAGCGCATCCAGTCAAACTCGATGTAAGTTATAGCCGTTTTGATGAGGGCAAGCATGAAGCGCAACTGATATGGGCCGCGGTAGAACAATGTCCCTGATCCCGCCGCCGTTACGGCTGCCAAGAATGCGGACGTAATCGTGGCGGTGGTTGGAATCACGAGCCGGTCTGGAGGGCGAGGAGATGCCGGTTGATCAGCCGGGATTTTCGGGTGGAGACCGAACCACTCTGGATCTGCCCAAAGCCGAAGAAGACCTGGTACAGGCAGTCGCTGCTACGGGAAAGCCCCTCGTTGTCGTGCTCATGAATGGTAGTGCGCTCAGCGTGAACTGGGAGAAGGCGCACGCCAATGCCATTCTCGAAGCCTGGTATTCAGGAGAGGAGGGCGGAGCAGCAATCGCTGAGACCCTGAGCGGCAAAAATAATCCTGCAGGACGCCTTCCGGTTACGTTCTACAAGGATGTTCACCAACTGCCTCATTTCGAAAACTATTCGATGAAAGGCCGCACGTACCGCTACTTCGAAGGCGATCCGCTGTGGCAATTCGGATATGGCCTGAGTTATACGACCTTTAGCTACGGCGATCTCGCTCTGCCGAATTTGCCGGTCAATGCGGGAGACCCACTGGACGCTTCTGTCACTGTCACGAATACCGGAACAATTGCCGGTGATGAAGTAGTGCAGCTTTACCTCAGGTTTCCCGATGTCCCGGGCGCGCCAATCCGCGCACTGCGCGCTTTCCAGCGCGTTCATTTAGAACCGGGCGCAAAAGAAAAAGTCGACTTTCACCTGAGCCCGCGGGACCTAAGCATGGTGACTCTGGACGGTGACGTCATTATCGCCCAGGGAAAATACACAATGTCTATCGGCGGCGCTCAGCCCGGAAACGGCGTCGCATCGGCCACCGGGAACTTTGAGATCAACGGGCAGGTAATGCTGCCGGAATGAGAGGCTCCTGCGAGTTCTAACCGCCAATGCGCAGTAATGGCGCTTGGTGAGGTGACCCTTGAGAAGCGCAAACAGCAAAAGTCTCCGGTATTAGCTGGAAGGAGGTACATAATCGTTTGAACCGTCGATCACTCTTGATGGGTGGAGCATGCGCGCTTGGATTGACTGCGGCCTCCCGAGCCTTCGGGCAATCGGCTTTCTTTCGCGGTCAGGTTCCAGATGGCCCATTCTCGCCATTTTGGGAATCTCTGAAGTCGTACCGCTGCCCCGATTGGTTTCGTGACGCGAAATTCGGAATCTGGGCCCACTGGAGCCCGCAATGCGTGCCCGAGCAAGGGGATTGGTATGCGCGAAATATGTACATGCAGGGGTCGGCTCAATATGAGTACCACGTAACGCATTTCGGACATCCATCGCAGTTCGGATACAAGGACATTTGTCATTTGTGGAAAGCTGACAAATGGGAGCCTGATGCACTGATCAAACTGTACAAGCGCGCCGGAGCCGACTACCTCGTCGCTCTAGCTACGCACCACGACAACTTTGACTGCTGGAATTCGAAATACCAGCCGTGGAACTGCGTCAACGTTGGTCCTAAGCGCGACGTCGTCGGCACGTGGGCCCAGATTGCTCGGTCCAATGGTTTGCGTTTTGGCGTGAGCTATCACGGAACGCCGCACCGCACATGGGATGAGTTTCTTCCGGTTCGCTACAAGAGCGATACGGCCGGAATGCTTGCCGGGATTCCTTATGACGGCCTGCAAACAATCGCTGACGGTAAAGGAAAATGGTGGGAGGGCATGGATCCGCAGATGCTTAACGGCAAGCCCCATGCAAAGAACACGCCATGTCCGGAGTTCGTGCAGCAGTTCCTTCTGCGCGTGCAGGACGTGATCGACAGCTATAGTCCCGACATCCTGAATTTCGATGACGGCGCCCAGTTCGTCTTCGACGAGGGTGGGCAATGGGCTCCGGATTTGAAGGTATGGCTGGGCATTCCGGACCTCGCGCCCCAAATCATGGCCTATTACTACAACAAGAACATGCAGACGCATTCTGGCCGCCTGGAAGGAGTGGTTGACCTCAAGGAAGTTCCAGAGCCTGTGTGGGGCACACTGACGCGCGACTTCGAGTTTGGCATGGCAGATGGACTGCAGGAAAAACCGTGGCAAACGGAAGCATGCATTGGAAACTGGCACTATCGCAGGAGCCTCCTTGAAAAACATGCCTACCAGAAAGCTTCTTCGATCATTCCCCTTTTCGTAGACATCGTCAGCAAAAATGGAAACCTCCTGCTAAGCATCCCGCTACCGGGTCATGGAGAGCCGGATAGCGACGAGGTTTCTTTCCTGAATGAACTTGCTGAATGGCAGCAGGTGAATAGCGAAGCGATTAAGGGTACGCGCCCGTGGAAGATTTACGGCGAAGGCCCGTCGACAGAAGTCAGGAAGATCGTGGCGTATCAGTTGCCGCAGATCAAGCCCGACCCTGCAGACATCCGGTTCACCACGACGGGTGAAGCACTGTACGCCATCGCATTGGGATGGCCAGCGAACGGGAAATTACTCATCAAGTCTCTCGCAGAAAATTCAACAAACTACCCTCGCAAAATTGGGAAAGTCGAACTGCTCGGCGCGAAATCCCAGCTCAAGTGGTCGCGGCGAACTGAAGGCCTCGAGATTGAGGTACCCAACGTTCCGCCGTGTAAATATGCATTTTCGTTCCGAATACTTGCGATCTGAGGCTGAGTTTTCTCGTGGAAAGAACAAGAACTTGTCTTTCAGTAAAGGATACGACCTTGCAACGAACCCTCACTGCTGCAGTGTTGTGCCTGAGTGGCGCTCTCAGCTTTGGACAGAGTGCGGACCAACATCCAGATTGGCCTGGAAAGGGACAACTGTTTGTGGGGACCTGCTATCAGCCCGTGGATCGCTCACGGGAACAAATCGGTCAAGATATTGCGCTGATGCGGCAGGCGGGATTCACCCTGGTCCGGATGGGCGACCTTTCCTGGGACGCCTTTGAGCCGTCGGAGGGCCATTTCGAATTCGCGTGGTTCGACAGCATTCTCGAGCAGATGAACCAGGCCGGGATAAAAGTGATCCTCGACATCGGCGGGTCGCCTGCGGCAATCTGGCTTCACCATAAGTATCCATCAGTGAACATGGTCAACGAACTAGGCGCGACCGTGCAGCCGGCCGAACGCTATATGGATGACATCAGTGATCCGGCCTGTCGGGAGCACTTGGTTCGTCTTGCCGATGAAATGACGCGACGATATGCCCACAATCCAGCACTCGCCGCCATTGGCTATAACAACGAAATCGGCAATGGAGTGATGTCCTACTCCGAAGGAGATCGCCGGTGCCATAGACGATCAGGGGTCAGTGCGAGAATCAGGACTGGCTAAGGTTTCGCTGTGTCCTTTTTGTGTCCCTTGCAGTTAGACGCGGTTCGATTTCGCCAACTTCTTCAACGTTTTCGGAAGCCGCCCATGCGGGTCTTTTGATCGTTAAGTTATTGTGGCGCCTGCAGTTGGTAACGCTGCAGCCGAATCGAGCACCATGACTCTTAATCAGTAGGTTGTAGGTTCGATTCCTACCGCGCTCACCATCGTTTGGCGCTGAAACAGCGGGAAGCGTCGCAAACAGCGGAGTGCAGGAATTCAGCAGAAGATGGTGCTGCCCCCTGGCCCACTGAGATCTTTCGATTCCCGGCAGCATCCCTATTCGATGCCCAGTTGTTTCTGGATTTGCTCCAGCGGGACTCCCTTCGTCTCCGGAACCATTGTCTTCACCCAAACCAGTTGGAGAACCATCATGCCGGCAAAAAACGAAAACACGTAACCGGGCGGGAACGCGGCCACCATCTTCGGGAAGAACGTTGTGAGCATAGCGGCGAAGATCCAGTGCGTGAAGCTGCCGAGGGTCTGACCTTCCGCACGGTGACGATTCGGAAATATCTCGGAGATAAAGACCCAAATCACCGCTCCCTGGCCGATCGCATGGGCCGCGATGAATGCGAAGATGCAACCCGGCACGATTGAGAAATGATCTGTAAAGAAGGCCCAGGCGACGAGGCCCAGGGAGGCAATGTAGCCGAACGAGCCAATATAGAGAAGAGTACGCCGTCCCAGCCGGTCAATCAGCCAGAGGCCGACAAAGGTGAAAGCGAGATTGGTGACGCCAATCCCGATGGATTGCAGGAGCGCGGCTTTTGCGCCGAGGCCGGTAAGTTCAAATATGCGGGGCGCGAAGTACAAAATCGCATTGATGCCCGAGAGTTGGTTGAAGAAGGCAATCAGAATCGCGAGCAGGATCGGTTTGCGAAGACGTCTCGTCCAGAAATGTCCTGACGACGCTTGCTCGGAGGATGCAGCTATGATCGCGTCCGCCTGGGCCGCAATTTCGGCTTTCGAAGAGTCCGGTTCGATCCGTTGCAGGACTTGCATACCGGCATCGCGGTCGCCCTTCCTGCTCAGCAGCCAACGCGGGCTTTCGGGAAGGCCGAGACAGAATACAGCGTAGAGCAACGACGGAAATGCGGCCACGCCCAGCATCCAGCGCCAGGCGTTATCGCCGATGCCCGCTAGCAGCGCGTTAGAGACAAAAGCGATCAGGATGCCAAAAACAATGTTGAACTGAAACATGCCGGCAAGTCGTCCGCGATGCTTGGGCGGCGCGATCTCCGAGATGTACATCGGGGCAACCACAGTCGAGATGCCGATGCCCAGCCCGCCTATGACGCGCGCAGCGATAAAAGTGGCGACGTTTGGCGCCAAACCCGAACCCACCGCACCGATAAAGTAAAGAACGCCGATCCAAAGCAGCGTGGCTTTGCGCCCGAATCGGTCGGCGGGCCAGCCGCCAAGCAGGGAACCAACGACGGTGCCGTACAGGGCCGAGGCCATGGCAATGCCGTGCAGTCCCGGACTTAGACCCCAAAGCGTCTGAATTGTTTTTTCGGCGCCGGAAATAACGACCGTGTCGAAGCCGAAGAGAAATCCGGCGAGTGCGGATGTGAGCGACCAAAAAAAGATGCGACCATTCATAAGTGAGTAGAGCGGTGCTTCCGAAAAGACCGGCCCGAATCATGCGAACTGAGAACTGAGATCTGAGATCTGCTCTCACCCCTTGATCAGCGGATACCCCTTCTCGCGCCAGTCGCGGATGCCGCCGTCCATCGAGATCACGTTGGTATAGCCCATCTTCATCAGGTTGTCGGCGGCAAGTGCGGAGCGGAAACCCCCGCCGCAATAGAGCACCATCTCAGTATTGAGTTCCGGCACTCGCGCTTCGATATCGCGTTCGATGATGCCCTTGCCCAGGTGAATGGCGCCGGGAAGATGGTCTTTGGCGTATTCGCTCTCCTCACGGACGTCGACGAGCAGGAACTTTTCGCCGCGGTCCCTCCTGGTTTTCACCGCGTCGACGTTCGTCTCACGTACGCGAGTCCTGGCGTCGTCGACGATCTTCAGAAAACGGGGAGGATGCTGGTGGGCCATGAGAACACCTCCTTTGCACGGATGCTTGGATCGACACATGAGTGATGCAGTTGCGCCGGCATCATTGCCCCAACATAGTATCAAGCCTCAGTTGATTGCGCATGGAGTACGGTGCTCGCTTCGATTAGCATGAACGCGTGCCATCGAAAGAAACAGACCGGAGGATTGGCTTGGCGCGCGCGCTATCGAAGCTCGGATACTGCTCGCGCTCGCAAGCCGCGGAGTTAATTCGCGCCGGGCGAGTGCTGTTGAACGGGCGCGTCCGGCGCGATCCCGAAGTGGCGGTTCGTTTGGAGCGGGATCGCATCGAAGTGGGTGGGCATGCCGTCGAACCGCGGGAGAAGATCTATCTCATGATGAACAAGCCGCGGGGACTGGTGACGACCGCCTCCGACGAAAAAGGTCGGAAGACCGTCTATGAGGTGTTGGGGAAAGCTGGCGAATCGCTGCCCTGGGTCGCTCCGGTTGGGCGACTGGATCAGGCTAGCGAAGGGCTGCTCCTTCTGACCAACGATTCGGAGTGGAGCTCAAAAGTCTCCGCGCCCGAGACGCATGTGGAGAAAACCTATCACGTGCAGATCGACAAAGTGGTCGACGAGAACTTTACGCAAGCGTTGGTGAACGGCGTGAAAAGCGAAGATGGAGGCTTGTTCCGCGCTCTGGGCGCGCGCCTGCTGCGGTCGGGAAAGAAAAACTGCTGGCTTGACATCACACTTGACGAAGGCAAAAACAGGCAGATTCGGCGCATGATGGCTGCACTCGGAGTTGAGGTGCTCAGGCTGGTGAGAGTGGCCGTCGGTCCGCTGCAACTGGGCAAACTGGCGAAGGGAGACTGGCGTCGTCTGACCACCGAAGAAAAACTGGCGATGGATCGCGCGATGGGAGACTTCGGACCTTGGCGGTCCAAAAACCCGAAATCCGAAATCCGGACCTGAAATCTAAAAGCCGCGAACTTTGGCGCATGCTAGACTCGGCCTTCTGTCTGGGAGACCGGTCGTCGCATGGGTGATCTCACTTTCCTTTCCGCCGTTGCCATGGCTCAGAAAATCCGCGAGAAGAAGATTTCTCCGGTCGAGCTGGCCGATGCTCATCTGGCGACGATCGAACGACTGAATCCGAAGTTGAACGCGTTCGTGCACCTGGACCCTGAGCGAGTTCGCCGAGAAGCCCGCGACGCCGAAGGTGCGGTGATGAGTGGCAAGGCTCTCGGACCGCTGCACGGCGTTCCCATCAGCATCAAGAGTTCGCTAGAAGTGGCGGGGTTGCAATGCGAATCGGGCACTCGCCTGCGTGCTGGACACATTGCGACGCAAGACGCGCCACTAGTCGCGCGCCTGCGCAGCGCGGGCGCGATTGTGCTGGGCGTCACCAATACGCCGGAACTCCTGATGGCGTGGGAGACAGACAATCTTTTGCACGGCCGCACCAACAGTCCCTGGGATCTCGACCGCACGCCGGGCGGCTCCAGCGGCGGCGAAGCAGCAGCGATCGCGGCGGGGATGTCAGCGGGTGGGGTGGGCAGCGACGGCGGCGGCTCGATCCGAGTGCCCGCACATTTCAGCGGCATCTGCGGACTGAAGCCCACGCCCGGTCGCATTCCGGCGTCCGGACACTTCCCGGCGTCGGGCGGCCCGTTTGCGTTGATCGGAGTGGTCGGCCCCATGGCGCGCACGGTGGCCGACGTGAAGGCGTTGTTCGAGGTGATGCAAGGTCCGGACGACGGCGATACTTGTGCCGCACCGGTGCCCTTGCGCTGGCCGAGCGATGACGAGACCAGGAAGCTGCGCATCGGCTATTTCGAAGACGATGGCCGCACGCCAGTGACTGCCGAGACTCGCGCAGCCGTCACGATTGCCGCAGAAGCCTTGCGGGGCGCGGGATTCCAGGTCGAGCCGTTCCGTCCTTCGGGTCTCGAGGAAGCGCGTGTGCTCTGGAAGAAATTCTTCGTCACCGTCGGCGGAATGCTGATTCGTCCGATGTTCCATGGACGCGAGCACGACCTTAGCCCAGTCCTGAAACAATTCCTGCAGTGGTCTGCGTCCGCGCCACCGCTCACCGGCGAGACGCTGCTCGACGCGTGGATCGGCCGCGACATTTTGCGCGCCGAGTTTTTCGCGCAGATGCGGGCGTATCCCATCCTGCTGTGTCCCGCCGCGGCGATTCCCGCCTTCCGCCACGGCGAACGCAGTTGGAGACTTGACGGCAAGTCCGTCGAGTATCTCGACGCCTGGAGTTATACGGAATGGTTCAATCTGCTGGGGAATCCCGGGGCTGTAGTTCCCGTGAGCCATTCCCCGGAAGGTCTGCCCATCGGCGTGCAAATCGTCGGTCTGCCATGGGAAGAGGAACAGGTACTGGCTGTCGCGGCAATGGTGGAGAGCGAGTGTGGGGCATGGAAAATCCCGCCCATTAGCTAGGAGCTGTGCCCCGGGCTCGCGATAGTATTTTTGTATTATTCCGCCTGCCGTCTGCCCTGTATAACGTTATCTGCGCGGGATTTCAGCCACTGTGGGGCTGATTTCGTCATATCTGTCGAACGTCGTTGCACATGCGGGAAATGCCAACAACCGGGGGATTCATCGGTCGGGCTCTGTCGCGGCTGGTCATTTTTCTCGTCGTTTCGGCCGCGTACCTCTACACGTTTCCTCAGCCGAATATCTTTTATGCGGGCGTGGTCCTGTTGCATGTGGCGGGAGGTGTGCTCGCCGCGATCCTCCTCGTGCCTGTGTTCTTCCGGCTTGTTCGCTTCGGAAGCCTCTCCTCCCGAGCTGGTTGGCTGCTGATTGTTGTGGGGGCGGTGCTGGGCTTGATCCTCATCAAGACCGGCACTCCGCGCACAGAATGGAACAAGCTATATTTCCACATCGTGATTTCAGTCGCGGGCGTCGGCCTGCTGCTCGCCGGTTGGCTGGGCAGGTCGGCGTCGGCTCAATCCAGGGCAGGCGTGGCAGCGATGCGCGCCGCGATCTGTCTTGCGGTGCTGGCCGGTATTGGCTACGGTGCGCGCTATGTTCGCGAGAGTTGGCAGACGCGCGGCCGCATCCAGAATCCGACGATGCCTCCGGACAACATGAACGGCGAAGGCGACGGTCCCGAGGGTGCGTTCTTCCCCAGTTCGGCGCAGGTTTACGGCAAGCAGAAAATTCCCAGCAAGTTCTTCATGGAGTCCGATTCCTGCAAACGCTGCCACGAAGACATCTACAATCAGTGGTTCAGTTCGGCGCACCACTTTTCATCGTTCAACAATCAGTGGTATCGCAAGTCGATCGAGTACATGCAGGATACGGTCGGCACCAAGCCCTCGAAGTGGTGCGGTGGATGCCACGATCCGGCGGTGCTGTATGCGGGATTGATGGACACGCCAATCAAGCAGATCGTCCACCGGCCCGAGGCGCAGGCCGGTTTGGGCTGCATGATGTGTCACTCCATTGCCAACGTTAAGAGCACGATGGGGCAGGGCGATTTTTATCTGGAGTATCCCAAACTGCACGAGTTGGCTGCGACGCAGAATCCGGTGGCGCGCGCCTTGCATGATTTCCTGATCCGGCTGAATCCGGAGCCGCACCGGCGCGTGTTCCTCAAACCCTTCATGCGCGACCAGACGGCGGAGTTCTGCTCTTCCTGCCACAAAGTGCACTTGGATGTTCCGGTTAACAACTACCGGTGGTTCCGCGGCTTCAACGAATATGACAACTGGCAGGCCAGCGGCGTATCGGGGCAGGGAGCGCGATCGTTCTATTACCCGAAAGCGCCGCAGCAGTGCGCGGATTGCCACATGCCTGCGGAGGCCTCGAAGGACGCGGGCAACATTAACGGCTTTGTGCATTCGCATCGATTTCCCGCGGCCAACACCGCACTGCCGACTGCGAATGAAGATGCGCCCCAGCTAAAGCTGACCGAAGACTTCCTGAAGAGCGGAGCGTTGACGGTGGATATTTTTGCCCTGTCTCCAGCGCAGGCTCCGCTGAAGCCCGGCGCAACAACTCAGTCGGAACTTTCAACTACCTTCGCGGTTGGAGAGGAAGCCGAGAGCAGGGTGAATGCCGAGACCAGTGGAGAAGTTGCTCCCGTGACTGCGCCGTTGAACCTGGTGCAGCCGGCTGTGCGCCGCGGCGATACGGTGCGCGTGGATGTGGTGGTGCGCACCAAGAAAGTTGGACATTTTTTTCCCGGCGGCACCGTCGACGCTTACGACACATGGCTCGAACTGAAAGGCACGGACGACAAGGGGCAGACTGTCTTCTGGAGCGGTATGGTTGAGGACAACGGGCATGGGCCGGTCGATAAGGGAGCGCACTTCTACCGGTCTTTGCAGATCGATGCGCATGGCAATCCCATTAACAAGCGTAACGCCTGGGCTACGCGGGCTGTGGTGTATGTACGACTCATCCCGCCGGGAGCGGCCGATACGGTGCACTACCGCATGGTCATCCCAGAGAATGTGGGTAACAAGATTACGCTGCATGCGCGGCTGTGCTACCGGAAGTTTTCGTGGTTTGGGACGCAGTTCTCCTTCGCGGGAGAACCCGATGCGACCAAGCCAAACGCGGTTACTCCCGACTACGACGATCGTCCTTCTTTATTTACGGCATCTCTAAGCGGAGTTTCGGCGAAGGAAGAGAAGATTCCCGACCTGCCCATTGTCGCCATCGCCGAGAATGAAGTGACGCTCCCGGTGGTTGCGCACAACGCCCCCGCAGCTGAGCCCAAGACAATCGTGCGCAAGGAAGAGTGGCAACGTTGGAACGATTATGGAATCGGATTGTTCCTGCAGGGAGATCTGAAAGGCGCGGCTGCGGCTTTTCAGAAGGTGACCGAGGCGGATCCGAATAATCCCGACGGTTGGGTGAACATTGGACGCTGTGCGGTGCAGGAAGGCGATATGCAGCGGGCTCGCAGCGCGCTGGAGAAAGCTCTGGCCCTGTCTCCGAATCTGGCGCGCGCCAATTTCTTCTATGCCAAGGTTCTTCGTGCGGACGGAAACTATGACGGCGCGGCGGCGCGATTGCGGATCGTGTTGGCGCAGTATCCACGGGACCGGGTTGCGATCAATGACCTGGGGCGCATTCTGTTCCTGCAACGCAAATACCAAGATGCGGTGAAAACTCTGCAGTCGGTGCTGGCCATTGATCCCGAAGACTTGCAGGCGCACTACAACCTCATGCTCTGTTACAACGGACTCGGCCAGGAGAAATTAGCCAAGGAGCACGAGGTGCGTTATATGCGGTTCAAGGCGGACGAGTCGTCGCAGGCCATCACCGGGCCCTACCGCCAACTTCATCCCGAGGACAACAACGAGCGGCAGGCGGTGCACGAACATGTTTCTGTCATCTTGCCGGTGATTCACTCGAAACAGGCAGGGACAGCCGCCTCGGCTGCCCGGCCGGGCAAAGTCCGGCCCGTTTCCACCCCTTCCGCCGGGGCCTCAAAATAATGATGAGGATGCGGAATATAGATCTCATCTTTGTTCTGGTCGCAGCAATTCCGGCAAACTGCGGTGCCCAACAGATTCACTTTCGCGACATCACCGCGCAGGCAGGAATCCACTTCACCCACAACAACGGCGCGTTTGGAGAGAAGTGGCTGCCGGAAACCATGGGTCCGGGCTGCGCCTTCATCGATTACGATAACGATGGATACCCCGACATCCTCCTGATCAACGGCGATGATTTTCCCGGGCACGCCCACGGCGGGGCTACGACTCTGAAGCTCTACCACAACAATGGGAACGGCACCTTCACCGATGTCACGCGTAAGGCGGGGCTCGCGGTTCCGATGTTCGGGCTGGGCGTTGCCGTGGGCGACTACGACAACGACGGGTTTGACGATCTCTTCATCACAGCGCTGGGCCAGAGTCATCTGTTTCACAACAATGGCAATGGCACGTTCACCGATGTCACGAAGGCCGCCGGGATGTGGGGACCGAGCGAATTCTCGACCGGCGCCGCCTGGGTGGATTACGACCGCGACGGAAAACTCGACCTCGTGGTTGCCAACTATGTGCAGTGGACCGAGCAAACCGATCTCTACTGCACGCTCGACGGCGCGCACAAGTCTTACTGCACGCCGGAGTCATACAAAGGCACGTCGTTGCGCCTGTGGCACAACCTGGGCGGCGGCAAGTTTGAAGACGCAACGCAAAAGGCCGGACTGGACGACCCCAGTTCGAAGAGCCTGGGCATCGCGGTTCTCGACTACAACGGGGATGGCTGGCCAGACCTCGTGATCGCGAATGATACGCAACCCAACAAGCTTTACGCTAACAAGAAGAATGGAACGTTCGAGGAGCGTGGGGTGGCGGCGGGCATCGGTTTCAGCGAGGATGGGATTGCCCGGGCGGGCATGGGTACGGACGCGGCCGACTACGATCGCAGCGGTCACGCCAGCGTCCTGATCAGCAACTTCGCCAATCAGATGGTCTCCCTGTATCACAACGAGGGCAACGGTCTGTTCGTCGATGAAGCGCCGCAGTCCGAGGTTGGCCGGGCGACGCTGGTCACGCTGGGCTTTGGCTGCTTCTTTTTCGATTACGACAACGATGGCTGGCAGGATATTTTCGTCGCCGACGGCCACATTGAAGATCAGATCGAGCGCGTGCAGAAACGAGTCAGTTATGCGGAGCCTCCGCATCTTTTTCGCAATCTCGGCGACGGGAAGTTCAACGAAGTCACGGCTCAAATGGGGAGCGCCTTCGCCACGCGCAAAGTGGCGCGGGCCGCGGCTTACGGCGACATTGACAATGACGGTTTCCTCGATATTTTGCTGACTACGAACGCAGGGCCGGCATACTTGTTCCACAACGAAGGTGGGTCGAATCACAGTCTGCGCGTCAAACTGGTGGGCACGAAGTCGAATCGCGACGGCATCGGCGCGGTCGTCCGAGTTACCTCGGGAAGCGACAAGCAGTGGAAGATGCTGCGCTCGGGATCAAGTTATCTGGCACAGAGCGAACTGGTGCTGACCTTCGGCCTGGGCGCACAAACCAAATTGGACAGCGTTGAGATTCAGTGGCCCAGCGGGCAGGTGGACAAACTCTCAAACGTCAACGCCGGCCAGACCGTCACGGTGCAGGAAGGGAAGGGCGTGATTTCCAACCGGCCATACGGGAAGGCGGTCGCGAGCAAGTAGGCCTTCCGCGTTAGTTGCTCCGCTTGTTCAATCAATATCAGGCCATTGTCATACCCAGGAGCGAACGCGACGAGGAACCTGCTGTTCGCTGCCACCCCCGCAAAAGCAGCTTTTTCGCTGCGCTCGAAATGGCAACAGCTTGATTGGCTTCGGACTTGTTGCCGCAGACCACCGCGTGTGCCTTCGTGCTCTTTGTGGTTAAATCTTAGGCGAAATGAATCCGCGAATTTCTGCTGCTCTGATCGCCACTCTGCTCGCTGCCTTCGGCCTGCTTACACCCGAGTCCAAACCGAACCCGATAGAGGCCGCGCGCCTGAATAACATTGGCGCGGCTTACATGAATCAGCAGCTTTTCGAGAAAGGGTTGAAGGCTTTCCAGCAGGCTGCGGAAGCCGATCCCAAACTGGCGATTGCTCGGCTCAACGAGGGCATTGCGTACCTCAACTTGCAAAAAGTAGACGAAGCCAAGGCTGCGTTGGAAGATGCGCTCAGGCAGGATTCGAAGAATCCAAACGCATGGTACAGCCTCGGGATGCTCGCCAAGAATACGGGTGACGCGCAGGCGGCGATCGATGCGTTCAAGCGTGTCATTGAAATTGATCCGGACGACGCCGACACCTGGTATTTTCTGGGCACGGCGTACGTGCAGGCCAAGCAGTTTCCGCAGGCCATTGACGCTTTCGAGCACGCGCTGAAACTCAAGCCGCTGCACGCTTCCGCCGAATTCGGATTGTCGCGGGCCTACCAGCAATCCGGCGACACCGACCACGCCCGCGAGCATCTGAAGAAATTCCAGTACCTCACGCAGAACAAAATCGGCGCGCCCATGAGCCTGGCTTACGGAGAGCAGGGGCAGTACTCGCGGGCGGTGGAATCGCCGTCGGCGGTTTTGAAAGCTCCGGCGCCGATCAAGGTGCGGTTTGTGGATGTGACGAAGGAAGCGGGGATTGTGTCCAATCCCTTTTCTGAGCCGTTTGCACCATGGGATTCGTATGGTCAGGGTGCGTGCTTCATGGACTACGACGGCGACGGGAACATCGACCTCTACCTGGCAAAGGGAGGCGCCGTAGGAGGTCAGACTCTCTATCACAACCTCGGAAACAGAAAATTCGAGGATGTGACCGCCAAGGCCGGACTCGATCCGAAACTGCGTGCGATCAGTTGCGCTGCCGGTGACTACGACAACGATGGCGCGGTGGATTTGGTCGTCGGTACCGGCTCCCAAGTTCTGCTCTTCCACAACCAGAAGGGCGGTGCGTACAAGGATTTGACGAAAGCGGCAGGCATAACGAGCGACGGATCCAATCTGGGTCTAACGTTCGTCGACTACGACCATGACGGCGATATCGACCTCTTCATCTCGCATGCGAACCTGAAGCAAGTTCCAGGAACTTCCGGCTTCGACCTTGAACGCTCAGGAATAATGTGGCGGAACAATGGAGACGGAACATTTACCGACGTAACAGATTCACTGGGGATGGGCGCTGACAGCGAGGGAGCGCAGTTAGTTGCCGCGATCGGCACAGATTTCAACAACGATAGAGCTGTCGACTTGATCGCCACGGGCGGCAATACGCCCCGTATTTATCAGAATCCTCGAGAAGGCAAATTCATACCGCGAGAAGACCTTAGTGCGCAGATGCCTAAGAACACCAACGGCGTCGCCGTCCTCGATTTCGATCACGACGGCTGGATGGATGTGGCCTTCACCCACATGGGTACGCCTGGCCTTACCCTCTGGCGCAACAACCACGGCAAGAGTTTCGAGCAAGTCAAACTGCCAGAGACAAATTGGGTCAAGGCCTACGGCGTGGCCGCCTTCGACTACGACAACGACGGTTGGGTCGACCTTGTTGCTGTCGGCGAAACGAAAGAAGGCAAGGGCGAAGTCCGCCTGTTCCGCAATCTCGGACCTGACGGCTTCAAAGACGTCACCGCCGACGTCGGACTCGACAAGATCCAGCTCAAAGATCCGCGCGCCATCATCACCGGTGACTATGACGGTGACGGCGCCACCGACCTGCTCATCACGCAGAATCACGGGCCCGCCGTGCTGCTGCGCAATGAAGGCGGCAATCAGAATCACTGGCTGCGGCTCTCACTCAAGGGATTGGCCGACAACAAATCTGCGATCGGCACCAAGGTCGAGGTTTTCTCGGGCGGCAACCGGCAGAAGTTTGAGATTGCCGGATCGAACGGCTACCTGGGACAGAACTCCACCGACATCGTCGTCGGGCTGGGCGATTCCAAAGATGCCGACATCGTGCGCATGCTGTGGCCAACCGGCGTACTGGAAGATGAGACTCCGGTGGCGGGCGACAAGCAGCAGAACTTCCTCGAGATCGACCGCCGCGGCAGTTCGTGCCCTACGCTGTTCGTATGGAACGGCGAGCGCTACGAATTTGTCGCGGATATGCTGGGGGCGGGCGTGGTCGGGCACTGGGTTGGGCCGGGACAGCGTGACATTCCTCGGCCGGTTGAGTTCATCAAGATTGATCGCAAGGCGATTCGGGAGAAAAAAAATCCCCACCCTTCCCAAAGCCAGGGAAGGATGGGGCAACCAACGCTCAGCTTCCGCTTCATGGAACCGCTGGAAGAAGCGGTTTATTTGGATCAGGTGCGACTGATGGCGATCGATCATCCGGCGGATGTCGATGTCTATCCCAACGAGTATTTCGCTTCGAACCCGCCCTATCCGCCGTTCAAGGTCGTGGTAAGCCGCGACGCGCGTCCGCTGGCCGGAGCGCGGGATGAGCACGGCCACAACGTTCTGCCGGATTTGCTGGCGCACCGTTATTTTGGCGATTTCGCACTGACGCAGTTTCAGGGATTCGCCAAGCCGCACACTTTGACGCTCGATCTAGGAGAGGCTTATCGCGGAGGCCCTCTGTGGCTGCTATTGCATGGAGAGGTCGATTACTTTTCGGCGAATAGTATGTACGCCGCGTCGCAAGCCGGAGTCGAAGCGGCCTCGCCGTATGTGGAAGCGCTCGGACAGAATGGAAAGTGGAAGCGCGTGATTGACGACATGGGCTTTCCTGCCGGCGGCCCGCGCACCATGACCGCCGACCTTACCGGCAAGCTGCCGCCTGGGACGAAGAAGATTCGCATCACGACCAATCTGCAGATTTATTGGGATAGCATTCTGATTGATCGCGCGCAGCAAGATTCGCGCGACGAGTCCCAAAGTCCGCGCCTGACGCCGGTTCCGTTGGTGCGCGCGGATCTTGAATTTCACGGTTATCCGTTCAAGATCGAAGGAACGCCTCCGGGGAACGTGCAGTACGTCTATGAAAAGGCCAGTGCGACCGGGCCGTACACTCGTCCGTCGGGAACTTACACGCGCTATGGCGACGTGCTGCCGCTGCTGACCGCAACCGATGACCGGCTGGCAGTGTTTGGCTCGGGCGATGAAGTGCAGCTGGACTTCGATCCTGCGAATCTGCCGGCGCTTCCCAAGGGCTGGGTGCGCGATTATTTCTTTGCGGCCAACGGCTACGAAAAAGATATGGATTTCTATGCAGCGGAAGGGAACTACGTGGCGCCCCTGCCATTCCTCAGTATGGGTGAATACCCGTATTCAGCCCGCAAGGCGTTCCCGCTCGACGATGCGCACGTAAATTATCTGCTCGAATACAACACGCGGCACATGTCGGGAAACGAGCAGCGGGGGTATTGGTTCGATTATGCCGATCCAAAATAGAGCCATTCACTGAACCTTTGCAGAAACGTTTTAATATTGACAATTTTAGGCCTTCCATAATCCAATAGCCGGACCCATGGAAAACAGCTCCGCGTCTTCCTCTTCCGCGCCTCGGCTCCGCCGCACGCTCACGCTTTGGGATTTGATTTTCTACGGCATCGTTCTCATCCAACCGATCGCGCCGGTCCCGCTCTATGGCGTGGCGCAGAAACTCTCCGACGGCCACTTTGTCACCATTATTCTGATCGCGTTGTTCGCCATGTTGATCACGGCGGTTAGCTATGGACGCATGGGAGCGTTGTACCCGACCGCTGGATCGGCCTACACATACGTCGGAAAGGGACTCAACCCGCATCTGGGATTTCTGGCGGGCTGGGCCATGATCCTCGATTACCTGCTGCAGCCGCTCATCAACACCGTCTGGATCTCGACCGCTTTGCATGAGCGCTATGTGCCGCAGGTTCCATACGCCGCGTGGGCTGCGCTGATTGCGGGCATCATGACCGTGCTGAATCTGGCCGGGATTAAGTCCTCGGCACGTGCCAACAAGGTACTGCTCGCGGTCATGTCGGTGGTGGTGGCGTTCTTCGTGTGGCTCGCGATCCGCTATTTGTGGCACGGACAGGGCTGGGCTGGCCTGCTCTCGACCGAACCGTTCTACAACCCCAAGACGTTCAATTCTCATAAAATCCTGACCGCAACCTCGTTCGCGGCTCTCACCTACATCGGTTTCGACGGCGTGACTACGCTTGCCGAAGACGTGGAGAATCCCAAGCGCAACGTCTTGCTGGCGGTGGTGCTGACCTGTATTTTTGCGGGCGTATGCAGCGGGTTTGAAGCCTATCTTGGGGCGCGGGTGTGGCCCGACTGGCGCTCGTTCCCGAACCTCGAAACCGCGTTTATGGATATCTGTAGCCGCGTGGGAGGCGTGCTTCTGTTCAATGCCATGGGCGTGATCCTGATCGTCGCCGCTTTCGGCAGTGGATTGACGGGCACGCTGGGGGCGGCGCGGCTGTTATTTGGCATGGGCCGCGATGGCGTGCTGCCCAGGAAAGTTTTCGGTTATCTCAAACCCGGCAGCAGCACGCCGACCTATAACATCCTGCTGATTGGTACGATTGCGTTTCTTGGGGCAGTCTTGCTTAACTCCATCGGGAGCGCGTACGAGCACGCGGGCGAATTGCTCAACTTCGGCGCGTTTCTCGCCTTCATGGGAGTGAACTTTGCCTGTTTTTGGCAGTTCTCGGTGATCGCAAAGAAAGCTGGCGGCGAGCGGCGGCTTGTGCGCGATGCGATTCTCCCGCTGATCGGTTTCGCGTTCTGCGGGCTGATTTGGTGGAACCTGAATAATCTCGCCAAGACCGTCGGCGGCATCTGGTTCGCGGTCGGATTGCTTTATGTCGGATACAAGACGAACTGGTTCCGGTCAAAACCCGTGATGATTGATTTCAGCGACTCGTAGGAATTTGGTAATCGGGTAATTTCATTTCCGAGGTATTTCAATGCTCGGTTCCACCAACATCGTTGCGTTTGTCCCTACCCGGGATGCCGAGAAGGCGCGGTCATTCTACGAAGGTGTCCTTGGCCTTCGCTTCGTCAAGGATGACGGCTTCGCCATGGTACTGGATGCGAACGGGATCTTGATCCGGGTCGCGAAAATGAAGGATTTCACGCCTGCGCAGTTCACGATTCTTGGCTGGCAGGTTTCCGAAATCGAAACCGTAGTGCGCGATCTGCAGAAGAAAGGAGTCCATTTCGAAATCTTCGGATTCTTCAAGCAGGACGAACTCGGAATCTGGACCGCGCCCACGGGAGACAAGGTGGCGTGGTTCAAGGATCCCGACGGGAATATCCTCTCGGTCTCACAGCACGTGTGAGGGGATCGCGCGATTTGGCAATCGGGGTAATTGGTTCTCCAAGCAGCGAGCTTTTCCAATTGCCCGATTACGCAATTACCAAGTTCCTCTACTCCACGTTCCAGCCGCTGACTTCGACCGCAGGCTTTGTCGTACCCAACTCGCTGGCGCGGTACGTCGCGGTGACTTCGCGCTTCTCGCCGGGCAACAGGGAAATATAGTTATCTTCCCAGACCACGGGGAGAATCTCTTCTCCCTTGGCCCCTTTGTCGACTTTCAGGCGCACAAAGAAGGCGAGATTCTTGCTCGGGTTCTGGAGAACTACGTGTGTGATTTCTTCTTCGCCTTTGCGCTCGCTTCGCTCGGTGACTTTCAGTTTCACTTTCGGCAACTGCGAGAGTGCGGTGAAGTCGGCGTAGGAAGCCGTCGGCGTCATCCACCACGTGGTCTTCGCCCAGTCGAGAGTTTCGGGCTTGGTCGAGAGCCAGTAGAAATTCGAGCCCACGAGTTTGCCGGACGAATCTTCCAGCCGCAATACGACGAAGTACGTGGGGCTCAGGTCCGTAACGTCGGAGAATGTGAAAATCTTGGTGGTGCTGTCGGCGGGGGCATCGACCGGATTCGATTGCGTGAACTTCGAGGTCATGTCGAGGTCGTAGATTTTTGTTGTGAGCTTCAATCCCTTCGCATCTTCGTACTGGCTGCTGACCACCCAGATCGAATGATCGTCGTAGCCATAGATGGGATGCAGCGCTTCCATGGCGCGTTTCGCGCCGAAGTATCCGCCGCCCGGCCGCAGGTAGTAGTCATAGAGGTGCCAGATCATGGAAGGCCATGCGTTGTTGAGCATCCACTGAATCACGCCGGTGGCCTGGTATTTGTTGCGACTGTAGGCCTCGTACATGGCGCGCACGCCTTCGTAGGTCTGCAGTTGTGACTTCATCGCGAAGTCTTGCACGTTGTCCGACCTGCCATAGCGGTTGGCGAGCGCTTCGCTGAATACGCCGATGGTTTTGAATTCGCCGCCGCCGGCGTGATAATTCCAAACGTCATCGATGGGCCACATGTGGTCTTTGCCCACCATGGCGCGTATGCTTTCGACCGGCGGGACGGCCGGTCCCATGCTGGTTTCCGTGTTGAAGCCGTAGGCGCCGCCGCAGCCTCCGGGATTGCACTGCTTGCGTTCGGGTTGTCCTTGCGGGGTGTCAACCTCCCAGTAGCTGGGCGCTACATACTCATAGGGTCCGGTCATCTTGACGCCGCTGTCGCCGGTCACGCTGGTCTTCTTGCCCGTGGCGGATGAAACGACGGGGTTGGGCCAGAACAATTCTTTCTCGACGTCGAGATACATCTGCTCCACATCCGGCGGCGGAGCGTTGTCGCTGCCATTCAGCCACATCACCAGGCTGGGATGGCTGCGCAGGCGGTAGATCTGATCGCGCAGGGACTGCTTGGCGATTTCGAAATCCTCGGGCTGCCAGCGTGGCCAGCGTTCCCAAAAATCGCAGCAGCACCATCCGGCCATGACGAGAATGCCCTGGCGATCGGCCAGGTCGAAGAACTCCTGGGTCTCCAGCTTGCCTTCGAGGCGGATCGTATTCAGTCCCATATCGCGGACGTAGCGAAATTCGTCGTGCAGGCGCTGCGAATTTTCGCGCAGCATCAGGTCGGGCGTCCACCCCCCGCCGCGAATAAGAATATTTTTGCCGTTGATGTGGAAGGCGCGCCCGCCGACCGAGTTTAAGTCGGAGGTGATTTCGCGAATGCCGAACTCGGTGTTCGAGTGATCGCTTACCGTGCCATTAGCCTCGAACTCCAGGGTGAGCGGATACAGATTCGGCTTACCCATTTGTGTCGGCCACCACAGGCGCGGGTTCGCGAAGACAAGTTGCTGGAACTTATCAGGAGTGAAGGTGATGTCTTTCGCTTCGTTGGGTCCGAGTTCTACGTCCTGTTCGAATTTGACCGCTTCGATCTGGCCTTTGAGTTTGCCCTTGACTGGCTGGCTGGTGCCGTTCTTTAGTTGTGCGGTTACGGTGAGCTGCGCGCTATCGTTTGCAGGTGGATTCAGTTTCGATACGACTGTGGGGTAGCGCAGCGCTACGGGACCGCTGGAGGTGAGGTAGACTTCGCGCCACAGCCCCATGTTTTTGTCGGGAGGAGCGGGATTCCAGTCGACGAACGTGATGGCCAAATCGTGCTCGGTTGGGGAAAAGACCTGCACGGCAAGAACGTTCTCCGCACCGGGTTTGGTGGCGTCCGTGACGTTGAATTCATAGGCGCGCCAGGCGCCAGCGACGTCGTCGGATTTGGCGACTTGCTTTCCGTTGAGAAAAATGTTCGCACGATAGTTGATGCCGTTAAATTTCAACCAGACGGTCTTGCCTTTGTAAGATGCCGGCACAGCGAACTGTTTGCGGTACCACCACGAGACCGCATACGGGCTGTCGGGCGCCATCGCGATGTTGGAAAAATTCGCGCCGATCGGATAGTTGAGTCCCGGAAAATCGCGAAGGTTCATGCCGAACAGAGGATCGGGGAGGGTCTTGTCCTTGACCAGAGCGGCCACTACGGTAGTGGGCACGGTTCCTTCATGCCATCCCTTGGTTGAAAATTGGGGTGTAGAGATGACCTCTCCTTTGGCTTCGACCTTGGCCGACGTTTGCAAAGACCAGCCGTCGTGCAAGGACAGCTTCGCTTCGGCAGCGTGCTTCACTTGGGTTGTGTTTTGGGCGAGAAGAGATGAAACCAGAAAGAATTGGACCAGAACGAAGAGAGTGACTGCAAGCCGATTTCCTGAGTTCATGGTGCTCCTGTGGATGGCGCGTCGTACACGTTGGGGATCATCCGGGTCGCAGAAGTGCCCCCGGAGAATGGATAACACTTATATTAATTCGTTTCAATAGCGGAGTTTTACGGGCGGGTGCCTCGCGTGGGCTCGACATGCTCTTGCACGGGATTACGAACCGATCCGTTGCGTGCGGTTGGGTTCGGCTGGTTTATAATTGAAAATTCGCCTTTCAACTCTGGAGTGATAAGAAGATGATTCGTTTTTTGCAGACCCAAGGGCCAACTAAGAAGATCATTCTTAGCGGCATCCTGCTCGTGATTTGCGGCGCCATGGTGATCACATTTATTCCTGGAGGCCTGACCTCCGAACTGACGGGCACGCCCGGCAAGGGCATCGTCGCCAAGGTGGATGGCGGAGACATCAGCACCGACGAGGTGCGCCAAACCGCTCGCCAAATGGCACAGCAAGATGCGCAACGTTACGGCGAGATGGCATCGAAGTTGATGCCCTTTCTCATGCAGCAGGAGACCGTGCGCGCAGTGGATCAGATGATTAACCGCCAGGCTCTGCTGAGCGAAGCCGGGCGCATGGGGTTGCGCGTCTCGCCAGAGGAAGTGAAGGACGAACTGCAGCACGGGCGCTATGCGGCGACTTTTTTCCCCGGCGGCAACTTCATCGGTCCGGTCGAATATGAAGACATGCTGCAGCGGGCCAATCTGACGCCCACCAAGTTTGAAGAGGCGGTGGGCAACGATATTCTGCTCACCAAGTTGCAGGCTCTCATTTCCGGCAGCGCCAGCGTGAGCGAAGCCGAGATTCACCAGCAGTTCATCAAGCAGAATTCAAAGGTCAAATTCGATTACGCGGTGTTGAAGCAGGACGACTT
The DNA here is from genome assembly GCA_963791515.1 of uncultured Acidobacteriaceae bacterium. Classification (GTDB taxonomy): domain Bacteria; phylum Acidobacteriota; class Terriglobia; order Terriglobales; family Acidobacteriaceae; genus Sulfotelmatobacter. The sequence goes on along the minus strand of CAWBSS010000004.1, from coordinate 196,754 downwards.
GCGCAAGGGTTTGCATCCGACGGACGAAGAACTGAAGGCGTTTTATGAGAGCCACAAGGCGAGCTACGCCAACTCGGTTCCGGAAAAGCGCAAAGTCAAGTACGCGGTCATCGAAACCGGCAAGGCTGCGGCGGATGTGCAGGTAACGCCGGAGGACCTGCGCGCTTACTACGATCAGCATCGCGACCAGTACCGTGTGCCCGAGCAGGTCAAGGTCAGTCATATCCTCATCAAGACTCCGCTACCGGGGCCCGACGGCAAAGTGGACGAGAAGGGCGTGGCTGAGGCGCAGCGGCGCGCCGAAGATTTGCTGAAGCAATTGAAGAGTGGCGCCAAGCTGGAAGATTTGGCGAAGAAATATTCCGAAGATCCGGGCAGTGCCAAGCAGGGGGGATCGCTCGGGTGGATCGGCAAAGGCCAGACCGTCCCCGAGTTTGAGAAGACCGCCTTCTCGCTTCCCAAAGGACAGATCAGCGACCTGGTGAAGAGCAGCTACGGCTTCCACATCATTCGCGTCGACGAAAAGCAGGAAGCGCACATGAAGACTCTCGACGAAGTGAAGGCCGAGATCGAGCCGGTCCTGAAGCATCAGAAGGGACAGCAGATCGCGCAACAGAAGGCGGATGCGCTGCTCAAACAGGCTCGGGCGCAGGGATTGGACGCAGCCGCGGCATCGCAAGACGTCCCGGTGATCACTTCGGATTTCTTCGCCCGCAAGGACATGTTGCCGGGGCTGGGGCCAGCGACGCAGTTTATGGACGCGGTATTCAGCGAGGCCGAAAAGTCGCCGCCGGATGTGGCTCCGGCATCGCAAGGCATCGTGGTATTTCAGCTGTTGGGAGTGAAGCCGGCTGCAACGCCGACGTTTGAAGAGATCAGGAGCCGAGTCGAGGAAGAATTCAAAAACGAACGCTCCTCGATCCTGCTGTCACAGAAGATCCAGGAATTGTCGGACCGCGCCAAGGCCGAGCATGATCTGAAGCGCGCGGCCAAAGAACTGGGCGCGACGGTAAAGACCAGCGACTTCGTTCTGCCTGACGGACAGATTCCCGACGTGGGCTCGATGTCGGGACAGGCCTCGGTGGCCTTTACCATGAAGCCGGGCGAGATCAGCGGGCCGATCAACAGCGGCGCGAATGCCGTGGTGCTGGCGGTGCTCGAGAATCAGCAGCCCTCGGATGCGGATTACGCCGCGAAGCGCGATCAGATCCGCGATCAATTGCTCTTGGGCAAGCAGCAGGAGCGCTTTGGACTTTTTGTTTCCAGCCTGGTCGACGAGATGACGAGATCTGGCAAGATTAAGAGAAACGAAGAAGAGATAAAGGCATTGAGTCGCGGCAGCAGCGAGCAGGGAATGTAGCGGCGGTTACATGTCCTTTCCGCGCGCCGCAGGCATTTTGTTGCATCCCACGTCGTTGCCCTCTCGCGGCGGCATTGGTGATTTCGGGCCAGCCGCTTATCGCTTTGTAGATTTTCTCGCCTCTGCTCGCCAAGGTCTTTGGCAGGTTCTGCCTCTGGGGCCGCTCGGCTATGGCAATTCGCCTTACTCATCGACCTCAGCCTTCGCTGGAAATCCGCTCCTGATCAGTCTGGAACGCCTCACCGAACATGGCTGGATCAATCGCGCAAAGCTCGATTCGGCCAGGCTCGAATCCTCGCCGGGTTCCGACCCCGTCGAATACGACCACGTTTTCGCGCAGAAGATGCCGCTTTTGTTTGAGGCGGCGCGGACTTTCCTGCGCTCAGCCTCGGGCGATGGGTTGCGGAGGCTTGAAAGTTTCCGCGCGAAAAATGCTTGGTGGCTGGACGACTTCGTTCTGTTCGATGCCCTCCGCGCTCGGCAGAAACTCAAGAGCTGGAATCAGTGGCCGCGTGATCTCGCGCATCGTGAGCCGGTCGCTTTGCAGAAGGCCCGTCAGGAACTGGCCGACGATATCGGGATTCGAAGCGCATTGCAGTTCGCTTTCTACGAACAATGGCGGGCGTTGCGACGCTACTGCTCGGAGCGGGCGATCCGCGTCGTGGGCGATGTTGCGATCTTCATGAACCACGACAGCGCCGACGTTTGGACGCACCGCGAGCTGTTTCGGCTGAACGAGAATCTGGAGCCGGAGGTGGTGGCGGGCGTGCCTCCGGACTTTTTCAGCACGACCGGACAGCGTTGGGGGAATCCGCTATACCGGTGGGATGTGATGAAGAAAGGCGGCTATCAATGGTGGATTCAACGGCTGCGCTGGGCGACAGAACACTGCGACTACATCCGCCTGGATCACTTCCGGGGGTTCGACCAGTTCTGGGAAATTCCCGCAGGCGAGGAGACGGCTGTGAATGGCCGCTGGGTAGATGGACCGCGAGATGACCTGTTTCTGAAGCTCCGCGAGGCACTGGGCGGCCTGCCGTTTTTTGCTGAGGACCTTGGCTACATCACTCCCGAAGTGCACGCGCTGCGGGAGAGATTGCAAATTCCCGGAATGGCCGTTTTGCAGTTTGGTTTCGGGGATGAAGGCGCGCACATGTACCTGCCCCATCGCGCCGAAGGCAAAGTCATCTACACCGGTACACACGACAACGACACAGTGGTGGGCTGGTGGCATTCCGGCGCGACGGAACACGAGCGCCGCAACGCTGAGGCCTATGTCGGACGCTGCCAGGATGGCATCCATTGGGCATTTATTCGCGCGGCGCAATGTTCCGCGGCGAACCTGTGCATCGTTCCCTTGCAGGATGTGCTCGGGCTTGGTAGCGAGGCCCGCATGAATACTCCCAGTCTGAATGGCGGCAACTGGCGGTGGCGTTTCGAGCCGCAACAACTCAAGAGTGAACTGGCGGCGAAGTTGGCTCATCTCGCCGAATTGAGCGATCGTCTTCCCAAGCCATTCTCCGCGCTGGCGAATGAGAGCTTTGCCGCCTGAAGCCAGTCGCTCTGATCTCAATTGTGAACAGAATGTTACAGCAAGCGCGCTTTGCCCTTCTGCGCAAATCGTGTATAGAGGGTACGGGAGTGTTGCCGTGAGCGAAGCGATTATCGAAGCCGTCGGGGTTGAGAAGTCGTATCCGCAGGCGGATGGAACGCGGATTCAGGTTGTCGGGCTGACTAATCTCGTGATTGAACCGGGGAAGATCGTCGCGTTGCTGGGGCCATCGGGCTGCGGCAAGTCCACGCTGCTTCGCATGTTGACCGGGCTTTCGCACCCGTCTTCGGGAACGCTCTTATGGCACGGCAAGCCGCTTGACGGCCAGATGCCGAACGTGGCCATCGTTTTTCAGAGCTTCGCTCTTTTCCCCTGGCTCACGGTGCTGGAAAATGTTGAAGCTCCGCTGGAGGCGAAGGGAGTGCCGACTGTCGAACGCCGCAAACGCGCTCTGCGGATGCTCGATACGGTTGGTCTCGATGGCTTTGAGACTGCGTATCCCAAGGAACTTTCTGGCGGCATGAAGCAGCGAGTGGGGTTCGCGCGTGCCCTCGTCGTGGAACCGGAAGTGTTGTTCATGGACGAACCGTTCTCGGCGCTCGACGTTCTTACCGCGGAAAACCTGCGCGGGGAACTGATGGAGCTCTGGCTGAACAAGAAGATGCCGGCCAGTGCCATTTTTATTGTTACGCACAACATTGAAGAGGCGGTGATGCTCGCCGACCGCGTGATGGTGCTGGGGCGAAATCCGGCGCGCATTCGTTCGGATTTCAATATCCGGCTGAAGCATCCGCGGGACCGCAAGTCTACGCGCTTTGTGGAGTTGGTGGATTACATCTACAAGGTCATGACCGAACCGGAAATCGAGCACGCCTTGCCCGATGCCGAGACCACGGCGGAGATCATTCTGCCCACGGGGGGGATCACGAAAGATCCGCTGAAGAAGCAGGAAGGTCCCATGCGCACGGCGAAATACCAGATGCTGCCGCATGCTCGCGTGGGCGGAGTCGCGGGGCTGACGGAATTGCTCCGTGATCGCGGCGGGCGCGAGGATCTATTCCGCCTGGCCGAAGAACTGGTGCTCGACGTCGAAGATCTGCTTCCTATTCTTGAGGCCTGTGTGTTGCTTGGGTTCGCTTGGCTGAAAGAGGGCGACGTGCAGATTACTCCGCAGGGTGTGGCGTTTGCCGAAGCCGACATTCAGCAACGCAAGATTCTGTTTCGGCAGGCGGCGCTGGAACATGTCACCATCCTGAAACAGATTGATAGCGTGCTGAAACGCAAGTCGGATCACTCGATCGCAGACGAGTTCTTTCACGACATTCTCGACGAACATTTTGCCGAAGATGAAGTGCAGCGCCAGTTCGAGACCGCGGTGAACTGGGGCCGATACGCCGAGATATTTGATTATGACCGCGAGAGGGGTCGGCTGGTTCAGACTGAACCGCCCGCGCCGTCAGAATCTCCTGCTGCACCTGGGGTCGACGCCCCGAACGAGACCTCCGCACCGAAATCCTGAACAACAGTACGATTGGGAACGGCGATCGCATGAAGAAATCAACCAGCCTGCGAGGATTTTCGGCGTATCGAATCTGGGCACAACTGCCCAGCATCGAGATCTCGTATCTGCCGGACGTCCTTATGTTCGGGGCGGGGATCGCCTTGTTTTATGGCGTGCTCGTGGTCGGGCGGACCTGGCTCGGCCCTTTTACGCCGCAGGTGGAAATCTCGCGCAGTCCGCTGGCGCTGGTGCCCTATGCGGGATATTCACTGCTACGGATCACGATTGCGTATGTACTGAGCCTTGCCTTCACGCTGGTATATGGGTACGTAGCGGCGTATAACCCGCGGGCGGAGCGCTTCATGATTCCGTTACTCGATGTGTTGCAGTCGATCCCCGTGCTCAGTTTTCTTCCCACAGTGATGCTGGCGATGGTGGCGTTGTTTCCGGGAAGGCAGCTTGGTGTGGAAGCGGGCGCAATCCTACTGATCTTTACCGGGCAGGTGTGGAACATGGCGTTCAGCTTTTACGCTTCGCTGAAGAGCATTCCAAACGAGATGCGCGAGGCGGCAAAAATTTACCGTTTTAGTTGGTGGCAGCGCTTCACTGAGGTGGAGTTGCCCTTCTCGGCGATAGGACTGGTATGGAACTCGATGATGTCGGTGGCCGGGGGCTGGTTTTTCCTGATGGCCTGCGAGATGTTCGTGCTCGGTTCGCGCGACTTCCGGCTGCCCGGGCTGGGCTCGTATCTGCAGACTGCGGCCGGCGCGGGCGACACGCGGTCGATTCTGTGGGGAGTCGCTACCATGATCGCAGTGATCGTCCTCATGGACCAGTTCATCTGGCGTCCCGTGATCGCATGGGCAGAAAAATTTAAGGTGGAGCAGGTCGAGAGCAGCGACGCTCCGCGCTCGTGGGTGCTCGATCTGATTCGACATTCGCGCAGTCTGGCGAGGTTTCGCAAGAAGACGGTGCGCCCGCTGAGCGAGCGCCTGATGCTCTACTTTTCGCGCGTGCGCTCCAGCGGGGAGGCCGAGCAGCGCAGCCTGTGGAAGATTTGGCTTACGCGTGTCCTGGCAGCGGTGCTGCTGGCTGCGATGAGTTACGGAGTCGTTCGTGTGGTGATTATTTTGACCGGCCTGCAGAAGGCGGAGTTGCAGGAGACTGGCATCGGCCTGGGGGCGACCTTCCTTCGCGTGAACCTTACTTTGCTGCTTGGCGCGTTGTGGACGATTCCGGCGGGCGTGGCCATCGGCTTCAATCCGCGGCTCGCGCGCATCGCGCAGCCGCTGGCGCAGATTGCAGCTTCGGTTCCCGCGACCGCTCTATTTCCAGTAGTGCTGCTGTTGCTGATTCGCCTGGGCGGCGGACTGGGGGTTGGCTCGATCGTGCTCCTGCTGTTAGGTACGCAATGGTACATCCTGTTCAACGTGATTGCGGGAGCGATTGCGATCCCGACGGATTTGAAGGAGTGCTGCTCCGTCTTCCGGCTGCACGGGATTGAGCGCTGGAAGAAGCTGATCCTGCCTGGGATTTTTCCATACCTCGTCACCGGCATGGTAACGGCATCCGGCGGAGCCTGGAACGCGAGCATTGTCGCGGAATATTTTCATTTTAAGGGCCACATCTACACGACAACCGGGTTGGGAGCGGTCATTTCCCAGGCTAGCGATGCAAGCAACTCCAAACTGCTTCTCGCCGCCACCGTGATGATGGCTGCGACGGTCGTCACAATGAATCGCCTGGTGTGGCGCAGGCTATATGCACTCGCCGAGACGCGATACCGTCTGGAGACCTGATCGGTCGCGCTACGCGATTTAAGCGGTTACTTCTGGTTACTCTCCTGCGTCCTCAGACCTTCATTTCATCACCTTTTAACTTGACCTTCATGCTGGCGCAATGCGATTGCGCTATTCGTATGAAATGCCATCAGACCAGTTGCGCCCGGATCAACCTCAGTCCGTAGTGTTGTCACGCGTTGCTGAGTTTCCCGGGCTGGGGGGAATGTTCGCTCCCGTCGACAAGGTGAGGGATCTGTATCGGCGGGTGCAGCGTTCGCCGGAGGGATTTCGTCTGGAAAACCTGCTCGCCGAGATGCGAGTCGTAATTCGTGTCGGCGCGGCCGATCAGGTGCGGATTCCCGCCAGAGGTCCGGTTGTGGTTGTGGCGAATCATCCCTACGGCGTGCTGGATGGCGCGATTCTCACTGTGCTGCTGACACGCGCGCGGCCGGACGTAAAGGTGCTGACCAACTCTTTGCTGGGGGACGTACCAGAGTTGCGGCAGCACTGTATTTTCGTGGATCCGTTTCAGACAGACCGATCGGTGGAGTCGAACCGGCGAGCTCTGCGGGAGGCTTTGGCATGGTTGCAGCGGGGCGGCATGCTCGCGATGTTTCCCGCTGGCGAGGTGTCGCACTGGCAGATGCCGGCGGCGCAGATTGCCGACCCGGAGTGGAATGAGACCGTGGTCCGTCTGCTCCGCAGGACCGGAGCTACGGCTCTCCCCGTATATTTCTGCGGGCACAACGGCGTCGGATTTCAGCTGATGGGAATGATTCATCCCAAGCTGCGCACTGCGTTTCTGTTGCAGGAATTCCTGCAGCAGAAAGGGAAGACCGTGGAAGTGCGTGTGGGCAGTGGGATTCCGGCTGACGCGGTGGCTGCGATCCGCGACGATCGTGAAGCGGTGGAGTATTTGCGCTGGCGAACTTATTTGCTGGCGTGGCGGAGCAAAGCGGAAGCGTTGTGGCACACGGCATTGCGGTCGCGGCTTGCGTTCAAGATTCATGAGCCAATGGCGGCTGCGGTGCCGGGGGACTTGCTGGCGGAAGAAGTGGAGAAATTGCCGGAACATCGGTGTCTGGCGGAGAGCGGCGATCTTGCCGTCTACCTGGGAACGGCGCGCGAGATGCCGCAACTCCTGCGGGAAGTGGGACGGTTGCGGGAGTTGACCTTCCGCAGAGCGGGCGAAGGCACAGGCAAAAGCCTGGATCTCGACCCCTTCGACGTCTACTACTGGCACATCTTCTTGTGGCACAAAACAAAACGGCAGATAGTGGGGGCTTATCGCGCAGGAGACACCGCGGAGATTCTGGCGGAGCGTGGAGTCAGCGGGCTCTACACCAGCACTCTCTTCCGCTACGACGAGAGAATCTTTCAGAAGCTGGGACCGGCACTGGAACTAGGACGCTCTTTTGTGCGGCCGGAATACCAGCGGCAATATGCGCCCCTACTCCTGCTCTGGAAGGGAATCGCGAGGATGGTGGCGAGCCGGCCGGAGATGCCGGTGCTGTTCGGCGCGGTCAGCATCAGCAACGACTACAACGAGGCGTCGCGCGAAATGATTTACCGCTTCTTTGAAGCGCGCATGCAAGAGGATGAACTCGCGGGAATGATCGAGCCGCGGCGGCGCTTTCGGCCGGCGCTATTGCGGAGATGGGATTGCCGCGGAATGTTCCAGGTCCTGCGCGATCTGGAAGAACTTTCACAGCCCATCACGGACGTCGAGGCAGACGGCAAGGGTCTGCCGATTCTGCTGCGGCAATATACCAAGGTCGGCGGCAAACTGGTCGGCTTTAACGTAGACCGCAAGTTTTCCAATGTGCTCGACGGGCTAGTGGTAGTGGATTTGCGAAAGACTGAGCCGGCGGTGCTGGAGCGCTACATGGGGCGGGAAGGCGCAGCCAGATTCCGGCAGGTGCACGCCGTAGCGGCAGCTCGCTGAACTGAGCTGCGTTGCTGCTCATTTTTCCGAGCGCAGCTGGGTAGTCTCGGAAGGCAGGATGCAAACCTGCGCAGCGTCTTTGAGCGCCTCTTCCAGGTTTTGGCCCAGAAGCGCGAGTTCTTCCTGATTCATTAATTCCTGCAGGCGCTCAAAGAGTTGGCGTTCTTCTTTCCGGATGTGGGCGGACATGCCCTGAGCGAATGTAGACAAGTCGGTAGCCGACATTTTCCGCGCTTCTGCTTCCGCAAAGCTCTCGCGCAGCATGAAGTGATCGAGCAGTAGTTCCTCGACGAGGGAAATCAATGCCGGGAACCTTCGCGCCGCCGGAAACAATGCGTGTTCTTCGGCTGCGAAATGAATTCTGATTTCAGTTTGAAAATGCTGCGCGATTTCCGCTTGCCAAGCGGCCAGATCGGCGTCGCCGACGGGCAACGCGCGATCAATACGAACACACAGTGCCAAGGCGTGCTGGTGCTGGCGTGAGAGTGAAATCAGATTTCTGTCGCGCAGCATGATCGCTTCGTCCCCACTCAGGAGTTCGTCCGCGCCAGTCCGGGCACGGCGGGTTCTCCCTCCGTCTCCACACGTTCGGCGGCGGGGCGAACCGTCAGCCAGTCTGTGCGGACACGCTGCCATTCCTGGATCAGCATTCCGTTGGCCTCGAAGAAGCTGCGAATGCGGTAGCGTTCCCAGCCCGCGATTTCTTCCAGAATCGGCGCCAGCACCGCGAGGGCACTGCTGCTCAGCACGGTGCGTTTCGCGATCTGCGAAACATCCGCCGACTCGGAGACGGCAATCGTGAGTCCGTCGCGCGAGTTGATGTGCAGCATGACGTGAATGTCGGAACTGCCGTCGCCGGTGTAAATCACGTGATCCGGGCCGGCGACCTGCTGCAGAAGGAGCTGATTCAGAACCGCGACTTTGCCATAGCCGGCGGTGGCGCGCACGATGGTGTCAATCTCGCCGTTAGCCTTGTAGCGAAACTCTGTGCCGAAAATGTGATCGGGCGGAACAATGTCTTCAAGGGCGGATTGAATGACCTCCACCGGAGCGGCAGATAGAACGTAGAAGTCGAATTGATGGCCGTCTATGCCCGCATCGAGAAGCTGGTAAAGAAGCTTGATGTCTCCCTTAAGCCGAATTCGCTTGCCCACTTCTCGAAGGTGTTCTTTCCGAACTTTGGCTTTGAACTCTGGATCATGCAGCAACAGGTAGGCGAGCTCCGCGCCTTGCTGTACCAGGTTGATCTTGGCCATTCCCTTGGCTTTGCGCTCGAAGTCCTCCGTAGGAATGCCTACCAGTTCCGCGAGCACGTAGCCGGAATCGTTGAAGGTGAGCGTCTGGTCGAAGTCGCTCGCGAAAATGTAGCGTTTCAGAGGGTTGTCTGCCATATACCTATTCGATTCGCCAACCGGTCCAACGCCCCATAAAAAGAATCGATGCCGATTATATGCCTGCCTGATTAACTTGTTGTGAATAAAGGGTCATGGCCTTTCAGTCGGGGAACTCGATCCCAGCGGCAATTGCAACAACGAACATCACAAGGGACACGAAGTTACACGCGTACACACAGGGCTCGGGCAGCGCGCCTTTACTAAATTCGTGGGCGCGTCCAGAATAGAAGGTTCGGCAATCGAAGGTTCGGCTCGCGACCTCCAGCGCAGGGGACGAATGAGCTGCGCCCGAATTTGTCCGGCACGTCGGAAATAGCAGGTTGGAACTAGAAAGAGGAGCCTCATGGCAGTTGTGACAGGTGAATTGATCCGAGCGATGAACTACGTGGAAGACATCACGGCGACTCTGCGCCGGATTTGTATTTACATTCCCGGCATGAGCGCGGAGGAGCGCAAGCGGCTGGCGGAGTCTTTGCGCGGGACAGTTTCCGCTGTCAATGCGGCGATTGCTGATCTGGAAAAGGCGGAGAAATAGGTGGCGCAGGTCAAGACGATTGCGGTGATCGGCGCCGGGATCATGGGGCGTGGCATCGCGCACGCTGCGGCGCTGGGCGGGTATCGCACCATCCTGGAAGACCTGCTGCCAGGAGCTCTGCGCAAGGCAGAAACCGAAATTCGCGCCAACCTCGACAAAGCTGTGGAACTGGGCAAAGTTACCGCACCCGACGCGGATTTAGCGTTCCGTCGATTGGAGTATGCCGGTTCGGTGGAAGAGGCCGCACGCGAGGCCGACCTCGTCATCGAAGCGGTACCGGAGGAGATGGAGTCGAAGATCGAGATCTTCACGCTGCTCGACAAGATCTGCCGACCTGCGACGATGCTGGCGTCGAATACTTCCTCGCTTAGCGTCACTGAAATTGCGAGTGTGACCTACCGCGCGAAGAAATGCGTGGGGATGCACTTCTTCAATCCTGTACACAAGATGAAACTGCTCGAAGTGGTTCGGGCACTGGAGACTGACGAGGACACGCTGGCAACCGCGGTCGAAGTTGGCACGCGGATGCGAAAGGAAGTCGTGGTGATCAAAGAGTCGCCCGGTCTCATCACGAGCCGCATCAACGCCATGATCGGGAATGAAGCGTTCTACATGCTGCAGGAAGGGATCGCGTCCGCGGCGGATATCGACAAGGCGCTGAAGCTGGGGCTGAACCATCCCATGGGGCCGTTCGAGTTGGTCGACCTGGTGGGGCTCGACACGCGGCTGAGCATTCTTGAATATCTGCACAAATCGCTGGGCGAGAAGTACCGCCCCTCGCCGTTGCTCGTGCAGTACGTGAAGGCGGGGCGGCTGGGGCGCAAGTCGGGACGCGGGGTGTATGAGTATCCGGAGGCGAAAGAACCGACGCCAGCTGCCGCGAACAATTAAAGGCTTTTTCCGCCGATTCTTAATTGTGCTTGCGGTACATCTGGCCGTGCCATCCCAGCAGCACTTTTCCGTGTAGGACGATCCTCGCTTTCGTGCTGCTCTCCACTTTCACTGCGTCCGTTGGAGTTTGCACCAGGCAGCTCCCGTCGGCCAGCGCAGCCACAACGGAGATGTCATCGGTTTTGGAGTCCCACTGCCACAGCTCTTTCCCATCGCGCACATTGAACGCAATCAGCACTCCACCGCGAGTCGCGAAACCCAAGTCATCATTCCCGATCACCATTTCATCCCGTAAAGGGCCTGAGTACTTGGGCAGAGGCAGCTTATAGACCAGATCGCCTTCCGCGTTGACGCGGTAGATGAACTCGTCCGACTGATCGCTGATATTTTCCGGCATCACGTTGTGCGTCATCCGCACCGGAATCAACGTGCCGTTCATGTTATCCGTCACGATGGCGCTCGTAGGCGACGCGACGCTCGTCGGGGCCGAAAGCTGCTGTGTCAGTTTGGTGTCCTCAACCAAAATACTGCGGTACGTGCCGTCGGGATGAATCTGCCACAGCCATAATTTCTCGTCGCGGATCAGGTTCAGCGTATGGAGATCCATCACCGCCCCAGCCGTGCACTTGCCGCCGTCCAGCGTCCACTCATTCTGCGTGAAGGCCACGTAGGCATAGCCGTCCATATTTACGTAAACCCGGCTCACCATCGTCCGCAGTGGATTCGTCGCCAATCCCGCTGCGCACACGACGTTGGTTCCTTCTCGCTTCACGTTCTTCTGGTTCTCGCGCGACGCGGGCAGCTTCAGTTCAAACCTTACCGCTCCAGATTCTTCATCCAGGCCAGTGAGCGTGGTGGCCGTGCCGTCTGCGGATTGGGCAACAATGTGAACCAGATGCTGAAGGTTATACGCGTGCCCTTTGCGAAGTCCAGAGAAGGTGTGTTTCCAGCGCAGTTGGCCGTCCTTGCCCACGGTGTAAAGGGTGAAGGAGTCCTCGTGATTGGCGCTGATCAAAGCACCGCCTATCCAGTCCCCACACACCAGTTCTACGTCGTGCGCACTCTCGGGCATGAGCCAGGTCCAGACCTGTATGCCATCGACTCTGTCGGCTCGAAGATACGTCTTGCCGGAGTCGGTCTGCTCCAGAGAAAACATCGTCGGACCGTCGCCCGGGACGGCCGGAATGTCTCCAATCTCCCGGCCGATCGGGTGCAGGCCCCAATTTGTAGCTCCTGGAGGCAGGGGACGCAGGGCAGACCAGATCTTGACTTCACGCGTTCGCGTCTCCTCGCCCAGAGTAGCGGTGACGACTACCGTGCCGACCGCCGTCGGATGAAGCACCGTCAGACCGTCTTCTACTCGGATCTCAGCCAAGTCTGGGTTGTCGATGCTCCAGGTCGCACCCTTCAGTTCCTGAGCGGAATCATCCAGCAGCTGTAAGGCGCGGTCGTTGCCGAGTTGGATGTTGATTTTTTCCGGCGAAATGCGCCACCCGGAGTCCTGTGGCGCGACTTCCTCTTGCGCGACCTTGGGCTCCTCTTGAGCGCCCCCGGATTCATCCTGAGCAAACAGATGCCAGGAAGAAATTGCGAAGAACCCAAGCAAAACCACAGCCAGCCGCCGGCCAGTAGACATGACATGCCCCCGGCATTGACTGTAAGCGGCGATCTGACGGGCAACAAGGTTACAGCCGTGCTGAGTCTAGAGCACCGAAGGTTGCCAGCATTCCCGAAACGGTAGGGAGGCTCAAATTTCCGGCTGCCAAACATTGACATGGCGAGCCAAGCCGCGCAATTCTAGGTTGGCGTGCTTGCCGTTTTGCAAGGATTTGGCTAGAAGATGGCCCCTAACTCCCTTAAACGCAAGATTTTGCCCGCAACTGATTGAGCCCCATAGATTAGTTCGCAAAATCTTGCTAACTCGATGATTCCAATAGACCGGGGGGGTGGGGTGGGGGTTACACAACAGTAAACTTTCCCAGAACGGAAAAAACCAAACAACCAGGCTAGCGCCGTCCAAAACTCAAACCTGCCAGCGCCGCAGCCTTTTCCCAGTCAACTCCCTTGCTCGCCACCAGCACGTGAAAGCTCTCACCCATACCCGCAGGCGTGACCAGATGCTTGAGTTGCAACGCAACTTTTGCGCGCTCCTGTGGCAAGCGGCAATCCTCGAAGGCGTCCGCAAATTGATTGGCCTCGCCTATGCCCAGCAAAAACTGCGATTGCGTGATGAGCTTCTGCGTCTGCATATCTTGTTTCTCCGCCGCGACTGCGAGCGCCGTGAAGTTCACATCTGAAGTGATGTCCTGTTCTCCGGGAGCTTCATATGGGTTGTCGCTCACCGAGTGCTGACGAATCGCCTTCAGCGTTCCGCGATGCCGTCCTGCAAGTTGCTCCTCGCGGTTGTAGCCGTAGTCGATGACCACCGCGAATCCGTGTTCCAGGGAAGACGCTGCCCTCATATGCATCTGCGATTGAAGCGGAACCTCAACGCGCTCCCCAGGCTCGGGATGAATCGAATATCGATCGAGAAATTCGAGTTCCTCGGGTGAAGGCGACGTCCAAGTCTCGATGAAGCGCCCATCGCGCGACTGGATGCGAAGCGATCCCTCCGAGCTCACAACCTCGACCGGCAACGCATCGAAGAACTCGTTAGCGAAGACGATGGTGTTTTTCCCTAACTTATCCTCGGGAGATAAAAACGCTACCTTGCCCGATTCGAAGCGCCTGCTCAGAGTCTGCTCGATGCGCTGGCGCAAAGCGGGCGAGTTCTCGACGAGGACGTAGCGCAAGGCTCGGAAGAAATCCGGGAACTTCTTTTCCGACCAATCCAACACATCCTGCGCGAAGAGGCCGCGGCCAGGACCAAGTTCCTTCAGCGTGATGTGTTCAGGAGAGCCTAGAACTTGCCACATCTCGTCGAACTGGCGCGCCAGCAAGCGCCCGAACACGGCATGAACGTCGCTCGACGTGTAGAAGTCGCCGGCTTTGCCGAACTGTGCGGCGTTGCGCGAGTAGTAGCCGAGTTCGGGAAGGTAAAGACACCACTCCATGTAGCGCGAGAAGGGCATTGGGCCGTGTTCTCGGATCTCCTGCTCAATCTTTTCGCGGAGCGCGTTCACAGTCCCGTCCGGCGGCGCTCGGCGCGATCCTGCGGGGTGCGGATGAACATCTCAACGAAATAGTCGTGCAGCGCATCAAAGAGCTGGCGCTGGAAACTCCATTCGAACTGCGGGTCATCGAGGTCGCGTGGATGAAGGTCAAAGTAGTAGGTGTGGACCGGAACGGTTTCGTCTTTGAACTTGATGATGACCTCGACGCCTTCGCCTTTAGGGCGCGCGGAGAAGTTCAGCAGGGGATGTTCGTAGAGGCGCAGTTGGGCGAGGACGCGGTCCAGGCGCGAACTGGAGGCTTCAAGCACCTCGCGATTTTAGCGGAAGGAAGGAGAGCTTAACCACAGAGGGCTCAGGGGACCACAGAAGACTGCGCTGCCGCGTTCGACTGGCTACTCGTAGCGCAGGGCTTCGATGGGGTTGAGGCGGGCCGCTTTGATCGCGGGCAGCATACCGCTGATGATGCCCACGAAACTCAGGATTGCGGTCGACCAGATAAGCGTGGCGAAGTCGATGTAAAGGTGAATGTCGCCTTCGCTGGCGTTTTCTTCAAACGCGCTCCACAGCGTGAGTGAGCCCACGGACCACGAGACAAGATAAGCGAGAATCACGCCCAACAGGCCGCCCAGAGCGGTGATCACCAGAGCTTCTGCGAGGAATTGGAACAGAATGTGCCAACGGTGGGCGCCCAAGGCCTTTTCCACGCCGATTTCGCGGGTGCGCTGGGTGACCGACACCAACATAATGTTCATCAAGCCCACGCCGCCGATGCCCAGCGTGAGCAGGCCGATAAAGCCCAGCAGAATCTTGATCCCAGTGGAGATCACCTGCAAATCCATGAGGTCGGCGAACACGTCGAAGACGAAGATGGCGCGCTGATCCTTGGGATCAAAGCTGTGGTGGAAAGCCATGGAATCGCGTACAGCCTTCACGACTTTGGCGTGGTCGCCTTCGTATTCCATGACGACCGCGCTCAGGTAGTAAGTGTTGATCAGATCGCTCATGGCGCTGAAGGGAACATAGACGTGCTCGTTGATGTTGTCGTCCCCGTTCTGGACCTGATGCTTGAGCACGCCGACGATCTGATAAGAAATGCCGTCGAGGCGGAGGTTCTCGCCGAGCGCGTTCTGGCCGGAGAAGAGCTTCTTCTTCGCGTCGGAGCCGATCACGGCGACGCGCGTATGCGTGAAGTCGTCGGCCTCGCTGAAGAAGCTGCCTTCCGCGACATCCATCTTGCGCATGCGGCCATACGAAGCATATACGCCGCTGACACCATAGTTCGAGCTACGCGTGCTGTACGCGACCACGCAGTTCTTGAACGCTTCCGGGGAAACGCGCTTCAGTAATGGGACCTCGGCGCGGATGGAGTCGAGATCGTTGATGGTCAGGCGAACTTGGGTTCCGGCCTTGGTGCCTCCGGCCTGCAACTCGGTGCGGCCGGGAAAAATGAAGACCAGATTGGTGCCGAAGGAGCGGAATGCGGACCACAGTCCGCGCTCGAAGCCAGTGCCATAGGCGAGTAGAAGTACGACCGTCGCGATACCCCATGCCATCCCCAGCATGGTGAGCAGACTGCGACGACGGTTGTGGTGCAGCGCGTTGTAGGCCTGGGTGGCGAGATCGACGATCATGAAACAGCTCCTAGCTTCTAGCTCTTAGCTCTTAGCGTCCTATGCTCATTCCTGCCTCAATGCCTCTACCGGCGGGAGCAATGCTGCTTTGCGCGCCGGATACAGGCCCGCCGCTATGCCTGCGATCGCCAGCGAGCCGATTGCGGCAAGGGCTGATGCCGGGATGATGCGCGGCGTATCGAAGCCCTCGGGCGACGGCAACATGGCCAGGAGCGTCACAAATCCGGTTGCGATCGCCAATCCAATGCCACCGCTGAACGCCGTGAGAAATGCTCCCTCGATGAAAAACTGCGTCAGGATGGCGCGATAGGTCGCACCCAACGCCTTGCGCAGGCCGATCTCTTTGGTTCGTTCCGTCACCGAGACCAGCATGATGTTGATAATGCCGATGGCGCCTAGGCCCAGGGTCACTACTCCCACCACGCCCAGGAACCAATCCATGGCATCGAAAATCTTTCCCACGCGCTTCATATTTTCGATCGTGTCCCAATCTTCAAAGGCGTCTTGCAGCTTGGGACTGAAACCGTGGCGGCGCGCCAGGATGCGATGAATCTCGTCCTTGGCCTCGGCGTGCAGATCTTTGGTGATGGGTTGATAGTTGAGGAACGAAATCGCGTCCTCGGAATTCGCTTTGGTCAACGGGAACAGATCCCGCATGGTTTCGATCGGGATAAAGATGCGCGAGTTGGTGCCGTTATTGCCATCGCGCCCGACTTTCGCGACCACTCCGACGACGTCGAAATTGATGCCGTTCAGCAGAATCGTAGAGCCGACGGCGGGCCGCCCTGGAAACATATTCTTGAGCAGTTCCCAGCCCACCACCGCCACGCGGCGGCGCTCCGAGTTGTCCTGGGTATTGAACCAGCGGCCGGGTTCTACCGGAACGTTGCGAATCTGGTTGTAGTCGTAGGCCACGCCGAAAACCTGGCCGTTGGTCGATCCGTAGTCGCTGACTGCGCGGATGTCTTCTCGATTCAGTACGGGCGACAGCGCGCCCACGAACTGAGCCTGGTTGCGAATCGCCAAGTAATCTTTATAGGTGAAGTAATAGGTCTGGCCGGACTGCGTACTGCCTTCGACCGCAGGAATCCGTCCCGGAAACATAAACATTATGTTTTGTCCCAGGGTAGCGAGCTGCTTTTCCTGGCCGCTGCGGAAGCCTTCTCCCAGGCCCACCAGGAGCAGCAAGGAGCCCACTCCCCAGGCGATTCCGAACATGGTTAGGAACGAACGCAGTTTATGCGCCCATAGGGTCGACAGCGACTGCCGGACGATCTCGAGAAGCATTCGCATAGGGCTATGGCAGAATCATGCCCCCACGCCTCCGGGGAGGGGCGCGGGGGCACCCGGGTAACGTTCAGGCGAGGGGTCTCAATCCCGCCCAACATCTGATCAGAGATACGCAGCCGGGTTCGGTAAAGTTCCCTGCTGACATGTAGTTACTTAGACCCCGGAGATAGGAAAAAGGTTAGCCGGCAGAGCGGCCGTGGGCCCCGCACGATGAAGTTTCGGGGCAATTTGCCGATTATCACTGGGAGAGATCACTCGACAGAATTGGGGTGTGCATTGTCTGACAAGAATGTTCTGCATCGGGGTGCGTTTGCCAGCCAACGGGTTGTGCACACTATGAGCAGATCTGCCGAGTATGTCCTAGACCCTGAAAAGAGGCTGGTCGCCGTAAAGTTCGGAAAGAAGATGACGGTTGCAGATATTGAGCGATACGCGAGGCTGCTGCAGTCGAATCCGTCGTTCCAGCCAAATTACTCCGAGATTGTAGATTTGACCGGGGTCGAAGTACTTGACCTGCAAGCTGAGGAATTCCTGAGATTGGCCGATGAAATCGATCCCTTCTCGCGTGACGCTAAGCGTGCGTTCGTGGTGCGAAACTCAGTCCAGAACCATGCTGCTCGGATGCACAAAGTTTTACGGACGCAGAGGAACATCGAGATTTTCCGTTCGGTCGAAGAGGCGGAACGGTGGATTGGGACGTAACTCTCCGCCGGCACGGATCCAAGACCTGCAACTCCCGGATCGAATCCTCTACTGTTTTTCTTTGGGCCGCTCGTAGGCCTTCTGCAGATATTTCCGGCCTTCTTCGAGGGCGCCGAAGGTGTTGTCATTGGTCTGGAGGGCTTGACGGTATTCGTTGATGGCGCGTTCGCGCTGGCCCGTGATGTCGAAAATCTTGCCAAGCTGGATGCGGCTCCAGACTTCGGTCCAGCGCGGCTCGCCGTCGCCGTTGATCCCCTCGCGGTAGGCATTGGCCGAGGACTGGTAGTTCCGCTGCAGAAAGAAGACTTCGGCGATGCGATAGTGGGCGAGGGAACTGTTTTTGTTAAGGTCGAGCGCTTTATTGAACTCCACCAGCGCGCCGGTCAGATCTCCCTGTTGCTGCATCGCCTGCCCACGCAGAATGGAAGCGCGCAACTTTACATCGCTGGAGTTGGTCAGCACATGGTGGTCGGGATCGACCGCGATGCGACGAGGACGGCCGAAGGTCTCAATCGAAAAAGGCGAAGTCGTGCCTACCACTTCCACGCGCTGATTTTCGGTCTTTCCGTCGGTATCAATTCGCAGGTCCACGGGCATGCGGAACAGATCGAGATCCTGAGAAATCTCACCGGTGACGCGGAATCCCGGGGATCTTTCTTGCTTGGTCTGCGATTCCTTGGCAAAATTGCCGCCCAGACGGTAAGTGGTGTACTTCACCTTGAACTCGGGGGCGCCGGTGGAATCGAGCCATTGGGAGAAGAACCAGGTCAGCTGCTCCCCATAGTTTTTCTCGGCGATGGCGCGGAAGTCGTCCATGCTCGCCGATTTCCCGGCGAATTCCGCGGCAAATTCGCGCATCGTCTTGTTGTACTTGTCCTCGCCCATCACCCAGCGCAGCATGTGCAGGATCATCGCGCCCTTGTCGGTGGCCAGCGACTGAAATTCGGTGGAAAAGATGTCGAGCTTGCTGGCGCTGGAGAGCGGCACCGTGTCGTAGGCCAGGGCCCCGACCGACATATCCTTCACCGCCTCTTCCAGGCCGGCGGCTCCAGCGGCGTTCTCCACATACATCGCTTCCGAATAGCGGGAGAAGCCATCGCTCAGCCACCAGTCGTCCTTGGTCGCGGGACTCACCGAGACGCCCCACCACTGATGGGCAATCGCATCGGCCAACAGGCGGTAGTTAGTCTTCTCGGTGATGGAAGGTCCCGCCAGCCCGGCGATTTCCGGCGCCCAGAGATAGGGAAGTGTGTCTCCGGGCAATTCTACGACGTTCAGCTTCTGCGAAGGCGGCAGGCCGTAGAGCGTGATGAAGTAGGTGAACTCCTGCACCGCGGTGGTGGTGTAAGTCGGAGCCAGGCTCTGATGCGTGGGCTTGAAGAAGACGTGCAGGTCCAGTCCGGCTTCGTCGCTCTTGTACTCTTGAAAAACTCCGGCCACGATGCTGCCGGGGAAACTGGGCTTGGTGGAGACAAACGTGAAAGTCTTGGTAGGCAGGACGCTGGCGTTGGGCTTCTTCGAAGCCGGAGCGTCGCGGACAGTGGCTGTGCCGCTGCCGATCACGAGCATATGCGCGGGAACGGTTACGCTGATGGTCGACGTGAAACGGTTGAGGCCATAGCCGCTGACCGGGAACCACCGACCGGCGTAGAACAGGTAACTGGTGTCGTCGCCGATATAAGCCAACTTAAGGCCGGGCACGGGGCTGTTGTCTCCCGATTCGAGCTGTCCTTCGTATTCAAAGGTCAGGGTGGTGGAGGCATCCTTGGACAAGCCCGCGGGCAGCGGAACGCGCACGGTGGAATCCTGGGTCACGCGCTCGGCGGACAGTGGCTGGTTCTTTTCGTCGAGAACCCTGGTGACGCGCAGGTCATTGTGCAATTCGAAGACGGCAACGCTCAGATCCTGCAGGGCCGTGAATTTGACCTTGGCGCGAGCCGTGATCTGGTGGAGATGGGGTTCGAGTTCAGCCTCGATCTGGTAGTCGTCCACGCGCAAGCGCGCTTTTTCCGCCGCCCACGACGGGATCGCCAGCAGAACTACCAACGACAGAGTCAGGGAACTCGTAAGGACGCTCAGAGCGCGCCGCGGGTCAATCCACATTAAGGAGAGTCTCCAGGAAATGATAACCCATTTCCTATGATGAGGATTCTGACGTAAAAGATGGTCGGAGCACAAGGTTTAGAGGCAGCGTGTCAGGATTTTGTCGTTCCGAGCGAAGCGAGGAATCTGGTTTGAGCCTGTGCTGGCAAGAACCCAGGTCCCTCGCTAGCGCTCGGGATGACAGTTCATGACTAGGCATGAGCCTTAGCGTTTCGGGAGCAGCGAAAGGATGATGTCCGCGGCGCGGTCGGCCGGGTGCTCGATAGCCCCGGAACCAGCCTGCGGGGCGCGAAGGCGGCCTCTTACTCGAGCCAGGCCCTCCAGCATGCGGTCGCGCAGCGGGCCGCCGGGTAGGATTTCGTTCAGCCGGGCCACCACCTTGCCAGCTGTGAAGTCGTGTTGCACGAGTTCAGGGACGACTTCTTCCTCGGCGATCAGATTGACCATCGCAAATCTGGGGACCTTCACTCGAGGCTTACCCAGCAGGTACGTCAGCGGCGAGACTCGGTAGACCATCACGAACGGTGTATTCATCATCGCGGCTTCAACGGTGGCAGTGCCACTGGCCACGATGCCGGCCCGCGAATGCCAGAGCGCCGGCAGGGCATCGGGCACAAGGGTGATTCTCCTTTGGCCAATGAGGCTCAACAGGAAACCGCGGTCGAGCGTGGGAGCGACTGGAAGAAGAAACTCATAATCTGAGCCAAGCTGCGATGCCGACTCCAGAATCGTCGGCAGATTCATGCCAACTTCCTTGACGCGACTGCCGGGCATCAGGGTGATCCAGAATTTCGCGGGATCAAGATGAAATTGCGCCGAATAGTCGCTGCGCTCGATGGTCGGGTGCGGCAACTCTGCCAGTGGATGGCCGACGAAGGTCGCGTCCACGCCGCGCTCGCGATAGAACTGCTCCTCGAAAGGGAAGATCACCAGAGCCTTGTCGATGTAATCACGCAGCAGGCGCACCCGTCCCTGACGCCATGCCCAGAACTGAGGCGCGACGTAATAGACCGTGGGAATGCCGCGCTTCTTCATCTGCCGAGCAACCCGCCAGTTGAAGGCGGGAGAATCGATGACGATGGCGAGGTCGGGCCTGCGCCGGTCGGCTTCCTCGATCAAGTGCCGGTAGAGGCCGAGGATCTTAGGCAGATGGCTGAGAATCTCGGTAATGCCGACGACGGCGAGGTCTTTGGCCTCGACGACAGTGTCGCAGCCAGCAGCCCGCATGCGGTCTCCGCCCACGCCAAAAAACTCGGGGGAGCTAGTGGTTTGTGCGGGGACAGCCGCCGTCGGCGGTCCGGCGGAGCGAAGCTCCGCCTGCTTTTGCTCGGCAGCCCGCCGCAGCGCGTCAATAAGCTGCGCCCCATACATCTCCCCAGAGGCTTCGCCGGCTGAGATCAGAATGCGCAAGAGAGCATTGTAATCTTCATGCAGCAAGGGTGTGCGCAAGTCTGGACGCGTGACCGCTAATCGTCGGCGCTGGCGGTGACTTCGGAATTCGCGGACGAGGGCGCGCGCGCCACATTCAGCTCCTGGTCCTTATACTGCAGCTGATACAGCTTGAAGTAGATGCCGCGATTAGCCAGCAATTCCTGATGCGTGCCCATTTCGCGGACCTGGCCCTTGTGCATCACGATAATCTTGTCGGCGCGCTGCACGGTCGAGAGGCGGTGGGCAATGATCAGCGAGGTGCGTCCTTCGACCATGCGGCCGAGGGCGTCGCGCACTTTGAACTCGGTTTCAGTGTCCACGCTCGAGGTGGCCTCGTCGAGAATCAGAATCTTCGGTTCGTGCGCCAGTGCGCGGGCGAACGAGATGAGCTGCTTCTGGCCAGTCGAAAGCGTTGAGCCCCGTTCGCGGACTTCTTCGTTGAAGCCATTGGGCAGGGCGCGGATGAAATCGCCGAGATTCACATCTTCGGCAGCCTTGGCGACGTGCTCGTCCTGAATGCGCTCGGTACCCAGGCGGATGTTGCCTCCGATCGTTCCGCTGAACAAAAATGGATCCTGCAGAACGACGCCAAAGCGGCTCCGTAGGTCGGCGAGGTCCATTTCTTTCACATCGACGCCGTCGATGCGGACCGCGCCTTTCTGGACATCGTAGAAGCGCAGCAGGAGGGAAATCAGCGTAGTCTTGCCGGCGCCGGTGTGCCCGACAATGGCGACAGTTTCTCCGGGCTCAATGGCGAAGGTGACGTCGCGCAAGACCCAGTCGGAACTGGCAACGTCACTCATATGAGAACCGTCCCCGCTCATGTGGGGACGGCCGCCCTCGGCCGTCCGGTCGAGCGAAGCTCGACTGCCGCTGCTGGCCTCAACATTCTCGCCCGGCACATCGCGGTACGCGAACCAGACATGATCGAACTCGATCCGGCCGGGGCCTTCCGGCTTTCTCGTTACTTTCGGGGAGACGATATCCACCGGCGTATC
The DNA here is from genome assembly GCA_963791515.1 of uncultured Acidobacteriaceae bacterium. GTDB lineage: Bacteria > Acidobacteriota > Terriglobia > Terriglobales > Acidobacteriaceae > Sulfotelmatobacter. Next base: position 174,527 of record CAWBSS010000004.1, on the reverse strand, counting down.
CAGCAACTTGAAAATGCGTTCGCTGGCGGCCATCGCAGACTGGAGAATGTTGTACTTCTCGCTGAAGTCCATGATGGGGCGGAAGAAGCGCAACGCGTATTGCGTGAAAGCGATCAGCACGCCGAGCGAGGCCGCAGTCGCGACCATGTGAAAGGACACCAGCGTCTGGCGGTTGAACTCGATGGACACGCTGTTGGCGACGATGCCGCGCATCACATCCTGGCCTCCGAACCAAATGACGCAGGCAATCGCGATCGCGGAAAAGAAATCGACGACAGGGTAGTAGACGGCGTAAGCCAGGATCGCGTCTTTGAACGCGTCCATGTGGCTGCGGTTGATTTCCGAGAAGCGCTGGTAGGCCTTGCGCTCGCGGTTGAAAAGCTGCAGCACGACCATGCCGCTGACGTGTTCCTGCAAATATGAGTTGATGCGGGCGATCGCGGTGCGAATGCGCCGGTAAGAATCGCGCACCTTGTCGCGGAAGAGTTTGGTCGCCACCACGATGAACGGAAGAACCGCGAACGTGATCAGCGCCAGCTTCCAGTTCATGCACAGCATGATGCCCAGGATTCCCAACAGCACGAACAGATCTTCAAAGATGGAAACCACGCCGGAGGTGAACATTTCGTTGAGGGCGTCCACGTCAGTCGTGACGCGCGTGACCAGGCGGCCCACCGGATTCCTGTCATAGAAGGCGACGTGCATGCGCTGCAGGTGACGAAAAATCTGGCTGCGCAGGTCGAACATCACTTTCTGCCCGGTCCACTGCATGAAGTAGGTCTGCAGGAACTCGAACACGAAGGTGAGGGCCAGCAGGCTGAAATAAATTGCGGAGATTTGTGCGATCCCGTGGAGCGGTCGAGGGCTCAGCCAACTCCACAAGCCCGAGGTTGCGCCCTTGACCGGCGCCAGGTAGCGGTCCACGGCCACTTTCACCAGATAGGGCCCCAACACGTCGCAGAAAGACTTGAGGACGATCGAGACAATGGCAATCGTCACCTGCCAGCGGTAGGGATGCAGGTAGGTAAGCAGCCGCCGCATCAGGCGGCTGTCATATGCTTTTCCTAATACTTCTTCTTCCTGGGCCATTGTTTCTCGGACAAAAGTTCTTCGGACAAAATGTTGCGGTCAAACGGGCCATCGCTATGAACAGGTTAACCTAAATAGATGGCTAAGGTCGCGGGTAAGAAGCAAAAGGTTTGAGGGTGGGATAATCAGGACTGTGGCTCTGGGCATCTACATCTCGGTCCCGTTCTGCCGGACGAAGTGCAGCTACTGCAACTTTGCGTCGGACGTCTTTTCGCGGTCTGTATTTGAGCGGTATGTGGACCGTGTGTGCGCAGACGTGGCCAATGCGCCGCAAATTGCGAAAGCAATGGGTGGGCAGATCGAGCACGAAGTGGACTCGATCTATCTCGGCGGCGGAACGCCCACGGTCCTCGATCCCGGCCAACTGCAACGAGTGTTTCATGCGGTCCGAGAGCAGTTCTCCGTGGCACCGGATGCGGAAGTTACGGTCGAGTGCGCGCCCGGCACGCTTGCGCCGCGCGTTATCGAGGGACTGCTGCGCTGCGGCGTGAGCCGCGTCAGCCTGGGCGTGCAGTCATTCGTTGACGTCGAGGCGGCGGCGGTTGGACGGTTGCACAAGCGGTCCACCGTTCTGGAAGACATAGACCGCCTGCGCGCTGCGGGGATTACCAACCTCAATGTCGACCTGATCGCGGGTCTCCCGCACCAGACCGCAGAAACCTGGCAGGAGTCGGTGGCGGAGACGCTCGCGACCGGTGCATCGCACGTCAGCGTCTACATGCTCGAGGTGGACGAAGACTCCCGCCTGGGCCGCGAGGTGATTGCGGGCGGAACACGGTACCACGCGCACTTCGTCCCGAACGAAGAGGCCACGGCTGATTTCTATGTCGCAGCCTGCGAACAATTGGAAGCGGCAGGCGTCGCCCAGTACGAAATTTCCAATTTCGCGCGACCGGGGTCAGAGTCGCGGCACAATCTCAAGTACTGGACGCGGCAGCCGTATCTCGGCTTCGGCGTGGACGCACACTCCATGCTAGTCTCCGCCTCGCCGGACGCTGAGGCGGTGCGCTTTGCCAACGCGGATGTGCTGGAAAAATATGTTGCGGGGTCGCCCTTGCAGAGCACCTTGGTCTCGCGCGCATCCGCATTCGAGGAGCGCTTCTTTCTCGGGTTGCGTCTGAACCGGGGTGTGGACCTGCGAGAGGTCGCGGCGATCTTCGGTCCGCAAGCTACCGACAATTTGTCGCCCGCGATCGCAGAATTAATCGGCGACGGACTGATGCAGCAAGACGGCAACTTCATTCGTCTCACGCCGCGCGGGCGATTGCTTTCCAATGAGGTCTTTCAGGCCTTCCTTGCGAAAGCCGACGTTTCAACCCAAGCCTGAAAACGGGCGTATAATTTCCACGGATCTTCAGCGCTGGTTCCAGAAGAGCGTCGCAGGCCCAATTTCCAGACCATCCGGTCGGTTGGGTGGCAAAGCGAAACACACAGAATCGCCAGTGTTCATGCGGTTCGCCCCACCCTCCCACTTTCCCTTCCGGGGGTAACTTCTTCCTCTTCCAGCGCTATGTTCTAATCAAAAATCGGGGAGGTCGATGCCCCTTTATGCGGGACCGCCCTGGTCGCGGTGCCCGAGTCGGTCGGAGGAACCTTGGATTTCCAACTGAACGAAGAGCAGTTGCATTTGAAAAAGAGTATCCGCGAGTTTGCCGAGCGCGAGATCAAGCCCAACGTCATGAAGTGGGACGAGGCCGGCGACTTCCCGCTCGCAACCATCAAGGAACTGGGCAAGATGGGACTGCTGGGAATGATTTTCCCTCCCGAATACGGCGGAGCCGGCATGGGCTACGTGGAATATGTCACCGCGATCGAGGAACTCTCGCGCGTGGACGGCTCGGTCGGAATCATCGTGGCGGCCCACACGTCCTTGGGTTCGAACCATATTTTCCTTGCCGGCAACGAGGCTCAGAAAAAGAAATACGTCAGCAAGCTGGCGACCGGCGAATTTGTCGGCGCATGGGGGTTGACCGAGCCCTCCTCCGGATCGGACGCGGGCAGCGCGCGCATGACTGCGGTGCGCAAGGGGAACAACTGGGTGCTGAATGGCACTAAGACCTTCTGCACCAACGGGCACTATGCCGACGTGGTCGTCGTGCTCGCAGTGACCGATCGCGCCGCACATACCCACGGAATTTCCGCGTTCGTTGTGGAGAAAGACACCAAGGGATTTCGTCCCGGCAAGAAAGAAAACAAGCTGGGACTGCGGGCCAGCGATACGGCCGAGTTGATCTTTGAAGACTGCGTGATTCCGGCGGAGAATCTCCTGGGCGGCGAAGGGCAGGGATTTCCCGACGCCATGCGCGTGCTCGATGGCGGCCGCATCTCGATTGCGGCCCTGTCGCTGGGGATGGCGGAGGGCGCTTACGAAGCGGCCCTGAAGTATTCGAAACAACGCCGGCAGTTCGGCAAGGCCATCAGCGATTTCCAGGCGATCCAGTGGAAGCTGGCTGACATGGCCACCGAGATCGACGCGGCCATGCTGCTCACCATGCGCGCAGCATCGATGAAAGATGCCGGCATGAAGACCACGCAGGAATCGTCCATGGCGAAGCTCTATGCCAGTGAAGTGGCCGTGAGGTGCGCCAACGAAGGTGTGCAGATTCACGGTGGTTACGGCTTCATCAAAGACTATCCCGCCGAGAAGTTTTACCGCGACGTGAAACTGTGCACCATCGGCGAGGGCACCAGCGAGATTCAACGGCTGGTGATCGCAAGGCAACTGCTGAAGGACTAGGCTCGTCTCATAAATTGGTTTGGGAAGGGCGCGGCTTCCAGCCGTGCCGTCAGAGCCGAGAATGAATCAGGGCGTTGGCCCCTGAGGTCCGCTGGCCTTGTCCCCCGTGAACATTTGTCAGACGGATTCTAGGCTCTTGGCTCTTAGCTTTTGTTTCTTTGCCAAACCTGCCACGCAAACAGTGCCCAGTAACTGGTGGCGAGTGCCACGAACAGACTTGTCAGCAGAAAGTGGCCGATTACGAACTGTCTTCCCTTGGGCCAGTCTTCGTACGAAAAATAGAACGCATCTACAACAATGCGTGCCGCCCAGTAACTTCCGATAAAGCAGACGAGCCCCATCGCAGCCCGGTCGCCGCGTAGCATTTCCGCGTGAAGCGCGAGCGTGAGTGTGCCGAACGCAATGATCGTCAGCACGGTAAATCCGCCCTGCACCCACAGCAACTTGCGGTTGAAGGGCATGAGCTGTGCCAGGTCCTGTTTCCAGCGCAGCCGGGACGGTACCTGGAAGCTGGCCAGCAGGATTACGAAGTGCCCGGCCCCGGCCAGCCACAGGATGAGATCGAAGCATCGTTCTGCGAGAGGGTTCGTCATAGGGCATGGATCGCGTGCATAAATGGAATGATTACGCGCAGCACGAACGGAGGATGAAACAACCAGAACGCGGGAGCGGCGGCCACAATAAGCATGAAGAGCCAGGCCGTCAAGCCCTTCCGCAGGCCAAGTCGCCTGCCTAGCGCAGAGCGCTCCAAGGTTACACCGAGGCCTTGCAGCATGAAGTATCCGGTGGGCAGTCCGTATCCGCCCCGAGCGGGTAACGAAATGACCAAATCGTGAATGAGCCCAGAAGCCGCAAAAACCAGCAACCCGGCCGCGGCGACGCCGGTGCGCTTGTGAAGTGGACGGAAGATCAGATCGTGAGCCAACTGTCGAAATCCGAGGTTCCAGCGCTTACCCCAGAACTCGCTCAAAGTCTTCGACAAGATGGGCTTCGACATGATCGGCTCCGCGTCGACGCCCATCGTCTGCCAGAACAGAGCGATCAGATGGAAGCTGCCGAAATGCAAAAGAAAGATCAAGCCGAAGAGTCCGATCCACCCTCGAACCAGACTGTGTTCTTCCGCGACGCGGCGCGCAACGATCCACAATAACGAGACTCCCACAGCAGCCTTCAGAATCGCCCAAAGCCAGTCGCGAGCGGTTGGTTGGATCGGATGCTTTTCCGTGTCCAGAAAATCTTCCGCGTCCATACCCGGCCAGGCTGCAACGTAGGCCAGCGAGCGCCATGTGTTGTGAGGGACGCAGTCCCGAACTCGCCACCAGGTGATCCACTTGAGTCCGAGAAAGATTACGAATGACAGCGTCCACATAAAAAGCCATGCGGACATGCGGTTGCGGAAAAGAATGGAGATTGCCGGAACAATCAAGAGCGGAAGCCAACCCACCCAGGATGCCGTGGAGATATGGTTCGCGGTCTGTAAGTCGGTTTTCAAGCGTGCGCTCTGATTCCTATGCGCAGAACTGGCCTTCACTCTACAAGGGACTCAACCTGTGGACAATCAGCCTGGATTATTCAGCCCATCTGGAAATCGCGTCCGAGATGGTAGTTTCAGCCGGATTGGCATCTGTTTGCGTCACGGACAACCCGAGATCTCGAACCAGATCTCGAACCAGGTCTCGAACCAGGTTTTCAAGTTGCGGCACATGTGGTAGCTTTCTGCGGTTGGACGCATTCCCATGCGCATCGTTCGCGGCGCCTACCATTTCCGGACAAAGCCGGTTGCGTTCCGCGATGACTACTGCCTGTCGTGCGGCGCACCGCGTCGCTCCATCGCGGTCCGCAGCTTCGATGTGGGGCACATCTTCTGGATTCCTATTCTGCCCGTCGGCTTCTGGAGGCACTGGGTGTGCAGTGTATGTGGTCGCAAGCCTGACCGCAGGCCGCGCCGGCTGTTTAAGTGGACAGGCCTCTATTCGTTGATCGGCAGTTCAATCCTCTTCTGGGCGGCCCCAGTCGATTCCGAGTTCGCGGTTGGCAGTTGGATCGGTCGCATTGCGGCGCCGGCGGGTGCGATTCTTCTTCTCAGTCGTCTGCTCCGGGCCCCGACGCCGTTCTCTTTGCGGAAGAAACTTGCGTCGATTCCGCCAACTGCGGATACGGTCTGTCCATTCTGTTTCATTCCTTTGGTTGCGGGTACTGGCGACCGGTGGTCCTGCCCTGCCTGCAACGCCGTCAGATACTAGTCACCGACAATCCCAACGCACGACCCGTTGCTTCGCGCCCCAGGTTTCGCAGACTCCAGTCCTGCTTTACACTGTTCGCTTGGACACTGCTCTGAATCCCGACATCCAGCGATGGATTGACGCGCTGCGCGCGGGAGACGTGCGGACATTAGCGCGCGCCATTTCCGTGGTCGAGAACCGCGCCCCGGGATGGTCCGATCTGCTGAAAGCGCTGTTTCCGCACAGCGGCCGGGCTCGCGTGATTGGGCTGACGGGCGCGCCGGGAGCGGGGAAGAGCACACTCGTCGACCATCTGGCGCGTTTCTATCGCAAACAGAACCAGACTGTCGGAATTGTCGCGGTGGATCCGACCAGCCCCTACACCGGCGGTGCGATTCTCGGCGACCGCATCCGCATGCAGGAACATTTCGCCGACCCCGGAATTTACATTCGCAGCATGGCAACCCGCGGGTCGCTGGGCGGCCTGGCGCGTACGACGGCCGACGTCACGACCGTGATCGATGCCTCGGGGCGCGACATTATCCTCATTGAGACCGTCGGCGTCGGCCAGGACGAAGTCGATGTCGTAAGGCTCGCCGACATCACGGTGGTGATTCTCGTTCCCGGCATGGGCGATGATGTACAGACCATCAAGGCAGGAATTATGGAGATCGCCGACATCTTCGTGATCAACAAGAGCGATCGCGAGGGCGCCGAGCGCGTGGAACGCGAGGTTCGCGCCCTGCAGTCGCTGGCCTTGCGCCACGATGGATGGACGCCCCCGATTGTGAAGACGGTTGCCACCGACGGAACCGGAGTCGACGACTTGGCAGCGGCGATCGCCGGCTACGTCGCATATCTGCAGAAGGAAGATCTGGCTCTGAAAAAGAGCGTGCAGAACTGGCAGGAGCGGCTGGTGGAAATGCTTCGCGATGTAATGCTGGAGAAAGCGCGCGCGCAACTCGACAATGGAAACATGGCAAGGCTGGCGGCGGAAGTCGCCGAACATAAGCGCGATCCGTACACGCTGGTGGAAGAGATTGCGGCGAAAGCAGGGAACAGTTGACGTTCCAGATCGATCATCTCGGTATCGCGGTGAAGTCGCTGGCGGCGGCCAAGTCGATTTATGAAAAGCTCGGCCTCAACGTCTCGCCGGAAGAAACGGTGGAGCAGGAACAGGTACGGCTGGTGATGGTTCCCGTCGGCGAAAGCCGGCTGGAACTGCTCGAAGCGACGTCAGAGAATTCGACTATCGCGAAGTTTATCGCCAAGCGCGGAGAAGGCCTGCATCATGTCTGCCTGAAAGTGCCGGACCTGGCAGCCGCGGTCGATCGCTTAAGAAAAGATGGCGTGCGCCTGGTGTCGGAGCAGATCAAGACGGGCGCAGGTGGGCACAAGTACGTATTTGTCCATCCCTCGAGCACGGGCGGGGTGCTGCTGGAACTGGTCCAGGAATAAGAAACGACAGCCACGGATTTTCACGGATATACCAACGAAAAGCAGAGAGATGCTTCTACTCGTCACCGACACTTCCGGCAAGCAGGGCAGCGTTGCACTCGCCCGTGCAGGTGGCGACAATCTGAGCGAGCCTGAGGTGATCGAGGTCGCACCTCTGGCGGGTGGCACCTTCTCCGCGCAACTGGTGCCGCAGATCGCGGATTTGCTGGCCAGGCATCGTCTTACCAAGGCCGATATCGACGCTTTCATTGTCGTCTCCGGCCCAGGTTCGTTTACCGGACTGCGCGTGGGGCTGGCCGCCATCAAGGCGCTGGCAGAGGTCCTAAAGAAGCCGATCGTGCCAGTGTCGCTATTGGAGGTGGTTGCAATCGCCAGTCGCGCCCAAGGCAAGGTTGTGGCGGTCCTCGATGCCGGGCGCAGCGACGTCTATGTCGGGGCCTACCAGGTTGCGGATGAGGCGGTGCAGGTTCTGCAGGAGGAACTGCTATCAAAAGCTGAGTTCTTATCCTTGGCGCGAGAGTCAACGGTCGCCACCCCCGACCTGACCTTGGCTGCATTGGCGCGGGAAGCCGGTCTTTCTGTGTTCCCGGTCGAACCTCCGAATGCTGAGACGATCACCCGGTTTGGATTACGGAAGTTGCATGCGGGAGAAACGGTCTCCCCCGAGCAACTGGAAGCGAACTACATGCGACGCTCGGACGCCGAGATGTTTGCGAAACCAAGCTTCTAGCTGGAACTACTGACTTGATCCGAAGACTTCGTGAATATCCGCCCCGCAACCGTCGCTGACATTCCCGCGCTGATAGACTTGGAGCGGCAATGTGCCACCGCCGCACATTGGACAGAGCGGCAGTACAGGCGTCTATTCCAGACCGACGAGCGGCTCCTCCTGGTCGCGGAAACATTAGTGCCTATCGCATCCGGCCCCGAGCCAAGCCCTGACTCAACTCGGGGGACTCTAGGCTTTCTGATTGCCCGGCATCTCGCTCCCGAATGGGAGTTGGAAAATATTGTCGTAGCTCCCATGGCCCGCCAAAAGGGGATTGGCAAGCGGCTTTTTGAGTCTCTGCTGGCGGCCGCCCGCGAAACCAACAGTAGTTCCGTGTTTCTCGAGGTCCGCGAATCGAACGCGGCTGCCCGAACTCTTTACGAAGGGGTTGGTTTCGAGCCGACTGGTCGCCGCAAGTCCTACTACACAGATCCCATCGAAGATGCCGTTCTGTACCGCCGCACTGTGGGTTAACTAACTGTTCTCATAGTGAGATTGCACCACTTTTTTGGCATTGAACCCACTTTTAGCCTGTGCTAGCCTGACTCATATCCCGGTTGGAGGTCTGCTGGATGCTGACTTCGAGAGACCAACTCCTGACCAATCACGAGGAATTCCGCAGATTGGCTCATGAGCACACGCAGTATGCAAAACGCCTCGATACACTCACCCAAAAACGTTATCTCAGCGAAGACGAAAAGCTGGAAGAAGTCCGGCTCAAAAAGCTGAAACTGCGCCTGAAAGACCAGATGGAGTCCATTGAGCGCGAGTATCGGCAACACTACGGCGTTAACGTAGCGTAAATTCTGGCCAACTCCCAAGCGGCTTCGGCCGTCTAGGGAAGAATGCATCTTCCACAGGGGCGCATGCAGCGCCTTTTTTTATTTATACTTACAGAGCTATGGCACGAGGAGCAGCGTTCGCATGCTCCTCACGGCTATAATTGAGCCTTCTCCCATGGTTCGTGATGGCTACTTCTATGCGGTGCCCCTTCTTGCCGCCGCCGTTCTGCTCGGCTGGCTGACTCATCCCGCATGGGCAATCATCCCCTGCCTGCTGGCGGCCTTCTTTCTGTGGTTCTTTCGTGATCCCGAGCGCATTATCCCCGAGGATGCAGGCGCGGTGGTTTCGCCCGGTGATGGCAAGGTCACTGATGTGTCGACGGTGACGGTGGGAAACGAGAAGCAGACGCGGCTCAGCATTTTCCTCAGTGTTTTCAACGTGCATGTAAACAGGTCCCCGATCGCGGGCGTGGTTCGTGATGTACGCTACCAGCGCGGCCAGTTTCTGAACGCCATGAACACGGTCTCAGCCGACAAAAATGAACAGAATATTGTCACCGTGGAAGGCGACGGCCAGAGGATCGTTTTCAAGCAGATTGCGGGCCTGCTGGCGCGGCGGATTGTGTTCTATCCGAAGGTCGGAGATCGTCTGGAGCGGGGCCAGCGCGTGGGCCTGATCAAGTTTGGATCGCGCGTGGACCTATTGCTCGATGCCTCTGCCCGCGTGAGCGTGAAGATCGGCGACCACGTCAAAGGCGGCGCCAGCGTGCTTGCCTACCTGCCACCGCAAGGCGCGCTTGCGGCCACAGGGAGTTCGCCTGCCACAGAGAGGGCACATTAATGGATCAAACTGCCCCCAAACCGCGAGGCCGACACAGCAAAGGGATGTACATCCTCCCATCGCTGTTCACCACCGCGAACATGGCAATGGGCTATTACGCCATTCTGCAGGTCATGCATGCCACCGCCAGCGAGTTCTGGCACCTCGACAACGCGGCCAAAGCCATCGGGTTTGCCGTCCTGTTCGACGGCCTCGACGGGCGCATCGCGCGCATGACCGGCACCAGCAGCGATTTCGGCAAAGAGTTGGATTCTCTCGCCGACGTGATTACGTTCGGCGTGGCTCCGGCCATGCTGGCGTGGAGTTGGGGATTTAACTTGATGCCTACCGTCTTGCTGACCGAGTGGCATATCAAGTTGACGCAGTTGGGAGCAATCGCCAGCTTTCTGTTTCTGATGGCGGGATCGAGCCGCTTGGCGCGGTTCAACATTACGAGCAATCCGCAGCCCTCGAATCCCGGTCGTCCGGGGAAGAAATATTTTGTCGGCATGCCCATTCCAGCGGGCGCGGGTGTGGTCGCCGCGGTCGTTCATTTCACCGCCGGGGATCCTCTCGTGTCGTGGTACACGGCGCTGACCTGGCTCGCCATGGTGACGACGGTCGGTTACCTGATGGTGAGCACCTGGCGCTTTTACAGCTTCAAGGATATCGACTTCCGCTCGCGCCATCCCTTTCGCCTGATTCTTTTTCTGGCCGCGCTGTTTGCCTCCATCGCGTTCTTTTCGCGCCTCATGCTTTTTGTCATCGCGTTGCTCTACATGGTTTCCGGTGTTTTCTGGCGCGTGCAATGGATCTTCCGTCGCAAGGGCGACCGCCCTCCACCTCCGCCCTATAAGGAGGCCTCGCAGACGTCATGAACGAGTCCGTCAAATCACCGTCTGCTTCGCATCCCGTTGCCGCTCGGGCAAATCTATACCGCGCCGCGGTCGTAGGCGCCGCCTCGCTCAAAGGGAAGGAAGTCGCGGAGATGCTGAATGAGCGCAACTTTCCGGCCGCCGATATCCGCCTGCTCGATGACGACGAGTCCATGGGCCAGCTTGAGGCCATGGGCGACGAGATCAGTTTTATCCAGCGGGTGCGTGCGGAGCAGTTTGAGAATGTGGACTTCACTTTTTTTGCCTCGGATGAAGAGAGCACGCGCAAGAATTGGAAAGATGCTCGCGACGCCGGCAGCGCCATTATCGATCTCTCCGCGTCTTTAGAAAATGAATACGGAGCCAGCGTGCGGTCTCTATGGGTCGAGCGGGAACGTGGGCAAGTCCCCGCTCCTGAACTGCAACCGGGCCCGTGCGTAACGGCGCATCCCGTCGCGGTGACGCTGGCGCTTCTCCTGTTGCGGGCCAAAAAGGCCGGCGCGGTCCGGCGCGCGGTGGCCACGATTTTCGAACCGGCCTCCGAGCACGGGCAGCGCGGCATGGACGAGTTGCACCAGCAGACCGTGAACTTGCTTTCGTTCCAGCCCCTGCCGAAAGACGTCTTCGACGCGCAGGTGGCCTTCAACATGGTGGCGCGCTACGGGCAGAAGTCCCAGCCCGCGCTCGATTCCGTCGAGGTGCGTATCCTTCGCCACTATCAGAAAATCACCGGGGCCGATGCGTCCGCAGCCTTCGCTCTTGTTGCTGCAGGCTCCCATTTTCCACGGTCACGCGCTGGCTGTTTTCGTGGAGATCGACCGGCCCGTGGACGTGCAGGCCCTGTCGCAGGTGTTGGCCGGGGATCACGTCACGATTCCCGGCGCGGAGGAAGATTCTCCGAGCAACGTCACTTCCGCGGGACAGGCGGACATTCAGCTCTCGCTGAAGATCGACCCGGCGCAGCCGAATGGCGTCTGGTTGTGGGCGGCCGCGGACAATCTCCGCATCTCAGCTCTGACGGCGGTGGAGTGCGCGGAGAGCATGACGGCCACCCGCCCGACGGGGAAGATTCAATGAACACCCGTGCGGCGCGCCTGCTGGCGCTCGCGTTCTTCCTGCTCGTCTTCTTATTCCTCAATGCGGGATGCGGGTATCACACCGCGGGTCACGTAGTGCAGCTTCCGGCGAACGTAATGACCATTGCGATCCCGGCTTTCAAGAACGAGACGCTCACCTATCGTATCGAACAGATGCTAACTGCGTCGGTGATTCGCGAGTTTACGACGCGCACTCACTACCACATCCTCAACGACACTGGCGAAGACGCTGACGCCACCCTGCGCGGCACGGTGCTTTCCACCACCGCCTCTCCCCTTACCTATGACACCGCTACGGGGCGCGCGGCCAGCGTGCTGGTTGTGGTTAGTATGAAAGTTACGCTCTCCGGCCGCAATGGCAGGGTTCTATACCAGAATCCAGCGTACCTGTTCCGCGAGCAATACGAAGTGTCGCAGGATCTGACCAGCTTTTTTGAGGAAGATTCCCCCGCCTTCCGGCGCCTCTCGCAGGATTTCGCCCGAACGCTGGTCTCTAACATCCTGGAGGGATTTTAGAGCGTGAAGCGATTCTTGTTTCCGCTGACGCGATTTGCGACCGTGCTTGCTGGGGGCAACCGTTCACGTTGGATCACTATGCGGATTGGGTTCTCGATGCTAGAGTCGAAAACGATGAGCTCTGCGAACACGAGGGAAATCTGATGCGCGCTTTCGCCCAGGCCGAGCGCTTTGTCAGCGAACTGGAATCGCGCAAGCTGCGGGCGGCCTACGTCTTCGTGGGCGATGAGGCCTTTTTCCGCAAGCGCTTTCGGGACGCGATTCTTGAGCACCTGGTCCCCGCTGATCTGCGGGACTTCAGTTTCTTCGAGTTCGATCTCGCCGAAACCGATCTGGCGGAGATTCTCGACCGCGCCCGCACGCCCTCGCTGATGGCGCCGTTTCAGGTCTTCTTCGTGCGCGGAGTGAAGAATCTTTTTGGCCGCGGTTCCAACGAAGAGAAGCTGGCCGCGATCGCGGACTACTGCAAGAATCCGAATCCCGATGCCCTCCTGGTTTTTGTGGCCGACCACATCAGCATTCCCGCCGACGTCCGCCGCATGGAGATGCAGGACAAGGAACGGTACCAGCGCATCCGCGAAACCATGGGCCAGTACTGCGGAATCGTCGAACTGGCGCGCGTGGAAGAGGGCGAGGCCGTCCGCTGGATTTCCGATTACTGCGCCAGCCGCAGCGTAGGAGTAAAGATCGAAGCCGACGGAGCCCGCGAGTTGGTCGACGCCCTGGGCGGCGACATGATGATGATCTCCAACGAACTGGAGAAGCTGATTCTCTACGTTGGCGAAAAGAAACGCATCACGCTGGGCGACGTGGAAACCATGGTGCTGGCGGCCAAGCAGCGATCACTCTATGAGTTGACCGACGCCATTTCCGCCAAAGAGCGCGTGCGCGCGCTGGAAGTTCTGGATGCGATTCTGCTGTCCGGAGAAGGCGAAGAAGCCGCCATCGGGCACATCTACATGTTGGCGAAAACCTTCCGCCAGATGCTGGTGATTCTCGAGCGCAACGTCCGCGATCAGCGCATGCTCTGGGCCGCCCTGTGGCAGGGCTTCCGCGTCCCCCCCTTCGCCGCCGACGACATCATCAAGCAAGCCCGCCGCTATAAATCCCGCCGCGAACTGACACGCGCCATCCGCCTGGTAGCAAAAGCCGATCTCGCCCTGCGCTCGAATCCGGTAAGCAAGCGCATGGTGCTGGAGCGCCTGGTCATGGACCTAACGATGGAGCCCAAGCTCGAAGCCCCTGGGTGGATGCAGGAACAGCTGCCGGTGTGAGGAAGGCGCCTTGAGCTATCAGTAGTCAGCTATCAGCATCCGCCCTCACACTCGACCCTTGCGCCCGTTCAAAACCCTGCGCAGCCCCAATGAGCGTAATTTATCATCAGCTATCGACTAAGAAAAACCTTAATTGTACTCAAGATCACTGACAGTGGAGGTGGGAAACGCTTGTAATAGTCCAATAGGAGGAATCAAAACTGAATACCCCTGAATTGGGCCCGGCCCCAACTAGGTGCGAGCGTCGCATCGTTCAGCCGCCGCTCGGCGGCGAAGGGGCCGGGCTTCTATATCTCAAGCGAGTTCCTCCGAACCGTCTGACCATCCCTGTTCCGCAAAGCCTGTCCGTACATTTCGTGATCTGGGCCGTACGCTGCATCTGGCAGCCGGGGAATTCCTTGAGGCCCCGGTGGAAAAGCTGCGGCAGGGATGATCCGGAGTTCGGTGGCTTGCTCAATCCATGTCACGCGCACCGATAAAGGAGCTTAGAGCACGCAGGTAAACCCGAGCCGCTCTGACGGCTCTGGTGTCCCCTACCTCGCCATTGGAGTACTTCTGAAGCTGGGCTGCGGCGTAGGCCACACGGGGCAGTTCGGCCTGTAGCTTGTCCGTTAAATCGTGGCCATCGGTAGTGTCGTGCCGCCGCTCGTAGAGTTCGTAAGCGCGGCACTTGAGTTCAAGGTGGAGTGCAACATCAATAATGTCATCTGCATTGATTTGGCTTTCGGGAGTCATGGGAGGCACCTCCTGTCGAGGCGGATGAGGAAATCGATTCCAGCACCGGCTAATCTCTTTACAAACACTTCACGAAATTCAGCGATTCGTTGATGCGGTGAGGACGCCACGGCCCTCCTATGAGTGTGTGGACAGAAAACCGACGACTTTCTCGATCCTGCGTCACTTCACCGATCTTCGGCCATCGCAGTTCGGGGAACCGACACCGTCTCCCTAAAATTCTGCGTTCACTCGCGAACTCTACTCCGCCGGACTGAGCAAGATGCACACAATCGCAAGAGAAATGGCGATTGCAGCACACCACACAACGAGAGAGGCAATCCATTCTCCGACGCCACCCAGTTCGTTGCTGTGGGGGTGTGTCACTGCTTTCATTTTGTGTTTCATACAGCACAACCTGTCAGGCAGCCCGTCGTGGGCTGTTCGCCTCCGGACCCCTGGAGAAGACCATCAAGGGCAGGTATAGACAACCTCGTTGTGCAGGCCTCTCCTCGCACCTTGGGCAGTAGGGGACTACGGTGTTCCAGACTCTTTGGTCCGGTTCGCAACCGGCGCATGCCGCGTCATGAATTGAAAGGGCGGCTCGGACATACAGTATCGATGCCCCGCAGATGGTACAGCACAAAGTGTCCCTGCGTAACACGCAGCAAGCGTCAAGAAAGTGTTTCAGCGAATCGCTGAATTCGGAGGCCGTTATGCGACATGGCGTGCGCACGGCTCTGTGCCCTTCTACACTAGGTACGACACTGTTGCGACCCATTCGCGATGTCGATCCAAATCGAGTCCGGCAACATGTCGTTCTGGTGGTTCGATGAGCGTTCCCTGGGTCTGAACTAACTGGTGTACAAGGTTGCACCAAGTACTGTTGGCTGCTGTACCCGGTGTCACAGCTTAGTGTGACGGGGATCATCGGCTTCCCTTCCCAGGTGCACTGGGTCTCAGAACCCCATTAATCCTACGCGTGGGTCGTTATGACATCAGCCACTCGCGCTTACGCTCATTGACCCTGAATGGCTGCAATGGCGATTTTTCACCAACTAGGCTGCAACGCTGCGGAGAAGGAACTCTCCATTCACTTTGTCGTTTTCTTGGATACGTAGAGCAACCGATTGAATGGCAGGTCCCAGACGCTCAGGTACTCCGGCCAGTCCACAGCGAAGGAGAAGGTGGCTTTTTCAGGCTTCAATGGTTTGCTGAAAAGGAGATCAAACAAATCGAAGTACTGCGCTGGAACCACAGGGAAAAACTCTTGTCCATGACGTTGCGCTAGTGGTGCCACAAGCATTTCTTTCGGGGGATATTGTCGCAGCCCGCGAAACGTCACGTTGCAGTGGAACAAGGACTGGTCGCAGGTAGTCTGTACTGCGGGCACCGAGCGAAACTGAGCGAGGCTTCCATTTGCACGATAACAATAATCGGCATACGACCGTGCGTCGTCGCCATCGGCGGTGATTGCCACCCGAACAACCTTGTTATCCCTGTACCACACTAAGGCGAGAGGTTTCGGCTTGCTTGCTTGTCTCCACTCCGTTTTGCTCTCAAACTCGGCCCAACCCGACGACAGTCCAAGACCGGAGGAGACTTGGGCGAACATCCGAGGTTGTTGAGAATCGGAGAGAGTCTCAAGACCTGCGCAATACTTCGTCAGCGTGATTAGTAGGTAGCTCTCTTCTCGTACTGCGTTGGAATCCACTGATTGGGCCAACAGGGAAGTGCCAAGCATCACCAGGAAGAACAGCGGCGAGAGTCTGTTCATGTGTCCTTCCTCTGGTGAGCCCACGGACCTGTTTCTCATTCTAGCGCCGAACCCCCTAGCAAAACACCTCCTCGGGTTGTTAATACAGTGTTTTCAGTGCTAGGTGTCGAAAACAGCCCTTACTCAAAACCCCATGGGGTTGGCCCATCTTAAGTTTTCGCTGGCGCCACATCTGAACTGACTGGCCACCCTTCCCTCCGAATTTAAAATACTGCAAAATAACAACATGGCTCCACTCGCCCGTTCCCTCAGCATTTGCCTTCTGGTTAGCCTAATCGCGCTTCCCAATCCAGTCTCCGGCCAATCTCCTCAGTCGCCGCTGCACACAGAACGCCCGGCGCCGCCGACGCGTGACCCCAAAACTCCCGGCTATGTCACGGCCAAGGAGTTGCCCGACGGCTCCAACCCTCCCGCGAACGTGGACGGAAATTTCATCATCGGTCCAACCCACGATGTCCCTCCCGAGATGTCCGTCCACGACGGCATCTCTAAGGGCACCGTGATTGAGTTCACGATGAGTTCGACGGACAGCAAAATCTATCCCGGCATCGCGCGTGACGCCAACACTTTCGGAACCGTCGATCCTGCTGACCCCGCAAAGCTCCTAGTGACCACAAGCCATCCCGCTCCCTACACGCGCAGAGTGGCCGTCTATGTCCCCAGGCAGTACGTCGCCGGCAGCGTCGCGCCCTTCATCGTCGGGGCCGACGGCCCTGACCCGCTGCTCTTTTCTGCTCTGGACACCTTGATTGCTCAACAGAAGGTCCCGCCGATGATCGCCATTTCTATCGGCAACGGAAGCGGGGACGCGCAGGGCAGTGAACGCGGTCTTGAGTACGACACCATGTCCGGGGTCTATGCAGAGTTTGTGGAAGAGGAAGTTTTGCCTCTGGTCCAATCCCAAGCTCACGTGAAACTCACCAAGGATCCCGACGGCAGGGCAACCATGGGTGGCAGCTCAGGAGGCTCTTGCGCCTTGATCATGGCTTGGTATCACCCCGAGCTTTATCACCGTGTTCTCACCTATTCCGGAACATTCATAAACCAGCAGTGGCCTTACAATCCGCGGACGCCGCACGGCGCCTCGGAGTTTCACGAGCATCTCATCCCGGAGAGCCCCGTCAAGCCGATACGAATCTGGATGGAAGTTGGTGACCGGGATCTGCTCAATCCAAACGTGATGCGCGACAACCTGCACGATTGGGTTCTCGCCAACGAGCATATGGCGAAGGTACTCGATGCCAAGGGCTATCACTACCAATTCGTATTTGCCCGCAATGCCGGACACGTTGACCGAGCGGTGAAACAACAGACGCTTCCCGAGGCGCTTCAGTACATCTGGCAGAACTACCCATCTTCGGCCGTCAAGAAATGATCCGCTACTCGGGGCGCTGCCCCACCTTCGATTCTCTCTCTGCACGGTTTCCGCTGAGTTTGGCCCACTCTTGGCGAGTGGCTCCGCCCTAAGCCGCATCTATACTCCCGAGGGTGCCCCGTCCAAGCTTTGCTTGGGCGGGGTTTTTGATGTTCGCTCTCGCTACCCTTCGCACCTTTCCGCGGTGAGACTCACCCTTTTTCCACAGCGCGAAATGTGAATCTTGTGACGAACAACCTTGACCCAGGATAGGGAAAGAGCAAACTGGGAACATGCTTGACTGCGCCCCCGACAGAATCGAAGCCGCACCGTCTGCCGCTCCAGATCGGAAGCTAACCCCTTATTCTGCAATATTTTGCGCTCAAGTCCTTGCGGCTCAAGATTTTACCCATATCCCAGCCATATCTCGGGAACGCAACTCTATGAAAATAAGGATTTTAGATATCGTGCAGGAAAAAAATAACATGAATATACCGGACGGCGGGATCCCAAAACAATAAGGACAGACGCCGTGATGGGTCTGCCCTGATTTTTCTGATAGCTGATAGCTGATAGCTGAGAGCTGAAGGCTGACAGCCTATTTCATCGCATTGACGCGCACGCCCAGCCGGGACTTGTATCGCGAAGCGGTGTTCTCGTGCAGCGTCCCCTTCTGAATGGCCTTATCGAGAGCGGAGACGGTCTGGCGGTAGGTTTGTTCGGCGGCGGCTTTGTCGCCCTTTTCGATAGTCTCGCGCAAAATGCGCAACTGGGTGCGCAGGCTCGATGTGTTGGCGCGATTGGTGGCCGTTCGCTTCGTGGTCTGGCGCGCACGTTTCAGCGCCGAAAGATGATTTGCCATGGCTGGTTCGTTACCTTCGTGTATTCAGAGAGATATTCGGGTGGGTCCGAATTCCTTATTATAGGGGAGCATTCCCGACCGGTCAAACCTTTGAGGTTGTTCGAAGGTACGTGGGGACAGCCGCCCTCGGCTAGCTTGCCCTGAGCGAAGCCGAAGGGTCGAGCGAAGCTCGACAGCCGGTCCGTAATTCAAGCGCGGCGGTTCCAAAGATGACGGACGGACTCGATCGCCTGAAAGTACTCATCAACTCCTCGACCCCCATCGTAGTGATGGAGACGTCGGAGGAGATGCACGCCATCAGCATGGTGCGCGCGGCGTGCGGCGAACTCAACATGGCGACCTTCGAGTGGAGCATCGCCGACGGGCTCTTGCGCTCCGGGACGAACGCTTTGCCCGAGGGTCAAAAAGTGTCCCTGCAGGCCCGCATCGACCAGACCACAATCTGGACCCAGGGCGGGCGCAGCCAAACGCAAACACGAACTTCGCTGAGCCCCGGCGGCGCGGAAGCGGACAGACTGGTCCGAGCGGTGAAGTCATCCATGCCAGCCGACAGCACTGCCACAGGCACCGCTGCTGCCATCTACAACACGCGCGACCCAGTGCAGGCGCTGGCCAACATGGAGTCGATGACGGTTGAAGCCGTCTTCATCCTGAAAGATTTTCACCGTCACATGGACGACCCGGTGGTCGTGCGGCGGCTGCGCGACGTGGGGCAGAAATTCGCGACCAATCGGCGCACCGTGGTCATCACCGCGCCCGAAATCGCCGTGCCCGCGGAACTCACCACGCTGGTGGAATATTTCGATCTCCCGCTGCCCGATCGCGACCGCCTGCGCGAAATCATTCACGATATGTTTACCCGGCTCTCGAAAACTTACACATTGAAACTTGAGCTGGACGCTGCCGGCGTGGACGCGATGTCGGCCAACTTGCGCGGACTGGGCGAAGAAGAGGCTGAGCGTGCCATTTCGCAGGCTCTGGTTACGCGATATGCGCTGTGTCCCGAGAGCGTCACCGATGTGCTCGAGGCCAAGAAGCAACTGCTGCGCCATTCGGGCATGCTCGAGTTCGTCGAGGTCTCCGACAACATGGCCGCTGTCGGTGGGTTGGAGAACTTGAAGCACTGGCTGGGACAGCGTCGCGGAGCGTGGGAAGATGCGGCGCGCGAATATGGTCTGGAACCGCCGCGCGGCATGATCATCCTGGGCGTGCAGGGATGCGGCAAGTCGCTGTGCGCGCGCGCCGTGGCCGGGGAGTGGAAGCTGCCGCTGGTGAAGTTCGACACGTCGGCGGTCTACGACAAGTACATTGGCGAGACGGAAAAGCGCATTCGCAAAGTCTTTCACGTCGCCGAGGGACTCGCTCCCTGTGTGCTCTGGATTGACGAGTTGGAAAAGGTATTCGCCGGCAGCGGCCCCGATTCAGCCTCCGCCGACGCGGGCGTTTCGTCGCGCCTGCTGGCGTCGTTTCTGTCGTGGATGCAGGACCGCAAGGCGCCCGTGTTCGTTGCCGCGACCTGCAACAATGTGACGGTGCTGCCGCCTGAGTTGATCCGCAAGGGACGCTTCGACGAGTTGTTCTTCGTCGATTTGCCCAATCAGGCCGAGCGCAAGCAGATCTTCTCGATTCAACTCGCGAAGCGCAAACGCAATCCCGCGGATTTTGATCTGGAGAAAGTCGCCGCTGCCGCGAAAGGATACTCGGGCGCCGAAATCGACGCCGCCGTACAGGGCGGGCTCTACGCGGCGTATTCCGAGAAGAAGCCGCTCTCCACGCAGTCGCTTCTGGACGCCCTGGCGCAGACGGTGCCGCTTTCGACCACGCGCTCGGAGGAAATCGCCGCCTTGCGCGATTGGGCCCGGACCAGAGCGGTGCCCGCTTCGGCTCAGGATGCAGGCTAGTGTCCGCCTCCCATTGACTCCCTCTTCGCCCCGGGGTACGCTTTAACTAATGGTAGTGACTTGCCTCCTGGGCATGCACATTCCGGCTGGTCCCGTCTCCAAGCGAAACCCTGCTTTGCCTGTGAAGTGCAGCAGGCATAGGAGTACATCAATGTCCGCGACTGCCGGGCTTTGCTCGGCCGGACAGCCGGGGACGGCTGTCCCCACATGGGTTGTCAAAGAAACTGAATGAAGAAAAGCATCGGAGTTAGTCCCAACATCGAGACCTTGTTCGGCACGCGCGATGAGAATGTGCGTTTGCTGGAGGACGGGCTCAACATCACCATTAATCTGCGGTCGAACGCGATCGAACTGGAAGGCGCGGCGCGGGACGTGGCGCGCGCCGAGCAGGTCTTCGCCGACTACGAAACCTTGCAGCGCTCGGGCTACACTTTCAACAACGGCGACCTCAACAGCATGATGCGCGTGCTGACTTCCGATCCCAATACGACCCTGCGCGGATTGGCGGATGCCGGGCGCCAGCGCTCGTTTGGGCGCCGTACCGTGCAGCCCAAGAGCAGCAACCAGCGTCGTTATCTCGAAACCATCGAGGGGCACGACATGGTGTTTGGGATTGGTCCGGCTGGCACCGGCAAGACTTACCTTGCCGTGGCAATGGCGATCTCCGCGCTGCTGGCCAAGCGGGTGAACCGCATTATCCTGGCGCGTCCGGCAGTGGAAGCGGGCGAGCGCCTGGGATTCTTGCCGGGCACGCTGCAGGACAAGATTGATCCCTATCTGCGCCCGCTGTACGACGCCTTGTATGACATGCTCGATCCCGAAAAAGTGGATCGCTACCTGGAGAAGAACGTCATCGAGATCGCTCCCATTGCTTTCATGCGCGGGCGCACGCTGAACGATTCGTTCGTCATTCTGGACGAAGCGCAGAATACGACTTCAGAACAGATGAAGATGTTCGTCACGCGCCTGGGGTTTAACTCCAAGGCGGTGATCACGGGCGACGTCACGCAGATCGACTTGCCCAACGCGCGCCGCAGCGGGCTGCTCGAGGCGATGGACGTGCTGAAAAGCGTGGCCGGACTGGCGTTTGTGCACTTCGACGAAACCGACGTGGTGCGTCACCATCTGGTGCAGCGCATCGTTCGCGCCTACGACGAGCACAAGACGCGCGTGGCCGAGCAGCAGATGTTGTTGCTGGCCGAGCCCAGGCATGCTGACGCGGCGAGCGCCGAAAAGCAGGCGGCAGCGGCTGCGAACGAAGCGGCTGTGAACCAACAGAAGTCGACGTCCGCCGAAGCGAAGGGATAAAGCCGTACACGTTGGGTGGGAGGGCCGCGGTTCGGGCCCTCCTGTTTGATTTTGGGCCGCATGCTGAAGAGAGAAGGTTGTCGAAAACAGTTTGGTGATTCTGGAAAAGCAAGTCGCGGGATTGAACCAGGACATGCTGGAGCGCTTTGTGTTGCGCGCGCGGAAGGCCGTAGGCCTGCGAGGAACGGTGAATGTGCTGGTGACCAGAAGTGCAGCCGTGCGCGCGCTGAACCGGCAGTTCCGCAGCCAGGACAAGGCAACCGATGTGCTGTCGTTTCCGTCAACTTCCCCCACCTCGGAGTCTCGCAAAGGACACAAGCCGGCCGGTGACGTCGCCATCTCCGCCGACATTGCTCGGCAAAATGCTGTCCGGCTCGGTCATCCCGCGGCCCAGGAAATTAAGATTCTGGCGCTGCACGGGATACTTCATCTGGCGGGCTTTGACCACGAGCGCGATAATGGTGAGATGGCGCGCAAGGAAGCGAAGTTGCGCCGGACGCTCAGGCTGCCGGCTGCCTTGATTGAAAGAGTCCAGCCCGAAAGAGTCCAACCCGCCGATAGACAATCCTCGAAACTCCAGCGTGGCACGACGCGCGCTCCAGGAGCGCGGAGGATGGCATGAATTTCGGCGTCGCCGTCGCGCTTCTTCTCCTGCTGGGATTGCTGACGCTGGTCTCTTACGTGGACCGTGTCTATCAGGAAGTCGGGAAATTCCTCTCCCGCGAATTCCAGGACAACATCGACGTCTTTGAGCAGAAGATCGAACCGGCACTCGGAGTAGCCCGCACCCGGGCCTCGCTGTCGATGGCTGTGCTGACGCAGCTCACCATGGCGGCGATTGCTCTGCTCATTGGCTTTCTGGTTTTCAGCGACCAATCCTGGGGTATTTACGAGATCTTGCAGGCGACGATTAGCCTGATCCTCATGGTCATCGTGTGCAACCGCTTTCTGCCGTTCGTATTCTTCTCGCGTACGAAGGGGGAGTGGCTGATTCACTGGACCCTGGTTCTAAAGATATTGATCTACCTGGTGATGCCGGTGACGATCGTGCTGGGCTTCCTGCAGTCGGTGGCTGCACTGACCAAGCAGAACACCACCGAACAGCCGGAGACCTCGGCCGAGGCAGTGGATGCGTTGATCGAAGCGGGCCAGGAAGAGGGCATTATTCAGGAGGGCGACCGCGACTTGATCCAGTCGGTGGTCGAATTCAGCGGCAAGACGGTGCGCGAGGCGATGCAGCCGCGTCCCCAGATGTTTGCCGTTCCCACGGATACTACGGTCGAGCACTTCATCGAATTGCTGCGCGTTAAGCACTACTCGCGCGTGCCCGTGTATGAAGGCAACATCCATAATATTAAAGGGATCGTCTACGCGCAGGACGTGCTGCAAGTGCCGGACAGCGAAGCGCACGTCCGCATCCTGGATACGATCATGCGGCGTGACGTCTATTTCGTGCCGGAGAGCAAGCTGGGGAGTGATCTGCTTCGCGAAATGCAGAAGCAGAATATCCGCATGGCGATTGTGGTGGACGAATACGGCGGCGTAGCCGGACTGGTCACGATCGAAGATCTGGTGGAAGAGATCGTGGGGGAGATCCGCGACGACCATGAAAAGCCGGAGATCGTGCGGGAAGGCGAGCGCTCGTTCATCGTTGCCGGCGGCATGGACGTGGACCGCCTCGATGAACTCTTTGGCAGCAAGCCGGAAGGAAAAGAGTCGGCCACCATAGCCGGCCTGGTCAGCGAACTTGCTGGCCGAATTCCCCGCAAGGGAGAGGTGGTGCAGGAAGATGGTCTGCGCTTTGAGGTTCTGGAATCCACCGACCGCAAAGTGGAACGCGTTCGAGTCAGCGCGGTGCAGCCCCAGCAGTTGAAACTGATTTAAAGCAGCTTCTGGCTCCTAGCTTCTAGCTGTATCCCTTCGCGATTGAGTTCCGTATGCACATGTTCGCGCGGTCGAGTGAGACGCAGGAGGCGTAAATGGAACAGCGCGTAAGCATCATCACGCTTGGCGTGGCAGATTTAAAGCGCAGCAGGGAATTCTACGAGCGCCTCGGATGGCGGCGGTCAATGGCCAAGGCTGAGGGGGTCGTATTCTTTCAGGCGGGAGGGATGGCCCTTGCCCTGTATCCGCGATACGAACTGGCAAAAGATGCGAATGTTAACCCCCATGGAGACGGCTTCAGGGGAATATCGCTTGCCTACAATGCCCGCAATCGTGGCGAAGTTGACTCGGTGCTCGAAGATGCTGAGGCCGCAGGCGCAAAGCTCCTAAAGGCGGGCCAGGAAGCCTTCTGGGGCGGCTATTCCGGCTACTTCTCTGATCTGGATGGGTTTCTATGGGAGGTTGCCTGGAATCCATCCTTCCCGATGGCGGAGGACGGAAGTCTTCGGATACCGGAATAATTCAGCTATTAGCTGTTAGCTATTAGCTTCTGGCTTCGAACCCAAGCAGCTTCCTAAACAGGATCTTGTTGGCGGCTGCGCACGCGGCTCGATTTGTAGCCTAAGATGAAAGAGTCGTTAGAAGTTGTAGTTAGAAGCTAGCAGCTAGCAGCTAGAAGCTGATACCTTATGCCATTCCGCTCCGGTTTCGTTTGCATTCTCGGCCGCCCTAATTCGGGCAAGTCCACCCTGCTCAATGCCCTCGTGGGCGAGAAACTGGCGATTATCTCGCCCAAGCCTCAAACCACGCGGAACCGCATTCAGGGTGTGGTCCACGTTCCCATGCGCAACGGCAAGGGCGGCGGGCAGATCGTGCTGCTTGATACTCCTGGAGTCCACAGGCCGGACAGCTCTCTGGGCCGCAAGATGATGGTCGAGGTGCGCGAAGCGCTGGAGGGCTGCGACCTCGTGCTGGTAATCATGGATGTCACGCGCAAGTTCGATCCCCGCGACCAGTTTGCGCTCGATTTGCTGCGACGGCCGCGGACGAAAGCGTTTCTGGTCCTGAACAAGGTCGACCTGATCCGGGAGAAATCCAGGCTGCTGCCTCTGATCGAGCAATACCGCAAGCTCTATGACTTCAGCGAAGTGATTCCCATTTCCGCGCTCAAGCGTAAAGGACTGGACACGCTTTTGGAGATGGTGATCTCGGCTCTCCCGGCGGGCCCGGCATACTTTTCCGAAGATCAAATCACCGACCAGCCGGCGCGGTTCATGGCAGCGGAAATCATTCGCGAGCAGGTGCTGCTGAATACCAGCGAGGAGATTCCCTACGCGACCACCGTGATCGTCGATAACTTCGAGGAAGGGGCGAGGCTCACCCGAATCGCGGCGACCATCTATTGCGAGCGCGAAGGGCAGAAGGGAATTCTGGTGGGTAAGGGCGGCAAGATGCTCAAGAAGATTGGTACTTCGGCCCGTTTGCAAATCGAGCGCATGCTGGGAACCAAGGTGTTTTTAGAACTGTACGTAAAGGCAGAACCGGGCTGGCGGGATTCGCGCCGGTTCGTGGAAGAACTTGACTGGCGCCGGCAATTGGAGCACAGGATGATGGAACATGTGACCCCGGAACGCGGGCGGGAAGAGCAGCGCGCACCGATCAGAATCGCGAGCAATGGCGGAAACCAAACGGAAGACTGAGGTTCTGTTATGTGGCGAACGGCCCAAATGAAGCCGCCATTGCGAGATTTGAGTCGTGCCACTAGAATCGAAACAGGCCGCGCTCCACGGGCGGATACAGGACCATCGAGCCAACCATGGAAGCTGGGGCTTCTTCCGAGGAACACTTTCCGGGGCACGACTTCGATCCAGACAGGCTGAGTCTGCGCGTGCGAGTCACGCTCGCGGCTGACCGGAAGTCCGTGGATCCGGTCGTGGCGCAAGTGATGCAGGCTGTCCGCGACATGAAGTGCGTCGACGGCAAGGAAGATGCGATTGAACTCGCCCTGCAGGAGGCGTTGGCCAATGCCGTGGTTCATGGCGCCAAGGAAGATCCCAGCAAAATCGTAGAGTGCGTGGTGGCTTGCGACGAGCAACGCGGCGTCCTAATCATCGTGCGCGATCCCGGGCCGGGGTTCGATCCCCAGACAATTCCCAGCTGCACCGTGGGCGAGAATCTGTATTCCAATCACGGCCGCGGAATTTTCCTCATCAATCAATTGATGGATGAGGTGAAGTTCCATAAGAACGGTACCGAGATCCACATGGTGAAGCGGTAGGTTCTGTGCTCTGCGCCGTGGGGCTGCGGAGTTCTGCACGCGAGTCCTGAGGCGCACAACAATTGTTTCGCGGCACTCGCCGAATGTTAACCTTGCTGCATGCCTGACGGTCCTGATGTCCGCCCATCTCCCAAACCTGCTCGATCCCGCGCGGCGGTCGCGTTTGCTCTCGTTCTCGGAGTGTTCCTCGGTGTGATTTTTGTCGGCTCGATGGGAGCGCTGATGCTCTCGCGACATTCCGGGCGAGCCCTGTTGAGCCATATCTGGACGGCGATGACCGGCAGAACCCTCAGCATCGATGTAAGCCAGCCCACTGTGGTCGATCGCATTCAGCGCCTGCAGCGGTTGGAGACGGTGGTTTACACCATGGACAAACTGGTGGCCGGCGCGAAAGAAAGCTCCATCTTTCCGGATTTTCTGGCCGGAGATCGGCTGTTGATGTTGGTGCACGGTGAAGTTGTCGCCGGCCTTGATTTCTCGAATCTGAAGCCGGGCGACGTCAGAGTGGATGGCAAGCAGGTTCACTTGCATCTTCCCATGCCACAGGTGTTCAGCACTCGCATCGACAGCGCAAAGACCCGCGTATATTCCAGGCAAACTGGGTTGCTGGTACCCACCGATCCGAATCTGGAAACGCAAGTGCGACAGGAGGCGGAACGCCAACTGCAAGAGGCCGCCATAGCCGATGGCATTTTACGAACCGCCCAGCAGAATGCCGCTTCGACGATCACCAGTCTGTTGCAGGGTTTGGGATTCGAGAAGATTGACTACGACTAACAGCGATTTCATAAGCTGGCGAACTCAAGCACAACAATCTCTGGATTCGATCCCAGGCGCAGTGGCGGTCCCCACGTTCCTGCTCCGCTCGAAGTGAAAACCTGCATCTTCCCGATCCGGCTTAAGCCGTACACAAACTGGCGGTAAATCCGCCGCGCCATCCAACTCCAAGGTATGAACTGCCCAAGGTGCGTATGCCCGGATAGCTGCAGAGAAACGCCCGCAGCCTCCGCGATTTCCGGACGGTCGGGAGCGTGCGTCAACAGGATGCTGGCGCGGTCGCGATCCAAGCCGACGCTGCGTAGCACCGACGCAAAGTGCCCGTCTTGCGCCGCATTCCGGTACGGCACACCAATAATCTGCAAACCCTCCACTTCCACCTTCTCATTGCTGAGCACGCGCACCCCGGCCGCCGCAATGGCACCGAGATATTTGCTGTCGTCTCCAAACTGCTCGTGATTTCCGGCGACAAAATACACGCCTTGTGGCGCGGTCAGCGCGTTCAATGGCGCCGCTGCCCGCCCCGCGTCAATGGCCGTGCCGTCATACAAATCACCGGCAATAAAAATTGCGTCCGGCTCTTCCTTCAAGATCTTCGCAACCAAGCGTCGCAGAAACCTGCCGTTTCGCACGTGTCCCAGGTGCACATCACTGATTAACGCCGCTGTTCGCCCGTGCCACGCCGCTGGTAGATTCGCGAGCCGCACCGTGGTTCGCGTGATTCGCGTCCAGCCCGCATTGAAAACCCCGTAGAGTCCCGCTGCGACGGCAGTACTGAACAGTACTTCCACGATCCGATGAACGTTAACGTGTAGCCCAGCCATCCCAGCGACTTTGAAAATTACCCACGAGGAAACCGCCGCGACGAAAAGGAAAGTCAGCAGACCTACCCAAACCGCGGCAGCCCTGTAAAACACGCGCACAGCAGCATTTGTATAGCGAAAGGCGAGTAGCGAGGCAGCAACAAAGCTCACCGACAACAAGCCGAGGATCAGCCCGATCCACAGTGCCCCAGGAGTGTGGCCCGCTGCTGGCGCAAACGTCCACGTCTCATAGAGTAGAAAATGTGTCAGAAAAAGAACCGACTGAAGAACCGCAATGAAACCGATGAGCCGCTTTCGTACCCGCATGGTGCATTAGATTCGCCAAACCGAGATTCGATTGTTCTCCTAAGCCGAAAAATTTGGGACACGACTAAGAGGCGGGGTAGGACCAGATCATGTCTCGGCGATCCCAGCAATCGACGGCGACATTGCCAAAGTGTGGCCGAGACGTGCAAGCTGGTATCCATGCCAGAATTGCCAGATATCTCCGCCTACATTAGCGCACTGGAATCGCGGATACTTGGCCAGCCATTGGAACACATACGGCTGAACAGTGCCTTTTTGCTGCGAACCGCGCAGCCGCCGTTGGCGAGTGCAGAGGGCCGCATCGTTCGCGCTCTGCGACGAGTTGGTAAGCGCATCGTGATCGGAGTCGACGGCGATCTTTGGCTAGCGCTTCATTTGATGATTGCCGGCCGGTTGCACTGGCGGGCGCCGGAAGCAAAGCTGGCCGGCCGTCGGAGTCTGGCAGCCCTCGACTTTCCCAATGGTTCTCTGGTTCTTACCGAAGCCGGCACAAAACATCGCGCCTCCTTGCACGTACTTCAAGGCGAGGAGAGCTTGCGTTCCATAGATCCTGGAGGAATCGACATCTTCTCCAGCGACCTCGATTCGTTTCGCGCCGCGCTCACGGCCGAAAACCACACTCTCAAGCGGGCGCTTACCGATCCTCGTCTTGTCAGTGGTATCGGCAATGCGTATTCAGACGAGATCCTGCACGCGGCGCAACTATCTCCCATCACCCTCACCCAAAAACTGGAAACGCACGAGTGGGAGCGATTATTTGCTGCGACCCGCCACACGATCGAATACTGGGTCGACCGCCTCCTCGCCGAAGCAAAGACCGACTTCCCCGAAAAGGTCACTGCGTTTCGCAAGGGGATGGCAGTGCACGGACGCTATGGCGAGCCGTGTCCGAGATGCGGCGACAATGTTCTGCGCATTCGCTATGCCGACAAAGAGACGAACTACTGCGCGCGTTGCCAGACTGGTGGAAAGGTTCTGGCGGATCGCAGTTTGTCTCGGCTGTTGGGATCGGACTGGCCACGGACCCTGGAAGAGTTGGAGGCTCTAAAGAGAAGGTGAGAAAACGGCCTCCGGCTTCCGGAAAAGCCTTCGAACGGGGGCCGGAAGCCGAAAGCCGTTCCTATTCTTTCGCCGCGATTGCCAACGCTTTCATCTTCCGGTAAAGGTGACTGCGCTCCAACCCCAGCACCTCCGCCGTGCGGCTCACATTGCCGTGGTTCTGGTCGAGGGTTTTGAGGATGTAGTCGCGCTCATAGGCATCGCGAGCCTGGTGCAGGGTGGAAAATTCACTCTTGGGCGCGCGCCGACTGCCTTCGCGGTACACCAGGGGCGGCAAATGTTTGCTGTCGAAGCGCGTGGTCGTGGGGTTCATGATCACGATGCGCTCAATCACGTTACGCAACTCGCGCACATTGCCCGGCCAGGAGTAGCGCATGAGTATTTCGATGGCGTCATCGGTGATTTCCCGCGGCCGGCGTCCATACGTCGCCGCCAGTTCCTTCAGGAAATGCCGGGTAAACAGAGGGATATCTTCTTTGCGTTCGCGCAAGGGCGGGACAAAGAAGGGAATCACATTGAGCCGGTAGAAAAGATCTTCCCGGAAGTTGCCACGCGATATTTCTTCATCCAGATCTTTGTTGGTCGAGGCGATCACGCGAACGTCGACTGTGATCGTTTCATCGCTTCCGACGGGAGTGAAGCGCTGCTCCTCGAGCGTGCGCAACACTTTCGATTGCGTCTTCAGACTCATGTCGCCGACTTCATCCAGGAAGAGCGTTCCTCCGTGAGCTCTCTGAAACTTGCCTTCCTTATCGGTGGCCGCGCCGGGGAACGATCCCTTACAGTGTCCAAACAGCTCGCTCTCGATCAGATCTTCGGGAATCGCGGCGCAGTTGACTTCGACGAAAGTTTCGTCCTTGCGTAGGCTCTGGCCGTGAATCGCGTGAGCCACGAGTTCCTTGCCCGTGCCGGATTCGCCGTAGATCAAAACACGGCCATTGGTCGGCGCCATTAGGCCAATCTGCTGGCGCAGAGCCTTCATCGGGATGCTGTCGCCCACAATAATGCTCTTCACCTGAAGCTGCTTCTTCAGGTCAACGTTCTCCCGGTGCAGCTTCTTGGACTCAATGGCATTCTTGACCAGGATCAGAGTTTTTTCGAGGGAGAGCGGTTTTTCCAGAAAGTCGTAAGCGCCCAATTTCGTCGCGCGCACCGCGGTCTCAATGGTTCCGTGGCCGGAGATCATAATGACTTCGGGAGGATTGTCGAACTCGCGAATCCTTTCCAGAGTCTCCAGGCCGTCGACACCGGGCAGCCAGATGTCGAGCAGCACGACGTCAAATGGGGCTTTGCGCAGAAGGTCGAGGCACGCTTCGCCGCTCCCCGCCGAAGCGGTGGAATACCCTTCGTCAGCGAGGATGCCGGCGAGGGAGTCGCGAATTCCGTCTTCGTCATCAACGATGAGGATGTTATGCATGGTGGACGGTAACCGCTGCCGGCGTGGGTTCGAGGACTACGGGAAGTTCGACGATGAAACGCGTGCCGACGGGATGGTTTTCTTCTATGCGGATCGAGCCATGATGATCTTCTACGATGCGGCTCACGATGGCCAAACCAAGCCCGGTGCCGCGTTTCTTGGTGGAGAAATATGGCAGGAAGAGTTTTTCCTTGAGTTCGCGGGTTACGCCGTGGCCGGAGTCGGCAACAGTGATCTCCACCGCGTCGCGGGTTGCCACCAAGGCAGTCGAAATTTCAATCTCCCGCACCACTGAATCTTGCGACGCCTCCGCAGCATTGTCGACCAGATTGGCTACAGCGCGTTTGATCGCCTCGCTATCGGCCAGGACTTTCGGTAGATCGGCGGCCAGCGATTTGTGGACGTCAATTCCATCCAGCCGGCCGTTGAACATCGAGAGCGCGTTCTCGATGACTTCGTTAATGTCGGCCGGCTGCGGTTTGGCCACGGGGAAGCGCGCCAGGGTGGAGAACTCGTCGACCAGCCGGCGCACGGTCTCGACTGCCCCGGCAATCGTTTCCGCGCAGGAACGCACCACTCCAAGCGAAGCGGGATCGGTTGGCGTGGCCCGGTCCAGATGCCGTTGAATGCGCTCCGCCGACAATGCGATGGGTGTCAGCGGATTCTTGATTTCATGCGCAACCCGGCGTGCCACCTCCCGCCAAGCAGCCTGCTTCTGGGCTTTCAGGAGGTCGGAGAGATCTTCGAACACGACGACATAACCGGAGCCCTCGCCGTGATGCCTGAGGGTGGCGACGGTCACGGCGACGTTCAACGATGTCCGAGGCAACTGCATCTGCATCTGGCTGGTGGTCATGCCCATGCGATCGGCGCGCCGGAGCAGAGGTTCGAAATCTTCCAGAACCTCGGTGGGGAACACATCGGTCAGAGACGCGCCCCGGAGAATCTGAGGCCCACCGTCACGTCCGGCGTCGGGATGAAACATGCGCAGCAAGGCCTGATTGACGTGGGTCACGCGCCGCTCGGCATCCAACGAGAGCACGCCGGTCG
The DNA here is from genome assembly GCA_963791515.1 of uncultured Acidobacteriaceae bacterium. Lineage (GTDB taxonomy): Bacteria > Acidobacteriota > Terriglobia > Terriglobales > Acidobacteriaceae > Sulfotelmatobacter. The sequence goes on along the minus strand of CAWBSS010000004.1, from coordinate 143,377 downwards.
GAATACTCTCGAGGATGGTTTCCATTTGACGGCGGCGCTGGTCGAGTTCCGCGTTGGCCGCGCTCAGGTCGCGACTGGAAGCCTCAATCTGCCGCCGGCTGCCTTCCAGATCCTCCGCCATGCGGTTGAAGGAGCGCACCAGGTCGCCAATTTCGTCGGCGGCGCTGACGGGCACGCGATAGTCGAGGCGTCCGCGCGAGATCTCCTGTGTGGCTTCCGCCAGCGCTGACAGCGGTCGCGTCACCAGTTTGGCCAGAAAAAGTGCGAGCCATGTCGTGACAAACAAGACCATCATGGTCAGCAGCAGAAGCAGGCCCATGTAAGTCTGGCGCACTCGACGCCGTTCGCGGCTTAGCTGAAAGTAGCGCTGCTGGCTGGCCTCCACCTGGCGCACGGTCCGCGAAAACTCCCGTGGAAGCGGAATCGCCACCAGAATCAAGCCTCCGCCCGGAACCGGAGAGCTGCCCAGCGTGTATTCCATCTCCTGCCAGGTAAATTGAGCGGGATGTCCCAAGGCCGCATCGGCCAGCGGCAGTCTGGTCTTCAGGACCTGCCACGGGGCCGGTACATTGAAACTGGCCTCTGCGTTGCCGTCCCGCACCGCTACGGCGAATCCGCCTTGCAGGGTCAGTTCGTGGTGCTGAAACTCGCTCACCACGCCCGAGAATCCGCGCCCGGAAAAGCCGCGTTCGGTCTCTGGAGACCCCGCAATGGCAAACGCTTCGGCCCGCGCGTTCTGCATGGCATAGGTGGCCAGCAGCGTAGCCATGGCGTGCGTGTCGGCCCGTACTTCCTCTACGGGGGTCGAGAACCATTTGTCAATGGAGCGGTTCATCAGTCCGTAGGCAAACCAGTACATCACCATCACCGGCACAGATGACAGCAGGAGCGCGCCGGCGACCATGCGCGTCCGAAACTTCGATCCCAATACTCCAAGACGGCGCTCGGCGAACAATTTCAGCAGATTGCGAACCAGTACAAAAAACAGCGCGACAAACAGAAGCGAGATGAGCACCGAAAGGGCATAGAACACAACCGTCAGCTGGTTGGTCTCTGGACGCAGGATGGTCGCGTCGAACGCAGTTTGTGAAACCAGCAGGACAAGCAGCAGAAAAACAGAAATCGCGAGCAGAATGATGACCTGCTTGCGGTGCGAGCGCTTCTGAGGCGGGATTGAAGTTGACGGTGCCACTGGGATTTCCGCTTCCAGGCGCGCCTGGTCTGCCACAAACTCCAAATCGCCAGGACGTGCAAGTCATTATAGATGCACAGCGCAGACCTTAGCTGCACGAGGCACGCAGCGACTCTGTTCAGTTATCGGTAGAACGTGTCGGGTGGAGTGTGCGGGACCGAGCCTCGCTCACCGCAGGCGATTTCGTTTGCCGGAGATCTCCTCAATCATGGCGTCATAAGCGAGCTTAGGCTTATAGGCGCGGTCAAACGGCAGTGCCGCTCCGCGCGTGCCGTGCGAGTGGGATCCGATCCAGGAGTATTTGTCCGTGAATCCCCAGGTTTGAATCGCGGTACAGCCTGGACTATGCAGGCACCCCCGAACCACGCCCCGATACACCTCAGCCTGGCGAAGAAGATCGTCGTTCCGCACCAGGCCACTAGAGTCCAACGCGAGGGACACGTCGAGTTCCGTGATGTGAACCTGAACCCCCGACGCGGTCAGACGCGTGATATTGGCGGCGATGGCCGCGGTGTCGAGGTCAAGCTGCGAGATGTGCAACTGCAGGCCGACTCCATCGATGGGGACGGCACGACGCTTGAAATCCTTCACCATCGCGTAGACCGCATCGGACTTGCGGTTGAGCCCTTCGCCCTCCGCTTCGTTGTAGAAGAGCAGCGCCTGCGGGTCAGCCTCATGCGCCCAGCGAAAAGCCTGCTCGATATACGCAGTGCCCTTTCCCGACAGTCCGATGCCCGGCTGGTTGTACCAGAGCGAATCCTTGACACGGCCGCTCGCATCCAGAGCCTCATTCACTACATCCCAGGCGAAGACTTGGCCGGCGTAGTGCTTCATCTCTGTGGTAATGTGCTGTTGCAACAAGCCGGACAACTGAGCCGGCGTGAAGTGGCCTTGCACCAGCCAATCGGGATTATTGTGATCCCAGACCAGACAGTGTCCGCGAACTTTCATGCCGTGCGCCTGCGCGAAGCGGACGACTTCATCGCCCTCGCGGAAATCGAATGTGCCGGCGTTCCGCCGCACGACCCACCACTTCATGACATCCTCAGGCTCGACCATGTTGAATTCGCGAGCCAGCGTTGCCGAGTAAGCAGCCTCGGAAAACAGGGATGGACGAACGGCAGCGCCCACCAGCAGATGGGCTTGGTCGGCTGCTTGCCGCAACCCGAGGGAAGGCGTCACCGCGGTTGCGATTAGTGATATGGCCAGGAAGCAAACCTGGCGGCATAGGATTGACATCAAGTGTGCCTATTCCTCTTACGTAAAGCTCGTACCCATCACTTAACGCCAGGCAGAAAACGCTGTAAAGGGCATTCGTCACATTTGGGCTGTGATTTTCCACAATAGCTCTTGCCCACTCCAACGATGAGCCCGTGCATCTCGTTGTAGATCTGTACCAGCGCCGTGCGCGCGGCCGTGCTCATCGCAGAAGGTGGGTGAGCGGCGCCGCGGATGCCTGATTCCAGTTGCCCCGCAGCCTTCGCGGGCATTCGTTCCTGGTGGTGAACCATCGGCGCCAAGGCCTGCTGGAACAGCTCCCGAATTTCCTCGTAATCCGTTTTGTCCGACAGAATCGCGTGCCGATAAAGGATGCGCCGGGTGTAGGCGTCCACCACGAAGACCGGATGATTCCCTGCATAGAGCAGGATCGAGTCTGCGGTTTCCGGCCCCACCCCGTCCAGGCTGAGCAACTCTTCGCGAAGTTTGTCGGTCGGCTGAGCGAAAAATTGATCCAGCGAGCCCCCGTACTTTCCATCAAGAAAGGCCACGAATGTCTTGAGCCGCGCGGCTTTCTGACGGAAATAACCGGACGGACGAATTAGGCGCTCGAGTCTGCGCAGCGATACCTTCCGAATTCCTTCGATGCTTAGTACCCGCGCTGTACGCAGGTTTGCTAAAGCAAGTACCACGTTGGTCCACGCAGTGTTCTGCGTCAGGTAGGCCCCGACGATGACTTCAATGCGCGTTTCGGCTGGCCACCAGTGCTGCGGTCCCCACACACGATAAAGGGCGCGATAGTACTGCAGAATTTCATTTTCTTTTTCTTTTTGTGCTCGCGGCAAATTAGGAATTCCTTAGTTCGAGTCTAATTGACTCCGCTCTTCGGTGGTTACGCCGTTCCCCAGAAGGTGACTAGAACTTACTGAAGTGCATGTACCTGGGCTGGCAGACGGCCCATCCGCCACGAGAAAAGCGGCATTTGGCGCGGAGTCCAGCGGAAATACGACCCCGCGGGTGAACCTTCTCGTCAGGTCCAAGTACCAAAGTTACTGGTGAAGTAATCCGCTTGCGTTGACAATTTATGTCAACGCGAATGAGCTGCGTCTCTCCCCATGATGGGCGGCCGTTTGCGCTGTGCCTGCACAAGTGCGCGGCATCGTTCCACCCACGTGGATAGGAGATCCGGGTATGTCTCAACGGCTGGGTGACCTTCTCGTCAAAGAGAAGATCATTACCCCAGAGCAGTTGGAACAAGCGAGTAAGGTCCAGAAGGAGCAGAGCTGTCGCCTGGGGTCCGCCCTGGTGAAGCTTGGCTTCCTCACGGACGAAGACGTCACCAATTTCCTCTCCCGCCAGTATGGTGTTCCCGCCATCAACCTTTCCTACTTTGAGATTGATCCTGCAGTCGTCAAGCTAATTCCGTTCGAGACCGCCAAGCGCTACCAGATTCTTCCGTTGAGCCGCGTGGGCGCCTCGCTCACTATCGCGATGGTCGATCCCACCAACGTCTTCGCGATGGACGATATCAAGTTCATGACCGGCTTCAATATCGAGCCGGTCGTCGCCTCGGAAAGCTCCATCCTGGCGGGCATTGAAAAGGCCTACGGTTCGACCAAGGAAGAAGATCTTGAGACCGTGATGCAGTCGATGTCGGAGATGGGCGACAGCGACGTCGAACTGCAATCGGAAGAGCAGCAGATGGAGTTGGCCGAACTGGAGAAAGCGGCCGACGAAGCTCCTGTCGTCAAGCTGGTCAACGTGGTTCTGGGCGATGCGGTGAAGCGCGGCGCAAGCGACATTCACATCGAGCCTTACGAAAAGGAATTCCGGGTCCGGTTCCGTATTGACGGCGTTCTGCAGTCCATCATGTCTCCGCCATTGAAGTTGAAAGACGCCATCACCTCCCGCCTGAAGATCATGTCGAAGCTCGACATCAGCGAAAAGCGTCTGCCGCAAGACGGCCGCATCATGCTGAAGATGAACGTCGGCGGCCGCAAGAAGCAGCTCGACTTCCGCGTGAGCACGCTGCCCACGTTGTGGGGCGAGAAAATCGTGCTCCGGTTGCTCGACAAAGAAAACCTGCGTCTTGACATGACCAAGCTTGGCTTCGAGGCCGAGTCGCTGGTGAAGTTCGAAAAAGCCATTCTGAAACCTTACGGCATGGTGCTGGTTACAGGACCGACGGGATCGGGCAAGACCAACACGCTCTATTCGGCGATCTCGCGCCTGAACCAGCCCGACACCAACATCATGACCGCGGAAGATCCAGTCGAATTCCAATTGGGCGGCGTCAACCAGGTGCAGATGAAGGAGCAGATCGGATTGAACTTTGCCGCCGCTCTCCGATCGTTCCTGCGGCAGGATCCCAACATCATTCTCGTCGGCGAAATTCGCGATTTTGAAACCGCCGAAATTGCCATCAAGGCCGCGCTCACGGGCCATCTTGTGCTCTCCACGCTGCACACCAACGGCGCACCGGAAACCATCACCCGCCTGATGAACATGGGCATTGAACCGTTCCTGGTGGCTACGTCTGTCCATCTCATCTGCGCGCAGCGCCTAGTGCGGCGCATTTGCAAGGACTGCATCGAGGTGATGGATGTACCTGCGCAGACTCTGCTGGACGCAGGCTTCACTCCCGAAGAATCCAAGAGCGTGAAGATCCAGAAGGGCAAAGGCTGCGGGGTCTGCAACAACACGGGATACAAGGGCCGTTGCGGATTGTACGAGGTCATGGAGGTCGACGACGAGATTCGCGAACTGGTTTTGGTCGGAGCATCGGCGGTTGAATTGAAAAAGAAAGCCATCGAGCGCGGCATGATCACGCTGCGCCGCAGTGGATTGATCAAAGTGGCGGCGGGGATGACCACGCTCGAGGAAGTCGCCCGCGAAACGATTCATTGATTCGGAAGCGGGCAGTAACTGAAAGGGAAGGACCTTTATGGGTTTGTCGTTAAGCGATCTGCTTAAAAGAATGCTGGAGATGAACGGCAGCGATCTGCACATCACCACCAATTCGCCGCCCCAGATCCGTGTGCATGGACACCTGGTACCGCTCGATTTGCCGCAGATGACGCCAGCCGAGACCAAGCAACTTGCCTACAGTGTCATGACCGATTCCCAGAAACACCGCTTCGAAGAAAGTCTCGAGCTCGACTTCTCATTCGGATTGAAGGGACTGGCTCGCTTCCGCGCCAACGTATTCAACCAGCGCGGAGCCACGGCGGCAGTCTTTCGTTTAATCCCTTTCGAAATCAAGTCGTTCAACCAGCTCGGTTTGGCCCCAGTCGTCAGCAAGCTCTGCGATAAGCCCCGTGGCCTGGTGCTGGTCACCGGGCCCACCGGTTCGGGCAAATCCACCACGCTCGCGGCCATGATCGACAAGATCAACAGCGAGCGTCACGACCACATTCTGACGATCGAAGATCCGATCGAGTTTGTGCACATGAACAAGAACTGTGTGGTCAACCAGCGCGAACTTCACGCCGATACCAAGAGCTTCACGGACGCGTTGCGCGCCGCGCTTCGTGAAGATCCGGACGTGGTGCTCATCGGCGAAATGCGTGATCTCGAAACCATCGAGTCGGCCTTGCGCATCGCCGAAACCGGCCACTTGACCTTTGGCACGCTGCACACCAACTCGGCGACTTCGACCATCAACCGCATCATTGACGTGTTCCCGGCGCACCAGCAGCCGCAGATTCGCGCCCAGCTGTCGCTGGTCCTGGAAGGCATCATGTGCCAAAGCCTGCTGCAGAAGATCGACGGCAAAGGCCGCGCCATGATCATGGAGATTCTGATACCCAACGCGGCCGTGCGCAACCTGATCCGCGAAGACAAAATTCACCAGATCTACTCCTCCATGCAGTCCGGGCAGGAGAAATTTGGAATGCAGACGTTTAACCAGTCGCTGGCCACCGCCTATTTCCAGAAGCAGATTTCGCTGGAAACCGCCATGGCGCGTTCCAGCAATGTGGACGAGTTGCAGGAAATGATCAACCGTGGCGCCAGTTTGTTGAACCGGCCGACCACGGCAGGAACGACTTTGGCGAGAGGGGCTGCTCCGTCCAAGCACTAGGGCGACTGCAGCGTAGATATGGAGCATAAATACACGCACAATTTTCACCCAGCAGCTACATCAGTGAGGAGAAGCTAAACCATGCCAGTCTTTACATTTTCCGGCAAGGACGCATCCGGACAGAAGATTTCCGGGGAACGGATGGCGCCGAACAAGCAGGCCTTGGCGCAGTCGCTGCGGCGCGAGCGCATCACACCCGGCGCGATTCGTGAAAAGGGCAAAGAATTTTCAATGCCCACATTCGGCTCCGGCAAGGTCGGGACCAAGGAGATTGCGATCTTCTTTCGCCAGTTTTCGGTCATGATCGATGCCGGCCTGCCGCTGGTGCAGTGTCTGGAAATCCTGGCGGCCAACCAGGAAAGCCAGGCATTTCAGAAAATTCTGACCGGCGTGCGGACCACGGTGGAAGGCGGCGCTACGCTCGCCAACGCCATGCGCGGCTACCCCGCGGTCTTCGACGACCTCACCACGAACATGATCGAGGCCGGCGAAACCGGCGGTATTCTCGACATCATTCTGCAGCGCCTGGCCACCTACGTGGAAAAGGCCGTGCGCCTGAAAGCAGCAGTGAAGTCCGCGCTGATCTATCCCATCGCGGTGGTCAGCATGGCAGTTTTGATCGTCGGCGCGCTGCTCAAGTGGGTCGTGCCCATCTTCTCCAACCTGTTTGCCGGACTCGGCGTCGATCTGCCTCTTCCCACTCGCATCGTCATGGGGCTGAGCGCTTTCGTGCAGAGTTTCTGGTGGATATTCTTTGTGGCTATCTTTGCTCTCTTCTTCGGGATCAAGCAGATCCGCAAACATCCACGCGGCCGCTACTACTTCGACAAGATGCTGCTCCATATTCCCGTGATCGGGTCGCTGCTGCGCAAGATCGCCGTGGGCCGCTTCACCCGTACCTTGGGCACGCTGATCACTTCCGGCGTTCCCATTCTGGAGGGCTTGACCATCACGGCTAAGACATCAGGCAACGCCGTGCTGGAAGAGGCGCTGATGAAGGTGCGCAAAGCCATCGAAGAAGGCCGCACGATCGTCGACCCGTTGCGGGAATGCGGTGTGTTTCCCAACATGGTCACGCAGATGATCGGCGTTGGCGAAGCCACCGGCGCCATGGACTCGATGCTGCAGAAGATTGCTGACTTCTACGAGGAGGAAGTCGACGCTGCCACGAAAGACATGCTGGCCATGCTGGAACCGTTCATCATCGGAACCCTGGGCATCATGATCGGCGGCATCGTGATTTCGCTCTACATGCCGCTGTTCGCCATGATCGCCAAGCTGGCTGGCTAGAAAAGTCAAACGGTGGGGGCCGGGAATCGCTACGCAACCGCAACGGCCTCCTCAGCCAAAAACGGTGTTGGGTCTTAGGTGTTAGGACTGAAGCTTAGGACCCGAACACCCCAGGACCGAAGACCTAAAACCGCCGTTCGCAGGACGCGGTTGTTGTTTTGCATCACCAGGATCGCAATGCAATCGACGTTCGACGAGCGCAATTGGCTGACATGGCTGGTCCGGGTACGAATTTTTATCCTGACCCTCCTGCTGGGAATTGAGCTGGCAGTCGCCCAGTTCACTCCGGCGCCGTTACCCCTGCGGCTCTTCGTCAGCACCATTCTCTTCTGGTACAGCCTTTCGCTGTTCTACGTGCTTTTGCTCTCCCTGTGGCAGGAGCACCGGCTGCAGGCCTCGCTACAGGTTCTCACCGATCTCATACTGGTCAGCCTTGTCATCCACGAAACCGGAGGATGGGACAGTTCGCTCAACTTCCTCTATCCGCTGGTCATCATTGTCGCCAGTGTGCTGCTGCCCCGAGCGTGGGCGCAATTGGTAGCGGCCCTGGCATTCATTCTTTACGGGACGGTCCTGGAACTGAACTACTATGGCTTCGTTCCTTCCTACTGCACCACTCATCCCGGACTGAAGATGCTGCAGGCAATCATCTTCGTCAACCTGTTTGCCTTCCTGGCGGTGGCCTATCTTGCGGGACTGCTCACCGCAAAACTGCGGCAGGTCGGCGTACAACTGAAGGACACCAGCGGCGCACTCGAAAGTCTTCAGGCGTTGCACGAAAACATCATCCATTCCATCAGCAGCGGACTGATCACCACCGGCCTCGACGGGCGAATCACCCTGGTGAACGGCGCGGCTCAACGGCTCCTGGAGCGCCCACCCGCGGAACTGCTGGGTGCACCGGTGCATCATCTATTTCTGGATCCTTTACCCACCGTGGAATCGCAACAGGCTCACGGGGAGGTACGCTTCGATGCTCCTACAAAATTTCGCAAGACGGTCCGGGTACGGGTAGCAGCCTTGACCGTGCCGGAGCGCGGGGAACTGGGATACGTCTACGTGCTCGACGATCTTACCGAGATACGACGCCTGGAGCGCGAAGTGCGGATGCAGGACCGTCTGGCCGCCGTCGGCCGATTGGCCGCGGCAATTGCGCACGAAATCCGCAATCCGCTGACTTCCATTGCGGGTTCGGTCAGCATGCTTTCCGGCGTCCCAGAGATGAATGAGGATCACCGCCGCCTGCTCGACATTGTGACGCGCGAGTCGCAGCGGCTGAACAGTATCATTACCGACTTCCTGGCCTATTCGCGCACCAAGCAATATCACTTCGACAGAGTCGACCTCATCCAGCTCGTCGAAGATACGTTGACGCTGATGGATCACCGCATGACGGCGGAGAAAACCGGCATCACGATCGAGCGCCGGTTCCCGGTCGGCCAGGCCTGGACGATGGCCGACGGGGACAAGGTCAAGCAGGTGTTTTGGAATTTCTGTGAAAATGCCGTCCGCGCGATGAAAGGTGGAGGCGCGCTCACCGTCGCGCTCGAGTCCCTCGGGGATGATTGGCAAGTGGGATTTACCGACACGGGAGCGGGCATGAGTCCGCAACAAATCGAAAAAATCTTCGAACCCTTTCAGTCCAACTTCGAGGGCGGTACCGGGCTGGGGCTGGCCATCGTCTACCAGATTGTACAGGCGCATGGAGGCAAGGTTTGGGCGCGATCCAAGCCCGGGCAGGGAACTACGTTCGTGTTGCGGTTACACCGCCTCGATGCCGGGCGGCCCGTCTCCACCGATGAGAACACGCCGGATAAGGCTCGCGTGCTGGTCGCGGCCGGAGGGGGTGGGCGTGGCTAAAATCCTGGTCTGCGACGACGAACGTTCCATTTGTGAAATGCTCGACATCTCTCTGCGCCGCGAGGGACATCGCGTCGAGACCGTCCAGGCTGGGCAGACGGCGAAAAACAAGATCGACGGCGCGCTCTACGACGTTATCATTACCGACATCAAGATGCCCAATATCGATGGCATCGAAGTGCTGCGCCACGCTCACCGGGTTTCGCCCGATTCCGCCGTCATCCTCATCACTGCGGTCGATGATTACGCGGCCGCCGTCGAAGCCGTAAAAGCGGGAGGCGCCACCGACTATATTCGCAAGAGTCCCGGGCTGGTCGACGAAATCAAGCTTGCGATCAACCGCGCTCTTGAGAAACTCAGTCTGAGCAAGCAGAACTTCGCGCTGCGCCGCGACGCCGCCACCCGCAACTCGCTCGACAACATCATTGGCTCCAGTTCCGCCATGGAAAAGCTCAAGCAGACGGTGCGAACCGTCGCCTCCACGGCCAGCACCGTTCTAATCCACGGCGAAAGCGGCACCGGAAAGGAACTCGTCGCCCGCGCTGTTCACGTATGTTCGCCGCGCGCTACCGACGCTTTCGTTTCCGTCAACTGCGGAGCCTTCCCTGAGACTTTGCTGGAGAGCGAACTGTTCGGTTACCTGAAAGGCGCCTTTACCGGCGCGAACCAGAACAAGCGCGGTCTGTTCGAAGTCGCCGACGGCGGCACCATCTTCCTCGACGAAATCAGCGAAATGACTCTGGCCATGCAAGTGAAGCTTTTGCGCGTCCTGCAGGAGCGCACCGTGCGTCCGGTGGGCAGCACCAGCGAAATCTCGATCGATGTGCGCGTGATCGCCGCCACCAACCGCGATCTCGACAAAGCCGTTGCCGAAAACGTGTTTCGCGAAGATCTTTACTACCGGTTGAACGTCATTCCCATCCGCGTGCCACCTCTGAGCGAGCGCCGGGAAGATATTCCGCTGCTGGTGAACCACTTTCTGAAAAAGTATGCCAGCGCGGCGGACCGCAGCATCCTGCGCGTCAATGCGCCGTCGCTCGATTCCCTGTGCGGCTACGAGTGGCCGGGGAACGTGCGCCAGTTGGAGAACACCGTCGAGCGTGCCGTTGCCCTTGAAACTACCGACGAACTGCACGTCGAGCTTCCGGCCGAACGGCCCAAAGCGCGCGCTGCGGCAGCCTCCGCCGGCGTCGGCACGCTGCCGGAAATCGGTGGCGACGTAACTCTTCCCGAAGGCCTGGGTATGGAAAGCTATGTGGCGGGCATCGAGCGCTCGCTGCTGCAGACCGCGCTCAATCAGAGCGGTGGCGTGCAGACCAAAGCCGCCGACGTGCTCGGCATCTCTTACCGCTCCTTCCGGCATTTGATGAAGAAGTACGGGTTGTAGCTCTCAGCCGTCAGCTGTCAGTGAAAGCCTGAGCTCCACACGTCGGCCGTTTTCCGCTGGCTAAAAGCTGAGAGCTAGCTTTTCTTCAACTGCTGCTTCCATCCCAGAACCCGCGCCTTTGCGCCTTCCGCCTCGGCCTCGGGAATCATTCCTTTTTTCTGGTACAGCACCGACAAGCTGGTGTGCGCCAGCACATCATCGGGATCGATTTCCGCAAGCCGCTGGGCGACCGCGATGGCCTCATCGTAGCGCTGCAAGTCCTGCAGGGCCCGCGCCAACCCGTGCATGGCTTCTGTAAACGTCGGATCGGCGGTCAGAGCTTCCTGATAAGCAGCGACGGCCTTTTCCAAATGCCCGTCGGCCATTAAGTCGAGCGCGGCATAGTAGTGGTCTTCGGCCTTTTGGCGAGCGTTTTCGTCGGGCATCCGGGAAAATTCCAAGCAGAAATTGGATTCTAACATGCAGCCGCAGCATCCCCCTGCGTCCCCATTGACGTTACAGGTATGATGGCTGCGTGCGCTACAAACTTCGCTTTCTCTGGAACGCCACCAAGGGCTATCGCCTGGCCCCGTGGCGAAGCCCCTATCTTCTGTGGCGCATCGAAACCTATACGGGCGTGAAGATGACGCAGATCGGCTTTCTGGAATTCTGGGAATTCATGTGGCGTGAGCGTCGCGAGCTCTGGCGCTTTCTAAAATGGACGGCGGAGATGGAGCGCTGGGTCCATCCGAAACCGAAGAGTTCCTAGCTTAGAGTTTCCCAGGCGGGAACCAATAGGCTTGGCTTTTGCTGCGAACTGAGAACTGCTACGCTCCCTTGCCTGCCGCTGCAGCTTCGCCGAAAAAGATGCTGACCTCGGCGCCCTTGCCGGCGCCGGTGATCTGCGCCGCAGCCGCGCGGTTGGCCACAATCTCGAGATAGCCCATACTCCCGAGTATGCCAAAGACTTCCCCCGGGTCGCCTTCAGCGAAGTTCTTGCGGATGTCCGTAATCTCGCGGCTTCCCACCACAATCTTGAACGCTGCGGACTCCGCAAACAGCGCAGGAGCGTCGGCGGGCGTCACATTGGTGATCAGATTGCCGAAGCGATCGACTTTCAGAACCACGGCGCGCAAGCGGTTCTCGCCCGCGGCCTTGGGCCTGGGCGCCGCGAAGCGCACGTAATCTTCAATCTCATCGCCGAATTTGTGGGAATCGACCATCTTTGCGAGATACGCCGAGACCGGAGCAAACACGTCGCGCGCGTGAAACGTATTGCTCACTGGTTGCCGAAAGTAATGCTCGGAAGTGATGTGCCGAACATGAATGCGTTCTTCCCTGGCATATACCATCGAGAGCACGCCATTATCGGGGGCAACGAAATGATATCCGTCGCTCGAGGCCAGAATCGGCCGCCGCGTCGTTCCCACGCCCGGGTCCACGACAACCATGTGAATCGTCCCGTTCGGGAAGTACGAATATGCCTGGGAAATAGCCAACGCTCCATCGAGCACATCAAATGCCTGTACGGCGTGGGAGATATCCACGATCTGGACGTCAGGCACAATGTCGACAATGACGCCCTTCATTGCGCCCACAAAATGATCGTTGGTTCCAAAATCGGTGGTGAGAGTGATGATCGGACGATGTGGCAACTTTTCCCTCGCTGAAAGACAAAATTCTAGGTACAGCGAGGTTAATTGGACAGGAAATTGGGCGTCAAGGCACGGAGGTAATGGGCGAATATCGTGCCAGCGTCGATCATTCCTGGGAGCCGACTCTCTGGCTCGACTCCATCCCGAGGATGGGGTTGCTCAGCCCCGGCTACTGCGCTTTTCGCACTTCATCCACCACCCGTCGGATCGCCGTCACCACTGCTTGCGGAGCTTCGCTCATGCCATGATCCGCGTCGACTACCACTTGCTGTCCGCGCGTTGAAAGCCGTGCCAGGCTGGCCTGCAGCTGGTGAATCCAGATTGCATGATAATCCGCAGCCTGCTTTTCCAAACCTGGAGGCGCCCAGAATTTTCCCGCAGTCAGCACGATCAAAGGGATGCCGCCTACGCTGCGCACGTTCCTTGCCGCATCGTCGAGTTCCGGGTTTCCGGTGCCGACGGCAGGAACCACTCTGCCGCCATGGGTGGCCGCACACACCTGCTCGGCATCCGCTCTGACCGCCTTCGGCTGGGCATTGAGCTTGGCCAGGATTGCGCGCTCTGGGCTGGATTGCGACGGAACGGGACCGCCCATTCGGCTTGCGAGCAAGCGCAGAATGCCGAAACGCGCCATGGCTGGCAGCGCAGTACAGATCGTATGCCGGGCAGCCGGCGACATGCGGTTGAACGCAGACTGCATAAACGCCGGTTCGGGCTCGTCGGGGTGAGCTGAATCCACGAAAACCAGCCCGGCCACATCGTGAGGATAGCGGTCCGTGTAGATGCGCGCGTATTCTGCTCCAATCGATGCACCCACCAGCACATACGGCGGCGGCACGCCTGCCCGGCTCAACAATTGGTGGAGGTCGCCGACCACGGATGCGCTCGTTCTTGGCGATTGCGGTGGATCGCTCCATCCCACGCCTGCGCGGTCGTACCAACATGCGCGAGTGAAGGTCGCAACGCTGGTCTGCAGCAAGTTCCAGTCGTATCCGGGATCGTTGCCGCCAGTTTCGAAAATCACGGCTGGACTGCCCTCACCGGAACAGTACAGGTTGAGAGTGCGTCCCCCAACATCGACGGCCCGCCCGATCCGCGGAGGCAGACGGCTGGCGTCACGCCTTCTTCCGATCTGCTCGTACATGAAACCTGCCAACAAGACCAGGAACACCAATCCGAGCACCCCGGCAACGACTCCGGAAATCCATCGTCTGAGTCGGATCATCTCGCCTCTTCGCGGAAATACTTCCAGCACTTTGCTATATGCTATCACACGACATGTCGCTTAACGACATAGTAGCTGAAAAACCTCGCGATGTCGATTTGGCGGGGAGCATGTGGGTAAAACCGGCTAAAGATTACTCGTAGCGGAGGGCCTCAATCGGATTCAACCGCGAGGCTTTCAGGGCAGGAAAGAAGCCAGACACGATCCCCACCAGCGACAGAATCACAAAAGAGATGATCATCACGCTCATCGAAGCGTGCAGGAAGATCGCGCCTTCATGATCGGCGGTCTTGTAGAACTCATCGTAGAGCGGCATGGGCGGGATCGCCCAGGTGAGAAACTCGGCGACCGCCATCCCGATCAGCCCGCCCACAAACGTGAGCACGAGGGCCTCCAGTAGAAACTGCACCAGAATGTGCCGCGGCCGCGCTCCAATCGCTTTCCGCAGCCCTATCTCCCGCGTCCGCTCGGTCACCGACACCAGCATAATATTCATCACGCCAATGCCGCCCACGGCCAGCGTGACCACGCCGATCAGTCCCAGCACGGCCTGCAGCCCGTACGAAAACGCGTTGATCATGGCGCGGTCTTCAATGGTGTCCCACTCCGGCGTGGCCTTGTCGTCCTTGGGATCGAAGTGGTGCCGCCGGGCAATTACCTCGCGCACGGCCATGAGCGCCTTCTTGTTGAGTTCGGGAGCAGTGGGCTGGATGATGATCTCGTCGGGATCGCGAATGTTCTTGAGATCGCGCATCAGCGCGAAGGGAATGAACCCGTTTTCGTTGTCCGGACCCTGATACATCGAGTCCTGGATCTTGTTGCGCATGGTGCCGACGACTTCAAAATCCAGCCCGCCAATCTCGACGTGCTGTCCCGCCCCGGGTGCGCCCTGAAAGATTTTCTTCGCCGCCTCATACCCGAGAATGACCACGCGGCGGTGGTCGGCGAAATCGCTCTCGTTGAAGTAGCGCCCATCCGCCAGATCCAGTTTGCGCATCTGCCCGTACGGCATATCCACGCCGCGCACCTGGATGGACACTACCCTGGTGCCGACCTTGAAACCGAAATCGCGGTCGATCTCGCCGCTTACTGCTCGCACAATCGGAACTTCGTCGCGAATTGCCTCCACGTCCTCCAGTTCGTAAGTGACCTTCTTGCCCGCTCTCTGGCCACCGGCCTGCATGCTGGTCTGCCCCGGCCACATGACAATCACGTTGTTGCCCATGTTCAGGAATGCGTGCAGCACGCACCCGCCCAAGCCCTGGCCGTACGCCAGCAACAACACCACCGAAGCCAGCCCCCACACAATGCCCAGCATGGTGAGCCCCGAGCGCATACGATCGCGCATCAGCGACTGCCAGCCTTGCGAAATGAGCTCTTTCATGTACATGTTGCTGAATAAGCTGCCCTTAGGTCTAGCACCACGGAGTCACAGAAACATGGAGAATTCCTAAGTGCCTTCTCCGTGGCTGCGTGACTCCGTGGTGAAATTGCATTTTGAAACTCTCATTCCCGTTCTACTGAATGTGAATATCGCCCGACCCCGTGCGCACTTTGAGCAGCGGGCCTCCGCCGTGGACCTTGCCGTGAATCTGCTTGTGCGCATCGTTCACGCGTCCCTGCACCGTCATCTCGATCGGCGAGCCGACGTCGATCGTTCCCGAACTCGTGGAAATATCCGCGTCAAAGGCGGCATTTGCCGGCAGACGTACATGCACGTTGCCCGAGCCAGTACGAATGTCCCACGCACCGCTCTGCGTGCCCTCGGCCGTCACATCGCCGCTGCCGGTTTCCCCCTGGAACCCGCCTTGCACTCCGCGGGCGTTGATGTTCCCTGAGCCGGTATGCAGGTCGATGTCGCCCGAGGCGGCTTCGTCGATCTCGATGTCGCCGCTTCCCGTGCCACCTTTCACCGGGCCCGAAATCTGGCGTGCCCGTATATTGCCCGATCCCGTCTGCAGACGAATCTCGCCGGTCAGTTTCGCGAGCTTCACGTCGCCCGACCCGGTCTGCGTGTCCACATTGCCGCGTGTGCCTTCAATGATCTGATCTCCCGAGCCGCTGCGCGTGCGAACGGTCGTATCCGCGGGCACACTGATCTCGTAATCTACCGAAATGTTGTGCATGTTCACGTAGTCAATGTGAATGCTGTTGCCCTCCTGCCGGATCGGAGGATGCTGCTCGATCTCGTGGACGTCGGCGTCCCGGTTGCCACTCAACCAGTGGTTGCCAACGTAGATCTTTCCCCGGATGAATACTGACCCAGATGAACCGGCGCGAACGGTGACGTCACCGGAGTGGGTGAGGACCTCAAGATCGACGGGGCCGCTCACCGTAAGCGTTTTTTCGAACGTACCCTGGGGCGTTGAGGCAAGAACAATAGTGGATGCGAAAAGCACGACCAGCACGATCGCAAATACAGACCGGCCGGACACAGAAGCTGAGCGAATTATGCGAATGTTATTCATAGCGTAGTGACTCCACGGGTGTCATATCCGCGGCGCGCTGGGCCGGATACATGCCCGCGGTCACGGTAATTAATGAAAGTGTCAGGATCGAAGCAATAATCGAAATCCAGGAAACGATGGGATGCGGAACAAAGTCGGGCAAGGGCAACGCTTCTAGCGCCGCACACGTCCCCATTCCGAACGCGAGGCCCAGAATGCCGCTCACCACCGTCAACATGGCCGACTCGGCGAAGAATTGCCTGAGGATGTCGCGCTTGGTTGCGCCCATCGCCTTGCGCGTACCAATCTCGCGCGTGCGCTCGGTGACCGATACCAGCATGATGTTCATTACGCCGATCCCGCCCAGGCACAGCGTCACAATGGCCACGCAGCCGAAGAATATGGTCACGACCCCGAAGATCTTATCCAGCAGCTTGGCACCCTCCATCGTGTCCCAGATAAACAGAGCGTCTTTATCGATAGCGTCAAAGTGGTGTACCCGCGCCAGCGTCCGCCGTACCTGCAGGACCGCGGCCTCGTGTTCTTCGGGATCGCCCACTTCGAAAACAATGTCATCGAGATACCCGCGCGTAATTCCAGCGCCAGGCTTGGTCGGTGGCGGAAAATCGCGCGACACCGCCAAATAAGGCGCGAACAAATAGTCGTTGTCCGGGCCGCTGTAATTCGAGTTCTGCTTTTTCTCCTGCAGAATTCCCACTACTAAATAGGGAACACTCTGCACCAGTACGCTGGCGCCAATTGCGGGCTGCCCGGGAAATAGTTGTCGATAGGCCTTCGACCCCAGCACCAGCACGCGCCGGCCCTCGCGCTCGTCGTCGTCGGTAATCAGCCGGCCTTCTGAAATCTGCAGTGACCGGAAATCCTGATACGACGGCCACATTCCAACCACGCCGCGGTTTGCCAGATTGTACTGGCTGACTTCCGGAATGGTTCGCCGCAATTCCGGGCTGACGTTCTTAACCAGATAGCACTCGTCGCGAATCAAGTCGGCGTCGTCAACGCTCAAGTGAATTTCCCGCCCCGCCGCGCGTCCGCCCACCTGCGAACTGGTGCGCCCGCCCCACATGATGACCAGGTCCTTGCCCAGCGACTGCATGTGCTTTTTCTGGTCGACGCTGAATCCCCGCCCCAGTCCCACCAGGATGATCACCGACGCAATCCCCCATACGATTCCAAACATCGTGAGGAAGGTTCGCATCTTGTGGGCCCGGAATGTGGAGAATGCCTGACGCAGGATTTCGGAGAGAGTCATAACAGTCCCTAAAACGGCCTTCGGCTTCCGGCTCTCGGCTTCCGGTGTACGGAGCTTTCGAACCGGAAGCCGGAAGCCGGAGGCCTGTTTTACTGCAGAACTACCTGATCGCCTTCCTTCAGCCCGCTCAGCACTTCGGTCTTCGCGCCGTTCGAGATTCCGATGTTGACGGCAACTTTGTTCTTGCCCTCTTTACCTTTCGGGTCCGGCACTTCCACCGAGGCCTTCTTATCCTTGTCGTAAAGGATTGCGCCTTCGGGAATCTGCAGCACATTCTTGTGCTCTTCCAGGATGACTTCCGCATTGGCGGTCATCTCAGCCTTGAGTTCGCCGCCCGGATTTTGGATCGAGACGCGCACTTCAAACGTCGTGACATTGTCTTTCTCCACGCCCATCGGAGAAATCTTGGTCACTTTGCCGTCGAAGGTCTTGTCCTTGAACGACTCCACCTTGATGCGCGCCCGCTGGCCGAGATACACCTTGCCGATGTCGCTCTCATCAACCTTGCCCTTCACATACACTTCGCTGGTATCGCCCAGCGTCATGACCAGCGTGGCCGACGAACCCAACACCAGAATCGAACTCACCGCGTCGCCCATCTGTACGTCGCGCGACAGCACGATGCCATCAATCGGCGAAATGATGTCGGTATAGCTGAGCTGCTCTTCCAGTTGCTTCAGATTCGCCTGATCCTGCGCGACGTTGGCCCCGGCCTGCGCGATCTTGGCCTTAAGCACGGTGACCTGTGCCTTCGACACGTTTTGCTTGTTCAGGGCCAGCTCGTAATTCTTCTCCGCGTCATCCAGCGCCGAAGCGGAAACGACCCCATCCTTCGCCATGCTGATGGCACGGTCGTAGGCGCGCTTCAACAGCGGTACATCCGGACCTTCCGCATCGACTTTGGCGCGCTCGAAGTCGGCCTCCGAGCTCTTCAGATTGGCCTGCGCGGCTTCCAGCGCAGCGCGCGACTGCTCCACCTGCGCCTCAATCTCGATCTTGTCGAGCTGGGCCAGGAGTTGTCCCTTCTTGACGCGATCGCCGTAGTCCACCAGAAGCTTTTTCACGATGCCGCTGGCCTTGGACTTCACTTCGACCTTGGTGATCGGCGTGACCTTGCCGGTCGCCACCACGCTCTTGGCCAGGTCGCCTTTTTCCACTTTGGCAAGTTTCGACGGATCAATCTTGGTTCCGCCCCGCGTCGCCGCGAACACGCCCACCGCAATCAGCAGCACAATTCCCAATCCAATGCTGCCCCAGATGATCAGTCTGCGACGCTTCTTCTTATTATTTCCGTTACCGTTCACAACGCCTCCTGTAGATACCGCCAAGTGGAGATTGGGAGCCATTCCGCTGCCCTCATTCTCTGGTACGCGGCCCGAGTTGCTTTTGTTCCTGCGATCTCGAAACTATGATTTCCACCCTGATTCGAAAAGACCGCCGTCACCGCTAACCCATCTGCCGCCTGCCGGTTAGACCGACAACGTTCTAAAAGGATAGCGGATTACCGAATCGAATTTTGTGACCCTACGCACCTGTAGCGCCGCCCCAGCGACTGTCCGGCGGGCGTCCCCGCCCGCCGCGCCCCAAGCTTGCTCCAAGAATTAACGGGACCAGACCAGCCACCAGGCACAAACTGATGCTACTAACATCTAATCACTGCCCACTAACAACTGCCTTTAAACTGTTAGAATTACCCTTTCATGATCGCCTTTGTGCTGCTCCGGGTCTTTCTGATCCTTCTCCTGGTGGCGGCCAATGCCTTCTTCGCGGCGGCCGAATTCTCTCTGGTGAGCGTGCGCGATACCCGCATCCTACAGCTCATTTCAGCGGGACGCATCGGCGCGCGTATCGTCCAGCGCCTTCACCAGCATCTCGACGAAGTCGTGAACGGCGTTCAGCTTGGCATCACCATCGTTAGCCTTACCCTCGGCTGGATCGGCGAGCCCATGGTCGCCCGCCTCGTAGAAGGGATGCGGTTCGTCCACGAAGTTCCGCACGCCGCCGTCTATGCCCACACCATCGCCATCGTTATCGCCTTCAGTCTGATCACCTACATGCACGTGATCCTCGGGGAACTGGTGCCGAAAACGCTGGCCCTGCAGCGCGCCGAGCAGGTCGCCCTCGCCGTGGCGGCGCCCATGGAAGCTTTTCTCACGCTCACGCGCCCCGTCCTGTTTTTCATGCGCCGCTCCGGCGGTCTGGTCCTGCGCCTCTTTGGTGCGCAAGTCGCCCGCCGTGGTGGCGCCGTGCACTCCCCCGATGAGCTCAAACTCATCGTGACCGCCAGCCGCCAGTTCGGCCAGATCCCCGAGTTCCAGGAAGAGATGATTCACAGCGCCATCGAACTCGACAGCATCACCGTCCGCGAAGTCATGGTCGCCCGCCCCGACATTTTTTCGTTGCCTTCCGACCTCATGCTCGACGAAGCCCTGGTGCGCGTGGTCGAGGGCCAGCACTCGCGCATCCCGATTTACGATCCGCAGCGCGGCCCCGAACACATCGTCGGCGTGCTTTACTACAAAGACCTCATGCGCTGGATGCGCCTCCGCCTCAGCAATCTCGGACAGTCCACCGCGACTCGCATCTCGCGCATGCAGATCAGCCAGATCATGCATGACGTCCTGGTCGTTCCCGAAACCAAGGTTCTGGCCGAATTGCTCTCCGAGTTCAAAGATCGCCGCCGCCATCTTGCGGTCGTGGTCGACGAATTTGGTTCGACCGCCGGCGTAATCACCGTCGAGGACATCCTCGAGCAACTGGTCGGCAAGATCGAAGACGAATTCGATGTGTCGCCCAGCGAGCCCGCGCTGGAACATGAATCCGTTCTGGTGCTCGAAGGCTCGGTCAACATCCGCGACCTCGAAACCGAATACGCCCTGACTCTGCCGCGCGACGCCGGTTTTGAAACCCTGGCAGGATTCATTCTCGCGCGCCTGCAGAAGATTCCATCCCTCCGCGATTCCTTCGAATACGAAGGCCGTCGCTACACCGTTGAAGAGCTGGAAGGCCACCGCATCGCGAGAGTCCGAATCGAAAAAACCGCCAAAGTAGAAGGCGAAGCCGAGGCGGCCAAGGGTGTAGGGAACTGAGCATATGCGGAACCTGTGGATGCACCTGAGAACTTGTCATCCTGAGCGGAGCACGTCGACGAGCAACGCGAGTCGGCGTGCGCAGTCGAAGGATCCCTACACGGGAGGCAGCCGTTGCCGCCGCGTCAAGGAGTTCTAGCCGTGCCGTGGGCCGGCAAGTGCCGTTAGTCGGAGCGGAATGACGAAAACGTCGAGAGTGTTACTGAAGATCGCACGTTGGACCCTGCTCACTGCGGTGATCGCTGCAGCGTCCCTTTTCATGGCCTTTTTGTCGGAAGGCTTCGCATTGCAACACGGTTTCTTCAATGGCACGCCTGGCTTAATCGTGTCCGCTCGTACTGTTCCCCCAAGTCTGACCGCGGGTTTGAAGCTTTAGCCAAAGGGATGGACGTCCAACTGAAGGTCGACACGACATTCTGGTTTGCAATGATCTGGGCCGTTGCAATTACCATTTTCGCAATCAAGGGCCACCGGAGGAGACTAAGCAAGGTGAAGACAGACCAGTGATGCTCCGCCGCCTCCTCCAACGCGTGCTCTACACTCTGCCCGTCATCTGGCTGGTCGTAAGCCTCGTCTTCCTGCTCATCCACCTCGTCCCCGGCGATCCCATCGCGCAGATGCTCGGCGAAGGCGCCCCGGCTGCAGACATCGCCGCCACGCGCCACGCCTACGGCCTCGATGCCCCGCTCGGCGACCAATACATCCGCTACTGGAAAGGCGTGCTGCACGGCGACCTCGGACGCTCCATCCGCTACAACCAAACTGTCACGAAGCTGATCGCCCAGCGCTATCCCTACACGCTGCGGCTCACGCTGGCGTCGCTGTTCGTCGCGATCATTCTCTCCATCCCTGCCGGAGTCCGCTCCGCCCGCCGCCGCAACCGCTGGGACGACCGTCTGCTCTCCGTCGTTAGCCTGTTCGGCCTGTCGTTTCCCAACTTCGCGCTAGGCCCCATCCTGATCTTGTTTTTTGCCATCAAACTCGGATGGCTCCCGGTGTCCGGCGCGGGTTCGTTTGCCAGCCTCGTTCTGCCAGCCCTCACCATGGGCAGCGCCCTCGCTGCCATCCTCACCCGCATGGTGCGCACTTCGATGCTCGAAGAACTCAGCCAGGACTACATCCGCACCGCCCGCGCCAAGGGTTTGCCCGAGCGCACGGTCGTTTACCGCCACGCCCTGCGCAACGCGATGATCCCCGTACTAACCGTGCTCGGCCTGCAGTTCGGCGCGCTGCTCGCCGGCGCCATCGTCACCGAAAAGATTTTCTCCTGGCCCGGCATCGGCCGCCTCACCGTCGACGCTATCTCGAGTCGCGATTATTTTCTGGTGCAAGGCTGCATCCTGGCGATCGGCCTGACCTACGTCGCTGTGAACTTTCTGACGGATGTGCTGTATTCGGTGGCTAATCCTAGGATCCGACAGTGACCCGCACGTACGAGCGATTCGCCGAGATGAGACAGGAGGATTAGCCAGCCTCTGCCTCGACGATCTGCTCGCGGTCTCGCGTTGCGCGTTCCTATTGATGGTTGTGCTGGTCTTCCTCTTTAAGTCTTTTTACCTTGTTCACTTCCAGCGAACGATCGTCCTCGTGCAAGCGCGCGTTGACCTTGACGTGATGTCCCTCATGCTCTCTTACTGTTTCCGAGTTCTGGATGCGGTATCGCTGTTTGTCCTTGTCATCTTCCAACACGTAGTTATCGCCGTCTTTTCGAACATAGCCAGACACATTCGTCTTTGTGACGCGGTGTGATGAAGCTTGTTGATCATGCCGATCTTGGCTCTGATCCTGAGCAACGGCACCGGCCATGCAAATGACTGCGAGAGCAATGGTTGCGAAAATCGCACTCTTCATGTTTCCTCCTCAATAAGCGGCATTCGGGCTGTTTCGACCCGGCTTGCCGGCTTCTATGATGCGAACCGCGAGATCAGCGCACCGGTCGAAATGCACAAGACAAACTTGTGCAGCATAAGTCGTTTATTCTCTAAATTTTGACTTTCAAGCTATTTTGCGATGGCAGTCGGTACAACGTGGATCGTCCGCAGCCACGTCTCAACCAGCTTCGGCCAGTCGGTGACGGGAAGTTCGGTGCGCCGGAGTCCGTACCCGTGTCCGCCATTGGCGTAAATGTGCATCTCTGCCGGAACTTTGGAATTTTTCAGGGCAAGGAAGTAGACAGTGGAGTTTTCGACATGCACCGGATCGTCTTCGGCCTGCACAATAAAAGAAGGGGGAGTCTGTTCGGTGACGTGAATCTCCGAATTAGGTGCGAAGTCCTGTTCGGCTAGCGCCAGATAGCCGGGATAGACAATCACTGCGAAATCAGGACGGCAACTGACTCGATCAGCCGCGTCGATGGGATCGTAGAGACGCTGGTCGAAGTGGGTGCTGAGGGCAGCGGCGAGGTGGGCTCCGGCAGAGAATCCGAGCACCCCGATGCGCTTAGGGTCAATCTGCCACTCCGCGGCGCGGGACCGCACCATCCCAAGCGCTCGCTGGGCGTCCTGTAGCGCGGCAGAAGATTTGGGATAAGGTCCGGAGTCGGGTACACGGTATTTGACCAGCACGCAGGTGATGCCCACGGAGTTGAGCCAATCGCACACTTCAGTGCCTTCGAGATCGATGGCCAGGATGTGGTAACCGCCTCCAGGGAAGACGACGACAACGGCGCCGGTGTTCTTTCCCTTGGGCGCGTAGACCGTGAGCGTTGGCATGGATACATTGCCGAGGCGGATGAGTGCTTTGCCCGCAATCAGGTTGTCTTTCGCGGTGGTAGTGTCGGCTTCAGAAGCCGAATTCGGTTGAGCCCCGGGCGCGCCCTGCGGCCAGAGGCCCAGAGTCAGGTGACCCGGCGCGGGCTGCCAGGCGGCCTGCTGGGCGGACAGGCTACAGGAGAGGACGATGACTGCGGCGAGAGATACCAGCGGATTAGGCATGTCCGATAATCGCAACCGCACGGTCGAATGCGCAAGTCTGGAGTGTGTTGTTAGCAAGTTAAAATGTCCGCTTTTGGTAGCAAGTGAAATGTCCGGTTTTGGTTAATCTCCCGCAGCCGCCGAGGCGGTGGGAAAGTGGGAATCCCGCGCACTTTGCGGGATTTCCAAGCGGGGTGGGAAAGTCGGCTTTTGGACTTTTCCACCCCGCGTCTTTTCCACGGCCTTGCCGGCCACCAGTTTCGGGTTGAGCAGTGGACCGCCGCGCTCGTCGTAGCGACCGAAGGCGTGCGGCCCATAGCTGAGGCTCAAGGTTCCATCCAGGTGTTGGTGCACAATCACGGTGCAGCCCGCCAGCGTGCCCCGCCAGCGCACCGGTTCGATCTGCAACGTCAGGTTCTGGAAGCTAACCGTGTTGTCCCGGTTCACCGTGCGTTCGAATTGCAGCGAAAAAATGCGCTGCAAATCCTTCCGGCAGGGCATAAAGGCGCTCCCCGGTTGCGCGCTGGCGACTTGGAAGCGGCGATTGAACTCTCCGATGTAATGCTCCCGCAGAAAGGCATTCGCCGCCTCCACCGTCCGGATCCCCTGCAGCCGCAGTTCCTGCGGCAACCGGCCCTGCCAGGTGCCAAAGCTGCGTTCGCTCCGTCCTCGCGCCTGCGGCGAATAAGCGGGAATCATGCGCACTGGAGTGCACCCTTGGACTGAGACACGAAGTTAAGGGGGTAGTTGCCGTTCGCTGAAAAATCATTGTACGGCAAAGTGGATTGTTGAGAATCGTCACCAGTCGGTGAAGCGGAGGCAGGCTCTGCCGGAGGGCAACCCGCCAAGGAATAGCCGACTGGAAACTCATCGCAGCCGATGAGCGCTGGGGCGGCGACCAGGGGTTGCCGCTCCCAGCTGTAGCCGGGTCTTACATCGGATCGATAGATTTCCTCATGCCTCAAAAAACTCATGCTCGTCTCTTTTCCAGGGCTCGCAAGGGTCGTAAGCTGCGTTCGAACTCCAGCGGCGGACGATAGCCCAGCGCCGAATGCAAGCGCTGCTGGTTGTAGACTTTTTCCAGAAACTGCTTGATCAAAGCCCTGGCTTCCTCGAGGTCGCGGTATTCGGTGCGGTAGACTTCCTCGTATTTGAGAGTCTTCATGAAACTTTCCGCGCGGGCATTGTCGTAGGGCGTTGCCAATCGACTCATGCTGATCCGAATGCCATGTTGCTCGAGTTGTGCCGTATAGTCTCGCGAAGCATATTGAATCCCACGGTCGGAATGATGGACGAGCCCAGGCCGTGGGCGGCGGCGCATCAAAGCCATACGTAACGCTTCCAGAACAAGGGCGGATTCCAAACTGCGTCGTAAAGCCCAGCCGAGGCAGCGTCTGGAAAATGCGTCCAGCACAACGGCCAAGTACACAAACTCCCATTGCAAGCGGATGTAAGTGATATCGGCAACCCAGAGCTGATTGATGTTGCTCAGCACCATGCCTGCGGCCACGTTGGGATAGATCGGCAATCCATGTTTGGAGTCGGTGGTCCCGAGCAGGAACTTTCGGCGCCGCACGCAAAGTAGATTGTCCACTCGCAGCAGTCGCAAGACGCGCTTGTGATTGATCGTCCAACCCTGGCGCAGGAGTTCGGCATGCACCCGGCGATACCCGTAAGCCGGCCACCGCAGCGCAATGCGTTGCATCTGGCTGCGTAAATCCATATCCGTACGCTTGGTTTTTCCGCGTTGCCGGAAACGGTAGTAGCCTGCCCGACTTATTCCCGCGGCACGGCACAGCCCGTTCACGATTGCCCCCGTTTCGCCCGCCTCTTGGATTTGCTCATAGAGTCGGTGCCGCCATTGACGGCGACTGGCAGAGGATGTTCCCTGAAACGCCGCAACGCTTTTTTTAAAAAATCGATTTCCATCGTCTGCTGGCCGATCTTACGTTCCAGCTCAGAGATCCGATCGGCATTGAGTTTGCTTTGCGGCTGCGCACCCTTGCCAGGAAAGGCCAGCTCGCCTTTCGCGCGCCACTCGCTTCTCCAAGTCTCCAATCGCTTGGGACTGAGCTGATACATGCGAGCCACCTCCGCCATACCTTTTCCGGAGTCGATCTCGCGCATCGCAGCCAACTTCAGTTCACGGGAATACTCTTGTCGGGGCACCAGCACTGTTCTCCTCCATTCAATGTAGCTGGCCCCTTAATCGCCTGTCTCACTTTTGGGGTGCACTCCACACTCCCAACTCCCGCATCGCCCTCCCCACCTGCGTGAGACGATGCGGATCCACCCCTTCACCGGCCTTCGGCGTTAGCCAGAAGTGACTGCCGCGATCGCTGTACAAGGCGCAGAACACGCCCTTCCGTTCGACCACTTCTTTCAGCCCCGCCAGCACCGTCGCCGTCGCTTCTTCTTCCACCAACTGCGCGTAATAAATCTCGCTGTTGGCGTCGTCCAGAATGACCAGCAAGTCGTACCAGCGCTCGTCTTGGAACCAGCGATGCTCGCTGCCGTCGATGTGCAGCAGCATCCCGGGCAACGGACGTCGCGGGCGCAGTTTGCGATGCACCCCGCGCTTGCCCCCCTTGGCCACCATCCCCGCCCCTTGCAGCAACCCCTTCACCCAGCTGTAGCTGATCTCGACCTGGTGCTCTTCCTGCAACTTCTCGTGAAAGTGCCGCACGTTCAGATCGAAATACTTTTCCCGGTACAGCCCCAATACTTTCTCCACCACCGCCAGCGGTACTTTCTTGGGCGACGGCTTCCCCCGCCGCCGGTCAAACAGCCCCCGGAACCCGAACTCTTCATACCGTTCATGCCAGCGTCGCATCTGCCGGTCGCTGATCCCGATGATCTCGGCCGCTTGCCACCACGTAATCTTCTTCGCCATCGCCCGCAAAATCACTTCCTGTACCTTCATCGTCCGCTCCATCGCGGCCTGCGTGTAAGAGAACATACCTTCCATGCTCTCCTACCCTCGCCGCCTGCAAAGCGGACACTTCACTTGCTATCTCAACCGGACATATCATGTGCTAACGACAGCGCAAGTCTGGAGTGCAGTCGCGAGCATGCACGTAGCTACCGGAGAAAAGCTTTCACCGAGTACGCCCTAGATTTCTTGCATAGACCTCAAGTTGGTAGGGCAGCTAAGATTAGGCCAGACCATCGACCGTACTCGATTCACCCATGTCCACCGCCGCCATCTCGTTCCGCCGGGTCGCGCGTCACAATCTATTAGCATCCACAGGCGTGGTGTTGGTCGTGATCTTCGTAATCTTCGCCCTGTTTGCGCCCTGGATCGCCCCCCAGAGTCCCGCCTCGATCAACCTGCCAGCGCGCCTCGACCCTCCGTCGTCCGCACATTGGTTCGGCACCGACGAACTCGGTCGCGACATTCTCTCGCGCGTCATTTACGGCTCGCGCATCTCCATGCTTGTCGGCAGTTGCGTCGTCCTCGCCTCGCTTGCCCTGGGACTCATTATCGGCTCTATCGCCGGATACTACGGAGGAGCCATCGACCGCTTCGTCAACGTCGTGCTGATGAACGCTTTTCTTTCTTTCCCAGGAATCTTGCTGGCGATCGCCTTCATCGCCTTCCGCGGCCCCGGCATCTTCAATCTCGTTCTCGCGCTCTCGCTCGGCGGATGGGTCGGTTACGCCCGCCTGGTCCGCGGCCAAGTGCTCGCCGCCCGCGAACGCGAATTCGTTGAAGCCGCTCGCGCCCTCGGCGCCAGCGATCTACGGATCATCGTCCGCCACATTCTGCCCAATATCATTCAGCCTGTCGTGGTGCAGGCCGCGATTGGCATGGCTGGAGCCATTCTCGCGGAAGCTACCATGAGTTTTCTCGGACTTGGCGTCCCGCCGCCCACCGCCAGTTGGGGAGCCATGCTCAACGATGGCCGCGCCCACCTGTTCGACGCACCGCACCTGGTACTGTTTCCCGCACTCGCCGTGATGCTGGCCGTGCTGTCGTTCAACTTCATCGGCGACGCGTTGCGCGACTACCTCGATCCCCGCTCGCGCATCGAAGCGGGACTGTAGGCGGTCACTCGCTCGCCTGTTTCGTCCGAAACCCGCTCCAGTCGAGCCATTCGGCTTGTAAGTGCTTCACACCAAGCCACATAAAATCTCCGCAACATTTCTTTACACTCTGGGTTTCTTTCTCGTGTGGCCACAACGTTCTAACCGAATTCCAACACATCTGACCAATGGGAGAGTTCCTATGAAGAGCACGATCAAGATTACGTTTCTGAGTGCAGCGCTCGCTATCCTTGCGCTGCCAGTTGTGGCCCAAACTACCAACCCCGCGCCGGTCACGGGCGAAAGCATTCAGGACCGCAAAGAGAACCAGCAGGATCGCATCGCCAACGGCGTAAAGAGCGGCGAGCTGACTGCCGGCGAGACGGCCAACCTGGAAAAGAAAGAGTCCAACCTGAACCACGAAGAGCGCGACATGCGCTCGTTGGATAACGGCAAGCTGACCTCGGCGGACAAGACCACCCTGAACCAGCAGCAGAACCAGCTTTCGAAGCAGATCTATCAGGACAAGCACAACTCCGCGGTGCAGAACACAGATCCGAAGAGCGAAGTAGGCAAGCGCGCCGAGAACCAGCAGGACCGCATCGCGCAGGGCATCAAGAGCGGACAGCTGACTGCCGGGGAAACCGCCCACTTGGAGAAGAACGAAGCGAAGATCAACAACGAGGTCCGCAACGACCGCGCCGCCAACGGTGGCAAGCTGACCGCGCAGGAAAAGCAGCAGGTCAACCGTCAGCAGAACCGCCAGTCGCGCCAGATCTACCGCGACAAGCACAACGGCCGCCGTCAGTAAGCCGAGTTTTCACCACGACAAAAGAAGAGAGCGAAGCCGCAACGCCTCCGGGCCAGCCGGGGGCGTTTTCTTTTGTCAGGAACACGCCTGGAAATCGCTGGTGTGCGGACGACGCTTCTGCCAGAATCGCAAGAGAAACACGATCTCATTCTCCCGAGGAGGATGGACATCGCAGCGAGCACTCACTCCGCCGTCTCAGCATCGGGCCGTGCGCACGAGCATATCGCATCCGCCCGCCCGGACCAGTACGCCGCCATCTACGACGAGCAGTGCGAAATCTGCCAGGCGTTCGTTTCGTGGCTGAAACTTCTCGACCGGCACGGGAAGGTGGCCGAACTTCCCATCGTTCCTGAGGGGCTGTCCGCAATTCACTCCAGCCTGGAGCTTGACGCTTGCTTGCGCGAGCTACACGTGGTTACGCCCCGGGGTGACGTGCGTCGCGGATGGGATGCCGTTGCCGAACTGGCGCGCCTGTTTCCGGCAACGTTCCTGATTGGCTGGCTCGGCCGCGTGCCTCCATTTCGCTGGCTTGGCCAGGCCGCCTACCGCTTCGTCGCGCGCAACCGCTATGCGGTCAGCAAATGCCGGGGTGGAGCCTGCCGGGTGGCGCGCCCCGACGAAGTGAAGCGGAAGTCATTCTTCGGAACGTTCTGGAGTTGTTACCTGATCGGTTTGTTGATACGGCTGCCGCTGATCGTGGGCGCGGGAGTGCGCGACATGCTCGGTCAATGCAGCGTCCACGTTCGCACTTTCCGCCGCCGCATTGATTTTCCGGGGACCAAGCTGACTGTCTTGTTCCTCGGGGGCATTCCCTGTGACGTAGTCCCCCTTCTTTTTGGAGAGCTGTTCACCGCCATTCTCTACGACGGACTGCTAATTGATCCGGGTTCACCGCGCATGCGCCGCTCGCTGGCCCGGCATCTGCGGCGCATGCCCAAGGGCAGCATCTGCGGGGTGGCAGCGACGCATCACCACGAGGAGCACGTCGGCAACCTGAACTGGGCTGCGCAAACCACCTCAGCGCCGCTCTACCTTTCCGCCCCCACCGCCAAACTGCTCGGGTCTCCGTGGCGCCTGCCCTGGGTGCGCGCCGCCATCATTGGCCAACCCGAACCGCTTCGGCCACCCTTCGAAATTCTCCAGTGCAGCATTCAGACCATTCACGGAGAACTGGAGGTCCTCGACACGCCCGGTCATTGCGACGACCACATTGTGCTTTATGACCGCCGCGAAAAGGTCCTGATTGCCGGCGATGCGTTCATGGGCAGCTACTTTGCCACTCCGAACCCTGATGTCGACAGCTGTAAATGGATCGATACGCTCGAGCGTCTGCTGACACTCGACATCGACGTTCTAGTCGAAGGGCATGGCCACGTTCACACCTTGCGCCCAGATTTTCCCGAAATCTCCGGAGTCGTGATTCGCGAGGACCCGCACCAGGCGCTGAAGAAAAAGCTCCTGTATCTCCGCTGGCTGCGCGAGCAGATTGAATCCGGGAAGCGCGAAGGCCTCGACCCGTCTGCGGTCGAAGCCACCTGCTTCCCATGGGGACGCGGCCGCGCCTGGGAGAGCTTTTCCAAGAATGAACTGGTCCGCGTCCTCAGCCTGGGACATTTCTCGCGTTCGGAACTGGTGCGAAGCTTCGTGCGTGCATCGCCGGGGGAGGTTTTTCCCACTGTCTATCAAGCGCGCCTGCACCGGCCTGCGGCAGGCGATCGGCCGTCATCGCCGAAGACGCCTTAGTCCGCGTATCCAAGCCGTTGAAAATGTGGAAAATCCTCCTCTTGACATAAATCGCAAATTGCAATATAACTATCTCGATTTGAGATACGGCTTGGGGGCCCTGATGAAGCTGGGCGAGAAAATTCGATACTTGCGCGAAGTCGAAGGTTCGCTGCGCGGTCTCGGTCGACCCCTGACCCAGCTCGAACTGGTTCGCGCACTTCGCGCGGAGTTAGGAAAAGGCAACAGCATCAGCCAGTCCTACCTCTCGCAGATCGAGAACGGAGCGCGCCCGCATATGACGCAGTCGTCGCGCGCGCTGCTGGCGAAGTTTTTCAAGGTGCATCCCGGATTTCTGGTGGATGACCCTGACGGCTACCACACAGAGCTGACTTCGGATCTGCGTACCACTGAAGGCCAGCTTGACGTCTGGCTCCTGCAAGGTTCGGAGCGTTTCGCGAACGACCCGGAAGTCAGCCACGTGCTGATCAAAGCTGCGCGCGAAAAAGATACGCGGCGCTGTTTGCTTCTGCTGGGCGCGATTCTGGACACGCCGGGATTGGCCGAGCGCCTGCTCGAAGCGCTGCGGCCGGAGGTGGCGGCCGGCGGGAACCATCGTCGTCCCGCCAGTTCGGAAGGGAGGCGAATCCGATGACGTCGACAGGGTTCGGCTGGTCAGACTTCTATTTGATCTGTTTTGCGGTCGGTTTTTGCTTCAGTTTCTTTTCGTTTGTGTTTGGAGGCTCGCGCTTCGGTCGTTTGCATTTGCCGCACTTCCACGGGCACAGCGTTCCGCACCTGCCGGCAGCAACCGGTCCGACGGCACATGCTCCCGTAGCTCCTGGGTCGGCGGCATCGAATGCGCCGGGCGCCCATCAGGCGTCGCGCGGCGGTAATGTTTCGCCGTTCAACCCGCCGTCGTTGGCCGCGTTCCTGGCGTGGTTTGGCGGCACAGGATATCTGCTCACCCGCTTTTCGTCGGTGTGGGTTGGTTTGGGACTGCTGCTTGCTGTAGTCGGCGGCCTCGTCGGCGGAGGAATTATTTTCCTCTTCCTGAGCCGGGTCTTGATCTCGGACGAGGAAAACATGGATCCCGCCGACTACGAGATGGTGGGCGTGCTCGGCCGGCTCTGCGTTTCCATCCGCCAAGGCGGCACCGGCGAGATCATGTATTCGCAAGCCGGCACGCGCCGCGTCTGTGGCGCTCGTAGCGAGGACGGCAGCGCTATCGCCAAGGGAACCGAGGTCGTGGTCACGCGCTACGAGAAGGGAATTGCCTACGTTCGCTTGTGGAGCGAGATGTCCGGAGACCAGTAGGAGACGGCGTTGTCCTTGGAGACTCTATGAATCGCAGTTGGTACACACTGGCAACTTGGCTGATGTGGTTGGCTCTGCCCATTACAGCGCTGAGCTACTTGCGGGTCTGGGACCGCTTGCCGATGCGGATGGCGGTGCATTTCGACGTCAACTGGCAGCCCAACGGCTGGACCTCGCGCGAAGGGGCGCTGTTACTTGGTCTCGGAATTATGGCATTCATGCTCGTAGTGTTCACGGTTGCGTCCTATGCCGCGCGAGCCACCCAACCGAAGGCCGCGGGGCCGCTGATGGTGATTTTCTATCTGATGCTGATCGGTCTCTGGATAGTTAACACCTGGATCGCAGAGCGCAACCTAACCGGGCAGTCGCCGCAATCGGCATTGCTTTTGCACGGAACTTCTCCACGAATATGAGTCAGAGAAATTGATGGATCTTCAACGGCATCTGTAACAGGAGGCGTTTATGTTCAGTGGAATCTCGAATGTTGTACAGATCTGGATTTTCGTTGGGCTCGGAGTGATGGTCATTCTCTTCCTGATGAGCGGAATGGCCAGGCTCTATCGCAAAGCAGGGCCGCACGAGGCACTCATCGTGTACGGCTTGGGCGGAACGCGGGTGGTGCAGGGGCATGGCACGCTGGTGCTGCCCATGGTGCAGGTCTGCCGCGATCTATCCCTGGAACTGATGTCGTTCGATGTGGCGCCGCAGCAGGATTTGTACACCAAACAAGGCGTCGCGGTGACGGTCGAAGCGGTGGCCCAGATCAAGGTGAAGTCCGACCGCGAGTCCGTCCTGACGGCAGCCGAGCAATTCCTCACCAAGAGCGATCAGGAACGCGAAGGCTTGATCCGGTTGGTCATGGAAGGGCACCTGCGCGGCATCATCGGTCAGCTGACGGTGGAAGAGATCGTCAAGCAGCCGGAGATGGTTTCCGATCGCATGCGCGGGACATGCGCCGAAGACATGAACAAAATGGGCCTGGAAGTGATCTCGTTCACCATCAAGGAAGTTCGCGACAAGAACGAGTACATCACCAACATGGGCAAACCCGATGTGGCTCGCATCAAGCGCGATGCCGATGTCGCTACGGCGGAAGCCGACCGCGATACCGCGATCAAGCGTGCGCTGGCGCAGCGGGAGTCGGCCGTGGCCAAGGCGCAGGCCGATCAGGAGCGCGTGCTGGCCGAGACATTGTCGCTGGCCAAGCAAGCGGAATCGCAGCGCGACCTGGAAATCAAGAAGGCGCAGTACCTGGAAGTCACCAAACGCCAGCAGGCGCAGGCCGACAAGGCCTACGACATCCAGACCAACATCATGCAGCAGCAGGTGATTGCCGAGCAGGTGAAAGTGCAACAGGTCGAGAAAGAGCAGCAAGTCAAGGTGCAGGAAGCGGAAATCAATCGTCGTGAGAATGAGTTGATCGCCACCGTGCTGAAGCCGGCCGAAATCGAACGTCAACGGATTGAGACCCTGGCCGCGGCCGAGAAGCAGCGCCTGATCGCGGAAGCCGAAGGCCATGCATCCTCGATTCGCGCGCAAGGCGAGGCCGAAGCCGAAATCATCTTCAAGAAGGGCGAGGCCGAAGCCAAAGCGATGAACGTGAAAGCCACCGCGTACCAGGAATACAACCAGGCGGCAGTGATCGACAAGCTGTTCGCCAGCATGCCGGAGATCGTGAAGGCATTGGCGGCTCCGTTGGCCAACGTCGACAAGATCACCATCGTCTCCACCGGAAACGGCGAAGCGGCAGGCATGAACAAAATCACCGGCGACATCACCAAGATCGCGGCGCAAGTGCCGGCGCTGTTCGAGACGCTTTCCGGCATGCCGCTGTCGGAGTTGCTGGGAAAGGTACGCCAGATCGGCGACAAAGCCTTAAAGCCCGGCGATCTGCCGAAGGCCTAGCGAGGGGCGCGGGAGCGAGCCGGGGCTCGTTCCCGCTTTGATTCGCGCCTACGAACGACAGGCGCCTCGCCTGTCACGCCAGAGCGTAGCTCGGCGGCTTTCAGGAGCACGGTTATGACGAACAAATCGAAACCTACCGGATTAGGCATAGCGTTGGGAGCGGTGCTGGGAGCGGTTTTCGGTGTGCTGGCTGGACACGTTGGCATCTGGCTTGCCATGGGCGTCGCGATCGGCATGGTATTGGGCGCCACGTTCCGGCGCAAACAAACAGACTGCCCGCAGTGCGCGCAGATTCATCGCGCGCATGAACTGAGGAGGCAGCTATGACAACACAGAGAAAACTTGGCGCCGCAATTGCGTTGGTCACCGCGATAGGAGCAGCCACCGGCGTAGTCGTAGGCTATCTCAACATCACCCCGGCTGTAGGAGCCGCAGTGATCGGAATCGTGATCGGCACGGGAGTGGCGCGTGGAATGTTTTCGACCACGCCCAATTCCGCGAAGTGAAATCGATGAGCCCACCTCGCGAGGGGTTGGCTAGAAGCTAGTAGCTAAAAAGGGGGTTCGATATGGCACTACTGGAGCGCGTTTCAACACTAGTCCGGGCAAACCTCAACGACCTGATCGACAAGGCCGAGGAGCCGGAAAAAATGATCAAGCAGGTCATCCTCGATATGCAGAACCAGCTTCTGCAGGTCAAGACGCAGGTGGCGATTGCGATCGCCGACCAGCACCTGCTCGAAAAAAAGCAGAAAGAAAACGAGGACAAAGTGGCCGAGTGGATGCGCAAGGCCGAGCTCGCCGTCGACAAGAAAGAAGACGACCTGGCGCGAGCATCGCTGCTGCGCGTGGAGAGCTATCGCGAACTGAGCGAGAATTTCACGCAGCAGGTCTCGGACCAGAAGGCGCAGGTGGAAAACCTGAAGTCCGCTTTGCGGCAACTGGAGCAAAAGCTGACCGAGGCGCAGGCCAAGGCCGACGTTCTCATCGCGCAGCATCGCCGCGCCCGCGCCGTGGGCAAGGCCAGCGACGCGCGTATGGCGTCGGGCGACGGCTCAAAGGCCGCCGCGTTCGACCGCATGAAACGCAAAGTTGCACACTCGGAGGCGATGAGCCAGGCGAAGTCGGAAATCGCCGGCGACAACCTCGACGACCGCCTGGCCGCGCTCGAAAAAGAAGACCGCATCGAGCAGTTGCTGGCCGAGTTGAAGACGAAGCGCGGGGCCTGACGGACTGGGTTTTCGCTCCCGGTGGCAAGCCACCCCTCGCAGGTCTATTCAAGCCTTGGCGGACCTTGGCGGCATTCTGTCCCAGGGTCCGCGGGCCTTACATCCATTGACGGGCCTGCCCGCATCTCTCTATTCTCATAGTGATCCCAATTCAAGGACGGTACATGAAGAAGCTTGCGTTCCTGATCGTGCTGGCGCTGGAATTCGCGGTTGGCGGCTGCGGCAGTAACACGATCGCACCTCAAATCACCAATACCGTTACCAGCGGTAATTGGGAGGCTCAGCTTACTGGAGGTGTCGATCAAGCCAGTCTGTTGAATTTCACAACCGAATTCTCGGTGGAAAACACTGGGCCGCTTGACATTAAAGGCTTCTCCTTCTTCAATCTCGGGAAATGCTTTGCCAACAGTATTAATGGTTCAACCGAGACTGGCGACGCTACCCTGATCACCGGTTCGGCAAACCAGGTTACTGGCACGCTGAATTTTAAGGTGGTGTCGGTAACGCCGGCGGGCAATACGCTCACGATGACCGGAAACCTGACCGGCACGTCGAATGGAACTCCGACCACCACCGGAACTCTGAGCAACGGAGTTGTGGTGGGCACGTGGACTTTGACCGGGGGCGCCGGCGACCCCACTTGTGGGACCCAAAGTGGCAATTTCGTGATGTGCCAGGGGACCAATACCTGCAGCATTCCCTAGAACCGGCCGGGCACGGTGAACTCTGAGGCCGCGTCATCTCTCTGGCAAGGCTCTTCGGCTCTTCCTTCCTCTTGCCCCGCTGCTATACAGTGGGAGCCATGAAGCGCTCTCTGCAACAGATTGCTGAGGCGGTCGGAGCCCGCCTGCTGGGGGAGGGTCGGGTTGAAGTAAGTGCGGTGGCCAGCATCGAATCGGCATCGCCGGACGATCTGGTTTTCGTCGAAAATGAAAAGCATCTCGCAGCGGCTCTGCAATCGCGGGCGGGCGCGGTGATCGCAGGAGAGTTCGCGGCATCTGTGGCATGCGACCGGCCGCTCCTGGTCAGCGATCATCCCAAGATGGCTTTTGCTCGTGCCGCGCGAGTGCTGCGCGGAGAATTGCCGCGGGATGTTCCGCCGCTCGATGGCGCTCCACAGCAGGGAAGTGCGCACGCTACTGCGGTGATTCACTCTTCCGTCGTGCTTGGTCCCGGCGTTCTGGTGGAAGAACGGACTGTAGTGGGCGAACGGGCGCAGATCGGCAAGAACACACGGATTGGCGCGGGTTGCGCCATTGCCCCTGGCGTAAAGATTGGAGACCACTGCGAGATTTACCCCAACGTTACGATGTATCCGGGCACGACCTTGGGCGACCGCGTGATTGTGCACGCGGGCGCGGTGCTGGGCAGCGATGGGTTCGGTTACGTGCGCGACCGCAAGACCGGGCACTACGAAAAATTTCCGCAGGTAGGGCGGTTGGTCATCGAGGATGACGTCGAGATCGGAGCCAATACGACCATCGATCGCGGCGCGCTCGATGAAACGCGGATCCGGCGAGGAACGAAGATCGACAACCTGGTCCACATCGGGCACAACTGCCAGATTGGCGAGGACGTCATCATAGCGGCGCAGACGGGCCTGTCAGGAAGCATTGTGATCGAGAACGGCGTCGTGCTGGGCGGGCAGGTCGGGATTGGGGAGCACGCGCACATTGCAGAGGGAGTCATGCTGGGCGGCCAGGGCGGCGTTCTTCCGCACAAAGTGTTGCGCGGCAAGGGCGTGGCGTTCTGGGGAACTCCGGCGCAGCCGGTGCGCCAGTATCTGAAGCAACTGGCGACGCTGGCGCGGCTGGCGAAAAAGTGAAGAAGCTGGCTTCCGGCTCGCGCCGTCCGGCTTCCGGACTCGCGTCTTCGCCATCGCGTGGCGGTAGCTGAAAAGCAGTTCCCGGAAGGCGGAAGCCTGCAGCCGGATGGCGGGAGCCGAGAGCCGTATTTATGTCCATCGTCGTCATTGGAGGACACTCACGCAGTGTGGGCAAGACCAGCGTGGTAGCAGGCTTGATCTCTGCTCTGCGTGATTTCAACTGGACTGCGGTGAAGATTACGCAGTACGGGCACGGCATTTGCTCGGCGAATGGCGAGGCCTGCGACTGCGCGACCGCCGATCATTCCTGGGCAATTTCCGAAGAGCGCGACCGGTCGGGGGAGTCGGATACATCACGCTTTCTCGCCGCGGGGGCAGTGCAGGCGCTGTGGGCTCGGACGGAACAAGGGCGGCTCGCCGAAGCGATGCCGGCATTGCGTCGGCGGCTGGAAGGCGCGCGCAACGTGATCATGGAATCGAACAGCGTGATGAAGTTTCTGCCGCCGGATCTATATCTCACGGTCCTCGATCCCTCGACGGCCGATTTCAAGACCTCGGCGCGGGAGTTTCTGGATCGCGCGAATGCGGTAATTCTGCACGAAGCTCCCGGCGCGCCGGCGTGGCCGTCGGTTTCCCTGAAACCGGTGGCGCAGCGCCCCGTATTCCGCATCACCGCACCGAACTACGTAACTCGAGAAATTGTGGAGTTCGTTCGCTCGAACCTAAGGCACGACGCCTCGAGGAACAGAAGCTAAGAGCTGAAAGCTCAGAGCTGAAAGCTGACAGCTGAGAGCGGACCGCTTCTTTTGTTATCCTTTCCCGTGCGGCAAATCCATTTCAGCGCCTGGCTGTTGGTCGTGTTATCGGCCATTCTTCAGGTCATCATCTTTCCCCTTCCCGGCATTTATGTTCTGTCCTGGTTTGCACTCACACCGTTGATCTTGGCGCTGCTGCGCGCCCGCCCGGCGGGCGAACTCGAGATTGCCGGTTCCGTCAGGCTGCGTCCCGCCACGCCAGGGCAGGGGTTTCTGCTGGGCTACGCGTGCGGAATCCTGTGGTACGCGGGGACGTGTTACTGGATCTACGACACCATGCGACAGTACGGCGGTCTCAGTGCGCCGGAGGCATTGCTGGCTCTCTTTCTTTTCTGCTGCTATCTCGGGCTGTATCACGGGCTGTTCGGTTTGCTCGTGAGCTTGCTGGCAGGATCGGGCCGCGACTTTCGGCGACCGCTGGTGATGGCTCCGTTTCTATGGGTCGCGGTGGAGTTGGCCCGCACGCGGATCACGGGGTTTCCCTGGAATCTGCTGGGGATCGCCCAGGTCGACAACGTCGCCTTATGCCGTATCACGGGGTGGACAGGGGTTTACGGAATCTCGCTTGAGATTGCGCTGGTGAATGTGGCGCTGGCCGCGGCATTTCTCGTTCCGCGGGAGAAGCGTGGCGCGATGTTGGCGGCGGCCTTGGCTGCCGCTGCCGTCCTGCAGGCAGGGAGATTGGTCGAGGCTCCTCCCGCAAAAGCGGATCGTGCGGCCTTGCTGGTGCAGCAGAACATTCCTGTCTCGGCGGAGTGGACGCCGCTATCTTTGCAACAAACATTGAATGAATTGACAGAGCTCAGCGTGAAGTCTGTAGCAGGCAGCCCAATGAAGATCGACTTGGTCGTCTGGCCGGAGTCGCCTGCGCCGTTCTTCACCAATGATCCGCGATTCCGCGAGGCGGTCAGCGCGATGGCTCGCGACACCAGGATCTGGACCGTGGCTGGTTCAATTGGAACTGGATCGATCGGAACTTCATCGGCCGCGGGCGCGGGTGGGCAGACTTCGCCCGTGTTTAACTCTGCCGCATGGATCAGCCCAAGCGGCGACTGGACTGCGCGCTACGACAAAGTGCATCTTGTGCCGTTCGGAGAGTATCTGCCGTTTCCGAGTTTATTTTCCTTTGCGGGAGGCTTGACCAAGGAGGTCGGCGAGTTTCAGCGCGGCGCATCGCGCCGGCCGCTGGACGGCGGAGACGAGCGACTTGG
Source organism: uncultured Acidobacteriaceae bacterium (assembly GCA_963791515.1). Taxonomy (GTDB): domain Bacteria; phylum Acidobacteriota; class Terriglobia; order Terriglobales; family Acidobacteriaceae; genus Sulfotelmatobacter. Next base: position 104,909 of record CAWBSS010000004.1, on the reverse strand, counting down.
GGTGTTCATCTGCTACGAGTCCATATTTCCGGATGAAGTGCGGCAGTTCGCCCACCAGGGTGCGCAAGTGTTCGTCAACATTTCGAATGACGGGTGGTACGGCGACAGCGGAGCCTATGCGCAGCATTTGAACCAGACGCGCATGCGCGCTATCGAGAACAACCGCTGGCTCCTGAGCGCAACCGACACCGGGGTCACGGCTTCGATCGACCCGTGGGGACGCGTGGTGGCGCGAATTCCCCGCAAGGAGCGGACGGCTCTGGTCGCGCCCTACGCCCTTACTTCCGTCACTACTTTCTATACCCGCCACGGCGACTGGTTCGCGTATGCCTGTGCGATAATTTCAATAGCAGCGCTATTCACGCGCTTCACGTTCTGGAAAAACCGTAAGAAGGTTGACGCGTCCTCATGAATCAAGAGCTAGTGTTGGAATACGAAAAACTCAGCAAGAAGGTCCGCGAACTTCGGGAGTATCTTTGACGCGGAGCGGGTCCGTCCGCAGCTAGCCGAGATCGAAAAGCAGTCCGCCGACCCGAATCTGTGGTCGAACCCGCAGCGATCCCAGCAGGTGATGCGCGAAAAGAAGCGGCTGGAGCACGTGCTCACGACCGACGCCGACCTGGCGCGCCGCGGCGATGATATTGCCGCCTACTTTGACCTGTCCAAGGAAGGCGAGAGTGTTGACGCGGATTTGCAACGCGAAATCGGCGCTTTGCGCGAGTTGCTCGACCGGCTCGAAACCGAGACGCTGCTTTCAGGCGAGAACGACGCGCGCAATGCCATCGTCACCATTCATCCCGGAGCGGGCGGCACCGAGTCGCAGGATTGGGCCGACATGCTCCTGCGCATGTATCTAAGATGGGCCGAGCGGCAAGGGTTCGAGACCGTGCTCTACGACTACCAGCCGGGCGAAGAGGCGGGATTGAAGTCGGCGACGTTTGCGGTGAACGGCGAATATGCCTTCGGGCTTCTGCAGAGTGAGATTGGGGTGCACCGCCTGGTGCGCATTTCGCCGTTTGACCAGGCTAAGCGGCGGCATACTTCATTCGCCAGCGTTTATGTGTCGCCGGAGATTGATGACAGCATTGAAATCGTCATCAAGCCGGAAGATATACGCACCGATACTTATCGCTCCAGCGGCAAGGGCGGACAGCACGTGAACACAACGGATTCCGCGGTGCGCATTACGCACATTGCCACGGGTCTGGTCGCCAATTGCCAGAATGAGCGCTCGCAGCACAAGAACAAAGAGCGCGCCATGAGCATGTTGCGTTCGAAGCTCTATGAATTCGAAATGGAAAAGAAGCGCGCGGCCACCAAGAAGATTGAAGACTCGAAACTCGACATTGAATTTGGATCGCAGATTCGTTCTTACGTGCTGCAGCCTTACCGCATGATCAAGGATCACCGCACCAAGACCGAGGTGGGAGACGTCGACCGCGTGCTCGATGGCGATTTGCAGCCGTTCATTCGAGCCTATCTGCTGGCGCGGCGGGGGGAGAAGTAGTGAAGACCGTCGCGAGAAAACGGCAACCACAGAAGGCGCCCTTCGGCTCCGCTCCGGGCAAACTCCGGACACAGAAAGCGACGAAGCTTGGCCCGCGCTTCTTGCGGGCATTTTTATTCGCTGCGGAAAAGCATGCCGGGCAAACGCGAAAAGCATCGACCATCCCCTACATTGCGCACTTGATGGGTGTCGCGTCCCTTGTGCTCGAGGGTGGGGGCGACGAAGATCTTGCGATCGCTGCGCTGCTTCACGATGTCGTTGAGGATTGCGGCGGTGCCCCCATGCTCAAAGAAGTCCGCCGCCGCTTTGGCAAACGCGTCGCCCAGATTGTGGACGGTTGCACCGATGCCGACACCTATCCCAAGCCGCCATGGCGCGAGCGGAAAGAGACCTATATCCGGCACCTGAAGACCGCGGACGCGGATACGCGGCTGGTTTCGGCTGCCGATAAGCTGAACAACGTGCGCTCCATTCTCAGCGATTACCGCGCGATCGGGGAATCAGTGTGGTCAAGGTTCAACGGCGGACGCGAGGGCACTCTTTGGTACTATCGGACTTTGCTGGATGTATTTCTCGGACACAAGCGGAATCGGATTACTCGAGATTTGGAATTGGCTGTGAGCGAACTCGATTCGCTGGCCCGGGGAAAGGCGATTCTCGGCGGCACAAGTTCGCAACCGTTAGTCGAAGCATAACGTTATGGCGCGAATCATCGATCAAGTCCGCGCTTCGAAGCTGCCATCCAACATGATGCAGTTTGCCGCCCGTGGCGCTCTCCAGGTGCCGGCGGCCGAGAACATCGAGATACTGGTCTATCTGGCGCGGCACAACAAAGTCTTTGGCGAACTGGCTCGCATGACCCTTGCCGGATGGGACGAAAACGCCTCGCACGCGGCTGCGGCCGATCCTCAGACCTCAGGAGAGGTGCTGGATTATTTCATCTCACCTGACAATTTGCGGCCAAAGTTGCTGCCCGCGCTCCTGGAGAATCCTTCGGTACCGGAGGGTAAACTGGTGAAACTGGCGCTCTCCGCTTCGCGGGACTCGATCGAAATGATGCTCAAGAGCACGCGGGTACGATCGCTGAGTGGCGTCCTCGAGGCTCTTAGGTCAAGTCCCTACCTGCAGAAGGAGGAGGCCGAAGAACTGGGGACGTTGTTGAACGCCGGCGAATCTTCCGCGACCGCACAGAGTGGCGAGCCGGTAGTCGAGCCCCCCGAGGCCACGACCGAAGGGCCAGAGTCGGCGAGTTCGGATACTTACGAAGACGGCGCGGACGATGAGACCGTTTCCACCTACATCAACGATCATATGCACGACATTGTGGCGGAGGGGGACAAGCCATTCCAGGCAATCGGCGGGATTGTTGAGTTGCTGGGAGTGGATTACTTTCCGGTCATAAGCGTTGCGGAATCTCCTGTACTTGCCGCATCCGAACCAGCCAAGGCCGCCGCGCCGAAAACTGTCGCTGCACCCAAGAAGCCACAGGCTGACCCCAAGCGCGAAAACGCGCTTCAGAAAATCAGCCACCTCGACGTGAAGGGCCGCATCCAGCTGGCGTTGAAGGGCAACAAAGAGGAGCGCTCGCTTCTGATTCGAGACGGCACAAAAGTGGTGGCACTGGCCGTGCTCGAAGCCCCCAAGCTCTCCGACGGCGAAGTGGAAAAATTTGCCAGCCAGAAGAATGTGCTGGAGGCCGTCCTGCGCCAGATTCCACTGAAGCGGCGCTTCATGAAGAACTATAAAGTGGTGCGCAACCTGGTGGGAAATCCGCGGACACCGCTCGATCTTGGCCTGGGCCTGATGAAAAACCTATTGGTCGCCGATCTGAAGAACCTTTCCGCCAACAAGGAAGTTTCGGAAACGATTCGCAAGCTCGCGATGAAAATGTACAAGCAGAAGTTGGACGCAGCGGCCAAGAAATAATCCGAAGGGCGCATGGCCTCCTTACCGCAATCCGATCCCATTGCCGCACTGCTGAAGCGTTCCAAGACGATTGCCGTGGTCGGCCTCTCGGACAACCCGCTGCGGCCCAGCCATGGCGTGTCGGCGTATATGCAGACCCACGGATATCGCATCATTCCAGTGAATCCGCGGATCGAGGAGTGCCTGGGCGAGAAGGCTTACGCGTCTCTACTCGATGTGCCGGAGAAGATCGACATTGTGAATATCTTCCGCCGCCCCGCGTGTGTCGAAGAGGCGGTTGACCAGGCGATCCGACTCAAAGTCCCGGCGATCTGGATGCAGGAAGATGTGGTCCACGAGAAAGCAGCGGAAAAGGCGCGCCAGGCTGGGATCTTCGTCGTGATGGACCGCTGCATCCTGAAGGAACATCGCACGCGGATGGGATGAATTAGCGCCCCACCCCAACAAAGACCACACTGGCATCGTCGCGCTGACTGGAACCGTTCGCGAAACGTCGCACGTCATCCACAATGCTGACCGCCGAGGAACCCGGTTTCATCGCGTGCTCCGCGAGACGTGAGAGGCCGTACTCTTCTTCGTTTGCGTTCTCGGCTTCGGTAATGCCATCACTGTAAAAGACAAGCTTTGAACCCTCCGACAGCGTGATGTTGGTTTCCGAATAGTCCCCGCAGCCGAGGCCAAGCGGCAGCCCGCGTTCCGTATCAAGGAAGTGCTCCCCCTGTTTGTCGATGAACAGCGGTCGCAAATGTCCGGCATTGGCAAAAACTACGGTGCGCGCTGAAGGGTCGAGCACGGCGTAGACCATGGTGACGAATTTTCCAGCGGGAAAATCGTCCACCAGCAACTGGTTCAGCCGGGTTAGAACTTCGCCGGGCGTGCAGCAAGCCTCCGCCAGCGAGCGCAAGACACCCCGCGTGGCTGACATGAGCAGAGCGGCGGCGGTGCCTTTGCCCGAGACATCGGCCAGAACCAACCCCCAGCGCCCGTCCGGGAACGGAATGAAGTCGTACCAGTCGCCCCCCACCGCACGCGCGGGCACGCTCAGACCGGAAACTATAAAGCCGGGAATGTAAGGAGAACTCTTGGGCAGCAGCGCCTGCTGAATCCCGCGCGCTTCCTGGGCTTCGTGGTCCATGGCCGCGCGTTCCGCGCGCTCCGACTGGAATCGTCGCGCGTTGTGGATAGCGATCGCGACGTGATCGCATAGTGCCTGCAGAATCCTCAATTGCTGACGGGGAAAGGCGTCCAATTCGTGATGCGACGCCGTGAATACGCCCACCAGTTGGTCGCCCACGCGCAGTGGAATGGCCACTTCGGACAGCGTCGATGGTTCGCAGGCGATGTAGTACTGGTCCTTACGCACATCGGGCGCGTAGCGCGTCTGACCGGTGGAAGCGACATAGCCAACCATCCCCTCGTGGCCGATTTTCAGGCGATATCCTTTGCCATTCGCGCTGCATCCACGCACTCCGGCAAGCACCATTTCGCTGCGACCCTCGTCGTGCAGGTAGATGCCCGCTTCCAGGCAGCCAAACGAGTGAGTTACTTCGTCGACCACGTGGTCGATGAGTTCGTCGAGATCGAGAATCGACGTGATTCGCTGCGCGGCTTTTTGCACACTCTGCAAGTCTTCCACGAGGTCGGCGGGCATAGCACGAACGGGAAGAATCTCGTTTCCGGCGGCACTGAAACTTGTAGCCATAAAATTCAATCCTACCTGCTGAGAAGGCCTGAGCAAGGCCTGCCGATGCCAAATCAGATGTCTCGCGGGGACGCTACGATTCTTTCTTTGACTGCGCAGGACCACCTTCACTGGCCCGAGAACGCTGGCGCCTTATTTCTTCCATCCGCTCGCGGATGCGCTTCTCAATGCCTTCATTCGTGGGGCGGTAGTACACGCGATCGCGCAGGTTGTTGGGGAGGCACTGCATGTCCGCGACCTTGGCTTCGAGGTCGTGCGCGTACTGGTATCCCTGGCCATAGCCAAGGCCCTTCATCAGGCTGGTGGGAGCGTTGCGCAGGTGCAGCGGGACTGCGTCTGCAGCGGTCTGCTCGACATCTTGCTGAACGTCTCCGTAGGCGGTGTACAGGGCATTTGACTTGGGCGCGACCGCGAGATACACGACGGCCTGAGCCAGCGCCAGATTGCCCTCCGGCATGCCAATGAAGTCGACTGCGTCACGAGCCGCCATACATAGAGAAAGCGCATTTGGATCAGCCAAGCCAATATCTTCCACTGCCATGCGTACCACCCGCCGCGCGACGTAGAGGGGATCTTCCCCGGCTTCGAGCATCCGGCCGAGCCAGTAGAGAGCCGCATCGGGGTCGCTGTTGCGCACCGATTTGTGCAGTGCGGAAATCAGATTGTAGTGTTCTTCGCCGGACTTGTCGTAGAGCAGAATGCGCTTCTGCAGCGCGTCGCGGACGATCTCGTCGGTGATCTCCCGCCCGCCGTGGGCGTTTTTCTGAGCCAGTCCGGCGGCTACTTCTAAAACGTTGTAGGCGCTGCGCGCGTCGCCGCTGGTGTAGCTGGCGATCTTCTTCAGCACGTCGTCGGAGGCAGTCAGATTCTTTGCACCGAGCCCCCGCTCGTGGTCGGTAAGAGCTCGCCGGAGCAGAAGGACGATCTGGTCTTCGGTGAGCGGCTTCAAGACGTAGACGCGGCAGCGTGAGAGCAATGCCGAGTTGATCTCGAATGACGGATTCTCAGTGGTTGCGCCGATCAGGCGAATATTGCCTTTTTCCACGTGAGGCAGGAAGGCGTCCTGCTGCGCCTTGTTGAAGCGATGAATCTCGTCGATGAAAACGATGGTGCGGGTGCCGTACTGGCGCGCTCGCTCGGCATCGGCCATCACCTGCTTGATCTCTTTGATTCCGGCTAGCACGGCGGAGAATTCGATGAACTCCGCCTTGGTCAGGTTCGCGATGATCTTCGCCAGCGTCGTTTTACCCGTGCCCGGAGGTCCCCAGAAGATCAGCGAGCCGGTATCGTCGCGGTCGACCTGCGTGCGCAGCGGCTTGCCAGGGCCGATCAAGTGCTCCTGGCCAACGTATTCTTCAAGCGTTCGCGGGCGCATGCGGTCGGCCAGCGGACGCGTCGCATCGGCTGCGCTGCCTGCATTCGGGATGGGCTGGAACAGACTCACGGAACCCTTTTACGCCAAAGGCGCAAGTGTCAGCTTAACTCATAGCGGGATTGAGGGCGACCAGGAGAGACGCGGGGGCGATGTCCCGGGCGGTGTCCGAATGGTCCGTTCGTGGCTTTTAGTCAGGAAGAGTGGTGGGGCGATGCAATTTCACCTTGAGAATGTAGCACTCCTCGTGGACAGCCCGTCCGGTTTCATCGGTCTTGCTGGTCTCAAGTCTCACCGGTTCGTTGCAGATCCCGCACATCGGCCAAGTAGGGGTACGCTCGTCAGGGACGTTGGGCATTTGCGCTCCGTAGCGAATCATCAGGATTGCACAAGAAACCGACGCCCAGAATGGGGTCCGGCGGAGAAATGTGTAAGGGACTTCTAAAAGCCTAGCACGCAGACAGAAGCCTGTATGTTCGACATCCTACAGTTGAAAAATCGTAGAACGGCCCTGCAAGGCCGAAGGACGCGCGATTTCGTAGCGGAGGATGCTTTCCCTGGCCCGGGCCGCGATCGTCGCTGCCAGGGCCGTTTCCGGCCCGGGAAACGGCATTATGGGGGACAGTCCGGAGCCCATTTGCTTTCGGAGGTCTGATTTGTAATACGTACAAAGCAGTAATGCGATAATGTATGTATACAATTGTAACTTAATAAAACTACGATGCGACTGCTTTCGTCGCGTCCACAAACTGTAGGTCCGGTGCCGCGGGCAGAGCGCCGATCTCCGCCGCGTAGCGATAGAACAGTTGCAAGCCCTCCAGGCACCCAGCGTCGAGCTGGTAATGAATATTCTGAGTCAGATAGTTCCGCACATCGCCTTCACTGATATCCAGTCGCGGCGCCCATTCGCGGGCGATTAGGTTGAGGCTGGAAAGCTGCAGCCCGCGATCGCGCGAGTTCTGAAACACGGCCGGCAAATCCTGCGATGGGGGAGCCTCCCGCAACGCATCTTTGCGAACAGCCCAAAAGGCGAAGACAAATGGCTTTCCCGTATGGCGAATCCATTCTTCCGCCAAGTCGAGCGTATGGTAGCGCCTGCGATCGATCTTCAGGGCAGGATCGCCGATGAGCAAGCCGGCATCGTGCTCGGCCAGCATCTTGTCGACATCGGGCGCCATCGCAGTGAATGTCCTTCTGCCGCCCAGCCACTTCTCGAATAGAACTCTCGTCAGCGCCACCGAGGTCATCGAAGAAGTATCCAGCGCGACGGTGCGAACTTTCTCGATGGGAACTTTGCTGACCAGCAGAATGGACCGCACGGCTCGCCGCGAAGCGATCGCAACTTCGGGCAGTACCTGCAGTTCCGGAATCTCGGCGTACGCCGCTGCGGGAATGATGCCGATGTCGGCCGTCCCGTCCGCCAGAGAACGGGCGCAGTCTGAAGGCAGCGTATAGGAAATGTCGAAGTCGCGGCCTGCTTCTCCGTGCTCGAAATCCCACATCAAGGGGGCGGTATTGAGGTAGGAAATGGCCGAAATCCGTAAACGTCTCATGCTTTCCACAATATTAACAAACCGTTGTGACGCATGACCTTGACATGGCTCTTCGGCCCTAATTACAGTCCGCTCGGAGTTCCTTTTGTCCAACGCAGCTGTATCCCCGGCCGCGACTCATCTCCTGGAGTGGCTGGCCATTTCGCTGACCCCCGGCCTTGGGCCCACGAGAGCGCGCAAACTGGTCGAACATTTCGGTTCTCCGGAAGCGGTTTTCCGCGCGTCGTTGACTGAACTTGAGAGCACCGGGATTCAAGCTATTTCTGCCCAGTCGTTGGCCACGGGAAAGTCGGCGGAGTTGGCGCGCGAAGAGATTGCACGCGCCGCCTCTGCGGACGTCACCGTGGTCTCGCTGGACGACCCCTGGTACCCGCCGCGCCTGAAACAGATCTATGATCCGCCACCCATTCTTCGAGTCCGCGGCAACGCCGAGGTGCTGGCCAAGCCCGGCATCGCCATGGTGGGAACACGCCATCCCACGCCCTATGGTTCTGGCATGGCCGAGCGACTGGCTTGCGATCTCGCCGCGCAGGGGTTGGTCATTATTAGTGGCATGGCGCGCGGCGTCGATACCGCCAGTCATCGGGGTGCGATCTCCGCAAAGGGCAAGACCGTCGCCGTCTTTGGGACGGGTGTGGATGTGATCTATCCAAAGGAAAACTCGCGACTCTCGGAACAGATTCTGGCACTGGGCGGCGCGCTGATCTCCGAGTTTCCTCTGGGAACGTTCGCGGCTCCGCAAAACTTTCCCATCCGCAACCGGATCATCAGCGGCATGTCCGTCGGCGTGCTCGTAGTGGAAGCCGCCGAATACTCCGGCACACGCATCACCGCGCGATGCGCGCTGGAGCAGAATCGCGACGTTTTCGCCGTGCCCGGCAACGTCACCAACAAGAATTCCTGGGGACCGAACACGCTCATCAAACAAGGCGCCAAGCTGGTGGCGACCTGGGAAGACGTGTGGGAAGATCTCCCGGCAGAAGTACGACTTGCATTGACTCCGCCCGTCTCGCCTGAATCCCAAGGCGCCTCCTCCGCATCTCTATTCCCGGATGAAGGGCTCCCTCCTCACGAGAAGCGAATCCTGAGCCTGCTGAAAGCCGACGAAGCCACGCACATCGACGAAATCGTCGAGCGCCTGGAAAACGATTTGTCGTCGTCGGAAATCTTTGCCGCGCTGTTTGAACTGGAGTTAGCCGGCAAGGTCAGGCAGATGCCGGGGAAGAATTTTGTTAAGAGCTTCTAGCTCCTAGCTTCTAGCTACTTTCCGTCGCAAAAATGCGGTTTCTGAGACGCTTCCGGTTGTTTACGATCCGAAGTGAGCCGCTTCTGGTGATCACTTTTGTGCCGCTCGGCTCAACCGGAATAGCCGAGCGCGTATTGTTATTCATGTTGCCTGTGGGGCGAGACAACGCCCGATCTGAATCACATTGTCGGCAATCACACTGAGCCCAACCCAGCGCTGCATGCCGTGGAATCCGCGATACAAACAACGCCGCATCCCGTGTCTCCGTTTCAGCACGCTGATACGACCCTCGCATCCGGTTCGCCACCGTTGTCCACGACGAAACCAGCGCTGCCGATAAAGACGTTTGCGTTCCGCACTCTTGGTCTTCTGATTCGGCACCGAAAGCCATCGCACTCCCATGGCACCGGCAGTTTTTTCATTCTGCTGCGAGTGGAATCCCGCATCCGCGGCCACCAGCGCCGGAATGCGGCCGAATCTCCGCTGGTGAACCTCGATCGACGGCACTAACAACTGGCGGTCGCTGGGACGCTCAGCGAACACTTCGTAGTGACTGATAATCTGATTTTCCGCTTCCTGAATCTTGACCAGTTTGCCAAACTCGGTCGGCTTGCTGGCCTTGCCTTTGCGAATGATTTCCGTGTGCGGCTCAAACATGCTCGCGATCTTTTCCTGCGACTTGGTCACTCCGGCAAAGATTCGCAGCTTGGTCTGTTTCATGACTTGCTGCACCCGCCCCGTCATCGTGGCCAGCGTTTCCACTAAGCTTCCCAGGGCAACGCGACCAGCACGCGGAACTTTCTTCACCTCTTCTAATATGCGTTGCGCTTGGTTTACGATTTTCCGGGTTAAACTCAGCAGTTCTCCATACTGCTTCTTTCTGCGCGCTTCTCCTTCCGGACCCAGGTACCGGGTCGATAGGGCAATCGCCAGAACCTGCTTCCGCACACTCCGCATGCGATCCCGCACCTTGCGCTTCAGGCCGCCGGCTTTCTGCTCGATCTTCTTCATCGTCCGCGTCAGCACCCGCGTGCCGTCCCCCAACAAACTGCTGTCGGTCGGATAGTGGATGTTGGTTTCCACCACCGTGGTATCGACCCGCAGCTTTCGCCCACGCGTCACTCCGTGTTCTTGCGCCAATTGCACGATCCGCTGATGCAACTCCTCGATCACTTCCGGCCCGATGAGCTGCCCCAGCCGCGCCATGGTCTTGGCATCCGGCACTTTCCCGTCTCCCACCCGCGTAAACGCGCGATACACCAGATTGGCGCGCACTTCTCGCTCCAGCACGTCATAGCTCCAGTTGCGAATGTGTTTCAACAGCAGCAGACGCAACACCACTTCGGCCGGCGTTTGCTCGCGGCCCCGCCTGCGGCTCTGCGGATACCGTTCGCCTTGCGCCTCATAAATTGTCTCCAGCAGTTGCTCATCTTCCAGCAGACCGTCCACCAGCCGCATCCACGGCTCCCACAAATCCTCGATGTCCGCCGCTAAGCCTGAGTGCCACAGCGATGGTTGTTGATGTCGTAGCTTGATCATGGACGCCATCGTAAGGGCACATCCCCGACTAAAACAATATGTACTGCAAATGTTTTAGTACTTCTTCGAGTAACCTCAAACTGAGCACTCTGACCCCGACATTTGGCTCTCCCATCAGCATCCATCGCTCCACACTGCCTCATTTTTGCGACGGAAAGTAGCTAGACGGGAAAGGTGGATCGCTCGATGGAGGACTTCAAGGACCTGAAAGTTTGGGCTAAGGCTCACGAGTTGACTCTGACGATTTATCAATGCACCCGTAAATTTCCGAAAGAAGAGATCTACGGGCTGACCAGTCAGATACGGCGCGCGTCCGCTTCCATCGGAGCAAATATTGCGGAAGGATGCGGTCGGAGATCGGATCCGGAAATGAAGCGGTTTGTTCAGATTGCTCGAGGTTCCGCGAGCGAAATGGAATATCATCTGTTGCTCGCCAGAGACCTCCAGTTTCTGACGGTCGAGGAATTCAGGGATTTGGACGCAAAGGCTCTGGAAATTCAGCGGATGCTAGCCTCGCTGTCTCAGCGGCTCGGTGCCGCGGTCTTAGCTAGAAGCTAGAAGCTAGAAGAAGCTTTCTCCCGGTAACTTGTTGCTTTCCGCCCATTCGTGCTAGCTTCGAAATCAGAATCCAAGGAAATTGAGGATACATTGTCAAAAGGTTTAGTCATTGTCGAATCGCCGGCCAAGGCGAAGACCATCCAGAAATATCTGGGTAAGGGCTTCACGGTCGAGGCGTCGCTCGGCCACGTGAAGGATCTGCCCAAGAGCACTCTGGGTGTGGATATCAAGAACGACTTCGAGACCGATTACGTCATCATTCCCGGCAAAGAGAAAGTTGTGGCCAAGCTGAAAAAGCTCGCGGCCTCGGCGGATGCGATCTATCTGGCGCCTGACCCGGACCGCGAGGGCGAGGCGATTGCCTTCCATCTGGCGGGCGAGCTCGACGGGAACGGCAAGAAAGCGAAAAAAGCCAAGAAGCCGAAAAAGGGGGAGCCAGAACCTCCTCCGCGGATTCAGCGCGTCACTTTCAACGAGATAACCAAGCGTGCCGTTCAGGCCGCCTTCGAACATCCGCGCGCCATCGACCAGAACCTGGTGGACGCGCAGCAGGCTCGCCGCGTGCTAGATCGGCTTGTGGGATATCAAGTCTCTCCACTGCTTTGGGATAAAGTCCGCCGCGGTCTTTCTGCGGGGCGCGTGCAGACGGTTGCGCTGCGTCTGATCGTCGAACGCGAACGCGAAATCAAGGCGTTCGAGAAAAAAGAATACTGGACCATCGACGCGCACCTGTCGGCCAGCAAGCCGCCTGCCTTTGACGCCCGTTTCGTGGGCAAGGGCGAAGAAAAGGTTGAAGTCACAAACGGTGAAGACGCTGAAAAGATTCGTGTCGTGCTGGAAAAGGCCGACTGGGTTGTCCGGTCGGTCGACAAGAAAGAGCGCCGCCGTAACGCCGCGCCTCCTTTCACGACCAGCAAGCTGCAACAGGACTCTTCGCGCAAGCTGCGTTTCAGCGTGAAGCGCACCATGATGATCGCGCAGCGGTTGTACGAAGGCGTGGAACTCGGCGAAGAAGGACTGGTCGGTCTGATCACCTACATGCGTACCGATTCGACTCGAGTTGCGCCGGAGGCGATCCAGGAAGTGCGCGAATACGTCGGCACGGAATATGGTCCAACCTACCTGCCCGACACGCCCAATACGTTTAAGGAGAAGAAGGACTCGCAAGGGGCTCACGAGGCGATTCGCCCGACTTCGGCGATGCGCCATCCCGACCAGGTCAAGCAGTACTTAAAAGAAGATGAGTTCAAGGTTTACAAGCTGATCTGGCAGCGCTTCGTGGCATCGCAGATCAACCCTGCGGTCTTCGATCAGACCACGGTCGACATCGACGCCAAAAATGGCAGCGAGATTTTCTGGTTCCGCGTGACCGGATCGGTGCTCAAGTTCGACGGATTCCTCCGAGTCTACGAAGAGTCGAAGGAAGGCAAAGACGAGGAAGACGAGGAACTCAAACACAAGTTGCCCGCGCTCGAAGCCGGACAGAAACTTGCGCTCAAGGAACTGAAGCCGGAGCAGCATTTCACCGAACCGCCGCCGCGCTATAACGAGGCGTCGCTGGTCAAAGAACTTGAAGAGCGCGGCATCGGCCGGCCGTCGACCTACGCTGCGATTCTCTCCACCATTCAAGAGCGGCAGTATGTGCAGAAGCTGGGCGGAAAGTTCTCCCCGACCGAGATTGGCTTGGTCGTGACCGATCTGCTGGTCGAGAACTTCCGCGATATTTTCGATGTGCAATACACGGCGCATCTGGAAGAAGAACTCGATGAAATCGAAGAGGGCAAGGAGACGTGGACCGACACCCTTGGCGAGTTCTACAAGAAATTCCAGAAAGATCTCAAATATGCCGAAAAGCACATGGAGAACATCAAGCGGATGGAGAAGCCCACGGATGAGAAGTGCGAACTCTGCAAGGCGCCGTTGGTGATCAAGTGGGGCAGGCACGGGTCCTTCTACGCTTGCAGCACTTTCGATAAGGAAGATCCGAACACCTGCAAGTTCACCAAAGAAAACCCGATCAACCTGCCCGATCTCGATTCGGCTGATGTGCAGGAGACCACGCAGGAGGAATACTGCGAAAACTGCGGACGGGTGATGGTGCTGAAGCGCGGGCGTTTCGGGCAGTTCATGGCATGTACGGGGTATCCGGACTGCAAGACCACGCGGCGTCTGGACCAGGGCAAGAAGGTTCCCGACATTCCTCTTGACGAACTTTGCCCCAAGTGCGGGCGCAACATGATGATCCGGCACGGGCGTTACGGTGAGTTCACCACCTGCAGCGGGTATCCCGAGTGCAAGTACGTGAAGCAGAACTTCATCGGGGTAAAGTGTCCTGAGTGCAAGGACGGAGAACTGGTCGAAAAGCGTGCCCGCAAGGGAAACACGTTTTACGGCTGCGGAAATTATCCCAACTGTAAGTTCACATCGGCGCATAAGCCGATTGCCGAGAAGTGTCCGAGTTGCGGCAGCGAATATCTGGTCGAGAAGAATCTGAAGGCTGGGCCAGTGATCGCATGCCCCAACAAAGAGTGCGACTACGAGCGGCCTGCACCACCGCCGGAAGCGGCGGCGACCACCGCGTAAACCTTGTAGATGGTATCGTCGATCGAACCGCGGCAAAGCGAGCGCGCCGCGAATTCATGTTTTTCACCCCAGGAGGAACCTATGGCCAAGAAGCCGACTGCATCGGACGCCCACCTTATTTTGGAACTTTACGATTTGCGCCGCGAGGCGGAAATGCGTAAGGCCCGCAACTGGTGGGTCACGGAATTTTTCCCCCAGAACGCCGACGAATTTATGAAAGTCGCATCTGCCCTGGGCTCCCAGGAAAACAATTGGTTGCGCCAGGTGGGTGGTTACTGGGGAATGGCCGCATCGTTGGTGCTCCAAGGCGTATTGAACGAAGACTTGTTCCTGCAACCCGCGTTCAGCGGAGAGATGTTTGTCATTTTCGCGAAGGTCCATCCCTTCCTGAAAGAGCTGCGGGAGAAGGTCGGCGACCCCGAGATGTTTAACAATATCGAGAAAGTCATCACCCACACGAAGTGGGGCAAGAATCGCCTGCAATTCATGCTCAAGCGCGTCGAGATGATGCGCCAGAGGCGAGCCGAGCGTAAGGCCGGCTAGGCTGTCTTTCCCGTCTTTCGCGGGTCCGATCGTCGTGGGACTCTGCACGTGCGTGGAATCACGTTTCGTGCCTCACCGCATCTGTTATCCTAATCGGCTGTGCGGATGATCTGGTGGTTCCTGATACTGGGTGGGAGCACGCTTGTCGTAGTGTGCGTGGCCATCGCCCTATATGTGCATTTGCGGCATAACCTGCAGAAGGCGCACGCCTACCACGAAGGAACCTTGACTGAAGTGGAACGCCAGCGCCAGCCGGATAGCATCCAACGCTGAAATTCGGTTTGCGATTGGGAGACCCAATTATGGAAAAATCTGCAATTCATACTCTAGGCAGTCCGCAGGAGCGGGCATTTGAGGCCTCTCGCCAGGTTGCGCTCGTGGTGGGCGCGAGCCTGGTCGTGGCGTTGTGTGCGCGCATCACAATCCCGTTGATGCCGCTTACGCCCGTCCCGCTTACGGTGCAGAACCTGGGCGTGCTGGTGGTCGGGCTGTTACTGGGCAGCCGTCGCGGCTTCGCAGCGCTTGCGCTCTATTTGGTCGAAGGGACGGTGGGGCTGCCTGTATTCAATCCCACGGGTCCGGGCGGGATCGCCCAGTTGCTCGGTCCAACCGGCGGATTCCTGATGGTGTACCCGTTCGTCGCCTTTCTTGCCGGATATATTTTTGAGCGCGGGACGAAGAGTTTGCTGCGCGCGGCGAGCGCCGGATTTCTGGCTGAGATATTGCTATTCGCCGGAGGGTTGGCCTGGCTTTTCGTATTCACGCATTCGTTGGCGAAGGCAGCCTATCTCGGCCTGTACTGGTTCCTGGCTGCCGAGGTCATCAAGGTGATGTTGGCCGCCGCCATTGCCACTCGCTGGCGCCGCAGCGCAGTCAAGCAGTAGATTCCGGGGAGTACACACGATGACAGCCGTATCCGAAACCGCAAAAGCGCCGGGCAGCAGTGCTTCAAGTCAGGTGCGCGAGATCACCGTGGCCCACAGCCCGGATTCCGACGACGCCTTCATGTTTTACGGCCTGGCCACGAACAAAGTTCGCGCTGCGGGCCTGCGCTTCAGCCACACCCTCTGTGACATTGAAACGCTGAACCAGAAAGCGCGCGAAGGCGTCTACGACGTCAGCGCGATTTCGTTCCACGCCTATCCTTACGTTCAAGATAAATACGCGCTGATGACTTGCGGAGGCAGTGTGGGCGAGGGCTACGGGCCGATGATCGTCTCGCCGCGCGCCTTTACCCCCAGCGAAATCAAGACCAAGCGAATTGCCGTGCCGGGCACGCTCACCACGGCTTACCTGGCGCTGCAACTGTTTGCTCCCGGGGTGGAAACCGAGGTCGTTCCGTTCGACCAGATCATCCCGCAGGTGCTCGAAGGGAAATACGAAGCTGGGCTGATCATTCACGAAGGACAGTTAACCTATGACAAGTCGGGCCTGCATCGCATCGTCGATCTCGGCAGGTGGTGGCAGAAGGTAACCGGCCTGCCTTTGCCCTTGGGAGGCAACGCGATTCGCCGGGCCTTGGGCTCCGACCTGATATCGGCGGTCTCCGCCGCGTTGCGCGAGAGCATCCAGTACGCACTCGATCACCGCGAAGAAGCGTTGTCGTACGCCATGCAATTCGCCCGCGATCTCGATACGCAGTCGGCGGACAAGTTCATCGGGATGTACGTGAACGAGCGCACCCTCGACTACGGCCCCGACGGCCGCGAAGCCGTCCGCCGCCTGCTCGACATGGGCCACAAGGCGGGGATCATCGGTCCGGAAGCAAGAGTGGATTGGGTGGGGTAAGAAGCTTCTAGCTGCTAGCTGCTTGCTTCTAGCCCACGGCAAGGAGCACTAATAGGGCCTGGAATGACCCTACTGGAGAAGGCCGTCTACGTTGTCGCCGGGATGATGGCCACTCTGATAGTCGGGATTATGCTGGCTTATTGGTGGACCGCCAGAGTCCCCAGCCGTCCGCGCGGAGTCCGTGCCGACGCTGTGTTCCTTTGGGCCCCGGCTGTTGGTTTACCGGCCCCGAGACGAGGAGATTGGCTCGGCTGTTGGCAGGAACGCGGACAGATTTTGTGCCAGCTCAACGATATTGATGGCAGCTTGGAATATAAGGGTGAGTTCGTCTCCTACAATCATAAAGGCCCAACAGACTGCCAAAGACTTGAGATTCGATTCAATGAAGACACGTCGTGACGCAGTCTGGATCGGCGAAGCTCTGGTACCTTAGTCTACCTGGAGAATGGAGATATTTTGATTCCGGCGAGCAAGTATGAGGAAGGCTCGCAGCTCTTACAGCGACTCGAAAAGAATCGCTGATTCAATGCGTAGCTTTTCGCTTCCCTGAAGCAAAAACCTTCCGTTTTGCTAGAGCTAGCAGCCAGGAGCTAGAAGCTTGTCCCCCCAGACCCTTCTCATCGACGCCGACGACACGCTCTGGGAGAACAACATCTACTTCGAGCGGGCCATCGCCCGCTTCATCTCTTTTCTAAATCACCACGAGTTCTCTCCCGAACAGGTACGCGAAGTGCTCAACGATGTGGAGCGCGAATGCATCCTGAAACACGGCTACGGTCTGCACAGCTTTGCACATGCGCTCGTCGACACCTTCGAGCGCTTGAGCGTCGAACCGGTTACGCCGGAGTTGCACGCCCAGATCAACCGCTTTGCCCATACCATCGCCGATCATCCTGTCGAGATTTTGCCCCAGGTGTCCGAGACCCTGCAGTACTTGTCCGAGCGCCATCACCTGATCCTGATGACCAAGGGCGCGATTGCCGAGCAGACGGGAAAAGTTGAGCGCTCCGGCTTGAAAGAATATTTCACCGCGGTCGAAGTGGTGGCCGAGAAAGACCCGGCGGCTTACACACGCGTGGTTGAAAAATACGAACTGGCGAATGATGTAACCTGGATGGTGGGCAACAGCCCGAAGTCCGACATCAATCCCGCCCTGGCCGCCGGCTTACATGCGGTCTTTGTACCTCACGGCAATACATGGATCCTCGAGCACGAAGAGGTGAACGCCGCTCCTCCGGGACAGAAACTGCTCATCGTGGGCCGCTTCGCGGAACTGCGAGATCACTTCTGAATATTTATTCGCTGGCAACTCCGCGAAGTTGCTCGAAGATAGGCAACGTCTGAACACTAAATTCCTGCCCAAAGCGGCTGGAGTCCAGCAGTCGCGGGTTGCCAAGCGCCTGCGCCTCGCCCAACTTGACGCTGATGTTCGGATTCAAGCGCTCGACTTCGCGTTTCAAGTCAGCGACAATCACCGATTCGCACGCCGCGTTATAAAGCGAGTGCGCCGGGCATGCCGCCTGCAGCAATGCCACCAGCATTTTCGCCACATCTTCAACATGCACCAGCAGGATTCTTTCGGATCCGACGTAGGGCAGAGTAATCTCAGCCGCATGCCTGGTCGCGAGAAGTTCGAAGATCTGACTTCTCCACGCCGACGACGCCGATTGCGCTCCGCTTCCCACGACACGTCCGATCCTGAGGCTGACGAATTCCAGACCATAGGATCGGCAATAGGCTGCTCCAAGGTGCTCGACATAAAGTTTCGCCGCCCCATACAGATCTTCGGGCGCCGCTCGGTCTGTCTCCGAAACAACTTGGTCCGCGGGGCACGTGCCATAGACACTGAGGGAACTCCCTAACACGATGCGGCGAACGCCGAAGCGTTGCGCCATCTCCAGCAGATGGAGGCTGCCTTCGACGTTGACCCGCGTTGCTCGCGCCGGCTCCAGCTGCGCAGCCGTAGGCAAAATTGCTGCCAGATGGATGATTCCGCCGACCTGCTCAGTAGCAAACACGCGCTGCAATTCGTTCGCATCGGTAAGATCGCAGGCAACTTCATGGCGACTGGGCGAACTCGTGGGCGGTGCCGCATCGAGAGAAACAACCCCGTAGCCTGAACGCTGTAAAAGTTCTATCACTGCGCGGCCAATGAACCCACGCCCACCAGTGACTAGCACGGGATTGCTTTGCTGAGCGTCCATGGCCCTCCGGTGGCGGAATCATCGCCGTCACCATGGTTTCATTTTCGTTACTACCGCATCAAACTAACCAACACGTTATCTCGCGCTGCGTATTTCCCGCATGGTACGCTGATCTTGCTCTGCGATCTGGCTCCCACTTCGTCGGTGGCGATTCAGACCAACAATTTACGGCGGCTGTTGCACACAGTTGAGGCGCTTTCCGAGCTCGGCCCCGCGCTGACGGCGGAGCGCGACTTCTCGGAGACTTCGCGTCTTATGCTGTCTGCCATCATGGAAGCGGCGGGCGCGCGCGAAGGCGTGCTCCTTCTGTTCCATGACAAGCCCGCCATGCTGACTTCCGCGGCGGCACTGGGATTCGCCCTGATGCCGGATCCAGCCTTCATTCCTCTCCTTCCAAAACATGTGCATGCGCTGACGGCAGCGCGTGGTCCAGTCGTGCTCAATTCTTCCACGTATTCGGTGTTTCTGAGTTCCAACGGCAACGTCGCACCGGAACTGTTCAAATGCCTCGCCCCATTAAAGGCGGGAGGACGCCTGGCGGGGGTGGTCGCCCTCGGGCGCCGCCCCGGCGATTCGCTTTACGAAGATAGCGAACTCGACGCGCTGGAACTGCTGTGCAGCTACATCGCGCTAGCCGTCCAGAATCACGCTCTGACGCAAAGCATCGCGCAACGGGTTTCCGAAAATCTGCGACTCATGGCGTCGCTGCACGGTTTCTACGACAACGCGCTCGAAGCCTTTGCCACGGCGATCGACGTCAAGCACGTGAATATTCATGGACACTCGCTGCGCGTGGGGCGCTACGCCGCGGCTATTGGCGAGGCTATGGGCATGGAACCGAGCGAGGTAGCCGCGCTGCGCAGCGCGGGGTACCTGCACGACATTGGAAAGGTTGCCGTCGATCGCCGCCTTTTCGGCAAGGTCGGAGCGCTCGATCCTGAAGAGTTTCGTGAGATGGCGGACCACACCGTCGTCGGCCACCAGATTGTCAGCAGCGTGCAGTTCCCCTGGCCTAAAATTCCCGAGTCCGTGCGCTGGCACCATGAACGCAGCGACGGTTCCGGCTATCCCGACAAGCTCGCGCAAGACGACTTGCCGATGCCAGTACGCATTATTGGCCTCGCCGATTCCTTCGATGCGATGACCAGCGCGCGCCCCTATCGCGCCCCGCTCTCGGTGGGCAGCGCCCTCAGCGATCTGGTCCGAATGTCTCCGGATAAATATGATCCGAATGTAGTTCAGGGCCTGCTGATCCAGGTGCGCCGTGACGTCGTTGGGAGCAGCCGAACTCCATTCCTCGACACCATCTCTGTGAACATTGCGGCTACGGACATCGATCATCTGGCTGCTACTTTGCAACACAAAGTGTCGCGCGGGAAAGTGTATTTAACCAAAGAGATCGGGCCCTAGCCCTTCGCCCTCGCCCTCTTCCACTCCGAAACCCTTGTCCTGCAATCACTTTCAATCCCTTCCGGAACCAAGTGTGGCAGCAACTTTTTCCACGGCGAGGGTTCATAATCAAGAGACTTGCCCCGTCGGGGATTCTTCATGAGATCGAATGCTGGGAAGCTCGCGCTGTTTCTGGTGTGCTTGAGCCTCGCCTGCGCGGTTCCGGAACTGCTCGGCAAGAAAAAAGACGAGGCGGCCGATTCAGGCCCGAACGAACAAAAGCGAGCGGTGCAAGCGCTCAATCGCCTCACCTTTGGCCCGCGGCCTGGCGACATCCAGCAGGTCATGGCAATGGGAGTTGACCGCTGGATCGATCTGCAACTGCACCCCGACAAAATTCCAGACAGCGCCGTGGAATCCCGCTTGGCGCCCTTTCGCACGCTGCGCATGAGTTCGAAGGACATCGTCGAGGAATTCCCCGACAACCAGATGATCAAGCAGGTCATGGACGGAAAGCGCTCCATGCCTTCCGATCCCGCCAAGCGCGCCGTGTTTCAGGTGCAGATCGCGCGCCTGCAAGAAAAGAACGAGCGGAAACAGCAAGCCGCCGCTCCTGTTCCCGCGGGACCGCCCGCGAGCGATACCGCTAAGACCGCTGAAGAGCTTGCCGCCGCGGCAGCGGCCAGCCCAGATGTTCCTCCCGGCACAACGGCAGACAGTAACTCGATGAACTCGACGAGCATGAACGCGATGAGCGCCTCGAACGGGGCGCCCGCGTACGATATGTCCATGGCTCCCCCGGCGGACTCGAAGCCCGCGCCGGTGGACGACGCCGAAGCCCGCCGCCGCGAAGATCGTCTCTACGCCGATTTGAAGATTCAGGGTCTCGTTGATCTTCCTCCCGACCAGCGCTACAAAAAAGTGATGGCAATGTCGACCGACGAGCAACTTGCATTTGCCAATACGCTGCGCGGCGGCAAGGGGCAGGACTTTCTCGCGGGCATGAACCCGAAGCAGAAGGAAACGCTGCTTGCGATGAGCAACCCGCAGGCCGTCGTGGCGGATGAACTGGTTCAGGCCAAGCTGCTGCGGGCGGTCTACAGCGAACGCCAGCTCGAAGAGGTGATGACCGATTTCTGGTTCAATCACTTCAACGTCTTCGCTGGCAAAGGGCCCGAGCGCCTGTTCCTCACCAACTATGAGCAGGAGGTGATTCGCCCGCACGCCCTGGGCAAATTCGAAGATCTGCTGGTCGCCACGGCGAAAAGTCCAGCGATGTTGTTCTACCTGGACAACTGGATGAGTGTGGGGCCGACCTCCATGCGCGCGCTCGGGATTCCTGCGCGGCCGATTCGTCCGTATGGACCCTACGGTCGTCCGCGTCGCTTTCCGCCGCCAAATCCGAACGCGAAACGCAAACAGAATAGCGGCCTCAATGAGAACTACGGCCGCGAATTGCTGGAACTGCACACGCTCAGCGTGAATGGTGGCTACTCGCAGCGCGACGTCACCGAGGTCGCTAAGGTCTTCACCGGCTGGACCATCGAAAAGCCCTTCGAAGGCGGCGGCTTCAAGTACGAACCGCAAGTCCACGAACCCGGACCGAAGTTCGTTCTTGGACATCGCATCAAGCCCAAAGGCGAAGATGAGGGCAGGGAAGTCCTGCACATGCTGGCCACCAGCCCGCAGACCGCGCATTTCGTTTCGCTGAAACTCGCTCAGCGCTTTGTGTCCGACGATCCGCCGCCGGCGCTGGTCGATCGCATGGCGAAAACGTTCGCGAAGAAGAAAGGTGACATCCGCGAAGTTCTGACGACTCTGTTCCATTCGCCGGAGTTCTGGGCCGATGGCGCCTACCGCGCCAAGGTCAAAACGCCGCTCGAGTTTGTGGCTTCAGCCGTGCGCGCTACGGGCGCCGACGTGGAAGACGCGATGCCGCTGGCACGTCAGGTCGCCAATATGGGCATGCCGCTCTACGGAGCGCAGCCTCCCACGGGCTATTCGATGAAGGCCGACACTTGGGTAAGTTCGTCGGCGCTGCTGAACCGCATGAATTTTGCACTGGCGCTGACGGCAGGTAAAGTCCGCGGCGTGAAGGTGGATGCGGTACTGTTGGCGGGAGGACCTTTTCCCCCGGCGGATGCGACGATTGCGCTCTCCACCATGGAATCAAAGTTGCTCGCCGCGGACGTGTCGAAGCAGACGCACGACTCGATCATGGCGCAACTGGAAGAGCCGTCGAAAAATTCGTCGCCCGAGCCGCAAGCTAAACCGCAGCGCAAGCCGGCGGATGTTGCTCGTCCGCCGGACGCGAGCACGATCGCTGGTTTGCTGCTGGGATCGCCGGAGTTTCAGAAGAGATAGCTACTAGCTGCTCGCTTCTGGCTTCTAGCTGTTCGAATTGTCTGCTGCAGGCCCAAGACGCAAGAAGCTGGAAGCTAGCAAGAAGGCAGAAGCTAGAAGCTAGGAGCTGTTCTCATGTCCATCACGCGTCGTGTCTTCGTTCGCAATAGCGCCGTCGCCGTCGTCGGGACGGCGGCGGTGCCGGGCTTTCTTACGCGTGCGGCGTTTGGCGCCGTCGAGGCTGGGGCGCTCAACAAACGTCTCGTCGTCATTTTTCAACGGGGCGCTGCGGATGGGCTGAACATTGTCGTTCCTCATGGCGAGCCGCAGTATTACGCGATGCGGCCCAGCATCAACATCCCGCGCAAGTCGGTGCTCGATCTGAACGGCTTCTTCGGGCTGCATCCGTCGCTGGCGGCATTTCAGCCGCTCTGGCAGCAGGGTCATCTGGCGATCGTGCATGCCGCGGGATCGCCGGATACGACCCGCTCGCACTTCGACGCGCAGGATTTCATGGAGACCGGCACGCCGGGCGTGAAAGTCACTGAGGATGGATGGCTCAACCGCTCGGTTCGCAACCTGCCGTCCGCGCAAGTTTCTCCATTTCGCGCGATTGCGTTAGGGCCGTCACTACCGCGGATCTTGAGCGGCTCCGAGCCCGCGGTCGCGATGAATAACATCAACGACTTCTCGGTGGGTGGAAGGAATGCCAAAGCCTCACCTGCTGCAACTGCGTTTGAGGCCATGTACGATCACTCGTCCGACAGCGTTCTGCAGGGCACGGGCGAAGAAACGTTTGATGCGGTGAAGATGCTGAAGGCCGCGGATCCGGGAAAATACACGCCCGCTCCTGGTGCAAGTTATCCCAAGGGCCGCTTCGGCGACGGCCTGCGGCAACTCGCGCAACTGATCAAAGCGAACCTGGGTGTGCAGGTGGCGTTCGCCGACATTGCTGGCTGGGATCACCACGTCAACGAAGGCTCGACGGAAGGCCAGCTCGCCAACGTGCTCGGCGATTTCTCGCAATCGCTGGCGGCCTTCTGGACTGATCTCGGCGATCTGGGCGAAGACACCGTCGTCGTCACCATGTCGGAGTTCGGGCGCACGGCGCGCGAAAACGGCAATCGCGGCACCGACCACGGCCATGCCAACGTGATGTTCGTTCTGGGCGGTCCGGTGAAGGGAGGCAAGGTTTACGGGCGCTGGCCCGGGCTCGACCAGTCGCAACTCTACGAAGGCCGCGACCTGGCCCTGACCACGGATTTCCGCCAGGTGATTGGAGAAGCGGTCGCGCGCCACATGGGAAACAAGAATCTGGCGGCCGTATTTCCGAGCTTCGACAATCAGCCGGGGAAATTTCTGAAGCTGTTGGGATAGACCAACTCGTGATCTTCCCGACGAATTACCGCAAGCCTTCCGCTCCCGGGATGCGATGGCGCAGGACGCGCACAAACAGCGAGTCGGCTTTCGTAGAAATCATTTCAAGCGGTGAGAATCCTCGCCGCCACGCCAGCCAGAATGTGATCAGCAGAAGAATGATCGTGATGACCACGTTGGGCCATGCGTTGAGGCCCCACTGACCGTTCCACGTGAGCTGCATCGCCGTAGAAAACGGCGCCAGGTAAGGGATTGGCCACTGATCACCGTCTGGACCGCGGGAACCGAGCAGATCCTCGAACAGATGGATGTGGAAGCTCAGCAGGACGAGCACTCCGGTGGCCCATTTCCGCGTCGCAAGAACAGATGCCGCTGCTGTAACTATCAACGCGAACACCAAGGTATGAAGAGAGTGGTGATAGAGCGAGAACCACAAGAGCGGATGTGAAGAGCTGCGGGTCAGGATCTCAGGAATGATGCCCAAGCCATCGATGTCCGGGATTACGCACGCGAGCGTTACCAGAGCTCGATCTTTTCGATTTAACTTTGCGCAGTTCGCAAGAACCCATCCGCTGAAGAAATGTGTGACTGGGCTCATGAGTGTTCGCGTGTTGGACCACTAGACTTCGATTAGCACGTCGCCGTTTTCAATCTTCAGCGGATACACGGCAAGCTTCGCGTTCGCATTGTGCGTGGCCTCGCCGGTTTTCGGATCCCACTGCCAGCCGTGCCAGGGGCAGACGACCTTGCCGTTCTCGATCATCCCCTGGCCCAGCGGGCCGCCGCGGTGCAGGCAGACGTTTTCCATCGCGCTGTAGGTGCCGCTCACGTTGGCGACGCAGACTGTCTTGTCGCCGCAGGGGAACTCTTTGGCTTCGTCGGCGGCGGGGAGTTCGGATTGGACGGCTAACTTAACGAGCGCAGACATAATCTCAACTTTCAGCCCCTCGCTCTGGGCGTGTTCCTAATTTTGCTTTGTCGGATTATTGTTCGACGGCTCGGGGATAATCGTCCCCTGCTCGAGCCGTATCAGCCATTTGCCTTTGTGCCGGGTCCAGACCGTCGTCAGCCGGAAACGTTGCGGAAATGGCTGGCCCTTGTACGCCGCATCCACTTCCATCTTGCAGGTCAAGTAAGCGGCATCGCGGGCCATCAACTTAAACGCACAGTCCGACACTTTGTAGTCCTTCAACACAACGTCGGACCAGCCCGCCTCAATATCCGCACGGTGATACACGTCTCCGTCGCCGGCAACTTCGGCAAAATCTTCCGCGAGATCGGATAAGACAAACTTCAGATCCTTCCGCTTCTCGGCTTCGTACATCTGGTGGAGAGTATCGGTGATCTGCTGCTCGACTGCCGATGCCTCACGCGAACTCTGTCCCGCGATCAGGCCGCCGGAAGAAATGCACAAAGCCGCGACTAGGACGGATTTCGCGATCCTCATGGAAGGCCCACTTCGGTTCTCAAATTGCAGAATAACGACGACGGAGCGCCGGCCTGCTATTTCGGCTGCAGGGTCTGCGCGATCATCACCTGGCGCTTGAAGTTCTCCACCATGTTTGGGTCGAGGCGGACTTCGGTGGGCTTCTTCGCCAGCGTCATGGTGTCAATCTTGTCCTGCAGTTTGAGCAGCGCGTAGAAAAGATTCTCGGGACGCGGCGGGCATCCGGTGACGTAAACGTCGACCGGGACGATCTTGTCGACACCCTGCAACACCGCGTAAGTATTGAACGGGCCGCCCACGGACGAGCACGCGCCCATCGAGATCACCCACTTCGGATCGGGCATCTGGTCGTAAATGCGCTTCACGACTGGCGCCATCTTCAGCGTGACCGTGCCGGCGACGATCATCAGGTCGCTCTGGCGCGGGCTGGGACGAAAGACTTCCGACCCGAAGCGCGCGATGTCGAAGCGGGAGGTGGAGGAGGCGATCATCTCGATCGCGCAGCAGGCCAAACCGAACGTCATCGGCCAGACCGCCGACTTGCGCGCCCAGTTGAAGACGTAATCAACCGTGCTGATCATGAAATTCTTTTCGAACTTGTTTTGCAGCCAGCCCATGAATGGTCCTCGCGAAATGGATACTCTGGCAGTCTAGGTAACGCGGGAAACGGTGTCAAACCGGCTTCTGGGTGGAAGGAGGGAACGGGCGGGGTGGCCCGTGTTTTTGACCTCGCCGACACAACCAACACAGTGGGTGCCCCGCTCTTCGCGTTCTTTGCGAAGGGCGGGAATTACAAATGCCTGCAGCGGCACAGCCTACGGCGGGTGGCCCAGCTTTCCGTATTTTCCTTTTCCGTTCCGGAACAGTGGGTGCAGTGGGTGCCCCCAAGCACCCAGACGTGCAACTGCTTTAGATCGTCGGTCGTCACTGGTTCTGATGCAACTTGCCGGAGATAGGGCAGGGCGCGTTCTGTTCCGTGTCGGCCTAGAGCGCTTGCCGCATTGGCACGTTTCCATGGAAGTGCCGAGGTATCGATCAACAAAGAGATAGCGGGTGGCTCGGATTCGGCCATACCTCGGCAGTTTTTGCAGTTGATGGACTGCGAGCTTGGGGTTTCACTCGTGGGCCCGACGCAAAGATTGTAACGAATAGTTTCCGAAAACACTCAAGCCGTTATTGTTCGTGCCTCCAAGGTTCGCTACTCCGTAGAGGTTCCCACTTTTATCAAGAACGATACCCATGGGACCCTCACCGTCGCGTGCGGGCTACCCCAGGGCCATGCCGAGGGTATACGTCGGGAGCGCCCAGGTGTGCAGGTACTCGCGGCCGAGCGCGGCTTTCATCTCCTCGAGTTTGGGGTCATTCTGCCATCGCGGCATGGGGAGGAACTCAAAGCCCGGACGAGGCCCGCCGGTGGTCCAGCCGCTCAAGTACTGCTTGCGAGCAGGGCCGCCGATGTTGACGCCGCCGGACGGGTCCTGGTTGACCATGAGGTTAAACTTGAGCCCTCTGCCGCCGCTGGCGATGAACGTGTTGGCGTCGTAAATGCCGCTGCTGAAGGTCACCAGGTCCACTTCGCCCAGAGCCGTCGCGGCATCCGCCTGTACCAAGATGCTGGCGACGATTTTGGCGCCCAATCCGGTCTGGCTGACGAATGGGCCCAGTTCGCCCCCTCCAGCGGCGGACCGAACCGGCATCAAGAGAGCCATGGACGATCGGCTGGTGGCCACCTGATGACCCCAACGGCGCAGCACAAAACGATCGCGGACATCCAGGAGGAGGGCCTTGGACATCGGGTTGCCGAAACCAAGTTTGGAATAGTAAGCCCAGTTCTGTCCGAAGCCATGCGAGATGACTACCATCAGGCTGCTAACCCTATTGTTGAAGGGCAGCATCAGCCAATAGGTACGCTCGATACTGCCGATCTTGGCGGCAAATACGCGAAGGTTGACGGCCGGGCCGGGCGCGGCAGGATTGAACTCGAACGCGTTGTTTGGGTCACCGGGTTTGAAGGTGGACATCAAGACTGTCGGCTCGGCCCCGGTTCGGAAGGTGAACTTATCGACGCCGAAGATCTCGTTGGTGACATCGCGGACCACCAGTTCGTGCGCGGGCTGCATCGCGAAGCGGAATTCGACGTTGAACTGATCGGCCGGCGGCTTGCTGAGATCGTCGGTCGCCATGATGGTGCCGGTAAGAGAGGACTTTGTCGCCAGGACGCTGGGCCTTACCCGAAGGTTATAGAGCCGGACGCCACCCACCGTATCGCCGGGCATGATAACGATGTCATTGCCATCATTCGTGACCACCAGGTCCCGGCCAGCCGCATCTTGGAGGTTGAGCCCGACGGTGAGAGTGCCTCCCCTGACTGTAACGGTAGTATTGGAGATGGTCTGCCCGCCGGGCACATTCTGGAAATTCGGCATTATTCACCCCTATCCCTGACCAGGCGCAAATCGTTTCGCCCCGGGATTTGCGGGGACGATTCGTGAACTGTAAATGTGTCGTCCTGCCGCGACCTTCTTTGAATCCATTGTGCAAAGCCGATATTAATCGTTTCATGCAAGATTTCCATTTTGGCACTCTGGGTGGCCAGAAGTGTACACGCAATCGGCCTCCGCTGCTGACCTTTTCTCATCAATGGGCACCTGACGTTATCAGATGGGATGAGAAGGCCGGTCTCCGACGGGATGCTGTACGCTCCCAAGTTATCGACGTGCTCGAAGCACAGATAAAAAGGAGACGGACAATGAAGAAGGTTAGCACTGGCGGGGTGGCCCGTGTTTTTGACCTCGCCGACACAACCAACACAGTGGGTGCCCCGCTCTTCGCGTTCTTTGCGAAGGGCGGGAATTACGAATGCCTGCGTCGGCGCAGCCTACGCCGCCAGACCCCGAAACGAAATCTTCCCCCACCCCACATTCACTCGCACGGGACCGGCCTCGTCCAACAGATAGAACCGATAACTGGCGGGGTGGCCCGTGTTTTTGACCTCGCCGACACAACTAACACAGTGGGTGCCCCGCTCTTCGCGTTCTTTGCGAAGGGCGGGAATTACGAATGCCTGCGGCAGCGCAGCCTACGCCGCCAGACCCCGAAACGAAATCTTCCTCCACCCCACATTCACTCGCACGGGACCGGCCTCGTCCAACAGATAGAACCGATAACTGCTCCACCGCCACTGCTCGGGCGAGCCCACCAGTCCCCTCTTCACCGGATTCCGATGCATGTACCTCAACTTCTCCACCCGCTTCTTCGCCGTCCACACGTTAAAGTCGTAGAAGCGCGCCTGCCAGAATGACCTGCCCGGCGGCGACTCTCCGAACAGATTGCGTTGCCCCTGGTCTCTCCTACTCCTCCTGGGAAACAAGGCACGCACCGCCCGCTGCTTCAACACTTGCATCACCGTCGATGGAGTTCCAACTTCTGGTTCTGTCACCAGCAGGTGAATATGTTCCGGCATCACGACGTACCCGACAACCACGAAGCGGTAGCGGACGCGAGTCTCTTCCAGAATCGAGAGAAACCGGTCACGGCTCCGCGCGGAACTCAGAAAAGACAATCGCCGGTAGCACGAGCAAGTGATAAAGTGCAGATGATGCGCGCCGTTCGTGCGATGCAGCCCGCCGGGCATGACAACCCCATCGTACAAGCTGCATCGCTGCCCGCCCTTGCAAAGAACGCAAGAGCGAGGCACCCGCTGTTCCGGAACGGGACAGTAAAATCAACACAGAGAGGGGCCACGCGCCTGGAGCAGCTATCGTTTCTATCTCTTGGACGAAGCCGGACCCGTGCGAGTGAATCAGGGCTGCACGGAGATTTCGTTTCGAGCGCCGGCGGCTTGCATCGGCCCCGCGTCGCCGCCAACAGTCCCGGCACCCACGGTGTTGGTGATTGCCCGCGAGATCAAAAGCCTGGGCCACCCGCCCAGACTCGTCCTGCGAACCGGACTTCTTGGCTCGGAAGACATGAAGAACGCGCTAATCGTACGCTGGCTTCAGGGCTCCATGTCATCATCCTGAGCTATTCGTAGCGTAATGCAACCATGGGATCGACCTTCGCCGCACGGCGGGCGGGAATGTAACAGGCCAAACATGCGACGGCAGCCAGTCCCAGCGCCACCGCTAGGTAAGTCAGCGGATCGCTAGCTTTGACCCCGAACAGAATGGCCGAGATCAGCCGCGTCAAGCCCAGGGCGAGCACAACTCCGGCAACAATCCCGATGGAAATAAGCTGGAATCCAAGCTTGCCAACCCACTTGAGGATATCGGCAGGATGTGCCCCCAGCGCCATGCGGATTCCGATATCGTGCGTGTGCTGACTGACGAAATATGACATCACTCCGTAGATCCCCATTATTGCAAGGAAAATCGCAACCGCCGCAAAAATGCTCAGGAGCTGCATGTACAAGCGGGCGTCGCCCATCGATCGGTCCAGAACCTGTTGCATCGTCCATAAGCTGGTGACGGGCTGGTCGGGGTCGAGCTCGGCGACAATCTGCTTGATCGCCTTGGCCAAGTCCGAAGCGTGAGTCATAGGGCCAACTCGGATGGCAAGGTCCTGCCACAGGTGAGCCACGATCGCGCCACCGGGGTACACGTCGGGCTGCTGCATGAACGAAGCGTAGATGAACGGCGGCGCTTTCCTGCCGAGCCCGTATTGCTTCACATCTCCGACTACGCCCACGATTTGCCGCACACGGTCCTCTTCGGTGGGATACGGATCGAAGCGCAAGCGTACTTGCTTGCCGATGGGATCTTCGTCTGGAAAGAACTTGCGCACGAACGCGTCGTTCACGACGATCACCCACGGCGCAGCGTTGGTGTCGTGCTCGTCGAGGTAGCGCCCCTTCTTCAATGGAATTCTGAGCGTCCGGAAGAAGCCAGAAGTTACCTGGTTATAGCCCGCTTGCGGCCTTTGCTCGGCGGGCGGTGCCGGGCGCCCCATTATCGAAAACGTAGATTGTCCCGAAAAATGGGTTGGAATTCCGCCTGATCCAACCGATTCGACTCCCGGCAACGCTGATACTCGTTCGAGCAGGCGCTGGTAGAAACTGTTCACCGCCGGTTTGGCCTTTTCCATATCTCCGCCGGGCACTCTCTCCATGTACTTGTCGCCTTCGGGCAACTGAAAAGCCATAATGAGCAGGTTGCTCGCATCGAAGCCGGGATTCACTCCGCGCAGGCGGATCATGGTGTTGATCATCAGGCCGGTGCCAACCAGCAACACCATGGCCAGAGCCACTTCGGAGACGGCGAGCAGACGCCGCATGATGCCGCCAGAAAGTGGAGCCGAGCCGCGAGCGCCATCGCGGAGAGCGTGATTCAGATCCGAGCGCGAGGCCTGCAATGCAGGCGCCAGCCCAAACACGACGGTCGTCAACAGGGAGATGCTCAAGGTGAACAATACGACGCGCAAGTCGACGGTCATTTTGTCGCAATTGGGCACGTCCGGACCAGCGAGCCAGAGAACCAGGCGAATGCCCCAAGATGCCAGGAGCAAGCCAACCGCGCCTCCAAGCAGCCCAAGCAGCGCACTTTCCGTTAGCCATTGTCGCACCAGTCGTCCGCGGCTTGCGCCCAGAGAGAGGCGCACTGCGCATTCGCCGCGCCGCACCTCAGTGCGCGATTGCATGAGGTTTGCGACATTAGCGCAGGCAATCAGCAACACGAAGGCCACCGCTCCGAGCAGCGGATAAAGTGCCTGCCTGGCCCAGCCGAACAGTTCTTCCTTCAAGGGAGCCACTTTCTTGCCGATGCCCTTGTTGGTCGTTGGATACTGCAATTCGAGCCGCCGCGCGATTGTATCCATTTCTGCCTGAGCTTTGGCCATGGTCACACCGGGCTTGAGGCGCGCGACGGGCATTAGCCAGTGATCGGATCGTTCTGCAAAGCGCTTGCTTTCGGGATCGACAGGCTGCCATAAGTCGACCTTAGTTCCATCCAGTGACGTGAGCGTCTGTGGCATGACTCCGACGACCGTAGAAGTCAGGCCGCTCACGCGAAATGATTTGCCGAGAATGTTGGGATCACGATTGAAGTGTGTCTTCCAGAATCGCTCGCCGATCACCACGGTCTGATCGTGATCCTGCATCTCCGCAGGGAAAAAAACTCTGCCGAGTATCGGCTTCACGCCCAGCAGACCGAAAAGGTTGGGCGTGGAGTCCTGCACGCTGATGCGCTCGGCTTCGCCGCTGCCGGACAAAATGCCATCTTCGCCGAAGCTGGTCAGCGCAATGTCCTGAAAGACATGATTCTGCTCTTTCCAGTCGAGCGACTCCGCGATGGGCGGGTTCTGCCCAGACTCAGGATGGGTGAGTTGTATTTCATAAATTGTGACCAGCTGTTCCGGATGGTTATAGGGAAGGGAACGCAGCAGAAGTACATCCAGCACGCTGAAGATTGTGCTGTTGGCGCCAATGCCTAGCGCCAGCGAGAGAATCACGACCGTCAGGAAACTGGGACTCTTGCGGAGGGTTCGGACTGCCAAGCGCAGGTCTTGGGCCAAAGTTGCCAGCCATGCCAAAGGATGCTTCATAGGTCCCCCCATGCCGACGAGCGGTGGCAGACCAAGATTTTCGTGCAACTTGCGAACCAAATCGACGCATTCGTTAATTCGTTGACCCTAAAGACAAAACCGACGTTTGCCCCCGAATCGCTCGACCCTTCTCCTGTCCACGCTTACAACTCAATGTCCGGAAATGAACGTCGTTCACAGTCTTCGCGGGCGGGGCCCCGGCCAAAGTCAAAATCGGAGTCCCCGGGGAGGGGGCATTTTGCCGTCCGTATACACTACCCCCATCTCCGTTTGACGGGGTGGAAGGAAGGAGCGGCAAAACTGGAGTGCACCCCAAAAGTGAGACAGGCGATTAAGGGGCCAGCTACATTGAATGGAGGAGAACAGTGCTGGTGCCCCGACAAGAGTATTCCCGTGAACTGAAGTTGGCTGCGATGCGCGAGATCGACTCCGGAAAAGGTATGGCGGAGGTGGCTCGCATGTATCAGCTCAGTCCCAAGCGATTGGAGACTTGGAGAAGCGAGTGGCGCGCGAAAGGCGAGCTGGCCTTTCCTGGCAAGGGTGCGCAGCCGCAAAGCAAACTCAATGCCGATCGGATCTCTGAGCTGGAACGTAAGATCGGCCAGCAGACGATGGAAATCGATTTTTTAAAAAAAGCGTTGCGGCGTTTCAGGGAACATCCTCTGCCAGTCGCCGTCAATGGCGGCACCGACTCTATGAGCAAATCCAAGAGGCGGGCGAAACGGGGGCAATCGTGAACGGGCTGTGCCGTGCCGCGGGAATAAGTCGGGCAGGCTACTACCGTTTCCGGCAACGCGGAAAAACCAAGCGTACGGATATGGATTTACGCAGCCAGATGCAACGCATTGCGCTGCGGTGGCCGGCTTACGGGTATCGCCGGGTGCATGCCGAACTCCTGCGCCAGGGTTGGACGATCAATCACAAGCGCGTCTTGCGACTGCTGCGAGTGGACAATCTACTTTGCGTGCGGCGCCGAAAGTTCCTGCTCGGGACCACCGACTCCAAACATGGATTGCCGATCTATCCCAACGTGGCCGCAGGCATGGTGCTGAGCAACATCAATCAGCTCTGGGTTGCCGATATCACTTACATCCGCTTGCAATGGGAGTTTGTGTACTTGGCCGTTGTGCTGGACGCATTTTCCAGACGCTGCCTCGGCTGGGCTTTACGACGCAGTTTGGAATCCGCCCTTGTTCTGGAAGCGTTACGTATGGCTTTGATGCGCCGCCGCCCACGGCCTGGGCTCGTCCATCATTCCGACCGTGGGATTCAATATGCTTCGCGAGACTATACGGCACAACTCGAGCAACATGGCATTCGGATCAGCATGAGTCGATTGGCAACGCCCTACGACAATGCCCGCGCGGAAAGTTTCATGAAGACTCTCAAATACGAGGAAGTCTACCGCACCGAATACCGCGACCTCGAGGAAGCCAGGGCTTTGATCAAGCAGTTTCTGGAAAAAGTCTACAACCAGCAGCGCTTGCATTCGGCGCTGGGCTATCGTCCGCCGCTGGAGTTCGAACGCAGCTTACGACCCTTGCGAGCCCTGGAAAAGAGACGAGCATGAGTTTTTTGAGGCATGAGGAAATCTATCGATCCGATGTAAGACCCGGCTACAGCTGGGAGCGGCAACCCCTGGTCGCCGCCCCAGCGCTCATCGGCTGCGATGAGTTTCCAGTCGGCTATTCCTTGGCGGGTTGCCCTCCGGCAGAGCCTGCCTCCGCTTCACCGACTGGTGACGATTCTCAACAATCCACTTTGCCGTACAATGATTTTTCAGCGAACGGCAACTACCCCCTTAACTTCGTGTCTCAGTCCAAGGGTGCACTCCAAACTGCCACACCCCTCCCCAACACCCTTAGAACCAGCAGGGATTTGCGAGCGGTTACTCGTAGCGCAGCGCAACCATGGGATCGACCTTGGCCGCACGGCGGGCGGGGAAATAAGTTGCGGCAAAGCCGGTGAGGAGCATCACCGAGGCGCAAACGAGTGCCGTCACAGGGTCGGCTGGCGTAACAAGCAACTCATGGCTGACAATCCTGCCCGCACCAATCCCCATCAGCCACCCCAAAGCAATCCCGACAGCCATCAAGATCGCTGCCTCTCCCAGAACCAGCGAGAAAATGTCGCGCCGGGTAGCGCCAAGCGCAATTCGGACACCCATTTCGTGGATCCGGCGTGCCGTGGAATGGTGCATAACGCCATACTGCCCGATCAAGGCCAGAACGAGAGCGAGCAACGCAAACACCTCGAACACGTAAATCACCAGTTTCGGCTCTGCGAACTCGTCGTTTAGCGCCTGAGCTATGGTTTTGCAATTCGCCACGGGCTCGTCTGGATTCCAAGCATGAACGGCGTTTGTCAAGGAAGAGATCACAGATGTGCCGCTTTCTGCGCGCGCCACGACCTCTAACGTGTTTTCGGTCTTCGAGACTGGAAAGTAAACTGTGGGTAATGACTGGCCGTTCTTTGCATCAACCAGCCAGTCCCGGACCACGCCCACAATCAAAGCAGATGGGCTATCCTTGCCTTGGCGGACTGCCATCCCAATCACATTGCCGCCATACTGCCGTGCAAATGTTTCGGACACTATTGCGACCGACACTTCACGGTTGAGCGGAAGGCGGCCTTGAAGCGCCGGAAGTTGAAACACACCGAAGAACCCGGCGTTCACGTCCATCTGGATCGCTGAAGTCTGCTTCTCTGTCGCGTTATCGTCTAGTTCCAAAGGACGTTCACTTCTGCGGGCTACTATCAGCGGCAAGTCCGACGTTGCTCCAACGGCAGTAACGCCAGGCAGAGCGGCCAAGTCCGTCAACAGCCGATTCCAATCTTGCCCGTTCTGGACTGAAACTGTGAACGTGACTAACTTGGCCGCATCAATTTTCGGTGGCGCATTCCGCTCGATGCCTAAGAGCGTCCGTATGAAGAGACCGCAAACGACAAGCAGGAGCATTGCCATCGCGATCTCGAATACGACGAGTGGCAACCGCTTCAGAGTGATTCGCGCACCGGAGGCTGTCCTAACCTGCCGAAGGGCCTCATTCAGATTCGCTTCTGATGCGCGCAGTGCTGGACTCAAGCCGAAAAGAATAGGAATGAGCAATGCGCTTGCAGTTGCAAACACGAGCGTGTGCCAGTTCAACTGGATGGCAGTGGCAGTAGAGATCCGAGATTCAAACAGGCGCTGCAAAGCCTTGACACCCATGTACGCAACCAGCACTCCTGCGGATGCGCCTGCGAATGCGAGCATCATGTATTCTGTCAGCAATTGCTGAACAATTCGGCGCCGCCCCGCGCCCAGTGCTGCCCGCGTTGCAAATTCCATTCGACGGGCGAGTCCACGCGCCATGAGAAGGTTCGTAATGTTCGAACATCCTATCAAGAGGACAAGTATCGGTGGACCAATCCCGAATGCAAGAACCAGCCCGATCCTCTTGTACTGCTCGCTGTCGTAGCTGACCACGCGCATTCCGAACGAACTAGTTGGAGAAGGCGCAGCAAGGGTCCGGGCAAAAACTGCGGCTTCCGCGTTGGCTTGCTCGATAGTGACTTCCTTGCGTAGGCGACCAACGACCTTGACCACACCCGCTGCTCGATTCAGGGGGGAATCAAGGGCCAGGGGCATCCACACTTCCGTACCTTGCGCTGGATACCAGAAGCTGTCCGGCATCACGCCAATGATGGTGTACGGGGTGCCGTCGAAACGCACGATCTGGCCGAGAATGTCCGCCTTCTCCCCAAAGTCTCTGCGCCACAAACCCTCGCTAATTACCGCGACAGGAGACGCTCCTGGCTGACCCTCGTTCTCGGTAAATACACGCCCAAGCTTGGGGCGAGCGCCAAGCAAGTGAAAGAAATTGCCGGACACCATCATTGTCTCTACTCTGCGCGGCTCGCCAATGCGACTGAGCACACGGTCCGAGCTAGCAAACGCTGCGAGTTCCTCAAAAGCTGTCATGTGGCTTCTGAGGTTGAGGAAATCAGGAATGGAGAGAGAACCGCGGTCGGTTCCTGTCTGGTAATTGACAATCCAGACGTTCGCGAGCCGATCCAGGTCACGCACCGGAGGACGATTCAGGATTGCGCCTTCGTACGTGCTGAACATTGTCAAGGCGCACCCGATTCCCAGCGCTAGGGTCAGCACTGCGACTGCCGCGAATCCCGGATTCCTGAGCAGCTGCCGCAACGCGCAGCGAACATCTTGGGCTAGTCCGCTCATTTCAGGTTCGTCCTCCTACTCGCATAACAGTGCTAGTGCAAAAGTGTAATCCCTTGATGACAAAGGACAAGAAAATACCGCTGTCGGATCAGGGGGCAAAGGTGTCCGCCCTGTGGCCTTAGATGTCCGGAGGCGAGCAGGCAACCATCGTTTCGCTGGGGTCAGCTTAACCAATCTGAAATCGCTTGACGATCTTGGCAAGGGTCGTGCGGCGAACGCGCTCGCCATTCAAGATCTTGTTAATCGTGTGATGACTCAACCCTGTCGTGCGCTCTAGCTTGCGAATTCCTGTCTTAAGAATATCTTGCTTGATGTCTTTTCCAGCAACCACTTGTTTAGATCGTTGATATTCGAACGACGTGAATTCCACGAGACTCAAGTCCTCGCCTTGTTCCCAGCGACGGTCGGTCTCTTTCCCCACGTATCGACGTGATGCGGCGACTACGGAAGAGCGTTGCAGCAATCCCTGAGTGTCACAAGTGCAAGGAGTTCCTTCAGGTCTTTCGCGGGTGGCCCATCCTTATCCTGTTTTTTGCGAAAGGGTGGGACTCGTGCGACTCTCGCCCTCGGGTTTTCCACAACCCAATGTGACATCTGACCTTGACCCTAAAATTCAAAGAGCAGATCATCGTCAAGGCGGAGGCGGTGCACGCAGAAATCACGAGCGAGGCTCTAACTCCTTTGTTCTCAAGATTTTGACCTCTAAACCCTTGGGGCTCAAGATTTTGCAGACCATTTTTGCAAACCCCGCGCCAGTTGCGGCATTCAGAGGGTGGGGGAGGGGGGGATACCCCTGAAACTCGCGGCTTTCCCAAAACGGACTCGCCTAGAAAACGCTATCAGCGCTTCCTACCGGGAATTTCTTATGCGGGTTTCGTTACAATGAAAAACAAGGTTCTGTGAGCTCGTATGTCTTTGACCAAACAGCAAGCCCTGGAGATGTTCGAGTCCGATGACCTGATCGGCATTGGAATGGAAGCTGACGCGGTGCGCCGCAGGCTGCATCCTGAGGGCACGGTCACTTACATCATCGACCGCAACATTAACTACACCAACTTTTGCACCGAGTACTGCACCTTCTGCGCGTTTTACCGGCCGCTGAAGGGGCCGGCGGCGAAGGAAGGGTACATTCTCGACTTCGATACGATTTACGAGAAGATTCGCGAGACCGTCGAACTCGGCGGCACCGGCGTGCTCATGCAGGGCGGATTGCATCCCGACTTGAAGATTGACTGGCACGAGAAAATGCTGCGCGGGATCAAAGAGCGCTTTCCGCAGGTGCATCTGCATTGCTACTCGGCGTCGGAGATCATTGCGATTGCGGAGTACAGCGGGCTCTCGATTCGCGACACGATTTTGCGGCTACGCGATGCGGGGCTCGACTCGATTCCGGGCGGCGGAGCAGAAGTGCTGGATGATGAAGTGCGGTACAAGATTGCCCGCCTGAAGTGCCTGACCGACGACTGGCTCAACGTTCACCGGACAGCGCATCAGATCGGGATGCGCACCACCGCGACCATGATGTTCGGCGTGGGCGAGAATTACGAAAACCGCATCAACCATTTCCAGCGGCTCTACGAACTGCAGGAAGAGACAGGCGGGTTCACGGCATTCATCCCGTGGAGCTTTCAGCCGCAGAACACCGCGCTGGGCGGGCGCCACTGGGACGAGGCCACCGCGGTCGACTACCTGAAAGTCCTGGCCATCTCGCGGATTTATCTTTCGAACTTCCTCAACGTGCAGTCGAGTTGGGTGACGCAGGGGTTGAAAGTCTGCCAGATGGGGCTGCGCTTTGGCGGGAACGATGTCGGTTCCGTCATGCTCGAGGAGAATGTGGTACGCGCGGCGGGCGTGACCAACTGCACGACCGAAGAAGAGTTGCGGCGGATTATTCGCGATGCCGGGTTTCGGCCGGCGCAGCGGGATACGCTGTACCGGCAGTACTTCCTGAACTAAAACCAGGGGTATAACTGCGACTTCTCAGGGGCTAAATCGCGAGCGCTGAAAGTGTGTGCGCTGAAACGTTGCCATCCCTCCTTACTATCGCGGCTTTTCTTTCGCCCGTCCGGGGCTCGCTAATGGTTCAACTTGCCACCCACAGCTTGCGCTGTGGGCTGCATTCTTTCGCCGCTTCGCGGCTGGATCTCGACAATTTCGTACCCTTCCGCTTCCCGACATTTAGTTTGCACGCACACACTGAAGCGCTGAGCAATCCAGGCCTGCTTTGTCAGCAACTGTAACGCCCGTGCTGTAATGGCCGCGTCTTTATTGGTTCTGGGCGGCACGGCCGAACGCGGGCCTTCCCGCTGCAGATGACGATGCACGGGACGTTAATTGCCGCTCAATGCTCTGGAACCGCATTGACGAGATCGCGCAGGGGCTTGATGACCGTGAACCGAACCAGTGCTTGCGGTTTCTCGGCTTCATCCAAGACGGCAAGGCTCGCAGCTTTCCAACCAGCGGCTGCAGGCAATCCAGAGGAAAGATAGGAAACAGCTTCGAGACCCACCGTCCCCAGTTCGGTGAGCTGCTGAGCCCTAGGTTCGGCGTCGGCGAGCAGAGGCGAGCCGGCCATGGAGCTTAGAATTCCCGGCTCCGCGGTTATCCAGGCGTTGAAGTCGGCAGCTAGCTCTCTCTCCTCTTGCGTTCGAGCCCCTGGCTTTTGCAGGTAAGCCCGTGTCAGCAGCTCAAACTTGTGGCGTGAGGGCGGGTCGGGCGGAAGAGCGTCCACGAGCAGATTGAGTGGCGTCAGTTGATTGGCGTGTTGCAGGTGCGCGCGCTCGTCGAAGGAGACGGGCTCGACAACAGAGGCAAGAATCCGCAAAGGACCAATCTGCTGAGTTCCGCTCAACTGGCGGAGGCTCGCATCTTCCTGAGAGATGTGGGTGAGACCAAAGGTTTCCAGTCGCAACGACTCGACCGCGAGCCGGCGGTACATGTCATCCACATCGTTGGTATTGCGCGGCGACCAGAGCCGCTCGGCGATGGCCGCGGTTCGCGGCCAGACACGGGAGTCGATGTCTTGTGGACTGGTCTGCTCCATCCACATGCAGGCTTCACCGCCGAGAATGCGTGCCTGCTGCTCGGGGCTGAGGTCGGTAGTTTCGGGCACCGGATCGACCATGTAGTGCGCCGCGGCCGTGCTCATCAGGTTCAAGTAGTAGCCGGCGGAGAGGATGCCGCTGTATCCATTTCTGGCTCCGGAGGCGAGTGAGTCGAAGCCGCGCCAGCTCTGCACCATGATGTCCTTGGGCAGGTCGGGCGTGAGGATCTCGTCCCATCCGATCATGTGCTTGCCGTGTTTCTCAAGAAGCTTGAGTAGACGCTGATTGAAATAGCTTTGCAGCGCTGCCGTGTCTTTGAGATTGTGTTCGCGCATAAAACTCTGGATGCGCGCGTTGGCCTTCCACTCGACGCCATTGTTCTCGTCCCCGCCGATGTGCATGAAATGGTCAGGGAAGATCGCGGCCATCTCTCCGATGAACGTATCGAGAAACTTGTAAGTGCTTTCCCGCGTGGGATCCATGACCGGGTCGAAGACCCCGAATTTCCGTTCGATGTGGAAGGGGCCGGGCGCACTGGCGAGATCCGGATATCCCACAAACCATGCGCTGGTGTGACCCGGCATGTCGAACTCGGGCACCACGCGGATGCCGCGATCGCGCGCGTAGGCGACGATTTCGCGAGCTTGTTCCTGGGTGTAGAACAGTCCGTCCGAGCCGAGTTCGGTGAGCTTGGGGAAAGCTCTGCTCTCGATACGGAAGCCCTGGTCTTCGCTGAGATGCCAGTGGAAGACGTTGAGCTTAACGGACGCCATGCCGTCGAGCGTCCGCTTGATAACGTCGACAGGCATGAAGTGGCGTCCGCAGTCGATCATGAGGCCACGCCAACGAAAACGCGGCGTGTCGTGAATCAGCGCGGCCGGAATGAAATACCCGGTTGCGTCCGACTGGATGAGCTGTTCCAGAGTTTCGAGTCCGTGCATCGCACCGACTGCAGTCGCGGCTCGAAGATGCGCGGTCGTGGAAGTGATTTCGAGGGAGTACGACTCGTCTTCGTCCATTGACTGGATGGTTTCTCCAGCGCCATCGACGCTAACGACCAGCGCCGAGGACGGTGCGTCCATTTCCGGGGATGTGGGAAGGGCAGTGCCAGTCCGAGTTTTGATGCGACCAAGGCTGCGAGCAATGGCGGCGTCGAGGCGCGCGTCTTTGAAGTGGTCCGTGACCGTATTAAAGGATGGTGTGATGACGAGGTGGCCTTCCTGCGTGGAAAGCTGTGACGGCTGCGGCATGAGGGTATTGATGAATCCGGAGGCCGTGC
This sequence comes from uncultured Acidobacteriaceae bacterium, assembly GCA_963791515.1. GTDB lineage: Bacteria > Acidobacteriota > Terriglobia > Terriglobales > Acidobacteriaceae > Sulfotelmatobacter. The sequence goes on along the minus strand of CAWBSS010000004.1, from coordinate 64,747 downwards.
CTGGTGACGACGTCGCCTGAGCAGAGGCGATGGGCAATACCACGAGATTTGCGAGGATCACTGCGATTGCTAGTTGACGCATCATGGTGCCTCTTTCGGAGTCCTTCATTCGCAGGTACGAATGGCCGAGCGTGTCGAGGGTCTCCAGTTCGCTCCAACGAGTATAGTGTCAAGCTGATTGTGCATCGACTGTCACTGCATATCGAGGGAGGCACTTCCCATAAGGCTCTCTAGCAAGATGACGCGGTGCCCGGCGCTGAGCACTCTTGCTCAGACGAAGTGTCACATGAAGTGCTAACGTTCGATGTGTGCTCCGAGCCGGAACTGGAAGCCGCTTCCCGGTTTGCCGGACCGAGCTATGGCGCAGCAAAATTGCACCGATCCGGGTTATCTCTTTGCGAACAAGCGTTACCGGAGAAGGAGTTTCAAATGGCATACGTGATACGGCACATCGTCAACGGTGGGAATCTCGTCGAATTAGGAGAAAGGCTTTCAGACGAGGGTCCATTCGATAGCCGCGAAGAGGCGGAACAACGCCTTAACGAGTTGGAACGCGACCAGAAGAATGGAAAATTCACGATTGAGGAGCTAGTTCTCAGTTAAGGCCAGCCCATTAGCCTCGAGGGCTGCTGGTTTCGCGCGACTTTCTCTTCCGCGTGCGCCAGAGGGAAGATTACCGTGTTCAGCGGAAGATGCTCGCTGGCGAACGGATGCCTGGGACGTTCTGCGGCGAGGCTGTTCGCGGGCGAGGGCGCCCGCGCCACATAACCTACTGCGCCTCTTCCGGCACTACCTTCAACTCCAGTTTCTCCGTCCAGCGGAGGACGGTCAGCGAGCAACTTACACCTACGCGCACATCCGTGAGCACGCGGTGCAAATCGTCAACGCCGGCCACGGGTTGACCTTCCAGCGCCACAATGACATCCCCTTCGCGGAGTCCCGCACGCTTCGCCGGGCTGTTCTCTTCTACCCCTAGCACCACCACCCCCATCTCTTTCGGCAGATCGTAGAAGCGGACCACGCGACGATGGACCGGCACAGTCTGCGCGGAGACGCCGATGTAGCTGCGGCGAATGCGGCCATCCCGCAGGAGGCGGCTGGCCACGAACTTCGCGGTGTTGATGCCGATGGCGAAGCAGATGCCCTGAGCGGGAAGAATGGTCGCCGTATTCACGCCCACCACGCGGCCTGCGGAATCGACCAGCGGGCCGCCCGAGTTGCCTGGGTTCAGGGAGGCGTCGGTCTGAATCACATCGTCAATCAGGCGGCCGGAATACGAGCGCAGCGACCGTCCGAGGGCGCTGACTACTCCCGCGGTTACAGTAGACTGGAAGCCGTAGGGAGCGCCAATCGCAATCACGATCTGCCCCACGCGCAGGCGCTGCGAATCGCCCAGCGCGGCTGCAGTCACCCCAGGCTCGCCGGAGTGCGGTTGATCCAGGCGAATCACCGCCAGGTCACTCGCCGGATCGTCGCCAATCACCGTAGCCGGCATCCGCCGCCCGTCCGCCAGCGTCACCGCGATGCGGACTGCATCATGCACTACGTGACTGTTGGTGAGGATCAGGCCATCCGGAGTGAACACGAATCCCGAGCCTCCGCCCTGGCGTTCGCGCGGCTCGCCCGAGCGCGTGCGACCCGCACTCTGATGCACTTCAATATTCACCACCGACGGGCTCATGCGCTCGACCGCGCCGGTCACCGCCGTCGAATACGCGTCGAGCAGGGAAGCATCGCTTGCACGCTGTGGCGCAACCGCCGACTCCCGCGGAGATCCACCTTCCCAGCTGGCGCGGTCGGACGTGAGATCCGACAATACGGAGGGGTCCGAAACTACAGACACGAAAGCTACTCCTTCTTGGTTCATGCAGGATGGATGCCGATCAATCTATTCTGGATTCACAGTCGATCGGTGCGGCCTACGATAAAGCACTCTTGCGGCGGGCTACCAATGGGCAATTGTGCACGCGTCTTCGCTCTCTGAGACCTGTCCTGTCGAAAAGTGAAAACGAAGATGGCCATAGAATGAGACTTCCTGGTCTTTTTGCCTCTTGGGCCGGAATACCCAGCTCTTGGCTGCATCGATTGCAGAACCCGCAAGTAGCGGATGCCCACTGATCAGCCGTACACACGCAACCTGTCCGTTCTCATCAACCAGAATGTCGACGTAGACGTACCCATCGATCCTTGCCTGACGTGCCAGAGGCGGCATTTGAGGTGCGATACAGTGCGCTGCGCTCTTGACTAGGTCATTAGAGTTCAACCAGATCGGCTTTCCATCTTTGTCCGTCAACAGCGGACCATGGGCTTTGCAGGGATCGACCGCACCCGAGAGATTGGTCAGCGAAATTGCTCCCATCAGCAGAAGAAGGGAACAGGTCCGCAGCGTTAGGCGCATAGAGACTAAAGACACCGCCCTCATTTCCGGAGTTCCCCGGTTGGTTGCTAACGTTCAGTGGCGCACCACGAAATAAAAAAGCCGGGACCAGAATCGGTCCCGGCGTTAGTGTTGGCTGGTTGCCCGGATAAACTCGTTGTATGTGCCGAACTCCAGATCATCGGCACAAAAAACCGAAACTTGAGCTACGCGCTTCGCCGCGGACGTATCGTCAAATCCCGCACCTGGGTCAGAATGCTCGACATCTGCATCCCGTTCAGTTGCGAAACAAACGGCAGCAACTCCGCGATAAACTGATCTTTCATCAGCTCGTTGACTTCTTCCTGACGGGTGCGTTCGCCGCCGCTGAGCAGATCGGGCACAGTGACCTCCAGTGCGCGCGCCAGCCGTTCCAGGGACGACAGCGTAGGCGTGGCTTTCTCGTTTTCGATTTTGGAAACGTAGGTGCGCGGCACTGACATGCGTCCGGCGAGTTGCCGCTGGCTGAGCCCATTGCGCAGGCGCAGAGAGCGGATGGAGGTCGCCAGGTTCAAATGTCCGCGGCCAGTGCCGGGCACGGGCATCATCAAGGGTGGCGCTACCAGGATGGGTTCAGGTTCAGGTTCCTCGTCCAGGGACGCGTGGCAGCGTCGGCAATTATTGTTGAAAGTACGGAACTGGACCAGCAAGCAGTGATCGCATCGTACGACTTCCCGTGAGTCTACCGGGGCAAGAGTCGTGGCCATCGGGTTGTGGGAGTGCCAGAGCGGGCTACTCCTAACAGCCTAACTGCAGGAACCAAAAATGGGGGAGAGGTTCCTACTGCTTCGTCAATCTGCGGTATCTGCCCTGTGGAAGTCAAGGTTAAAATGCCAGTACCCCGCGACTCTTGCGGGCGAAAGCCAAAGCAACACGGCAAATACCCGGAGAAAACAGGCGAAGATCATGATAGATCGCGAGTCCGCGTGGTGTTTACTAACTGAGTTCACCCAGTCAGAAAGTTTGCGCAAGCACGCGCTGGCCGTCGAAGCCTGCATGCGCGCCTGCTCCCGCAAGTGGGGAAACGGTTCCCCGGAAGACGAAAATCTGTGGGGCATCGTGGGCCTGATTCACGACTTCGACTACGAGCGCTGGCCCACTCCGGAAGAGCATCCCTACAAGGGCAACGAGATCCTGAAGGATCGCGGATACTCCGATGAGATCCGCCGCGCCATCATGTCGCACGCCGAGTACAGCGGCGTGAGCCGCGACACACCCATGGAAAAGGCTCTCTTCGCCTGCGACGAACTGGCCGGATTCATCACCGCGGTAGCCTTGATCAAGCCGGGCAAATCGCTGGCCGAAGTCGACACCAAGTCGGTGCGAAAAAGGATGAAGGACAAAGCCTTCGCCCGCAAGGTGAACCGCGACGACATCATCAGCGGCGCTGCCGCTCTCGGCGTTGACCTGGACGAGCACATCGCCTTCTGCATCGAGGCCATGAAGCCGATCGCGAAGGAGCTCGGGCTGGACGGGAGTGCCGTGCGCCAGACTACTTAGCAACCGTCATATTCCAGAATGCTCCCCCCTCAGAAATAGCGTGCAAGGCTCATCCGTTTCGCCGATAATGCCTAGCTCTCCCCATGGATACGCCACACAGCGACTTGGAAGCCATCCGGCAGATTCTCGCCGACCTGACTACTCGGGTCTATCGCATCGAGCGCAGACTCCAGATGGATTCAGCCTCGGCGGAACGGCGCCCTCCGGCGGTTGCCGAAACTCCGGTGCCTCCTCAGCCTTCCGAGATCCCGCTTGTTGCGGCACTCAACCAGCCCGAGCCAACCGTCCCTCGACCTCCCTACCTTCCGCCCCGTCCTTCGGTTCTGCGCGTTCAACCGGACCCCGACCTCGAATCGCGCATCGGATCGCATTGGCTGAACCGCATCGGCATCGCGGCGCTGTTGATCGGAATCTCCTACTTCCTGAAATTCGCTTACGACAATAAGTGGATCGGCCCCACCGGAACGGTAACCATCGGTTTGCTGGCAGGAATCGCGATGGTGGCGTGGAGTGAGCGATTTCGCACCAAGGGTTACAAGGCCTTTTCTTACTCGCTCAAAGCGGTTGGCATTGGCACGCTCTATCTGTCCCTATGGGCGGCTTTTCAAGTTTATAGCTTGATTCCCGGCGGCGTTGCGTTTGGCATGATGCTTACGGTGACCGGGGCCACCGCGGCCATGGCCTGGGCGCAGGACGCACAGATCCTCGCCGCCTTCGCGCTTACGGGAGGATTCAGCACCCCGTTGCTGCTCTCCACCGGCCAGAACCGCGAGGTCGCGTTGTTCGCCTACGTGGCGATTCTCGATCTCGCCACGCTGGTCCTGGTGATGTTCAAGCCTTGGCGGCGCCTGCTCGTCATGAGCTACGCGGGCACTCTATTGCTTTACGTCGGATGGTACTCAACCTTCTACAGCCGCGGCCAGTTGGATCTTACGCTCGCCTTTGCCACGCTGTTCTTCGCCATTTTCGCGATCGCGCCGCTGGTCACGCTTCAACCGGAAGGCGAGATGGCTCTGTTCGCCTCCATCCCCGCGGCCCTGGCGTTGGTAAATGCCGGCGTCTATTTCCTGCAGGCATACGCAATGGTCCAGGAAGTCGATCAGACCTACATGGCATGGTTCGCGCTAGTCCTGGCTGCGGTTTATATCTTTCTCAGCCGCCGGGTGCATATCAGGGCGAGCAGTCCCCGCGCCTCGGAGATATTGCATTTCCTCCACCTCGCTGTAGCCATCGGCTTTATCACCATCGCGATCCCTATTCGCCTGGATACGCACTGGATCACCATCGGTTGGTTCGTCGAGGCCGGCGTCCTTCTTTGGGTGGCCAATCGCATTAAGTCCGATTTTCTGAATGCCTTCGCCCTCGGCGCCTTGATCCTCGGCGTAGCCCGATTGCTGTTGATTGACAATTTCCACACGACGCAACTCCTCTTCAACCTGCGCATGGTGACATATGCGGTGGCGGTGGCGGTGCTGGGAGCCGTGGCCTGGTACGCCGCCAAACGCGAGGACGATTCCGCGCGTGCCGCGGCGGCGATCGCGGCCGTTGCTCTTAACGCTCTTGCCCTGATCGCACTTAGCCGCGAAGTGGCCGATTATTATGCCCGGCAAATGATCGAGGTGCGGTCCTGGCGATCGACGTTCTCCCTGGATTTACGCCGCATCGAGATCGAGCGCGATTTTACCTACTCCGCGCTGTGCATGGCTTACGGCGCCATGTTGATGGTTATCGGATTTCTCCGACGCTCGGCTTTCGTTCGCTGGCAGGCTTTGTTGCTCATTGCCGCCACGATCGGGAAGGTGTTCGTCTATGACGTCTCCGAACTCGATCGCGGCTACCGCATCGTCAGCTTCATCGTCCTGGGCGTGTTGCTGCTGGCAATTTCGTTTGTTTACCAGCGGGACTGGCTGCAGCTTTCCGCCCGGTCCAGGGCGCGACAGCAAACAGAAAGGGACGCCAGCAGCGTATGAGACTCGCCACATCATTGTTCCTGCTGTTTCTGGTGGCGGAGACCGCCAGCCCGCCGGAGCCTGCGATCCCGTATTTCAGCAACGTCCGTGAAGTCCGCATCGCCCAGCCCACCCAGCAAGGTTTTTTCATCGTCGACGAAGAACTCTGGAGTCACTCGCGTCCGGATCTTGGGGACCTGCGCTTGTATGACGGAGAATCTCCCGTCCAGTACGCGCTCTCGGAGCAACGTGCCGGAATCTCTTCCGAAGAAGTAGAGGCGAAGATGCTCAATCTCGGCAGCGTTTCCGGGCACACCGAATTCGATCTCGATACCCAGGGACTTGCCGAATATGATCGCATTCGCCTGCGTCTCGATGCGCGCGACTTTGTGGCTAAGGCATCCGTGTCAGGTGGCGGCGCACCCGGGAAGGCTACCGAGGTCGAACTCACGCAGTCCACGCTCTATGATTTCACCAAGGAACAGCTAGGCTCGAACTCTGTGCTGAAGCTGCCTCGGTCCAGTTTTCGCCACCTTCACATCCGGCTGTCTCCCGGCATTCTTCCGCAACAGGTGAAAGGCGCGGCCATCTTCAACCTGCGCGAGCAGCAGGCTTCCTGGACCAAGGTCGGGTCCTGCGCTGCGTCCCAAGCAAAGCAGCGCAAGACCGAAATCACTTGCGAGATACCGGTGAGAGTTCCTCTGAGCCGAATTTTGTTTCAGGTAGCGCCCGCACAAGTGAACTTTCGTCGCACTGTCAGCGTCGAAGATGCCAAGGGCGTTCGGGTCGCCAGCGGCGATATCAGTCGCGTGCGGGTGAATCGCGCGGGCACGCTGGTCACGGCCGAGGAATTAGCCCTGAACGTCACCGCCTCGAACATCGATGGCAGTTCTGGACACCTGATCCTCACCGTCGATAACGGGGACAATCCACCTCTTGCCATCCTCGCCGCCGAGCCGCTTTCGCTCGAACGCCGCGTCTATTTTGATCCGCAAGGCAAGACCGCTCTCAGGCTGTATTACGGAGACGAGAAACTCTCGGCGCCGGTTTACGACTATGCCCGATTCTTACACGTGGAAGCTACACCCGCAGAAGCACAGTTAGGCGCTGGAGCCCACAATGCGCAGTACACGGGCCGTCCCGACGACCGGCCGTGGTCGGAGCGGCATAAAGGAATTCTGTGGGGAGCCATGATCCTGGCTGTGCTGGCGCTGGCCGTTGTGGCGCTTCGCGGATTACGTGCGGAGCAGCCGCGATAGATGCTCCCCGCTGGGAACATACCGGGTGGCGCAGACCTGTGCTAATATCTGCCTGAATTTCTTCCTGATGGTTCGTACTTCTGTCTAAAGTGCGGAGAGCGGTTGAGTATGCCGACAAATAGCACGACGCCGCCCGCAGCCAAGGTTCTCCTGGGATGCAGCAAGTGCGGCGCGAGCCTGCCGGACGAAGCGCAATTCTGCCTGAAATGCGGGAAGCCGGTCAGTTCTCCGCCCAAAAGCCCCGCCGTGGTGGAGGCTCTACCTCCAGAAATCCGGCAGCCACGACGTCCGCGGCGAGTCTTCCTTTGGATACTGCTTGCGGTCTTGGTCGGAGTCATTCTGTGGGCTGGGACCAGTGACAGCCCGAGCGCGCAGCTGGTACAGGAGTTTGTCGGATGGAAGCATGATCGGATCATTCTCGACGCTCCTTTTTCCGTCGGTCCGCATACCTTCCGCTACTACAAATTCGCCTTGCCCGAAGGGTCCGTGAATGTGGCCGTCGTGGGGCAGTTCACATCCGCCGCTGACAGCTCCATTGCTGGCAACCGCAGAGACACAACTAAGGCCAAGAATAAAGAGAAGGACCAGGAAATCGACAACAACGTTGAGGTCTATGTCCTCACCGAACCCGCGTTTACCATTTGGCAGAACGGCTATGCGACCAGTTCCCTCTACGAAAGCGGAAAAGTCGCCGAGGGGACCGTGCAGGCAGACGTTCCGGCCGGCGCAGGAATTTATTATCTGGTCTTCAGCAACAAGTCCGCACCGAAGGCGCCCAAGAGCGTTCATGCCACAGTCGTGCTGCGCTACAAGAGTTGGTTGCCAGAGTGGTTTCGCGTAATGAAAGGCCGCTTCCTGGACTGGATTGGGGTCTGAGATCTGCTGTGACGGAATTGCTTTGAGGACTTGAAAAGGGATTCAGGATTCTCTAGCGCGTGGTCTCTTCGATTTCCGAAATCCAATCCGGACGCTTCAGCACTTCGCGCGGTTTGGGACCGTCGGCGGCGCCCACGATGCCGTCCTGTTCCATCAGGTCGATGAGGTGGGCCGCACGGCCGTAGCCGATGCGCAAACGGCGCTGCAGCAGGGAAGTGGAGGCTTTGCCGAACTCCACCACCAGTTTCACTGCGTCGCCATACATGGGATCGTCCTCGGCCTCACCTTCGGTGCCGGCCTCTCCGCTGCTGTTGTCGGCTCCGGGTTCGCGCTCTCCCTTCGGCGCTTCGAGGAACTGTTGCTGGTATTCCGCGATGCCTTGCGACTTCCAGAACTCGACCACGGCGGCGATTTCTTTTTCCGTGACAAAGGGAGCGTGCAGGCGATGGACGCGCGCGGAACCTGAGGGCAGATAGAGCATGTCGCCTTTACCGAGCAGGGCTTCGGCGCCATTCGCGTCGAGAATGGTGCGGGAGTCGACCTTGGTGGCCACGCGGAACGAAACGCGCGCGGGAAAGTTCGCTTTAATCAATCCCGTGATCACATCCACAGAAGGCCGCTGCGTCGCCAGCACCAGGTGAATGCCCACGGCGCGCGCCATTTGCGCCAGGCGGGTGATCGACTCTTCCACGTTGTGGGAATCGAGCATCATCAAATCGGCCAACTCGTCGATGATGATGACGATGTAGGGAATCGGTTTTTCGTCCGACTCTTCGGCGAACAGACTCGGCGTGCCATTCTGATCGAACAACCGGTTGTACTGGTCGATGTTGCGGACACCCTTGGCCGCAAGAAGTTTCAAGCGGCGCTCCATTTCGCGGACCGCATTGCGCAGCGCGTTGGCCGCCAGTTTCGGTTCGGTGATGATCGGCGTGTAAAGATGCGGAACGCCTTCGTAGTTGCCCAGTTCCAGCCGCTTCGGGTCCACCAGAATCAGGCGTACCTGATCGGGCGTGGCCTTGTACAAGATCGACATGATCATGGCGTTGATGGCCACGCTCTTGCCCGCGCCCGTGGAACCGGCGATCAAAAGATGCGGCATTCCAGCCAAGTCCGCCGTGACGATGCGGCCATTGATGTCCTTGCCCATCGCAATTGTGAGCTTCGACTTCGAGCCCATGAACTCCTGCGACTCGATGTTCTCGCGCAGCCAGATGATTTCACGCTGCCGGTTCGGCACCTGGACTCCAACCGTGCTCTTGCCAGCCATGCGTTCGATCAGAATGCTCTCGGCTTTGAGCGCGAGGCACAGGTCGTCAACAAGATTGGTAATGCGGCTGTATTTGATCCCGGCTTCGGGCTTGAACTCGAACGTGGTGACGACCGGTCCGGGATTGATTTGCGTGATCTGTCCGTGAACCTCGAACTCGGCGTATTTTTCGGTCAGCACCTGCGCCAGCAGTTTGAGTTCATCGGCGTCGACTTGCTGCTGTTCGTCGGGACGCTGCAGCAGGCTGCTCGACGGCAACTTGTATCCGCCGGCGATGCGGGGCATGGTCGTTTTGGCTTTGTGTCCGCTGTCGGCGCGCTCGGTGACTTCGGGATCGGCGGATTCCCCGGAGGTCTCCATCGCCAGAGGTTCGGGCAGAATTCCGCCGGTGGATTGCGCGGACTTGGGCGCTTCTTCTTCCGCCATCATGCGCTCAATGCCGGTGCGGCGCGGTTCCGCAACGGTTGGACCTTGCGCCATTGGCCGCGACGGAATTAACTGGGTCTTCACCACGGGCTTGGAGATTCGCCGCTGTTCCAGTTCCTTCTGCTGACGTTTCTTAGCGCGCTCTCCCTGCCAATCCTGGTAGCGATTCCACAGCGCGGTGACGAAGGCGAAGCGCGTCGGAGCCCAGACCTGAATCGCGGCGAACGAAAACGCCGTCGAGAGATACAACGCCACGGCGAGCACGGTGGCGCAAACGATGTACGCTCCGACCACGTTCAGATAGTGAATCAGCACGTCGCCGACGACGCGCCCGAGCAGGCCTTCGATGGGAATCACCTGCATCCAGCGCAAATGTCCGGGCAGCAGCGCCAACATCGCGGGAAGGAACATCACCAGCCAGATTCCGCCCAGACTTTTCGCCAGCGGAGACTGCACTTTCATGGAGCGGAACCAGCGCGCGCCCAGCATCGCGGGAAAGATCACTAACAGGAATGCTCCGATGCCGAAGAACTGCAGCATCATGTCGGCGGTAAACGCGCCGACGACGCCGATCCAGTTGCGCGCGGCATGCGAACCGGTCAAGACGGATGCGCTGTTCCACGACGGGTCGAGCGGAGAATAGGAAACGAGCGCGAGGAAGAGGAGGAGCGCGGAGACGCACATCAGGAAGCCGACCAGCTCATTGAGCCGCCGGTTGCCGGTGGGAATGAAAATGCTTGCCAGATAATCCATGTGGGGCAGATTCACACACCGAGGGCACTACATTCCTCAGTGGCGTAATCGGCCAGAGCCCTTACATTATGCCAAGAAGCGGGGGATCCGACAATGCAGGAAAATGGCCGTAGTATCCACTAAGCTTCCCGGCTAAATCCCGCGCCGGGAGCCGGATCTGATCGCGCGCCGATTATCCGGCCAGCCTTGAGGCGAACGCCAGCACGAGCGCTCCCAGAATAATCCGGTAGACGGCAAAGGGAGCGAAGCCGCGCCTGCGCACGTAGGCCATGAACCAGGCCACTGAGCCGTAAGCGACGATGAATGAGACGACGAATCCGATGGCGAGCACGATCCAGCCATGGGCATTGATCTGCGAGACGCCGACTGGGTTCTCGCTTTTGCCACTGAGAGATTTGAGCAGCGTGTAAATCGTCGCCGCGGCCATGGTCGGGATGGAGACGAAGAACGAGAACTCGAGAGCGGAGGCCCGCGACATGCCCGCAAGCTGGCCGCCAGCGATGGTCGACATGGAGCGGGACGTTCCGGGGAAGACGGCCGAGAAGATCTGGCAGAAGCCGATCCAGATCGCCTGCGCCAGACTCATATCTTCCATCTTCCACGTATGGATGCGGCTTCCAGCGGCGCTAGGACCAGCTACTTCCGACTTGGAGTTTAGCGCATCGACCAGCCACATCACGATCCCGCCGATCAGCAGCGACCAGCCCATGATCAAAATGTTTTCCAGGTGCTTGCCAATCACCTTGGTGAGTAGGAAGGAGGGAACCGCCGTGACGACGAACGCAACGGCGGTGAGACCGAGGGGATGAGTTAAAGCGGTACGCCTTCCGCTTTCGCCGCGGGGAAAGGTAGAAACAAACCTCTTGATGCGGCTCCAGAAATAGACGGGCAGACACGCAACCGCGCCGAGTTGAATGACGATGGAATACATCTTCCAGTAGCCGTCCGACAGGCTGATGTGGAGCAGCAGTTCGGAGATGCGCAGGTGCGCGGTCGAGCTGACCGGCAGGAATTCGGTGAGACCCTCCACAATTCCAAGGATCAGCGACAGCAGGTAGTCGTTCAATCGTCCTCCTCGGAAAAAGTTAAGGGATCAGTATCGCAGAAAAAGTTTACGCGGACGTTGCGCTCCTGGCGCGGCGGCGTTACTTTACGCCACCGTGCTAGTCGCTGGCGTTGCCGTAGGTTGGGACGCCTTGCTGGACGTAGAAGATCAGCATCTGCGCGCGGGTGGCCCAATCGCTTTGGGCGTACTGGGTGACGATTTTTTGCGCCAGCGCCAGGGAACGAGTTTTCGCTTCATCGGATTTTTTCTGGTTGGCTTCGGTTTTGTAGATCTCGATGAGCGCGGAGCGGCGCCAGGCAGCGTCGTACAGCGCTTCGGGCGCGGAGGGGGACTGCTCGTGCTCTTTCGCGTACTTCTCGTACATATCGGCTTCTTTTTCCGGACACTTCGACGCGGCCTGCCAGTCGCCGCAGAGTTTGTTTTCGATGAGGTGGAAGGCGGCGAGGTCGGCCCACTTCGTCCCGGGGTATTTTTTCATGACCAGCTTCATCCACTGTTCATCGATCTGGCCGCGCATATAGGAGTCGCGTTCGCGGGCGGAGGGACGGGTCAGCACATCGGACCGCTCCATCTGCCAGCGGATGTCGGCGGCGCGATAGAGTCCTTCGGCAGCCAGCGGGGAGGTCGGGAACAAATCGTAGACGCGGTAGTAGAGGCGCATGGCGTCTTGCGCGGCGTCGCGGCGTCCGCGGCGACGGCTGGCCTGATCTTCGGAATCGGCGGCTTCGCCGAAGACGATCTTGTCGCCGTCGGGAGTTGTCAGGTTGACCAGGGCTTTGCTGGAGACCCATCCGGTAATGGTCTTGCCTTCGGACTCTGGGTCATCTTCGTCGGCGTCTTTTCTCGGTTCTCTGAGGATCGCTTCGACGTGAGTCCAGTCGCGGCTGGTCTCGATGATGACGAGTTCGTGTCCACGGCCAGCCTCGCCGAGTTTAGCGGCGTCGGCGCTGGGGGAGACGCGGATAGTTTCCTCGTGAACGAGAGTGCCGCGTTGCGCCTGGGCGCAGGCGGGGCCTGTGGAAAACAGCAGGGCGGCAGCGAGGGCTGCGAAGAAAATTGCCGGTTCCCGAAATGAGAATTGGGGCTGCGAGGTGGGTACTCCCCCTTCCCCTGGGTCTATTGGAATCATGGTTTTAGCGGGCAATAATATACTTGACAAATCAAGGCCCGTGTGAGATATTACACACATGGACGGCAAACCAATGAAACCCAAGACTTTACAAGATGCCATACTGTTTTTCTCCAATCCGGACAATGCTCTGGAGTACATGAAGCGCCTTCGCTTTCCCGATGGCGTCGTCTACTGCCCTCGGTGCGGTCGGGAAGACGTTGTGTTCCTGAAGAACCAGCGCAAATGGCAGTGCAAGTCCATCCATCCAAAGCGGCAGTTTTCGGCCAAGGTCGGAACCGTGATGGAGGATTCGCCGATCCCTGCGGACAAGTGGCTTACTGCCGTTTGGATGCTGTCGAATTGCAAGAATGGCGTTTCGTCTTACGAAGTGGCCAAGGCCATCGGCGTTACCCAAAAGTCGGCATGGTTCATGCTTCACCGCATTCGGTTGGGCCTGTCGCTCAACGCTAAGAAGTTCGGAACTAAGACCAAGATTGGCGGAGGTTCCGGCCCTGTCGAAGTCGATGAGACTTTCGTTGGCGGTCGGCTCAAGAACATGCACAAGGACCGCCGCGCACGCTTTGTTTCGGATAAGGGATACGGCACTGGCGGAGCGGTCGGAAAAACCGTCGTAATGGGAATGCTCGACCGCGATCTCCGCACCGTCCGCGCTAAGGTGATTCCGAACGTGAAGCGCGAGACTCTGCAAGCCACTTTGCTCAGTGAAGTGAAGCACGGCTCCAAGGTCTACACCGATGAAGCGGTCGGCTACGACAAAGTGAGTTACAACTTCGTGCACGACGTTGTAAATCATATGGAAACTTACGTTAACGGCCAGGTTCACACTAATGGCATCGAAAATTTCTGGAGTCTGCTTAAGCGGACCCTGCGCGGAACCTACGTTGCCGTTGAGCCTTTTCATCTTGAGCGTTACGTCGATGAGCAAGTATTTCGGTACAACCATCGCAAACATGAAAACAAAATTCCCATGACCGACCTAGAACGTTTTGAAGCTGCTCTTCCCATGTTTGTCGGCAAACGTCTTACTTTCGCAGAGGTCACTGGTAAGGACGGTGCGACGCCTTTCTAATCGTTTTCGTCTCCAACGCGGCCCAAAGCGGAAGGCTTCTTCTTAGCTTTCCGCTTGTTCTCTTTCGCGGCCTTTTCTGCATCTAATTCAGCTTTTATGTCCTCGTGTGGAACTTTCATCAGATCGCGCATTGTGCGGTCGAAGTTCTCAAATTCTTCAGCAGTTCTTGTCATTTTTTCTTCTCGTCTAGGCCGTGCGCCAGGAAGTTCATAAAGTCGTTGACTCTATTGAACGCTCCGATGGCTTCTTCTCTGATATATGGCTTGCGAGTGTGAGAGACGCTGTTTCTCCAAATATCCTTCATGAAGGTGCAATGGTCGCCAGCCTCACCGAATCGGATTAACTGCGCTTCCTTTTTTGGTCCGGGGGATAATTGCCTTGCCGCTTTGATTTTTGCATGTACCCTGTCAATCACTTTGTCCCATGTTGCGTATTCAATCTGCTGCGGTTTTCCCTTATCGATGAGGGTAACTTTCAGTTTGGTAGCCAGCCGCCGCAGACCGAACTCCGACGCCCTCATAAGGTGAAAGACGCAAGCTGTGTACAAAGCAGATGCAAGACAGTTTCCCGCATCCTTTATGTCTTGGCGAGCCTCTGCAAATGTTTCAAACACTACTTCGCCAAATAGCTTGTCATTCTCGAAGTACTTGTCATCCGGCGCCGGCAGGTGGGCGAATTTTGTTTTTTGCAACGCCAACCAAAAACTGGTCTTAAGGCCCTCCAGTTCTCGCAGCATTGTTTCCGTGCTCAAGCTTGCTCCACTGGCCAGATCTGAGATTAAAGCCTCGGTTTTAATGTGATCCGAAAATTCCCATCCAATGTTCCTTCCTTCATCCCGTATCTTTACGGCGGCGAATTTTGCTGTCTCTCGCTGCCCCTTCATGTCCATCGATGCCATTCCCCGAGAGGCGAACAATAAGAGGTTGATTGAAAAGTCTAGTGTTTGATAGGCGTCACATGTTCGAAAACAAAAATGCACCAGCATATCTGCGAAACTCCAAACCCGCTTATCGGGGGTCATTCTTCACCCCCGTTAAATGCACTATTGCATTTGTTTGCTGATTCTGCAAGTATATTAATGCCTTTTAGCGAGAAAACCAGAAAAAATCCTAGAGCTGCAATGGGTTACGGGCAAAATCTTGCCAACAAGGGACTTACGGCTGCTGTTTCGCAATATTCTCATGGGATTCGCGAGGTGCTATCAGGATCATCGTTGGGCTGGTTGAAGTCAAGGTCAATTGAACCTGCGATGTGTGTGGATCTCGCAAACTGCCGGTTCACTGTTGGAAGGCTTTTTCTTTCGCCCCTCCGGGGCTTACTCGTCCGCCGCAATGTGACCCACAGCGTGCGCTGTGGGCTGCATTCTTTCGCCGCTTCGCGGCTGGAGTTTGGCGGAATCATTCTGTCGTTCGCGGAGGAGTTCATTTCTTAACGACCTAGTTTTTGATGATCTGGTTGTTTAATGATCTGGTTGTTTAACGATGTAGTTGTTTAACGATCTAGTTGTTTTAATGATCTAGTTACGGCGGAGTTCTTGCAGCATCTGTGGCTCGATGTTGCCACCGGAGATGATTGCTACGTTTAGCTTTGTTTTCGGCAGTTGGTCGCCGCGGAAGAGAAATCCGGCGGTCGCGACCGCTCCGCTGGGTTCGGCTATGGTGTCGGGGTTTGCGGACAGCATTTTCAGGGCCTGTTGGATCTCGTCTTCGCTGACCGTGACGATGGCGTCGACAAAACACTGCATGTGCTCGAAGTTGATCGCGCCGACACTTTGCGTGCGCAGTCCGTCGGCGATGGTGTGCGACACCTGTTCGGCGGGGAACTGAACGATCTTTCCGGCGCGCAAGCTGGCTTGGGCATCGGCAGCGAGTTCGGGTTCGACGCCGATCACCTGGGTTTCAGGCCGGGTGAGTTTGATCGCGGCAGCGACGCCGCTGATCAATCCTCCGCCGCCAACTGGAGCAAAGACCGCTTCGACTTCCGGCAGGTCTTCGAGGATCTCGAGGCCGATGGTGCCCTGACCGGCGATGATCTTTTCGTCGTTGTAGGGAGGCACGATTACGTAGCCGTGCTGGGCGGCGAGTTCTTCGGCTTTGAGTTGGCGTTCGGTGCTGCCGGGACCTACGAGTACGATCTCGGCACCCAAGGCCGCCGTTGCCTCGCGTTTGATAGCGGGGGCATTGTTGGGCATGACGATGACGGCCTTCACGCCTAGAGCCCGGGCGGCGTAGGCCACACCCTGCGCGTGATTGCCGCTGGAGTAGGAGATGACTCCGCGCTTGCGGTCGTCTTCCGAAAGGGAAGCGATCTTATTGTAGGCTCCGCGGAGTTTGAAGGCGCCGATGGGTTGCTGGTTTTCGGGCTTGAGGAAGAGGCGGCGGTTGGGGTCGGAGTGGTTGAACTCGATCAAGGGCGTGCGGACGGTGATGCCGTGGAGGCGGGTACGAGCGGAGTGGAGATCGTCGAGAGTGATCATTCGTTGGGTCGTTCAGTTTGCCTACGGCACAGAGTATCGTTAGTGGCGACTTTCCCGCCACTGGAAGTGGCGGGCTATTTTCAGAGGCCCCTTCGGGACCGCAACACTTCATTGGCGTCGGGTATTCAGTCTTCGTCCAGATGGATGAGTAGTTGCAGTTCAACTCGCTTACCTTCTCCATCGATCCTTTCGAACTTGAAGGCCTTCGGTTGAACGGTCATGTTGGGAATCTCCCTCCACTCCAGACCCAGTTCATTAAGGTGTTCAACATACTTCGCGTTCGGCGGTTTGGGATCCTCCATCAAAGCGCGAAGGAATTCATCTGGAGGTTTGCAGTGATGAGTTCGGATGTAGTGATAAACAAGGGAAGGTGCCGCATAAATCCTCCCGTCCTTTGATAAAACTCGTATTTCCGACGATCCCAGGGAGCGGTTAAGTCCTTTTCTAACGGCGTAGACGTGTGGTGCGGGACCTTCACAGAATTCGCATGGATGTATTCCTCTCATTTGCGCAATCGATATTTTGCAATGTTCCCAAACCAGGTCCAGGATTTCTTCTGAGGGAGTTAGTTTCGGGAAGTCGTGGCCCTTAGCCAACCACCCTACGTTGGGAGTGTCCGGGCGGTAGAAAAAAGAATTGTGATAGCTGTAGACCGAGAGATCTTCGAAATATGCCATGGCTGGTCGTTGAGTTGTTGAGAGGATAACTCAAACAGCTCCACAGGGACTCGTCGATCCGCCGCCGGATGCGCCGGCACGGTAGGGATCCTTCGACTGCGCATTTGCGCTCGTTTTGCTCGCGCAAATGCTTCGCTCAGGATGACAAAGGTCGAATTTGTATTCGACCGGCGCGGCTTCGCCTTCGCGGGACGGACGAATGCGTCCGTGCCTACGTGTGGTGATCAGATCTCCAGGATTACAGGCATGATTAGGGGGCGTTTTTGAGTTTGCTTGGAGATATAGCGCTTGAGGTCGGCGCGGATTTTTTCTTTGATGACGCCGTAGTCGGTTTTTTCTTCTTCGCTCGAATGGGCCAGCGTGTCTTCGACGATGCGTTTGGCGCCTTCCATCAGGCCGTTATCTCCGGGGTTGAAGCCGCGCGTGACAATTTCGGGGGCGGTCTCTACGCGTCCCGTGAGTTTGTTGATGGCGATGATGGGCAGGACGATGCCGTCTTCGCTGAGGTGGCGGCGGTCTTTGATAATTAAATCTTCAACCACGTCGGTGCGGCTGCCGGAATCGATGCAGACGCGGCCTACGTTGACGCGTCCGGCTTTGCGGGCGCCGAGTTCATCGAATTCGAGAACGTCTCCGCTCTCGATCAACATGACTTTGCCGACGGAGCTGTGCATAGCGCCGGCCATTTCGGCGTGCAACTTTAACTGGCGATATTCGCCGTGGATGGGAATGAAATAGCGCGGCTTGACCAGGTTGATGATGAGTTTGAGCTCTTCCTGGCTGCCGTGGCCGCTGACGTGGATGGGCGGCGAGGTTCCGTCTTCATAGATGACGTAGGCTTCGCGGCGGAAGAGGTGATCGATCATCCGGTAAATGGTTTTCTCGTTGCCGGGGATGATGCGCGAGGAAAGGACGACGGTGTCTCCCTTTTCGATTTTGGCGTGCTTGTGGTTGTCGACGGCGGCGCGGGAGAGCGCGGACATGGGCTCGCCCTGCGTACCGCTGATCAGGACGCAGACTTTTTCCGGAGGGACATTTTTCATCTCGCCGGGATTGATGACGAGGCCATCGGGGATTTCGATGTAGCCGAGGTCTTCGGCAATCTCGGCGGAGTTGTTCATGGAGCGGCCGAGGAAGGCAATCTTGCGGCCGTGCTGGTGAGCGAGTTCGATGGTCAGCTTGATGCGGTGAATGGACGAGGAGAAACAGGAAATGAACAGACGGCGTTTGGTGTGGGCGAACACTTCGTCGAACTTCCTTCGTACTGCGCGCTCACTGGGCGTGTATCCCTTGCGCTCGACGTTGGTGGAATCCTGAAACAGGGCGAGGACGCCATTTTTGCCGTACTCGGCGAAGGTGTGCAGGTCGAAGAGTTTGTTGTCGGTGGGGGTGGGATCGACTTTGAAGTCGCCGGTGTGGATGATGACGCCGAGCGGAGTGTGGATGGCGAGGGCAACGCAGTCGACCAGACTGTGGGTCACGTGGATGGGATGGATGGTGAAGGCTCCGGCCTTGAAGCGCTCATTGGGGCGCATTTCGCGTAGGTCGGCGTCGTCGAGCAGGCCGTGCTCGTCGAGTTTGTCTTCGACGTAGGCGAGCGTGAACTCAGTGCCCCAGACGGGGACTTTGAGTTCGGAGAGCATCCAGGGAAGCGCGCCGATGTGGTCTTCGTGGCCGTGGGTGAGAATGATTCCGCGGATGCGCTGTCGGTTCTCGACGAGATAAGAAATGTCGGGGACGACTATGTCGACGCCGAGAAGTTCGGCTTCGGGGAACATGAGTCCGGCGTCGATGACGATAATGTCGTCGCCCCAGCGGATGGCCATGCAGTTCATACCGAACTCGCCCAGGCCCCCGAGGGGGATAATCTGCAGTTTTCCAGTTGGCATTGAGTAAGGATGATGCTAGCACAGGTGTCGTGCAGCGTACCGAGGGGATGAGGGAACGAAGATGGACTGCGGTGCGGGTTTTGGCATCCAAGAGTTGCGGCTCGTCAGCCCTCAGGGCGGAAGCGCGGATTCGTTGGAGGCTTGATCGGCACGGCTGAAGAGGTTGCGATAACCAGCATTTATCGAGGACGAATGACCACAGGGGCTGAAGGCCGCCTGATTCCGGACGCATTCACGCGGCCCTAGAAGGGCCGCTCTTCCACGGTGAAAGCGCTCCCCCGATAGCTTTCCGGGTCTGCGTGGGGTAAGGTTGAAGAGATGGCTGAGCAGGGCAAATCGTGGCTTCGGCGGCGGATTGAATCGGGGATGGTGAGAGGGCTGACGCGCGCCTACTCGACGGTGCGCGTGGATCCGGAAAAATTCTTGCTGCAATTGCGTGCGGGGTACCGGATGCCGATCAGCGGATATCACGGCGTGTATTCGCTGGAGATCGGCGAGATCGATGTTGTAGCCGACTCGGTGATCCGCGCCGGAATGAAAATCGCGGCGGTGGAGGGGGCGGGTTTCGGGTTGGGCGGGTTGATCACGATCGTTCCGGATCTGGGCATTCTTTCAGCGATCACGATGCGGACGATTGAGAAATTAAGCCTCGTGTACGGATTTCAATACAAGACCGACGACGAGATCGCGGAACTCTGGGTGGCGGCGGCCAGCGCGGCGGGAGTCGACATCAGCCGCGAGCTTCTGGAGAAAGAAGTGGTCAACAGATTTGTGCCGCGGGTCATCCAAAGAATTGCGGCGAAGGCCAGCGCGGAAGTGGTGGAGAAGTGGGCGGGGCGCGTGATTCCGCTGGCCAGTTCGGCGATCGGCGCGGGACTGAATTACTGGTTCGTGCGCGCCTGGGGGCAACGGGCCAAGATGCATTTCCGGGAGCGGCATCTGTTGCTGCGGCAGCGGGCGCAGCAGGAAGCGTGGGCGGCGCAGAGTCAAGCGAGTCTTCCGACGACTACGAGTTAGGTACCTTCGATGGCACCACGCACGCTGCTCTTGCCCAGTCACTGTGATTAAATATCTAAAGATGCCTATCTTTTCCTGCTCAGCCATTCTTTTTGATCTGGACGGAGTTCTGGTTGACTCGACGCGCGCGGTGGATCGGGAGTGGCGCGAGTGGGCGCGGCGAAAGGGCGTGGATGGAGACGCGGTGATGGCCATTGCCCATGGTGTGCGCACGATCGAGGTGATCCAGCGCGTGGCACCGCATCTGGAGGCTGAGGCGGAAGTGCTGGAACTGGAGAGCCGTGAGGCTGACCATCAGGAAGGCGTGTGCGTGATGCCGGGTGCGGTGGCGCTGGTGCATTCGATTCCGGAGGGGCGGTGGGGCGTGGTCACGTCGGGGACGCGGTTGCTGGCGAGCGCACGCTTGCTCTTCTGCGGATTGCCGGTGCCGAAAGTTCTGGTCACGGCGGACGACGTGGCCCATGGGAAACCGCATCCCGAGCCGTATTTGAAGGGGGCGGAGTGGTTGGGGTTTACGCCGGCAGACTGCCTGGTGATCGAGGACGCGCCTGCGGGAATTCGGTCGGGGCGGGCGGGTGGGATGAAAGTGGTGGGGATTGCGAGTACGTATCCGGCGTCGAAGTTAGGGGAAGCGGACGCGGTGGTGGCCGGGCTCGCGCAAATTCGGGTGGGGAGCGATGGGGCATCGAAGCTGAGCATCAGCATTGTGTCCGCTAAAGCAGATTCCTCTCTGGTCTCGCCGCGCTAGGCGCGCGGTTCCGCCTGGGTTCGGAATGACAAAACTCTGGCTTGAAGATGTCACCGCAGCCAATCTTCCAGTTCGATGCCACGGTCGGTTTTGTCGTCGCGGTACTTCACGATGACCGGGGTGTAGAGGGAAAGATTCCATTTCGCGGCGGCGCCTTTTTTCACGGCGCGGGAGCCGGGGACGACTACCGCATTTTCTGGAACCTCAAGCGGGGCGTCGGCGGTGGCGCGGTAGACTTCGCCGCGGACAAGATCGTAGAGCGGGGTTGAGCGGGTGAGGATCGTTCCGGCGCCGAGCACGGCGCGCGCCCGCACCAGCGTGCCTTCGTACACTCCACAATTACCACCAACCAGCACGTCGTCTTCGATGATGACGGGGGCGGCATTGATGGGTTCGAGCACTCCGCCAATCTGCGCAGCCGCGCTCAGGTGCACGCGCTTGCCGATCTGGGCGCACGAGCCTACCAACGCGTGAGAGTCGATCATGGTGCCTTCGTCGACGTAGGCGCCCACGTTGATGAACATGGGCGGCATGCAGATCACGGACGGGGCGACGTAGGCTCCGGTGCGGACGGACGAGCCGCCGGGGACGACGCGCACGCGATCGGCAATCGTGAACTGACGGGCAGGGAAAGTGTCTTTGTCGATGAACGAGAGGCCGGCGCTCATGTCGGCAAGTTCGCCGAGGCGGAATCCCAGCAGGATGCCCTGTTTGACCCACGGGTTGACGGTCCAGCGGCCGTCTTTTTTTTCGGCTGCGCGGATTTTGCCTTGCGTGAGTTGGTCGCGGAATTCCAGAAAGGCGCGGCGCGCGTCGGGATCGTGTTCGACTTCGCCAAGAGAGGCTAGGCGCTCGATGGAGGATTTCAAGGATGGCATTGGGGGACGAGTATAGAGGATTTCAGATTTTGGATTTCAAATTTCAGATTGTCGGATGTAGATGGCAACTAAAAATGGATTCTCGCTCCCGTTGTGCAGGGCGTCAAATCTGCAATCTGAAATCATAAATCTGCAAAGGCCTTTCTACACGCACTTGCATTCGCTGCGGATCAGGACGCCGGTCATGGCGTGGGCGGTTTCGCGAGCCGCGGGCAAGGTGGCATAGGGGCCGTGCCAGCGGGCGTGATTTACGTCGTGGCCTGCGGGACGTCCTTTGCCGTGGCTGCACTGGCCGCAGGATGCGCGGTGCAGGACGATCTTGCGGGGTCCGGCGGCCCAGTTTTCGTAGATGAAAAATTCTGGCGCTTCGGCGGCGGGAGCGGCTGGCTTGGCGATTAATCCGACTTCGGTGGCGATTTTCTGCAGGCGCGAGCGCGTGTCGCGGCGCATGGGTAGCAGAGGCAGGCGGTAGACTTCTTCGATTTTACCCATCATGGCGAGAACCGCCTTTACCGGCAGCGGGCTCGATTCGATGAAGTTGGCTTGCATGAGCGGGAGATATTTGCGATGCAGGATGCGGGCGGCGGGCCAATCGTTGTTGAGAGCGGCGCGGGTGAGTGACGCCATTTCGTGCGGGATTTCGTTGGAGGCGACGGAGATGATGCCGACGCCGCCGAGGGCGATGACCGGCAAGGTGACCGCGTCGTCGCCGGAGAAGACCAGGAATGTCTCGGGGACGGCGTTGATGGCCTCGGCAATCTGGGTGATGTTGCCGCTGGCTTCTTTGACGCCCACGATGTTGGGAACCTCGGCGAGGCGGGCGAGAGTTGCTGGCTCGAGGTTGGCGGCGGTGCGGGCGGGGACGTTGTAAAGGATGATGGGCTTGTCGCCGACCGCCTCGGCGATTGCCTTGAAATGGCGATACTGGCCTTCCTGCGTCGGCTTGTTGTAGTAGGGCGAGGCGGTGAGGATGGCGTTGACTCCGGTGCGGGCGGCAATCTCTTCTGCTTTCTCGACGGCATCGTGAGTGGAGTTGGAAGTGGCGCCGGCGACGATGGGGACGCGTCCGGCTGCGACTTCGATGGTGGTGTCGATTACATACAGCCATTCGTCGTGGGTGAGCGTGGGAGTCTCGCCGGTGGTGCCGCAGGGCACGAGAAAATCAATACCGGATTCGAGTTGCCATGCGATTAAATTGCGCAGGGCAGCGTCGTCGATGGAACCATCCTGACGAAAGGGAGTGACGAGGGCGGTGCCACAGCCGCGGAGTTGCATTGGAATAGGATAGCGCGAATGGGGGTGGAGGGAAAATTGTGGGTGGCTTAACACAACGTCGGGCTTCGCTCGACTGGACAGCCGAGGGTGGCTGTCCCCACAAGGGGATTTCTACAGGTCGCGCCACACGTCCTTGAAATCGTGGAAGCCTTTCTTGCCTGCCAGCCACTCGGCAGCGCGGACGGCGCCTTCGGCGAAGCCGCGGCGGGATTTGGCGTCGTGACAGAGGTAGATGCGGTCGTGGGCGGATTCGAGTACGACCTCGTGGAGGCCGACTACGTCGCCTTCGCGGAAGGATGTGATCTCTAAATCATCGTTTTTGCCGCTGCCTTCTTGGATGATGCGCTGGATTGCGATTGCAGTGCCGGAGGGGGCGTCTTTCTTGTGGACGTGGTGGCGCTCGAAAATCTGGCCCGTGTAATCGTGGCGCAGGGCTGCGGCGGCGGTGCGGGCGACGTCGAAGAAGAGATTTACTCCTACGGAGAAGTTTGCGGCGTAGAGGAATCCGGTTCCGTGCTGGTCGACCAGATTGCGGACGCGAGCGATTTCTTTGTACCAACCCGTGGTGCCGACGACCATGTTCTTGCCGGCTTTCACGCAGGCTTCGATGTTGGCGAGGATGCAGTGGGGGGTGGTGAAATCGATGACGGCGTCGATGTCGTGGAGCTTTTCTGGAGTGAGGGCGGCGCTGGCTGCGTTTTCTTTGGCGCCGGCGATTTGGATGTGATGCTTGCGCTCGGCGGCGACTTCCGCTACCAGCGATCCGGTTTTGCCGCGGCCTAGGAGCAGAAGGTTCATGGCTGCCGCTTAGATGTTATCGCAATGGTTGACGCCGGCGCCGGTTTTGGGGCGCTTACTCTACGACCGAAAATCCCCACCCTATCGTAAAGAGCGCGATAGGATGGGGCACCCGGCCGTGCGTTTCCCCTTCTTACGCGAATACTTCTGGGTCCAGTTCCGAGAAAAATGTTTTGTGCAGGCGCTGGACTACGTCGGGGACTTCGTCTTCTTCGATCACGAACGTCAGGTTGATTTCCGAGGCGCCTTGGGAGATCATGCGAATCTTTTTGTCGGCGAGTTCGCGGAAAACCAGGGCTGCAATTCCGGGCGTGTTGCGCAAATTCTCGCCGACCAGGCAGACGATGGCTTTGCGGCCTTCGTATTTTACGTCGGCCAGTTTGGCGAGGTCGGCGGCGAGGGCGGGGATGGCCTGATTGGAGTCGACCGTGAGCGAAACGCTGACTTCGGAGGTCGAGACTACGTCGATGGAAACTTTATGGCGATCGAAAGCCTCGAAGATCGAGCGCAGAAATCCATGGGCCAGAAGCATGCGGGGAGCGGCCACGTCGACGATGGTGATGCGTTTCTTGGCGGCGATGGCTTTGAAGATGTTCTTGCCCTGCGGGGCGCGCGTAGTGATGCGCGTGCCTTCGCAAGAGGGGTTGCGCGAGTTCAGCACGTAGACGGGAATATTTTTCTGGATGGCGGGCAGCACCGTCGCGGGGTGCAGGACTTTCGCGCCGAAGTAGGCGAGTTCGGCGGCCTCGTCGAAGCTGATCACTTTGATCCGGCGGGCTTCGGGACAGATTCTGGGATCGGTGGTGAGGATGCCGTCGACGTCGGTCCAGATCTCGATGCGGTCGGCGCCCAGGCCAGCGCCGATGATCGCGGCGGAAAAATCCGAACCGCCTCGTCCGATGGTTGTCGTGATGCCGGCGCGATTGGCTCCGATGAAGCCGCCCATCACCGGCACCTGGCCTGCCTCCAGCAGCGGCTGAACTTTTTCCTGCAGGCGGGCATTCGTTTCGTCGAACTGCGGGACTGCCTGCATATAGTTGCTGTCGGTAACCAAGATTTCGCGGGAGTCGACGTGGGCACCGTTTAACCCTCGCGCGGCGAACGCGGCCGCGACGATTTTGCTGGAAAGCATTTCGCCGAAGGCGGCGACGTGGTCGGTGGTGCGGGGAGTGATTTCGCCGACGGCGGAAATGCCGCGCAGCAGTTCGTCGAGCGCTTCGAAGTCCGCGCCCAGTTCGGAATGGAATTCCGTGAAGAGCGCAGTGCCCAGCAGTTCGCTGGCGGTGTTGTAGTGACGTTCCTGGAGCGAACGGCAGAGTTTGAGGGCGGTCTTGCGCTCGCCGGCGCCGGCGGCCTTCGCCATGGTCAGCAGGGTGTCGGTGACCTTAGCCATGGCGCTGACCACGACGACAGGCTTCTGCGCCAGGCGTCCCTGCGCGATCGAGGCGACGCGGTCGATGGCCTTGGCGTCTTCGACGGAAGTGCCGCCGAACTTCATGACGATCATGGGCGGGACTTCCTGGAGAGAGTTGCGACTGGAAATTGCCGCGGATCGGACGTTCCAGGTGCGCGGGCGGGACGCCCCTTCGACAAGCTCAGGGCAGGCTCCCGCGACAGCCGCCGGGACGGCGGCGCTACGGTAAAGCTGGGGCGACTCTTCATCCCGCGTATTCCTTGCCCAGGTAGCCTTTGGCTTTCAGGAGTTCGGCGTTGAGGACGGCGGCGCCGGCGGCTCCGCGGATGGTGTTGTGGGAGAGCACGGTGAATTTCCAGTCGAGCACGCCGCAGGGGCGCAGACGACCGACGGCAGTGGTCATGCCAGCGCCCATATCGATGTCGAAGCGAGGCTGGGGACGATCGGGGGCTTCGAGGTACACGACGGGGCGCTGGGGAGCGCTGGGCAATTTCAATTCCTGGGGCTCGCTGCGATAGCTGTTCCAGGCGGCAATGATTTCCTGCGGCTTGGCTTTGGTTTTCAGGCGGATGGAAACTGATTCGGTGTGTCCGTCTTCGACGGCGACGCGGTTGCATTGCGCGCTCATGGCGAATGCGCCGGGAATGATCTTTGAGCCATTGAGCCGGCCGAGCAGTTTCTTGGTTTCCTCCTCCATTTTTTCTTCCTCGTTGCGGATGTAGGGGATCACATTGCCGAGGATGTCGAGCGAGGCGACGCCGGGATATCCCGCGCCGCTGATGGCCTGCATGGTCACGGCCATGACGGTTTCGAGACCAAACTTCTGGTGAAGGGGCGCCAGAGCCAGCACCAGACCGATCGCCGAGCAGTTGGGGTTGGTGACGACGTAGCCGCCGGATTTCTTTCGCCAGGCTTGTACGTCGATGAGCTTGATGTGTCCGGCGTTGACTTCGGGAATTACGAGCGGCACGTCTTCCTGCATGCGCAGGGCGCTCGAGTTCGAGACCACGGCGCAGCCGGCGTCGGCAAAACGGGGCTCGAGTTCGGCTGCAATGGAAGCGTCGAGGGCGGCAAAAATAATTTTCGGCGCGCCCGCAGGAGTGGCCGGCGACGACCGTCATGGCGGCGACTGCGGACGGAATCGGAGTCTTGAGCTTCCAGCGCGCTGCTTCGGCATAAGGCTTGCCCTCGGAGCGGTCGGAAGCGGCCAGCCAGGTCACTTCGAACCAAGGGTGGTGCTCCAGCATCTGGATGAATCTCTGGCCGACGACGCCGGTGGCGCCGAGAATACCGATAGGAATTTTGCGGTTCATAGAATACTTGGAATTCTATAACAGTCGAGGGAAAGCAGATTCCTCCGCCCCTCGCGTTGGCACGGGGGTCGGAATGACAAAGCGGCAGATTCCTCCGCCCTGGCGTTGGCTCGGGGGTAGGAATGACGCCACCATCAGCTTCCAACGTGAGCATGAGCGTTCGCAAGTAGCGAAAGGAGGACCACCTCCGCCGGAATTCGGATTACTGCAGAACTCGCTTCCTTCTGCCGATAGGAGAATCTGGAGGGATTCACATGCCCGAGCTACGGCAGAACTTTTTCACCAAGGAATGGGTCATTATCGCCACGGAACGGGCCAAGCGGCCCGAGGAGTTGGCTACGCATCGCGCGGTGCAGGCGGTACCGGCGTTTGTGGAAAGCTGTCCATTTTGTCCCGGCAACGAAAGCAAAACGCCGCCGGAGGTGCTGCGGTCTCCCGCCAACAGCGAGCCGTGGGCGGTACGAGTGATTCCCAACAAGTTTGCCGCGTTGTCGAGCGAAGTTCAGCCCACGCGCAGCCTGCAGCACTTGCGGCGGCGCATTGATGGCTTCGGCTTTCACGAAGTCATCATCGACAGTCCGGACCACTCCCGCTGCATGGCCATGTTGCCGGATGAGCACGTGGCCAGCATCCTGCGCGTGTACAAACAACGCTACCAGGCGCTCAGCACGGACCACCGCGTGAACCACATCACGATCTTCAAGAATCATGGAACGGACGCGGGCGCGAGCCTGCAGCATCCACATTCGCAACTGATTGCGACGCCGATGATCCCGAGCCAGGTACGGCACCGGTTGTTCGAGGCGCTGCGCCACTATGACGACGTGGGGGAATGCATGTTCTGCCACATGGTGGAGCGTGAGGTGGAGGACCAGACGCGCATTGTGCTCAAGAGCGAGCGCTTTGTGGCGATGGAAGTGTTCGCTTCGGCCACGCCGTTTGCCACGCACATTTTCCCGCTCCGCCACATGGCCAGCTTCGGAGACATCTCCGAAATGGAGGTGACCGATCTGGCTCGCGTTCTACGGACTTTGCTGGCGAAGATCTACGTAGGGCTGGAAAATCCTGACTTGAACTTCACGGTGCGAAGCGGCCCGGCGGAATATGCCGGGGCGCGGCACTTTCACTGGTATGTCAGTGTGATCCCACGGCTGACGCGCGTAGCCGGCTTTGAGTTGGGTTCGGGAATGTTCATCAACACGGTTCTGCCGGAGGATGCGGCGGAATTTCTGCGGAAGGTGGCGGTGGACAAGATGGCCGGGGCCGGGGCGGGACAGTAGCGGGGAAAGGCGGCCAGCCAAACGTGACTTCTCTTGGCGCGTGAGTGCGTCGCATTTTCTTCCGCCCTTCCGGGGCTTGCTGATTGTCGGCTTGCCTACCCACGTCTTGCGACCCTTCGGCAAGCCCAGGGCAGGCCGGGGCTGCATTCTTGTGCCGCCTCGCGGCTGGCGCATCCCAACCGCATTCTGTTAGGAACGGGACGCTTTCTGCAACTCACCAGAACGGCGATGGCCAGCTACGGACGGTGCGTCTCTTGACCTCGGAACGGATATTCGGTGAGAGGGCCGAACTTCTTCTTCTCGGCATACAGGCGCCAGCGCCGCAAAACGATGCGCAGACTGGCCATCACGGGAATGGAAAGGTAGATGCCCAGGATGCCGGCGACTTCGCCTCCGGCCATGACACCGAAGATCGCGGCCAGAGGATGCAGTTCCATGCTCTCGCCCATGATGCGGGGAGAAGAAACGTAGTCCTGGAGCAAGCGCCAGATACCGAGAAAAATGATGAGGATCAGCCAGTGTTTGTAGCTCATCAACAGCGCCACGCTCACAATGACCAGGGCGGCGGCCAGAGGGCCAACCACGGGAATAAATTCCAGCACTCCGCCCACGGTGCCGAGAACCAGAGCGTAAGGAACCCGCATCAGGCCGAGAAACGCGGAATACATGAGCAGTGTCAGAGCGGCCAGACTCAGTTGTGCGCGGATGAAGTGGGCGAGCATCTGGTTGAGATCGTTGAGCACGTTCTCCAGAAACTCGCGCTGCGGCCGCGATTGGATGGTGGAGAGCAGGAAGTCGCTAAAGGAGCGGCCATCTTTCAGGAAGAAGATCGACAGGAGGGGCACCACGAAGAACAGCCAGGCCTGCTTCGCGACTTCGGCAACGCGGAGACCGATACGCTGCGCCAGTTGCGTGATGTCATCGCTGTGGGTGACCAGAAACGATTGCACGAAATCGGTGGTGGTGCGGCTCCAGCCGTGCTGTTGCCGTAGTTGCTCGGTGATCCCTCCGGAATTAAGCTGTGCCAGCAGGTTAGGGATCGATTCTCCCAACCGTGCTCCCTCGCGGGTCACGCTTGGACCTACCAACACGAAGAACACTACGACGAGTGCCAGTAGCAGCGTGTAGATCACTGCGATCGCCAGCGTGCGGCCCTTCAGCACCTTCTCCAGGGAGTTCACCAGCGGGCTCATCAGGTAGGCGAAGAAGATAGCGAACAGAAAGGCGATCAGAGTGGCGCGGGCCACGTAGAGAAACCCCAGCCCCAGCGCGAAGAGCAGCACCGTGACCAGAACCCGCGCCGTACGTGAGTCAGCCAGCAGCAATAAGTTTTCCAGGGCGATCTCGATTCTGCCGCCGGGGAGGCACAGCCTTAATCCCGGACCACTTCCGTACTATCGGCAGGAATCGCCACCCGTATGAGCTTGAACTGATCGTGATCGTCTACCCAGAGAGCCCACTGAAAATCTTCTCCGGTCAGGTTGAGGCGCAGCAGTTCGTGCTCCGCGCCGCGGATGGTGATTTTTTCTTTGCCTACGAGTTCCATGCGGACGCTGATGGAAATATGATCTTGGGGCACGAGCGCGCCGAACTGCACGGCGCCCTGCTGGCATTTCAGGGTTCCGCCCTCAGGCTTGCAGGCGGCACCGAGGTAGCGCCAGGCCAGCACTTCGCGGAGCACAAAGAAATTGTTATCAAGAATCGCGGTCGTGCTGGGCATCAGGAAAGGCTGTTCGGCGGGCTTGCCGATGCCGCTCGCGGTCATTCTCTCCATCAGAAAATCGTTGCTCGGAGACACGGTCAGGGAGCCGCCGGAGGACTGGCTCCATTCGTAGCGCAGCAACTCGCCGTTGGCAGTCATTTCCATTTCCGACTTCTGACTGGCGGCATCTGCGCCGGACGCTGCCTTGAGCTGCGACTTGATGACGCTGGCGCCGTTTTGCTGTTCTATCTTGAAGGTCTCGGTGGCGACTCGCTGGCCCTTGATGAAGATTCCGAACGAACCGGAGTCGACGGTTTGCATGGGGGCGGGTTTCGCCTTGTCTTTCTTGTCTGCCGCGTTTGCACCGGGGAAGGCTGCAAAGGAAGAAATCAACAGCAGGGCGGCGGCACGGCGCATTGGTGTTTCAAACTTCACTCGACTTCTCCTGGTTCCGTGCGCATCGCGATTTTTTTCAGGCCCAGCGTTTCCGCAATCTCGGCCACGATCGTATCCACCGTACGGCTTCGCGTTTGAATCTGCAAGGACGCCTTCGAGTAGTCTCTGCGCCGAGTCTCGTAGAGCTTGCGAAACGCCTTTAGGCTGCGGAGCAAAGGACGTTGGGTCCCAGTCTGGCTGGCCTGCGAGCAGCAGCGCTGCCACAATTCGTCCACCGGAGCGTCCAGAAAAACCGTTGGCACGCCAGATGCACTCAGCAGCGCCGCGTTTTGTTTCTGCACGAAGGCTCCGCCGCCAAGGGCTACGATTCTGGCGACTCCGCCGCGCAACTCTTCGAGTACTTGTTGCAGAGCTGCCTGCTCGGCCCGGCGGAATTCGGATTCTCCTGAATCGCGGAAAATGTCCGCTACCGTTCGCCCTTCCCGCGCCTCGATGCGGTCGTCGAGATCTTCAAAGATCCAATTCAGCCGCTGTCCGAGGACGCGGCCCACACTGCTTTTGCCGGCTCCCATGAAACCGACCAGAAACACAGCGTTGCCCGGAAGAGCGAGGGCCACGGTGGACGACCGTTTGGGCCGCACACGGGTGCGTGGCGTCGCCTTCACCGTTTTGCCAGAAGCCTTGGTCAAAAGTTAGCTGTTCGTGGCTATTTTGCGGTGCGTTTTCTAAGGTGAATTTTACCACTGAAGCTGCGCAGCACCACGGTCGATGAGACCGCGGCTCGGCCCATGGTACCCCAGAAGGCACTGCCCTCTTTGACGACGAACCAGGTGTGGGTCTTGGGTTGGAGAGGAATATCGTCGTGCACTTCACCGCGCACGGAGCGCGCACTCACGTCGGCGGAAGTAGACTCTGGCACCGTGGCTTCGATGTTGCCGCTGTGGCTGGTCAGGCGGTACTCGCCGCGGTCGCCAAAGTCGCCAATGTAGTTGATACTCCCGCTGGTGGAGATCACCTGCACCAGAGGTCCGGTGACGCCGTTGAGAGTGACTTCGCCGCTCAAGGAGTCAACTTCGACATGGCCGTCCTGCACATTGGTGAGGGTGACGGGACCATTCAGGGTTTTCACGTGCACGTGGGCGCCAGTGATGTCGCGGACCTCGACGGTGGCGGCGGCGCCTTCCAGGGTTACATCCCCGTGAAGTCTTTCGGCGCGCAGGGGACCTGTGCTGGAGTGCAAGGTGATACTGGCATCGGCGGGCACGAGGATTTCGTAATCCACGCGTCCGGACTGGGCGTCGGCGCCGGGGAGCAGGTGGGATTGGACCTCGACACGATTGCCGACCAGATTTTTGTCGACTTCGACTTTGTCGGAATAGAGCAAGGCACTGATCACGACGACGTTGCCAGTCGAGGGTTTGACGGAGATCGAGCCGTAGGGATTGTTGACGGAAACACCGGCCTTGGGGCCTACGTTAAAGCGATATTCCTTGTGGCTCTCGGCTACCAGCGTCCCGGCCAGCATCGCGCTGATTGCGACAAGTTGGATTGCGCGCCCGCTCATTAAATCTCCCCCCGAATGCCCCTGTCGGTCCGCGCAGCGCAAGGCTGGCGGGTCGAGAATTGCTTACATTATGGCAAAGAACGATCCATGGCTAGCTCAAAAAGCATGGCCTTTTGCTCATAGGCCTCCATCAGCGAGCGGCGAGCTTCCTCGTCGTTCGGATTGGCGGCGACCACGCCCTTCGCGTCCTGAATGTACTCGTTGACGCGGCGAAGATTGTCGGTGTACTGAGCCTTTAAGGCCGGCGACTGCTGGGCCACTTCCAGCAACAAGTCGTCGTCGTTCAGGCCCGCAATCGCCAGATCGGAAACGGCTGCAGCCGGCGGGGTGTTGAGGGCAAGCTGATGGGAGAGTGAATGCTGGCGAACATATAAGCCCGCTGTGATCAGCAAGGCGGCGGCCGCGGGGACCATCCAGCGTGCCCAGCCCCAGCGGCTGCTGAGTGAAGGCAAAAGGGAGCGGTTCGCACGCTGGGGGCGAATGACTCCCTCTTTGCGCAAGGTGCTTTCGATGGATTTCCAAACGTGGGGACCGGGCTCATCGACCGCGCGCAGTTCGACTGCGGTGGAGGCTATAAGGATCAATTCGGTGACCAGAGCTGAGCACTCCGGGCAGGTTTTCAGATGATCCCGCTGTTGGGCGCTTCGGCCGTCTTCGATCTCCACCAGGCTCGCTTGCAACTCAAAGCAATTCATACCGCTCTCCCCAAGCCTCTGATCGGACCAATGTACTGCCATTTCAAATCAGCTGGCAGCGTTGCGCTGCAGCCAAAGTTAGTGCCGTGTCCAGTCTGTGCCGGCTCACGTAAATCGTCAAAACGTACCGCCCGAAGCTTACGACTCGCGCCGCTCAGGATTTCTCGGCCTTGTCGGCGCGCTTCATCTTGAGCAGATCACGCAGCTTCATGCGTGCTTTGTGCAGCTGCGATTTGCTGTTGCCGATGGAGCAACCCACAATGGTCGCGATCTCATTATGTTCGTAACCTTCCACGTCGTGAAGGACAA
Organism: uncultured Acidobacteriaceae bacterium; assembly: GCA_963791515.1. Classification (GTDB taxonomy): domain Bacteria; phylum Acidobacteriota; class Terriglobia; order Terriglobales; family Acidobacteriaceae; genus Sulfotelmatobacter. The sequence continues at coordinate 32,600 of CAWBSS010000004.1, read as the reverse complement.
AAATCGTGCGGTAACCGGGAGGGAGATCGTCGACTGCTTTTTGTAACTGCAGCCGGTCAATGGATCCGGCCAACGCCAAATCTTCTGCCCCGAAATCTTTCTTCGGCGTATCTTCTTCGCCGCCTTGCGTGGTTTCTTCGAGCGAAACCACCGGAAGGCTCTTCTTTCTCAGGTGCATCAGCACCACGTTCACTGACAGGCGATGCAGCCAGGTCGAAAATGCCGACTCACCACGAAACGTCCCAATCTTACGGTAGAGCTGCAGGAACGCTTCCTGGGTCAGATCCTCAGCTTCGGCAGTGTTCGCCGTCATGCGCAGACAGAGCGAATACACCCGCCGCTTATGCTTATCGTAGAGAGCCTGGAACGCCTGGGCGTTCCCTTGCTTGGCCTTTTCGATGAGCTCGGCTTCGCTCCAGTCGTTGCCCTGTCGCTGTACTGGGTCGGTCAAGTCGCCTTTTCCGGCCGCACCCCGTGAGATGCGGCTAACTATCTTTGCGTTGTATGGCTTGCGAGCCGATTGCGAGGAACTAAGGTAATCCCTGTATTCAGAATATCAGAGCAATTCTACCGATCTTGGGATTCTACGGTTCGATGCTCCACCTCCCGAAATCCTTTGCTTGCTCGGGGTTAAACAGCTCTTCGGTCGGAGCTATAAACCCGATTCCAAAATTAGAGTCGCGATCTTCGGAAATTGGTAAATCTGTTAGCGCCAAAAACATTAGTTGTGGCTGGTGGTGATCGTCTCCAGTCGGTGTCCATGCGGCCCTAACTCGCGCTGTCGGAGCAGGAAAGCGAAGGTCAGGCCTAGGAATCCCAAGATGGAAAAGATCCACATTCCGAGGTTGTAGCCGCTGGGGTGATCGGGGCCAGCGTGGCTGTAATCATTAGCCCAGCCAACCATCAGGTTGAATCCGAACAGGCCAATGTTCTGGATCATCGTCATCAGTCCGTACGCTGTTCCCAGCTTGGATTGATCCACGATATAGGCGACTGAAGGCCACATCACGGCGGGAATCAGCGAGAACGCCACGCCCATGAGCGCCATCGGTACATACAAGTTCACGTGAGTATAGGCCATCATCAGGTAGACGGGGATGAGGAGCATGGAACCGAACATCATCAGCAGGGCACGCTTGCCGATGCGGTCGACCCAGAGGCCGAATAGCGGAGTTGCAATCATGGCAAAGAGGGTCAGCATGCTCGACAAGAATCCACCGAACTCCCTCGAAGTGCCATGCGCCTCGATGAAAAATTTCACCGCGAACGTCTGGAAGGGGAAGATGGCGGAGTAGAAAGTGACGCAAAGAGCGACGATGTACCAATAGCTGACACCAAACTTGAACAGATCGGCAAAGACGACCTTGTCGGTAGACGCTTCGCCGAGGTGGAAGCTTTTCTCCGCCTGCACCTCCATGATCCAGTAGATGATTGCGCCCACGACGCAAAAAGCGGAGAGGCCCAGGGCAATCAGAAACGGCCAGCGCCAGTTAGCATAAGCGGCGCGTGCCCATGTGGGGGAGTTCAGGGCGGCGAAAGAACCCAGGCGGCAGATGGTGAGGTTGATGCCGAAAGCGAAACTCAGCTCTTTGCCTTTAAACCACCGGGCGAGCGCGGCGGTGACCGCGACATTCAAAGATTCGGCTCCCATGCCGAAGATGAGGCGTCCCGCTGCCATGACCGAGAGGTGACCTGAAGACGCGGTGATGGCGGGGCCGATCAGGCAGAGTACGCCGAAGATCATCAGAGATTTTCGTAAACCGAGGCGGTCGATGATGAAGCCGCCGATCACGACGGTAAAGATGTTTGGAAAGCTGTAGATCGCCTGGAGCAGGCCGATATTCTCATCCGAGAAGCCGAGTTGTTGCTTTAACACGTCGGCCAGAGGGCTGAGCGCGTCGTAGGCATAGTAGCTGCCAAACATGGCCAAGCTGAGGAAGACCAGTACCATCCAGCGATACAGGCGGCTGGGCTCAGGACGAAGGGTTTCGTGCATCAGCGCTCTTTTCCGAGCAGATTGAACTCCGGGGGATGACGAGCAGAGAAGATTAGCAGAGAGTAGCTTCTAGCTCCTAGTTGCTGGCTTCTAGCTACTTTCCGTCGCAAAAATGCGGTTTCTGAGACGCTTCCGGTTGTTTACGATCCGAAGTGAGCCGCTTCTGGTGATCACTTTTGTGCCGCTCGGCTCAACCGGAATAGCCGAGCGCGTATTGTTATTCATGTTGCCTGTGGGGCGAGACAACGCCCGATCTGAATCACATTGTCGGCAATCACACTGAGCCCAACCCAGCGCTGCATGCCGTGGAATCCGCGATACAAACAACGCCGCATCCCGTGTCTCCGTTTCAGCACGCTGATACGACCCTCGCATCCGGTTCGCCACCGTTGTCCACGACGAAACCAGCGCTGCCGATAAAGACGTTTGCGTTCCGCACTCTTGGTCTTCTGATTCGGCACCGAAAGCCATCGCACTCCCATGGCACCGGCAGTTTTTTCATTCTGCTGCGAGTGGAATCCCGCATCCGCGGCCACCAGCGCCGGAATGCGGCCGAATCTCCGCTGGTGAACCTCGATCGACGGCACTAACAACTGGCGGTCGCTGGGACGCTCAGCGAACACTTCGTAGTGACTGATAATCTGATTTTCCGCTTCCTGAATCTTGACCAGTTTGCCAAACTCGGTCGGCTTGCTGGCCTTGCCTTTGCGAATGATTTCCGTGTGCGGCTCAAACATGCTCGCGATCTTTTCCTGCGACTTGGTCACTCCGGCAAAGATTCGCAGCTTGGTCTGTTTCATGACTTGCTGCACCCGCCCCGTCATCGTGGCCAGCGTTTCCACTAAGCTTCCCAGGGCAACGCGACCAGCACGCGGAACTTTCTTCACCTCTTCTAATATGCGTTGCGCTTGGTTTACGATTTTCCGGGTTAAACTCAGCAGTTCTCCATACTGCTTCTTTCTGCGCGCTTCTCCTTCCGGACCCAGGTACCGGGTCGATAGGGCAATCGCCAGAACCTGCTTCCGCACACTCCGCATGCGATCCCGCACCTTGCGCTTCAGGCCGCCGGCTTTCTGCTCGATCTTCTTCATCGTCCGCGTCAGCACCCGCGTGCCGTCCCCCAACAAACTGCTGTCGGTCGGATAGTGGATGTTGGTTTCCACCACCGTGGTATCGACCCGCAGCTTTCGCCCACGCGTCACTCCGTGTTCTTGCGCCAATTGCACGATCCGCTGATGCAACTCCTCGATCACTTCCGGCCCGATGAGCTGCCCCAGCCGCGCCATGGTCTTGGCATCCGGCACTTTCCCGTCTCCCACCCGCGTAAACGCGCGATACACCAGATTGGCGCGCACTTCTCGCTCCAGCACGTCATAGCTCCAGTTGCGAATGTGTTTCAACAGCAGCAGACGCAACACCACTTCGGCCGGCGTTTGCTCGCGGCCCCGCCTGCGGCTCTGCGGATACCGTTCGCCTTGCGCCTCATAAATTGTCTCCAGCAGTTGCTCATCTTCCAGCAGACCGTCCACCAGCCGCATCCACGGCTCCCACAAATCCTCGATGTCCGCCGCTAAGCCTGAGTGCCACAGCGATGGTTGTTGATGTCGTAGCTTGATCATGGACGCCATCGTAAGGGCACATCCCCGACTAAAACAATATGTACTGCAAATGTTTTAGTACTTCTTCGAGTAACCTCAAACTGAGCACTCTGACCCCGACATTTGGCTCTCCCATCAGCATCCATCGCTCCACACTGCCTCATTTTTGCGACGGAAAGTAGCTAAACAAAGTGCCGCCAGGACAGCTTCGAGTCACCCGAAGCAGCGAAAATCGCGCTGGGCTGAGGGCTGGTTGACGGCCGGGTTTTGATGGCCACACTTAGATCGCAGACCCTTGGCCGAAAACCACCACCTGTGGTGGAACTGGGCCACCCGAGCGGCGAGTGGCGGCACATTCAACCTGCCGTGTCCTCGCTTAACTTCCTAAAAAGAATGCAATTAAGAGATTGCCGCGGGCCGCCTTACATTGGCACTCGGCCTGCATCTGTCCGAACAACGATTTCGGCCCCAGATTCGGAGGTTTGTGCTCAAACAACCGGACGGGGAATCCCATCTAAAGGAGTGTCTCCCATGCGTTTGCGGACTTGTGGTCTGTCCTGTGCCTGCCTATTTGCTCTCGCTGTCTCGATCCTTGGCTGCAACAACACCCTCAACCCGTTGTGCGGGAGTGCCAGGCCGGCGCCGCTTATCGGCTCCCTTTCGCCCAGCACGATGACGTTTGCTGAGGTGCAGCAGGGCTCTATGCTTACCGTGAATGGTAGCCACTTTGTTTCGGCGTCGGAAGTCCTGATTAACTCGACGCCTCTAAGCGCGACCGTGGTCAGCGATCAGCAACTGAAAGTGAAGCTTACGACCGACGTGATATCCGGCGCTGGACCGGTGAAGGTTATGGTGCAGACTCCGAGCGGGAGTACCGGAGACTTGGGCTGTACAAGCGGAGGGAACAGCAGCGTACTTATTCTGACCGTTGACTGAGCTCTGGCCAAGATCGACGATCAGTGCTAGAAGCGATCTCATGAATGAATCGAACCTCAGGGGTTGAAACCCGCGTCATTTGAGGCTACGAGCGGCACGGCTAAAGCCGTGCCCTTCCGAAAATCATTTATGAGATACCTTTTAGCGGTTTAGCTTCCGATATAGCGCGCATAGAGACTGCGCGCGACGGCCGTGTCGGTGGTGCCTTTGATGATGGCGCGGCCGTCGGGAAACAGGGTTAGCTCGTAGGGGTCGTGCCAGAATTTCAGGACGAAGTCGTTGTGACGGACTACGCCGTGGGGCTGCAGGCGACGGTCCATCTCGGCGAAATCGATGGGGCGCTGGCGCTCATGAATTTGCACGGAATTTCTGCCGCACAGGGTGATGTGCGGGCGGCCTTCGCCGGCGAGATGGATAAGATCGCGCTCACCGCAGGCGCGGCAGCCGGGACGGGGCTTGGCGGCAGAGATTTCGGCGTGCTCGTTCGTCCAGACGTCGAAGGAAAGCAAAGTGCGCCGCAATTGGGGAGCGTTCGGGCCAGCGACCAGGAGTTTGAGCGCCTCGGTCGCGGCGACCGAGGCTACGAGGCTCACTGCCGAGTTGAGAATCCCGGAAGTCTCGCAAGTTTCGACCATACCTCCGGGCGAGTCCGGAAAAAGGCAGGCCAGACAGGCGGTTTGACCGGGCAGCACGTTCAAGGTGACGGCGTAGCTTCCCACCGCAGCCGAATAAATCCACGGAAGAGAGCGGTCCACGGCGTAGTCATTGATCAAGTAACGAGTTTCGAAGTTGTCGGTGCCGTCGAGGATCAACGACATTCCGTCAAGCAAGGCTTCAATATTTGCGGGAACGAGATCTTCAACCTTCGGTTCAATCACAATCTGAGAGTTGAAGGCGGCGATCTTGCGGGCGGCGGCAATGGCCTTGGGAAGAGACTCCGCGGCATCCATCTCATCGAAGAGCGACTGGCGTTGCAGGTTACTGGGCTCGACGTAGTCCCGATCGACGACGCGCAAAGTTCCTACGCCTGCACGAGCCAGCAGTCCGGCCAAGGCGGAGCCGGTAGCGCCGCATCCGACGATCGCCACTCGGGCGGTTGCCAGTTTTCGCTGGCCTTCAGAGCCGATGCCGCGGAACAGGATCTGGCGCGAATAGCGTTCATCCAGGGGAGAATTCCGTTGCGACATCGCAATTCGTTCGTTCGGTTGCGTCTGCTGTGCCAAAGAGGTCACCAGTGTCACGGCTGTAAAACCTTTATTATAAGTGGCTGGCTTGGCGGTGGATGATTGCCAATGCTGGGCTCGATTTGAAGGCCCGGAGCCGGAACAGTTCGAGTAAAAACAGCCGGGCGCATTCCATCGAAGTCAAATCGCGCCCGGGCCCAAGGACACTTTTTCTGAAACCGTACGCGACACTACTGACCACGATGATCCTGCTGTGGTTTGCGGTCGTCGCGTCGGAGAATGCGTCGGGGACTGCGGTGCAGGCGGGTGGATCCTCTGCGTCTCAAGAGAATACGTCGCGAGCGAATCCATCTCCATCGAGTCCAATCCAATCGGGTCCATCTCAGTTGAAGTCCGGTCCCACGGTGCAGCAAGAGGCGCAACTGCCGTCTCAGGCTGGGATTTCCGGGTATGAAGGGAAGGTTGTCCAATCCATCGAGATTCCCGGCGCGGCGGAACGCGATCGCGAACACATCCTGCAGTTGCTGCCGCAGAAGGTGGGAGAACCGTTGGATCGCGGGCGCGTCCGCGAGAGCATTCGCACGCTGTATGCTACCGGGCGCTTTGCCGACATCCAAGCGGTGGTTGCGCCATCGGGCGAGGGCGTAACGCTCGCCTTCACGACCGCGGCTAACTTTTTTGTGGGCGCGGTTGAGGTGGAGGGCGCGCCCGCCCGTCCCACTTCGAACCAGATCGTCAACTCGTCGAAGTTGCAGTTGGGAGAACTGTATACGCAGGAGAAATTGGAACGCGCGCTGGAGAACGTTCGGCAACTCATGCAGGAGAACGGTTACTACCGGGCGCGAGTCACCGCCGAGAGTGTGTCGAACCCGGCGACGCAGCAGGTGAATATTCTCTTCCATATCAGCCGGGGTGAGCAGGCGCGGGTGGGTGAGGTGAAGGTCACTGGCACATCCGGTCTGTCATCTTTGGAAGTGCAGGATAAGGCGCACATGAATCGCGGTGACCGGCTTACCGGCGAGCGAGTGAGGGGTTCGCTGCAACGGCTGCGCAAGAAATTCCAGAAGCAAAATCGCGCGTTGGCGCAGGTTTCCATTGCCGAGCAGCTATACCATCCAGAGACCAATAGTGTTGACTTCACCTTCCAGATCGATCCGGGTCCGGTGGTGGTGATTTACGCCCGCGGTTACCACATCAGCCGCGGTGTACTGAGGAAGGAAATTCCGGTCTACGAAGAGAATGCTGTGGATGATGATTTGCTGAATGAAGGCAGGCGGAACCTGCTCAATTACATGCAGACGCGCGGCCACTTCGAGGCCAAGGTGGACATTCAGAAGGAAACCGACGCGAAGACCATGCGGGTGATCTACCAGATCGATCCCGGGACCCTGCATAAACTGGTTCTGGTGGAGATCACCGGCAACAGGGATTTTCTGGACACGGCGAAGCTGCGATCGTACCTGCAGATTCAGGCGGCCAGCCGCTTCCTGAGCCATGGACGCTACAGCGAATCCCTGCTCAAGAGTGATGTCGCGACTTTGGAAGAGCTGTACCGGTCCAGCGGTTTCCGCCAGGTCCAGATTCAAACCAAAGTGGACGACAACTACCACGGAGTGGCAAATAAGCTGGCAGTTCATATTCACATCGAAGAAGGAGTCCGAACGCGCGTGGGCGGGCTCCATGTTCTGGGCACCCAGAAAATCGCGGTCAACGAACTGCCCGAACTGAGCACACAGCCGGGCCAGCCGTATGCCGAACAGGATCTGGCGAACGATCGGGAGAGGATCCTTAATTTTTACTTCGATCATGGATTTCCCAATGCCACGCTTGAGATCACCACAAAGCCTTCCGAACATCAGCCCAATCGCGAAGACGTAACGTACACCATTCAGGAAGGGGAGCGCTTCACGGTGAATCGGGTGATGGTTGCCGGAACCGAACATACGCGCGACTACGTCCTGCAGCGAGAATTGCAGGTTCACGAGGGAAAACCGCTCAGCCAGCAGGATCTTCTCGGCACGCAGACCCGGCTTTACGATCTGGGCATCTTCAGCCAGGTGGATACGGCGGTGCAGAACCCTGAGGGAACCGATCCCCAAAAAAATGTACTGGTGCAGGTGCAGGAGGCCAAGCGCTACACCTTCACCTATGGAATTGGATTAGAGTTCCAGACGGGGCAACCGGCGGGGTCGACAGCGCCGCAGGGGACCACGGGAGTAAGCCCCCGAGTTGAGTTCGATGTGACGCGGCTGAACGTTGGCGGGCGCAATCAGACCTTGACGTTCCAGTCCCATGTGGGACGACTGCAACAGCGTGGGCTGGTAAGTTACGCCATTCCGAAGCTCTTCGATAACGATAAGTTCAAGCTGATCTACACCGCTTTTTACGACAACAGTCTGGATGTGGCTACGTTTACTTCGCAGAGACTCGAGGGAAAAATCGACTTGCGGCAGCAGTTCGGAAACTCCGGTACGGAGCCTGGGACCCGGCCGGGACCGAATGCGATGACGTATCGGTTCGATTTTCGTCTCGTGAAAGCCAGCCATTTCCCCGCGAAAGGATTTTCACCTGGCGAGATTACGCTGCTCTCTCTCCCAGCCCGCGTGGGCGGACCGGGTTTCACTTTTATCCATGATAAGCGGGACAATCCCCTGGAAAGCACCAAGGGAAGCTATTTCACGCTGGATGGTTTTGCCTCTGCCACCTACTTCGGCTCGGAAGCCGATTTCGGTCGCGCACTCGGCCAGCATTCCACCTATTATGCGTTTGGAAGAAGGGGTAAGGCCGGACATCAGTTTGTATTTGCCCGTTCGACAAGCATTGGCTTGCAACAGCCCTTCGGAGGTACCAGGGTCGTGACCCCGGGAGCATGTCCCACGAATCCCAATACTAACGAGTCCATATGCGAGGGGATTTCATTGATACCGCTTCCCGAACAATTCTTCGCCGGGGGCGGCAACTCTCATCGCGGATTCGGGTTAAATCAGGCAGGCCCTCGAGATCCGGGCTCAGGTTTTCCCGTCGGCGGTACGGCGCTTTTCGTTAACAACCTGGAACTGCGCTTTCCCCAGACTACTCTGCCCTATCTGGGGGAGGGATTCGGCTTTGCCATTTTTCACGATATGGGGAATGTGTTCACAGCGCCGCACGATATGTTGAAGGGATTGATGCGCTGGCACCAGCCTGATCCGGCTCAGTGTCTGCTCAGCGGTGGTACACCGAACCACCAGTGTTACACCCAATTCAATAAATCCGGTTATGATTACACTTCACAGGCGCTCGGGGTGGGGTTGCGGTACAAGACCCCCATAGGGCCATTGCGTTTTGACTTCGGGTACAATCTTAATCCGACCAGATATTTTCAAGGGAACAGTTTTGATTCGTCGGGACAGCCGATAACTTTTGAGACGCCTCGCCTGCGTCATTTCAACGTATTTTTCAGCATAGGCCAGCCATTCTGATGGATAGAGTTCGTACAAAGAAAATGGTCGCAGTGGTGGCGCTCGCTTTGTTTGTGAGCGCGATGATGCTGCCGTCCGCCCGAGCCGGCCAGGTGATCGACCGCATCGTGGCCACGGTCAACGGGCACATCATTCTGCAGAGCGACTGGGACGAAGCGCTGTGCTACGAAGCCCTGCTCAACGGCCGCACGCTGAACCAATTCACTGACGATGATCGCCGGAGCGTTCTCGACCGTCTGATTGATCACGAACTGCTGGGGGAGCAGATGAAGTCTGCGTCTTTCGAGCATGCCTCCGAGTCAGAGGCGGCCGCCCGGGTGGCAGAGGCGCGGAAGCAGTATGCGGAAGCGGCGACAGATGAGGGCTGGCAGTTGGTGCTGGGCAGGTTCGGGCTATCGCAAAAAGATCTGGTTGCACATGTGCAGCAGCAGATCGATCTCATGCGGCTGGTCGATGCCCACCTACGTCCAGCGGTGCAGATTGATTCCAAGACGATCGAAGCGTATTACCGGGAGAAATTTGTCCCGCAGTTGAAGCAACCCATCGTAGCCGAGCTCCCCTCGGCCGATGTTGCCGCCAAGATCCGCGAGTTGCTCACTCAAGAAAAGGTGAACGAGCTGATGGTTTCCTGGCTGCAATCCCTGCGCTCGGAAAGCAAAGTGAGCGTCCCCGGCGCGAGCGCGGCTGGGGATGGGGTACAGACGCGGTGACGGAGCCCGCCGCCAGGCCTCGACGCTGGTGGAAATATCTGCTGCTTGCCACTGGTGTCATCGTCGTCGCCGTGCTGGCGGCACTCTGGTACACCACCACAAATTCTTTTCAAGCCTATGTGCGTAGGCGCACGGTCGCCGAAATGGAGAGGATTACGGGAGGCCGCGCGGAAATTGGCAGCTTCCACGTTGTCCCTTTCCACCTGCAAGTCGAAGTGCGCAACATTACGGTGCATGGGAAGGAAGCTGCAAGCGACGTGCCGCTGGCGCATGCGGACAGCCTGGTCGCGCAGCTAAAAGTGATCTCGTTTCTGCGCACTGAGTTCGGCTTCCATTCGGTGACTCTCGAACATCCGGTCGTCCACATTGCCGTCGGGCTCGACGGCGCCACGAATGTTCCCGCCCCGAGGACGACCGCGAGGGCTTCAGAGAGCACGCCGATCGAGCAGTTGTTCGCGCTGTCCATTGATCATCTGTCGGTGCGGAACGGCGAAATGCTGTGGGGGGACCGTAAGATTCCCCTGAACTTTGCCGTTCATGACACCGGTTTGCAGATGGATTACTCGTTCCTGCGCGGCCGCTATGAAAGCCATCTCACGGTGGGCAAAGTCGATAGTGTGGTCGAGGATCTCCGTCCATTCGCATGGATGACTACAGTCGATTTCAGCCTGGGGCCGACCTTCGCTGAAATCAAATCTTTGAGATGGAACTCCGGCCGGTCATCCCTGGAGGCGAGCGGCCGTATCAGCAATTTCCGCAATCCCCACCTGGACGGAAGCTATGACGCTCACGCCGATCTCGCCGAGGCTGCCGCGATTGCGCGCCGACACGACCTCCGCGAAGGTACGGCCGAGTTCAAAGGCAGCGGCCACTGGTCGCTGGAGCAGTTCACCAGTGCGGGGACTCTGGCGTTGCGCGACATCGGCTGGCAGAACGCTCAGATTGCGATTAAGAGGGCGAGTGCGACGTCGGATTATTCGGTGACGGATGAGCAGATCAAGCTGTGGAAGCTGCAGGGAAAGTTGTTTAGCGGGAGTTTCACGGGCGAGGCGCAGGTGGACAACTGGCTGCACAGCGTACCGCTGCCGCCGGCGGGAAGAGCGAAGCAGGGCAGGGACGACCTTCCCATAATTACTGCGGCTCGGCCACCAGCCAAGAAAGGTGAGAGAGCGAAGCTGCCGGGAGTGCAGAGCGGGGCGGTGCATCTTCGTCTGCGAGATGTTTCCGCCGGAGAGATGGCGGTGGCCCTGGATGTACCTGCGCATCCGCTGCGCCGGTTTCACCCGGCAGGATTAGCCACTGGCACTGTGGAGGCGTTCTGGAAAGGATCGTGGAAGGATGCTGAGGTCGGATTTACGGTGGACGTGAACCCTCCGCTGCATCCCGCTAAGGGCGAATTACCCGTAACGGCCCATACTCAGGGTAAGTATTTCGGCGGCAGCGATTCGCTGGAACTCGGTCAGTTCAGCCTGTCTACGCCGGCGTCGCGGGTTCGGGCTTCAGGGATTTTGGCGGCTACCTCGACGCTGCACCTTTCCGTTTCGACTTCCAACCTGGAAGAATGGCGTCCGCTGGTGACGGCGCTGGGCGGGCCCACCAACCTGCCATTCCGAGTGGACGGGAATGCGACGTTCAACGGCGTTGCCGAAGGCACGTTTTCAGAGCCCACGGTGGCCGGGACGCTGGTAGCGGAAGACTTCGAATTCACCATGCCGGCGACGTCGCGCACACTGGTGCAACAGGTGCATTGGGATTCCCTTGCGGCCAGTATTCAATTCTCTTCTAATGAGCTTGCGCTGCGGGGAGGGACCCTGCGTCGTGGGGACACGAACGCCGACTTCGAGCTCAGCGCGGTGCTGCAAAGAGGACAATTCACCGAAAACAGCCCCTACACAGCACGCGTGAACCTGCACAATGTGGACGTGGCGTCGACGGCGGCTCTCGCCGGTTTCGACTATCCGGTTTCGGGGACGGCAGACGTGTCGGTGCAGATTGCAGGCACGCGGGCGCATCCTCGGGCGCAGGGCCACATTCACGCGGCGAATGCCTCGGCGTATGGAGAAGCGATCGAGAAGTTCGAGGCGGATCTTCGCATTGCCGGGAGCGAGACTGCTCTCAACAATATTCACCTCACCCATCAGGACGCCGACATTTCTGGCACTGCCGCCTATACGCCGGCGACGCGCGGCTTCAGGATTGACCTGATCGGGAAGAATTTTGACATATCGCGGGTTCGCCAGCTTCATCTTGACCGTTTGCCGGTGGAGGGCCGCGCCGACTTTACGTTGCAGGGGTCGGGCACGCTCAGTGCGCCGGAGATCAACGCCTTCGTTCACGTAAACGAGCTTACGTTCGACCACGAACTCGCGGGTGGACTGGATGTTGAGGGCACGACGAAGAACGGCGAACTGCGCCTGAGCGGGCACTCCGAATTTCCGCACGGCAAACTCTCCATTGAGGGAAGCGTTGGGATGCACGGAGATTATCCTGCGAACATTTCTGCGCAACTGGATCATATCGATCTCGATGCCCTTTGGCGCGCCTATTTGGGAGGACAACTTACGGGACACTCCGCGTTTGGCGGTACGGTGACGATGCAGGGGCCTTTGCGTTATCCGCGGCAGTGGACGCTCAATGGAAACGTGACCGACGTTGCGGTCGACGTGGAATATGCCAAGCTGCACAACCAGGATCCGGTGCGTTTTACATATGCGGACCAGACAATTCACATCGAACCGGCGCATCTGGCGGGAGAGGGAACGGACGTCGTCGGGCACGGTTCGATTCACTTCGTGGGGGCGCAGGAACTTGACCTGTCGGCCGACGGGCAAATTGACCTTAAACTGCTGGGCAGCATGGTCCCGGATCTGACCGCTTCCGGTCTGACGACGATCCATATGACGTTGGGAGGCATGCTGAGTGAGCCGCTCCCACAAGGCAGCATCGAGGTCAAGAACGGCGCCGCCAGTTATGCCGGTTTGCCCAGCGGCCTCAGCGAGATGAACGGCTCGCTGTCGTTCACGCGGGATCGGGTCCATATTGATCAGCTTACGGCGCGCACGGGCGGCGGAACGCTGGATTTGAAAGGCGACGTTACCAACTACAACCGGCAGCTCAATTTCAACCTCACGGCCGTGGGGAAAGAGGTGCGGCTGCGTTATCCGCCGGGCGTCAGTTCGACGGCGACCGCTGAATTGCACTGGGTGGGAAGCCGCTCTGTTTCGATGATTTCCGGGGACGTGCTGGTCACGAAGTTGGCGGTGACGCCGGGCTTTGATTTTGGTTCGTACCTGGAGCGAAGCCGCCAGTCGGCGGCGATCACCCCGGCCAATTCGCCGCTTTATAACGTGAAGCTCGATGTGGCCGTACGGACCGCGCCCGAACTTCAGATGAAGACTGCGGTAGCGCGATTGTCAGGCGACGCCGATCTACGTCTGCGAGGTTCCGTGGCGCGTCCCAGCGTTCTTGGGCGCGCTGACATTCTGGAAGGGGACGCGACTTTCAACGGCATCAAGTTCCGGCTGGAGCGCGGCGATATTACGTTTGCGAATCCGGTGGCGATTGAACCCCAGGTGAACTTGCAAGCTACAACTCACGTACGCAACTATGATCTCGACGTCACGGTTACGGGGACACCCGATCGGCTGGCGGTCAACTACCGTTCGGAGCCGCCTCTGCCCAAGTCGGACATCATCGCGCTGCTGGCGCTGGGCCGCACCAGCGAAGAGTCGGAGCAGTTGCAGCAGCAGTCGGGCCAGGGCATGTTCACCGACGAGGCCACCAACCTGATCATCAGCCAGGCGATCAATGCGACTGTGAGCAGCCGCATGCAAAAGCTCTTCGGAGTCAGCCGGATCAAGATCGATCCGCAGGGGCTGACTACGGAAACCAATCCCACGGCGCGGGGTCCGCAGGTCACCATCGAGCAGCAGTTCGCCAATAATATCTCACTCACCTACAGCACCAACGTTTCGCAGAGTTCGCAGCAGATCATTCAGGGCGAATACTACGTCAATCGCAATGTTTCGGTGGTGGGCACGCGCGATCAGAACGGCGTGGTGAGCTTCGATGTCCGCGTTCGACAGCGCAAGAAATAGAATTGTTCTGACGGGATGCAGAGTCCTTCCGCATGAATTCTTCTGGCGAAACCGCCGCATTCTCGTGCTTGCGGCTGCGCATGGTCGAGTCCCAACTGCGGGCGCGCGGCGTGGGCGACGAGCAGGTGCTGGATGCCATGTTGCGGGTGCCGCGTCACGAATTCGCGCCTGAACGTTATCGAGATCAGGCGTATGAAGATCATCCTCTGCCCATTGGCGAAGGGCAGACGATCTCTCAGCCTTACATTGTTGCGCGCATGTTGGAAGCTTTGGGGCTTACGCGGGCCGACAGAGTACTTGAGGTTGGCACCGGATCGGGCTATCTGACGGCATTGCTCGCCGAACTGGCGGCGCAGGTTTTTTCGGTGGAGCGCCATGCTGTGCTAGCGGATGCGGCCAGAGAGTTGCTCGGCCGCATGGGCTACACCAACGTAAGAGTGATTGTGGGCGATGGAAGTCAGGGGTTTGCGGAGGGTGCGCCCTACGATGCGATCATCGTTTCCGCTGCGGCTCCGGAGGTGCCGCATGCGCTGATCGAACAACTGGCGGAAGGCGGACGGATGATCATTCCGGTTGGTCCGACTGATTCGCAGCAGTTGCAGGTGATCCACATGGAAAACGGCCAACCGCAGATCAGCTTGCGCGAACTCTGCCGCTTTGTTCCGTTGATTTCGGGATCGGAGTCGTAGAGTCCGCGACACGAGGTGGCCTGTCATCTTGAAGCGAGGCGAAAGACCTATGCATTCGCCCGGTCAACTACATGGATCCTCGGCTTCGCTCACGATGACTCGGTGACGCATGCCGCGAAGTTGGAGGCCACACGAGCAAGGCCTTGAGGGGCAGGACCTGCATTACAATTTACCCGTGCCCGTCCTGCACAACCTGCGCGTAACGCTGGAGATGATCAAGTGGGAGCACTCCATCTTCGCGCTCCCGTTTGCGCTATGCGGAGCCATGCTGGCGGCCGGAGGACTTCCTTCGTCCCATCAACTGGTATGGATCGTGGTTGCCATGGTCGCAGCGCGCTCTGCCGCGATGGCGTTCAACCGCTGGGCCGACGCTGCCATCGACGCCGCCAATCCCCGCACCAGCGCTCGTGCCTTGCCCGCCGGACACCTCACGCCCGCGTTTGTGGCTACATTCGTGGTGGTTTCCAGCGCCATTTTCATTGTTGCCGCGAGCCAGTTGAATCGGCTCGCGCTCTGGCTTTCTCCGGTGGCTCTGGCTGTGCTGCTGCTTTACTCCTACACGAAACGGGTGACCCGCTGGTCGCATCTCGTGCTGGGATTCGCGCTCGGCATTGCGCCATCAGCGGCATGGATCGCGGTACGGGGCTCGCTGGACCCGCGCATCCTGCTGCTCACTGCTGCGGTGACTTTCTGGGTGGGCGGTTTCGACGTTCTCTACGCCTGCCAGGATTTCGAGTTCGACCGCCAAAGCGGCCTGCACTCCATTCCGCGATACGTGGGGATTCGCGGCGCGCTGTGGATTGCGCGCGGTTTTCACGTGGTGATGGTGGGCCTGCTGGTCGCTCTGCTGATTGTATTCGGGATGGGCAAGTTGGCAGCCTGCGGAGTTCTGGCAGTGATCTTGCTGCTGCTCTACGAACATTCTTTGGTCCGGCCTGACGACCTGTCGAAACTGAATGCCGCGTTTTTCACCATGAATGGCGTCATTTCGGTGCTGTTCTTTGTGTTTGTCGCAGGGGATTTGTTGCTGCGGAAATAGGTGGGCGGGCGCTTATCTATCTTTAGTCGCGGGTTGTCAGAGAGGCAAGCTAACAGGGAAGCCGCCTCTCCGAATAGATTCGCGAACGGACAACGTGCTTACTGGTTGACCTTTAGAAGCAGCATCGTGCCACTTTCAACCTTCACGTTGTTTTTCTCCGAACTCAACACCGAACCCTGCGCCGCAGTCTGCGCGGGTTCAAGCTTCAGATTCGAGATCCCTACGACACCCTGCGTGCTCCCGTTGATGGGCGGACGCGCGCCACCTTCCTGCGAAGCATTTGTACCTTCTTTCGGCACGGCGTTTGGAGTGGTACTGGAGGGCGAAGTTTGCGCCGCGCCGCCTTGAGAGCCGCTACGTCCACCACCACCCATCGGGGAGGTGGCGGTGCCGCCACCGGTAGCGGGCGCGCCCGACTCAGAGGCGCCACCGTTATTCGCATTGTTGTTGGGAGGAGCGATGACGGCTTGGATCGACATCGGCAAAGATATTTCTCCGTCTTTCAAAACCGCACGGTCAAAAGCGATTCCTACCTGAGACTCTTTCTGCTCTTTGCTGCGCGTCTGTGCCTCGGTCACGTGTCCCATAACCACCGTGTCCTTGGGCACGACCACCTCTCCACTATTTGCTTTCAGATCCATCGTGACCTTGGCCGCGACTTGATCTCCCGGCTTGGCCTTCTTGGCATCGATGGTTTTTGTCAACTGCACCGGGATCACGCTTCCGGGGGCAATTCTGTGTACACCCGCGGCCTGTGCCTGATTTGCGGCGGTGGGAGCGGAGGCGGGAGCCTGAGTCGCCTGCGGAGCTGCTTGGGGCTGGGGTTGCGCTTCTGGCTGCGCTGGTGACGGCGTGGCAGGTTGCGCCTGTGGCTGCTCCGGGGTAGCGCTCGGGTTCTGGGCGGACGGCGCGCTTTGGGCGAACGAAGCCGCACAAAGCAATGCTCCGGTTAGTAACGTAGCAGGAAGAAAGGTTCTCATCAGCAGTCTCCTTACGTTTGCAATTTCCGAGCAAGGCGCGCAAAGAATTCGCGTCTCTTGGGTAGATGCGGTTTCCGGACGAAGGGTAGACAGGGAATCGTCACCGGTTCGACAATTGCGGCCGCAATCTTTCGCCCCCGGGCCGTTGCTGGCATTTGCGGAACCAGCTCTTCCAATGGCGAATCGTGGTCTTCGGCATCGTCCTGCGATATCATCAGAAGGATGTCTGCCACACATTTGTCCCACTCCTTCCAGACAGACGATCTGCGTCTGGCGCCGATTCATGAGAAAGTCCTTGCCGGCAAGAGGCTTGACGCCGACGACGCCCTCGCCCTGTACCGCAGTGGCGACATTCTCGCCGTGGGCTGGATGGCCAACTCCGTGCGCGAGCGCCTGCACGGAGACAAGACGTACTTCAACGTCAACCGGCATATCAATCCGACGAATGTCTGCGTGGCGGCGTGCCGGCTATGCGCGTTTGGACGAAAGAAGGACACGCCCGGCGCCTACACCATGGCGCTCGAAGAGGCTTTCGAAACCGCGGCCTCGGGATACTCTGAGGCGGTCACGGAATTCCATATTGTGGGGGGATTGCATCCCGACCTGCCGTTTCAGTACTTCCTTGATTTGTGCACCGGTCTGAAGCAACGCTTTCCGCAAGTGCATCTGAAGGCCTTCACCATGGTCGAGGTCGCCTACTTGTCGAAGCGGGCCAAGCTTTCGATCCGCGAGACGCTGGAACAACTGAAAGCTTCGGGGGTAGACTCGCTGCCCGGCGGCGGAGCCGAGATTTTCGCCGATCGCGTGCGCCACATCATCTGCGACCACAAGATTGATGGTGGGCAGTGGCTCGAAACCGCAAAGCTGGCGCACCAGATCGGACTAAAGTCGAACGCGACCATGCTCTACGGGCACGTCGAAAACGATGAGGACCGCGTCGACCATCTGCTGAAGCTGCGCGCCCTGCAGGACGAGACTGGCGGCTTTCAGACGTTTATTCCGCTGGCCTTCCATCCGGACAACACGCCGCTGCAGCATTTGCCGAAAACCACCGGTATGCTCGACATTAAGCAAATTGCGGTCAGCCGGCTGGTGCTCGATAACTTCCCGCACATTAAATCGTACTGGCAGATGATAACCGCGAAGATCGCGCAGATTTCGCTGCGCTTCGGCGCCGACGACATGGACGGTACGGTGATCGAAGAGAAGATTTACCACGATGCCGGCGCTACCACTCCGCAGGGCATGCGCCGCGAAGAGCTGGAACGACTGATCCGCGCTGCGGGACGCGAGCCCATCGAGCGCGACACGCTCTACCGGCCGGTCACGCGCACCGAAACGTCGGTGACGGTCGCGGTGTGATCCGGTTCCGCGTTTCCGATCCCATCGATATCCTAAGCCAACGAAATGCCAAAAAGCGGCACTCACCGCGCGGAATTCGATTTTAGTGAGCCGGTTGTTCTGCGGTGAGTTTGTGCAGTTCGTCCGTTGATGTGTTCAGCAAGTTCCGCAATACCGCCACCTCGGCGGCAATCCCGGCGCGCAACGCGGGATCTACATCCGGAGCGAACAGAGGGGAATGATTCGACGGGAGCATAGTTCCGGCAGCCTTGGCTTGCGCGAACTTCTCGGGATCGGCTCCGCCGAGGCTGAAGTAGAAACCGGGGACCCCTTGCTCAATGAAGTAGGAGAAGTCCTCTGACGGCGTGATCGGCTCGGCGAGCACAACCTTGTCTTTTCCGAGCGCGGCTTCCAAAGGCGCCCTGAGGCGTTCGGCCAGCGCTGGATTGTTGTAGACCAGGTCGGTGCCTTCGTAGCGTTCTACCAGCGGTTCTTTCGGCGCGCCAGCCGCGGCGGCCTCCCCCTTGGCAATGCGAGCGATGGCCGCAAGAATCTGCTGGCGCACGTTTTGCTTGAAGGTGCGCACCGTCAGCCCCATTTCCGCACGATCGGGGATAATGTTGTTCTTGGTCCCGGACTGGATATATCCAACCGTCACCACTGCCATTTCGCCGGGTTTGACTTCGCGGGAGACAATGGTCTGCAGGGCGAGAATGGTGCGGGCGGCGATCACGATGGGATCGATGGCCGTGTGTGGGGCAGAGCCATGCCCGCCCTTGCCGTAAATCGTGATGCGTATGGAATCCGAATTCGTGTTGTAAATGCCGGAAGTGATCGCGGCCATCCCCGCGGGCAGTTCGTTGCCAACGTGCAAAGCCACGGCCGCATCCGGCTTGGGGAAACGCGTGAACAATCCGTCGCGGATCATTCCATCGGCGCCACCGATTGTTTCCTCGGCGGGCTGGCCGATCAACATGAGCGTTCCATGCCAGGTATTTTTACTGTGCGCCATGATCTCGGCCGTGCCCAGAATGGCCGCCATGTGCAGGTCGTGTCCGCAGGCGTGCATCACCGGAACGTCCCGTTCGGCGTCGTCTTTGGCGCGTACCTTGCTGGCGTAGGGAAGACCGGTTTTTTCTTCCACGGGAAGCGCATCCAGTTCCGTGCGCAGCATGATGGTTGGGCCGGGTCCGTTCTTGAGAATCGCGACGACTCCTGTGCCGCCCACGTGTTCGGTGACGTCATAGCCGGCGCTACGCAAGCGCCCGGCCAGCTTCGCCGCGGTTTGGATTTCATGCGCCGAAAGTTCGGGATTCTGGTGCAGATCAAGGTAGAGCGCATGCGCGTCGGGATAGACGCTTTCAACTTCTTTCGAAGACGGAGCCTGCGCGCAAGCAACAGCGGTGAGCAATGCCAGGAGCGGAAATCTGAACACAGTCATGGCCCCGGATCATACCCTGCCCGTTCTGGAGTCTGCAAACCTCATCTCGGGCAAAATTATGTGCGCAACGACTTCCAGAATGAGACCATCTTAACCAGTTAAGCAGTGCAATTCGCCATTTTCCTTCTTTCCGTCGGGTGTACAATCGGCTTAGAAAGCACTTGGTTGCGCACTTCGTTGGCAAGGCCGAGGCGCTATGAACGTTCACGTCAGCTACCGTCTTCATAAGATTCCCGCCGTAGAAAAAGACATTCAACATCAGATCGAAAAACTGCAAAAACGTCTGCAGGTTTTCCGTCCCGAACTCATCCACCTGAAGGGAGTGGTGGAGGAAACCTCGCCGCGCGAGAGCACCAGCGTTTCGCTGAACCTCCGCTTACCTTCGGGTCAAATGGCGGCGCAGGCTTCGGCTGCCACGGCTGCGGCTGCGGTAAAGGGTGCGTTTGAGGATCTGCTGCAACAGGTCAATAAGCACAAGGAAATTCTGCGCGCTTCGCACAAGTGGCAGCGCGGAAAGCGTGGGGACAGCGCCCGGCCTGGCGCCGTGGTGCGCGAAGTCCCGTTCGAGCAGACGTTGGCCGCCGTCTTTCCGCCAACCATTTCCGGGGACGACATTCGCTCTTACGTGAACGTCAATCTGGCGCGCCTCGAGCGGTTTGTAGAGCGTGAAATCTACTTCCGTGAAGCGCAGGAGTCGATCGCCCCGGACAGCCTCTCGAAGGAAGAAGTGATCGATGAAACCATCGCCGCCGCTTTGGGCAACGGTCAGGAGAAGCCGGAACGCCTGGCGCTTGAGCCCTGGCTCTATCGGCTGGCACTGCAAGCCTTGGACGAACTGTCGCGCACCGACGAAAGCAATGGCCACGCCAGGCCTTTGGAGGACTCGGCGCGCCGGCGCAACGTGAAGGCGAGCGACGAACCAGAACTGCAATTTCACCAGCCTGACGAATCTATCACGGGGGCGACGATAATCCCCGATGCGCGCGTGGCGACGCCGGAGCAAATCCTGGCCTCGGACGAACTGTTGCGCCTGATTGCCTCGGCGCTGCGCGATCTGGGCTCGGGCCCGCGCGAAGCCTTCATCCTGCATGCGGTCGAGGGCTTTAGCGTGGATGAGATTGTAGCGATTACCGGCTTGCCGGCCGAGAAAGTACTCGCTTTCGTTTCTGCCGCACGCGACCACTTACGCAAAACGCCGGGGCTAGCGAATCAGTTTCCGGGCCGGTTCGCACCGACCGGCGCCGCTTAAACCAATCTCAAATCTTGGGAGATTATTCATGAGTATTACCCGCGAACAAATCCGAGAATTAGCTGAATTTCACGATGAAAAATCCTGCGCCGTCAGTTTTTATTTCCAGCCGTCCCCGCCGCGCAACAAGGCGCACAAGGAGGACATGATTCTGATTAAGGACTTGGCGCGCGAAGCCCTGCGCAGCCTGGAAAGCCAAGGCAGGAAGGAGTGCGCCCGCGCCGATATGGATCGTATCTTGCACCTATCGGGCGAATTGCGCAGTAACGGGACGCACGGCAAAGCCGTGTTCGCCTGCGCCGCCCAAAACATCTGGCGCGAATATGATGTGCCCGCCAGCCTGCCGGGCACGCAGCTCTTTGTGGATCGCCATTTTCATCTCAAGCCAATCGCGCACCTGCTGGGCGCGCTCCCGCTGCTGGGCGTGGTGCTGGTCGATCGGCACCGAGCCCGCATCTTCGATCTTCGCCTCGGCGAGTTGACCGAGCGTGAAGACTTGTTCCATCCGGTGCCTCGCAGAGGACGCAGCGACGGGTTTGCCGGCTACGATGGAGGTCACGCGCAGCGCCGGGTGGAGGACGAGACTCGCCAGCACTTCAAGAATGTAGCTGAGACTCTGAAGACCTTGCTGGAAAAGGGCGTGTTCGAGAAATGGATTCTCGCCTGCCAGGATTCTCACTTGTCATTGCTGGAGCCGCAACTGCATTCCTATGTAAGTCAGGCCCTCATCGGCCGCTTCCATGCGGATGTGGGCCACATTACCCGCGACGAGATACGCACCCGCGCACAGCAGATTGTGGAGCGGTGGCAAAGCGATCGCCGCCGCGATCTGGTCGGCCAGGCGGTGGGCCAGGCGCGCAGCAACGGACTAGGCGTTACCGGCTTGCGCCGGGTATTGCGCGCACTGGAATTGGGAGAAGTACAGACCCTGTTGCTGGGCGAAAACCTGCAGGCGCACGCCGTCGAATGTTCCGGATGCGGACACATCGATGCCCATCTCGTGAACTGCTGTCCGGTTTGCGGCCGGGCTACGCAGGAGATTGTGGATGTCGGTGAAGCAATCCTGCCATGGGTGATTCGCCGCGATACCGAAACAATCTACGTGAAAGACGATCCGGAGTTCGACAAGGTGGGCAATATTGCCGCGCTGCTGCGCTTCCGCTCGGAAAATGTGCAGCCGATCTCCACCGCCGCGGCGGATCAATTAGAAAAAGCAGGGGCCGCGTATCCCGGCCGGCTGCGGAGATTCGCGAGCCGGTGAAGGTGCTGGATGATGTGAGATAAAATCAGCAGTGTGTTCGTATGGTCGAAGGGCGTGGAGTCATCCACGCCTTTCTCTTCTTGCCTGCGATCGATTGACTCGACGTGAATCCCCCGGCGCGTCGTGGTATGCTTCCCGCTTCGCCTGGAGAGTTTCCTCCGGCCGTCAGTACGACCGATTTCGTTGCAAGCAGCGATCAGGAGGACTCGTGACAGTCTCGCGCCGTGATTTCGTGAAGACGTCAGTGCTCGGAGCTGTCGCCGCCGGGGTTGGAACTCACACTGCAATTCCCGAAGCGCTCGCCGAAACCGGCCGACAGGGCCATGCGTCTCAATCGGATTCTCCAAAGCGCCCGATTATCATTTGCGCCAACAACGGCTATGCCTATGTGGAGGGCGCGTATGCCTTCCTCAAAGGCGGTGGCGACACGCTCGATGCCGCCGTCCGAGTGGTGAAGGGTCCAGAGGATGATCCTAACGACGATTCGGTCGGTCTGGGCGGCTTGCCCAACGAGGAAGGCGTGGTCGAACTGGACTCCTGCTGCATGCACGGACCTACACGGCGCGCGGGTTCGGTGGGTGGCGTGCGCAATATCAAGAATGTGTCCCTGGCCGGGAGGGCGGTGATGGAGCACACCGGGCACGTCATGCTGGTGGGCGAAGGCGCGGAGCGATTTGCCGTGGCGATGGGCTTGCCGCGCGAGAACCTGCTGACCGAGCGCTCGCGTAAAATCTGGCTGCTGTGGAAGCAATTCAATTCCGACCGCGACTGGTGGGGGCCGGGGATTGCCGACCCGCACTGGCATCCGCCCGCGCCCGAGTCTAAACCGCAGGCGGATCTTTGGCAGCAGCGCATTCGGGAACTGCAGCAGCGCGCCGCCGATCTGGGCATCGAGCCCGAGTTTCAGTTGTCTGCAGTGCGTCGCGTTCTGTTTCCGCCCACGGGCACCATCCACTGCTCGGTTCTGAATGAGAAAGGAGAGATGTCGGGCATCACCACGACCAGCGGCTTGGCGTTCAAACTGCCCGGCCGTTGCGGCGATTCGCCCATCATCGGTGCGGGCTGCTATACCGATCAGGACGTAGGTTCGGCCGGCGCGACCGGCGCCGGGGAAGAAAACATCAAGGTCGCGGGCGCTCACACCATTGTGGAGAACATGCGTCATGGCATGTCTCCTCAAGAAGCGGGCATGGACGCGCTCAAACGCATCGTCCGCAACTACAATGGCGACATGAACAAGGTGCGCTTTGTCGATATGACGTATTACATCTTGCGCAAAGACGGTGTGTACGCGGGCGTGTGCCTGTGGGAGGGATATTCGGCGGGCCATCCGCATAAGTTCGCTGTGCATGACGGGACGCTGCGCTCCGAGGTTGCGACTCCCTTGCTCAAGGGATATTCGCAGGAATGGCCGCCATTCCCGCCGATCCCGGAGGATTTGAAGAAAGATTCGGAGTATCTGAAGTAGCAAAGTAGCGCCGCCGTCCCGGCAGCTGTCCGGCGGGCGTCCTCGCCCGCCGCGCCGAGGGCGAGACGCCCCTTCAACAAGATCAGGGCAGGCTCTCGGGACAGCCGGCAAGATTCCGGCGCTACGAGAATCGCACTTTCACGTCCGGACCCTTTTCCAGGTGGATGCTCTCTACGAAGCGCACCTTGCCGGTGCGCAGGGTGAGGATCACGGACGATGTGCGCGTGCCTTCGCCGAAGAAGCGTACGCCCTTCATCAGCGCGCCCTCGGTGACGCCGGTTGCGGCGAAGATCAGCTGTTTGCCGGGAGCGAGGTCTTCGGCCTTGTAGATGCGGTTTTTATCTTTGACGCCCATGCGCGCCAGACGCTCTTCCTGATCGGGCTTCACGACCAGGCGGCCGAGCATGTATCCGTTGAGGCAGCGGATGGCGGCGGCGGTGATCACGCCTTCTGGCGCGCCTCCTGAGCCCATGACGGCGTGTACACCGGTGCCGATGACGGCCGCGGCGATTCCGGCGGAAAGATCGCCGTCGCCGATCAGACGAATACGGGCGCCGGCCGCGCGAATATCGGCAATCAATTGTTCGTGGCGCGGGCGGTCGAGCACGATCACGACCAGGTCTTCCACGTCGCGTTCCAGCCGCTTCGCGATGCTCTTCAGGTTGTCGGCGACCGGCGCATCCAGCTCGACTGCATTTTTGCATGATGGGCCGACAACAATTTTTTCCATGTAACAGTCCGGGGCATGGAGCAGGCCTCCGCGTTCGGAGGCGGCGAGCACGGTAATCGAGCCGGGCGCACCCGTGGCACAAAGATTGGTGCCTTCAAGCGGATCGACGGCGATGTCGACTTCTGGAACTTCGGTGCCGTCGGGAAACTCGGCGCCGACTTTCTCGCCGATGTAGAGCATGGGCGCCTCGTCGCGCTCGCCTTCGCCAATGACGATGGTGCCGCGCATCGGGATGGTGTCCATGGTTCGCCGCATGGCCTCGGTGGCCACCTGATCGCTGAGCTTGCGCTCGCCTTGTCCCATGGTGCGGGCCGAAGCGATCGCGGCCACCTCCACCACCCGGAGGAATCGCGACGCCAGATCGCTCTCAATGTTTTCTCCGAAAATGCGGGCCTTGCCTTCCGGCCGAGTCTGCGTACCCATTCTGATGTCTCCCGTCTCCTTATGATGCGGTGGTAACGCGCCGGGTTGAGACTATAACGCAATCGCGCCGCGAATGGAAAGATGCGATGAACAGTATCGATTTTGTTCATCGTATTGCCGGACACACGCGGCCGGGTCGCCATGGTATCCTCCTATCCCTGTTCGGAACTGCACCCATGCCTGACGCGCGCCCGCTGACTCTGCTGTGCATCACGACCTATGAGAAGGGTCAGGAGTTCATGCGCGAGTGTAAGCGCCAGGGCTGCCGCGTTCTCCTGTTAACGACGGAAAAATTGCGCGATGCCGACTGGCCGCGAGAAAGCCTCGACGATACTTTCTACCTCCCGGCGGAAATTGCCCTCAAGGATATCGTGCAGGCGGTGACGCATCTGGCGCGCACGCACAAACTGGACCGCATCGTTGCGCTCGACGAATACGACATGGAAACCGCTGCTACTCTGCGCGAACATCTGCGCATTCCGGGGATGGGACTCACGACCATGCGCTACTTCCGCGATAAGCTGGCCATGCGCATGCGGGCGCTCGATCGCGACGTGCGCGTGCCGGATTTTGTGCCGGTTGTCCACCATGAGGACATCCGCTATTACATGGAGCACGTGCCGGGCCCGTGGGTGCTCAAGCCGCGGCAAGAGGCGTCGGCCATCGGGATCAAGAAAATCCATGCGGCGCAAGAATTGTGGCCCGTGCTCGAGCAACTGGGCGACAGGCAATCTTCGTTTCTGCTGGAGAAATTCCTCCCCGGCGACGTTTACCACGTGGACTCGGTGGTGGCAGAGAACGAGGTCGTCTTTGCCAACGTCAGCAAATACGGCAAGCCTCCGATGAACGTGGCTCAGGGCGGCGGAATCTTCACGACGTTTACGGTGTCCCGGGGAAGCGAGGACGACTGTGCGCTGCGGGCAATCAACCGTGAAGTGATTGCGGCGCTGGGATTGCTGCGCGGAGTCGCGCATGCGGAGTTCATTCAGGCGCAAGCGGACGGGCACTTCTATTTTCTTGAATGTGCGGCGCGCGTGGGAGGGGCGTATATCAATGAGATGGTCGAGGCCGCGACCGGAATCAATCTCTGGCGGGAGTGGGCTCGCATTGAAATCGCCGGCGGCGACGGCAGCTACAAGTTGCCTCCGGTGCGGGAAGAATATGCGGGCGTGATTCTATCCCTGGCGCGGCAGGAAGACCCGGACACATCGGGCTACAACGATCCGGAAGTGCACCTGCGGATTAAGAGGCATCATCATGCCGGCCTGGTGCTGCAATCGGCGGATCCGCAGCGGATTCCGAGGTTGTTCGATGATTATGCGCGGCGCTTCGTGGAAGAATTCCTCGCGGTTGAGCCGCCGCGAGATAAGCCGACTGCCTAGCATACAGAACGCGGGCGTGCTCGCCCGCGTTCTGTATGCAGCGAATAGCCCGCACCGGCGAGGCCCTTGAGCGAAGCTGAAGGACGCTCCACGCCATGCCTACCTCTGCTACCATTTGCCTATGAGCCCAACGACCAGCGAAACTCCCGCGCCGGCGGAACACCCTGCGCCGGAGCGCCAGGAACGCAAAGAGCCGACCTACCTTTTCACGGAGAAATACGTAGCCGACAAGAGTGAGACCGCGCGCCGCTTCATCGAAACCCGGGCGCGGCTCAATGCCAACGTCGACAAGGCCAACAACTTCCTGGTAAAGCGCTTCTACAACATCGATCACAACACGTACTTGGAAGGCACGCTGCCGGCCAAGACGAAAGAGTTGATGGGACTAGTCGCCTCGGCGTGTCTGCGCTGCGACGATTGCATCTTCTACCATGCGATTCAGGCGTACCGCCTGGGCGTGAGCCGCGCCGAGCAGGAAGAGTCGCTCAACGTGGCGCTGGTGGTGGGAGGAAGTATCGTCATCCCGCATTTGAGGCGCGCGTATGAGTTGCTGGAGGAGATGTACGGGTGACGCAGCCTTCAATCTCGCCGCTGCAGCACCGAGGTCAGCAGAGTAACCACAACTAGCGCGAGTCCGCCGCCAAGTTCGAGCCGCTGAGGGTTTCGCAGCCCTTCCCAGACTACATCTGGAGGCCAGAAGATTCTGGCGTCGCGCAGAGCATCCAGGCTGGCGAGCACACCTGAGAGGAAGCCCACCGCGGTCGCGACTCGGCGCCTTTTCTCTGGAGTCATCGAGCGTTTATGTGGGGACAGCCGCCCTCGGCTGTCCCCACATGTTTCTATTTTTAGAACGCGTCAATTCCTGTGATGCTCTGGCCGATGATCAGCGAATGTACGTCGTGGGTGCCTTCGTAGGTTTTTACCGACTCCAGGTTCATCATGTGACGCATGATGGGATAGTCGTCGGCCACGCCGTTGGCGCCGAGAATGTCGCGCGACAGGCGGGCGCACTCCAGCGCCATCCACACGTTGTTGCGCTTCGCCATTGAAATGTGTTGCGGCTCGACCTTGCCCGCATCTTTCAGGCGACCGACCTGCAATACCAGCAACTGCCCCTTGGTGATTTCGCTGATCATCCAGGTGAGCTTGTCCTGCACGAGCTGGTGTGAGGCGATGGGTTGATCGCGCCACTGCTTGCGCAGCAGCGAGTACTGCAGCGCGCAGTCGTAACACGCCATCGCAGCGCCGAGCGCTCCCCACGCGATTCCATACCGGGCCTGGTTCAGGCACATCAACGGAGACTTCAGGCCGCCGGTTTTCGGCAGCAGATTCGATTCAGGCACATGCACGTCCTGCAGCGAGAGGCCGGAAGTGACCGACGCGCGCAGCGACCACTTGCCGTGGATGTCGTCGGCCTTGAACCCGGGACGGTCGGTTTCGACGAGGAAGCCACGGATGCGGTTTTTCTCGTCTTCGACTTTGGCCCAGATGATGGCCACGTCGGCGATGGTGCCGGAGGTGATCCACATCTTCTCGCCGTTAATCACGTATTCGTTGCCGACCTTTTTGGCGCGGGTACGCATGCCGCCGGGGTTCGAGCCAAAGTCAGGTTCGGTCAATCCGAAGCAGCCAAGCTTTTCGCCCTTTTGCATCGGGGGCAGCCAGGTCTGTTTCTGCTCGTCGCTGCCGAACTCATAAATCGGATACATGCACAGCGCCGATTGCACGCTCACAAAGCTGCGCACGCCGGAGTCGCCGCGTTCGAGTTCCTGCGTCATCAGTCCGTATTCAACGTTGCTCATGCCGGCGCAGCCGTAGCCTTTCAGGGATGCGCCGAAAAAGCCGAGGTCGGCCATAGGCTTGACCAGTTCGCGCGGGAAGCGGCCGGCGCGGTTGCATTCCTCGATGATGGGAATCAGGTTGTCTTCGATGAACTGGCGCGTAGTGTCGCGCACCAGGCGTTCTTCGTCGGTCAGCAAGGCGTCGTACTGGATGAAATCGACGCCGCGAAATTTGATGGCAGGCATGATGATCTCCTGATGAAGTGGGTCCCCGGGACCCGGGCGCGCGCCGGTGGGCAAACATATGACGGTAGCAGGGCCAAGGGACGACGGTCAACGGGCGGTGCACCCCATGGGCGGTGCCACCCCATCGCGGGCCTTGTGATGCTGTCGGATGTGTCGGCAGGGCCGAGTTCACCATCTGCCAGACATCGAATCACTGATCTCAACTGCCCAAAGTGCTGATTGCGCTGGGCGGAAATCGGAGCCATTAGGGCTTACTTGCCACCGGATATCCCCCTGATTTTTTTCTTCCGTATCTCTAAAATATTTGGTTTCATAGGGTTACGTGTCGCAGATATACCGGGGTACGGGCAAAATCCTGAGCCGCAAGGACTTAGAGGTAAAATATTGCGGAATAAGGAGTTGGCGATAATTTGTTGGCTCCGAAGCTCCGGGCTGGTGGTCAATCGGTGAGAACGTATGAGCATGTTTCCAGTCTGACTCTTTCCAAATTCTGAGTAAAGGTTGTTCGTCACAGAAAGAGCAATTTGGGCTGTGGAAAAGGCGATTCCGCGCCGCGCGCTGAACCGCCGCACCGGCTAAAGGCGGTGTCCTTGAACGAACCTACCCGGCTGGATTCAAGATTCAGCACGCCGGGGTGTACCTCGGGTCAATGAGTGATAAGGCGATTTATCGCCAATTGACGCACTAGATTCCCTTTGTTATACCGTTGTACCTCGTTATTCCGGCTCGGCGGTCGATGGAGGTTTTCTATGTCGTCTTCGACTCGCGTTCTTCCTGCTCCGTTCCCTTCGCGCAAGTTGCGGATCCGTTCTCTGCTGCTGGCGGCCATGTTGGCATCTTGCGTTCTTTGTGCGGCTGGCGCGAGCCCTGCCCACTCCGTGACCCCGGACGGAGCTGCCTCGGTCGACCAAGCCGTGCGCGCGTTCATGCAAACCGTCTCCCATTCCGTCACCCAGGATGGCCCCATGGCTTGGCTCAAGTATTTCGATGCGAGTCCCGCATTCTTTATGGCCGTTAACGGCCAGATGGCCTTCTCGAATACTGCTGCGGCGGAGGAAGGTACTCGCAAGTTTGCCCAACGCATTCGTCACATTGAATTGAAGTGGGAAGATGATTTGCGCGTCGATCTGCTCACCAACGAGTTCGCCTTAGTCGCGGTCTCATGGCGCGAGACGCAAGTCGACACCGCCGGGCACAGCGTTACCGAAACGGGATACTTTACCGGACTTGCAGAGTATCGCGAGGGACGCTGGCAGTTCCGCGATGCTCACTGGTCTTCACCCGTTTCCTCCCACTAGTCTCCCCCAGATCAACTAGTTGGATTTGTAAGAGAGATAAGTGTTTGCGATTACACTCATGACCCTCAATGAGTGAAATGGCGATTTTGCAACAGTTACCTGAATCGCACCGGATGGGTGTTGCTGCGACAGCATGACTTTTAGGTGAGTTCCTTGTCCCTGGTGGTCCGTCGCTTCGCACTAGCGAGCAGGTAGGCGACCGGCCAACTTACCACCACAAATGGCAGAAGTCGCACGGGCAATGAAACGCCATGCCATGCTCCGCTGCTCCACACCTCGTGGGCAGTCTCGTACCAGCCGCTCATCCACGTTACAAGTATCGTGAAAATGGTGATGGCCGAAGCCAGGACGTATGCGGCACGCAACGGTAGCACCCGTCGCCGTATTCCCATGAAAGCTCCCCAGAGAGCTGAAAGCGAGAACAAAAAGGCTGCAGGGTTGAGCGGCAGTGTGGCGGCAATCAAAAATCGCAGAGGTTGCGGGTCCCGCAGGACCATATTCCCGGACAGTATGAATCTTACCAATGCGGAATCCAAAACCATGAGGTAGAACACGGACCACGTGAGCCACACGGCACGGCCTGAAAGCGAACCCAAGACGAATCCGCACGTCCATGACCAGAGAAGCAACGCCATCGCCAGGCACAGCAACCACGCCATATCTTGCTGAGGGGTCAAGAGGGTTCCGAAGTGCACCCCATACGTGTAATAAGCCATCAGCTGTTGTCCGAGATCGACATTGAGGCGAAACGCGATTCGACTCAGCGGGACCCCTGCCAGACAAGCCACGCCGAGTAGGGCCAGCCAGGGCTGCCACTCCGTCCACAAGCCAATTTGTCGGCGGAAGATCAATCCAAGAACGTCGCGCAGCGCCCTGCCGATACTCTCTTCGGATTCCGCGAGATCCCCACACACCGCCCGGCGCTCGTCGGCGTCCAGCAGTCGAGATAAAATGTCGACCAATCGCCAGCAGATTCGCGTCATCATCGGACCGCGATTCGGTTCGCTTCCCATGAGACACCTCGGCTTACTCGCCTCACTGTACGATAAAAATCGCTCGCAGCGCGGATGCCAGTTGCCGTAACACGCACCATACGCTTCGGTCGGCCACCTCGTTGCGGGGTGGGATCGCCCATCCACGTTTTAATGAGGCCCTTGATTTCCAAACGATCCAGCGTCGTATAAAGGGCTCCTATCGAGCAACGGTGCCTTGTTGCTTCTTCAATTTCTTGGCGGATAGCGGCCCCGTATGCACCTTCGTGCAAGCGCGTCGCCGCGCTGAGTATGAGGTATTCAAACTCGCCAAGCATAATTAGTCCTACATTGTGATGCTACTGGAATACTGTGTCAAGACCCCTCAAACGACGCTATGGATACGGTCTTGGAGCAATCCGAACAGACTGCATGAGGCGTTGTTTTACGAAAACAGGCCATTACACTCATTGACCCGCTCAAGACGCGGAACCCGCTCCGCCGCAGAACACAAGAGCGCCGAGGAAAAATCCGAAATCGTACCAACCCCCGCTGTTCGGAAATGCATAGATTCGAATGCTGCTATCGAAGATGTGGCCGATGAGGGCGAAGAGGATGGTGAAACCGTTCCACAGGCCCAGCAAGAACCCCGGCGCATCGTCGGCTTCCGGCATTGGCTGGTGTGCACAGGAAACCAGCAACCCAATGCCCACGAACAGCAGAACTAGATACAGCGGCCTCAGTGATCTCATTGCTCCTCGCACGAATGACGGCGGCGATAGTATCACGTAAGTGTCGCAAGCAGGCGATTACACGTTTTGAGGGGGTTTTGAGCGTAAAGGCGATATTACGCCAAAAATCGACAGGCCAGAGTTAGCCCCAAAAGCACCATTCGGGTGGTGGCGCTACTTGCCGCAAGTCTCGCTGACCATCGTCACGCTCGTAACGCGCAGATCGCCGGACTCCTGCTTGCCGGGTGCCCTCTTCCCGTTTCGCCCGGCTTCAATTCGTGGGTTATGAGGCCGCTGACAGTTACGTTATGCCCGACGTCCCCGTCAAGCTTAACGGCGCTGCTGCGTAGACCCCAGACCTTACCATCTTCACCAGTAATCTGAAACTCGTCCGGCTCGTAGCCTTTTTGCAGGCAACCGGTTATGGTATTTGTTTGGGTCGCGAGTTTCCGCGCTTGCTCTGGGCTATCGGTTCGGTCGGGTGAAGATTGGGCGGCAAGCGACGCAGCATGAAAGCTGCAGGTGACGAACAGCAGAACGGAACACAGCACTGCGAGCGAAGCGCTGGTAGAACTCTTCGATCCCGACTCTCGAATCTCATGATGACTGCCCCACTCCAAATTAAATTCTAGCAACTGGCGGACATCTCTGCGGTGACGGCGATCACGGGTTGAGGCCAGGACGACAGGTAGCGGATTGATTGTTGATGCAATCAGGCGATAGCACTCAAAAACCCGGCCAATGAGCGCGATGGCGATTTATCGACAGCTATCGCTGGCGTTGCCGAATTTCAGAAAGAGTTGGGCGGTCGACTTCGAAGAGAAAATATGCGATTCGCCAAACTCGGCGACGTCACTTAAGTGGTCTCAGGGCGGGACACATTGATTTCCGGCCAGTGTTGCAGTAGAGTACGTCGATCTTGGGTCCCCATTCGATTGCCGTCGGAAGGAGAATCATGATTTCTCGCCTCCGCTCTTCCGTGCTGCTTCGCACCCTCACAATATTGCTTTGTACAGCCGGGGCCGGCATCGCTGCTCAGGATACGGACAATCCCATCGTGAATCCGGCTGCCGGTGCCAAGTTTGGTCCAATACCGAACGCGCCTGAATGCTTCACCATCGCGGTGGAGAAAGGTGATCCCAGCAAGGGACCATCCGTCATCCTTGCCCGCTTTGCTCCCCATTGCGTCGCGCCTTACCACTGGCACACTCCCAGCGAAACCGCTATGGTCGCAAGCGGCACGCTGGAAACCCAGATGAAAGGCGACAAAGCCATCGTGGCGCGGAGTGGTGATTTCGTTTATCTACCGTCGCATCATGTGCACCGGGCTACCTGCAGTGGAACCTCTCCGTGTTTGGTCTTCCTGTCATCCGATGCAGCGTTTGACATTCACTGGGTGGATGCGGAGGGCAAGGAGATTCCATTCGAACAGGCCGTGAAGCCGACAAAAGCCACCGCCAAACCAACTAAGTAACCTGCGAGTGACGGGCTGTTCGGAGTGACTGTCGTTACCAGGCCATTTCACAACTTTGCGCCTTTTGTTCACCAAATGGGCGAAAGGAAAGCGCAAACTTGTGCTATGGCGATT
>CAWBSS010000003.1:0-247974 GCA_963791515.1 uncultured Acidobacteriaceae bacterium | reverse complement strand
CCTTGCCGCGACCGCCTGCTGTTCCGGGACCGGGCGTAGCGGCAGCCATGGGCCCAGCGCGCTGGCCAGGCCGGCGGCTGCGCGGGCTGCGGGGATCAGCGGCCACACCAGCGCGGCCAGCGTGATGGAGGCTGCCGCCTGCGCGGCCACCGCCTCGGCGCAGGCAAGCGTGACGACCTGCCCGGCTGCCGTCCGGGTCGCGTCCAGCGGCTGCCCGGCCGGGATCGGCAGGGTCTGGGCCATTGTCTCGTCCTTTCTGTCGCCGAGGACACGCCGTGAGTCCCCGGCCATACCGCTGTCACGGGGTGCCGGCCTGAGCCTGGCGCTGCGGCGCCGGGCCATGCCCGCTGGTCAGCCTGCGTTGTCCCGGTCACGGAGGGGCCCGGCGAGTCCTCACGCGCGATGAGCGCGGCGGCGGCGGTCGTGCCGCCGAGGCCGGGCGGGGACCCGGCCGGGGTGGCCGGCGTGATCGCCGGCGCAGGTTTTCAGTGTGCCCCCCGGTGGGGATGCCCGAAAGGCATGATTTCGTATAGAAATGATAACGGAGCGTGGTTGAATGTGGCAGGGGATCACGCCCCCGGCTGCGGCTACGCCGGCCCATTCGCCCGGGATGGACGTTGAGGCGACGCCGCGCATGGCGGCTGGAGGACTTGTGGATCTGAAGCTGGGTCACTACAGCAAGGACGGCATCGCGGTGGTCAACGTCGAGGGCGAGATCGATATCTACACCGCGCCGCGGCTGCGTGAGCTGCTCATCGATCTGGCCGGCACGAACAGCTACCAGCTCATCGTCAACCTGGACAAGGTCGGGTTCCTTGACTCCACCGGCCTGGGGGTGCTGGTCGGCGGCCTGAAGCGGGTGCGGGCGCACGACGGGTCGCTGGATCTGGTCTGCACGCAGGAGCGGATACTGAAGATCTTCCGGATCACCGGGCTGACGAAGGTCTTCGGCATCTACCAGAGCGTCGACCAGGCCATCGCGGCCAGGAAGTAAGCAACAGCCGCCGGGTTCGCGCAAGCTGCCTAGCCGCGGCCAGCACGTGCTCCGCTGCCTGTACCAGGAACTGACCTCACCGGGCACCGAAGGACCTATGCCTCTGCGATGTAAGCCCTCCGGCATGGTCCCTGCTGTCGTGGCCGGCGGCCCGGTCAGATCAGCCCATGGGCCTCGCCCTCGCGGACCGCGTCGGCCCTGGAGTTCACGTCTAGCATGCGGTAGATGCTCTTCATGTGCGACTTGAGCGTGTTGAGAGATACGAACATGGCGCCGGCGATCTCGGTGCTGGTGAGCCGGCTCGACAGCAACCGGAGCACTGTCAGTTCACGGTCGCTCAGGAGCCCGCCGGGCGGCAGTCCAGCCGGGGCGTCCGATGAGGCAGCGGCCGCCTCTGCGCGTATCGACAGCTCATCGACATAGGGCTTGAGGCCGGTGCTGGCCGGCAGGGAACGGAGCAGGGCGGTGATGCCGGGTCCCTGCTCGATGATGGTGGCCTGGTACCCGTGAGGCTCGGCCAGCGCGAGGGCTGTCCGCAGGTAGCCCTGTGCCCGCGCGAGGTCGGGCGCTGATGCCGCCAGGCTCCGCAGGACCCCCCATTCCACCCGGTCGCGGATGGTGACGGGTTCCATTTCCGCCAAGATCTCCTCGGCCTTCGCCTGCTCCCGCCGCATGACGTGCAGGCGGGCCTGGAGCAGCCCCGCCGCCGTGGTCGCCGGCAGCTGCGGGACCAGCGCGCCCGCGTCGGCTGGCTCCAGGGCGAGCGCGATACGGAACTCCTCGACCGCGAACTGCGCCCGGACCCGGTCATCTGGCGCGGCGAGGGCCAGGCGGGCCTGGGCCAGAGACGCCAGGGCACCGGCCCGGTCTCCCTGAGCCGTGGCCAGCCGGGCGATCCAGGTGTCGACCATGGCCTGAAGGACCGGGCGGCCGTTGATCCGCGCCGCCGCCTGTGCTGCGGTCAGCAGGGCGGCGGCGGCCTGGTGCTGGCGCCGTTCCAGGTGGATCCCGGCTGCGGCCAGGCTGGTCAGGATCCGTCCCACCCCGTGCACGATGGCATGGTGTTCCGCGGCAGCCCCGGCGACCCGGCCCAGCGCCGCCTCGGCTGAGAGCAGGTCTCCTTGCAGGAACGCCACCCAGGCCGCAGTGGCGGGTGACCGGATTCGTCCATGATGGGAGCCGACAGGGCCGTGGTGCGGTGCTGGAGGGCGGCGGCCGCTCCGGCGAGGTCGCCGGCCAGCAGGTGCGCTCCGGCTTCTTGCAGGGGCAGCTCCGCGAGCATCGGGAACAGCGGACCCTGCCCGGCCGCGGCGCTGACCGCCTCGCGGGCCAGCTTGTTGTGCGCCAGCGCCCGATCGACGCTGCCCCGGTTGGCGTAGTAGGCCGCCCAGACACCGTGCGTCAGGGCGTCCAGGCCCGGGGCCGGGTCTGGGTGGGCCCGGTCTACCTTCGGGACAGGATCACCGGCCAGAAATAGAGTTCATCCGGGCCGTGGCTCATGTGGCACATCGGCCCGCTGGCGTACATGTGCAGGACGGTGTCGCCGAGGCAGGTGTGCAGGCCGGGGATCGCGAGCCTGATCCCGTCCAGTTCGGGAAACGCGACGGCCGCGGCGGCGCAGCCGTCGCGCGCCGGTCCCGTCCTGGTGTTCCCGCGGTGGGAGTGCGCCAGCATGCTCAGCCACGGTTCGGGCGGTCGCGGGCGGGCGGGGCGGTGATGCCGTGGCCGCTGACGCTGACCTGCCCCGTGGTCAGCCCCTGGAAGGTGCATCGATCCAGCGCTGCGACATGTGTGCTCGCCGGGACCGGCCCGGGCATTCGGCGTACTATAGTTTGCAGGTGAGGATGGTGTGACGGAAGAATCATGCACGGTGCGTCGATGCGCGTTCCTGACAATCATTCGGTCCGCGGCGACGGCGGCTGATGCGTGTCCGTCATTCGCGCCCACAGTGACATGGGTCACTCCGGACTGCAAATCGCCTTTTGTGCTGGCAATCCTGGATCCTAAGATCACCGATAACGGCAAGATGCCGGGAAAAGGGCCGCCAGCCGTAGGAGAAGACGGCCGGCTCGTGGTAATCTTCGAGTACCCAAGATCCCGGCGCACCCAGGCATGTTTCAGCCGCGGATCTCGGACGTGCTGCAGGCGGTGTCCATAACCTGGTCTCCGCCAGCCGGGACGTCCTAAGGATCGCACGGCCAGTCCTGGGCGGCCTGCTCGGGCTGGCCGAGCACGGGCTACGAAGGCGTAGGTCACGCCATCCACGTCCCGGCCAGCAAGGCGGCCGGGCATAGACCCCGACAACGATACCCGCGCCCGAAACGCGCTGACGCGTTCGGTGCGCTGCCTGGGCGAGCACGGCTTCGCCCTTTAGTGCACCCTGCAACATGCCACCGACAGCCCCGGGGATAATCCGCCTCATTGCCAGAGCGGCGCTTGTCCCGGTGCAATCCGAGCATAAATGTTCACACGAAAGTCGCACGGCGAAAACCTGCCTTTGGCCGAAAGGCCTTATCCGGGGATTTCCAGTGACTTTCGAGCATCGCAAACCTGCGCCGTGCATGCCAGGCGGTACGCCACCACGCCGTCTCGCGCGTCACAGGCGCTTGATATAGCTAGCAAGAGGGGAGGCCACTACGATGGCTACTACCGCCACTACCGCCACTCAGGAACTGCAGGAAAGCTTCCTGTCCGCGATCCGCAGGAGCCAGGAGATCACGCTCCAGGCGGCCAAGGTCTGGGTCGAGACCGCCGGATACTTCACCCCGCAGGTGTCCTACGCCCACCTGCCGTTCGCCAACCTGTGGGGTTCCAGAACTCGGCCACTGGTCCTGACCTGGGCTTCTATGCGGCTCGCTCGTACTCGTTGATGAGGCCGCCGAGGACGGGCCGGCGCTGGATCCGCTTGCGGGAGAGGTCGGCGACGGGGCGGTCGGGCCGAGGCGGGCGGAGATGGCGGCTGCGATGGGGTCGCCGTCCGTTGTAATGGACCTCGTACTGGGCCAGGACCGTCCGCAGATGCCGTTCGCCGAAGACGAGCATCCGGTCGGTGAGCTCGGTCCGGGCGGTGAGCACGAACCTTTCCGCATAAGCGTTCGCTCTTGGGCTCCGGGGCGGGATCTTCACGGCCTCAATACCGGCACCGGCCAGGACTGCGTCGAACGCCGCGGTGAACTGTCCGGCCCGGTCCCGGATCAGGAACCGGAAGCCGGCGGCGCGATCACCTAGATCCATCAGCAGGTTGCGGATCTGCTGTGCGGTCCACGGCCCGTCCGGGTTCGCGGTCACGCCGAGGATATGCACATAGCGGGAGCCGACCTCGATCACGAACAGGCAGTACAGGCGCTGCAGGGTCAGCGCGCAGTCGACGTGGAAGAAATCGGTGGCGAGCATCGTCGAGGCCTGTGCGTGCAGGAACTGCCGCCAGGTCGTGTCCGTGTTCCGTTGCGGTGCCGGAGGGATCTTCAGCGCCTGCAGGACCCGACGGATAGTGGACGCGCTGACCCGATGGCCGAGCTTGAGCAGCTCGCCCTGGATCCTCTTGTACCCCCAGCCGGGGTTCTCGGTGGCGAGCCGCTCGATGAGCGCGGCGATCTCGGTGCTGACCGGCGGCCGTCCCGTCCGGTGCGGATAGGTCCAGTGGCGGGTTACCAGGCGGCGATGCCACCGCAGGACGGTACCTGGCGTGACCAGCCGGTGCATCCGCAGATTTGCCGGCAGAAGCCGGATCAGCGCGGCGAGGACCGCCCGGTCGGCCCAGTCCAACCGCGGCCGGGGATGTGCCCGGCGCAGCACGGCGACCTCATGTCGCAGCACGAGCAGCTCGGCGTCCTTGGATGCCGATGACCGGCCGAGCAGGACCAGCCAGCCGCAGAGCCGGACGAAGATGAGGTAGAGCAGGCGCAAGGACACGGATGATCATGATGCCGTACAGCTAACCCTAGCCTATCGCTGCAGCTCACAGGGCATGCAGACTTCTGGCACGCCTGGCGGCGCGGCGTTCTTCAGGTACGCGTCCGAGCTGCTGCAACAGCACGCGCCGCACGTCCAGGACTACCCAGTGCTGGATCGGCTGGCCCGGATCGGGTTCCACGTCGGCGAGACCTTCGACCTGAGCCAGGCCGATCCGGCCAGGGCCGTTCCCGCCGCCCAGCAGAAGATCACCGACCGGCAGAAACAGCTCGGCTGGCGCGTCAACGGCTGGCAGATGATGACCGAGAACATCGGCACCTACGGCACCGACTACCTCCAGCGGGCCTGCGCCGAGCTGATCGGCCTGGGCGCGAACCTGGCCGAGGATGCCATCTACCCGCTCGGCTACCTCGACGCCGACGGCCAGCCGTTCACGGGAAAGCACCGCTACGTCTGGCACCTGGCCCCCAAGGACCTGCCCCCGGTGAACGCCTTCTGGTCACTCACCCTCTACGACGCCGAAGGCTTCCAGGTCGCCAACGACCTCAACAGGTTCGCGATCGGCGACCGCGACGACCTGGCATTCAACAACGACGGCTCGCTCGACATCCACATCCAGAACGACAGGCCCGGCAGCGGCACCTCCAACTGGCTCCCGGCCCCCGAGGGACGGTTCAACCTGTGTGCCCGCCTCTACAATCCGAAACCCGAAGCGCTCGACCGCACCTGGACACCGCCAGCGGTGACAAAGGTCTAGGAAGAACCCGCTCGTGCCCGTCGCGGGGCCAGGTAAACCTCAAGGTACCGG
Organism: uncultured Acidobacteriaceae bacterium; assembly: GCA_963791515.1. Lineage (GTDB taxonomy): Bacteria > Acidobacteriota > Terriglobia > Terriglobales > Acidobacteriaceae > Sulfotelmatobacter. The sequence continues at coordinate 242,260 of CAWBSS010000003.1, read as the reverse complement.
TTGATCAGCGTTTCTGCTCGCCGGGAGCCCGGAACCGCGTAACCAGGAAGGCCACGAGGGTAACCAGGAATATCTGGCCGGTGAGCGCTTCCAGGTCCGCCAGGGCTCTGCCGAAGTTGCCCGCGGCGGTGAAGTCTCCGTAGCCCAAGGTGGTCAGCGTCGTGAAGCTGAAGTACTGGAAGGTCTGCGTGCTGTCCGGCTGGCCCTGGGCAAAGAAGTGGCCGCCGCTCAGGTGGTCGATCGCCGCGAAGAAAGCGGCGAACGCGACGCCGATCATCAGATAGGCGCTGACAATGCCGTAGATGTTCTGCGCGGTAACCGTCCTGACGGACAGCACGCGATGCACGATCACCACGACGGCCAAGAGCAGCACCAGGCCTGCCCAGATGCTCGCGATCCCTCTGCCGATTTCGGTGGTGAACGACAGCGTGAGCATGATCGCCGACCCGGCGAGCACCGCCACCAGGATTAACCGCGCCGTCCGCCTCGGCACCAAAGAGCCCCGCAGCGCCAGCAGCGCGACCACGGTGAACAGCAAGACCCGTAGCGCATCGATCCACCGGCCGTTGGTAAGCGCGGACAGCAGGTAGGCAGAGACCATTACGATCAGCAGCAGGTCAAACCGGCCAGGGGAATCAGCGGGTCCTTCAGCCGGCCGAGTATCGTGCTCTGTGCTTCGCGCCATCGTCGTCTCCTTCTGGGAGCCAGCCGAGATCTCGGGCAAGTCCGCGGTGTGAAATCCGAACCAGGTCATCTTCACGAACCGAGGGACATACACAACAGGGTTGCTCAACGGAGCCGTCCCTGGCAGGCGGTGTTGGCACTCACGCCAGTGATGCCAGGGCTCCCGCCCCGGACCCCGGTCCCAGGGAGCTGCGCCCCCCTGTGTTATCACCCCGCACGCGCAAGCGCGCCGCCCTTCGCGGACCCGCCTGGGGACACCCCCGACCCCGTTTTGCCGGTAGGACCGGGGGCGCGAGGGGACACCCCAGACCCCGTTTTCCCGGTAGGACCCGGGGGCGCGAAGGGCGGCGTGGATCCACGTGCGTTAGCGAGCGGCCGACCACGGTCACGTGCGGGCAGTCATGGTCACTCGGCGGTAGCAGGCGCGAAAGCGCCCAGTCGGCATCCGCGCTGGTCAGAGCACTAGAAACTAGTCCGAAACTGGTGGTCAGGGACAGGATCGAACTGTCGACCTTCCGCTTTTCAGGCTGGCAGACGGCTCGTCCCAAGACCACTGGGTAGCATATCGCGCGACACCGATTACACGCCCGTTGCAAGCTGCTAGGCCGAGTGAGCGGTCGAATAGGTTCTGCGGGGACTTAGATAGTCAGGAGACCTCATGCCGGTTCTTCCCGCTGGTCATTGAGCGTAATGGGGATTTCGCAAATTGCTGTTGCCGGCGAAACATCGGGATTGCACAAGCCAAGCCAATGGACAGTTCCAGTCAAGCTGCTTGGGTCACGGCACGATTGACCGTCCTACCCTTCCCGGTTCGCCACGCCATTTACGCCCAATACGTGCGGTCGAGGCTTCGGTATTGGATGGCTTCGGCGATGTGTTTGGGCTCGAGGTGGGGGGAGTCTTCCAGGTCGGCGACGGTGCGAGCTACTTTCAGGATGCGGTCATGGGCGCGGGCGCTCAGGCCTTGCTGGGTCATGGCGCGTTCGAGAAGGCGCTCGCAGTCAGCGGAAAGTTCGCAGAAGGTGCGGATGTGGCGGGAGGACATCTGGGCGTTGCAGTAAAGTTTTTCGCGGGACGTGGCAAAGCGCTCCAGTTGCTTTTGGCGCGCGCGGATAACGCGCTCGCGAATTTTGGCCGAGCTCTCGGGCTCGCTGGTGGAGCGCATTTCTTTGTAGTTCACGGCGGGAACATCGATGTGAATGTCGATGCGGTCCATGAGCGGGCCGGAGATTTTTGAGACGTAGCGCTGGATCATCGGGGTGGTGCACTGGCAGTCGCGGGTGCGGTCGTTGTGGAAGCCGCAGGGGCAGGGATTCATGGCCGCGGCTAGCATGAAGCGCGCGGGGAAGGTGAGGGACATGGAGGCGCGAGCGATGCTGACCGTGCCGTCTTCGAGCGGCTGGCGGAGGACTTCGAGCACGTTGCGGGGAAATTCGGGCAACTCGTCGAGAAAGAGCAGGCCGTTGTGGGCCAGCGAAACTTCGCCCGGGCGCGGGATTACGCCGCCGCCGATCAGGCCGGCATCGGAGATGGTGTGGTGCGGCGAACGATAGGGGCGCGTTCCGACCAGGCCCGTGCCTTGATCGAGCACTCCAGCTACACTGTGAATCTTCGTCGTTTCCAGGGCTTCTTCAAACGTGAACGGCGGCAAGATGGTGGGCATGCGCTTGGCGAGCATGGTCTTGCCGGAGCCGGGCGGGCCGATCATCAGGATATTGTGGCCTCCGGCGCAGGCGATCTCGATAGCGCGCTTGGCGGTCTGCTGCCCGCGGACGTCTTTAAAATCGACGAAGAACTGCTGGGATTCGCGCAGAAGCGAGTCGCCGTCGGCCTTGATGGGAACGATGCCGTTGCCCGAGTTCACGAAATGAATTACGTCGAGCAGCGAGCGCACGGGGTAGACATCCAGGCCGGAGACCATGGCGGCTTCTTTGGCGTTGGCTTCGGGGACGACCATGCGGGAAATTTTTCGTCCGCGGGCCTCAATGGCAATGGGGAGAGCGCCGCGCACGCTGCGCACGCCGCCGTCGAGGGAGAGTTCTCCGACGAAAACGCAGTCGGAAATATCTTTCTTGGTGAGACCGCCATAGGCTCCGACAATGCCGAGGGCCATGGGAAGGTCGAATCCGGAACCTTCTTTCTTGATGTCGGCGGGGGCGAGGTTGATGGTGATATGCGTGGGAGGGATGTCGTAGCCGCAGTTCTTCAGCGCGGCGCGGACGCGGTCGCGGCTCTCGCGGACGGCGGCGTCGGGCAGGCCGACCGTGTGAAAATGGTCCTGATCGCACTTGATGCCGGAACAATCGACTTCCACCTGAATAATGTTGGCATCGATGCCGTAGACGGCGGCGCTGAGAGTTTTGTATAGCATGTGGCGACTGCCAGTAATTCCCCACCCTTCGACTTCTCTCAGGGCAGACATTCTCGCAACGCACGCGAGAAATGGGGCACCCAGCTTGTGGGCACACGAAGACCTGATGTACCAGATACCCACCTTAAGGATTCGGACGCAGTGCTGGCTGTGACGGATGTCACCAGAGAGCTGTGGAAAAGCCAAGCAGTCCCCAGCGTACTGAAGCCGGGTTCGGTGTGCGAGTGGTACCGCACGACAGTCGTGCCCTCCCGTTCGTCGCGGTCGTTCATCCCCGCGACACGGGACCGCTCGCGTACCAAGATGTCCAACAATGCGGTTTCGCCCGACGCGTATAGAATTAGGATGGCATTTAGGTCAGATCGGCAGTTCCTTCATGAGCTTGGACCCCGCTAACACTCCGCGTACGCCTCGACCTCCTGGAAATCTGGAACGGGAAGAATCTCAATTGTGGAGATGGGCGCTGGGATTCATGGTTTTGCTGGCGGTTGCGCTGGCGGGGCTGCTATGGGAGCGCCTGGAGAATATCCCGTTTCAACTTCGCGCGATTCCGATCGGAGTGCTGGTTCTGTCGATCCTCTTCGCGGTGTACGCCTACGGGCGACGGCGCGAAGTCAGCGAACTCAAAGGGCTGCTGCACGGCTTGCAGGAGCACGTGGGAGCAGCGCCTTCGGAAGAGCAACTCGACCAGCTCAGCCAGGTGATCCAGCGCTCGCAGCGCAACTTCAAGGAGTTGATCGACTCCTTTGATGACCCGGCGTGCGCGGTGTCGCTCGACGGCACCATGCGAACGGTCAACAAGCGCATCACCGAGATAACCGGGAAGACTTACTCCGAGTTGATAGGACGCAAGATCTACGATTTCGTCGAGGAACCGACTCAAGCAGACGTGGAACGCGGCCTGGGGCGCTTTCTGGAAAAGAAGCGTTGGGCGGGGACCGTGCAGCTCCGATTGAAAAACAATTCGAGGCCTCTTTATTTTGAGTGCGCGCTGAATGGAATTGTGAAAGGGGATGAAATAGTAGGTGCGAGCCTGCTGGGGCGCGACGTGACCGAGCAGCGCGAAAAGGAGTTGCGCTTTACCGAACTGTTCGAAACTTTGCAGGAAGGCGTTTACTTCAGCACTCCCGAGGGGCGTTTGCTGGACGCCAATCCGGCACTGGTGAGCATGCTGGGATATGTGGAGAAAAGGGATCTTCTGGCGGCGGAGCCGGCGGCCTTGAATTTCGATCCGGGTCAACCGGTACTAGGGCGGGCGGTTGACGACCGCGGAGGCGTGCGCACCCGCGAGATCAAACTTCGACGCAAGGATGGGACGGCCGCGATCTTTCTGGATTCGTCGCGGGCGGTTTGGGACACATCGGGGAACATCATCCGCTATCAGGGAACCCTGGTGGACATCACGGAAAAGCGGAAGATGGAGCGGCAACTGGCACAGCAGGAGGAGTTCCGCAGCCGGCTGCTGGAGAGTTTCCCGGATCTCATCCTGGTGGTCGATCTTGAGGAACGCTACACGTTCGTCAGTTCGCGGGCTCGCGATCTCCTGGGCTACGAGCCGCAAGACATGATGGGAAAAAAAATCTCCGACATGGAAGATCATTCGCCGGAGATGGCCTCTCTTTATCGGGTAGTGGTTTCCGGCAAACAGGCGTTCGCGTCCGCGGAATATGGGGCAAGGCATCGCGATGGAAGCTGGCGGACGATGCGTGGCGCGGGCAGCCAACTGGTCGATGCGGAGGGGAAAATCAGCGGTGTCATTATTTCGGTACGCGATATTACGGTCGAACGAAAACTGGAACAGCAGGTGGTGCAGAGCGAGCGGCTGGCAGCGATGGGCGCAATGATTGGGGGTGTCGCCCACGAACTGAACAATCCTCTGACCAGCATCATGGGCGTGAGCGAGTTGCTGCAGGATACCGAGACCAACGAAACCTCCCGCAAGCAGCTTGCGATGCTGCAGCAGCAGGCGCGACGCGCGGCGGAGATCGTGCAGAACCTGACGTATTTCGCGCGCCCGCCCGCTCCGGGCAAGAGCAGGATCAATCTGGTCGAGGTGGTGGAGCGAACGTTGAACTTGCATGCTTATTCGCTGCGCAAGAACAACATTACGGTCGACTTTCTGAAAGAGGCGGGCGTACCGTACGCGTTGGGCGATCCGCACCAGTTGATGCAGGTCTTCCTGAACCTGATTCTGAACGCTGAGCATGCAATCCGCGACGCACGGGATAAGGGGACGCTGAGGATTCGGCTGGGCAGGGGAGACTCTTCCGTGTGGGTCAGCTTCCATGACGACGGGCCGGGCATCCCGAAGGAAAACTTGTCGAGCATCTTCGATCCCTTCTACACGACAAAGCGGCCGGGGCGCGGCACAGGATTGGGCTTGAGCATTTGCAAGTCAGTAATGAAGGAGCACAACGGCAGCGTGGAAGCGGCAAACTCCCCCGAGGGGGGAGCGATATTCACGGTGACGCTGCCGGTGTCGCCGGTGGGGTGAGGCTGGAACTTTTTCATCTGAGGTGTACCAGCGGTGGGCGCAACACCACTACGGACGCTTCTGGGCAGTGTAAGTCATCGTCCCGCCGCGTTGTTTGTCTGAGGATTCGACTATCATCGACTTGCCGTCCTTGGAAACTGTCATGCGGGCAATCGTGATGACCTTTCCCTTCTGCTTGTCGGTCTCCTCAATTGTGTACTCGTCGACGCGCTTTAGCGAGACGGTGTGGCCAGTGCCTCCGTTTACGGGATAGTCTTTGCCGTCGAACCTAGCTTCGTAGCTCTGGCTGCCGTCGGAGATCTTCATTCCCCCAGTGGTGCTTTCATAGGTCGTCAAAGTACCAGCGGCGGTGGCGTTCTTGACTGTCTGCATTTGCCACTCTCCCGAAAGGGCGTGCGAGCCAGTCGGGCCCTGGCTCACTCTTGTGAACCCTGCCTTTCCCGTGACCGTTTCCGCTTCCATATTGTTCGTGAATTCCTCGGTCATCGTTTGTCCGTCCGGCGACACTGTCTCGACACACTCGAAGAAAGGCCTGCCCTCCTTCTTCATCGTGAACTTGATTGCGCGGTCATCCAGTATCCGCACCGCCAGGGTGTCGTAGGGGCGTCCGGTCACTTTGTGATCGATCCCGTCCGTTGCCACGTCAACCCTTGGGACACAGCTCTCGCAGTGGTACATGCCATTGTCGAACAGGTAGTCTTCGGGCGGGCCGGAGAATTGGAGCGTTTCCATCTTCATTTCCCACGTTCCGTCGAAGCGACTCTGGGCAAACACGGACGATGTCAGGAACAACAGCAGGGCGAGATGCTTCTGCATGGTGTGCCTCACGCGACAACCAGTTTAGTACCACAACCGGCTCGATGCGGGCGCCGGGCTTCACCCCCGCTTGGACAGCCGAGGCGGCTGCGCTACGTGAGTTTTTCTAGCGCTCGACAGCCATCGCAACCGCGTTGCCTCCGCCCAGGCAGAGGGCGGCAATACCGCGCTTCACATCCCGGCGAATCATTTCATAGATCAGCGTGACCAGCACACGCGCGCCGCTGGCGCCGATCGGATGGCCGATCGCGACCGCCCCACCGTTCACGTTAACTTTCTCTGGATTCAGACCCAACTCGCGCATCACGCCCAGCGCCTGCACGGAGAACGCTTCGTTGAGTTCGTAAAGATCGACGTCTTCATTTTTCCAACCAGTCTTCTCCCAGATTGTGCGGACCGCGCCCACGGGAGCCATCATCACCCATTTGGGCTCGACCCCACTGGTCGCCTGGGCCACGATGCGGACCATCGGCTTGGCGCCGAGATCCTGCGCGCGCTTCGCGCTGGTGACGACCAGGGCAGCAGCACCGTCGTTGACGCCGGGCGCGTTGCCGGCCGTAACGGTGCCGTCTTTCTTGAAGGCGGGCTTCAGGGCACGCAGCACTTCGATGGTGGTGTCTTCGCGCGGGCCCTCGTCTTTTTCAAAAATGGTGGGAGGAGCGCCCTTTTTCTTCGCGGGAATTTCGACCGGAACGATCTGCGACTTGAAGCGGCACTCCTTGATCGCGGAGAGCGCTTTGCGATGCGAGTTCAGGGCGAACTGATCCTGCTCTTCGCGCGTGATGCCGTATTTCTCGGCGACGTTCTCGCCGGTGATGCCCATGTGGTAGTCGTTGTAGATATCCCACAGGCCATCGTGAACCATGGAGTCGACGATCTGCGCATTGCCGAGACGGTAGCCCTTGCGTGCTTGCGGCAGGAGATAGGGGGCGTTGGTCATGGATTCCATTCCGCCGGCGACGACGATGGAACTGTTTCCGGTCTGCACCGCTTGTGCCGCGAGAGCGACAGATTTCAATCCTGAGCCGCATACCTTGTTGATTGTCATGGCACCTGTCGCGGGAGAGAGTCCGCCGAAGATGGCGGCTTGGCGAGCGGGATTCTGACCGAGACCGGCGGAGAGCACATTGCCCATGATGCACTCGTCAATCTCGGTGGGGGCGATCCCGGCGCGCTTGACGGCCTCGCGGACGGCGATGGCGCCGAGTTGCGGGGCGCTGAAATCGGAGAGGCTGCCTTGAAATTTTCCGACGGCGGTGCGGCAGCCGGAGATGATGACTACATCGTCAAAAGAGGCCATGAATCAAGCTCCCGCGAAGGGTTCGCGATTTTCATTATAGATGCAGGAGCGGGAGAATACGTCGCTGGCCGAGAACTGCGAGAGTTGGCGCTGCCGATCTGACGGAGTGCGATCTATCTTCCCCATTGCGAGTTCGAAGTTGGTTAAGCATGCGCTCGCGGGATGAAAATCGAGTGCGACTCGACGCCAGGTTGAAAAAACTTGTTGACTTTTGCTTCAGAAACTCTCTCGCTGTGACTTTGGTATCACGACCTGCGCAGATCGATCATCATTTTCTTCTTGACTTCATTTTTCATTAACTCTATACATCAACTAGTTGCAGTAGAAGACCGCTGCAACATTTTCCATGAAAAATGGAAGGGAGAATAGGAACAATGGCAACCAAGAAAAAGGCAAAAAAGAAAAAGAAGCACTAAGAAAGTTCGGTACGAAGTCAAAAAGGGGACGCTCAAGAGCGTCCCCTAAGTTTTTTGAGGCAGGAATCGTTCCAGGGTGTCTGGTTAATTCGGCCGTCCGGCGATACTCTCCACTCGATGCGGAATCCGCTTCTCCTTCTCCGGACATAGACTCCGATACGCACAGAAATTGCAGTGCATCCCGGGCTTGGCTTTGAAGATGCCATTAGCGATTCCCTGGGCAGCGGCTTCCACGCGATTGCGCGCGCCGAGCAGTTGTGGTTCGGTGCGAGTCGTGGTGACGGCAACGTTCTCTTCCAGATTGTAAAAAATCAGTGCTCCCACCGTGTATCCCCACTTCTCCTGAGCAGCGAGGGCGTAGAGGGATAATTGCAGGCTCTCGTCGGCGTTTTCTTGATCGCGAGCCTTCCCGGTCTTGTAGTCGACGACGGCCACGCTGCCGTCGGGCCGGCGGTCGATGCGATCGATGCGGCCGACGACCGAGATCGGGCCTACGCGAATCTCAAAGGACTGTTCGGTGTGAAGAACTTGCGGGGACGGGAGGGCGCGCGCTGAGGCGAGGAATTCGCGCAGTTGAGTGATGCCCTGCTCCTCGTAGAGTTCGTGCTGGTATGCCTCCAGAATCTTGGCCTCGGCCAGATCGAGGCGGAAGAGGTCGATGAGTTCTTCGTCGGTCTTGGCGCGTCCCAGGTTTACGGAGTCGAAATAGGTTTTGAGGATGCGATGGATGGCGGCGCCGTATTGCATGGCCGCGGCGGGCTTGGCCGACAAGCGCCAGTCGCGGTCGAGTTTGAACTGCAATCCGCAGCGCTCGTAGGTATCTATAGCGGATGCGCTGAGACGGGTATGCAAGCCGGAGAGCACGGGGAGTTCGAACCAGACATTCGTTTGCGACTCGGCGGGGTAGGCCAGGGACGTTTCCGCGAAGATGTCGAGGCTCGTCTGCGTGCCGTGTGCCGGGATCGCGGTCAACCAGCGAGCGAGGGTCTTGTCCTCGATCAGTTCCCGCATGTAGCCGTCGGGATTTTTATTGAGCTTGCCCTTTCCCTGCTTTGAGTAGATGTGGAGCGAGTCGCGCGCTCGGGTCATGGCGACGTAGAACAGGCGGCGCTCTTCCTCTTTGTGGAGAGTCTGGTCGTCGGCCGCAGTGACTGAATCAGGGTCACGCAGTTCCCTGGGGAAGGCGACCAAAGTTTCCCTGTACGGACAGGGAAACGAGTTCGAGTTGGCGCGGAGAATGAAGACGTGAGGAAACTCCAGCCCTTTGGCACCGTGCACGGTCATGAGGCGGACAGCATTCTCGGTTTCGTTCGCTTCCAAGGGGATTACTCCCCCAGCCTCGCGGAAAAGTGCGAGATAGTCGACCAGTTCTTCCAATTCTGTCGTCTTGTTGACCTTTTTCTTTTCCCACTCGTCTACGAAGTGCAGGGCGGCCTCAAGAATGGGCGATGAGACGTCGAGTGCAAACTGCCGGACGATGATGTCGAGTGCTGCGCGGGCTTTCGCCGTCCGGCGGCGGATTTCTTCGCGGGCGCGCTGAACAGCGCCGAGAACATCGGCTCCGCCGTCGACTCTGTCGAGTGCAGCGGAAAGAGGGACGACCTGGCCTTCCCGATTGTCGCGGGCAATGGACCGCATCACTTGGCGAAGCTGCTCTGGATTCACGTGAAACCGAGCCAGTGCCGCAACCCGAAACAAGCTGACGTCGTCGCCGGCAGACACAACCGCGTTCAGGCAGGCGAACAGGTCGCGAGCTTCGGGAGTATCGGAGATGTCCATGCTCTCGATGACGAACGGGATTCCGGCTTCGGCCAGTTCGTGTACGACGTCGTCGCGCTGGTAGTGAGAGCGGTAGAGGATGCCGAAGTCTGACCATTTGCACTTGGACTTTTTTTGCGCGTCGCGGAGAAAGCCGACCACGTCGGGACCCTCCGTATCTTTGGTGGTTAGAACCACCGCCGACACCGGAGGGCTGGGAAGCTGCGTACCTGCTTTGGCGGCTTCCTCCTCCCGGGCGGACTGGAGCGGCGTACGCCGGTAGGCTGATGCGGCCTTGGGATGACTGGCGAAGACGGGGGGATTCTTGTCGATCAGGGCGAAGGCGCTGCGGAGGATCGGCGTGGTCGAACGACGATTCTTCTCGAGGACCACTCGCTTAGCGTCGGGAAAGTGACGATCGAAGAGCTCGAAGGCCGCGCTGGACGCCCCGCGGAAGCGGTAGATGGCCTGGTCGGGATCTCCGACGGCGAAGATGTTGCCATCTGGTCCAGCGAGGCGGGCGAGAATCTGGATCTGGGCGAAGTTGGCGTCCTGAAATTCATCGGCCAGAATAAAGCGGGCTCGGGCACGCGCTTCTGCTAGGACATTTTCGTCGCTGTCCAGCAAGGCATGCGCACGGGTGATCATGTGGCTGAAAGTGCCGAGATTCGCTTCGCTGAGCCAACGCTCCATGGTGGTGAATACGCGGGCGATTTCGCGGCAGCGGCCGAGAACCTCGGCGTCATCGAGGACGTTCTTGGACTTCGCCACGCGCGGGATGGGAACTTCTTTGCGCTCCAGGCGTTCCACGTACTGCGCGTACTTTTGGGGCGTGACTAGCTCGTCGTGACAGCGGCTGACAAATTCCAGGAGGTCGTTCAGGAACTGGGCAACATTGGCCGCGCGGACGTAGTGCTCGAGACGCAGCTCGCGGATGCGGCGGCGCAGGTAGATCCAGAGATCCTTGTCGTCGAGGACGCCGAAATCCTTGTGGACGCGTTTGAGCATGTCGAGGCAATAGTCGTGGAAGGTAGCGGCGTTCACTTCTTTGCCGCCCAGCAGCTTGCGCACGCGGTCGCGCATTTCGTTGGCGGCGTTCCTCGTGTAGGTCAGGGCGAGAATCTCGTGGGGATAGGCGTGACCCTCGCGGACCAGGCGCTCGACGCGGTGAGTCAGCACGGAAGTCTTGCCTGTGCCGGCGCCCGCGACCACCAGCATGGGTCCGTGGACGTGCTCGATCGCTTCGCGCTGCCGGTCGTCTGGAGTAAATGGAGTGGGACGGGAGTTAGACTTCGAAGACGGCATTGGGGTCAGGATATCACTTGCCGGTGAGGATGGAGCGGCGGCCGGGGTCGCCGGCCCGACTACCGCCGCGACGGCGGCGCTACGCTAAGTGAGTTCTGAAATTGTGATGGCCGCGGCGGCGATGGCAGCGGTCTCGGCGCGCAAAATCGTCGGACCGAGGGAAGCGGAGACCCATCCAGCCTTCTGAAAGAGTTGCAACTCATCTTCAGCCCAACCGCCCTCGGGACCGATTGCGAGAAGAATCTCGCCTTCCGGAGGATGCGAGGCGAGAACATCGCGCAGCAGTGTCTTTTGTTGCGACTCTGCCAGCACAATCCGCAGGACTCCGCCGGTCAGGCTCGCCACTTCTTGCAGCTTGATCGGAGCAGCGATTTCGGGCGGACAAGCGCGGCGGGATTGTTCGGAGGCCTGGAGCGCGATTCTGCGCCAGCGCTCGGCGCGTTTCGCTGCGGCGGAAGCCAGGTGTGCGTCCGTCCGTCCTGCGATTACGGGTACGATTCGGGATACTCCCAGCTCGGTGCATTTTTCGATCGCCCATTCCATGCGGTCGAACTTGAAGACGGCGAGCAGAAGGGTGATGTTGGCTGCGGGTGCGGTGGAGACTTCCTCCCCTAACGCGAAGTCGACTCGGCCCTCCTGGATCGTCACGATACGTCCGCGCCGCACTGCGTTACCGGCGGCGATATCGAATTCCTGTCCTATACGGGCGCGCAGAACGCGCACCAGGTGATCGGCGTGGTCACCCGTAATGGCGGCGTGGTTACCCGATACTTCGTCGGCGATCCATCGGCGGCGGGTCATGGGGATGGAGCGTGCACCGTCACGGGCCGTTCAGCGCAAGCTGCCCCACGGCTTGCGCCGTGGGCTGCATTCTTTCGCCGCTCCGCGGCTGGCGAGCTAGCCGAACATGTCTTTCATCTTGCCGAGCAGCGAGCGCAGCAAGGGCTGGTTGTCGACCTTCGCGAGCGCGTCGAGCTCTTGCAGTAACTCTTTCTGGCGCTTGTTCAGCTTGGTCGGGACCTGGACGCGGACCTCGACGTACAAATCGCCTTTGCCGTGTCCGTTCAACACAGGCACGCCTTTATTGCGGATGCGAAATGTTGAGCCAGGTTGTGTGCCGTCGGGAATCTTCAGCGTATGCTCGCCGTCCATGGTGGGCACGCGAATCTCCGCGCCCATGGCAGCCTGGGTTACCGATATCGGAACTACGCAGTGCAGGTCGTTATTTTCGCGCACGAAGAAGGCGTGCTCTTTCACGTGCAGCACTACATACAAATCTCCGGCTGGGCCGCCAAAGGCGCCGACTTCGCCTGCTCCGGAAAAGCGAATTCGCGTTCCGTCTTCGACGCCCGCAGGGACCTTGGCGTCTACGGTGCGCTGGCGCAGAATGCGGCCTTCGCCTTTGCATTTTGGGCAAGGATCGGTGATGACGCTGCCTGTGCCCTGGCAGGCGGGACAGGTGCGAGCGATGCTGAAGAATCCTTGCTGATAGCGAACCTGACCGTGGCCGTTGCAGGAGCGGCAAGTGGTGGGGCCCTTCCCTGGCGCCGAACCGGAGCCGCGACAGTCTTCGCAAGCCTCGTGGCGGCGAACCGTAACTTGGGACTCTGTGCCGAAGAACGCTTGCTCAAACTCGAGGGTCAGGTCTTCGCGGAGATCGGCGCCGCGCTGAACCCGGCTGCGGCGGCGTCCACTGGCGCCACCACCGAACATGTCGCCGAAGCCGAAGAATTCACCGAAGATGTCGCTGAAGTCCTGGAAGACCGTGGGATCGAAGCCGGCAGCCTGCCCGGAGCCGCCGCCGAGGCCGGCGTGGCCATAGCGGTCGTAGACGGCGCGCTTGTCGGTGTCGGCGAGCACGGCATAGGCTTCGCTGACTTCCTTGAATTTTTCTTCCGCGTCCGGGTTGTTGGGATTGCGGTCAGGATGAAACTGCAGCGCGAGCTTGCGATAGGCGCTCTTGAGTTCCTGTTCCGTAACCGTGCGGGTCACACCCAGCACTTCGTAGTAATCGCGTTTTGCGTTCGTGGTCAGAGTAACCTTTCATCAAAATACAAATGGTGGGCAAGCTGGGGCCGGGCGGTTGTGTGCTTCGCGCCATCCTAATCTTCAGGAATTCTTTGCGACCTTGACCATTGCCGGGCGCAGCAGGCGATCTTTGATTTTGTAGCCGCGCTGTAATTCCTCAATTACCTCGTGGTCGGCCGCGTCGGAGGTTTCCACCATCTCGATCGCCTCATGAACATGCGGGTCAAATTGCTCGCCCTTGGCAGGAATGGCGCGCACTCCGAGTTTCGCCAGGGCATCCTGCAACTGCTTGTAGATGAGTTCGACGCCACTGCGGAAGTCGCCAGGCTCCGACTCGACCTGCAGGGCGCGCTCGAAGCTGTCGATGACCGGGAGCAAGGTCTTGATCGCATCGGCCGCCGCGTAGTCGCGGAAATCCTGCTGCTCTTTAGTGGCACGGCGACGAGCGTTTTCGAACTCGGCCTGGGCGCGGGCCAGGCGGTCGAGCAAGGAGTCGCGCTCGGCCTTCAGCTTTTGCAATTCTGTTCCAAGACCGGATGCTTCCTCGAACGGCGTTCCGCTCGCACTGGTTTCTGAAGGTCGTTCATCGCCGTTCGCGGGAGGAAGTTCGTGTTCCAGATCCAGGCCTGCCATTTCCGTTTCCGATTTTGCTTTCTTCATAACAGCGTGTTCATTACTCCGATTCATTTAGGATCTTGTCGAATAGACGCGCGATGTAAGAGACCGCGGTGATCGTGTGCTGATAATCCATGCGCGTGGGTCCAATCACGGCCAGTGAACCCATGACTTCGTTGCCAGCGTGCGCGGGGGCCCCGATGAGCACAAAGTTCTGCATCGACGGCAGGGCCTGGTCGAGTCCGATGACGACACGGACCGCCTCCTGCTTCACGTCGAGGTAGGCGCCGAGAAGCTGGACGACTTTCTCTTTTTCCTCCAGCGTCTTGAGCATCTCCTGCAGACGTTGCCGGTCCTGCTCGCCAGTGACGAGGTTCGCTGCGCCTTCTACGAAGACGACTTGCGATCCGTGCTCGGCCGCCAGCGCTCCTTGTTTGTAGAGCTGCTCGATCGAGTTCATCAGGCGGTCGTACTCACTGCGCTCCTGCTCCAGGCGGCGAGCAAGTTCGGAGCGCATAGACTCCATGGTCCAGCCGCGGAAATTGTCGTTGATGTAGCGGGCGGCCACGTCGAGATCGGACTGCGATAGATCGAGACGCAACACGCGGTCGCGCACCAGGCCCGAACGGGTCACCAGCACTGCCAGTACCTTTTGGTCGCCGAGACGCGAGAAATATACGTGCTCCAGCGCGTTCTTCGGACCGCTCGTTGCCACTGTCACTCCTACGTTGCGCGAAATCAGCGAGAGGACGTGCGACGTGCGCTCCATGAACTCCTGTACGTCGGTGATGCCGGCGAGCGAATCGGAGATCATGGTTTCTTCCTGGGGCGCCAGGCGCGCGGTGCCGGAGATCTGTTCGACGTAGTATCGGTAGGCCTCGGTCGTAGGAACGCGGCCGGCGGAGGCATGCGGCTGCTCAAGGAAGCCAGCATCGGAAAGATCGGCCATGACGTTGCGGATCGACGCAGGGCTGAGCCCTTCGCGATTGGAGCGCGCGAGGGTGCGCGAACCAACCGGCTCGCCCGTGGTGATGAAGGTCTCCACAATGGCGGTCAAGATTTCGCGTTCGCGATTCCCGATATGGGGGTCAGCGGGCATACATAGTTCTGTCAGTTGTCTCGATCCGAGCGGCGGCAGCCAGGGGGAGAAACTGCTTTCGATTCATTCTACCTAACTATTTTAGATGCAGAAGGTTGGCTTTTGGACCAAAGTTGCGATCCTGTCCGGATTCTAGGAAGGGGCTGGGAGGGTGTCAAGCTTGCGCGGGGTTAACTATGGAGGAGAGAGAAATCCCGACCCACGCGATTCGAACATCCAACAGTCCCTAATGAGCAGAAATGAGCAGACTATCTCAAGCGTACCCGACGGCATCTCAGCGAGTCATCCAAGCGGGCTGGCACCTCATACTCACGACAGCGGGCCCTTCTCCACCAGATATCGGTCCATCCATTCCAATACCAGCTTGCGCATCTCCGGTAACTCCACGTGCGCAGAATCGTACAACTCGATGCGGCAATCTCGCTCTCTGCCGTACTGCCGGTAAAGTGGCATCAGGTAATCACGAATCTTCTCCACCCCTGTGGGCGGGGTCAAAGGATCTTGGCGTCCGTTCACGCTCAGGTGAGGCCGAGGCACAATCAGCTCATTAATCTGCGCCGTTTGAAAATGCTTAAGCAGGGACGGCACGTAATAGAAAATGCCGTGTTCCTTGAGAGCGTGCGTTTTGATGAGCTCATCGAAATCGGTGAGGCAACAGACATCCATGCAAACCGTCACCCGGGGATCGAGCGCCGCCAGCCACCACGCCTTTGTTGAGCCCATGGACATGCCGAATGCGCCCAGGCGTCGTGGGTCAACCTCGGCGCGGCTGGCCAGATAGTCTAATGCGCGGAACTCATCGAACATCATCATGCCGAACAGCACCTGGCCCATCCAGAGCATCAGCTTGAATGCGTCCTGTTCGCCCGTTTTGCCGTCGGCTTCCCGCTGGCGCTCGCCAAAGCACCAGCTATCGATTGCCAGCGTGACCAGTCCCTTCTCGGCGCATACCGGAGCGTAGGCAGGCTGCGCCTCTACGCCTTTCAGCAGTTGCTCTTTGCCGAGCTCATACATTCCAGCGTGCCAGTGAATGTAGAGCAAGCCCGGAGCGGGGGTCTGCCGCTTGTCCGGGATCAGCAGCAGCGCGGGAACAGGCTCTTCGTCGTTCAGATCGAGTACCAGGCGCTCCAATGTGTATCCGTCATGCCTTTCGGTCTTTACCAACTTGGGTGGGCCGGGGCGATGCTGCCAGGGAAGGGCCCCCAGCAATCCCCACAATTCTTTGCGGCGTTGCTCCTGAAGTGCGGCAAAGCCCTTGTTCGTCCGTAGTCGCGGTTCGGCGCCGACAAAGGGTCCGGTATTCGCGATTGCTCTCGAGGCCATCACGGCCACAGAAGCTCGCAGGAATTCCCGTCTGTTTGAGACTACGGTTGGTTGTGTCATCATCGCCTCCGCAGCAAGGTTCGCTCATTTACCCAACTCATGATCTTCCTACGGCGGAGCTCGGCAGATGTCAAGGAACAATCGCTTTCGTCGGATGGTTTCTGTTTGCAATTCCCGGCGGGTTATATCTGATAGGGCATTTTCCCAAAACCTCTTCGCGGGAGCCGCGGTCGTCAACCGAACAATCTTCTCTTTCCAGAGCGCTTTGCGTATTCTCAACTGTCTCGTGGGTTCATTGGAACTGAGCCGATGAAAGTCAAACCTCACATTGCAGTCATTGGAGCCGGAGCCTTCGGCGGCTGGACGGCCCTGCATCTTCTGGAGGGCGGGGCACGCGTCACACTACTCGACGCCTGGGGGCCGGGGAATTCGCGGGCGTCTTCGGGCGGAGAGACTAGGGTCATGCGCGGCACCTACGGGCCCGATCAACCTTACACGGAGATGGCCTCCCGCGCCCTCAAGCTCTGGCAGGAATACGAGCGCCGGTGGAAGCGGCGGTTTCTGCATCGCACGGGCGTGTTGTGGATGGCTTCGGGACGCGACGATGCGTTCGAGCGCGGGTCGGTGGAAGCGCTGCGCGCGGCGAAGATCAAGTTTCGGGAACTGTCGTCCACGCAGATGAAGGAGCACTGGCCGCAGATTCACTTTGACGGGATCGAGTGGGGAATCTTCGAGCCGGAGTGCGGATATCTGGATGCCCGCGCCAGTTGCCAGGCCGTCGTCGAAGCGTTCGTTGCGGCCGGAGGCAAGTATCGGCAACTCGCAGCCCTGCAGGATTGGCTGGAGATGGAAAATACTCATGTGGGGACAGCCGCCTCGGCTGTCCGGTCGAGCGAAGCTCGACAGCCCCCAGACGATCTGCAGAACGCGCGTCTGGGGAATATCTCTCTTTCCGATGGCTCACAACTCAAAGCTCATATCTACGTGTTTGCCTGCGGGCCGTGGCTGGGCAAGTTGTTCCCTCAAGCCGTGGGCGATTTAGTGCAGGCCACCAAGCAGGACGTTTTTTTCTTTGGTACGCCTGCTGGCGATGATCGCTTCAGTGACGCGCATCTGCCGGTATGGGCCGATCACCGGGGACGCTTTCGTTACGGCATTCCGGGCAGCGGCCGGCGTGGGTTCAAGATCGCCGACGACACGCGTGGGGAGGCTTTCGATCCCTCAAACGGTGAGCGCGTGGTCAGTCAGGAAACTTTAAGAGACATTCGTGAATATGTCGGCTTTCGCTTCCCTGCCCTCAAGGACGCGCCGCTGGTGGAGACTCGCGTTTGCCAGTACGAGCAGACTCCGGACAGTCACTTCATCATCGACCGGCATCCTGCGATGCAGAATGTGTGGCTCCTGGGCGGCGGCTCGGGCCACGGGTTCAAGCACGGGCCGGCTGTCGGGGAGATGTTGGCGGAGTTGATTTTGAAGGAGCGCGAGCCGCGCGCGATCTGGCGGCTGGCCCGGTTTCAGAAATCTTCGCAGACAAGCGGGCAGACCAGCGTCCGTAGTAGAAACTCTTCTTGAGGCCGCTGGTTGTGCACGCAGGCAAGGGGTTCTTCGCTTCGCTCAGAATGACAGAGCTATTGAATGACGCCGCGATCCGGGGCTAGCCCTTACTGAATCTGAATCACGCTGGCCGGGGCGTTTGCCCTGATCTCGGTCGTCCGCGTCACGACATTCCGCGCGAATTCGTAGATCGACTTGGCATGTGGCGAGTTCTCGCCTTCCAAAACAACCGGCGTACCACCATCTCCCGACTTGCGCACTTCCGGGTCAAGCGCGATGTTGCCCAGGAACGGGACGCCGAACTGGTGCGCCATTTTTTCGGCGCCGCCCCTGGAGAAGATGTCCACTTCATGCTGGCAGTGCGGGCAGGTGAAATAGCTCATGTTCTCGACCACGCCCACCACGTCCACTTTCATCTGGCGGAACATTTCGATGGCCTTGCGCGCGTCCTGCAATGAAACGTCCGACGGTGTTGAGACCACCACCGCGCCCGTCAGCGGCACGGTCTGCACCAGCGAGAGCGCGATGTCGCCCGTGCCCGGCGGCAGATCGACGATCAGATAGTCGAGTTGTCCCCACTCCACCAGGCCCAGGAACTGGCGAACAATCTGGTGCAGCATGGGCCCACGCCAGATGATGGGCTTGTCGCCGGGATTGAGGAATCCGACAGAAATCACTTTCAACCCAAACGCCTGGATCGGCTCAATGCGGTTCTCGCCGACCATGCGCGGCTGGGAGTTAACCCCGAGCATGAGCGGGACGTTGGGACCGTACACGTCCGCGTCGAGCAGTCCGACTTTATGTCCCATCTTGACGAGAGCGACGGCCAGGTTCACCGACAGCGTGGTCTTGCCGACGCCGCCCTTTCCCGAACCGACGGCGATGATGGCGTCCACGCCCGGCAGCGGCTGCGGCCCCTGCGGCGCTGGGCCTTGTCCATGCTGATGCGGCATATGTGCGTTCAAAGGATCACACTCCAGATAGGAATTGCGGGATGAGGCAGAACCCTCTTCGATTATACAAGGGGGCTGGCCCAGGCTAAGACCGTGAGGGTGCCCCGTCCAAGCTCCGCTTGGGCGGGGTTCTTAGGCACGCCCCAGTGTCATCTTCTCTCTTTTCCACAGCCCAAAATCTGTTTCTTGTGACGAACAACCTTTACTGAGAAAAATGCCGAGAGCAGAATTGGGAATATGCGCGCAGGAGTTTTCCTCGAGTTCGCCCCGGTCCGCAGATTTCGCTACCCGAAGTCCGAAGCTAACTCTTTACTCCACAATACTTTACGTGCAAGTCATTGCGGCTCAATATTTTGCGCCGATCCGCGGATATCCAATCGACGCAACTCAAAGAAAACAGAGATTTTAGCGTCAAGGGGTATAAAAAAAATAGAAGACTCCCATCTCAACAACCAAAACGTTGAGAACGCCTAATCCGTCCCAATCAATGACCGATCCCAAGAATTCGGGAGGGCACAAGAGTCAGCATCATTTGATGCTATAATCCGTGTATGGAGTCCCTATGAGAACCACGGTTGCGCTGGATGACGATCTCGTACGCATCGCCCAGGAGTTCACCGGCGTGGCGGAGAAAACGGCCTTGATCCGTGAAGCGCTCAAAGCTCTCATCGAGCGGGAAAGCGCTCGCAGACTGGCGTCCCTGGGAGGCACAATGCCGGAATTGAAGAATATTCCACGCCGCAGGGTGGGGAAGAATTGATTCTCGCGGATACCTCGATTTGGACTGACCATCTGCGTTTGGGCAACAAAGAAATGCGCAGGCATCTTGACCAGGGACAGATTGTCATCCATCCCTTCATCATTGCGGAACTTGCGCTGGGATCCCTAAAGGAGCGCACCAAGACGCTTGCACTGCTGGATCTTTCTACCGCAAGTGCGGATGGCACAATCGAGCGAACTGCGGCTGATGATTGAAGCTCGCCGCTTGTACAACCTCGGCATCGGCCTAACCGACGCACACTTGATCGCCTCTGTATTGATCGATGCACCCACGCGTCTGTGGACAAGAGATAAGAGACTCCGCCAGGCCGCCGAAGCTCTCGGCATTCACGCCAGTTTGCCCTGATGTTCAATCGCCGTGCTGGGATTTAGACCGGGAAGGGCACGACTTACAGAGGTTGTGGAAAAACTAGAAATGTGTGCATCACCGTGGAAGAGCGGCCCTTCCAGGGCCGCGTAAAGCATGTGGAATCAGCGTGGGCTTCAGCCCCTGAGGGCCTCAGTAGCCTTCCCCCTCCAGCCGCACTTTGCCCTTGAACATGCGAAACAACAGAGTGAAGTAGCCGAGCGCCAGAACCATCCCTAGAATCCACCAGGTGAGTCCGACGGTCAGGCCGTGCTGGCCGGCCGCGGTGTTGTAGATGGTCAGGTTGAGCGCGGGATCGGTGCTCGCGGGAAGCACCACGGGATAAAGCGCGAACGCCGCGCCTACCAGCATGCCCACGATGTAGAGCGCGGAAGCGACGAAGGCAAGCTTCTCCTTCGCCGGGTCCTGGCCCTTGCGGATGGCATAGATCATCACCGCGAGGCTGCCGAACACCACCACCGGAATCAGAAATCCGATGGCATGCTGTTTGTAATTGTCGAGAACCGTGGGCCGCACGTACATCGTTGCTATCAATCCGACGATGGTCAGCAGCAGTTGCAGCGGCCACGCCCATTGCGCCACGAGCCGCGCACGGCGGTTCAACTCGGCTTCCGTTTTCACGGCAATGTATAAGGAACCGTGCGCAGTCAGAGTGACCAGAGCGATCACGCCGGTGAGAACGGTGTACCAGTCGAGGATGCCGGGATTCGCGCCGGCGCGGAAGTTGGTCCACAGAGGTTCGAAGAAGTAGCCATCGGCTCCGAGTGGAACGCCGCGGACGACGTTTCCCAAGGCCGCGCCGAAGAAGATCGTGAGCAGCGCGCTGGAGACGCAGAAGACGACGTCAAAGAATCCCAGCCAGACAGGATTCTTCATGTGCGCCCGCAGTTCAATGCCGATGCCGCGCAGCATCAACAGCCAGAGCACGATCATGAGCGGCAGATAGAAGCCGCTGAAGCTGGAGGCATAGAGCAGGGGGAAGGCGAAGTAGAGGGTGCCTCCGGCGGCGAGCAGCCAGACTTCGTTGCCGTCCCAGACGGGGCCGATGGCGCGCATGATGCTGCGGCGCTCATTGGGCGTGCGGGCGGCACCGAGGTAAATCACACCGGCGCCGAGGTCGAAGCCGTCGAGCACCACGTACGCTGCCACCATCACTGCGACGATCATGAACCAGAGTGTTGCCATCGTAATCCTCGCGCTCCTAAATCGTACTGGGTTGTCATTTCGAGCGAAGCGAGAAATCTGCTTTCTGGTGATGCAAGCAGAACAGCAGGTTCCTCGTCGCTGCGCTCCTCGGAATGACAATCGAGGAGAGTGTGTCGATCATCAATGGGCACGACTGATACCCGTACCTTTCTAGTGGGCCGATTCGGCCTCGGCTTCCGGACCCTGTTCGATTTCGCGGCGCACCAGAAACAGGAACAGAATTCCGAGCACCGTGTACATACCCATAAACCCCAGCAAGGTAAACATGCCATTCCCTGCCGATACCATCTTCGAATAGCCGTCGGCGGTGCGCATGAGTCCGAAAACCAGCCAGGGCTGGCGGCCGAGTTCTGCCGTGATCCAGCCAGCGGTGTTCGCGATGTAGGGGAACGGCAGGGCCAGCAGCAGAATCCACAGCATCCAATGGCTGGAGAACAATTTGCCGCGCCACAACAGCAACGCCGCCACCACCGAGATGGCGATGAAAACCGTGCCCAGTCCCACCATGATGTGATAGCTGAAGTAGAGCAGTGCGATGTTCGACGGCCACTGATCTTCGGGGAAGGCATTCAGGCCCTGCACCTCCGCCTTCCACGCGCGGTAGGTCAGAAAACTGAGCGCGTTGGGGACCACTAGTGGATTGTCGATCTTGCGCTCATCCACGTTGGGCTGGCCGATCAGCACAAGGGGTGCTCCCGGCTGGCTGGCGAACAAGGCTTCCATGGCGGCCAGC
Source organism: uncultured Acidobacteriaceae bacterium (assembly GCA_963791515.1). Lineage (GTDB taxonomy): Bacteria > Acidobacteriota > Terriglobia > Terriglobales > Acidobacteriaceae > Sulfotelmatobacter. Next base: position 220,458 of record CAWBSS010000003.1, on the reverse strand, counting down.
GTCACCGGCTGGTTCTCGGCAATCAAGCGGCCCTGGCCATCGCCGGTGGGAAAGAGCTGCAAGACACTGAAGATCAGCCCTGCGACAACTCCGAGTCGTACGAAGATGCGGCCGTGCGCTTCAAACTTGCCCCACAGCAGATAGAACGCGCCCACCGAGGCCATGACGAACGCTCCCGTGATCACGGCGCCGCTCATGTTGTGAGCATATTGCCACCACGCCCAGGGATTCAGGACCAGCGCCCAAAAGCTGGAGAGCTGCACCGATCCGTCGGCGGCCTTGGCGTAGCCCACGGGATGCTGCATCCAGGCATCGGTCGCGACGATGAAAAATCCTGAGAGCCACGATCCGAGAAACACTGCGACCGCCGACCACCAGTGAGCCCGCGGGCTGAGCCGTTTCTCTCCATACAAGAACAGGCCCAGGAATGCCGACTCCAGGAAGAAGGCGAACATGCCTTCCATGGCGAGGGTCTGGCCGATCACGCCTCCGGCAAAACGCGAGAAGTGCGACCAGTTCGTGCCGAACTGAAATTCCATGGGGATTCCGGTCACCACACCCAGCACGAAGTTAATGCCGAAAATCTGCGCCCAGAAGCGTGCCGCCTGATGGTAGGTCTCATCGTTGCGGCGAAGTCCCAGGGTCTTGAGCACGACGATGAGCGGCGCAAGGCCCATGGTGAGTTGCGGGAAGAGATAGTGGAAGGTGACGGTGAATGCGAAGTGGAGGCGATGAACTAAGAGGGCACTATCCATGAAAAACCTCAGCGCGCCACTAGCCTAAACGTTTCCTACGAAAATCGTCATGTGACGCGAATCACTCCAGCTGTGAAAATCAGCGCGCCTTGCGCCGCCGTTCCAATTCGGACCGCCGGATCTCGCGGCGCCTTCCGGCGTCATCGTAGCGACGCTGTTGCTCGTCGGTCTCGGGAATCACGGGTGCGACTTTCAGGTGTTTTCCAGAGCCATCGATCGCCACAAACGTCAGGTAGGCGGAGGCCACGTGCTGTGCGGTGTCGGCAATGTAGTTTTCAACGTAGACTTTTACGCCCACCTCCATCGAGGTGTGGAAGACGCGGTTGACCGAGGAGCGCAGGATGGCAAGATCTCCCACCCGCACCGGCACCAGGAAGTCGATGTGATCGACGGACGCGGTCACGACGTAGTTGCGCGAGTGACGGTGCGCGGCCATGGCGCCGGCCAGATCGATCCAGTGCATGAGCCGTCCACCGAGCAGGGCGGCGAGGGGATTGGCGTCATTCGGCAGTACGATTTCGGCCATTTCGGATTGCGAATCCCGAACTGGGCGGGGCGTCAGCGTGGCGTCTGTCATGGTTGTCTTCGTCTTTCCTTCCCGGTGTGGCCGCTGGTTTCTGGGCGCTGGCTCTCAAGGTTTCTTTTTCAAGTACGACTCCAGAAAGCATTCCGCCATCTTCTGGATGCGCGCGTCGTCGTGCCGCCGCAGCCAGGTGGCTCGCGACCAGTCAAATTCCAGATCGCCATGTTCGACGGGCCTGTGATCGCGTTCGCAGACATAGCGAAGAAGAACGACGTGGGCAGGCGCAGCCGCTGCATCTCGAATTCTGTTCAGGCCGGCCGAATCGGGCGGCGCCGAGACCGCGAATCGCACCGCATCCCAAAGACGCTGCTGTGGAGTCCAGCTACAACTACTGGCATAACCGAGGTTGCAGAATGCTTCCAGAACGTCTTGCGTTGGAGTTTCGCCCTCGTGCCCAGGAGCCATGCAGTGACCACTCCATCCCCATCCTAAAGGAAGCCTCGCAGGATGCGGCCAGTTGCCATTTTCCAGTTTCGCCACGGGCATGAAGAATGGGCAGGCCAATTCGCTCGTCTCGGACTCAGAAATTGTCGGGACTGGCAATTGTAATCAGTTGGGAGACGTCTGGCCAGTTTTCACCAGGCGCCTGCGCTGCGAGGTTGTAGTAATCTCGTCACAGGAGGCCGCTCGACTCTATGGACCGCATCGCCGCGCTCAACGAAATCCTGACGGAAAATCCCAAAGACGCCTTCGCGCGTTACGGACTCGCCATGGAGTACTCCAAGCAGGGCGACTTCGACCGGGCGCTGGCGGAGTTCTCGATTCTGCTGGAGAGCCATCCCGAGTACACCGCAGGGATATTTCATGGCGGCGCAAACGCTGGTGCGGGCGGAGAGAGTCGACGACGCGAAGAAGATGCTCAGCGATGGCATCGCCTCGGCGCGGCGCACCGGAAACCTGCATGCGCAATCGGAGATGGAAGCCATGCTGACGGAACTGGGATAATCGGCCGTCGCGAGGTCGAAGGGCGAACTACTTTGCCATCCTGGCCATCCCCCACTCCACCACGCTCGGAAACAGTTGATAGAACTTCACGGGCAGATGCATCGTCCACGGGACAATGACTTCCCGCTTCTGCTTCAAGTATCCGCGCAGGGTGGCGCGCGCCACGCGTTCGGCGGTGATGCCGCGAACCGAGCCCGGGCGCACCTTCTTCAGTTCGTTTCCTCGAATGGCATTTTCGCTGAAGGCTGTGCGCACATAGCCGGGACAAACGGTAAGCACATGAATGCCGTCCTTCTTCAGTTCGACTCCCGCGGCCTTGCCGATGGCATTCAGAGCGAACTTGGTGGCGCTGTAGGAGGCGTGAAACGGCAGCGGGATGTGGCCTGCGACGCTGGAAATATTGATGATCGTGCCGCCGCCCTGCTGCCGCATGACCGGGATGACCGCCTGCATCGCCGAGAGGGCGCCGAAGAAGTTGGTCTCGAAGAGTTCGTGGCAGGCCGGCATCTCCACCTGCGCTACTGAATCCAGCAGGCCGTGCCCGGCGTTATTGATCCAGACGTCGACTTGCTTGAAATGATGCAGGGTAAGGGCCAGAACGCGGTCGATCTCCTCAGAGTTGCGGATGTCGCAGGAAAGGGCGGCGGTGCGCTCGGGACAACCGATTCGCAGACGAGCAGCCTCGGCTCGTCCCGCATCGCGTGAAAGCAGGACCACGCTCGCTCCTTCCTCCGCAAAAACTCTTGGCAATCGCCTCGCCGATTCCCATCGAAGCGCCCGTGACCACGACTACCTTGCCAACAAGTTCCATGCTCGGGTTGTATTCTCCGCGACACGGCAAGTCAAGATGCGAAGGCGCGCAGGTATCGGAGAGACGAGCGGCGTAGAAGCCATGTCGTACAATCGAACAGCCCGCTAGGTTCTGCGCGACCCCTTTATTGGAGACTTCGTGGCACTTCTGCCCTTGTTCCCGCTCGACGTAGTACTGCTGCCCGGCACTCCCCTGCCCTTGCACATTTTCGAGCCGCGATACAAGGAAATGATTGGCGAATGTCTGGCCAACAACGCGCCCTTCGGGGTGGTGCGCGCCCTGGATGATGGCGTCGCGGAAGTTGGGTGCACCGCCGAGATTGTCAGCGTCACCAAAGAGTATCCTGACGGCCGCTTGGATCTGATCGCGGAGGGACGCAAGCGCTTTGAGGTGCTTGAACTGAATCGGGAACGTTCCTTTCTGCAGGCGGACGTATTGCTGGTTCCCGATGAAGCCAGCGCCCCGGCGCAGGAGGACAGGGCGCGGGCGATTCAGGTTCACTTGGAAATTCTGTCCCTCGCCGGGGCGGTGCAGGATCTCTCCGGCGCCGACCAGAGCACGCTTTCCTTTTATCTCGCGGGCTCTCTGCCCCTCGATCTGGATTTCAAACAGAAACTGCTAGCGATGCGATCGGAAAGCGAGCGCATCCAGGCGGTCGCTGCCTATCTGGAAAGCATCCTTCCCAATCTTCGCCGGGCGGCGCGGGCGCGCGAGAAGGCCGGGGGGAACGGGCATGCGCGCTGATGGTGCAGGTTTTGGGTCTTGGGTGTTACATCCTCGGCGTGCCCGGGGCGCGCAAAACGCTTCTTGCCCCGGCGCGTATAATCGGGGAAAGTTTGTTTGTGGGGGTTCCTTTCATGAGTAGTCTTCCGCGCACGCTGGGTGAACTGCGCCGCAGTATTTTTTCCGAAGAGCGTTTGCGCACGCGCCGCGTCAAGGATGAACTGCGCGAGAACCTGACGAGCCGGCTGCGCGCCAATGGCGACGCGCCGGTGTTCGCCGGCATTGTCGGTTACGACGACACCGTGGTGCCGCAGATCATCAACGCGATTCTTTCGCGGCACAATTTCATTCTGCTCGGACTGCGCGGGCAGGCGAAGAGCCGCATCCTGCGCGCATTGACGACTCTGCTCGATCCCCATATGCCGTATCTCGCCGGATGCGAAGTTCACGATAACCCGTACGCTCCGATCTGCCGGCGTTGCCGCGAGGAAGTTGCGCGGCTCGGGGATGATTCGCCGATAGCTTATCTCTCGCCCGATGCCCGCTACGTGGAGAAGTTGGCCACGCCGGACGTGACCATTGCCGATTTAATTGGCGACATCGATCCCATCAAAGCGGCTCGCGGCGGCCACGAACTATCGAGCGAATTGACGGTCCACTACGGCTTGCTGCCCCGGTCCAATCGTGGGATTTTCGCCATCAACGAACTGCCTGACCTGGCGGGAAAGATTCAGGTGGGATTGTTCAACATCATGCAGGAAGGCGACGTGCAGATTAAGGGATATCCCATTCGGCTGCCGCTCGATGTTGCGCTGGTGTTCAGCGCGAATCCGGAAGACTACACGGCGCGCGGCAAGATCATTACGCCGCTGAAAGATCGCATCGGCTCGGAGATTCGCACGCACTATCCGGCGACGGTGGAAGAAGGAATCGCGATCACTGCCCAGGAGGCCTGGACGCGGCGCAACGGCCATCCTTTGCATCTGCCGAACTATGTGCAGGAGGTGATCGAGCGCGTGGCGTTCGCGGCCCGCGAGGACAAGAAAATCGACAAGCGCTCGGGCGTGAGCCAGCGGCTTCCCATCTCGGCGCTGGAGAACGTGGTTTCGAATGCTGAGCGGCGAGCCATTCGCAACGACGAAAGAGTGGTCGTGCCCCGCATCAGCGACGTGTATGCGGCGCTGCCGGCGATCACCGGCAAGCTTGAACTGGAATATGAAGGCGAGATGAAGGGCGCCGACCATGTGGGGCGCGAGTTGATCCGTGCCGCAATTGCCAAGACGTACGACGAGTATTACACCGGCGCCAACGTGCAGCAGATCGTGCAGTGGTTCGACCTGGGCGGCGAGATTCAGCTGTCGGACTCGGTCCCGGCCGAGGAAGCGCTGGAGAAGTTGAAGGGGATCCAGGGCCTGGTCGACAAACTCGGGCCGCTGAGCGTGACGCAGAAGGACAGTCCGGAGCAGCAGGTGTCGGCGGCGGAGTTCATCCTCGAAGGGCTACATGCGCACAAGCGCATCGGGCGCAGCGAGGAGCGCGTGTTCAAGGGCGGAGAGAAGAAGCCGGAGCCTGTGCGAGAGAAGTCGTTCGAGCCGGATGAGAAGCCGTACCGGCAGAGAAGGCAGTTTAACTAAAAGTTTCTAGCTACTGCTCCCAGCTTCTAGTCAGGGTCGAAGGATCTTGCCGGAAGTTGGGCGAGCTAGGAGCTAGCCAGCTAGAAGCTCTCATGAAACGCATTCGCTACTCCAAATACGTGCCTGACCCCGCCAGCGAGATGAGCATGGAGGACCTGCTCGGCGCGCTCTCGGACTACCTGTTGCAGAGCGGGTTTCAGGAATCGATGTGGTACGAACTGCCCGAGGGCGAGCAGACGCTCGACGAACTCAAGCGGGCGATCGAGCAGGCTTTGCTCAATGGCGAGATGTTCGACGAGAACCTGCGGGAGCAGATCGAGCAGATGCAGATGGAAGGGCAACTCGACGAACTGATCGAGAAGCTCATCGAGCGGATGCAGCAGGAAGACTACATTTCAGTCGACGAACCGCACGACCCTGCGCGGCAGTCCAGCGTCGGAGGGCAGACTGGCGAAGCACAGCAGGCAAAATTTGAGATCACCGACAAGAGTCTCGACTTCCTCGGCTTCAAGTCGCTGCGCAATCTGCTGGGGTCGCTGGGCAAGTCAAGCTTTGGACGGCACGACACGCGCGATCTCGCCACCGGCATCGAAACCAGCGGGTCGGCTAAGACCTACGAGTTTGGGGACACGCTGAACCTCGACATCACGGCGACGCTGTCGAGCGCGATCCAGCGCGAGGGGCTCACGCTGCCGCTCAACATTGAGTACTCGGATCTGCAAGTGCATCAGTGTGAGTACCAGTCGTCGTGCGCAACCGTGCTGATGCTCGACTGCTCGCATTCGATGATTCTCTACGGCGAGGACCGCTTCACTCCCGCGAAAAAAGTCGCGATGGCGCTGTCGCATTTGATCCGTACGCAATATCCCGGGGACTCGCTTTCGCTGGTGCTCTTCCACGATTCGGCGGAAGAGGTCCCGTTATCGCAACTCGCACGGGTGAAGGTCGGCCCCTATTACACCAACACGCGCGAAGGGCTGCGGCTGGCCCAAAGGATCTTGCAGCGGCAGAGAAAAGACATGAAGCAGATTGTGATGATCACCGACGGCAAGCCTTCGGCGCTGACGCTGGAAGACGGGCGCATTTACAAGAACGCGTTCGGCCTGGACCCGCTGGTGGTGAGCCAGACGTTGGAAGAAGTCTCCAAGTGCAAACGGGCTGGCGTGCTCATCAACACGTTCATGCTGGCGTCCGATTACGGGTTAGTGCAGTTCGTGCAGAAGGTCACGGAGATGTGCAGGGGCAAGGCCTACTTCACGACGCCCTACACGCTGGGGCAGTACCTGCTGATGGATTACATGTCGCGGAAGACCAAGACCATACATTGATTCGACCGGCTCCCTCAGGGGCTAAAGCCCGCGTTCTTTGCTGCCTTGAGCGGCACGGCTGAAGCCGTGCCCTTCCCAAAACCGTGCCATGCCCGGACCGTGTCCTGCCCAGAACGCGCCCTGCCCGGACGGTGCGCTTCCCAAGCCTTCCCAAACCATGCCTCTCCTGGCCAACCCCGCCCAAAATCTAGTGGACTGCTGATACTCTTTTATTGACGACATGGCAAACTGCATTCGATGTGGCCGGCAGCTTCCTCCGCTGATGTTTGGCAAGAAGATTTGTCAGTGGTGTGTGCAGCACGAGGCCGCGCAACGCGGCGAACTGGGCGAGGATGTGAAGCAGCCCGTCATGGCTGCGCCCTGGGTCCGGCGCGAATCCAGCATCACTCTCACTCACGTATTGTTCGGCGCCAATGTAGCGGTCTTTCTTGCGATGGCGCTCGCCAGCGGTACCGTGATGGATTTTCCGGGGCAAGTGATGGTGCGTTTTGGCGCCAACTTCGGGCCATTCACATTGTCGGGACAATGGTGGCGGTTGCTGACCTACATGTTCCTTCATGGCGGCCTCATGCACATCGCTTTCAACATGTGGTGCTTATGGAACCTGGGAGCGCTGTGCGAATCGCTGTATGGGCGCTGGAGCTATGCCGCCATATATCTGATCACGGGTTTTGCGGGAGGCTTGGCGAGCGTGGGATGGAATCCTGGAACGCTGAGCGTGGGCGCTTCGGGAGCGATCTTCGGGTTAGCCGGGGCGCTGATCGCATCGTTCTATCTTGGCGAATTCTCCATGCCCCGAGTTGCGATCCAGGGGACCCTGCGAAGTTTGCTGTTCTTCGTCGGCTTTAACGTCCTCTTCGGAAGCATGATTTCTGGAATCGACAACGCTTGCCACGCGGGTGGGCTGGTCAGCGGACTGATCCTCGGCGCTCTGATTGCTCGTGCCGCGCCGCAACACGATAAGCCACTTCGACGGGCGGGCGTTCTGCTCTTCATGGTGCTCATCGTGGGCGGCAGCGCGCTGGGGATCCATCGCTGGCGCGGCTCCGGGATACATTTCGGCTCCGCGATGGATGTGCAAAAAAATATCGATCGGATGATCGGCGAGCTTCAAAAGAAGGTTCGGCAGAGCCCGCAGGACGCGTCGGCCCATTACGCACTCGCGCACGCCTACTTTAGCAAGGGACAATTTTCCGAAGGCGAGACAGAATTGAAGCGGGTTCTGGAGTTGCAGCCACGGAACGCGAGGGCCCGCATGGACATGGGAGCTGTCTATCTGAGGCAAGACCAACCCAAAGAGGCGCAGGAGGAATTCACGACGGTGGTGGCGCAGGAACCGGACAATGCGGCCGCCCATGCCGCCTTGGGAGTGGCGCTCGCGGACCAGGATAATCATGAGGCTGCGATCAACGAGTATAAGAACGCGTTGCGTCTCGAACCGAAAGCCAGGGGCGTCTACTACCGGATGGGCGTTTCTCAGGCCCAATTGAAGCAATATGACGAGGCCATCGCTTCTTATTCAAAAGAGCGGGAACAGAACGGCGATGATGCCGAATTGGAGAGTGCTCTGGCAGAAGCCTACCAGGCGAAAGGCATGACGCAGCAGGCACAAGATGCGCGGAACAAGGCTGCGCAGCTCAACGGCCAGAACACAGATTGACGTTCAAGAACAACGGCCGAGCTACGCTCGGCGGACAGCCGGGGGCGGCTGTCCCCACATAAACCTCTCCTACATAGAACCAGCTTCCCAGATGAGCCTATTAGCCCTTCGTGATTTCGCCCACCGCTCGCCATGCCTGGTTGATCGCTTCGTCGGTGTAGGCATAGGCTCCGGCGTCGGAGTTGGCGATGGCGATTCGTCCGTGGGGCTTGCGTGCGACTTCGCAAGGGGTCTCCCCGCCTTCCAGCCAGAACGAATCGAACAGCGAGTTGTATTCGTAGGCGTAGCCGTGGGGCCAGCGATTGACGGTGATGGCCGCGATGTCGCGGGCGGGATCGAAGCCGTCCGGGACCTAGCGTGCGAGCCAACTGATCGCGAATCTTGCGCTCCATGGTCTCGAACGTCGTGGTGTAGAGTTCCATGCGGCCGATGCTGTGCTGTTCGCGTGCGGGGTGTCCCGGGCTGCACGCGGCCTTCATCATATGCAGGATGATGGGTTCATCCGGCTTGCGCGGGAACTCGTATCCGCCAATGCTCACGGGTAAATCGAGGTTGATATTCGAGTGGTACATACCCGGGGCGTAAACAGAATTTGCTCCCACTTTCTGACACGAAGTCCAGTTGCGAATGGCGACGTTGGTATAAAGCAGCGGGACTTTCTGGGCGGAGGCCAACGCTTCCTTCTGCTTGTCGGGAAGCTCTTCGCAAATGTAGGGGATCACCACGTGCCAGCAGGCGAGGATCGAGTTCTTCGCCTTGGCCGTGTAGACCTTGCCGCCTCGGGCGTAGCTGACTTCCACTTCCTTGGCCTTGGCGGCGTCGCCAAGATGCTTCACGCGAACGGCCGTGCTGTTCAGGCGAATGCGCACGGGCGAACGGGAGTCGTCGAGTTTCGCGTAATTCGCTTTGGCCAGGACAACATCCGACGAAGAGTTCCCCGGAATGGCGTCTGGAATCAGCTTGCGGACGAGCAGGCGCGCGATGCTGGCATTGCCGTCGGGAAAATGGAAAAAATATTTTTCCGCTTCTTCATTAGGAATGGCGTCGCGGTTCATGCCCTTGCCAGGTGATGGATCCAACTTCATGCCATCGAGGCCGGGCAGGTCGAATCCCCATGCGTCCTGCGCTGATACGGCATCGATGCCCACACCGAAGAGCCCGTGCGGCAGCGCCTGGTACAGCTTGACAATGTCTTCATGAACGCCCGCGACGTCTTTCAGGAAGCTGCCATAACTGATGCGCGCCAGCTTCGCTTTCTTCTCGTCGGAGGTCAGTCCGGGGTAATAGTCCTTCGGTTCGTCATAGAGGCGCTGCAAGTCGAGCTTGGCTTGATTGGCCAGTGGAGCGTCGGCGAGAAATTGCTTCAATAACTCCGGCGATGGACCAGCGGCGTCTTCACTCTCGCCTCCACCGCGCGGGTTGGGATTGATCACGAGTTTGTCAGCGCCGAAGGTTTCTTTATCGAAGAAAATCCTGGGGCGCAAGCCCGCTGAGGGATATAGATTCTTGTTTACGTACCTGGAGTAGGACGGCACGTCGATGCCCAACTCTTCAATCACGCCCTTGGCAACCGCGCTGTAGGGAGCGGGGCTTTCGATGGAAAATGTGCCGCCAAAACCTAAGCGGAAGGCATTGTTTACCCGGAACTCGTTGCGCTTGGCGTGTCCGCCGAAGTCGTCGTGGTTATCGAGGATCAGGATGCGTGCCTTCCCGCCGGTCGCCTTGCGGTAGAAGTGGGCGGCGGCGAGGCCGCTGATGCCGCCGCCAACGATGATCAGGTCGTAGGTTTCGCCGGTGTCTTCGGGCTTGCCGGCCGAATCCCAGAAAGTGCCGTCGCGCAGGCTGTGGGCAGCGTCAAACGAACCGGGATGGCTGCCCCGCATGCCGCTGAGAGCGGGAGGGTAGTAGTTGGGGGACTTCTCGGGATTGGCGGACGGATCCCCGGCGAACAGGTCCCACGGCATCATGGCCGCGCCTGCGGTCATCGCTACGCCGTTGAGGAAGTCACGGCGCGTGATCTTGCGATGCATTCCCAGTTCGCGGTCTCGTGAATCGTGCACAATCTCCTCCGCAGACAGACGACGTATTCTTTATGGAATTGTCCCTTGCTGTCTTAGGGCCAAAGCCCTCCTTGAGAACAGCACCATCGGCACCGTTCGGCTCTCTGCGCTCGCTAGGGGGCGGCTAACAGTGAAGGCGTGCCCTTCCCGCCACCAGAAGCCACGACGGTGGCTTTCTGACGGCCGCAACTTCCTTTAGGAGGATGAACCGCTTTCCGTTTTTTTCACGGCTAACTCGGCGCCCTGGAATCCGATGCGGCTGTGAGTTCCGTCGCAGAAGGGCTTATTGACGGATCCGCCGCAGCGGCAGAGCGAAAAAGCGGGCTTGCCGGTTAAATCGAACTGGTTGCCGTTGACATCCACGAGTTCCACCGAACCCTCGGGGGCCTCTACGCGGTAGGGGCCATTAGGACGAACTGTGATTTTTATTTGAGCCATAAGCTTAATCCTCGGAACCTTACGGGTTTCTAGTAAGGCTAAAAAGATATCACTAAGCGGGTGCCCGTGTCGCGGTCGGAACAGTGCCAACAGGATCGTCCCCTTTTGGAGTCACCGTGGATCCTTCCGGCAAGTTCGCCTACGTGCCGAATGAAAGCGGGTCCGTATCGATATACGCGCTCGATAGGAGTGGCCTTTTGACCCCGGCAGGAGCCGCGGCAACAGCTGGCAGGGCCCTATCGGTGGCTGTAACTGTGACCAGACAGTAGCTGGACGGTGGTTGAAGAGTACGTCTCAGGCGGCCAGAGATCTGGCGGACACCAGGCTGCGGTAAAGTTGCAGGCAGTCGTCGATCATGCGCTTGGTGGTAAAACGCTCGCGAGCTCGGGAGTAAGCCAACTCGGCATAGGCACGGCGCATAGGACGGTCGGCATTGAGCTGGCGAATTTTATCTGCAAGGCTGGCGGCGTCGTTGGTGCGGAAATAGAGAGCCGCATCCCCCCAGGTCTCACGGAAGCTGGGGATGTCATTGGCCACGATGGCGCATCGAGAAAACGCGGCTTCGAGAGCGGCCATGCCCAGAGGTTCGTAACGGGCGGTGGCGGCGTAGATCGAGGAGCGGCTATAAAGTGCGCGTAATTGCGCTTCGGTCTGGGGGCCACGAATTGCAACCGTCGTCTGATCGGTGTCAACTCTCACATCGGCACGAATCGGGATGCGCGGCATGGGCACCGTATATTCGGCGCCCACAATGCAGACCGGGACAGAATAGGGCTGCTGGGTGAGGAGAAAGACCTGCTTGCTGGCGTCGACCAGGCGGCCGACGGCCAGCACGCAGTCGTCTTTACTCAGGTAGGGATTGAAGAAAATGGGATTGCGTCCGGGGTAGATCACCTCAGCCCGCTGCGGTCGCCTGTAACAAGCGGAAATGCGATCGAGCATCCAGACCGACGGGGCCACGACCGCATCCGCGCCGGCCAGGCCGTTGAGGACCGTGTTGCGATACCACGTTAGCGAACCCTCAGGGCGGGGAGCGCGATTGTGGACAGCGTGCGTTCTGGTAATTAAATCACCGTGGACCATCACAACGCGCGGTACGTCTACGGGCAGGTTCCCGTAGCAAAACTGATTGAGATGCAGAACGTCAGGACGCAGTTCGCGAACCAGGGCGGCGAGGAACGCAGACGATTCCGGCAGATCCTTTTCGGCTTCTTGCATCCACTCGAGATGGAAGGCAGTTGGCCGGTAGTCAAGGCCGTGCAGGTGATCCATCCAAGAGATCTGGTCGGGAAGCGGAATCTCGCCGAAGCTGACCAGTGTGACTCGCACGCCGCGCGTGACCAGGCCGGTCACAAGTTCGCGAGTGTAGGTCCATGACCCCGAGAGCGAGTCGGTGGTGACGAGGACGTGCACAGAACCTCCGGAGGAAGGTTGCGGAATGCCGCGAGGGACAGGGGATTCCGCCTTCCAGGCGCGTCCATTTTAGTGCGAATCGGCCGCGACGGGAAGGGATTTTGCTTGTGGCGCGCAAGATTTTGCATTCGGGGACACGTTTAGATGAGTGGGCTCAGTATTCGTGATGCGACCGGTCCCCCTCCTTCCGCCGCGCTGCGCCCTGGCGGGACAGCCGAGAGCCTGCCCTGAGCGAAGTCGAATGGGTGGCAGTCCCTTACGTGTGTTTCCTGGTCAAAACGCAAACTTCAGGGCCAACTGGATCAAACGCGGCGGCAGGGCCGTAAGGATCTGGTTAAAAGTCGGCGAACTGATGTCGCTGTCGGGCAATCGGAAATTCGTGTGGTTGAGGAGATTGAAAAACTCAGCGCGGAACTGAAGCTCCTTGCCCTCAGTCACACGAATGTTCTTGAACGCTGAGAAATCCCAATCTGCGTAACCCGGACCCTGGGCGATATTTCGGCCCGCAGTACCGAATTGTTGCACGGGGGAATTCGGATCGGAAGTGAGGCGCTGAAAGGCGCTGGCATTGAGCCACGCGCTGGTCGTGCGTGGTCCGGCGTTCGGATTTTGCCCGGGAACGAGATTCGGGCGATTGGCGGAAAACCCGGTGATTTCCGGCGCACCCCCCTGCTGGGAAACATCATTGGAATCGAACACCGTGAATGGGGTTCCGCTCATGAGGGTCGCGATTCCGTTGAGTTGCCAGCCGCCCAGCGCCTGTTGATACCAGCCATGCGGCTGTCTCCAGAAGGGGAGGCTCCACTGGTAGCTCAATACGAACCGGTGCCGGGAATCGAACAACGATCGGCCACGCTCCGCCGCAAGATCAAACGGATTCTGCGCCAGATCGTTTTCGCCGGCAACGGGTTTGGCAGCGGACCCAGTCATGTTGAACGACGACGCATCATCAATCGTCTTGGAAAATGTGTAGGAAACGAGGAAAGAGATTCCGTGGCTAAAACGCTGCCGCAGGCTCGTCTCTAACGCGTTGTAGGAAGAATTGGCGATGCCAGCGATCAATCCAGTGGAGGAATAAGTGCAGCTGCTCTCCGGATCATTCAGGGTGCAGCCGGAGTACAGCCGCCGTTGATCAGCATTGCCCGAAGTCGAGTTCGGCTGGCCGGTTGCGGAGTTAATGCCAGGGACGTAGATCGCGGGGTTGCCTTCGATAAAGCGCGGGAGCTTGGTGCCCTTGGTTCCTACGTAGCCGATCTCAAACAGGAGATCTTCGCCAAAAGACCTTTGGATGTTCAGGTCCCAATCTTGCGAGTAAGGTAGTGGCAGGTTGGGAGTAAGAGTCAAGTTGGTCAACGGAGTGGCGAAGGTGTTCGGGGGCGGAGGGTTGCCGTTGAAGGGATCGGAAAAATTGGGGACGCTGATCTGCTCGGTCTGCAGGAACGGAGGCGCGCTGATCGGCGATTGCAGCGGCCCGCCCTGGCCCGTGTAGTACGGCTCGTAGAAGATTCCATAGGCGGAGGTCACGAGCCACTTCGCACTTCCGGACGGGTCCCAGGCGACGCCGACTCGTGGCGCGAAGCCTTTCTTGAAAGTTGGAATCAGACCCGCGGGAACTCCCGGATCACCGGGATAAAGCAGACCCGCGGGCGCATTGGGCATCACCTTGGACTGCCTCCCGGGAATCCAAAGCGTCTGCCGGTTGTGGATCTCCGTGTAAGGGAATGGCAGGTCATAACGCAAGCCCAGATTTAAAGTCAGCCGAGAATTAACCTTGTAAGTGTTTTGGGCGTAAGCGTTCAGCGAATTTCCACGGATACCGCGCGAGAAATCACCGCGGCCTTGGAGAAAGAAAACCGGCTGCCCGAACAGGAAGGCGGCGAAGCCATCTCCCGCAATCGGAAACCCCGGGTCAAACACAAAAAAGCCGTTGGTCGCAATGCCCTGCAATACGTTCACCTCCAAGTGCTGGTAGCCGCCTCCGAATTTAAGTTCGTGCTTGCCGCGTACCCAGCTTACCGATCCCGAATAATCGAAAGCGTTCTCATACGTATCCCGCGGCCCCGTGATGGGATCGCCCACCGTGGTGTAACCATTCACCTGGATAAACGGCGGTCCCACCGCGGCGTCCAGACTAGGCGAGTATTGGAAACCCAGGCTGGCGGGAGTCGTGTGATTCAAGTGCTCGTCGACCAGGAATTTATTGCGTAAGAACGAAAAACGAGAGACGGCGATCACGGCCGGAGAAAAAGTGTGCGTCTCCTGGGCCACGAAATTTTGCGCGCGATGATCTTCTCCCACCGGAAAGCCGGGAACGCTTGCGCCTGACGGGGAGAGAGGATCCAGCCGCGTGCCGTTACTGAACATGTAACGGAAGTTCAAGATGTCGATGTCTGAAAGATAATGATCCAGCCGTACCCCGAACTGGTCGGTATCATCGTGGACCGTCTGAGTGGAGAGAAAGACATTGGTTCCGCTGTTGGGCTCCGGAAAAAGACCTAAAAGTCCCTGCGAAAGCGGATTGATGAACGGCAGTTGGTTGTAAGGGATGGGTTGGTTCGCGAATATATTGAAAAGCTGATGGGCCGGGTTACTGCACATCCCGTTGCTATCAAACTGTTCCGGCAAAGGGCCACAGAGTTGGCCAAAATTCCCTTGCCGCTCGGGGAGGGATGGAACTGTGCTTCCCTGGGTTTCTCCTTGCCGATTGCGGAAACCCTCGTAGAAACCGAAGATGAACGTCTTGTCTTTGCGGATTGGCCCGCCAAAGGTCCCGCCAAATTGATTTTGCTTCAGAGGCTCAGTGCTGCTGGCAAAGTAGTTGGTGGCGTCGAAAGCGTCATTGCGCAGGAATTCCCACAGCGCTCCGTGGATTCTGTTGGTACCGGAGCGAGTGATGATATTGGTCGTGGAACCCAGGCTATTGCCGAACTCGGCGTTGGCGTTGTGGGTGAGAATCCTGAACTCGGTGATTGCATCCACAGGCGGCTCGAGAACGAATCCGCCATCTACACCGTTAAAATTATTCGCTCCATCGATCAGGAAGTCGTTGGATTCTGGCCGCTGGCCATTCACGGCGTAGGCTTGACCGTCGCGCAGTGATCCTCCTGCCTCCGCCAGACCCGGCGTGAGAGGCACGACTCCCGGCTGAAGCAGGCCAAGCTGAGAAAAGTTGCGACCGTTCAGGGGCAGGTCAAGAACTTCGCGCTCCGAGACCGTCGTGCCCAGACTGGTCACTGTCTCCTGGATGAGTTGAGCATCGGCTTGCACGTCGATGTGCTGGGTCTCAGCGCCCACCGCGAGACGAACAGGAATGGTCGCCGTCTCATTTACATCCAGAATAATGCCCTGCTGGACGTAGGTCTGGAATCCACTTCCCTCCACTTGCAGCCGGTAATGACCGACTGGCAGTTCCAGGAGCACATAACCGCCAGAACGATCCGTCATCGACGTACGGGACAGACCCGTTTCTGTTTGCGTAGCACTCACGGACGCGCCTTGGACCGTGGCGCCGGTGGGATCCACCACCGTTCCGCGAATACTTCCGGTAATTTGTTGCGCAGCGGCGCTCATGCCAAGAAACACTGCCAGCACGGCACAGATCAGATTTCTGATAGTGGTCATCATAAGTTGATCAGTTTTCCCACGTGACTCATTTCTCGCTGTGCCGGGCAGCGAAATCCCTTTTTGCAACGCAGACACACGCATGACCGAAGACGCGGCCACTTCATGCGCTTTCGATTTTTGCGGGACCCCAGTCCACAGAACGAGAGCAGCGAAACGTTAGCGGAGAGAACGTTAGCGCACAATAACGCAAAACTACTACGCAGCGAACAGCGACGGGCACTCAGGCACAAGGGCGAGTTGGATTTGTAGTCGTCAGCCACGCAGCGCAGGCAAGCTTCCTGCCTTCTTCGCGCAATGGCCACACATCGGGCGTGGTCAGCGGTTCAATCGGATCTAACGCCGTATGGCCAAATGGCATGGCGAGGCTGTTCGTTATTTTCCTTCTGAGTCGGTGTGGAGAGTCAATGGTCCGCTGGTACCCGTTGGCTGGCGGCAACATAAACTGTCTCTGTCAAACGGAAGACCAGCCGACGGCCTTTTTCGAGCCGAATGACCGTGGCGGAAGCCCCGCCGTGTAGAACTTGGCTTTGCGGACTTTGGGTTTGGCCAGCGTTCCCGCGCACGAAAAGGCTGGATGTCTGAACCGGCACATTCGATCCTGCGAGGTGGATCGACCCGAGAGTCAGGCGGACATAGCCACTATTGCTCTTGAGATTGGAGGCCCGGGCGGACTCCACGCGTCCTGAGACCGTCGCGCCGAGCGGAACCAGTTTGTTGCCTTCGATTACAACGGGTTGGTCGACGACTGCCTCGAAGGTTCCATTCGTGTCCGGATTCTCGGCGGATATGGGATTCTTCAGTCGAACCGTGAGCAGCGTGCCGGCCGGCAGATTTTGAGGATCCTGAAAAGGAAGATCCGTTTCAGGCTTCAGGCCATTCTCCTGAGCCGCTGACGAATCGCCCGGACGCGATGGTCTTCCATCCCCATCATGAAAAGGAACTTGATGCTGGTCTGCCTCAGAGGTGCCGTCGCCACTTTGCAGCCCGCCTGGCGGTGCGCAGCCGGCCACCCACAGCAGGGCCACCACTATCGTCCCAATCGTCAGACCTCGGGGTCCTCGGAACCGGCTCATCAGAATTATCCTCGCCCGCGATTCTTCGACAAGGAAGTGGCAACCCGAATACCAGACACAATCTCATCAAATCAACAACTTGGCAATGGCACTTCAGGGGGCCCGTGTAGATTCTGCCAGTTTGTTCACACATTTCCCGCGGTCCATAAAGGTCAATTGCAACCGCAAGAAAAGGCGGAGGGCGGGAATCTGCCCTCCGCGTGATGTTTTGGTCAAGCCTCTTCAGAGCTGTTGCTATGGTTTCTTCACCGCTTTCTTCCTCGGCGCAGGCCTGGCGGTTTTCTTTTTGACTTCACTTTCCCGGCCGCCGATCAGAGTCAAAGCATCCGTTGCGTTGAAGGGGAATTGCCGGACCGAAGTTTCGGTCTTGCCTGCGGAGGTCAAAGTGACGTCCACCCGGCGATTGCTCGCCATCCTGATCGTATTAATGTTCTTGAGAACCCGTCGTCGCTCTTCTGTGCTCAGATCGGGGTTATTCTCCACCGCATCCTTCACCTCGGCATCGGTCAGGTTGTCTCCCTTGCCAAACCCTTTGACCTCGATGTTTGCCTCGGGAACGCCTTGTCCAACCAGGAAGCTCTTGGTGCTGTTGACCCGACGCTCGGAGAGCGCCTGATTGTATTCCACGGAGCCACGATGATCAGCATGGCCTCCGAGAATCAAGTGCGCGTCCGGCTTGGTTTCGAGATATTTCTTGAAGTCGGCAGCCAGCGAGATCAACGTCTTCTGTTGACTGGCTAGCAAACCACCTTTGAGATTCGTAGGTCTGGGCTGGTCGACCACAAAGTAAATGCTGTGCAAAGCGAGCCGGGCTTCCAGTCGTACGATCTCGGGATTGACCGGCGGTGGCGGCGGGTTTTGGATTGTAACCTGGGTCGAGGCTTGCCCGCTCAGACCACGCGAGTCGGTGCAGGTTGCACTGACCGTTAACGGACCAGCGGGAACTCCGGCGGTGCTCAAGGTTGCCGAGCTGCCACTGCCAGAAATCGTGCCGCCGGTGGAAGTCCAGTTGGCGACGGAAATGGGAACGCCGTCAGGGCTGGTGCAAGAAGCCGACAGATTGACGCTTCCGCCAGTGACGAGACTCGTCGGGCTAGCCGACAACGACATGGTTGGAGGATTTTTCGGCGGCAACGGTTTTACCGTATAGTTCGCCGAGCAACTCGCTTCGTTATTTTTCTTACTCCTCGAGTCGGTCACGTGCGCCGTCACGATATAGCTACCCGGAGCCGCGCTGGTGGTGTCGATACTGGCGGTGGTGTCTTTTCCGGTTACCTGGCCCCCATTACCGCTCCAGCTATACGTCACCGAGTGCTTGGGATTGAAATTGCTGGGCGTCACCGTAGCCGTGATGGGTTCGCCTACCATCACTTCGGCCGGCTGTACCGAGCAGGCAGCGGCCGGAGCCACGGCATGCGCGCCACCCCAGCTGAAAACAACGCCGGTGCGCAGCCTGACACCTTCCTCGTCGGGACGCCGCAGAGATGGAAATTCCAGGGCGGCATAGTCGGCATAATTGTGGTGCGACCAGACATAGTCCGCCTCAAACACCCGGATGGAGAACAACTTGCTAATCGGCAGGTCCATGCCACCACCAAGAATTGCGCCGATGCCGTTGGCGCCGTTGCTCAGTCCGCTTACGCCCATGTGGTTGTAGCTGAGCAGGCCATGTACGAAGAAGTTGGCGCCGTCGGTGCGCCAGATGAAACGCGGCCCGGCCGAAAGGGTGGTTACAGAGTCATTGCTCGACCAATTATGTCCAAAATCAAATTCCGCACCCCAGTGCGGGTCAAAGTTGTAGGTCACCGCGGAGCCTACGCCTGGGGGCATGTCGCGCACTTTGAGGGCAATGGGATTGTTCGGGTCGCCTGACGGCACCGTTATCCCTGGATGCAGGTATTGATAGCCTAAGAAAACGTCCCACTTCGGATTGGAGTCACTCTGAGCGGATGCAGAAGCGGAAATGAAAACCACTACAATCAGAGCTGACAGGCAGGCTACAAAAAGGCGACAGCCACGTGCAGGGGTGTTGAGTATCATGCAATCCTCCAATATGTACTCGTCGCCCGCTGACTGTGGCAACGAGTGCTCCACGCATGCGACGCTTATCGGGAAACCAACGTTGCGAGATCGTTGGAAGATGAGACCATTACTTGGAACCTGAAATTCTATCGCACCGCTGGTTAAAGGGAAAGGATAGACTCGAAGGATATCCCACGTGGCAACCAGGCGGGGGCGGTCTCGTCTCAAATTGAAATTCCCGACAGGCGGCTTGGGATCTGCCGACAGATGCCTACCCAGACCTTGCCGGGCGGGAAGCAGGCCGCGTATCGTGGGAATTCGATCGGATTGCGGGTCAGCTCGCGATTAGATCCGCAATTGACTGAGCGATCGAACAGGGCACGAGCAATCATATGAGCCACGAAAGAATATTGATTGTCGAAGACGAAGAGAATGAACGATCTGGCCTGGCCGAACTAGTGTCTTCCTGGGGGTTTCGCGTAGAGACGGCTCGGGATGGCGCCGAAGGGTTGGAAAAGGCAACACAGTGGTCCCCGTCGATTGTCGTCACCGATCTCAAAATGCCACGCATGGGCGGAATCGAACTGCTGGGGCACCTGGCCGAACAGGCCACGACGATCGCCGTCATCCTTGTGACTGCCCAAGGCACCATCGACAGCGCCGTGCAAGCCATGCGTATGGGAGCTTATGACTACATCACCAAGCCCATCGACACCAACCGCCTGCGGACGATTCTTGGGAACGCCGCAGCCCTGCTAGGAACTCGCGCAGAACTCGAGGCCACACGGCGTAGGTTGCGGGACGCGGGATCGTTGGGGCGTCTGAACGGCGCCTCGCGCAAGATGCAGGAGATCTTCCGGCTCATCGAGATGGTCGCGCCCAGCACTGCCTCAGTGTTAATTACCGGCGCCAGCGGTACGGGAAAGGAGCTAGTGGCGCGCACCATCCATGAACTCAGTCCGCGGAAGGACCGGCCTTTCGTTGCCATTAACTGCGCCGCGATCCCGGAGACTTTGATGGAAAGCGAAATCTTCGGCCACGAAAAAGGCGCATTCACGGGGGCTCTGGAACGCCGCACCGGCTGCTTCGAACTGGCCGAAGGGGGAACGCTGCTGCTGGATGAAATCGGCGAGATGCCGATCGGAACGCAGGCCAAACTGCTGCGCGTTCTGGAAGACCACAAACTGCGGCGTCTGGGCAGCAAGGTCGAAACTTCGGTGGATGTGCGCGTGCTCGCATCCACCAATAAAGTTCCCGACGAGGCCGTATCCCGGGGGGAGTTGCGCAGCGATCTCTATTATCGCCTTAACGTGTTCAACATCCACATGCCTCCCCTGCGCGAGCACAAAGAAGACATGTCGAGCCTGGTGCAACTATTGCTCGGCGAAATGAGCAGCAAGCACTCCCGCAAAGTTGCCGCTGTAAGTGAGGCCGTACTGAACCAGTTCAACCAATATTCATGGCCGGGCAACGTGCGTGAGTTGCGCAACACCATCGAGCGGGCGGTCATCGTCTGCGACGCCGGCGTGATCGAGACCAAGCATTTGCCGCCAGCCTTTGGACAGGCGCCGCTTCGCACCGCGGCCAATGATCCCGATGCGGTTCGCCTGGGCGTGGGCACCACTGTAGAAGAAGCTGAAAAAATGCTGATTCTGAAGACGCTGGAGGCGACCAGCAACAACAAGACACGAGCTGCGGAGATTCTCGGCATCAGCCTGAAAACCCTTCATAACAAATTGAAGGAATACGGCAGCGCCGCCGCG
The DNA here is from genome assembly GCA_963791515.1 of uncultured Acidobacteriaceae bacterium. GTDB lineage: Bacteria > Acidobacteriota > Terriglobia > Terriglobales > Acidobacteriaceae > Sulfotelmatobacter. Next base: position 199,626 of record CAWBSS010000003.1, on the reverse strand, counting down.
GAGGCGGCGACCGGCAAGGAGGAAGTACCCAGTGGCTAACACCTCCTCGCACTGCTGCTGAACGAGCCACTTCCTTTTCTCTTCATGCTGCGACGAAAGACCATCATCGTGCTCGTCATTACTCTCATGGTGACTGTGATGGTTACTGCGTTCTCGGTCCTGTACATTTCTCAAATTCTGCGCCTGCGTATCGCCAATGCGAACGAAACTGCAACCAGCCTGACCCATCAGTTGGCCTATGCCGCCTCCAACGCTGTACCCGACTTCAGCAGCACAACCATCGATACCAGCAACTCGTTCGCCGTGCGCCGCGCCTTGGCCGATTACGTGCAGACTGACGTTGCCCTCAACAACCTGCTCCAATCCGATCCCGGCGATTGGAGGTTTATCTACGACGTATCTATCGTTGACGTCAATGGCAAAGCGTTGCTCCATACCAATGCCAGCATGGTGGGCAAGGTTATTCCGCCGCGTCCCGACTTTCAGCAGGTAGTAAGCGCCCGCTTCCGGGAACAGATTCGTCTGGTCTTCAGCCCGGCGGCGGTTTACGACGTGATCTATCCGCTGGAATTGAATGGCGAGCCTTTCGGTACGATTCGCATCGGCGTGCAAACGGTTTTTCTGAAAAGCGAGGTGCAGACCCGGTTGATGAGGTCCGCGTATGTTTCGATCACGCTGATCTTTGTGTCGTTGTTTCTGGCTGCTGGAATCTCTAACCTGGCGTTGGGTCCGCTGAAGAAAATAAATCGCAATCTCGACAGTGTGACCGCGGGGGACGCTGAGGCACTTTACGGCGATGAGTCGAGGCACGACGAGTACGGCATGGTCTCTCTGAAAATTGCCAACCTGGGCCGCCAGATTCGAGATAGCAGGGAGATTTTCTCGGCCCTCAAGGACAACGTCGATCAGCTCATGTCCAACCTGCAGGATGGCTTGATGCTGTTCGCGCGCGACTCGCGCGTGGTCCTGGTGAGCGCACCGGTGGAAGCTTTTCTTGGCCGTCCTCGCGCCGAACTCCTCGGACACACGGTTCACGAGTTATTTGACCGGGAATCGCTTCTCGGCGCCGTCCTGCTCGAAGCTTTTGAACGCCGACGTCCCTTCTCACAGCGCGAGTTTGAGGCGGCAGCAGGGAAACGCGTGCAGGTATCCCTCGACTTCGTGCAGGAAAGACATTCGCAGATCGGCGCCCTCCTGATTATGCGTGACACGGAATCGGTACGGCGCATTGGCGACGAAATTGAGATGTCGCGGCGCCTCTCTGCCAGCGGACGCCTGACCCGAGGGGTGGCCCACGAGGTGAAGAATCCCATCAATGCGATCGTGCTCCACTTGCAACTGCTGCGGAACAAGCTGGCGCACCAGGAACCCGATACGCGGCGTCACATGGATATTATTGATACTGAAATCCGCCGCTTGGATCGCGTGGTGCAGACGCTTGTCGATTTCACCCGGCCGCGCGATCTTCACCTGGAGGAAGTGGACTTGCGTCGCCTGATGGAAGATGTGGCACAACTCGCCGCTCCGGATGCTGAGCAGCATGGTGTCACCATCCAGCGTCATATGCCGGAGCAGCGGCTAGCGATCAAAGTCGACCTTGATCTGATGAAACAGGCCCTGCTCAACGTGGTGATCAACGGAGTCCAGGCCATGCCACAGGGAGGGCTGCTTACGATCTCCGCTCGACGCGAAAACAACGCTGTGGTTGCCGAAATTCGCGATGAGGGTGGCGGAATTCCCCAAGACATGCACGACAAGATTTTCGAACTCTATTTCACTACGAAAAAAGAAGGCAGCGGCATCGGGCTGGCGCAGACCTATCAGATTCTGCAATGGCACTATGGTTCGGTGGACTTTGAATCGGCCGAGGGAACTGGGACTATTTTCCGGTTCCACATTCCAGCGACTGCAGCACTGATGGAGCCTGGCCCTGAGTACGCCGCTGACCCAGCGGCTGCACAACCCGGGGATTGACGACAACCGTCTGGCTCATACTCATTGCCGTCTCGCCACGAAAGGAATCGGAATGCCTTCGCCGCACTCTGCTCCCGCAGGCGTAAAATTAAGTTGCATTGGCATGGGACACGTTAGGATCTGGATGACTCTGGCCGCAATCCTTCTTTTCAGCAGTTTCTGCACGCTTTCGGCTATGCCGTCGGCGACGCCGAGACGATATGCAACGCAGTCAGCACCCGCGAGCAAGCCGGCCGAAACCACACCAACACAGGATCAGGAGACCGCGCCGCCAGCGCCGAATCCATCGACTCCATCCGGGCCGCCAACCTCAGCGGCCCCTCCGGCCGCCCTTCCGGGACAGGGCTCTTCGGGCTCAACTCAACCCACGACCCACAAGAAGCCTGGGCACAAGAAGCGAGTGCTTCCTGCCAACTGCATCAGCCCTCCAGCCGGTGCAGGGGCAGGGGATCCTCCTGCAACAGGAAATACTCCGACTCCCGGAACCTCGAGTGACCCGAAGAACTGTCCTCCATCGAAGGTGATTGTGCGGCAAGGAGGAACTTCCGAACCCAGCATTCAGTTGGGTGGGAGCGCGGGCGGCACGACGTCGCACCAGCGGGATACTGCCAACCAAATGCTGGCAGCGACGGAAGCCAACCTTAAGAAGATCGCCGGACAACAGCTCAGTTCGAACCAGCAGGACATGGTCAATCAAATCCGCCAGTTCATGGAGCAGTCGAAAGCCGCGGTTGAGGCCGGTGATCTCGAACGCGCCCGCACCTTGGCGTGGAAGGCTCAGCTGCTCTCCGACGAACTGGTCAAACCGCCAAAGTAAGCACGGACTATTCGTCATCTCAAGAACGGAACCAGCTCGACGATCTTATTTTCCTTTGGCCCGCGCGCTGTTTACTTTCGTCAGCAAATCCTGCGACATCCCCTGCAGGGGACCGGGAATTTTCACCGCCTCGGTGAGTACTTCGCGAGCCTCGGTCAGCTTGTTCAGCTTGCCGTAGGCGAAACCCAGACCGTATAGAGCCCGTGCATACTGCTGATCGTCCTGCCCCTTGAGCAAGGCCGCGGCGGCTTTGAGTTCGGTGATGGCAGCCGCGGTTTTCTCCTGCTTCAGGTAGACCCACCCGATCGTGCTATGGGCAGCTCCCGCTGAAAGTTTCCGCGATTTGTCGGCGTCAGGAGCATCCCCTTTCGCTACGTCGATGGCTTTCTGCGAATACGTGATCGCTTTGGCGGCACTCCCCGGCTTGGAATCGTCTCCGTAGAAACTCGCCAGCAGTAGCAGTGCGGCCAGCGAGTTGGGATTGGAGACCAGAATTTTTTCCCCGAACGAAACCAGCCGCGCCTGATCGTTCAGCTGGCCCGGACCCAGGGTGTACATGGCGTAGTTGGATACCTGCTCTTGAAACTTCGAGTCGGGAAAGGCCGCGGTGAATTTCTCGATTTCGGCCATACGGTTCTTCGGATCAGTTTCGCTGGTAATCACATTGAAACCGGAGGACTCCAGAAAATCGCAGCTGTTCTGCACGGATGCTTTGTCTTCGGTCACCTTCCGGGTAAAGTCCTCGTCGCTCATGCCCTCAGGCTTGGCCTGCTTGGCGATGGAGAGGCAAACCTCACCACCTTTTGCGGCATAGTCCATCAGCTTGGCGTTGTTCTTGGCCTGCTGCGCCACGCTCACCTGCGACACCAGGATGTCGAGGTTGTGAGGAGATCCGACCAGCGCCTTGTCGCCATAGTCGAGCGCCTTTTGCAGGTCGCCCGTCGCCTGGTAGGCCTGCGACAGTTGCCAGTTTCCATAGGCCACGGCCGCCGGGTTCGAGGAAAACTTCTGCACGAAATCTTCGTACATGGCGAGCTTCTTTTGCGGATCCTGCTCGTTTGAGATGGCTTGCAGGGCGTGATCCTCATCCGTGCCGGCCGCAATTGTAATGCGCTCGACCTGCGCACTTGCTTGAGGAATACAAACCGCGAACGAGAGGAAAAGGACAACCAGAAACAGCGAACCGCTGCAGCATCTCATAGCCGCCTCCGGTATACGCAGGGGATGAAGACCTCAAATTTCGAGCAGCCGAATCGTAGCGCCGAACGCGGCTGCACGCAAGAGCTGAGATCACGGACCAGCAATAATCCAGGTCTAGTTCTGAGACACAGAGAATTCTCTTTCCGAGTGACGATTGCCGATTGCGCCTCCAGGGCGCGTCGCGCCTAAAGGTCTTTCGTCGGTGACTCCGTGCCTCCGCGGTGAATTCCAGCCCTTCTCGACTTCGGCTAAAGTGGAAAGATGCGTGCCATCCTGAGCCAGCGACCGTTGCGTTTCGTCTTTGCGGCCAACCTGATTTCCATGTTGGGCAGCGGAATGAATTCGGCCGCAGTGGCATGGTACATTCTCCAGGCTACGCACTCCGAACAGGCTCTTGGAACGCTAGCGGTTCTGCAAACCTTTCCAGCCATGCTGATGCTTCCCTTCACCGGCGTCATCATTGACCGGGAAGACCGCCGGAGGCTGGTCATGTGGCTCGACGCCCTGCGCGCTGTGATCATTGTGACCGTGGCCTTCCTTGCGTTTCGGCATCACGTGCAGGTCTGGGAACTCTACTTGATGAATACACTGGTGGCCGCCGGTTTCTGGATGTTTTGGCCAACCATCACCGCCCTCATTCAGGAACTGACGCCTGAAGACCGGTTCGTGCACTCGAACACGTTTTTGCTTGCGGGTGTGCAGGGCGGATGGCTCATCGCCGGTTCGGTGGTGGGCTTCCTGTACAACCACATCGGTCTGGGCGGGGTGCTGCTGATCGACGTTTCGACCTACGTAGTCTCGTTTCTGTGCTACTTCGCGGTGCGCAAAGGACGCCATGTTGTGCTGCGCCCAGAGGAGTTGCGGGCCGACTTGCTTGCTGCCGAAAGCCAATTGCAGCGCTTCTGGCACGACATGCGCGAGGGGCTGCACTTTCTTCGCGATCATCGCGCGGCGGTGATGCTGGGGATCAGTTGGGCGCTGTTTCTGGGTGCCATGATGACCGGAGGGGTGGTCACTCCTTCGCTGAGTGAGCGCGTCTTTCACGCGGGCCCCGTGGGCTATGGCTGGCTCAGCGCGGGATGGGGTACCGGAGCATTCATCAGCGCTTTGTATGCGCCGCAGGCGATTGCCCGCATGGGTGGCCGCCGTGCCGTTGCGTTCTCGATGGCGTTGCTTTCGGTAGCTATGGTTTGCGCGCCGGTCTCGGGATTTCTGTTTCTTGCCATCGCAGCCTACTTCGTTATGGGCTCAGCGCGCGGCGTTGGAGGCGTGGCCATGAACACCAGCCTGATGGAAATGGTCCCCCAACATTTAATGGGACGCGTGCAGAATACATACTATTTTGCCGGGACATTTCTGCAAATCGCGCTCGCCATCAGCGTCGGTGCAGTGGCGCACAGAGTAAGCCTGGTGAGCGCATTCGCGATCCTGGCCTGTGTGTACGGCGCGGCTTTCGTGGCGGCGAGCTGGCCGGTGGGTGCGGCCGTCCCAGAAGAAGTCGCCGCCGAGTAAAGCATTGTCAGACATTGGGTGAACCTTCCTTTGCGGCGGGTAAATCATCCTCAACAGCGGATGAATCATCTTAACGGCGGGTGCCCATCCAAACTTCGCGTCTTTTGCGGCGTTTGGATGGGGATTTTCGCCTGGTAGACGTGAGGCACAACTGTCTCCGTGGTCAATCACCGCCTCCGGCTGTTATTCTTCCCATTCCTAAGGAGCGTACATGTCCTCTGACTTGCAGGGCCGAAATGCTGTGGTTTTTGGAGTCGCGAACAAGCGCTCGATCGCGTGGTCGATCGCGCAGGGATTGCACGCCGCGGGCATGAAATTAGCTATCACCTATCAGAACGAGCGCCTGGAGCAGGAAGCGAAGGACCTCATCCTATCCCTGCCCGGTGCCGAAGCCTACATGTGCGACGTGTCCAAGGACGAGGAGATCGAACGTCTCTTTGCCACGCTGAAAGAGCGACACGGCAAACTGCACGCGCTGGTGCACTCGGTCGCCTACGCTCCGGCCGATGAACTCAAGGGGGATTTCGTCAACACCACGCGCGAAGGCTTCCGCGTTGCCATGGATGTGAGCGTGTACTCGCTGGTCGCGGTCGTGCGAGCTGCCGCCCCGCTGATGGAAGACGGCGGCTCGATCTTGACCATGACCTATTACGCATCGGAGAAAGTCGTACCCCGCTACAACGTGATGGCTGTGGCCAAGGCAGGACTCGAGTGTTCAGTTCGCTATCTTGCCTACGAACTGGGGAAGAAAAAGATTCGGGTGAACGCGATTTCTGCGGGTCCGATCAAGACTCTGGCCGCGCGTGGCATCGCCGGCTTCAGCGACATGCTGAAGGGCCACGAGGAACGGGCTCCGCTGGGCCGCCGTGTGGAAGTCGAAGAAGTGGGAAATACCGGCGTCTTCCTCGCGTCGGACGCCAGCAGCGGCATTACGGGCGAGGTGATCTACGTGGACTGCGGCTACAACATTATGGGGTTTTGAGACGAGTTCTCAGTTCTCAGCCCGGTCGCATGGGATAATCGAAGGATGCGACACAAGCGCCTGGTTTTCGTTTTCTTTTCCGCCACGATCCTGTTCTCGATGGTGCGGGAATGGAGCGCTCCAGTAGTGTGCGCAAGGGCACTTCTGGTCCCTTTCGTCACATCCCAAATCAAACATTAGCTGCTGATTCTGATCCGCCGAACGCTTTCGCCCACCCGCTCCAAAGCGATCTCCACATCCCGCTCGCGCTGCAACCGGGGAAACTTCTCTCCCCACTCGATCAGCAGAATGCTGTTGTCAGAACGCAAGTCATCCAGCCCGAGCGTCTCCAATTCGCGTAGCGTATCGATACGATAGAGATCGATGTGGTAGAGGTTGGCTCGTGGCCCGCGATACTCGTGCACCAGCGTGAAGGTAGGACTGGTGACGTCTTCCTCGGCTGCAGCTTCGAAGGCAGCTGCGATTCCTTTGACCAGCGTGGTCTTACCTGCACCGAGTTCGCCACGCAGTAGTACTAACTTCGGCGGCGAGAACAATTCCGCCAGCGTACGGCCGAAGGCGATTGTTTCCTCAGCCGAATGCGTGGTGATTTCCCGCATGGCTTCTTTCGCATTGCTCTGGCCGTCCACGCCCCCAGTATAACGAGAGTCTCCGCCCAGCCAGCGGGGCTGAACCGGGGCGCGTCCTGCCGCACTCAATGCGTGGAAAACGCGCTCGACTTCAGGCCAAGCAGATTCCGATCGACGGCGTGATCGAGCGAGGTCCGCAGGCGGCGATGGTCGTCATCCTCAAGCGCGACGAAGCGGAACGGTTGCAGTACGCCGCCGGGCATCTGACGCATGGGGCTGAGAACTTCGGCCATGCCATGAACTGGGCCTGACAGCGTCTGAAAGGCAACTTCGACGAAGTCGCCTTGCCCCAGGGAATGGGACAGCTGCAGCAAGCCACCAGTCACGGAAATAGTTTGGAGTTTAGCTTTTGTGCGCCGGCCGTCTTCGAGGCGGATCGCAGCCAGGACGGAATCCCCTAGCTGGACCCGGGCCGCGCGCCGCGAAGGGTGCGGTTGGGGGAAGTGGGTCATATGTACCTCATGACTATGGCACTAGCCCGTATCGAGTAATAGATTACCGAAGCCCCTCGTCCGGATTCCGCACTGGGAGCGGCAAGTGGCCATATCGATGCTATGTCGGATGAAGCAGTTAGCGGACATTAACTAGTTGATTAATGTCCTGGAGAAAGGATGGACGACGGACGAGACGTTGGTACCAGCAATTCTCAGTGCCCGGCGGACTTGCCGATTTACTATGTCTGACTGGAGTCCCGGAGGAGTGTCATGATTCGAATTGTGCCTCTAGTCTTGTTCTCAACGTTATTCGCCCCGCTTGCGTTCTCGGCCACACCTGCCCAACCGCCGCTCCGGGTTGGCATTGTTGGCCTGGTGCATGGACATGTGCACGGATTCCTCGCCCAATCGCGACACAGTCCTGAGATTGAAATCGTAGGCGTCGCCGAACCGGACGCGCGTCTCCTTTCACAGGCCGCGGCACGATATGGATTTGACCGGTCCATTGTGTTTGATGATCTGGAGGAAATGCTGCAAAAAGTTCATCCGCAGGCCGTTCTCGTCTACACCAACACTTACGATCACCGGCGGGTCGTGGAAATCTGCGCCCGGCACGGCGTTCACGTCATGATGGAGAAGCCGCTCGCGGTCGGTCTCGAGGATGCGCTGGCCATCGAGAAAGCCGCTCACACCGGCAAGATTCACGTGCTAGTCAACTACGAGACCTCGTGGTACCGCAGCAATCACGCCGCCTACGACCTGGTGCATGAAGGAGCGCTGGGAGAGGTCCGCAAGGTAGTGGTTCACGACGGCCACAACGGTCCCAAAGAAATTGGGGTCGAACCGGAATTCCTCGCCTGGCTAACCGATCCCAAACTGAATGGCGGGGGCGCCCTGTTCGACTTCGGATGCTACGGCGCCGACCTCATGACCTGGCTGATGGATGGCCTGCGTCCGCAAACCGTAACCGCCGTCACTCAGCAACTCAAGCCCGAAATCTATTCACGCGTGGATGATGAAGCCACAATCATCCTGACGTATCCAAAAGCGCAGGCCATTGTGCAGGCCTCGTGGAACTGGCCCTTCGACCGCAAGGATATGGAAGTGTACGGTCAGACGGGCTACGTGATTACGGTGAAGAGGGACGATATTCACGTGCGCCGAGGCGGAAATGACAGCCGCGAAGAACAACTCGCCGCGAAACCCGTGGCTCCGCCGTACGACAATTCCCTCTCATATCTGCGGGCGGTCGTCGTCGACGGAGTCAAGCCGGACAGCTTGTCGTCCCTTGAGACCAACGTGACGGTGACCGAGATCCTTGACGCAGCGCGGCGTTCTGCGGCCTCCGGAAAAACGATCCAGTTACCAGCTACGAGGTAAAAACCCCAGCCAGTAAAGTTCTCGAGTTGTAGATCGGAATCAAGAATGGGAAGTGCCCGCTTCAACTGTGCCGCAAGCCGCTCGGAGAAATCCCCGGCTTTAGCCGCGGCGGGCGTTTTAGCCGTTCCAGCACACGAACTTCTCTCGCGCGCTTCGCTGCGCCCGCCCGAAGGCCTCTGGCAGCCCTCGCAGCAAATCGGTCGCGACCATGGAATGCTCGCCCAAGCTCTCACGCATGACATCTCCGGCGAGTCCGTGCAGATGAACCGCGGCAACCACGGCCAGCAGCGCATCCTTGGGGCTTTGCGCGATCATGCCTGCAACCATGCCGGTGAGAATATCGCCCGTGCCTCCGGTTGACATGCCAGGATTGCCCGTTGTGTTGACCCAGGCTTCGCCATTCGGCTGAACCACCAGCGTTCGATTTCCTTTGAGTACGACGATCAGTTCATGCTCGCGTGCAAACTGCCGCGCTACCCCCAAGCGGTCTTTCTGCACGTTTGCGATAGAACATCCGACCAGCCGCGCCATTTCGCCCGGGTGGGGAGTAATCACTAACAGCCGGTCCTTGCCGCTCAATTCATTCGTCAGGCCCTCGAATGCGTTCAGCCCGTCCGCGTCGAGAACGACGGGAACATCGCTCTTGCTCACCAGAGTTCGCACCAGCTCAGACGTCTCGGGAAATCGCGAAATTCCTGGTCCGATGGCGAGCACGCTCTTTCCTTTAGTCAGCGCGCCAAGCTTCTCGCCCGCTCTCGCTGAAATCGTGCCCTCGGCGGTTTCTGCCAGAGGCTCAGTCATCACCTCCGGATGAAATCCGGCAACCGTGGGCAGCACAGACGCTGGCGTCGCCACAGTGGCCAGCCCCGCTCCGGCTCGCAGCGCGGACATGCCCGCCATCGCCACGGAGCCCGCTTTGCCTGCCGATCCCCCGACCACTAGGATGTGCCCATAGTTGCCTTTGTTCGATTCCGCCAGACGCGGCCCGATCACCGACGCAAAGTCGCGGGCAGTAATCACGTTGAGCTGCAGCGATGAAACAATCGCCTCTGTCGGCGAACCGATCTCCGCTATGTGAGTCGTGCCAGCGGTGAGAGAACTGAAAACATGCGCCGGGCGCGCGGCGGTGAAGGTCATGATCGAATCCGCTCGCGCAATCGTTTCCTTCTGCGGACCTATCGCGTCGGCGTCGGCCCCTGAAGGAATGTCGACGGCAACGACTGGCGCCTGACTCGCATTCAGAAACGCGATAGCGTCGGCATACAGGCCACTGACGGGCGGTTTGAAGCCGGTACCGAGAATCGCATCGAGATATAAATCCGCCGGCAGAGAGAGCCGCACGCGATCGCTGTTCAAGTCTTCGCTGGAGCGGACGACGATGGCCGTCACGGGCAGCTTGCTGAACATCACCGCCGCATCGTCGCGAAGATCTGCCGGATCGGCCAGCAGGACGACCTGAACCGCCTTCCCCTCCTGATGCAGCCGCCGGGCTGCCACAAATCCGTCGCCGCCGTTGTTGCCCTTGCCGCAGACAACCACAATCCGCCGCGCCGCTCCGTAATGCGCCACGACGTGGTCCGCCACAGCCGATCCGGCATTTTCCATCAGCGTCAGAGACGGCACGCCGAAGCGCTCGCTGGTGGCACGGTCGATGGCGCGCATTTCCGCCGTGGTAACGATTTTCATGTCGCAGCCCTATTGTTCATGATGAAGAGGAGGCGGTCTGTTCCAGTTGCCGCAACTGCGCCGGTTCGCCCATGGCGATCAGGCAATCGTCGGCCTCGATTCGCTCATCGGGCGCAGGATTGAAGCGCATGCCCGCGCGGCGCTTAATGGCCAGCACAATGACCCCACGCTCCTGCCGGATGCGTGAACTCTCGAGAGTCTTGCCCGCAAAGGTCGAGGCTGGCGTGATGTGAATCTCGCCGATCTCCAGATCGATGCCGAGGTGCGTGGTGGCCGTATCGAGAAAGCTGACTACGTTCGGCCGCAAAAGCGATTGTGCGATGCGTTGACCAGCGAACAAATACGGTGAAACCACAGCATCGGCGCCGGCTGTGCGCAGATGTTTTTCTGCGGCGTCTTCGCTAGCACGCGCAATAATCTTCAACTGCGGATTCAATCCGCGCGCCGTGAGCACGATGTAGAGATTGGTGGCGTCGGTAGTCGTGGCAGCCACCAGCCCGCGCGCCCGGTCAATTTGCGCCTGACGCAGCGTAGGCTCCTGCGTAGCATCTCCGGCCAGTACCAGCCAGTTTTCGGTGGCGAAGCGCTGCCGCTTGGCTTCGTTGTTCTCAAGAATCACGAATGGGACCGGCTTGCGCGCCAACTCCCGCGCCACGCTGCGCCCCACGCGCCCCAAGCCGCAAATGATGTAGTGACCGTCGAGCCGGCCGATTTCGCGCTCCATGCGCCGCCTTCCGAAGAAGCTTTGCAGCTCGAATTCTAGCAAAGCCTGGCTGAGTGCCCCGACGCCCAGAGCCAACAGGGACACACCCGACAGAATGACGAACACATTGAAGACGCGGCCCGCATGCGACAGCGGATGCACCTCCTGATAGCCGATGGTGGTAAGCGTGGTCACCACCATGTAAAAGCCATCAAACCAGGGCCAGCCTTCAATGTAGTGATAGCCGGCGGTTCCGCCAGCCATAACGAGCAGCAGCATCACGCCGATGGTCCGAAGATTGCGGAAGGCCTTCATGGCGGTCCTTGGTCGTTAGTCGAAGGTCGTTACTCGTTGCCGAGAATTGAACTAGGTCGCGCCGCTCTGCGCTAACGACGAACGACTATAAAACAAAATGGCCCTCCGCGCTGTGCGAAGGGCCAAGAACGATCAAAGAAAACCGATGTGTCAAATCCCTACCGCTTTGGCAAAGTTCCAGCCGCCACCTGAGCCTGCACCTTGCTGTGCTTGCGTCCGTAGGTGAAGTAGATCGCCAGCCCGATTGCCAGCCAGACCACGAGCCGGATCTGTGTGGCCGGCGATAGAAAAACGATGAGCGCCCCCGAGAAAAGAATCGAGAGGATCGGAACCAGCGGCACCATCGGTGTCCTGAACGGCCGGTTGAGCTCGGGATGAGTCCTGCGCATCACCCACACTCCCGCACTGACCAGCACAAAGGCGAGCAGCGTGCCCACGCTCGTCATTTCATCGAGCACATTGAGCGGAATCACAGTCGCCAGAATAGCAACGAAAATACCGACGACGATGGAACTGAGGTAAGGCGTGCGAAAGCGATGATGAATCTTGCCCGCCCAAGGCCAGAGCAAACCGTCGCGCGACATGGAGTAGAACACGCGCGACTGCCCGAGCAACATCACCAGCATCACTGTGGCCAAACCGCCCAGCGCACCGATTTCCACAAGAAACGTAGCCCATTGCTGACCGGTGACACGAATACCGACTACGACAGGATCCGGAACGTTGAGCTGGGTGTAAGGAACAATGTGGGTCAGGAGACCGGACACCAAGATATAAAGCACAGTGCAAATGACAAGGGAACCCAGAATGCCCAGCGGCATGTCTTTCTTTGGATTCTTGGCTTCCTGCGCAGCAGTCGAAACCGCATCAAAACCGATGTACGCAAAGAACACAACCCCCGCCCCCCGCAAAATCCCCGACCATCCAAAGTGTCCCCATTCGCCAGTATTCGCGGGGATGAATGGGTGCCAGTAGTTCGGCTGCCAGGAATGCGAGACTAAAAAAGCTGCGGCAAGGGCGATAAACATACACACCACTGCTACTTTCATAATCACGATGGCGGTAGTGAAGTTGGCCGACTCCTTAATGCCAATCACCAAAATCGTGGTGATTACCATGATGACCAGGAACCCGACGTAGTCGTACTTCAAGTGGACGGGCATGCCGAAGAGGGTGAAATCAGAGGTCGGAAATGGCGGAAGGTTCCAGCCGAGATCATGCAAGAACGCCCGCAAGTGACCGCTCCAACCCACCGCTACTGTGGCTGCGCCGAAGGCATATTCGAGAATCAGGTCCCAGCCGATGATCCACGCGACCAGTTCTCCAAGAGTCGCATAGGAGTACGTATACGCGCTGCCCGCGATCGGAATCATCGAGGCAAACTCGGCATAACAGAGCCCCGCAAAGGCACAGGCAATGCCCGCCAGCACGAACGAGATAACGATGGCGGGTCCAGCAAACTGCGCCGCGGCCTGCCCTGTGATCACGAAAATGCCAGCACCAATAATCGCGCCAATGCCCAGGGTTAGCAGATTGAGTGGTCCGAGGGCGCGCCGCAGGGTTTGCTCGCCCTCAACTTCAACTGCTTCTTTCATGAGTGTGGGGAGATCTTTCTTCGCAAACAGATACGCCATGCTTCGTTTTCTCCTTGGGGGCTACGCCGATGCGCGCTTTGCGCCTGCACTCCGCGACCACGCATAGTAAACCGGAATTCCCAACAGCACCACAATCAGCCCCGGCCACGTGTATTGCGGTTTGTAGCGCAATAGTATGACATCGATAAATAAAGCCATCACAATATATATGATCGGCAGAACGGGATAGCCCACCGCCCGATAAGGCCGCTGCGCGTCCGGATGCGTCCGCCGCAAGACGAACAATCCCACGATCGTCAGAATGTAGAACACCAGCACGGCGAAAATGATGTAGTCCAAAAGCTGTCCGTAGCTGCCGGAGACGCAGAGCAGGCACGCCCACACCATCTGCACCATCAGCGAAATCGCGGGCGTCTTGTACCTAGGGTGCAGTTTGGCCACGTTGCGGAAGAACAGGCCGTCCTTTGCCATCGCGTAGTAAACGCGCGCCCCGGAAAGGATCAGGCCGTTGGCGCAGCCGAAGCCTGAGATCATGATGGCCGCCGCCATGAGCAGGCCTCCAACGGCACCAAACATCTGGGTCATCACGGCGGTGCCGACGCGTTCTTCCGCTGCGTACTTGATGCCGCGTTCCAGAATCGTTGCTGCGCCCGGTGTTCCATCGAGCGGCAGCGCGCTCAGGTAAATAAAGTTGCATGCTATGTAAAGTGCGATCACCACGCCCGTACCCAGAGCCAGAGAAAGCGGGAGGTTGCGGCTGGGATTCTTCACTTCCCCAGCGGTGAAGGTCACGTTATTCCAAGCATCGGCGGAGAACAGCGAGCCGACCTGGGCCACGGCAAGAATGGTCAGTGTGCCTACCATGACGATGGGCCCGCCCACACCGACCTGCACCGCATGCTGCGCGCCCAATCCCGCGTTATGCCAGAAGTTTGCGCCGAAATTCGCGGCTAGCGCCTGCGCATTGCGTCCAAGCACGAAACCGAATACCGCCAAACCCAGCAAGGCAGAAACTTTGGCCGCAGTGAAGATATTCTGAATCGCCGCTCCCGTTTTCACTCCAAAGATGTTCACCACCGACAGGAAAATCACCAACAGGATCGCCACCAGGTTCTGGGTGTTGATGCCGACATCCATGTTACCCAGCACCATGGGGCCGAGGTGAATTGGTGGAACCTTCCACAGGTGCAGAAGCCAATGGGACGAAGAAATCGAGGGGACGAAGACGCCCAGGAACTTGCCAAACGCCACACCCACGGCGGCGATGGTTCCAGTCTGAATCACCAGAAATAGGGTCCAGCCGTAGAGAAAACCCCAGAGTGGTCCCAACGCCTCGCGCAGATAAACGTATTGACCGCCTGCGCGGGGCATCATGGCGGCCAACTCGCCATAGCTGAGCGCGGCCACAATCGTCATGAATCCAGCAACGGCCCAGGCACCGATCAGCAACGCCGGAGAATCCACCTCGCGGCCGATTTCAGCCGACACGATGAAGATGCCCGAGCCAATCATCGACCCCATGACCAGCATGGTGGCGCTGGTCAGGCCCAACCCCTGCACCAGTTCCTTGTCCTGATGACTGTGGATTTCCCAGTCGCTGCCCGCGGACGGCTGCGTTGACGTTGTACTCAGGAACTCCTCCTAGAAGGTAGCGCCAGAATTTGTAGCGCCGGCGTCTCGCCGGCTGTGGCGAGGGCATCCCGCCCTCGCACCTGACCCATGCAGAGGTCAACCGACTTTACCTCAAGATGCGGAAAAATTCCTCTGCTGATTTGCGCGGCTCCCGTAACAGATCCGATATCACCGCCACGGAATCGGCTCCGGCCTCAATGACAGAGGCAGCGTTCGCCCGGGTAATGCCTCCGATCGCCACCAGAGGCTTGCGCGTCAATTGCCGCGCACGTCGCACGCCTTCGAGGCCTATGACGGGATCGGGCTTGTCCTTGCTGGAGGTCGAAAACACAGGGCCGATGGCGAGATAGTCTGCGGGCGTACGATCGGCCTCTCGCAATTGCTCAGGATTATGTGTCGAGACTCCAAGCCAGCGGTCTGGCCCAATGATCCCGCGCACCGATTCCGGAGACAAATCCTCCTGCCCCACATGCACGCCGTCGAACTTCGCGGCCACGCACAAGTCCGCCCGGTCATTCATGATCAGACGCACGGAATTACCGAGGTGCTGCCTCAGTTCCCGCGCGCGCTCCAGCATGATGCGTGCGTTGCCCGACTTGTTTCTGTACTGCAGGAGAGTGCAACCAGCAGCGGCTAGTGCTTCGGCGAAGGCGGGCAAATCCGCCGTCCCCGGAAGGAATGCCGAATCGGCAATGCAATAAAGACGGGGAAGCTGAATCATGCTGTTTCGCCAGAAGGTTTTCCCGGTAGTCGTGACTCGGCACTTACTACTTGCCATTCTTCTTCAAGAACCGTTCGATGAATCCCGTGTCAATCTTTCCTGCCCGGAAGTCTTCATCCGCCAGAATCTTCCGGTGAAGAGGAATCGTGGTGTAGACACCCTCCACGATGAACATCTCCAGCGCCCGGGCCATGCGCGAAACGGCTTCGCTGCGATCTTTGCCGCGGACGATCAGCTTGGCAATCAGGGAATCGTAGTATGGCGGGATCACGCCCTCAGCGTACGCGGCCGTGTCCACGCGCACTCCTGTTCCTCCAGGCGGATGGAACGCGGTGATCTTCCCTGCCGACGGCGTGAATTTCTCCGGATGCTCGGCATTGATGCGACATTCGATGGCGTGCCCACGATGGATAATCGGGCCCTGCAGCACGTCCCGCATGTGCGCTCCCGCCGCGATCATGATCTGGCTTTTCACCAGGTCGACATCCGTTACCATTTCTGTCACGGGATGTTCAACCTGAATGCGCGTGTTCATCTCGATAAAATGAAGCCGCCGATCCTGGTCCATCAGAAATTCAATGGTGCCCGCATTGCTATAGCCGATCGCGGCCAGCGACTTGCACAAGACCACGCCGATCTGGTCGCGCAACTCCGGACTGACCTGCGTAGAGGGAGATTCTTCCAGCAATTTCTGGTGGCGGCGCTGGATCGAACATTCGCGCTCGCCCAGGCTCACTACGTTGCCGTGCTCATCGGCCAGCACCTGAAATTCGATGTGCCGGGGATGCTCGACATACTTCTCCATGTAGAGATCGCCGTTGCCGAAGGCGCCGGCGGCTTCCGCCTGCGCGGCCTTGAATAGCCCAGGCAGTTCTTCTTCGTTGCGGACGATGCGCATGCCTCGTCCGCCGCCCCCCGCTGAGGCTTTCACGATCACCGGGAAGCCGATCTGCCGCGCCCACTCCACGGCCTCGCCGTCGGAAGCGATGATGCCGTCGGACCCGGGCAGAATGGGCACTCCTGCCTGTTTCATCGCGGCGCGGGCTTTTTCCTTCTCGCCCATCAGGCGCGTCACCTCGGGCCGCGGGCCAATGAACTTGATGCCGCTGGTCTCGCACACTTCCGCGAAGTTCGCGTTTTCCGCCAACAGCCCGTAGCCGGGATGTACCGCTTCGACGTTGGCGATCTCGGCCGCGCTGATGACCGCAGGAATGTTCAAGTAGCTGAGCGCGAGTTGGGGCGGCCCGATGCAGATGGCCTCATCGGCAAAACGAACGGGCAAGGAGTTGCGGTCGGCCTCGCTGTAAATGGCGACCGTACGGATGCCCAGTTCCTTGCACGCGCAAATCACGCGCAGTGCAATCTCCCCGCGATTGGCAATCAGGATTTTCTTAAACATGAAATTCAGCTTTCAGCCTTCAGCTGTCAGCTCTGAGCTACCAGACTTTTTCCGGCGTCAGTGATTGGAAACGCTCTGTTGGAGGAAAAAGAACAAGGCGCGGCTCGACGCGCCCCAACAGAAAGCCCGGATTCACTTCTTCGGCCTTATGACGAACAACTCCTGGCCGTATTCGATCGGCTGGCCGTTGACCGCCAATTTCTTGACGATCTCCCCGGCAACGTCCGACTCAATCTCGTTAAGCAGCTTCATGGCCTCGACGATGCAGAGGACCTGCCCGACTTCGACCGTGTCTCCAGGTTTGACGAATGGCGGAGCGCCGGGCGAGGGTGCTTCGTAGAACGTCCCGACGATGGGAGACTTCACCGAGTGAAGCCCTTCTTCGGGAGCAGGGGCGGCTGCCGGCGCAGGGGCCGCCGGCGCGGCGACCACTACGGGCACGACGCCCAATTCAGGCGCTGCCCCCGGTGCCGGAGGCACCGCGTAGAAGCGCGGTTCCCCATGAGTATGGACGACGGTATGGTCGCCGGCGCGCTTGATCCGGACCTTGACATCGCCGCGCTCCAACTCAAACTCGGCAATATCTTTTTCGATTAAGAACTCGATTAGTTCTTTCAGCTCTTTTTGATTCATTCGTATACGGTGGGACCGTTCGCACTTCCCGCGAACCGGACCCAGGAACGCGCGAAGAAGCCGGGAGCGGATCTTGCCCGACTGAAAGTTAAGAAGACTAAATTGCCAAGAAATTCTTGTTCGTCGGAGTTAATACCTCACAACCGCTGGCCGTGACCGCCACCATGTCCTCGATCCTCACGCCCCATTTGCCGGGGAAGTATACTCCCGGCTCGATTGTGATGACCATCCCCGGCTGCAGAATTTCCCGCTGCCCGTTCGCTACTCTCGGGGCTTCGTGAATTTCGAGCCCTACCCCGTGCCCGGTGGAGTGAGTAAAGTAACGTCCTAACCCGGCCTTTCTCAACACCTTACGAGCCGCCTCATCGACGTCGCCGACGGGGATGCCCGGCCGGACGGCATCGATCCCAGCCTGCTGACTCTCTCGCACCGCCTCATAAACCCTGCGGGCCTCATCCGGCACAGAGCCTACCCACACGGTGCGGGTCTGATCCGAACAATAACTTGCGAGTATAACACCGAAGTCGCACACCACGAATCCGCCTGGGGCAATCGGCTGGTCCGAAGCGCGCCCGTGCGGTAGCGCGGACCTCGCACCCGAAGCAATGATCGTTGGGAATGACATCTCCTGCGCCCCGCCCCGGCGGGCCGCATACTCCATCTCTCCGGCGACCTCGGCTTCTTTCACTCCCGGCCGCAGGACTTCGAGCGTCCGGTCGAATAACTTCGCTCCCAGTGCTACGGCGGCACGGATTCGATTCAACTCGTCGCCGTCTTTGACCATGCGCGCGCGTTCGACAACCGAAGGCGCATCCCTCAACCGGACGCCGGAAGGCCGCGCTTGAGTCAGACGCTTCTTTTCGGCAAGGGTAAAGTGCTCGGCCTCGATGCCGATCGTCCATCCTCGAGCCCGCTTGCGCCGCCCTGCAAGCCACTCCCCAAGGCCGGCCAGCAATGCTTGGCGCGCGATCACAACCTTCGCTGCCTTAACCTCTTCGTGGGCTTGCGTGTCATAGCGAACGTCCGTAAAGAAAACGCTTCCGGCTTCTTCCACCAGCAGCAAGCCAGCGCTCCCGGTAAAACCGCAGAGGTATTGGATGTTGGGAAGATGGCTGATCAGTAGCGCATCGAACCGGGTGGTGGCGAGATGCTCCTGCAGTTTCTTCTGGCGCGCGCGAAAATCCATTGCTGGTGAGTTTAACAGGAGAGGAAGGAAGTTCTCAGTTTTCAGGTTTCCTCCGTGCCTCTGTGCCTGCATGGTGAGGGTGCTGACCTGGAAACTGCGTCCAAACGCAAAACCGCCGGCCTGACAGGTTCTTCAGGCCGGCGGCTTAAATCTTCGAACTCGCTGCTATGTCTGAATGATTCGCGGCGTGATGAAGAAAATCAGCTCCTGGTTGGAGGTGTTGACTTGCGTGTGCTTGAACAGGTTGCCCAGGATCGGGATGTTGCCCAACAACGGCACCTGCGAGATGTTGATCGAGTTCTGCGTCTGGATGACGCCGCCGATCACCACTGTGCCGCCGTCGGTCACCAACACTTGCGTGGTGGCCTGCTGCGTGATCAGTTCCGGGTTGCCCTGCACTTCCTGACCGAAGTTGGGCGTGGTGTTTTCCACGTCCACGTTCAGGAAGATGGTGTTTTCCGACGTGATCTGCGGAGTTACCGTCAAACGCAGGAAGGCGTCGATGTAGGTCACGGTTGGAGGACCACCCAACTGCGCCTGCGTCACGATCGGAACGCGCACGCCTTGCTTCACGAGAGCTTGAATGTTGTTCTGAGTAACAACCCGCGGACGGGAGAGCACCTTCAACAGGCCGCGCGATTCAGCTAACGAGAGGACAGCGTCGATCCGCACGTTGTTGCTGGCGTTCACGAAACTCAAACCGCTCGAAGGCGACGTCGATCCCAGGTTCGAGAACAAGGGTATCGAGGATCCTGTGGTGGAGCCCGTTCCCGGCACGGTGATGTAACCGGGAGTAAGTCCGCCGACCGTTGTCGGCGACGAACCAGCCGCCTGGTTTCCGCCGATTGCGCTGTGGCCATTGCCCCAGCCAAAGCCCAGCTGGGTGCCGATGTCGCGGGCAAACTGCCGCGTCGCGGCCACCACGCGAGCTTCGATTTCGACTTCCTGCGTCTTGCGGTCGAGCTGCGTCAGCAGGCGGTCGATGGTCGGAATCGTCTTCGGAATGTCGTTGATGATGACGGCGTTGGTGCGATCGTCAGCCACCACATCACCGCGCTGCGAGAGGAATTTCTTTACCGTGACAATGACGTCCTTCGCCTTGGCATAGCTCAGGAAGCGCGTGACCGAAACTTTTTCCACGGCCAGCGCTTCGGATTCGATCTGCGCGCGCCGGGAATCGGCTTCACGCTTCAGAGTCTCGACTGTTGCGATGCGCAGGACGTTGCCTTCCAGTTCCCGTGCCAGGTCGTTGTTCTTGAGCACGATGTCGAGTGCCTGATCCCACGGCACGTCATCGAGCACCACGGTCAGCGTGCCGTGCACATTGGGATCGAGCACAACGTTCAGACCGCTGATTTCGTGAATGAGGCGGAAAAAGTCTTTCAGGTCGACGTCTTTCAGGTTCACTGAGATCGGCTCACCTGTGTACTTCGGTCCGGACGCGGCAGGTTGCTGTCCAGCCTGAGCCTTTTGCTCCGCCGCCAGATTGACCGCAGGGGTAATGCCGTTGCTTGGGTTCTGCGCCTGAGCTGCGTGAGCGCTCACCGGAAGCAGTTCTGCGGCAGTCTTGTCCGAGAACCGCGCAGCCGCTTCCTGGGCGCGAACCGTGGGCTCGTCCGCCGCGTCGTCTTTCTTCACTGCGTTCGGAGCCTGGCTCTTGGCCTGATAAGAGGGCTCGACAAAAACATAGTCTGTGGGCGAAGGCGAATCCTTAGCAACGGGCTTCGTCGAGGGCGTTTCCGACTTGGGTGCGGACTGCGCAGCCACGATCGTTGTCTCGGGAGCGGCTTTAGCTACGGCATTCGCATGCAAGATTAGGACCAGCTTGCCTGCCGCACCCGGCGTCAACTCGTAGGCGCAAGCCTTATCGAGATCGACGACGATGCGGGTGGTCGGGTGCGTCTGGCCGTCCATGCCAATGCGCACACCCTTAATCCCGGCCGCGCCAACCGCGATGCGGGTCTGTCCGGTCGCCATCACCGTCTCCGGCAGATCCACCACCACGCGAGCGGGTGAGTCCAGCGTGCTGAGCTTCGGCGTGAGAGTGCCCTTGGAGCTCATCTCGACCCGGATGTCGTCCGTACCTCGGACTACGTTGACTCGATCGAGCTGGCTCGGTGTCTGTGCGGCCGCAGCCACCACCAACAGCAGCAACGATACGAACATGGTCACTTGTTGCTTTCGCATTTCGCCTCTCCCCAACCCGCGGGCCTGCCCGCGTGTCCTTCTTCAAACTCGATTTCGGCGCCCCCGTTTCCGGTTCCGCCGTCCTGCCTAGACTGCCGGCGTGAAGATTCTCTTCACCACTTCCCGCGTGAAGGACTTGCCCAGCTTGTCCTGGATCGTCTCCTGGAACACCACCGAGTCACCCGTGATCTTCACCACGTAGCCGTTAAACACGGGGTCGTTCTCCCGCAGAAAATAAGCCTTGTTCAGGTTGTTGGTTACGACCGCGATGAAGCCCGTGTCGGACTTCACCACGCCCCGCAGATTGATCGCGCCAATCTCCAGGCACTTCTTCCCGGTCGAGCAACCCGAGCCGTTCTGCTGCACGACGGGGCTGAAGAATGGATCGCGCTTGCCGCTCATCGCCCACTTCTTTTCTTCCTTGGGCGGCTTGGGAGCATTCGCGCTCTTGGCCGGAGCTGCTGCGGGCGAGGTCACGGCCGGAGCCGCGATCTTCGCTACCGGGGAAGCCTTGGCCTGCGGTTTCGGATCCGGCTTGGAAACCGATGCCACCGGCTTCGCGGAAGGTGGGTTCACCACCGCGACCGTCTTAGCTGCTACGGCCTTGGCTGGTACGGTCGACTTAGCCGCTGACTGCGCCTGAGGCGCCGGTACGGCAGCCTTAACTGCAGGCGTCGAATTGGAAGCTTTGACTGGCGGAGCCGGGTTATTTTTCGCTACGCTCGGCGCCGCGCCGTCCGAATGCAGAGTCAGAATTACTTTGCCGGCCGGGCCCGTAGTTAACTCATAGCCCAACGGCTTCTCCAAGTCGATCACGATGCTGGTCGTCGGAGGAGTCTTGCCGTCCATGCCGATGCGTACGCCCTTCACTCCCGCGCTGCCCACAGGAATCTTGTTCTGCGAGCTGGCAACCACGGTCTCGGGCAGTTCCACGACAACCCGGTCGGGTGATTTCAACTTGCTCAGCCTGGGCGTGACCGATTGGGTGGAACTGATTTCGATCTGGACGCCGTCCGCTCCCGGAACCACGTTCACTTTCTGCAGCTGGTTGTGCTGCGCGGAAGCCTGGACTGGCTTCGCCGCCGGACCTGGCTTCGCCGCCGGAACCGGCTGGGATGAAGGAATCGTCGCAGGCTTCACTGCCGGAACCGGAGCACCTGGCGCCGGCTTGGCTTTCGCCGGAACTCCAGCCGCGTTCGGAGCCGCGTTGGTATCGTTGGCCTGCTTCTGCTGCAGCGATTTTGCGGTGCTGCGCGCGTTGTCGATGGCGTCCGGGTTCTGTGCCCAGGCCCCGCCCGCCATCATTGCCATTGCCAGAATGCCTGTCGTCAGCTTCATAGCCATCCCTACTTCGCCGCCGGCGTTCCCGGTTTTGTCCCGGCGCCTGCCGCTGAAGGTTGCAAATCGTGACTGAAGTATGTGGTCGCCGTGAAAGTCGCAATTACGCTCTCGTTGGGCGCGTACTGGTACGTGTGCTTGGCTTTCGCCCCGCTTGGATTCTTGGTCGTCGACACCAGCATTGAGCTGACGTTGACAATCCGCTCCAGCTTGCTCACGCGGTCAAAGAAATTCAGAGCCGAATAGTACGGTCCGTCGAGTTCCATGTCGAAGGGCACCTCCGTGTAGTACTGCTGTGACTTTGTGTCCTTGGCCGCGTAGCGCCGCAGTTCGACGCCCGCCTTCTGGGCCTCGGCGCCCATCATGACGATGAAACCGTCCACCTGCTTCTCATCGGGAACGATGCGCTGTTCGATCTCCAGCTGCTGCTTGAGCTCGGCCAGTTGCTGCTCCATCTGTTTCAGCTTGGGCCGGTAGGACTCGAGTTCGTTGTTTTCCCGAATCTTGTTTTCGAGCGCATGTTGCGCGGCCGCATTGCTTTCGTCCTGGCTCTTAAACATCGTGAAATACAGAGCCGCCGTCACAATCGCTCCCCCGACGACCACCGTTGCCCACTGCTTGATGCCCGACAGTTCGCTAAAATTCGCCATAGGTCCGCCTCTACGACTTTCCCTTCTCGCAGGTCAGCGTGAACTGGAACGCCTGCATATCCTTAATCTGGTCGTCTTGATAGGTTTCCTTGATCTCCACGTTCCTGAAGAAGCCGGTCTTTTGCAGGTTCGCGATCAGGTTGGCAACCGCGTCCGTGCTCAGTGCTGTCCCTTCCAGGTTCACACTCGGTCCTTGATCGTCCATCCTGTTCAGCCACACGGCTTCGGTGTTGTTGACGGTCTCACCCAGCATGGCAAGGAGATTGACCGGCCCGGTCTGGCTCTGGCGCAGCCCGTCGATCACATCCACGCGCCGCTTATAGTTGTCGGCCTGGGTCTGTCGTTCCAGGAAGCGCGCCTTCACGTCCGCCAGTTCGCGGTTCTTCTGCTCCGCCACTTTCATGTGCGCCGCGATGGCTTTCGCCTGATGATCCAGCCGGTACCAGTAGCCCAAGTTGAACAATCCGGCCACCACCAGCACCACGAGAATCTTCAGCTTGGGCGAACCCATATCGCCCATTTCCATCGTGGGCATCGACGGACCGCCGCCGCCACCGCGCTTGTTCTTGCCCTTGGAATTTTCGAGCAGGTTGATTTTGATCATAGAGAGTCAAAGCTCCTCAAGGCCAAGCCCACCGCTACTGCCATCTGGCCGGGATTCTGCTCCACCAGTTCCGCCCCGTGTCCTTCGACCGGCGGCGTGACCCGCTGGAACGGATTCAACAACTCCACCGGCATGGAAAACTCCTGCCGTAACGCTTCCACCAGGCCCGGCACTTTCGACGAACCGCCCGCCAGGTAGATCTTCTCGATGTGCTCGCCGGCCGCACTGGCCCGGAAGAAATCGAAAGTCTTCTGAATCTCCAGTACGATGATCTCGGTGACCTGCTGCAGGATCGGCTGCTTCGCGTCCTCGCTCACCGTGCCCACCTTGTTGCCCAGCTTCAGCGACTCGGCATCTTCAAAGCTCAGGTCCAGTTCCTTCTGCAGCGAGTCGGTGTACTGATGCCCACCCACGCTGACGTCGCGCGGGAACAGCGGCGTCGTACCCTTTACGATGTTGATGTTCATCACGCTGGCGCCCAGATTCAGAAGAGCCACTACCTGGCCCGGCGCCGGCTGATAGTTGTACTCGTAGCAGTTCTGCAGAGCCAACGCGTCGATGTCCACAATAGCGGGAGTACGTCCCGACATCGAGAGTACGTTGGTGTAGTTCAGAATCTTGTCCTTCTTGACTGCCACCAGCAGGACGTCCATCTGCGGACTCTCCACTTCGTCAGAGAGAATCTGGTAGTCAAGACTTACATCGGCCAGATCGAAGGGAATGTGCTGCGCCGCTTCCTTCTCGATGGTTTCGGCCAGTTCCTGGTCGCTCATCGAGGGCAGCGAGATCTTTTTCACGATCACCGAGTGCCCGCTCACCGCGGTGGCCACGGCCTTGGTTTTGATCTGGTTGTCGAGGAACAGCTTGGAGATCGCGCTCGAAACTGTGCCCGAGTCCACGATCATCGAATCGACCACGATGTCGGAAGACAGCGGCTCCAGACCGAGGTGTGCGACTTCAATCTGCCCACCCTTTCTCTTCAACTCGACTGCCTTAATGCTTGAAGAGCCTACATCCAGGCCAACAATGGACTTCGATCCCAATCCAAACATGTGCCCCACCTTTACTGTGACCCGGCAGCTTTCATCGCCGCCTTGGGTTTGCGTTTCGCCTGCGGTTCCATCTGGCTCGACTTCTCTTCCATCCACTGGTCCAGCCGCGATTTCTTGAAGCGCCAGCGGTTGCCCAGCTTGAATGCGGGAATCTTTTGTTCGCCTACGTACTTGTAAAGCGTGTCCGGACTCACGCCCAGATATTGCGACGCCTGGCGAATGTTCATTACTTCTCGCGAGTCGGCCATAGTTCCTTTTGCCTTTTCCGCCACGTCCATTTCCCGTTCCGGTTTTCCTTGGCCCGCGGGCTCCGCTTTGGTTGACTGCCTTGCCCACAACCGCTTGTCCGGGGGCTTTCGGTGTTCCGAGCATATCTCAACCCCTAAAAACCCCGCCTCGAAGCGAATCTCCGCGTTTCTTAGGGTTTTTTGCCCGTTTCTTGGAATTGGCAAACGAGACGGCCAGGGACGATCCTATATTTTGTGGTTTCTTATAAGGGGTGCACTGCCTGAAGTAGTCCTTGTGCAGCAGGAACCCGGTCACTCGCAGACCGGTAACTGAAGTACTAGGCACGGTACGGAGGTGCTATATCGCTCGCCCAACTTGCGGTATATGCAGGGTTTAACCCCCGCAAACTCTCAGTCCCCACGGGTTACTGCACGTCGGAGACTTTGCCGTTCAGAAATGTCACCTTGACGTCTTTGTAGACGTAAATCTGCTTGCTGCCCAAGTTAAATATTTTCTCCGGCTTGCCCAATGCCGCCTGCACCTGATCGGTGGTCATTCCCAATTGAATGGTCTGCGGTTCGGCCTGCTGTTGTTCCGGCTGCGCGGGTTGCTGCTGGCCTGCCTGTTGTTGCTCGCTCGCGTCGCCGCTCTGGCCCTGTTGATCATCACTGCTGATGGAGAACACCTGCCCGATCGTGTCCTCAACTTCTCCTACGTTGGCTTTCTCCAGATACCCTTTGGCAAACTGGAATACGACTTCACCCTTCATCGAGGTTGGCGGATTCACTCCGTTGCACGAGTCGCAGGCCACGACTGTAACGGAGATCTTCCCTTTGTCCAGACTGACCTCGATCCTTGTCGGATAAACCTTATCTCCCTTCTGAAAATACTTGGAGACAGACTTCACCATAGCCGCGCACATTCCGGCTGAAGGGTGCAAGTTGTTGTCCTGAAATTTCGCTGGACACAGTGCCATCGCTTTCCAGGGAACGCTCAGGACTCCACCCTTTTGAACCGCCAGGAGAGTGCCGGGGTCTACGACAGCAACACCGCCAGAATCCGACCCCATCTTCACCAGTTTGTACTGAGCGCTGAGTTGTTCTTGCAGAGTTACAGGGCCTTGCGCACTAACGACCGAGGCCCCAAAGGTCGTAAGAACCGCGACAGTAACAAAAAGACATTGTCGGGCGTGACCCATCAAATTCTCCTGATTGTGGCGGCGCGGGTACTTGAACTCTTGCCCGCATGGGCAGTCTCCTTGCACCGCGAGCCCGCTCTATTGCACGTCTACGACTTTGCCATTCACAAACGTTACCTTCAGATCTTTATAGATATAGAGCTGTTTTGGGCCAAGATTGACGATCTTGTCGGGTTTGCCAAGAGCGGCCTGCACTTGATCGGTGGTCTGCCCTTTCTCAATGGTCTGCGGTTCGGCCTGTTGCTCGGGCTGTTGCGCGGCCTGCTGATCCTGTCCTTGTCCTCCCTGTCCTGCTTGGCCTCCCTGCTGCCCGCCCTGATCCTGCTGGGTGTCTTCGCTGATCGAGAGGAGTTGCCCGATCGTGTCCTCAACGTCACCCGCACTGGCTTTGGCCAGAGATCCCTTGGGAAACTGAAAAATCACTTGCGCCTTGTTATAAGTCGGCGGATCTGTTTTATTGCACGTGTCGCATGCCACGATGCCCATTGTCACCGTGTCCTTGTCCAAGTTGACGTCAATCTTGGCCGGGTATACTTTGTCGCCCTTCGCAAACAATTTCGTCGTCTGCCCCTGCGACTGCGTCTGCGAAAAATGTCCCAATAGCGCCTTTTTCGATTGCACCATTAGGCCGCTGGGAGTGTGCACAGTGCCACCCTCATATTTAGTTGCGAGAACGTTTTTGTCGGAATACGGCACACCGAGAATCCCGCCCTTTTGAATGGCGAGCAGTGTACCCTCCTCGATCACCGAATAACCACCTGTATCCGACCCCATCTTCACCGGTTTGTACTGAGCGACGAGCTGCTCCTGCAGAGAAACTGCTTGCGCGTCGGCGCGCGACAACGAGATGACGGCGATACAAACGATGGCGACGATCGCCGGAATTATCCTATCTAACTTCTGCCACATGGCTCGAATTCTCCTCTCAAGATCTGCCCAAGGTCCGCCGGATCGCACGGGTCGTTGCCGAATCCTGATCCCTGGATTCTGACCGAAATCAAAACACGGAGCGTCGCCGATTAGGCGACGCCCGTCTCGCAGAAGCGCTTTGCCTGGGCAAGTCCCACTTACTGCGAACCGCCGCCCGATGAGCCAGCCTCTTGTTTGACTTCCGACTCAGTCTTGTCGGCATCCGCGTCTTGATCCTCAAGAGTTTTGGCGGCAGTCTTATCCGGGGGCGGAGGCGGAACATCGGAGGCAACCGTGGACGTGTCCGGCGCCTTCGGTAAGCCGGCGGTGCCCTGTTTGGAAGCCAGCGTCTTCATGCCTTCGTCAATCTGCTCCTGGAAGTGGTTCTGCATTTCCTGCAA
Source organism: uncultured Acidobacteriaceae bacterium (assembly GCA_963791515.1). Taxonomy (GTDB): domain Bacteria; phylum Acidobacteriota; class Terriglobia; order Terriglobales; family Acidobacteriaceae; genus Sulfotelmatobacter. The sequence goes on along the minus strand of CAWBSS010000003.1, from coordinate 172,261 downwards.
GTCGTCCACCGAAACTGCAACGGTTTTGCCCGCGGCACAATCGGTCTTCTTGCTGGCGGCTATGCTCACATTCACTTTCTGGTCATCATCGGGAGTGTCCGTGAGCCGGGTGATCACATCTCCCTGCGTCAGTGAGCATTCCTGACCATCGGCCACCACGGCGAGGTCGTCGGATACCACGAACGTGCGCCGCGCCGGATCAAGTGCTGGAGGCGCTTCCCCGCTGGCCGCTTGCGGCCCGCCGCCCGACGAGCCGCTCTTGCCAGCCTCGGCCTGTGACGCGGCGATTTGCGCCTTCACTTGCTCTGCAATCGCTTGCTTGACCTCCGGCGAGAGCGCTACCTGGCCACTCGGCGCGGCTGCCGGCCGCCCGGTGCTAGCTACCTGATCCTCGGATGGAGCGGCGTTGCTCGCTGCTCCTGCCGCTGCGGCATTGGCTTCCGCCTGAGCCGCATAGGCCGCCTGTAGATTCGCTGAGATCAGATAGTCTGTGAGCCAGAATGCGGCCGAAGGATACACGGGATAAGGCGCGAAATAGCCCCCATAGTACCCATACCACGGCGCTCCGCCCCATCCCCATCCGTAGTAAACCGGCGCTGGCCACGGGTTATACGCCCACCCGTAATACGCCGGATGGTAAAAATACGGGTGATAGTAGCCGTAATAGGGATGTCCGTGCCAGTAATAGCCGCGATAGACCCCGGACCGGTAGCCTCCGTGGTAGTAGTACGTCCGGGAATAATAGGAACGTCCGCCGCGCGTGACATAAGCACGCTGTACGTACCCTCCGCGCCTTCCTGTGCTCACGATGCGCGCCCCGTTGCGCTCTCTCACAATCGTGCGTCCCCCGTGAAGGTTGTGCTCAATATGCATGCCGTTCCGGTTGATGGAACGGATCTGTCCATTGGGACGGATGTGGGCCGATCCGCCGCCTCTCAGGGAAACCTGTCTGCCTGGAGCCGTGTGGCTGATGTTTGTGTGCCCTCCAGCCATGGTTCCGCGTCCGCCCGTCATAGTCCCGTGTCCAGTGTTCGTTGTTCCATGTCCGGCGGCCGTTGTTCCATGTCCGGCGGTCGTTGTTCCATGTCCGGCGGTCGTGGTTCCGTGTCCGGCTGTCGTGGTTCCATGTCCGGCTGTCGTGGTTCCATGTCCGGCTGTCGTGGTTCCGTGTCCGGCGGTCGTGGTTCCATGTCCGGCGACGGTTGCGGTTCCGTGCCCCGCGACTGCGGTTCCATGCCCCGCGGTCGTCGTATGGCCGGTCGTGGCGGGATGGCTCATCGTGGTGGTATGGCTCGTCGTCGGATGCTGTGTATTTCCGCTCGAATGACTGGGCGCCGACGTATGGGCGGGAGCACTCGCATGGGGCGCCGGCGCGGGCGCGTTTGGCTTGTGCTGGGCAAAGACTACAGCCGGAACCGCCAACAGGAGTGCGAACAAAACATACTTCGGAAGGGCACTTTCATTTATCGTGAAATTCATCACGAACTCCTAAACTCAAAGATTTCATCCGACTGCCTGGGCACAAACGTTCCAGGCAATAGATTGACGAGCTAGTTCCGATCGTTTTTCGGGCACCCAGTAGAAAAGACGGCAGGAAGTCGGTGAAGCGCATCAACGCTGGCCTCCTGCGGCGGACACACGTTACCAAAACCGGGCTGGAGGCGCAATCGTTTTCTCGCATCCACTTCTCCCCCGCGCCGCCCGGCTGCGATAATGTATTTCTTTGGACCGGAGGGATACTTTGCGCTATCTCGATCGCCTGCAGCCGCTTGCCCTTTTTCTAATGCGACTGGCCTTGGGCGCCATCATGGTCGCACATGGCTATCACAAGGTTTTTGGAGGGTTACACCACCATGCGCAGATGGTGGCCAGTCTCGGCCTGCCCGCATGGCTGGGCTATGTCTCCGCCTTCACCGAATTTTTCGGTGGGTTGCTGATCCTCGTGGGATTCTTCACCCGGGCTGCGGCGTTCGCCGTTCTCATCGATCTGTTTGTTGCCATCTGGAAAGTGCACTTACACAACGGACTCATCGGAACTCCCGATCGTCCTGGATATGAGTTCGCCCTCGCGGCGGCTGCCTTAGCCTTCGCCCTGGTCTTTTTTGGCGGAGGTCCCATTGCCATTGACCACGTCCTGCGCGGCGGAGGGAGAGGTGCCTCCAAGCGCTTATGATTTGCATAGAAAGTTTAAGATTGGGCGCAACCGCAACTTATTCCGACTTGCGGGGTTTCACTCCGCTGTCGTTGCCCTCTCGGCGAAAGTTTCGGAATGGGAATCGATAGAAGCAAGCCTGAGCCAATTGAATTCCGGGGCTGTTGAAATTATGATAGGCAAGTCAGCCATGCGCTTGCATCCAAATGGTTTGGCGGTTGCATCTCACCGTCATCAACGATAATCACGGGAGGTTCCTCTTGAGAAAGTTTGCCATTGTTGCGACTGTCTTCGCGTTTTTCGCCTTAGCTGATCTAGCTTCAGCTCAGCAGGCAGACGCCATGCTCGGCTTCGGAACGGTCGTTTCGCCTGGGGCCCCAGCATGCGGCTCATCGTTTTCGGCCGTCTTCACGTGCCCCGAGACGGGGGGCCTGTATACCAATATCAGCGCCGACGTGATCTTCCACAGGCGTATGGGCTTCGGCTTTGACGCCGCCTGGAAAACGACCCAGGGAGCCTACGGCGGAACCGGCGGCCAGCCCTTCCGCCCGATTTTGTTTGACCTTAATGCCGTGTACCAGCCTAAATTGAGCAAGAAGGCCGGCGCGGACCTGATGGGCGGCATCGGCTGGCAGACCACTCGCTTTTACGGGTACGTGCCGACGAGCGGCTGTGTGTACTTTGGCGCCTGCTATCAGAGTTCCAACCACTTCCTGGTCGATCTAGGCGCAGGTCTCCGCTACTACGTCTGGGGGCATGTCTTCGTCCGCCCCGAAGTGCGCTACTACAAAATCTTCAACAATACTTCTGATTTTACCTCTGGAAACATTATCCGCGTAGGAGCGTCGATCGGATACACGATCGGCCCAGACTAGGCTTTTTGTTTTGCGGGCGGTCGCGAGTTGGGTCCGGGGCAGCCAGTTCCGACCGCCAAACTTCTTTCTACCAGCCCGACCATTCGCGGCTGCCTCGCCGGGCACCACTAATCTGGCGGCCACATCCCAGAGTCTGAACGAACTGACAAGGGGGCTGTACTTGAGAAAGTTCGCGCTTATCCCGTCCGCGTGTGCGGTTCTTCTGTTTGCCACACTCGCCCGTGCGCAGCAAACCGACGTCGCCGTTGGGGCTGGCATTCTTTTTTCTGCCAAGAACCCCACTGCTTCCGTGGGTTTCCTTCCTCCGCCGGAGAAGGGCGGGCTCTATCCGGGCTTCAGCATCATCCGGATTCGCAAGAACCACTTCGGCTACAGCGGAGAATTTGCCTATAGCTACAAGCGACAAATCTATAACGGTTACCAGGAATATCGTCCCATTCTTGTCGATTTGAACGGGGTATTTGCCCCCCACCTGTTTCACAGAGCCGACGCGGAACTCATGGCCGGGATCGGGGGACAAACCGTGCTTTTCTATAACCAATTCGGCTCTTGCACTTTTTCGTCAGGTTGCGCCACCCACCTTAATAGCAATCAGTTCCTGTTTCATCTTGGCGGCGGCGTCCGCTACAGCGTGTGGAGACATTTCTTCGTGCGCCCCGAAGCTCACCTCTACCACATCGTGAACAACAGCAATTTTCACTCCGATAACGTGCTTCGGGTCGGCGCTTCCGTCGGCTACACCTTTGGCCGCAGATAACACCCGGAGCCGCGGCGTAAACCTGACCTAGAAAAGAAGGCAGCGTCGACCCGACGCTGCCGATCTATTTTCCTGGGGCTATGGGATTACCTTTCCCGTTCGCAGATCTCAGCTTCGTGAATCGCCTGATCCAGATGCTCGATTGCCTTGACCCGATGGCCGTGGAAATCGTGGGCCGCGGTTTCGAGATGATGCTTGGCATTCCGCATCGCTTCGAGTGCTTCGGTGATGTGGGGATGAGGCTCCGGCGTGGCGGTTGCCGCCGGTGCGGCGGGAACCGCAGCCACTGCTGGAACAGGCGCCCCCGGGGCTTTTGGTCCGGCTGCCGCCGCCGTGAAGGCCAGCGTAAAGAGAAGTGTTGCCATGATGAGCAGAGTCAACAACCCGATCTTTTTCAAATGTTCCTCCTCGTCCGAATTCCGGCTCGGACGCAACCGGTGTAATTTCGACTGCAACCGACATCGCTCGCACTACGGCAAAGGGCCCGCGACACCCGCACAGTATAGACGCACCTGCGCACACCGACCTATGCAAAAGATTACTCCCCAGATGCTCCAGTTAATTCGCGCGCCGGCTTCTCCACCACCAGAACACCGCCACCAGGAGCAAGAGAATCGCCACCGAGATATCGATCCGCTTTACATTTCGCTGCAAGCGCTCCCAATGCTGGCCGAACAAATAACCGGCAATGGAAATCACGGTCACCCACAGTGCGGCGCCAAGAAAGTTAAAGACTATGAACTTCCGCCAAGGCATCCGCAGGACTCCCGCCAAGGGCCCCGCGATGATCCGCATGCCGAACACGAAGCGGGCAAAAAAGATTGTGACCGCGCCATACCGCGCGAACAGTCCCTCTCCGCGCTCTAGAGTCCTGTCCTGAATTCTGAAAAGAGCCTGGTAGCGCGTCAGCAGCGGTCGTCCGCCATAATAGCCAAGAGCAAAACCCAGGTTGTCGCCCAGCGTCGCCGCGATCGTCGCAACCACAATAATCCAGGGAAGCCGCAGATCGTGCTCGGAATAGGCCAGGAAACATGCGAGTAACAGAATCGTTTCACCCGGCACCGGCACGCCGGCATTCTCCGCGAGCAGAGCCGCGCCCACGGCCCAATATCCGTAATGCACCACCGCATTCCGCAACAGGTCGAGAATGGAGTGGGTCAAGATGCTCACGTGGGGACAGCCGTCTCGGCTGTCCAGCCGGCAGTGTAGGCAGTCCAGCCTAGAATACGGCAATACTCTAGACCAAACCTGTCTGGCTCGTCAGAAAGTTGATCAGCACCCGGTTGAACTCCTCCGGACACTCTTCGTAGGGCAAGTGCCCGACGCCCGGGAAGACAACCGTTTGGACATTCGCAAAATGCCGGGCCAGCGGCTCCATGGACGAAACGTACACCGCCGGATCGTTGCTTCCCCACATCAAGAGTGTCGGAATTGGCGCCAGCTTTGGCAACAGCGCCTCCAGTTCCCGCAGATCGGCCGTCCATGTTCGGACGATACTCAGCGCATGTTCGAAGAATCCAGGAGTCGCCAGAGGCGCCTTATAGCCTTCGAGGCTTTCGGGTGGAATGCTGTTGCGGTCGGCAAACAGGCGCCCGTGCAGGTAGGGAAAGAGAAACGGCATGCGTCCGATCCCCGAACGAAACAACGTCGCGCCGAAACGGGTGGCGAAGAAAGGCGCCAGCCAACGCCCATGCGGAGAGTACGGATTGACCGGGCAGACCAGCACCAACCGGCGCAGCCGTGCCCTGCAGCCACCGGCGCTCATGCATTCCGCAGCCGCAGCCATCGCCACAGCCCCGCCCCGTGACGTACCCAGCAAGTCGAACGACGAGACTCCCAGGTTTTCAACAAACCTCAGAACGCGTCTAGCCGTCGCTCGCATCGAGTGATCCATCGCGCGAGGCCGGTCGGAGAACCCTGCCCCCAGCAGGTCGGGCGCGTACATGGTTGCGTAGGGCACCAGCGCCGGCAGCGTGTATCGCCAGGAAAAAGAATAGGCCAGCAGCCCGTGCAGCAAAATCAGCGGGGGGCCGGAACCCGCGCGCAGGTAGCGCATGCGAGCGCCATCGAAATCCATCCAGCACTCTTCCACCCCTTCGCCCAAGGGCGAAGCGCAGCGTGCCGAAATCTCCTGAACTTCATTCATTCAAAAACTTTCTCCCCTGCGGGACAACTCTTTCCTCCTCGCCGGAGTCTACTTAAGGGAACGCCTCTGTCGCTTCACTCTGGGGAGCTTCGGCTCCCCGTTTTTTGTGGAGGTCGGTGCCCGTTCTCTCCTTCGGCGCATGTCCGGGATTCGCGCGTTGTGCGCAACCGAGCTGTACATTCCGCACACAGCATGAACATCCTCCTTGATCATGATAGCTTACTGATGTTGCCGGACTCGCCGCTTGGTGGCTCGAGTCGTTGCGGCAAACATCGTGGTCGAGACAAAATTGATCGAAAAAGACTATGGTTGCAGACGCTAGTCAACCTCCATGTTGGGAGATATGCACACGTGTTGAATCGTAGGAGTTTTCTGAAAGTGGCGGGCACCGCAACCGCAGAGACGTTCCTCGGAGCAAAGATGTATGCACTGGCCGCGGTTCAGGCTGAACCCGCGGCGCCGCTTGCAGCCAACGATCATCTTCAGATCGCGCTGATTGGCGCTGGTAGTCAGGGCCAGGGAGACACGAAGGTTGCGGTGCAGGTTCCGGGCGTGAAGCTCGTCGCCGTGGCGGACTGTTATGACGGCCGGCTGGAGCACTGCAAGGAACTCTGGGGCAACGACATCTTTACGACGCGGGACTACAGAGAAATCCTGGCGCGGAAGGATATCGACGCCGTTATTATCGGCACGCCGGACCATTGGCACAAACAGGTCTCCGTCGATGCCATGAAGGCGGGTAAGGACGTGTATTGCGAGAAGCCCATGATCCATCTGTATGCCGATGGGCCGGAGATGATTGAGACCGCCCGCGCGACCAACCGCATCATCCAGATCGGAAGCCAGCGCGTCAGCTCGATCATTTATGCCAAGGCGAAGGAACTGCTCGCTTCGGGGGCCATCGGCCAGCTCAACATGGTGACCGCGCATTGGGATCGCAATTCGTCGATCGGCGCGTGGAATTATACCGTTCCTCTGGATGCCTCGACCGAAACTTGCGATTGGCCGCGCTTCCTGGGAACCGCACCCAAAATTCCCTTTAATGCGGAGCATTTCTTCCAGTGGCGGAAGTGGAAAGCCTATGGAAGCGGCGTGGCTGGCGACCTCTTCGTGCACCTGTTCAGCGGAACTCACTTCATTACCGGGACAAATGGCCCCACGCGAGCCATGGCAACCGGAGGATTGCGCTTTTGGAAAGACGGGCGAGACGCTCCCGACGTAATGCTAGGTCTCTTTGACTATCGCGAGGGATTCAACCTTAGCCTGCGCGTGAACTTCGTGGATGGAGGCGAGGAGAGCGAGGGGCTGATCTTCACCGGCTCGGAAGGCACGATGGAGATTGCCGGCAACACGGTCAGCATAGGCCGCACGCCACTGCAAAAGGAACCAGGCCACACGATTGGTACCTTCACGGAAGCGATGCAAAAGAGCGTTCTTGAAAACTACCGGCAGAAGTATCCAGTCTCGCACCCATCGGGACCACCGTCCGCCGGATACGAGAAATATGTCGCTCCTGAGGGCTACCGCGACAGCTATGACCACTTCAAGAATTTCTTTGCGGCAGTTCGCGCCCGGCAGCCCGTCGTGGAAGATGCGGTGTTCGGCTTCCGCGCGGCAGGAGCCGCACTGCTCAGCAATCTCAGCCTCGATCGCGGCGCTGTGGTGAAGTGGGATCCCGATTCCATGAGACTCGCCTGATCCGTAGCCCGACCGAGAAGAATAAAGAGAGTTCGAATTGTAGACATTCATGGCAAACATTAAAGTCCCGTCTCTTGATTTGAAAATCCAGTATCAGAGCATCAAGCCGGAGATTGATGCGGCCATCGCCAGGGTTCTGGACAGTTGTCAATTCGTCCTGGGCTCCGAAGTGGCAGCCTTTGAACGGGAATTCGCCGCCTATTGCGGCGCGGGTGAATGCATTGCCTTGAACTCAGGGACGAGCGCTCTGCATTTGGCCTTGCTGGCCGCGGGAGTCGGTCCCGGCGATGAAGTCGTCACAGTCCCGTTTACCTTTGTAGCCAGCGTTGCCGCAGTCGTCTATACCGGAGCGCGCCCGGTGCTGGTCGATATCGATCCCCGCTCGTTCACCATGGATCCTGCAGCGATTGAGGCGGCGATCACACCGCGCACCAAAGCGATCCTGCCCGTGCATCTCTATGGTCAACCCGCAGACATGGACCCGATCACGGAAGTAGCGCGGCGGCACGGCCTGGTTGTGATCGAAGATGCCGCGCAGGCGCACGGAGCGAAATACAAAGGCCGCCCCGTTGGCAGTATCGGGGATATCGCGTGCTTCAGTTTTTATCCCGGCAAGAATCTGGGGGCTTACGGTGAGGGCGGCGCGGTGACCACCAGCAACTCTGAGTATGCGGGCACCATTCGCATGCTGCGGGATTGGGGGCAGGACCGTAAGTATCATCACGTGCTGCGCGGATTTAATTACCGCATGGAGGCTTTCCAGGGCGCGATTCTGCGAGTCAAGCTGCACCATCTCGAGCGCTGGAACGAGGCTCGGCGCGCAATCGTGGGCAAGTACAACCAGCTCCTGGCGGGCTCCAGCGTGGAACGGCCCACGGAGATGCCTTGGGCCCGGCACGTCTATCACCTCTACACGCTGCGGACGGTTCATCGCGACACCCTGCAAAGGGCGGTGCAACAAAAAGGCATTCCGACGGGGATTCATTATGCGGTGCCGGTTCACCTCCAACCCGCCTACGCAAACCTGGGATACGGGCGGCTCTCTCTTCCGCAGTCTGAGAAAGCTGCAAATGAAGTCCTCTCTCTGCCACTGTATCCGGAAATGACCGACGATCAAATACAGACGGTATCTCAGGCTTTGACCCTTGCGGCAGCACGGTCATAGAGACATCGGTTCTTTCGCCGAACGACCGCAATCGTTCCCGGAGTCGAAGATGCTTTCTCCACAACCTACCAATGCAACGGGAGCCAGGGCAGCCCGAAGGTTAGCGACCGCCTTTGCCAGACTAATCGGCGACATCAACTCGATCCAAACTTGCGAGTAGAGTCGAGAACAGGCGCAGTGACGGTAGCCTCCCGGTGGGCGTTTGACTCGGCTTTCGCCTCATCCCCTCAATCCGGTTTGACCTGGTCCTGTTTCCTGTTCCCGCTCATCGAACCGGACTGGCAGTTTTCCCGCATCCGGCTCTCGGAAAAGACTCACGCTTTCGCCCACGGAAGGCTCGCGGTACGATGTGGTAACTGCACCAGACCATACACACAATGAAGAGACGCTTCCGGAAAGAGTTTATAGCCCGGCCGCGCTTCCTCGTGTTTGTCGCAGAGCCACCGACGCAGCCTGCGGCTGTTTCACCAATTGCCCGGTTTTCCACTGCATAAAATACACAGAGTATGTTTGTTGCTTTCGTGTTTGGGCTAGCTCTGACCCGCGCCCGTCTGCCGGGCTGTGGCGGAAAAGAGTACGACGCAGTTCCTTCCGTTCTTCTTGGCCGCATACATGCTGACATCGGCTTCGTGAAGAAGATCCGACACCGAGTGATCGCGGCCGGGGGAAGTTGCCGTGACTCCCATGCTGACGGTGGCGGAGGTTGTGCCAAAGGGAGTGAAAATCGGATCTTTCGCGACCAGGTTACGAATCTCATCGGCGCGGCGGGCGCCGGTGGTTAGCTCGCAGCCAGGTAGAATGATGAGGAACTCTTCGCCACCGTACCGTCCCACGACATCGTAGGGGCGCAAGTCCGACTTCAACCTGCGAGCCACTTCTCTCAAAACCTCGTCGCCTGCGGCGTGGCCGAGGGAATCGTTAATGCGCTTGAAGTGATCGATGTCGGCCATGATGACCGTGGCGGACTTCCCTTCGCGCCCGCTGCGCGAAAACTCTCTCTCAATAGCTGCCAGTATTTCCGAACGGTTCAACAGGTTGGTCAGAAAATCGTGAGTGGCGGCGAAACGCAGAGATTGCTGAAGTTCCAGAATCCTCTTGCCAGCCAAAATTCGGGCACGCAATTCCAAAGGATCTACGGGCTTGGCCAGATAGTCATCGGCACCGGCTTCCATGGCGAGCAGGAGATCCTGCTTCCGGTTCTTGGCTGTCAGCATCACGGTGTAGATGTACGTTGCTCCCGGTCCATTTGTTCTGATGCGGCGGCATACGTCGATGCCGTCGAGACCGGGCAGCATCCAATCGAGCAGCGCCATGTTGGGAGGTTCGGGACCTTCCAGCAACTTGACCGCTTCTGTGCCGCTTTCGACGGCGAAAAACTCGAGTCCCCAGTCGGTTAAGTAACCGCCAATCCTGTGTCGTTCGATGTAGGAATCTTCAACCAACAAGATCTTCATAACATCCCGCCCCGGATGTTGACAGCTCTGTGCCAACTTCGCAAGATCACGAAACAAGAACAAAAGACCGTACACTTCTGGGTCGAGGGTCACAATCAAGCTACAGAAGAGACGGTCAGGTGGTGTAAGCAAAGGACATTGTCGCGCCAACTTTAATTCTTTCTGTACTGCCAGACCGGCGGCGAATCTGGAATGCCGCCCAACCGGGACGAGAAAAGTTCGCTCAGCCGACTCAACAAATGCGCCCTCAACCTCTGCAACTCTCTCCAGCCATCAGTGCTTTTGAAAGCATGGGCAGAAGGCTTGTAGCCAAGCGGCTCGACGCCAGCCACGTACTTAAATTTATGCAGGCTGCCCACGCTGACGGCAATACGTGACCGCATTAAGGGAAGAAAAGTCCTTGATCCAAGGAGGCATTCCTTCGCTACGCATAGTTTCGGCGTTAAAGAGTAGGGATCTTCTCCAGGAAGCAGCAGTTTTCCCTGATCAGGTGCAGTGCGGGATTGGGCTCCACAAATTGGAAGCCATGGCGAAATGCGTTCCTATTGCCGATCCTAGCTCGGACGTTCACACGTCCGATACGCAACTTGAGGTTCACTTCCACGACCTCCTCAAGCGGCAATTCAACCGGCAGCGTAGCCGACAGTCCACCTTCACTTATGTCGAGCGTTTGACCCGGAACAGGACCCATGGAGGGGGAATGAATCCTTACCTCAGTATCCAACCTAAACCTTGAATCTCGGCGATTCTCGCGCAGAGCATCCAGCCTTTGTGGGGCTGAGTGCGGCTTGTTATGGGGTTCTTCTGGTTGCAACGCTGCCTTTCCTTCCGAGTGCGCCTCTTGAAGCAATAGTAATGAAGAGTTTGGACTCCTCTAGGCACCATTTCGGTTTTGTTACGCAATCCGAACGAGCTAGGGGATCTGGCGAACGTCTCGTCCCGCCTACGACAGGTCCGGTGGTTGCTATTGAATCAACGTCTCAGCCGAGTGGCTTCTCATTGGCGTGACGTGGATGCCAGCGAAACGTCGCGTCCACTTTCTCACGCACCCCCTTCTGCTTCCCGCTGATGGCCTTCAGGTAGCAACTGGTCGTTTCCAAGTCCGAGTGCCCGAGCCACCATTGCACCGTCCGGACGTCAACTCCGGCCAGCAGGTGCATGCACGCGAAGGTTTGGCTGAACTTTTCGCAAGATCCGTCTGTGAGAAAGGCAAAGTGGAGAGCGGCCCTGTTACGCACCACGCTGGCAAAAGCGCACCTAGAATGCAAACCAATTCTCCAGCCAATTTGTTGTAGTATCGCGATTGGAAGGTATCCGCCCAATAGTTATGGCATGTCTGTGATTCGCCGTCGCACGTGCATTCTCTATGCCTGAGAGAAAGGACAGAGCCAACGAGAAAAACGCCGTCGAGCCCCCCACCACCACGAAAAAGCCCTATCGAGAACCTGCATTCCGGCATGAGAGGGTTTTCGAGACTATGGCCCTGTCGTGCGGCAAAGTCCAATCCACTAATTTTCAGTGCAGATTCCACCGGAATGCCTCATAGTCTGCTGCCATCCCTGCCGGAAGGTCGCGAAGATCCTAAGCTTGCTCTCGCGGCCGAGATGCTTCGCTGCCACGGGACGGTTCGGCTGAAGGCATGGGGAACGAGCATGCTCCCCGCGGTGTGGCCGGGCGATCTGCTCACGATTCAAAGCGCTGGGCACGACGAGGTCGTTCCCGGAGACATCGTATTAGTTCTGCGCAACAAGCGCTTCTTTATTCATCGGCTGGTCCAAAGGCGGCGAGTTCAGGATTGCCTTTCGTGGATCACGCGGGGCGACGCGATGCCCCACAACGATCCGTCAGCAGCTGCGTCCGAACTGCTGGGCCGAGTGTCCGGCATTCGCCGTGCCCATCGCAGTTTCGTTCCGAGCCGACGAGTCTCGCAGTTCAATTCCGCTCTAGCGTGGACGCTGTGCCGCTGGGACAGATTCCGCAATCTCACGTTGAGCATTCATGCGGTGCGCCTGCGGGCAGGTCAGACTCGCCCCGGGCAGTTTGTTCGCGGCGTATGGGCTGCAGTGCGCGGGATTCCAGGCACTTCTCCATCGGATACTTCTCATCCATGACGACTACCCTTCCCACGAGCGCCCAAGAGGCGGTATCGATCGAGATCGGCGGAATGGCGATTGCCTTGCGCACGCACGACCCCTCCTTTCGCCGGCTGCTCGAGAATCGCTACGCGGGTTTCGTCGGGACTTCGCCGAATTCACACTTCGAGTTCGACATCGATCTGTACGAGCCATCCCAAGCCGCTCCACCCGACGATGAGTTGGAGGTGAAAATCGAAGCCGGCGAATGGTTGCTGAAGCGGGGCGATTTCCGGGCGCGCTGGAATCCGGATTCCGCCCGTGGTCAGATCCGGCAATCGCGCAGCCCCTACGCCATCGATGCCGTCTTGCGCATCGTTCACACTCTCATCCTGGCGAGGCAAGGGGGGTTCCTGGTTCATGCCGCCAGCGCGATTCGCGGCGGGAAAGCTTTTCTGTTTTCCGGGGTTTCCGGCGCAGGCAAGACGACGATTTCCCGCCTGGCGCCCCCAGATGCGACGCTGCTCACCGACGAAATCTCCTACGTGCGGCGCGAAGGCAATCGGTATCTGGCCTGCGGGACGCCTTTTGCGGGAGAGTTGGCACGGGTCGGCGAGAACCAATCCGCCCCGCTCAGCGCACTCTTTTTGCTCGAGAAAGGCTTGCAGAACAGCATCGAACCGGTGGGCGTCACGGAAGCCGTCCAGCGACTGCTGAGGAACATCTTGTTTTTCGCGGATGATCCTGAGCTGGTGGAACTCGTTTTTGAGGCGGCGTGCGAGTTTGCTAGTTTGGTTCCGGTCCGCCGCTTAGTATTCGTCCCCGACCAGCGAGTGTGGGACATAATAGGCTAGTCGCCGGAGAATCATGATGGCAGAAAGATACATTGCGCGAAGCTCGGCGATTGCCGCCCGCCTCTTGGGTGACGAAATGATGGTGATGTCGACCGCAGACTCGACTTTTTTCACCCTCAATGAAGTCGCTTCTGTGATCTGGCAGGCTGCCGACGGGCGTACGCCCCTGTCGGAAATCGTCGTCGACAAAATCTGCCAGGAATTCGATGTCGATCAGGAACAGGCGCAGCGCGGCGCCGACCGCTTCGTCGACGAACTCTCCCAACACGGCATTCTGCTGGTATCGGATAAGCCACTGATAGATTCCTCCGCGTCTCTGGAGAGCCGATGAGCCTTATGGCCGAGATGAATCAAAAGGCGCTGAGCTTGGGCCTGCCTCTCAGCGTTCACCTCGATATCACCTACCGCTGCAATGAGCGCTGCGTGCATTGCTACCTGGATCACGACGATCATGGCGAGATGACGACGGCGGAAATCGTCGATGTGCTCACCCAGCTCGCCGATGCCGGCGTATTTTTCCTCTCCCTCAGTGGGGGTGAAGTTCTCATGCGCCGGGACTTTTTTGAAATCGTGGAACGGGCGCGGCAACTGTTGTTCAACGTAAAAGTGAAGACCAACGGGGTGATGATCCACGAGAAGGAAGCCGCCAGACTTCGCCAGCTCGGCGTCGAGCAGATCCAGATCAGTGTCTATTCGCATCGGCCGGAGATTCACGATGCCATCACAAAGCTGCCGGGCTCACTGAAGCGAACCATCCGGGCGATTCGATTCCTGAAGTCCCAGGGGCTCAAGGTCACCATCGCCAACGTTCTCATGGCGGGCAATTTCTGCGATCAGCCCGGCGTGATTGCTCTGGCGAAAGACTTAGAAGTCGCCTACACGCTCGACCCCACCATCACTCCAAAAATGGACGGAGACACATCCACCCTGGCCCTGCGAATTCCGGGGTCTGACCTCAAGCAGGTGTTCCATAACTCGGAACTGGTCGGCAATGTGGAAGAATTCTGCGCGCCTCCGCCTGTGCCGGGCGAAGACATTATGGAGGGTTTCCCGTGTAGCGCGGGTCACACTGCCTGCTACATTTCTCCTTACGGCGACGTGTTTCCCTGTGTCCAGTTCCCTCTTCCCAGCGGCAATGTGCGTCGGCAGAAATTCCTCGACATCTGGCGCCATTCCCCGCAGTTGAAAGAAGTGCGATCCATCCGCGCTCGGGACCTTCCCACTTGTTCGACGTGTGTCCACGTTGGAACGTGCACCCGTTGCCCCGGCTTGGCCTACATGGAGGGCAACATGCGAGGTCCCTCCACAGCAGATTGCCAGAAGTCTTTCCAGAGAACAGGCATACCCTCGGCAAACATGCTGAAACAATCGCCAGCGGCTTCAGCCGGTCCGCTGATTCAGATCCAATCGCTCGCTAACTCATCGCAAAACCACGCCTTTTCGGGAGAGCATAGCTCCCTCAGCGCCTGAAGGATTGAAGAGCGAGAAGACTTGAGCATGAAGAGTTAAGGCCTTCGCCATGCTGCATGCAAGGTTGTTGGCCGCCGCGTTGAGGTGAACTTATGTCGAACAGCGATGCAATCAAGTCAAGCTTTATCGGCGGCGGACCAGGCATCTCCAGGCTGCTGATTTTGCTGGCACTTGTGATGCTGATATTGCCCAGTTGTTTACTGGCGCAGGAAGAAGGCGAAGCGCATATCGGTGTGCCCACGGACTGGAGCCACCGGCACATGGTTTTTTCCGCTCCCCACTCGCCGATAGAAGCTCTCAATCTGTCCGAGAACCCGCGTTACATCCAGCAGTGGCTGCGCCGCAATATCGAAAGGCGGCACAAGCGACATAGGTCACACGGCGACCTCAATGCGGATTGGAGCCAGAGCATGGGTACGGGCGCGACGGTGGGCGCCGGCCAGTATCCTGCGAAATTCTCGTACGTTGCGACCACCGATAGCTGCACCAATGATTTTGTGATCTTCAATACCAGCTTAGCCGGCGCGACCGGGCGGGCAAGTATTATCGCCTATAACAATCTGTATGTCGGATGCACGGGAACCGTCCCCTCGGTGTACTGGGCGTATGACACCGGCGGCACAATCGGCACTTCGGTGACATTTTCCTTCGACGGCAGCCAAGTGGCTTTCGTGCAAGCGCAGGGTGGAGTTGCGACACTTGTGTTGCTTAAATGGAGCGCTTCCACCACCGAAACCGCCACAGCGCCGATGGTTCTCACCAGCACCGCCGTTGGCAGCTATCGAGGCTGCACCCCACCATGCATGACGACCATCCCTTTCCAGGCTACTGCAACAACAGACCCCACTCCGACGGATACGAATTCTGCCCCCTTTTACGATTTCACAACCGGGTCCGATACGCTTTACGTTGGTGATGACGCCGGCTATCTCCACCAGTTCACCGGGGTGTTTGCGGGAGCAACCCCGGCGGAAACCGTAGTCACAACTCCAGCTCCCTGGCCGGTACAGGTGGCCACCGCAAACTTGAGCAGTCCGGTTTTCGACAGTGTGAGCGGGAACGTCTTCGTTACGACTTCCTTCCGGACGGCCCCCACCGTCAGCGGCGGACGACTGGCAGCGGTGTGCGCAACCTCCTCATGCACTGGGGTCCAGAACGGTAACGGCACTACTATCACGGTGATTGGAACGCCGACGCCGTCCCTCGTTCTGGGTCCGACGACAACTTCTTCTGTCGCGTGTCACGGAACCGGCGTTTCGGGAGATGGAAGCAGTATGAGACTGGATGCGCCGATTGTCGATTCCACCGCGGGCAAGGTCTACGCATTTCTGGGGAATGACGGCAACGGCAACAGCGCTGTGATCCAGTTTTCGACGACAGTCGGCGTAGGACCGGGGAACTTCAAATGGCACACTTGCGGAACGGAATCAACGATCGGCACGGCCTCGACTACCGGAGTTCCGCTCTTCGCCGGCACCTTCGACAACGTCTACTTCACTTCGAGCAGCGGTAGTAGCCCAAGCGGTAACCTGTATGTCTGCGGAAACACATCGGGTGACGCGACGCTCTACCAGGTTCCGATCACATCCAATGCCATGGCTGCGAGCGGTACCAGCGTAGTGGCCGTTTCTACTGGGAATACCACCTGCTCTCCTGTGACGGAAGTGCTTAGCGCCAGCGCCGACTTGATATTCCTAAGCGTGGAATCGTTGGGTTCCACATCTAGTCCGGTGAATTGTCCGAGCAACGCGGGATGTCTGATGTCCTTCTCGGTGCCCACAACTCTTAGCGGAGCGCTCCCTACGGGCACCGCGGCTACGCTGGCGGCGAGTGGGGGTACGAGCGGGGTCGTGATTGACAACACCGTACCCTCGGGCACGCTGCACACATCGCAGGTCTATTTTTCGACGCTCACGGGAGGGACAGCCGTGCAAGCCTCGCAAGCCGCATTAAAGTAACGAACGGGTTGGGCAAGTGAGGGTCAACGATTCCTCGGATTCAAAAACACAAAGGTCGATGGACTTCTTCTATCTTGCTTGCGATCCCACGAAGATTGTGCCTGCGTCCCTTCTGATGACGGCTTCCGACGCCTGGTTCTCGGACTGACGGTGAGTATGCCCACCATTGCGACCGAGCGTCTTTTGCGGTCGCGAGGAAAGT
Organism: uncultured Acidobacteriaceae bacterium; assembly: GCA_963791515.1. Lineage (GTDB taxonomy): Bacteria > Acidobacteriota > Terriglobia > Terriglobales > Acidobacteriaceae > Sulfotelmatobacter. The sequence continues at coordinate 155,458 of CAWBSS010000003.1, read as the reverse complement.
CGATTGGGACCGCGCACGTTGGTCACCAGTCAGGAATCCCGCTGAGTGCGCCAGGTTACGAAAGTTAGGTCCCAGAATTCCAAAAATGTGAGCGAAGATGAAAGTGGATAAGAATGGCATAATGGTGAAATCTTGAGGAGAGACACGATGCGAGGGCACGCATTCCGTTGGTTCTGTGTAATGGCTGGATCGCTCCTGTTAGGCATTCCAGTCTCGGGCCAGGCACGGCTGAAGAGTACCTTATCGAACGATGCGAGCCACGAACAGACGCATCTGGGGTACCCGCAGGACTGGAGTTCGCGGCACTTGTTGATGCCGGGCATGCGAGCCGAGGACGTGTTAGCGGCGGGAGACCGCGAGCCGCGTCATGTTTACAACATGGTGGTGCGGCAAATGGCGGTGGAAAACCTTCGCCGCCGGGTGCCCCGCCCTCGGCCCCGAATGAAGATCGACTGGGCGGTTTCGCTGGAGAACGGGTATGTGGCCCAGAACCAATTTCCGGCGAAATATCGATTCGATGTCGGTGCAGAGAATTGCAATTCTGATTTCATTGTCTTTGGGCTCACCGGAGCTTCAGGCACGCAGGCTAACCTGGTCGGGATCAACAACCTGTACACGGAAGCGGCTCCGCAGTGCAATAGCGGATCGCCGTGGGTAGCATTCGCCTACAACACGGTGACGCAGACGGGAGGACAGATCGAGACATCGCCGGAGCTTTCGGTCGACGGAACGAAGGTCGCGTTCGTGGAAAGCACCGGCGGGGCTTCGTACTTCCACGTTCTGGTGCTGCCGAATCCGATTCCGACGCCGCCGTCGCAGTCCGGAACGGTGTTGACCCCGCAGACTCCCACTTCGTGCACGACGCCCACGACGGTGGGCTGCATGACGACCCTCACCATTGAAACTGCAGCGACGAATTCGAATTCCTCGCCATGGATCGACTACGATGCGGATACGGCGTACGTCGGCGCCGACAATGGCTTGCTGTATAAGGTCACGCCGGTCTTCGGCGGTGGTGCGCCGGCGCTGGTGAGCACTGGGGGCTGGCCGGTCACGGTTTCGACTCAGACCACCAAGGTGCTGACTGCTCCGGTTGTCGATGACACGTCGGGCAGAATTTTTCTCGGAGACGGGTATGGCTACTTGTACGCGGTCAACCTGACCAACCCCGGCACATCCATGGCGCAGGTGACGGTCGGGTGGGTGGGGAACGGACCAGGGACAGGGGTTGTAGACCCGCCGATTGCGGTCACAGATCCCGCTAATCCCACAACCGATCAGGTGTTCGTATTTACGGGATGCAGCATAGTGCAGGGCATCGGCGGTGCGGTCAGCCAGCTTCCCGCGAACTTCACGAGTTCCAGCACGCTCACAACAAGCAACACAGTGGATCTGGGATCGGGGCACGGGAACGGGGACTGCACGACGGGCAACGTACACTCCGGAACATTTGATAACGCCTTCTGGGTGAACGGGTCGACGTCGGGACACATGATCGCGTGCGGATTCGTGTCGGGCACATCGAGCGCACCGCTGATCCCGTCGAATCCCCTCATGTATTTCTTCCCATTCGCGAGCAACATCATTACGAGCACGGGCTCGTCCACCTTTGTGGTAAACAACACCGTGGGGGATGAGTGTTCTCCGCTGACCGAGTTTTACAACGGAACGACGGACCGAATGTTCTTCGGAGTGGGCTCAACCGACGGATACCTGGAGAGTTCCACGATTACAACCTCTTTGACGACACCGTCCTGCACCGGCCTACCGACATCGAGTTGCGTTACGGCCCCTAGCGCTCTCGGAGGAACCAGCGGAATCGTGATCGACAACGAATTGTCGAACGGTGGGACCAACATCTACTTCTCGACCATTGCGGCGGGATCTGTGAACGGCCAGCAGTGCAACGTATCAGGTGGAGTTGCAAGTCCCCATTGTGCTGTGAAGCTGACCCAGTCAGCTTTACAGTAAGGGGACGAGGATCGAAGTCAAGACGGCAAGACTGGCGTCAGTGGGTTTCGAACGCCGCCTATATGCTCCCAGCTTTGGCTTTTCGGGAGACTATGCCTCGTCGCAGGTACCCCGATTTGAACCTCGGCGAACCACCGGTGATCGCTAACCTCCTGATTCTGATAAGTACTAAAGAAAAGGCTTCTCTGCAGTCTACAAGCAACTGATTCGAAAGGAGCACGAAGAACGTTTTCGGCTGTTAATCCAGATACCTTGCTGCGTTTATTACGACAGCTGGGCTTCCACGGTATAGGTCCTCATCAAAAGCGCCTGAGCAGCGGCGTGGTCTCCGGGTCGGGCAAAGAAGTACCCTTGCACGAGTTCGCACTTCAGCTGTTTGAGCAGTCTGACCTGCTCTGCCGTTTCAGCGCCTTCGGCTACCACTTTCAGACCAAGGTTGTGAGCTAGCATAATGATGATGCGCACGATCTCATTTGTTTCGCTGTCGGTGTCCATCTTGGAAATGAAGGTACGATCAATCTTCAAGGTGTCCACAGGGAATCCTTGCAATCGGCTCAGTGAAGAGTACCCAGTTCCGAAATCGTCAATACTTAAGTGAACTCCCAGTGTCTTCAGTTCCGAGAGAACCAGGTTCGATCTTTGCGGGTCTGCCATCGCGATGGTCTCCGTGATCTCTACATCGACACTGCTCGGATCGATTCCAACTTCGCCCAGAATGGTTCCCATCTGGGCCGCGAAGTCCGGCTGGGCAAACTCTTTGGGGGTGATGTTCACGCTTATCGTCAGTGGCGGATCGCATGGAAATTGAGACTGCCATGCACGAAGCTGTTGGCAGGCTTCGCGCAGCAACAGACGGTTCATTGGCAGAATGATTCCAGTCTCGTCAGCGATCTGGATGAAATGGGCAGGTGACAGGAGTCCTTCAGGTCGTTCCCATCTGCTGAGTGCCTCGAATCCCACAATTTTCCCGCTCTGTAATGACACGATGGGCTGATAGTGAACTCGGAATTCGCCCAGTTCCAGTGCTCGGCGCAGGTCAGTTTCGAGGCGCAATCTCTTGACGGCAAAGGCGTGCATCGCCTTATCGAATACCTGACAACGTGCTTTTCCTTCCCGCTTGGCTCGGTACATCGCTATCTCAGCATCGCGTACCAATTCTTCTGAATTGGTATACGAAGTTGCGCAAAAGGCGATCCCGATACTGGCGGTCGTCACCACCTCTTGTCCTTCCACCATAAACGGAATGCTCAATCGCTCCTGAATGCGCTCGGCTACCCGAATCGCATCTCCGCAGTCTCTGATCTCCTCCAACAGTACGGTGAATTCATCGCCGCCCATTCTTGCTAAAATCTCTTCGCTCGCGACAGTGCTTGTACTTTGTATCAGCCCCGAGCGCGAAATCGTATCAACACCCCGAATGGAAACATTCAATCTGCGGGCAATTTGTATCAGAAGGGCGTCTCCTGCCGCGTGTCCTAAGCTGTCATTAAAGATCTTGAATTCATCGAGATCAATGAACAACACAGCGAACTTATAGGTTGTGTGCCTCTGGGAAAGGACAAGTGCATGTCGCACGCGATCCAAAAACAGGGTCCGGTTAGGCAGGTTGGTCAGAGTGTCATGCAAAGCATTATGCGCTAGCGTGTCTTCTGCTCGCTTGCGCTCGGTGATATCACGATTGACGATGACGAGCTTCTCGGTCTGACCCTCTTCATTTGGAATCGCGGTGGCGACTGATTCCAGAATGCGCCACGTCCCATCCTTGTGGCGTACGCGGTATTCAAGCCGCTCTCCTCTTCCCGTGAGTCGTGCTTTCTCCGCCGCTTCTAGTACCCGCTGCTGATCCTCGGGATGGATTTGCTCGGATGACAAAGTCAACTTCAATTCTTCCGAAGTATACCCGAGAACTTTCTGGTACGCAGGGCTGTTATAGAGCCGATTCCCAGCGCAATCGATGACCGCGATCATGTCGGCTGCATTCTCGGTGATGACTTCAAAAAGCTGATTGCGCTGGTTCAGTTCGCGACGGACTCGCTGGAGTTGGAGTTGCTGGTAAACCGTGTAGATATCGAATAGAAGCACAAGGCATGCCAGCCCCCGTACCCACTCCTTGAGATCAAGCCATTCGGAATTCTGTAAAAGGTGAGGGCCGGAGAAGGTCAGAGACACGATGCCCGCCGTCAACACTAACGTGACTGTGACGGCAAAACCCCACAGCCACCACTCGCGTGCTTCGACCTGCCGCATCGGTCTCGTGCGGCATTGCTTGTGTTGTTCGTTATTCAAGGCCAATCCGACGAGAGGCAAACAATAGGGGTTTAGTGTGAGACCAAGGACGGGAAAGTGAAAGTTACGAAAGGCAATAACAATAGTTCCCGTTCTGATTTCGTCCAGAACAGCTATGTTGTGCGCAGGCGTTAGCTTCTTGAGTTTTTGGGAAAGTAAGTCTTTTGGCAAAGTTATTACAGGAGCGGCGTGCACGCCTCGAAGGGCGGAAGACAATGAGGCCTTACGTTGGTAACGAGAGAGTGATCAAAATCACATTGGTGTGTGGTATGAATATTCAATAGTGTACTAAGCGTATCTAACTAAGGCCCTGGGTAAGTATGTTCAAGCAGTACCACATGCTTCGCGCGCTTCGCTTCGCAATAGTTGCGCTGTTTCTTGCGATAGGTGTTGAAGGACTCAAGCAAGTTGTCTTTCACAGTCTCTCCAATTGGCATTCGCACATTGCTGCAATTCTGCTGTGCGCATCTATCGTCTTCTTTCTAAGTATGGAATTGCTCTCCCCCGAGCAGCCGCGGCAAGAGTTCTTTCAAGGCATCATCGGGGATCTTCCAGAAATCGCCTACATCCTTGATGAAGCCGGAAGATTCAAGCAGTGGAACTCGACTTTTCAAGCGGCGCTTGGCTACACGGCCCAAGAGATTGCGAGGATCACGGTCCTTGACACAATCGCCGAGGAGCAGCGAGTAACCGTACAACAAACCACGGCAACGGCGCTCGCCGATGGAATGGCCAAAGTTGAGTCTGTCTTGATGTCCAAAGACGGTACTTGCATACCCTGTCTTCTCACGGGCATTCGGGTCTTGTTGGATGATCAACCCTGCGTTCTTGGAATCGCCGTCGACCTCAGGAAACGCAGGCAAGCTGGTATTCTCTCAGATATCCCGGAGCGAAAGGCAGCGGAAGAAGCCCTCCAGAAGCTGGCGTCCATCGTGGAGTTTTCGCAAGACGCCATCATTGAAAAAAACATGGACGGGGTGATCACCAGTTGGAACCGAGCGGCGGAGAAGCTGTATGGCTACACGCCGGCTGAAGCGGTCGGGCGAGACTTGTCCTTTTTGTTGCCCTTGGAAAGGCAAGCTGAGATACGAGCCATCGTGGAACGAGTACAGAGTGGCTCCCCAATAGAGTGCCTCGAAACGCAGCGACTCACGAAGGACGGCTCCCTCATAGACGTGTCGCTGTCGATTTCGCCGATAAGAGACGCAAGCGGGCGAGTCACCGGAGCTTGGGCGATTGCGCGGGACATTACTCATCGCAAACATGCTGAGGAACAATCGATATTGCAGTCAGCCGCTCTAGAAGCGGCCGCCAACGCGATCGTGATCACAGACCATGAGGGCACAATCGTGTGGGTGAATCGGGCGTTTACGACCATGACGGGCTACAGCAAGGAAGAAGTATTAGGCAAGAACCCTCGTGTGCTGAAATCCGGAGAGCAGTCCGAAAGCTATTATGCCAATCTCTGGTCAACCATTTCATCAGGCGAAGTTTGGAAAGGCGAGATTGTTAACAGGCGGAAAGATGGAACAACCTATACCGAAGAGATGACGATCACGCCTATAACCCGAGACGCCGGCAATCCGGCCAATAGATATTTCATCGCCATCAAGCAGGACGTCACTCAACGCAAGGCCGCTGAGGAACGAGTACAGTTCCTGGCCTATTACGATGCTCTTACGGGACTACCTAATCGGACTCTCCTTCAGGATCGACTGGCCAAGGCACTCGCTGGCGCTCGTCGCCAGAAGGATAAAGTCGCACTTCTGTTCCTCGATCTCGACCGATTCAAGGACATCAATGACTCGCTTGGACACTCCCTCGGTGACCTTTTTCTGCAAGAAGTTGCAGAACGCCTCAAGAGTTGGGGGCGTGAACAAGACACGGTGGCCCGGCTAAGCGGAGACGAATTCCTCATTGTGCTGACTCGTATAAAGGATGTACCCGATGCAGCAATTGCCGCTGAGCGGTTCATGGATACAATGACCGCTGAATTCGTTGTCCAAGGTCACTCCCTTAGTATTGGCTGTAGCGTAGGCATCAGCATCTACCCCGAACATGGTGTGGACGTCGAAACCCTGATCAAGAATGCCGATGCGGCCATGTATAGTGCCAAAGAGAGTGGACGTAACAACTTTCGGTTCTTCACCGACGACATGAATGCCCAAGTCGTGGAGCGATTGACCTTGGAGAGCGGCTTACGACTGGCGCTCGACAAGAAAGAACTCTTTCTCGTGTATCAGCCACAGATGGATATTGCCACTGGAAAGATCACGGGACTGGAAGCACTCCTCCGCTGGCAACATCCGGAATTGGGTCTTGTACCACCCGATAAGTTCATACGAATTGCGGAGAACAGCGGTCTGATTTTGCCAATTGGTGAATGGGTGGTGAGGACGGCCTGCCACAGGCGCGGAAATGGCAAGATGAAGGGCTTTCCGCGGTTTCGGTGGCAGTAAATGTATCGGCGGTACAGTTTCGTCAAGAGAACTTCTGCGAACTCATTAGGAGAGTGCTCCACGAGACTGGCCTCGCCCCGCGATACCTTGAACTGGAACTCACAGAAAGCCTTTTGCTAGCTAATGCAGACGTGACGTTCTCAGTTCTTCAGGAATTAAAGGCTCTGGGGTTGACACTCGCGATTGACGACTTCGGGACTGGCTATTCCAGCTTCAGCTACTTGAGACAGTTTCGGGTCAACAAGCTCAAAATCGACCGTTCGTTTGTTCGAGATGTCGCCGTGAATCCTGATGATGCGGCGATCACAACCGCAATCATCAGCATGGCCAAAAAGCCTCAATCTCAAGGTGATTGCCGAAGGCGTCGAAAACGAAGCACAAATGTCATTCCTGCGGGCACATCATTGTGACGAAATCCAAGGCTATTACTTCAGCAAGCCTTTGGCGGTTGACAAAGTTGCCGACAAACTGCGAGGCGGCTATCCCGAACCGCTCGTCCGAGCACAAGCGAGCGGGGGACAATCCTCACAGGGAACCTTATAAGGAGTGTATTTCATTATGGCCATCGGACTTGCGCTTTTGGTGTCCTCTGATCCAGTGACAATTCAGCAGTTCAGCCACGCCCTACAAGAATTGTCTATTTCGCCTGATGTCTGTCGGGAAGTGCCGGCAGCGGTTGGTCTATTGAACCGCCGAAAGTTCGATGCGGTTATCGTTGATCTCCAGCTAGGAGAACAGTCCGGACTGATTTTGGACGAGGTGCGTCTCTCTCCATCAAACCGGAGAGTGGTGACCTTTGCCATTAGCGGCAGTGATGCGGAAGACACAGCCTTCCGGAAGAGGTCGGAGTTTGTCTTCGAGAGGCCGCTTTCTGCCGCCTCAATCCGCAACACACTCAAGCCTGCTTACGGACTGATCCTGAGAGAACGGCGGCGCTATTTCCGCTGTCCGGTCTCTATTCCCGTCACCATCCTGAGGGAGAGCGCGCAGGAAGTTCGCTGCAACAGCGTAAATATCAGCGAAGGGGGCATGGCTCTAAGTACGTTCGTTCCGCTCATCCCCGGAGAAAGCGTCCGGGTTCAGTTCGCGGTACCCGATCACAAAGTACCGTTCGTGGCAGAATCAACGATCTGCTGGTCGAAAACGGGCCATCTAGGAGTTCGCTTCGTATCTATTTCGGACGAGCACAAGTCCGCACTACAGGTCTGGCTGTCACGACAACTGGAAGAGATGCTTCCGGAATCCGTCGCTGAGAAATTCCAGAAGTAGGATAAAAACACGCCGCAATACGGAGCGCGGGTAGGCTATGAACGGTAAAAGTGACGCCGGTCAAGACCAAGGGGAAAACGGGGCACTCGCGTGCGTGCGAGGGTCTGCGGCGGGCCCTCTTGTTCCGTGGCTGAATTGATCGTAGCGATCCTATCCTCAGCGGTTAATTCATCAACGGCGCGCGTATTCGCTCTCCTCGTGCTGACGTCCGGGGTCTTGTGCGCTCAGGAATACAATTTCCGCAACTTCGGGGTCACAGAAGGCCTCAAGAACCTCGCGGTCCGGCAAATCTACCAAGACCGCGTAGGTTTCATGTGGGTGAGCACGGAAAACGGTATCTTCCGGTACGACGGGGAACGCTTCCAGGCCTTTGGACCGGAGCAGGGGATTCCGTCCACTTCGGGTGCTGCGGTTGGCGAGGCTCCCGATGGATCTCTTCTGGTTGGAGGTGACTTCGGACTCTACCAACTGTCGGGCAACCGTTTCGAAAAACTTCCAGTCGTTTTCAAGACGGTCAGTTGGGCACAAGGCATCCAGTCGGATGGGAAAGGGCACACGTTTATTGGCACAGACTCCGGTCTTGTGGAGCTCTATTCCGAACCCGGGCAGGTTGGGTTCGCGGTGCGGACGTTTCCCCAAGCGCCCGGAACATCCGGGCCGGGTGCCTACGGCGTTTCAATGGATGGTGACATCCTATGGTACGGATGCGGAGGGGAGCTGTGCCGCATGGACCGGGATAGGACAACCGTCTTCGGGCGAGACAGCGGACTTCCGAATCGTATCTGGCTAGGAATCCAGAAAGACCGCGACGGTAATCTTTGGGTGCGAGCGAAGAATTCGGGTGTGTTCGTGTTGCCGGTCGGCCAAACTAGATTTCGAAGGCCAGATGCGCCCGTTCCAGGCAGCGAGATGGGACGTATCGCAACCGATGCCGAAGGGCGGATTCTGCTTCCGTCACCCAATGGGTTGCTGATCCGGGACGAGAAAGGCTGGCAGAAGATCGACCGATCCGTTGGCCTTCGCGGAGTAGTCTACTCAGCCTTCGAGGACCGGCAGCACTCTCTATGGATTGGTTTGGCGGGCCGGGGACTCGCCGAGTGGCGAGGGTACCGGGAATGGGAGAGTTACTCGCCCGCAAGCGGGCTGCCAAGCGATATTGTGTACGAGATCCTGCCGCGGGCCGACGGGTCGGTCTGGGTCGCCACCGAAGGAGGGCTGTTTCGTGGGACGCGTCGGCAGTTCCGCATCTCGTGGAAGAAAGTTGCGGGACTGGATAGGTTCCCGGTGCACAGTCTTAAGATGGCTCCCGGCGGGGATCTATGGATCGGTACCGAAACGCATGGCGCAGCCCGCATTCATGCACGAACTGGTAGGGTGCAGTGGTTTGGTCAGGAGCAAGGTCTTTCGGGCAGGGCAGCATATACCTTGAGCTTTGATCGCGAACAAAGGCTCTGGGCCGCCACGGAAGTGGGCCTATTTGTAGCCAGAGCTCCGTACCAGAAGTTTTCGCGAATCACGGAATTGCCGTCCACGCGCATTTGGGCGATTGCTCAGGGAACCGATGGCACGATCTGGGCTGGGGGTGCCGACGGACTTTTCGGTTACTCAGCCGGGCGCTGGAAGAATTGGACGCGCGCCGATGGCTTAAGCAATCAGGAAGTGCTTTCTTTGGGTGCCGGTGCGGATGGCTCCATATGGATCGGTTATCGCCACGGGGGCGGTATCGACCGTATCCATCCGCAGCTTGGCGGCATAGCTATCGAGAAAGCCGTTCAGAGACGTGGCAGCGACGGGCTCGTGTACTTCCTGGAATTCGATGCATCGGGGCGGCTGTGGGTGGGGACGGAGCGGGGCGTGGACACGTGGGATGGTTCCCGCTGGAGCCACTACGATACCAGGGACGGTCTGGCGTGGGACGACTGCAACCTCAACGCGTTCGCCGAGGAGGCCGATGGCACAGTCTGGATCGGAACCAGCGGTGGACTCTCACGTTTCAAGCCGCGTCCGCACCACGCGCCCGAAGCCCCGCCCGAGGTCGTTTTCACCAAGCTGGTCATGGGACGGACGGATGTTTCCGGGCAGCGCAACCCATCCTTCGGCAGTCATTCAAACTCTCTCATCGCAAGATACGCCGCACCGAATTCTCCCCGTGAAAACGGGGTTGTTTTTCGCTATCGGTTGGAGGGCGCGAATTCAACCTGGACGGAGACGGCTCAAAGGGAACTGCAGTTTGCGGAACTGGCGCCGGGAGCATATCGACTGGAGATAGAAGCCCGAGACGGCAATGGAGTGTGGAGCGGTCACAGGGCTGAGTTTCAATTTGAGATCCTGACTCCGTGGTATTGGACTTGGTGGTTTGTCGGCACGTGCGGACTGATCCCCGTGTCAGTGGTTTTGGGTCTTCTTCGATTGCGGATGCTGGCAGCGCAAAGACGGGAGCACGAGCTCCAGCGGATCGTGGAAGAGAAAACAGCGGATCTGCGGCGGGTCAATGAGGATCTGTTACGGTTATCGTCCCTCGATTCGCTGACCGGACTGGCGAACAGGCGGGTGTTTGACCAAACACTTAAGATGGAATGCGCTCGCCTGAAGAGAACGGGTTCCGCCGTCTCGCTCCTGATGCTCGATATTGATCAGTTTAAGGCGCTTAACGATTCCGAAGGACATCAGCGAGGCGATGAGTACCTTAAGTTGGTGGGATCGGAACTACGTCGCCTTTCCAAGCGCCAAATTGATTTGGCTGCGCGCTATGGCGGTGAGGAGTTCGCCGTGATTCTTCCGGAAACAGGCGCCGCCGGGGCCGCCGGGGTTGCGGAGTCGATGCGGTTGGCAATCGCTAATCTCGAGTTGCCGCATCCTGCATCGCCGGTTGCCCCGTTCCTGACGGTCAGCGTGGGCGTCGCGACAGCAAGTCTGGAATTCCATAGTTCCCCTGATCAATTGGTTTCCGCCGCGGACAAAGCGCTCTACGACGCGAAAAGGAGTGGACGGAATCGAGTGAACGTGGATCAACGGGAAGCAGTTCTGCAGAACATAGCGAATCCCTCGGCTCTCGATCGGGCCTGAAACGTGCGCTCTGCCGTTGAGAATGACGTGCCCCCGTTCGCTGTACCTGGTCGTAAGGACTCACGAAGAGTCTCTCCTTGATTGATCTGGCGGAAACGAAGAGCAAGCGGTGGTACCGAAAAGTTTCAGCAGAGGACATGCTGACGCGCTTGAACGCCTCGATTGACTCTGTTAAATCAGTAACCCATTGTGAGTGCAGCTCCCATTCCTTCAGCGCCAGACGGCCTGGAACTCATCGCACAACTGAAGAGTCGGCTGCAGTGCGGGGAGTTGAAGATTCGTGTGCCGGAAGAGCGTTTACGGCTGATGCGCATCGAGAAATATGGAGCCGGCGGCGAAGGGCTCTCCCACTCGCAAATGGAATTGTTCGAAGTTGAGCCCACAGGGGTAACTGCTTAATGGCAAATGGGAATTCGGAACTTGCAGACAAACGACTGATTCAGGAGGATCACATCAAGAAGCCCTACACTGAACCTGCGTTCCGGTTTGAGCAAGTGTTTGACACACAAGCGCTGAGCTGCGGAAAAACTGGGCCACCGAAACGGAGTGCAGATTTAACCGCAAAGTTTCCTAGTTTCCCAGCAAGGCTGCAGACCCGCCATCAGACTAAGCCAGAGCCGCATCCAGGCAGAAATCTCCGGGCTGTGATGGCAACAGTGAGGAAGTCAGTTCTGATTCATGGCCATATGTCCTTCACCCGAAGCTCAAACCGGTGCACTTGCACTCGCATCAGTTCAGCCCCGACTGTGTGGCTTTGACCAGGGTCGCCCCAGTCTTGGTGGCGTAGTAAATGCTCGATGCTTCGGCAAGGCTGCTGTCATTATCCACGATGATGCCGCTTGTGCCACCAGCGGCGGACAGAGCGGTGCTGCTGGCGTTGACGGTTGGAAAGCCGCCGGTGATGTCCAAGCTCATGACGCAGCCGGCAGTTCCGCCACCAGTGGTAGCTACACAATGGTCCGTGACCCCAACAAAAATGTAGTCCTTCTGGAGCGAAGCGTTGTAAAACTCCGTAAGCGGCGACGAGTCCGCCATGCCGGTAGCCAGAGCCGCCGTAGCGTCGGCGCTGGAGTTCATCACGCCACTGCCGTTGAACCCGACGCTGTAGAGCGTCGGAAGCGTCCCGGTGCCCGTTCCGGCGACATACATGAGAGGTGTCCCCGATCCGGTGTACCAGGCGTTGTTAAAGTCAGGGCCGTATGGCCCTGTGTAGATCGTGCTTTCTGTGCCCACGGGTACGGAGACGGTGCTCGCCATACTCGTGGGGGCTTGCACGACCAGGGAGTTGGTCCCGTTGGAGTTGAAGGAAGCGTAGACCATCTGATTGGTGCTGTCGACAACTACTGGATTCTCGGCTGTGTCGCCGTTGGCCAAGACCGCGCTATAAACAACCGAGGGTGACGTGCCCGTGTCCGTCACATAATCGATACGACCGCTGCCATCCGTAAAAAGGACCTTATTCGATACCGAATCGTATACCGGAGTTGACGGAACTGCATTGATGGGGACGCTCCAAGCGATCGTTGGGGTTGCACTGCCGTTGAATACGTTGCTGATCTTGTATAGGTAGCCGGAGCTATTCCCGGCCGTACTATAGGTAGTGGCGTAGGCGACATCGTTGGCATCGGCAGATGTGAAAACGACGAAAGCGGCATTCGTGGAGCTTTGGTTTGTGGTGCCGCCGTCCGGCGAAAGCAGCACTCTCTGGTCCACGGCGTTGTTGCCCCCGGCACTCCCCGGCACGACTGCCGCCGTCGCGCTGGACCCGTTAATTCCCGTGGTGCCAATGGTCAGGACGTGAAAGTAGGAGCTGCCGGTAGGGAGATTCTCAACGTAGGCAATTTGGCTCCCACTCTGTGAGATGACAACGGAAGCCGGCACCTGTCCGGTGCCTGAGGCGTAGGCGAACGTCACCGTCGGCCCGGTCGAGCACAGTGCGCCAGTGCCGCCGCTATAGAGATTGTTCACTCCAACGATGTTGGCTAGACCGCCCGACGCGGGGTTGGCTGGGATGCCGATCACCACGAAGTCGTTCGTGCAGCTTGGAGCCGCGGTCATATCAAACACAAATTTGGCGGGGAAGGTTTGGCCCCCGCCAGGATCCACGTTCAAGGTGAATGATCCATCAGTACTGATGTTGGTATAAGCAGTACCATCCCAATCATAAAATGTGTATTCATTGGGAGCGGTGGCCCACAAGTTGATCTCCAGCCCGTTGCCGGTGAAGAGAGGCCCAGCGACAGTATCAATCTGGGGGTCGCTTGAGGGGAGGAAAACATTATCGTAGAGGAACTCCCCGCCTGGGCTAGATGTTGTGCCTGGCCCACCTGGATACAGCGAATACGTGCCAATCTCATTGCTGCCAGTCACGGTGAGGGTGCCGCCGATGCCGAGGAGCCCACCGACATTGCCGAAAGGCTCATTATCGGCAATTTCTGTTGTGTTGACGCTGCCGTACCCCGTCATGGCACCAATGGAGAATGTAAAGTCGCACAGCGGCCCAAAACCGGACGTGCCCAGGGGCAGGCTCCAATCTCTGCGGCTGCCCTCGCGGGGCCTGCGATGGTGTTCCGGCCACCAGGCCTCCCGATGGCGGAGATACCAATTTTGCACCCAGCGGGGATCTCTTCGGATTCGGGCCATAACGGAATCGTCCTTCGACTCCGGGTAGAGGACATGATGGTGCGTCCAATCCGAAACGATTCCCAGCGGAACGTGCGGCGCGGTCTGGCCCACAAGCACCTGCGCAGTCAACGCGACCACAAAACCTACAACAATACCTCTCATTTCAACTCCCTAGCTGTTGTCAGAAACACAGGCCTCAGCATAAGTCAAAATACCGCCAGTGTGAATTTGCCGAGTGCCTTTTTCATTTTGCCCGGCCTGCACTAACATTTTGGAGCTGCGGAGCAACTCGCGACAAGGTTACTCTTCGAGTACCTTCCTGCGCTTTACAGTCCAAGCAGCGAGCTTTCTCTTAGGTCAAGCTGCGATCGTGAAACTCACCAGCAAGAGTCGCTCCCTGCACAAAAGTCCTTCCCCTCTTTGAAGGAATTAAGAGCTCGATTTGCAGTCTTGCCAGTCCTGTCCCGGAGCAACCAGCGCCACTCTACGCTCGTAGAGAATTGGCCGATCCGGGTCAATGCGTTATTAGCAATCAATCCGTGGAGCCCCGCAAAAACTTAGACTGCACCAAGATGGAAGATGGGATTGACACCCGTGGCTCCAGCGATGAGCTGTTGCTGCTCGGGTTCGGTAATCGGGTGAAAATTCTGACCAACATCCATTCCCAGTCGGAAGTATCGCTCATCGCCCGGAGGAATTGCGGCTGTAATCGGTTGCGAGAGCGTCCAGCGCAGACCCATAGCGGCCTCGTCCGGAAATGCCGCAGGTTCGTACCAGCACTTGGGATGCGGGTGATCGTTCTTTGCAGAAGCCGACCACGTTGTCTTGGCCATGCCTTTCAGCGCCAGGACCCCCATTTCCTTTTGCCTGGCTTTCTCGAGCACCTGCGGTCCAAACTTGGCTTGCGAGTAGAGAACGAAGTTGATCGGGAACAGAATGGTGTCGAAGGGATACCGGTCCATAGCGGCAAGGGCTACTTCCACCGAATGGGCGGAGAAACCAATGAATCGCAATTTGCCCGCCTTCCTTGCCGCCTCGAAAGTCTCCATGGCGCCCTCGGGCCGAAAGATTTGCTCGAGATCTGACATCTTCGAAAGCGCGTGAAATTGGTAGAGGTCAACGTGGTCGGTATGCAGCAATCGCAGAGACTCTTCGAGCAACTTGGCGGAGCCTTCCCTGCTCCAGTCCTCTTCCTTGCAAGCGAGGAACACCTTGTCGCGATACGGTTGCAGCGCCTGTCCCAGTCGCTCCTGTGCGTTACCGTATGTGGGGGCCACATCGAAGTAGTTGATCCCGCGGTCCACGGCTTCTGCGACGATGTTGCTCGCAAACGATTGGCTGTTCTCCATCACCACGATGCCGGCGAAACCGACAATGGAAAGCTTCTCCCCGGTCTTGCCTAACGCTCTCCGCGGAATGGGCGCGAGGTTACTTGCTGGTTGCTCCCCTTTCGCGAGGGGCTCAAGCATTCTTGCCGAGCTCATTAATCCCGCCGCTGTTCCCGCTTTTAAGAACTCACGCCTTTCCATGACATCCTCCGTAAAAGCAACGAACTCAGATTCAGTGATTATAGGATTTTTCCGAGTGTTGTATGGCAGGAAGTGGTTCCCGGATTCACTTATCGACATTTTCATATTTATCGAGCGCTATGGTCCCAGTCCCCGATATTGCAGCCGGAATTGTGGGTGGTCCGTTGCCGTGCCGGACTCGGTCAGTCTGTCCGCGAGCAGCGCTACCAGCTCATCAGGACTGACAAACACAGTTGAGTCGGTGATTCGCCTGGCCTGTGGCCCGTGCAGCGACCGGATCAATGCGCTGCCACCTTGCGCAGCTGGTGCGCCAGGCTGACGCGGATGCTGCCTTTCCGACCCTTGCAGGGTGGCAGTTGGGTCTCATACCCAGAGCTAATTGAGTGTCAGGTGCTCGCAGCTCCACGCCACCCGGTTACACGTTCGAACGCTTGGCTCAGTTTCGTTTTTGATGAAGTCACCGTGGCCTTCGACAATTTCACAGTTCCTTCCCGAACAATAGAGGCTAGCAGCTTCGCAGCTTTCACGGTTGCGGCTCTTCGGAGTCCCGTCTTCTCAACCCGCACCGTACAGCGACAGTATTCCTTAGTGATCATTCCGACTCGCAGAGTCAGGAAGGCGTTCGCTGAACCAGACAGGACAGAACTGACGAGAAGATGCATTCCCGGAATCGCCGCAACAGTCGAGCCGAAAATCGTCCCAACCAGCACATCGACATCGATATCCTCAATGCCAGCAGCGATAAAGGCAGTCGAAGCGACATTTGCGTATAGCTGCACAAAGTCTCGAAGGGACGGTCTTTGATAGTACACGTGGGCAACCTGCCAAATGAGCCGTGTTTGGGCCGCAAATACGACCAGAACATCTAATCGACCACTTTGCAAAACGGCTGTGCTCAGGAATACCGCCGATGCAGTTGACGTGACCACATCGTCAGCGTGTTTATCCAGTGTCTGAAGGGCGGTTTCGATGTCCGTGGTGGAATTCAGAGTAATTCCGCGGAGGCGAGGATGGCGTGACAGTCGTTTCTTGAAATCGATAAGGAATCGCTCATAAGCATCCCCCTCAGTCGTTTCTGGAGGTAGCATCCGTTTCGGCAACCGGAACCAAAGCACAAACGGCGTCGTCAGCAGAATGCAGTAGGTGAAAATGAGACCCCACATCACTCCGTTGCCGAAAACGGCGTTGACCGCTCGCGCCGACTGGACGATCTGCATCGTCTGGTTGAATAGGAAAATGGTGAATACAACCATGATGAAGGCGGCGACGACTAGAAGAATTCTCTTTGCAGTTTTGGGCATCACGGCACTCCGCCTATTAGTATCCACGATTCCAATGTAGTTGCTATCAAATTGTTCGCTCTCGTCACCAGCTGCAGAGAAAGCCGCCTAACAACCCACCGCGCACCAGGGCGGCCCATACGTGGCCCGCCCGTCCTTGCGCTCTTTGAGAAAGGAGGCACCCAGGATGAATGCAAAAAATGTGAAAACGCTCCGTGCGGCGCACGAGAGCTGGAACAAGCGCGACTTCGCAGGCGTCATCGACAACGCCGCCGAAAACCTCACCTAGACCGATCACGTCTCGTGTTATCACGCTAATACACGGGAGAAGTTTAGAGAATGGACGGTAAACTTGCGCTGGGGTCGAGTGCTGTCTTTTCGGACGACGCCCGGCCTGCTTCCTTTCTAGGGCAGAACATGCACGCATGCAGTGACTGGGCTCACTGTGGGCACTCGTGAATTGGAAGAATACTCCTAAGTTCTAAGTTGCGGTTCTCTTCTCTTTGGCAGCTTTGAATTTCGCCCAACGTGCCCGTTGGGCGACAGCAATTTTCTTCCGCGCTGCGGCTGAGAGTGTCCGTTTTCGAGGCGACTTCGCCGCACCATTTGCCCTCACGGCATGTCCCCGCAACTTAGCTCAACGCGCTCGCTGGGCCGCCGCTTTCCGTGCTCGGGCAGCCGCTGAAAGGTTTCGGTCACTGAGGAAGATACACTCTAAGCAGAGAGGTTCTTTCATGACAGCTTCCAACGATGGTTTCTTTCGCTTGGTATGGACACTGATCCTACTGTTCCTCTTCACTCCAGTCCTTGCTCAGCAAGATTCGCTGGTCCGCGTCATCGCCTTCGGCGCGCATCCGGACGATTGCGATCTCTCGGCCGGCGGTCTAGCCGCCAAGTATGCCACCTTGGGCTACAAGGTGAAGTTTGTCTCGCTTACCAACGGCGATGCTGGCCACCAGTCGCAGAGCGGCCAAACGCTAGCCGCCCGGCGGCGTGCGGAGGCCAAAGAGGCGGGTCGACGCATCGGAATCGAATATGACGTCCTGGACAATCACGACGGAGAACTGCTTCCTACTCTTGCGGTCCGCCAGCAGGTCATCCGTAAAATCCGCGAATGGCAGGCCGACATCGTATTAGCGCCTCGCCCGAACGACTACCATCCCGACCATCGCTACACAGGCATCCTAGTACAGGATGCTTCTTACATGGTCACTGTGCCCGACATCGTGCCCGACACGCCTGCGCTTCGCAAGAACCCCGTGTTCCTGTATTTCTCCGATCGCTTCAGGCGTCCCCAGCCGTTCCGTCCGGACATCGTGGTCTCGATTGACGATGTGTACGACAAGAAGATCGATATGCTCGACGCTCACGTATCGCAATTCTATGAATGGCTGCCCTGGCACGACGGGCAACTGGACCAGGTTCCAAAAGATCCGGCGGAGC
Source organism: uncultured Acidobacteriaceae bacterium (assembly GCA_963791515.1). Taxonomy (GTDB): domain Bacteria; phylum Acidobacteriota; class Terriglobia; order Terriglobales; family Acidobacteriaceae; genus Sulfotelmatobacter. The sequence continues at coordinate 137,530 of CAWBSS010000003.1, read as the reverse complement.
GGAAGAAGTGGCTCGCCAGTAACCACTCGAAGCGCGTGCCTCCGGAATGGCGCGAGGTGCTCCAGAAGCGGTATCGCGGCGACGCCGCGCATATCGTGAATGCCGAAGCATTTGAAATCACCGAATACGGGCGGCAACCCGACGAGGATGAAATTCGCAAGCTGTTTCCATTCTTTCCTGCGAAGTAGCGCTGCTGTCTCAGGCGGCAGCAGAAAGGTCATCATGAAAAGGCATCTTGGATTACTTCTAGTTGTCCTCTCCCCGTTCCTGTTCGTGGCGCAATCTTCTGCTGGGGTGTTGAAGGTCCTGACCAATCATCTGGGATACGAAACCAGCGGCCCGAAGCACGCGGTGATCGTCGGCAAGGCAAGTGATAGCGTCTCCGCTTGTGTCCTAAAGGATGAAGCTACCGATCAGGTAGTTCTGGCGATCACACCCAAAGCAACCGGGCCCGTTCAGAAATGGAGAGACTGGTACTTCTGGACTCTTGATTTCGACTCGTTTGCCACCGAGGGCAAGTACTACTTGGAATGCACGGCGAATGCAGCAAACATCAGGTCGTTTCCGTTCTTGCTGCAAAGCGACTTGCTGGAGCGCAGCACAATTTCCGATGTCGTCTACTACTTCAAAGACGAGCGCAGTTCGGGCGAGATGGACAAGGCCGATAGCCACTTGCGCTTTGAGGGTACGAAAGGCGGCCCGATCGACGCGCACGGTGGGTGGTGGGATGCCACGGGCGATTACGGCAAACACTTTTCCCACCTGTCCTTCTCAACATACTTCAACCCCCAGCAGATTCCGCTGGTGGTCTACAGCCTGCTTAAGAGCCATGAGCAGGCGAATCGCCGTAATCTGCAAGGGTTTGTCCGATACAAAACGCGCTTGCTGGATGAAGCTATGTTCGGGGCGGACTATTTGGTGCGGATGAAAGTTCCAGGAGGATCCTTCTATCGTTCGGTATCGACGGGCAGCGTAAAGCAGGTTCCCGAAGAACGCGAAATTGCCGGCGAGATGAAGCGCTTTGGCATCGAAAGCGCCCCAGGCCAGGGTGCTGCCGGAATGGTAGAGAGCGCTAACAATGACCGGGAGTATGAGGTCAGTTATCGATCCGGAGGAGGAGTCGCGATTGCCGCCCTGGCGATGGCGAGTACACACCCTGTAGCCGGCCAGTTTCGCAGTTCGGATTACCTGAAGGCCGCTGAAGACGCCTTTGATTACCTAGAGAAGAACAATCTCAAACTCACCAACGACGGCAAGGAAAATATCGTTGACGACTATTGTGCACTGGCAGCCGCGACCGAACTCTACCGGGCGACGCACACAGAGAAGTACAAGCAAGCTGCCGACCACCGCGCTAAGAGTCTGATGGCTCGCCAGATCAGTGCAGGAGGCTACCAGAACTACTGGCGGGCGGATGATGGTCAGCGTCCGTTCTTTCATGCTTCCGACGGCGGTTTTCCGGTCGTGAGCCTGCTCTACTACTCCGAGATCGCCGATCCCACGGCAAAAGAGCAGGTATTAGACGCGGTGAGGAAGTCTCTGGCGTTTGAACTCGCGATCACTTCCGAGGTGAATAACCCGTTCGGTTACAGCCGCGAATACGTGCAGGACAAGATGGGATTGCGCCACACCAAGTTCTTCTTCCCACACGATAGCGATGCGGCTCCTTGGTGGCAGGGTGAGAACGCGCGTCTGGCTTCGGTCGCGACCGCAGCGCGTCTGGCGGAACTCGCCTTCCCACAGGATGCGGCCCTTCGCAAACAACTGGAGACGTTTGCCATCAGCCAACTGAACTGGATCCTGGGATTGAACCCATTCGATTCGAGCATGTTGAATGGCGTCGGCCGCAACAATCCTCCTTACATGTATTTTGACTCGTGGGAATTCACCAACACGCCGAGCGGAATCTCGAACGGCATCACCAGCGGGTTCCACGACGAGAGCGACATCGACTACCTGCTGCCCTACCGGCAGACGGGCGCTGACAATGACTGGCGGTGGGGGGAGCAATGGCTGCCGCACGCGGCCTGGTACCTTCTGGCGGCTTCAACGGGAGGCGATGCAGCCCGCCAATAGACACGGAGTGGCCGACGCGGAGGCAGATGAACAGCGACTTGGTTTGAGGTCTCGGAACGCAGGAATGGAGTGTTCTTTAGGTTCAAAGGTCCAGGACTGTTTGACCTGCGCTTGCGGGCTCACCTACGATCTTGTCCATGATCGCCCACAGTATTTTGCATTGCCGCATCCACAAGAAGCTTCTCTTCCTGATGCTGACATCGATTGGGACGGCTGCTGGCCAGTTCCAGACGGCAATCGCCGGACAATCTGCCACAGTTCGCGTTGACGTGACACCAGGTCACTCCATCAATTCCTTTGATCCCGATAGCGCACTCGGCAGCTCGATCGATGTTTTGTCACGCAGGGATATCGATAAGGTCTATATGCCACACATTCTGCAGGAGTCGCTCTCGGCAGGCTGGGGTCCAATCACTTATCGCAACAACACCGAACTCCGCATGGCGGCATGGCATTGGACACAGAATGGAACCTGGAGTGATCCGGCACATCGGAGTGGTTATTTCACCGGCAGCACCGACCTGAGAGAGCCCGTCCGCTACATCCTCGCCTACGCGCTGCCACATCGCGGCTTCGCGACCAGCGGCGATCGTCCGGTGCAAGGCCCGAACCTTACTTACTGGAAGAGCAACCCCTACTTGACCAGCAGATTTACTGGAGAAAGGAACTCCCTGCATCCGCAGTGGGTCGTCATCGATCTGAACAGTGAGAAGAGGGTGAATGCTGTCCGCATCGTCTGGGCAAGTCCGTACGCAACCACGTACCAGGTGGAGTACTGGACAGGCACTCGCGCATTGGACTTCGATGCCGGCCCGCAAGGTCAATGGAACGTGTTCCCCTCGGGCCGTTTGAACAAGGCGAAAGGCGGCACGGCCACGCTGAAGCTAGCGGATCAACCTGTCTCCACGAGATATCTGCGCATCTTGATGACTGAGTCCTCGAATACTTGTGACGAACATGGAGCGTTGGATATCCGAAACTGTGTCGGCTATGCAATCCAGCAGATCACGGCAGGCACGATTAGTCCGGGTGACGCATTCACCGAGGTACTGAGCGACCCCGCTGAGCCACTAACTAGCTATTGCGTTTCGTCAATCGATCCGTGGCATTCAGCTGACGACGTGCGCGACGGCGGCGACTACCAGCACACGGGCTTCGACCTTTTCTTCACCAGCGGAGTTACCAACAATCTGCCGGCAATGATCCCGGTCACCATGCTCTACGGCACTCCCGACGACGCTGCCGCTCAGATCACCTACCTCGAGAAGCGTGGATACCGGATCGGTCACATAGAAATGGGCGAGGAACCAGACGGCAAGCACATGATGCCAGAGGATTACGGAGCACTCTACGTGCAGTGGGCCACTGCGATTCACAAGGTTGATCCCAAGCTCAAGCTGGGTGGACCCGTGTTCGAGGGAGTCAATGAGGATATTCGGCTGTGGCCCGACGCTCAGGGCCAGACTTCATGGATGGGCCGATTCGTCGCGTACTTGAAATCGCACGGCCGTCTTTCCGATCTCTCCTTCGTTTCGTTTGAGCACTACCCGTTTGAGCCGTGCGACATCGCGTGGAAGACTCTGTACGACGAGCCCCGATTGATGAAACATATCCTGCAAGTGTGGAGAGACGACGGCGTGCCCAAAGACGTGCCGCTGATGGTCACCGAAAATCATCTCGCACCCCAACTGACCGGACCGATGACCACGATCTTTGCCGCGCTCTGGCTGGCGGATAACGTCGGTTCGTTCTTTGAAGGCGGAGGCGCCGCGTTCTATCACTCTCCAATTCAGCCACAGGGTATACGCAACACTTGCCTCGGATGGGCATCCTGGTCCAATTTCGTGTCGGACGAGGAGTACGCAATCAAGGGATATACGTCGCCGTATTTCGCGGCGCGCATCATGAATCTGGAGTGGGTGCAACACCGCTCCGGGATGCACTCCATGTTCCCAGCCACAGCCGATCTCAAGGATGACGATGGCAACGTTCTCGTCACTTCGTACGCGGTTTTCCGCCCGGATGGGAACTGGTCATTGATGCTCGTGAACCGTGACGAGGTGCGTTCACACAGTATTCGAGTAACCTTCGAGGACTCGAAGAGCAAGCGCACGAGTTCGTTCTCAGGCCCGGTCGCATTTGTGACTTTCGGCAGTGAGCAATACGTGTGGATCAATGACGGACCAAACAGCCATGCGGAGCCCGACGGTCCGATCCTTGCGACGACCGTCGAGGCAAGCTCCGCAACGAAGTACACTCTTCCCAAAGCGTCGATCACAGTCCTTCGGGGAAAACTGGCAGGCACAATGGAATGAGCGAGTCGTCGTGCGGATCTGGATTTGCACCATGTGGAGCCTGAGCACCTCCCTAATAGAGAGATAATGCATGACGCTCGTATCACGGGCAACTCTGAAGTTGGGCCCGGACAGACTTCCTAGGACGCAGGATCGAAGTCGTCTTCTGGGAAGTCTGCCGCTGACAATCGCTGAGATTCCTCCCGAGCGACGGGCAATACAGAAGTTGGCTGCGTTTTCGGGATTCGTACCAACAAACGCGCTTGCGGCCCTCATTTGCCTCCTCCTGCCGATCCGAGAGAATGGCAGAACGCAAGCCGACGATCCATCCAAAAGCGGGCCCCGATGCCCGTCGTGGTAGCTGAGCCACAGTCTGGTCTTGCGGCCGCCCGCCCTCTTCGAGGTCACAGGAACGATTTCGGTTGACACTGCTCTCTGTCGTTTTATACTGATTCTTATTCGATAATCATGCACCTCACCCATGAACAGTTCCGTGAGCTGGCCGTGAAGCACGGTTTGGCGGTCACGCACCAGCGTCAGGTGGTCTATGAGGCCGTCATCGCTTCCCACGGACACCATTCCCCAGAAAGCATTTACGCCGCGGTCCGACGTCGCGTTCCATCCATTTCTCTCGCCACGGTCTACAACAATCTGCGGCTTTTCATCGAGTGTGGGTTGCTGCGAGAGGTCACTCCTCATGCGTCCACGTTGCGCGTGGACGGCAATCTCAAACCTCATCACCACCTGGTCTGCTCGCGCTGCAAATCGGTGCAGGACATCGAAGGAGAGTTCATCGATTTCAATCGGCTATCCCGGCAACTGCCGACCGGCTTTGATCTGACGCAGCCGTTGATCGAGGTCTTTGGCCTCTGTCGCCGCTGCCGTGCAAAACCCTAAGCAAAACATGCTGTACCCAACGGGGATCTTATCCCGCATTTTCCGAAAGCAAGAATCTTGAGAGAAGCTGCGATGGCGCGAATGGGAAAGCCAGGATGCGCTCGTAGTTCGTCATACTTTATTTGAAGGAAGGAGCAATAATGTCAACCGAAGCGAAGTGCCCGTTCACACACACCGCAGCTGGGGCCCCGACGAATGCGGACTGGTGGCCGAATCAGCTGAACCTGAAGATCCTGCACCAGCACTCCCCCCTGTCCGATCCTATGGACAAGGAGTTCAACTACGCGGAAGAATTCAAGAGCCTCGACCTGAATGCCGTGATCAAGGACCTGAATGCCTTGATGACGGACTCGCAGGATTGGTGGCCGGCCGACTTTGGCCACTATGGGCCACTTTTCATTCGTATGGCGTGGCACAGCGCGGGCACGTACCGCATCGGCGACGGCCGCGGCGGGGCCGGGGCCGGTCAGCAGCGCTTCGCGCCGCTCAATAGCTGGCCGGACAACGTGAACCTCGACAAGGCGCGCCGACTACTGTGGCCGATCAAGCAGAAGTATGGGCGGAAAATTTCCTGGGCCGACCTCATGATTCTCGCCGGGAACGTTGCCTTGGACTCGATGGGATTCAAGACCTTCGGTTTTGGCGGCGGGCGCGAGGACGTGTGGGAGCCCGAAGAGGACATTTTCTGGGGGCCTGAGGGCAAGTGGCTGGCGGACGAGCGCTACAGTGGCGACCGTGATCTTCAGAATCCGCTCGCTGCTGTGCAAATGGGTCTGATCTATGTGAATCCGGAAGGGCCGAATGGGAAGCCGGATCCAATCGCCGCGGCACGGGATATCCGAGAGACTTTCGCCCGCATGGCGATGAATGACGAGGAGACCGTTGCGCTCATTGCCGGCGGTCACACCTTCGGCAAAACCCACGGCGCAGGCGATGCGAAACTGGTGGGCGCAGAGCCGGAAGCCGCCAGCATCGAGGAGCAGGGCCTGGGCTGGAAGAGCAAATTTGGCACGGGCAAAGGCGGTGACGCGATCGGCAGCGGCCTGGAAGTCATTTGGACCACGACACCTACGAAGTGGAGCAACAACTTCTTCACGAACCTGTTCAGCTACGAATGGGAACTGACCAAGAGCCCGGCGGGTGCGCATCAGTGGAGACCGAAGAATGGCGCTGGCGCCGGTACGGTGCCGGATGCGCACGATCCGTCGAAGCGTCATGCGCCATCCATGCTGACCACTGACCTCGCCTTGCGGCTCGACCCTGCTTACGAAACGATTTCACGGCGCTTCTACGAGCACCCGGATCAGTTCGCAGACGCGTTTGCGCGTGCGTGGTTCAAGCTGACGCACCGCGACATGGGGCCGATCGCACGGTACCTTGGCCCTCTCGTTCCGAAGGAAACCTTAGTGTGGCAAGACCCTGTTCCCGCCGTGGATCATAAATTGGTCGGGGAGAAGGACATTGCTGCTCTCAAGGCCAAGCTCCTCAAATCCGGACTGGCGATCTCCCAACTGGTCACGACTGCCTGGGCATCGGCGGCGTCGTTCCGCGGCTCCGACAAGCGCGGTGGGGCGAACGGGGCGCGCATTCGCCTCGCACCGCAAAAGGACTGGGAAGTGAACCAGCCGGCCGAACTGGCGAAAGTCTTGCAGAAGCTGGAGGCGATCCAAAAGGACTTCAACAGCTCGCAGTCCAACGGGAACAAAGGGAAGAAGGTCTCGCTGGCTGACTTGATTGTTCTAGGCGGCTGCGCAGCAGTCGAGGAAGCTGCGAAAAGAGCCGGGCACGCCGTGAAGATTCCCTTCTCGCCGGGCCGCACGGATGCTTCGCAGGAGCAGACCGATGTGCACTCATTCGCCGTAATGGAGCACGCAGCGGACGGGTTCCGCAACTATCTCCGAAGCGGACAGCGTCTGTCGGCTGAGGAGTGGCTGGTGGATCGGGCGCAGTTGCTGACACTGACTGCCCCCGAGATGACGGTTCTCGTCGGCGGCATGCGCGCCCTGAATGCGAACTTCGGGCAGGCCAAACACGGCGTCTTCACCAATCGGCCCGAGACGCTGACGAATGATTTCTTCGTTAACCTGCTCGATATGAATACGACGTGGCAAGCCTCCTCTACATCCGAAGGCGTGTTTGAGGGGCGCGATCGGGCGACGGGCAAAACCAAGTGGACCGGCACGCGCGTCGATCTGCTGTTCGGTTCGAACTCCCAGCTCCGGGCAATAGCAGAAGTCTATGCGTGTGACGACTCGAAGGAGGCGTTTGTGAAGGACTTCGCGGCTGCGTGGAACAAGGTAATGAACCTTGATCGCTACGACCTTGCCTGAGTTCGGCGAAAAAGAAAGCTTTCAACTTCGTGCTGTTGCTGTTGTTTGGATCGGCTAAACCGAAGTCGTCGCTTTTCCTGGCTCGCGGGGGCGCCGCGCGCCCCCATGACGCCTTACCAATAGGCGCAACAGTTTCACACGGACCGAGTTTGTCGCCGGGAGAGAGCGCCATCTGCGTGTCAGAGCTAAGTTTAGCCGATCAGATTGGGGATAAGTCCTACGTTACGGGCAAACCGGAATGTATGGTCCGCCGCTTTGTCGCAAGCGAAAAACGAAAGCTGACAGGAGGGTCTGCGCAAATGTATCCGGCCTTTTATTGGAGCACAAGCTCCTGGCCTTGATGGAATGCGCTGCGCGCTCGTCCTATTTAGTAATGCAGCCTTGGAAGGCTTTTCCGGTTTACAGGTTTCGAGAGCGCCGGGTTCGACCGTTGTGTCATCTCATAGTTCGCCAGCAGACCTGGCAGAAAATCATCAATTCCCTAATCGAAACACTCCTGGCTTTGATGGCGCCGATAATGCCAACTACCCGAGCTACAACTACAACTATATCTAGGCAACGGCAGTCCCAATGTCCGTACGCTCTTTGGTCTCACGGCCTATCCAGCGGCGGGTCTTAGGAAGGAAAAGCAAAAGCCCAAACGCCGAGTTCCGGTGACTGCGTCTATGGCCTGGCCCAACTTCCCCTCCACAAAGATGGAAGAGAGGTCGACTAACAGGTGGCAGCACCGGCTGAAAACGAGAACACCCAACTTGCACCGAGCGAAACAAAATCGCTCAACGAGAGTGCGGATGGAAGGGTGGCGACAGTGGTGACTCGGCGGGAGAATAAAACTTTGTCCAACGAAAAAACCAAAGAACCCTCTTGACTCCGACCGGCCTTCTCATGGAAGGCGATTTCACTCATCGACCTCGATTGTGGCAGGAAGCTGAGGTATATAGTTGAGTACGGTAATGGAAAATTGCACCTTATGACATTTCGCCGATTGTTGAAATCGTCTGTCTTAATCTCATTGGCGGCCGCCTTGGGCAACCCGCGAATTTGCATGGCGCAGGGTAGCTCCGGAACCCAATCTTGGACCGCCAGCAGCCAGCAGGGGAGCCCCGGCGAAGCTGTCAATCCCGCGCGCACGAATGAAACTCATACGGAAGCCGACGGTCGAGTAGTTGACAGGACGTCGGTCGAAACGCTTGGTCCGGACGGGCGCTACGTCCCCTACTCGGACACGGAGAAGGAGTCGCGACGTATCAACGACACGACGGTTCGCAACATTGAGCGTACATTTGGCAGAGACTCCGACGGCCACAGGACTTTGATTCAGGAAAGGCAAGAAGAGTCCCGCAGCCTGCCCGGCGGCGAACAGAAGGTAACCCGCACAATCTCCAACCCTGATGCCAATGGCGGATTGCAGGTCGTGCAGCGCGAGTTGGAGGACTCGAAGCAATTCAGCCCCGGGGTGCGGGTGACGAATACTACTGTGCTTACGCCGGACGGTAACGGAGGTTTTTCTGCGGCCGTGCAGGCCGAACAACGAGAGACGAAAAGCAGTGACGGCACGGTCGAATCCAAGAAATCCACGCTCCTCTCGGATGGGACAGGGGCCTGGAAACTTAGCGAGGTCCGAGAAAACACGACCAAGCAGGACGGTCAGGTACGTAGCAAAGACGAGCGCGTACTCCGTCCCGACTCAACTGGCAACCTCGCAGTCGTCGAGCACACGGTTAACAAACAGGCTCAGACCGGTGCAGGGGAAATGCGCGACACAACCGAAACTTACTCGACGAACGTTCCGGGTGTAGCGGGTGATGGCAGCCTGCAGCTTGTGCAGCGCGAGACCACAGTTCGGCGCACCACGTCCGGAGGCGCGCAGAGCACGGCTCGGCAGATCGAGCAGCCGCGTCCTGGGGACTTGAGCGACGGCCTCCATGTAACCCAAGAAGCGATCGATATTGTACGGCCGGGCGGCAGCGGCACTGCCGACCAGTCGCACATCATCCTCGCTCCGGATTCCGATGGCCGCCTCGGTCAAGTTTGGATTGACACGGGCAAGACCAACAACCCTTCCGCCATCAAGGTGGACACCAGCACCTCGACAAAGCCTCAGTAAAGCGAGTGCCGTTCTTGCCAGGTACACGCGCATTCCGGCTTCGTGAAGCGTAACTGTCGAGAACAGGCATTACACAAGTTGAGAATTGGCCGACTGGGTCGTGAATCGCAAAAAGTGCTGGATTGCAGGATTCTTGAACGCCAGATTCTGATGGCCAGATCATGATCGCCAACCCCCTGGCGGAGAACCACCACCCTGGTGGAATCGAGCCACCGGAGCCCGCGAATCGCGGCTTGTCCAAGCTGCCCTTTCCTCTCTTAACATGCCATAAACAATGCAATTGAAGGAATTGCCGCTGGTCCCTCTACATTGGCAGGCGGCCTGCTGCATTCTTTCTCAGAACCTGCGGAGGCAAGAGCAGCGTACTCGTATTAACCTTCAACTAAGCTCTGGCCGGGAAGAAGACCACTCTGTCACAAACCGACTTTAACGACGGGATGCCCCGCAAGCTTGTGTGGGTCGAAGAAGGGCGTTTTCGCGGTTTTGCTTGCTCGGAATGCTCTTGGCGGTTTGATCCTTCTGCCGCGCCCAGGGGCAAATCTTTCGATGAAATGATGCGGAACTTCGAGTTGCAGCGCGACAAAGAGTTTACATCCCATGTTTGCGCCGATCACCCGAGAACCATGGGCGCAAAACGCTCAATTTAATTCAAACTTGAGCAGTTCACCTCACTGCGCGTGAGGGAAGTGCCACTCTTTAGGTACGTTGCGGGATACTTCGAGATTTTGTTAGAGATTCTTAGGGAGGCCGCCAATGACTGACGAGGATACTTCAACATCCCAGAACATAAAATACCCTCACTGGCAGCGCGAGTTTGAAGCGGCACTTCTCGAAGGTGACCCGCAGACGTTGCGGCGGCGCGTGGATGCCGCAGAAGCAGCCATTTTTCTGCGGTCGCAAGCATTGGTCGGCAGCGCTCAGGGACACGCGGAGCAGCAAGCCATTTCTGACGCCATGCGGACTCTGCGATCCATCCAGAGAGAAAAGCTAGGCTATCCGGACTGGAATAAAAAGTGACAGCCAGCCCACCGGTTTTACGCATCCAATCTGCGCTGTAGTGGCACACTCCAATGCCTAAGAAGCGCGTTTTACTGGTGGATGACAACTGCGCCGTGCGTTCCTTTGTGCGCCAACTATTTGAATTAGAGCCTGACTTCGAAATTTCAGGGGAAGCAGAAAACGGGCGTGACGCGGTTGAGAAAGCTAAAAATCTCAAACCCGACCTAGTCATCTTGGACCTTTCTATGCCCGTCATGACTGGGCTCGATGCAGCACCGCTGCTCAGAAAACTTCTGCCCAATACACGGATCATTTTGTTCACGGTCCAAGAAGGAAGCGAAGTTGAACGGCTAGCACGTGCGGCTGGGATACACGCGGTAGTTTCAAAGAACCAGGCAGCGTCCACACTGATTCTCCAAGCTCAAGTCTTGCTGGACTCGATAAAACAAGAACACCATCCTGCCAAGCTTCGCAACGCCAGTTAGGGACTCAACACACGTGGCCCCCCGTCCGGCCCGCGTCAGTGCGTGAGTTCGGCGATCTGCACGTGGTAAGGCTCAAGTAGTTCGCCGGTGGCATGATCGACGTCCGCCACCGCGAGCTGATAATTTATTTCCGCTTGCAGCAGGTCTAGCTCCGCGCCGGCGAGCTCGGTCTGTGCTTCCAGCACAAAGAAAATTGTTTCTGAACCCAAGTCATACTTGCGCTGTTCTGCAGCCATCGTTTTCTTGGCCAAGTCCAATGCTTCCTTGCCCGCAGCAATGCTGAGCTTTGCCTGCTCCAGTTGGTGGACGGCGTTACTGACATCGAGCGTAACTTGCTCGTGGATTTGTCGTTGGTTGTACAAATCGCTGCGCCGCGATACGAGCGCGGTCCCCATCTCGGCCTTCGCGCCCCGGTTCTTCAAAGGCAGATTCAAAGACAACTGTGCGTAGTAAGTTGGGTAGGTAAAGCCGAAGAGCTGATTGATCGACGAACTGGTTACCTTCTGACCCGCGCCGTTGAACTGCGTGCCTCCCAGCCCATTGCTGGTGTAAGCACCTGTCAGATCGAGTTCGGGCAAAAGATGATTGTGCGCCAGCCGAATGCGGGTTTCATCATTCGAAAGGGCGGCATGAGCTGCGTCGAACTCGGGCCGTTTGCTGAGCGCGCGCTGCAACGCATCGCCCGTATCGATGGTGCGCAGTTCGCCTTCCGGTTCCGGTTTTTCCGTGAGTTCGAGATCGAGAGCTTGAAAGTAGGGATCCTGATCCGCGCCAATGGTCATGCGAAGCTTGTCCTCCGCCTGCTTGAGCGCGTATTCAGTCTGTATAACCTGCACGCGCCGCGAAGCGACTTGCGATTCTGACCGGTAGATGTCCAACGGTGGCAGGGCGCCCAGTTCCAAGGCCCGCTTATCATGCTTGTATGTGGCCTCGGCTGCGTCCATGGAACTGCGAGCTACTTCGAGGTTTCCCCGCGCTTCCACCACCGACCAGTACTGCCCCACGGCTTGCAAAACGTTGTTGTTCACTTCAGCGGCAAAGTTGGCTCGCGACTGGTCGAGATTGCGCCGCGCGATCAGCAACGGCGCGCGATTAGCTAACAGCCAGCCATTTTTCAGCAGCGGCTGAGTAACCTGGAAATTCATAGCCGAAGTGACATAGGGATTGAAAAGGTAAAACGAGTTGTTCGTGTAATTATTGTTGCTGCCCAGACCCGCCTGAATGTTGGTGCCAGTTTCAAAAGTTTCCGCGTAATTGAACTGGGCGTTTTGCGTTGTCCAGATGAAGGTGGACGCCGCTCCGGTTCCCTGCAATTGGCTGAAAGGCGCGGAAGAAGCACTGTTTATGTTGTAATAGGTCGTCAACACCGGATCGAACGGCTGGTGTGCCCCAAGCAGCGCAAATTTCGAGGTTTCTACTTGGGTCTCCTGAACTCTCACCAAGCTATTGTTCTCAAGGGTAAGGACGACTGCATCCCGCAGGCTGAGTCTCAGCTTTCCATCAACCAGATAATTCCTCAAGTGCTCCGGCGTAGCCAGTTTGTCCGAGCGAAGCTGCGGCGTGAGCAAGTCGCCGTACCCTTCGCTCTTTTGCGCCGAGGATGGCGGGAGATACGTCAAAATGAAAAGCGAGAGGAGACAAGCGGAGAGCCCCAGGTGGGAATACTTCATGCTTTCATTCCTCCAAAATATTTTGTCCCGTGCCGTGAAGATTGATTGCCGCGCCGCTTACTCCCAGCGAATTGCTTCGACCGGATCCAGACGTGCGGCCTTGACTGCAGGATAAATTCCAAAAACCAGCCCCACCGTAATCGAGACGACGAACGCCAGCAGGATTGAACTCAGCGTCACAATGGTCGACCATCCGGCGAGTAAAGCGATCAAACGCGACATTACGAAGCCGAAAATAATGCCGAAGGTTCCGCCGACAAAGGAAATCAGCATAGCCTCGACCACGAACTGGCGAATGATGTCGGACTGCCGGGCGCCCACTGCCCGTCGCACGCCAATCTCGCGCGTCCGCTCCAAAATGCTGGCCAGCATGATGTTCATAATTCCGATTCCGCCCACGAGCAGCGAAATCGATGCTATCGCGACCATCACGGCGTTGAACAGGCGTTCCGTCCGCTTCTGTTCGGCGAGCAGTTCGGCCGGCACAATCACGCTGAAATCGCCGGCAGAGTGATGCGACGAATCCAGAATCGCCCGCACCAACTGCGCCACCGAAGCCATATCCGCGCCGTCGCGAATATTCAGGTAGATGCCGTCGATCTCATCGCGCACGTCGCTGTAGTTATCCTGCAGCCGCAGAATCGCCGAATTCAGCGGGACGTACATGATGTTGTTGAGATCTTGGGTGGGCACACCCGCCACTTCAGTTTGCGAACTGAGTTGCGGCGAGGCCACTCCGATCACCCGGAACCAGGTTTCATTGGCCTTCACGTACTGTCCGATCGGATCCGCGGACCCGAACAGGCTCGAGCGGGCGGCCGCGCCCAGCACGGTCACCGGCGCACCTCGGGTTTCTTCATCCTCGCTGAAGAATCTTCCTTGCAACGTCTGCAATCCCGCGATCTTCAAGTAGCTGGGATTGACTCCGTACACGGTTGGCGGATCCTGCTGTGATTTGGGAATCGTCTTCGAGGGCGTCATCCGCTTCCTGGGAGTCGCCGCAACAATGTCGCTCACATCATCGCGAATGACACGGAAATCCTGGAACGTGAGTCCGGGAGAAAGCTTCCGAATCTGCGAATGAGCCTGCCACTCCGTCGTCTCTTTCGCTTCCACAATCAGGTTGTGGACGCCCATCTGCTCAATCAACGCCATCACTTTCTGCCGTGCGCCCGCGCCAATCGATAGCATGGAAACCACGGCTGCGACGCCGAAGATCATCCCCAGCATCGTCAGTAAGGAGCGCAGCCGATGCAGCAACAAGTTCTGCAGGCCCAGTTGCATGTCCGGGAGCCACTGCTGATAACCCTGCAGCAGCCGTGTGGGAGGATTGGATGCGACGGTCTCCATTTTACGGAGCGCCTCCACCGCCTGCGGCTGAAGGCGCGCTGGAGTTCGCTGCCTTCCTCGGTGCGGTCGGATCGATCAAAGCAACTTCAGTTCCTGCCCTGATGCCCTCAATGGCAGCCCGGCTCTCGTTCTCGGCCTGGATCTTCACTTCACGCGGATCAAAGGTGTTGCCGTTGCGGACGAATACAACGCGCTTGTTCTCTTTCAAGAACAGCGCCTGGCGCGGTACATAGATCACGCTCTTGCGGGGTTCGCCATTGATAAAGATTCGCGCCGTCATCCCAGGCCGCAGTCGGGGATCGGTGGTCGAGAGTTTGATGGCAATTTCAAACCTGGCGGTGGCGTCGTCGTCCCAAGGCATGCGATTGCTGGCGCCTCCCACGATTTTAACTTTGCCCTGAAACGTATTGCCTGGCAACGCATTCAGCTGCATGTCTACCGGCTGTCCTTCTTTGATGTTGTTTCGCTCGAGTTCTCCCACCTTGGCGCTCAGTTCCATTTCTTTCGGATCAATCACCTGCCCCACCGTTCTGCCGGCTTCAACCTGGTCGCCTTCGTGATACTCGGGCAGCGACATTCCGCCGAAGAAAAATCCTCCCGTTGCGTTTTCATTTTTCTCCAGCGCGACCAACCCGTCCATGGGAGCCGCTACGCACATCTTGTTAATGCTGTCCTGCGCCTGGTCCATGGCCAGCTTTGCCTTATTGCGTTTCTCCTCTGCCAGCGAGATCGTCGCCTGACCGGATTCGCTGCGGGACTTCATGTCTTGTTCGAGTTCAGCCAGGATCCGTTTAGCTTGTTCTAATGCGAGATCGTTCTTTCGAGCATCGATCTTGCTGACCAGTTCGTTCTTCTGCACGTCCAGTTCGGCGCGTCGTACATCGAAACGAGCCTTGAGCAGAGCGACTTTGTCCTGCGCCGCCACTACAGCGGCATCGGCCCTGGCTTTGGTGATCTCCTGCTCAGCCTGCAGCAATTCGGAACGATTCTGGTCGAGCTTGAAGTGCTGCTCAGTGGGGTCAAACTCGATGACCAAATCGCCCTTCTTGACGACTGTGCCAGTGCGCAGCAGATGCGTGATCTGCAGCGCGCCCCCGCCGATAGGAGGCGCCGTCAGCATCTCCGAATGGGTCGCCCGCAATTCCCCGGTGACATAGACCTTCATGTCGAGATCGCCTCGCTTTACAACCGCGGTCGGGAGTTCGTCCGTTGTCGCTTGGGGAGCCGCCCGGCGAACGGCAGCAACTACGCCGATAACAGCGCAGAGAATCACTGCTGCCACGCCCCACGTGATGGCACGACGGCTTCTCATATCGATCGACTGCGTCTACTCCTTCGAAGTGGGATCTTTCAGCGCCACTTGCTCACCGGCAATCACGCCTTTGGCGACCATGATCCTGTCGCCACTTCTTCTTCCGACCTCGATGCCGCGTTCCTCAAACTGCGTTCCTCGCCACACGTAAGCTACATTCTGTCCGGACTTTTGAAAGATTGCCTGTGCAGGAATGATAACGGCGTCTGGCACGCGGTCCATCACCACGGTGATCTGGCCCGAGATGCCGGGTTTGAGCCGTGGATCTGTCTGGTCGAGGACGATCTCGAGAATAAAGTTTCGGGTAATGGGCCAGCCGCTGGAAAAATCCAGGCTGGCAATCGCGCCGATCTGCTCGATGTGTCCGGTGAACTGCCGGTCTGGAATGGCATTTAACTGAACTGTCACTGGCTGCTTTGCCGCCAGCCTTCCCCGTTCCGTTTCGTCCACGCGCGCGGAAATTCGCAACGTCGTAGCGTCGGGCAATTCCGCAATCGCGGCCCCAGGCCACGCTCGATCTCCCGTTCGGTATGACGACATGGATGAGCCGGACCAATGCTGTAACAAGCTGATTGTCCCGGCCGACGGCGCGCGCAGACTCATTTGTGCCAAAGCGCGTTCCGCGCGTTCCACGTCATACTTGGCTTTCTTGCTGGCCTGTTCCTTGCTCTCAATGGTCGCCTTGTGAAGGGTCTGGTCCGATTTTTGTTTCGTCTCCGCCTCGCGAAGTTTCTGCTCAGCGTCGGTTACCTTTAGCTTTGCTTCTTCGCCTTCGATCTTGGAAACGATCTCTTGCTTGCTGGCCTCCAGCTTCGCCTTCTCCACTTCATACCCAGCTTTCAACACGGCAGTCTTGTCTTCCTCCTCCGCGAGACGCGCCTCGGCTCGAGCTTGCCCGATTTCCGCCTCAGCCGACTTGAGGCCGGAGCGGTACTGCGCCAGATCCTGCTCGGTCTTCGTTTTGTCGAATTCAACCACAAGGTCCCCGGGCTTGACTGCGGTACCCTCCGGAGAGAGTTTGACGATTCGCAAATCGCCCGCTTCTGCCGGCGCGCTGATGGTGACGGACTTCAATGCCTTCACTTCACCGCGAAAATCCGCCGAGTCGAGAAACTCTCCGCGTTTCACTTCGATGGTGGCAACGGTGGGCGACCGCCTTCCAAGGCGCGCCGCTCCGAATACGACGCTACTCGCCGCCACCAGGACGATCGCGATGACCGCCACCTTCCCCTGAATCGAAAGCCGATAGAAGCGCTGCATCATTGCGAACCCCTGCCCGCGGCTGCAGCAACAGTCGATCCGGCACTTTGGCTTGCGAGATCCACGTCGACCGCGGCGGAAAGGTCGGGCATCAATTTGGGGTCATTTCCCTCGATCGATACGATCACCACGAAAGTACGAAGTTTATTGGAAAATTCCCCACCCTCCCCAATGGGAGCCAGTTGATCCAATTTGGCCGCGAACACCAGATCCGGATACGCATCCAGTCGAACCTTCGCCGTCTGCCCAGCCTGCAGGCTGGGGAAGTCTTGCTGGTTGGCCAGCACGCGCACCTGCATGATCGCCGGATTTACCACCTGCATAAACGGCACACCCGGACGCACCTGGTCGCCCTCCTGCACTTCGCCCATGGTCCCCTGCTTCCAGATTGTGTTCAGCACTACGACTCCATTAAGAGGCGAATGGATCTGCATGAGGTCGGCATTGGCCTGAGCATGCAACATGGTCTGCTGCGTGCGATCGCGTTGAATTTCCAGGATGCGAATCGCCGCCTGGGCCGCCTTGCGCTTCAGATCAAATGTTGTGCGGAGTTGTTCGAAGGTGGCCTTGGCTTCGTCGAGATTTTCCTGATTTTTCTCCGCATCGATGCGGGAGACGATTTCCGCTTTCTGTATCTCCAGTTCCGTTTTGTGAAGATTATCCTCGGCCTGTTTCAGCTCAGTCTCATCCTTAGCCCGCGCTGCATTCTCTTTGGCCTGCTCTTCCGCCACCTGGTCCACCAGTTTTGCGTACTCCGCCTGCTTGTCCACGAAATCCTTCATCTGGGCCTGCCGGTCAAATTCCACCAGCAGGTCTCCCTGTTTGACTCGCGTGCCAGCCGCCGTCAACCGGATAATCGTGAGCGTGGGAACCTGCTGCCCTGCGAGCAGGGGCGCGAGGATGGAGCGCGATTGCACAGCCTCCGTCGTTCCCTTGAGGCGTAAGACTTGAGTTGCGATGACTGAGACGGACTTCGGCGACTTCCCGAGCGTGGGAGTTTTGCTCCGGATCGCCGCCAGCAGAACGATTCCGAGAGCGAGCGCAGTCGCGGCGATCGCGATCCAGCCGCGCATTCGCCTTGGTCGTGCGCCGGCGTCCTGGGCTTGTTCGGGTTGTATCCCCGGCTGGTCTGATCGAGACCCAGAGTCGGGAATTACTTCCGCATGGGCCGAATGCATGGATGGAATACTCCCGCCATAGGAACCTCGCTGTACGGCAAAAGTTGCCCAGCGCGACTCGTGGCACTTAACTTATCTGACTACGAGGTTGTTTCCAAGCGATATTCGGGTCGTGCTAGCCGATGTCGAGCTACGGATAGGATCTAGCAAGCGCAAACCCGATATCGCCAACAATCCGACGATGTACCCGGTTCAGTCATGCTACTCCCCAATCCTATACGCACGTAAGAATACAGCTCCTGAACCAGATGATGAAAATCAGGCGATTACACGTTTTAACCGCTGGTCATTGAGTGGCGATTTATCAATAGTTAGTCGCCTTTGCTCTTTATAGTCGCGGCCTTTCCCGGCTTTTTGGGCAAAAAATATGCGAACGACAGCGGCTGACGGAATAGCCCCGGCTAGAAACCACGCAACAATGAATAGGGGCGCCCACATGCGGTAGTCAGACATTACGAGCGCCCGGTGATATTGATCCCCATCGCCCTCGAGCCATGCCACGGACCAGTAGAGGCAGTTCGTGAGAGCCAATGGCACGATGACAACCCAAACTTTGCGTAAAGATGACGGGCACGCGAAGCACAATAGCCAAACGACGCCCGCTGAAAGGATTGCTATAAGAACGGCTCCCGAGCTAAAGGACAATGATTCGAGAAAGCCCGGGCGTAACGCAAATGAGCCGCACTGCCCGCGAGGGAGTTGGCGGATTGAGATGCACTCTTGATCATGGCCAGAGGTAGAAACCTTCACGCTGAACCACACTTGGCCGCTTGCGATAGGCGTTATTGTTGTGCAGTGCCCTTTACAATAAGCGCAAAGGGGATTTCCTCGCCCGAAGTGAGTTTCAAGGCAGCCGAAAAGGTCCAATGGTCCTGATCGTCCCGGGCGACGGTTCCGGTTGACGGCTTGTCCGCGGGAGGCAAACTCAGTGCGCTCGGGTGTTTTGCTCCTACAGTTTTTGCGCTCATCGTAATCAATTCCTGAAACTTGAAAGCAGCGCTCGGATCAGAATCAGACGGAGCGGGAATCAGTAAGAGGAAATCCCGATTGGGAGATACTCCGAGGTGGTTGCCGTCGTCGGGCATCAGGGCGTAACGCAGCGTATAAAAGCCAGCGGGAACTTGCTGTCCGCGAAAATCCGAGGCGGCTTGGGAAAAATGGACTACGCCGACCAGCGTTGACTCGGCAAGCTGTGGGTAGGCCACGCCCTCCGCGTCTTTCTTTGCTTGTGCCGGAACGCTCTTGCGAAGCCAGAGCTCGCAGGCCGGTTTGGGATCATCGAGGCTGAGTCGATATCCGTTTTCCTGCAAGCTCTGGCGAACCTGCTCGGGGACTGCGGTGGCGGTCAATGGCCCCGCGCTCTCCACTCTTCCGTCCTGCGCAGCAGATAGCAGCGAGAGCAGCAGAACCAAGCCGATCGTTGGCAGTAGCGCTTTCGTCTTTCGCAATTTGCTTCCTGTCTTAGCGAGCGAATGTACCCACAAATGCGCTGCGTTTGCCGTGCAGATCCCACGACACACCCAGGCCCGGACCGGAATAAGAATCGGTCAAGGCAACTGCGGGCATGGAGTGCGCGGTTTCCGTCAGCGGCGGATAGAAGGTCACTTCATTTCCACAAAGGTGATCCTGGCCGCCGATGCCACGTGTCTGGATCGTGGCGAACTTGCCGGCTCGCAGCATTGCCGCTCCGTGGTGCTCGGCATTCACAACGAGCTCCATTTGCGTGGGAATCACCTGAGCAACGTTCTTCAGAAGTTCTCCTCCCATGCGCTGGGCAAAATGTACCAACGCGGCTCGCTGTTGTTCGGACGCTTGATCGTCCACGAGCAGCACGGCCTTGGCCGGATAAGGACTCTCATACGGATCGCCTAGCGTCCCGTTGGCCCGCACGGCTGCGGCAACGGTTAATCCTTGCAGGGGGACGCCGTCCCATCCTCCACTCTGAACATGCCATGCCAGAATGGCTTCATTCCCGACAAGATTGACCTCGCCGTTGGCAAAACATTGACCAGTGTAAACATCGGCGCTCCGCGTCTCCAGATAATCGCCGCGAATCTCTTGTGCGGCCATGGAGAGGGAAAAGAAACCCACGACACAAGCAACAATCATCAACTTCGCAAATCGCATAATGAACCCCTCACTTCTTATTTCAGATGCTAACCCCAGACCAAAAGACGCGCAAAACCTAGACTTGGGTGGGATTTCGCCAGCTATCCGCATTTTCCGGTGCCATGACACGTACGGCGTTTCGAACTGCAATTGCCGGGCTCGGCCAATTCACCATCGGGACCAATGCAGGTCTGTGTGTGCAAGCACCAAAAGAGGCCATCATTGCAGGCAGGCACCGTAGGATCGGGCTCGGCGAGGATGAACTGACCTTTCCAGCGCAACGCCGAACACAGGTTTGGATGATTGGTGTTGAAACGTTCCCCTTCGTTGATCATGCGGCACCTCCGGCGGCTTTCAAAATGGCGCGCGTTACAGCAACTTTCGCAAGCTTCACTTTGTAGGCATTGTGACTGAGGGGGGTAGCTTTGCTCAGGGCAGCGTCGGCAGCCTTCTGCGCCGTCTCTTTATCTACTGGCTTCCCGACCAGAATGTGCTCCGCTTCCGCAGAAGGCCAGGGCACCGGTGAAACATACCCCAAAACTACCCGGGATGAATGCACGTTCGAGCCCTGCATTTTCAAGGCAACCGCGGCTACCGCGAGCGGCCAATCAAATGCCTCCTTTTGGCGGATCTCGTAATGGGCGGCTTTCACGTCAGAAACTGGGGGAATCAGGATTTCCGTGACGATCTCATTCGGCCGCAAGTCGTGCTCGCGCTCGCTGTCTGTCTTTGGAATCACAAAGAATTTTTCCAGCGGAAGCTCGCGTTTTCCCTTCGGTCCTTCCAGGCGAATCTTCGCGCCGTAGGCAATCAAGATGGGAACCACAGTCGAAGGGCTGACAAACTTTGCCGCTCCCTGGTTACCGAGGATCGCGTGATAGCGGTTTTCCCCTGCAGCGACAAGCTCTTTACCGGCCTCGTCCTTTGGCAAAAGTCCTAATCCGTTGCGGAAATACCAGCACCGCGGCCGCTGGCAGAGATTGCCGCCGACGGTGGCCATATTCCGAATCTGCGGGCTGGCAGCTTCGAGTAAGGCCTCCGACAGTGCGGGATAGTTCTTCTTCACGTTCTCATCATCGGCCAACTCTTCGAGGGTGGTCAGCGCACCGACGCGGCAGCCTTGTGCATTCGAAGAAACTCCTCGGAGATCACCGATGTCTTTAATATTGACCAACCGCTTCGGTGCGACGACATCGTCCTTCATCAGCGCAAGCAGATCGGTCCCACCGGCAAGAATCTCAGTATTTCCCCAAGTTGCACCCAGCAAGCCGATGGCTTGGGATTTGCTGTTTGGGCTCACGTATTCGAAAGGTCGCATCACGCACCTCCCTTCTGTTCCATGGCGGCGAGAACACGATCTGGCGTCAGCGGAAGGAATGACACTCGCATGCCGATGGCATTAGCAACCGCGTTCGAGATCGCGGCGCCGGGCGAGATCACCGGAGGCTCGCCCAAGCCGACCACGCCGCGTTCGTCATATCCCTTGCCCGTCATCATGTGCACGACCAACTCAGGGATGTCGCTGAAACCGGCCAGACGGTAGAACTGCATATCCGGATTCAGCATGCGGCCGGTCGTCGGATCCATCACCTTCTCTTCATAAAGCGAGTAGCTGATGCCCATGATCAAGGCGCCATAGCACTGAGTCTCAGCCGTTTTGAGGTCGACGACTAAACCACAGTCTTGCACCGCAACCATTTTCCTGACCTTGACAATGCCAGTGTCGGAATCGACTTCCACTTCCGCCATCTGCACGCCGCCCACTCCGCTGTTCGTGAGGTCAGGAGGCTTGCTACGGTCGGGATTCTTGCCGCGTACCGTGAGCGGCATGGCACCGAGTTTGGAACAAGCTTCCTTCCAACCCAACTGACGGCTGGAGTCGCCCTTCACGCTGACTTGCCCGTTCTTGCATTCCAATTGATCCGGCTGAGCGTTGAGTGCAGGCGCGACCTTGGCGAAGAGCGCATCACGTGCATCCACGGCGGCGCGACGAGTAGATGAACTGACCCCGCCGATCGTGGTTGAGCCGCCAGATCCTCCAGAGGGCGGATAGTTCGTATCGCCAATCAAAAGTTGAATGGCGTCCATGGGGATGCCGAGCGTGTCAGCCGCCACGACGAGAATGCAGGTTCGGGTTCCAGTCCCCAGGTCTTGCGAGCCCATCTTGATCTCGACCGACCCATCGGGATGGATCGTCAAGTCACAATCGCTGGCGTGTCCGCGGCCTCCCCAGGTGTGAAACGAGAGGCCAACGCCACGCACAACGCCGTCGACTTTCTCAGGGCGCGGATGCCATTTTTCTTTCCAGCCCATCAGTTCGGAAGCGATGCCAAGTTCTTCCCGGTAGGTATTCTCGCGGGCCTTGGTGAGATTGAGGTTCTTGCCGAAAAACTCCACCGGATCCATCTTCAGCTTGGCGGCGAGGTCATCCAGCGCGCACATCGTGAGCACCGCCGCCTGCGGATGGTTGGGAGCACGCCAGGCGCGTGCTGGCCCGATGTTATTGCGGACAGCAGTGTGTTCCTGACGTTGATTGGGAATGCTGAAAACGTAAGGAATGGGCGGCATTCCCCCTCCGCCCGGCCCTCCCGTTCCCCAGGAGTTGGATTGCCAGGCGGTCAGGGTGCCATCCTTTTTCGCGGCCACCTTGACGCGAGCATAGGCGGAAGGCCGGGCTCCTGCGACCTTCAGTTCCGCGTCCCGTTCCAGCATGTAGCGAACCGGCTTGCCATCCGCCTTCTTGGAAATTTCTGCTGTGAAGATTCCCCAGCGGTCCGGAGAGAACTTGCTTCCGAAACCTCCGCCGATGTTGTCCTGATGAACACGAATGTTGGTGGCGGGGATTTTCAGCGGCTCGGCCATCTGGCCGGGGATGCCGGAAACATTTTGCGTAGAGATGTGAGTGAAAACGTGATCTTGATCCGTCCACTCCGAAATCGACCCATGGCTTTCAAGACAGCAATGAGTGATGACTGGAATTCCATAAAGGCCCTCAGAGACAACCTCGGCCTCCGAGAATGCCTTGTCGGGATCACCTGTCGTTTGTGCGGCCGCCTTCTGATAATTAGCCGGTGCACGCTTCCCGGCTTCGGGATGAACTGTGGCGCTACGCAGAGCTGCGAGCACGTCATCGCTGGAGCCATCCTCCTTCAATCCCTTCAGCATATCTTCGGTGGGCTTTTCGTTAAGTCCATACTCCTGAATTTGACTGATCATCTGCCGGCTGGGCATTTGGTTGTCGAGCATGTCGCCGATGTCGTCCATGCTAAGCGGGCCTTGCTCCTGGGCGCTGCCAGCAGGCGGTTCGGCATCGCTGACCAGATGCGGCAGTTGCTGGTACTTCACCTTGATCGAGCGGATGGCGTCTTCCGCCGCGCCTTCGTCGACAGCGGCCACGGCAACGATCTCATCTCCGGCCCAGTGAATGTTTGCGCCCGGTCCCTGCACGATGTGTACGGCTTTGACGCCGGGTATCTTTTCTGCCGCGCTGGTATCGATGCTCACGACCTTAGCGTGCGCATAGGGACAACGCAGCACTTTGCCGTACAGCATGCCGGGACGATGGACATCGTAGGTGTACTTTGCCTGTCCGGAAACTTTGATGTGAGAATCCACGCGAGTGGTGCGTTTGCCTATTAAGGTGCGGTGTTCAGCATCGGGCCATGCATAGTCCGGCATAGATCAGGCTCCTTTCTGCGCAACTTGCGCGATGGCTTGGCGAATGCCTGCATAAGTGCCGCAACGGCAGAGATTGCCGCTGAGGCCGCGGCGAATGTCGTCGGGCGTAGGATGCGGATGCGTGTCGAGAAACGCTTTGCAGGCGACGACGAACCCGGGTGTGCAGAAGCCACACTGCGAGGCATCATTGTCGACGAAGGCTTGCTGCACCGAGTGCAGTTTGCCTTCTTCCACCAGGGATTCGATGGTGGTAATCGGGTTGTGCTGGGCCTCGATGGCCAGCACCGAGCAGGCATAGACAGGTTTGCTGTCCATTAGGACAGTGCAAGCTCCGCACTCGGCGCGATCGCAGACGCGCTTGGCGCCGGTTAACTCGAATTCATCGCGCAGAGCATCGAGCAAGGTGACGCGCGGTTCCAGTTCTGCCTTGTAGTGCTTGCCATTGATAGAGAACTCCATGGGAACTTTTCCTGGCCCATGCACCGGAACTTCCTGTCCGGCAGCCATGACCGTCTTGGGCCCAGCTACCAGCGGGACGGCCACTGAGAGGCTGGAAATTTTCAGGAACTCGCGGCGCGAAACACCGGAATTTTCTGAGTTGTCTTTCGGGATCTCTCCAGGATCATCATCATGCATTGCGGAACCTCCGCGAGGTAAGAAAGATTTAGGTTGCAGCCAAATTAAGGCTAGCGATCCAGATGGTTAGCGAACAGTATAGCGGAGCTACCGTCGTTTGGGGGCTTCTCGACCCGACCCGGCCAGTCGGGGGGCCGCTCAAAGCAGGGCGCATCCGAGGACGGTTACGGGCAACCGGACGTTATTCCGAGCCAGAAGTCGGCTTCGAGGAGATCTCCAGTGATCTCCTCCAAGCCCGTTTCTGGCTAGTCGGGTCGGAGGAGGCGCGCATGAAGCGCTGGCCTCCGTCCGCCGCCCAAACTGCACGTGCGGTTTTCCCGCATGCAGCTTTCACGAAGACTCAGCGACGCCAGGATGCAAGAGAAGGAATTAAATAGATCAGGCGAACAAGCTCGTACTCGCCGTAGAGCTGCGTCGCTGGCAGCCGTTTCCAGCCCGCATTACGCCAGCGCCGGTACCGATGCGACCAGATGCGTCGCCGGATCCAGCCGTCGAGACGTTGGAAGAGCTTGCGGATGTGGGCGAGTTTGTAATACTCGCCCCAACCCCGCAGAAGTGGATTAAGCCCCGCAATCAGTTCCTCGGTGCGCAGAGGTGTCGTCCGTTTGGTGCGTTCCCGTACCTGATCCATGAAACGACGAATCGACTTCTCCTTGGGATACGCGTAGAGCGCATCCTGTCGGGCCTGACTACGAATCTGGTTGCCGGGCAGATAAAGTTTTCTCCACCCGCACTTGATTTTGTAGCCGAGGAACTCGAAGCCGTATCGGACATGAACAATCCGCGTCTTCTGCGGATGTAACTCCACGCCCAGCTGTTTCAGGATTCGGCGGGCCGCATCCATTGCGGCTCGAGCCTCTGCTGCCGATCGACAGGTGACCACCCAGTCATCGGCAAACCTCGTCAGCTGATATCCTCTCAGTCGCATCTCCCGATCGAATGGCGTCAGAAGTATGTTACTGAGCACGGGCGAAACCACACTACCCTGCGGAGTGCCACGCTCGCTAGGAAAGAGCTGCCCTTTGCTGTAGCTTCCCGCTTTGAGCATCGCCTTGATGAGGCGCAGCACGCGGCTGTCGGCTACTCGTTGAGCCACCAGCGTGAGGAGTTTTTCGTGGTCCGCGGACCCGAAGAAGTCTCGGAGATCCGCGTCGACGATCCACTCTGACCCGCTTTGTATCTCTTTCCACACTTTGCGCAAGGCATCCTTCGGAGATCGCCCTCGCCGATATCCGAAGCTGGCATCATCGAATATCGGCTCGAAGATAGGCTCCAACCGATTGAGCAGCGCTTGCTGACATACACGATCATAGATCGCCGGTATGCCGAGCATTCGATGCTCGCCAGGTTTGTCCCTCTTCGGGATGGGGTGTTGTCGCACCGGCAGAGGCTGATAGGTATCCTCTTTCAGCTCTCGCTGCAGCCGCTCCAACTGCTGGTTCAGCTGCGCCTCAAAAGCCTCCAGAGTTTGCCCGTCTACACCTCCACTGCCCCGGTTTGCCTTCACCTTCTCCCAAGCCATCTCCAGGTTCTTCCGCTTGTACACTTTGTCAATTAATGAATGGACCTTCTTCGCACCCGTCAGGTTGATCCAGTCCACCAGTCTCCTCCGACGAGAATGTACGGGTTTTTCACTCACGGAACTGTTCCTCCTTCTCGCCTTTACTCATCTGGCTTTCTCTCTCTTCCTGACCATCTTCGTCGGCTGCCTTCCCCGACCCAGTTCCGTCGCCGGTCGCCCGGTCACGTAACTTTCATCACGCTTCAGGTAATATGCAGCCGTCCGACTACTGACAGAGCGTCGCTCGCCACTTCGCTTTGTACTTATAGGTTTGCTTGCCCCGGAGCCACCCGGAGACTCTGCCAGTTCTCCTGAGGTCACGCGTTGTTCTTCCGTACCGTGCCGCCCGCAATCACCTTGGTGCGGTGGGTGAATGAGAACGCCTTCGTCTTAGAAGTGCAGACTCGACCTTGCCCACCTTTGGCCGACCGGTTCATCTTGGGTTTCCCCATCGATTACGGCCCGGTACTTCTCCGCAGGCCCTTCGGATCCCACCTCACGGTGGACACCCTGCCCTCCGGAGTAACGCAAGCGGTGGCTTCAGGTCGGTCTTGGCTGTATCCAGCTTTCGCCTTCGTGCCCGTTTAGACGTCTCCATACCTTCCGCTTTCTCCGGCCAGCGAGGCTGTGAACCCCGCTTCTTGGATATGGCGCCCCTCATTTGAGCGCCAGAGGGACTTCAACCCTCCTGAACAACGCGCTGCTCAGCGCACACTTCCGTGTCCCGACGACTCGGGGGTTAATCGCCGGCCAAGCGCGCTGCTTGCGTCATGAGGTAATTCCGCTCCGGGATGCTCGTCGTCCGCCCAGCCGCAAGTCGGTAGTGTTCGATGGCAGCTTCATAGTCTCCCGTCTTTTCCAGCAAATGCGCACGAACCGCATCGAGACGATAATGGCTGGCAAGGCGCGGGTCGGTATCGAGCGCTCTTAGCAGTTGGAGGCCCTGGGCAGGGCCGTGCACCATAGCGGCTGCGATTGCGTGATTGAGAGTGACCATCGGAGCAGGAGAGATTCGTTTCAGTAACTCATAGAGAGCCAGAATCTGTGGCCAGTCGGTGTCCTCAACTCGCTCGGCTTCGTCGTGAACGGCGGCGATCGCTGCCTGAAGCTGATACAGGCCGACCGACCCTTTCGCTAGCGCGGCCGTGAGAAGCTCAATGCCGTCGGAAATCTCCACGCGGTCCCATAAACTTCGATCTTGTTTATCCAGCGGGATGAGTTCTTCATCCGGCCCGGTCCGGGCTGCGCGCCGCGCGTCGGTTAACAGCATCAGCGCCAGAAGTCCTCGAACCTCGGCATTATCGGGGAGTAGCGTTTTGGTGTTGCGCGTCAGGCGAATCGCTTCCCGCGACAAGTCGAATCGTTGCAGATGCGACCCGATGCTGCTGGTATATCCCTCACTGAAGATCAGATAGAGCACGTGCAGAACTGCGGGCAGACGTCCAGCCCGCTCCTGCGGAGAAGGGAGACGGAAAGGTGTGCCCGAAGCTTTGATGGTTTGCTTCGCGCGGCTGATCCTCTGCGCCATCGTGGCCTCGGGAACCAGAAAGGCGTTGGCGATTTCAGCCGTGGTCAAACCGCCAACCGCGCGCAACGTCAGCGCGATTGCCGAGGACGGAGTGAGCGCGGGATGGCAGCACATGAACAATAAAATCAGAGTGTCGTCTGGATCCATGTCGGCCTCGATCTCGAGGAGGGATGCCAAGTTTTCCGTTTCCGCGGCCATTGCCGTTTCTCTCTCGCGGCGGGCAATTTCACTGCGCAACTGGTCCGTCATGCGCCGGCACGCCACCTGAATCAGCCAGCCCCGGGGATTTTCGGGAACGCCCTCCTGCGGCCATTGCGTGAAAGCGGCAATCATGGCCTCCTGCACCGCATCCTCGGCCGAGGAGAAATCCCGGAAACGGCGAGCGACGGCGCCGAGCACCTGCGGCGCAAGTTCACGCAACAGATGCTCGAACGGAGCGTCGTTTGGATGGTCTGCCATCTCGGTTTCTTCCCGCCGCAATGTTCAGAGGCCCAAATCTGCGTGGCCACTCAGAACGGGCCGCACTTCAATGGGCATGTTTGCGGGTTTTCCGCCAGCGCCCGGCGCTTGTGAGGCCCGCGCGGCAATCTTGTAAGCCTGCTCCGGGCTCTCCACGTCGATGATCCAATATCCGGCGAGAAACTCTTTCGATTCCGGAAATACGCCGTCGGTGATCGGTTCTCCGTCTTTTCCGGCCCGAACGAGCTTGGCCTCACTCGGCCACCCCAGGCCCTCGGTCGAGACGAATACACCCGAATCCTTTAGTTCTTTGCTGAATGTGCGCATGAACGCCACATTCGCCTGAAGATCCTCCTTCGACCACCTGGCATATCCCTCGAAATCGGACTTCTTGCCGTTCATCATCAAAATGTATTTCATTTTCTTCTCCTGTTGAGTTCGGCGCTGCTTCTCGCGCCACCGTCACCACTTTTGTTTATCGGGATTTGGCTTCATAGGTTGCGAACTGCCGCACCTCAATCGGCATGTTTGTGGATTTGCCGCCCGGTCCGGGAGCTGCGGAAATCCGTCCCGCGATGGCATAAGCGCGCTCGGCGTTGGCAACGTCAACGACCCAGTAGCCCAACAGAAACTCCTTCGATTCGGGGAAAATACCGTCAGTGACTGGGACGCCGTTCTTCTCGCCGCGCACGACCTTGGCTTCCCCCGGTTCAGCTAAGCCCTGTGTGGCGACAAATTCTCCGGACTCGGTGAGATCCTTGTTGATGCGCTGGAGAACCGCCATATGTGCATCAATATCCTGTTTCGACCAGGCGTGATACGCCTCGACGCCTGACCTCGTGCCCGACATCAGCAAAATGTATTTCATGCCCTTTGCTCCTCTCCTGGTTGTAGCGCCTGCGATCTGCGCTTTCATCCTGTAGTCGGAGCCGTCCCGCCATTCTCTACATTTTCCTCAGAAATATTTCATGGGCCAAAAAGTCACCACCCGATGTCGATTTAGCAGCGCCAGAACCGACATACAAGTGGAGCCGAGAAAATGACGACCGACGAAATGATAGTGGACGTTAGCCAGGACTGGGTACTGGCCTGCGATGTGCAACAGGGCTTTATGCAGGCGCCGCGCACGGCTAGCGATTCCTTGGACTATAGCGCCCGCTGCCGTCAGGTTCGGGCGCTCGGCGGCGATTGCTACAATTTCATCCCACTGAAAAGTAACCGCTTGGCGTTGGTCGTTGGAGATGCCTCGGGCAAAGGTCTGGCTGCCGCACTCATGATCGCCAGTGTGCAGTCCTCTCTTCGGACGGCGGCAGTGTTCACGGGAGATGACTTGGCCGCGCTGCTCAAGGTGGTGAATCATCAGGCATACGCTTCGTCGTCCGAGGACCGATATGCAACCTTATTCTACGGAGTATTCGAAGGGTCGACCCGCACTCTGCGCTATGTAAATGCCGGACATAATCCGCCGGTCGTCATTCGGCGAGATGGTTCAATGCATTGGTTAGAAACGGGTGGCGCGCCAGTTGGACTGTTCGCTGACTCGGAATATAGAGAGGGCATCGTAAAGCTCGAAACCGGTGATTTGCTGATCGCCTTCACTGACGGACTCATCGAAGCGACAAATCAGGACGGGGAGGAATGGGGAGTTCAGGGCCTATTGAAAGCAGCCGCCTGCGGAGCGCAATGCTCTCAAGACGCAGGAGATCTCGTCAATTTAATCTTCAATACTGTGGATGGCTTCTCCGAGGGACACCAAACCGACGATGCAACCTTGGCAGTTGTACGGATAGAATTCGGTCGCGGCTGTCCTGAACGGTTGGGTTGAGGCCCTTCCTGACTGCTTGACTCGATTCTCAGTCATGGGAAGTAAGCTGGCTGGCAAGATTCCTCCCGTAAAGGAAAATCGGTTTGTGAGACTTGCTTGCGCTGCGGATCTTGAGGACTTTGTGTATCCCACATAACAGACAAATCTGAAGTTATCCGAAGGCGGAAACTGGATCGCATTGAGGGTTTTCGGCCAGCGAAGCGTGAAATTGTCCAGAAGTCAGCTTCGAGGAGATCATCCGTGGATCTTCCCCGAAGGGCTCTGGATGGCCTCCTATCCCCGACGATTCAGACACTGGGCTCCGTTAAGACTCCAAAACGCGCCAGTTTGACACCCTTCCGCGACGTTCCTATACTCTCCACGCTGACACGGGGTCATCTGAGGAGGATTCTATGTTGAAGCGTTTTGTAGTCATTCTCTTGATTGCTGCTTCCGCAACTCTCGGGTTTGCCGAAGACAACCGGAAAGTTCATCAACCCAAACTCACTCCGCAAAGCAGCGGGACTACGCAGTTGCTGATTGCTGTCAGTCCGGTGAACTCACGCGTCGTATGGGCAAGTGGAACGGGCGGGACATACGTGGTTACGACCGACGGCGGTGAGACGTGGACAGCCGGTGTCGTGCCGGGAGCCGAGAGCCTGCAATTCAGGGATGTGCAAGGCGTGAACGATAAGGTCGCTTACTTAATGTCCATTGGAAACAACACCACAGATTTTCGCATTTACAAAACGGAAGACGGTGGTGCCAACTGGGCCTTGCAGTTCACGAATGAGACCGTGAATGCGTTCTATGATTGTTTCGCGTTCTGGACTCCGGACCGGGGCATCACGCACAGCGATTCAGTGGACGGAGTGTTTCCCGATATTCGGACCACCGACGGAATGAGCTGGCAGCCCATCAGCGCCAATATGCCGCCTGCTTTGGCGGGGGAAGCATCGTTTTCGTCGAGTGGAACCTGCATCGCGACAAAGGGACGACAAAATGCCTGGATTACCACCGGCGGCGCAACGATCGCGAGAATCCTGGCTACCCGCGATGGCGGTGACACCTGGAAGGCCTATGACACCCCGCTTGTAAGTTCGCCCAGCGCGGGCGGCCTGTCGGTGGCCTTCCGAGATGCCTGGCATGGCATTCTGGGCGGCGGCGACTTGTCCACAAACAGTTCTGCCGATGCGGCAACGTCAAGCGATGGCGGCAAGACGTGGACGCTTACGAACAAGCCTCCCGTGCAGGGGACCATTTTCTGCCTGGCCTATGTGCGCGGCAGTGGTCACCGCGATGGTCGGGGCGATGATGACGAATTCAACCACGAGCACGATCGGTCGGTCGTAATTACCGCCGAGACGGAGCCGAACTTTGACTCGGGAGCAGCAGCTTGGACTCCCGATGAAGGGCGCACCTGGTTCAAACTGCCCAACGTGAGCGGCTACTGGGCGGTCGCTTTTGCGAATCCGCATGCCGGGTGGTTCGTGGGCAACAATGGTCAGATCCTCAAGATCAGCTTCTGAACGAGTTCGGCGATTACCTTGACCCTAGAAGTAATCTGTTTTAGGGAGGGACACTCTCGCCGGAAAGTTGAAACCTCCACGGGCCAAGAGTCAGAAGGGAAAGTGTGATTCCTCTGAAACTGGTGGGGCCGAACGTCCTCGAAGCCCGTTTATGGATAGCTTCCGGCGGCCGACGATTCGGGAGTTGACGAGATGCCGAGTGTTGCCGCTGCCCCGGATACCGTTATACGGCCATCTACTTCAAGGTAGCGGTCAAACCACTCATCCTTCGTTGCTCCAAGACGCTCCGTTAGTGGAAACCCGTTACTAGCGTAATGGTTCCGATCGATGGCAAGGCTCATACAATGCAATAAGTGCCGCGGGTGGCGAATCTTGCCCATGCAAATCCTTGTTGTGGAGGACTCACCTGTTTATCGGGAGCTCTTGAGTTCTCATCTGCAAGAATGGGACTTTCCTTTCACAATCGCGAAAGATGGCTTTGAGGCCTGGACGCTTCTGCAGCGCCCAGATTGTCCGAAGCTGGTTTTGCTGGATTGGGTGTTGCCAGACATCAACGGGATTGAACTGTGCCGGAGGATCCGGCTGGCAGGTTCCAGGAACTCGTACTCGTACATCATCCTTTTGACCGGAAAAGACGGCAAGAAGGACATGCTGGAGGCGATGCAGGCTGGAGCGGATGACTACCTGGTTAAACCCTTTGATCAGCTGGAATTGAAGGCCCGTCTCCTGGTGGGTAAGCGCATCGTCGGTCTGCATGAAGAACTTGTGTCTGCGGAAAGCAATATACGCCGAATAAATGAGAACCTCGAACTCGAAGCGCTCCGACGGACTGCTTCACTCGACAAATCAAACCAAGACCTCATCGCCGAACTCGCTAAGCACAAAGAAGCCGAAGAAGCGAAAAACAGGTCTGACCAATTGTTCCGCTCCATCGCAGAGAACAGTGCCGATCTGATTGCTGTTGTCGACAAGACCGGCCACCGCATCTATAACAACCCCGCGTATGAGCGTCTCCTGGGCTACACCCAGGAAGAACTGAAACGCACCATTTCTTTCCAGCAGATCCACCCCGACGACCGGCCCCTGGTGACCCGGGCTGCTCAGCAAGCTCTCAAGACTGGCGTTGGCCAAATAGTCGAATACCGAATGCAACGAAAGGACGGAACCTACGTTACCCTGGAATCTCATGGCAGTTTCATCCGTGACTCTCGCGGCGAGATCGAGGCCAACGTCATCTCCGCTCGCGATATCAGCGATCGCCGGATGGCCATGCAAAATGAGAAGCTCTCAGCCATTGGACAACTCGCTGCCGGCATTGCCCATGAAATCAATACGCCAGTCCAATATGTCTCAGACAACCTTGCCTTCCTCAGCGACACCTGGAACCATCTTGACGCCGCTATGGACTCATGCTTGACTCCGTTGCACGCCTCTGTGGGTTGCGACTTTCGCCCCTCAGAACCCGTGCCCCCCGGAGGTCCTCCCGAAGATTGGGATTGGCTCCGGCAGGAAGTTCCGAAGGCTATCTCGCAGTCGCTTGAGGGGGTCCGACGCATCAGCAAGATTGTCAGCGCGATGCGGCGTTTTTCCCACACCGGTGGTGGAGAACGACAAGAGGTCGATCTCAACGAAGCGCTCGACGCAACCCTCACTATCGCCCAGAACCAGATCAAGCACATCGCTGATGTTCAAACCGACTATCAGCCCAACCTGCCGCCCCTCGACTGCTACGCCGACGAGATGAATCAGGTTTTTCTGAACCTCATCGTCAACGCTACGCACGCTATCCGTGAGGCCTCGAAGAAGCAAGCACGCGAGCGTGGAAAGCTCACCATCCGCACGCGACAAATCGATAATGATGTTCAGATCGAAATCCAGGACAACGGGACCGGTATCGCGCTGCCTATCTGCGCCCGAGTCTTCGACCCCTTCTTCACGACTAAACAGGCTGGAGAGGGCACCGGCCAGGGGCTCACCATTTGCCACGACATCGTTGTCCAAAAACATCACGGAAGAATTTGGTTCGATACCGAATTAGATAGAGGCACAACATTTTTCGTCAGAATCCCAATCCAGCTCGATTCTAATACAGGAGACTCGAAGTGACGTCTGATACCGCCGCCATACCTACCCGGAACCACAAACCTAGGATCCTTTTCGTCGACGATGACCCCCTTGCACTCGAAGGTCTATCCCGATCTGTCTACCGCGAGTTCAAAGCTGACCTAGCCGAAGGGCCCGAAGCGGGACTGGAGAAGGTCAAGAATGGTGGCTCCTACATCGTGGTGATTTCCGACATGCGCATGCCCGTCATGGATGGCGCCGAGTTCCTTTCTCGAGTGCGCAACCTTGCTCCCGACTCTATCCGCGTCATGCTCACCGGATTTGCCGACACGGAAGCCGCCATGCGCGCCGTCAATGAAGGCAGAATCTTCCGTTTCCTCAACAAGCCGGTCACCACAGAAAACTTGACACTCACACTCCGAGCCTGTGTTGCCCAATATGACCTCATGCTTCGCGAAAAAGAATTGCTTGAGAAAACTCTCGCAGGCGCGATCCGCGTTCTGACCGAGGTGCTCCACCTGGCCAATCCCGTCGCTTTCAACAAAGGCGCCCGCATCTGCCAGTACGTGCGGCACATTGCAGGAAAGCTTTGCCTCTCCGACATGTGGCAATATGAAATCGCAGCGATGCTCTCCGAACTCGGCTGCTTGACTCTCACCCCCGACCTGCTGGAAGCCATCCACGCCGGCGAACCGCTCACTCCAGAACATGAAAAGCGCTACTCGCAGCATCCCCAGATCGCCCACGACCTGCTGGCCCGGATTCCACGACTCGAACTGGTCGCCGACATGATCCTCCAGCAGAAAGACATACCTACGGACCTTTCGCGATCTCTATCCCCCGCCGCCGAATCTGTCCGCCGAGGGGCGCAGATGTTGAAGGTCAGCCTGGCTTTCGACCACCTGCTCAGCACCGGATCGGAGCGACAGGAGGCCCTGTTGGCACTTAGCCGAAATCCCGTCGAATACGATGCCAAAATGGTCGCTGCCCTCGGAGACTTCAGGCTCAGTCGAGGGCCCACTGAAATGCGCCCCATTGACGTCCGTGACCTTCGCACTGGCATGATCCTGAGCGAAGACCTGCGTTCTACCGCCGGGATACTTCTCGCCGCCAAAGGCCATGAAGTCTCGCCTGCCCTAGTAAAGACCGTTCGCAACTTCGTCGAAGACGGCACCGTAAACGGCAAAGTACTGGTAACTGTTGGAACGGGCGAAACCTGGGTCGCGAAGGCTGCAGCGCGCTGAGGCACCGTAACTCTGCGGCGCCCGATTGTTCCGGAGAGCGCCCAAGTACTCGGCAAACTGCTGTACCACTCGGATGTAGCCACGAATCGTGTCCGGAGAATATCTGCGCCGCCGGAGATCGTCCAGCGTGCGTTGACGCAGTCGGGTATAGGAACCTCCTTCCTATGACCACCCAAGCTAGCGCCGCCGTATTCCTCTCGCTACACCATCACTCTCAATCCGCTGCACCAGCGGGTTAGTTCTGACGGGCTAAGCGGAAGTTACGCCCCGGGACGGACTCTCAACGACGCTGGCCAGAAGTCTTAGTGGCTGTATCTGAAGCGCCCACGAGCGGAGAGCTTCGGAGTTGAGACGCTGTGAAGGGGCGCTTCAGATACAGCGACTTGAAGGAAGCCCCTGGGGGACTATGGGATTTGTATCCGGATCGAGCCGGTCTTTGATCCTTTGCGAGAGTAGCCGTTGCGGTCAGAGCGCTTGGGTTTCAGTAGCGGGTCGCAGAGAGAATGGGCGGGGTCAGAGCGCATCGAGAGAGTTGCTGAATCCCGCGACCATACTGCATTCGACAGATGCGAGACAGAGAACCAGTGTGCGTGCCGAAGCACGAGCAGAATTCGAGGCTGGAGATGTGGTTCATGCGGCGCACCGGTTGGGATGAGGTGGAGATCGGAGAAGAAGTTGCGCGGCGGAGAGGCGTTCGACAACGTGCATGGTTCCGCCGCAAAGCGGACAGTTCCAGAGTGAGCGAGTGGGGAGCGTGGCCGGCGATGCGTGCCTGACTGCGGGCTGTTCCGGATCGACTGAAGCAATCGGAAACAGAGTGGAAGGAGTTCTGCGCGTCGCCGGTTGGCGAGGAAGCCGAAGTTGCGGATGCGCATAAAACCGCGCGGCAGCAGGTGCAGGAGGAAGCGGCGCAGGAACTCTTCGACCAGCAGAGTCATGAGCCGCTTCTTGTTGCCATGAGCGGAGTCGCGCCAGCGAAAGGTTACGTTGCCGTCGGAGAGAGCAACCAGCCTGCTGTTGGAAATGGCAACGCGGTGGGTGTAGGCACCGAGATAGCGCAGCACGTGTTCTGGCCCGCCGAAAGGGCGGCTTGGCGTAGACGACCCAGTCGTGACGGAACAGTACCCGCAGCCACGAGGCGAAGGCGCGCGGTTCCGCAAGCGGTAAGAGATGTCCGTGGAACTGGAGTGCGCCCGCATGAAAGGCGGTCTTGAGTCCGGCGACAAACTTGCCGCGGAAGACACGGCTGAGCACCTTGACGGGAAGGAAGAAGGAGCGGCGCGAGGAGATCCAGCGGGAGTGGTCCGGAGCGAGACCGCCGGCGGCCAGCACGCAGTGGACATGGGGATGATGCTGCAGTCGCTGATCCCAGGTGTGGAGCACGCTGAAGAAGCCGATCTCGGCTCCCAGGTGGCGGGGATCGCGAGCGATCTCCAGCAGAGTTGCAGCGCTGGCGTGAAACAGCAGGTTGTAGATCAGCCGTTTATTCTGCAATGCGAGCGGAGCCAGTTCCCGCGGCAGGGTGAAGACGACGTGCACGTAGCTGGCGGGCAGCAACTCCCGTTCCCGCGCCTGGAGCCAGCGCAGGCGGGCGTTGCCCTGGCATCGGGGCAATGCCGGTTGCGACACGAGTTGTACGAGATGGCAGTATGTCCGCAATCTGAGCACTGATCGCGATGTCCACCCAGCGCGGCGGTGCGGCAGCGTGTGATGGCCAGCAACACCTTTTCGTGTTGTCCGTTGATCCACTTGCGACTGCGCTCAATGAAGGACTGTCCTGCACAGCGAACGATGTCGGCCACCTCCAGAGGTGGCCGGTTCATGCGTTCTGCGTCTGCTCTCCTTCTCCTCGGATCGTGAGTGCATCCAGCGGACTGCCGGTGGCGCTGAGATGCCGCCGGGAGAGGTGCAGATAGATCGTGGTTTCCTCCAGGTCGCGATGACCCAGCAGCATCTGGATGGTGCGCAGGTCGGCGCCGGCTTCGAGCAGATGCGTGGCAAAGCAGTGGCGCAGAGTGTGGGGATGGATGTGCTTGTGTTCAAGGCCGGCGCGTTCGGCGGCCTGCTGACAGGCGTGCCAGAGAACCTTGGTGGAGACTGGATGACTCGCTGTATGCCATCGATTGCCGGGGAACAGCCAGTCGGTGGGCTTGCGCCTCAGCCCGCGCCAGTAGACGCGCAGGGCATCGAGCAGCTTGGGGCTGAGCATGACATCGCGGTCCTTGCGTCCCTTGCCTCCCCGGATATGAATAACCATCCGCTGGCTGTCGATATCGCTGATCTTCAGGTGCGCCACTTCTGCGCGACGTGCGCCCGTGGCATAGAGCGTCATCAGCAGAATGCGATGAAAGGGAAACTCTGCCGCGTCGATCAGACGTGCCACTTCGTCCTGGCTCAGCACCTGCGGTAAGTGCAAAACCTTCTTCGGATACGGCGTCTCGGCAACGCTCCAGCCGCGCTTCAACACCTGAACATAGAAGAAGCGCAAAGCGGCCAAGCGCTGCGTTACGGTGTTCGGGGCCAGCTTCCAGCGCGTGAACAGCGCGGCCTGATACTGGCGAATATGCTCGGGGCCAAGCTGATCGGGCGAACGATGGAAGTGCCGACTGAAATGCTCGACCGTCTGGATGTAAATGTGGATGGTGGACTCGGCGTAGTTGCGGCGCCGTAGCTCCTCAAGCATGATCTGACGTAGATGGGTCACAGAGAGTTCCTCCTCTGCGACACAAACTAGCTCAGATCACCTCGACCGTCGGCTCAGCAACACGCGAATGCGTCCGCCGCAAAGCGGCTTAGTTCAAGTCGGCTTGGGGGAAGTGTGATTCCACCTAATGAAGAGCGAGCCCACAGGTCCTCGAAGCCCGTTTATGGACTGCGAAGACAAAGCGCCGCAGGATTCTGGGTTACTTCCGCGGCTTGTGGGTGCCGCTTGCACCCTGCGACCTCTGCCATGCTAGGCAGGTTTCTTACCGACTTAATGATCAACCAAGGCTGCGAACGGAGGTGAACTCCAGAGTGCCGAGCTAATCTGACCGGTTTTTGTTCGTCCGACCGATCGGATTGAGCGGTTTTCAGTCGCGACCTCGGGAACGCAGTTGCTAGGGTTCTGATATGCTCCCACGCATGGAAAACCGCTCCCTTAGTGATGTGGGTGGGACGCCGGGCGGGCTCGGCCACTTCTTGATCGGCTTCGCCATGACTTGTGTTGGGGGCTACCTTCTCAGCAATCAAGTCAGTGTAGTCGGCTCCTACTGGAGTTTCTACGGAGGAAACACGTTCGGCATTACGCTTTTGCCGATGCTGATCGGAGTGGGTGTACTCTTCTGGAACGGACGGAGCCTTGTCGGATGGCTTCTAACCATCGCTGGCGCACTGTTTATTCTCGCTGGCGTCATTGCCAACATGCACATCTATTTTCGGCCCACGAGTCTATTCAATACACTCGTGATGCTGATTCTGTTTGTGGGTGGGCTTGGATTCATGGCGCGGGCACTCCGGCCGTATCGTGGAAGGAACGGCGAGTGACTTACCGTCCACTTGCATACAATGGATGGATGAAAATTCTGTTCGACGAATATTCTGCGCGGGTTCAGAAGCATCTGGAGAGCTTTTACGGCATCCGCATCGTGACCCGAGATATTCCTGATCCGTTAACCGGCGACTT
Source organism: uncultured Acidobacteriaceae bacterium (assembly GCA_963791515.1). GTDB lineage: Bacteria > Acidobacteriota > Terriglobia > Terriglobales > Acidobacteriaceae > Sulfotelmatobacter. Next base: position 99,296 of record CAWBSS010000003.1, on the reverse strand, counting down.
GGACGGATCGGAAATCGATATCGACTATGCTGTCACTCCGGAACAACGTTTGTTTCTGCTGGGACACCTCTTTGGTCACACAGTGCAGTGGAATGTCGATCACGCTTTGTTTGAGCTTGGCCGGAAATATCAGCCTCCGGTGAGCGAAGACCTATTTCCCGCGATCGTCGCTTACGAACGAGAAGCGGCCTGTTACGGACTTGCGATGTTTCACCAGATCGGGATCACAGAGGTTGATCAGTGGTTCTGTAACTACACAGCCTGCGACCAGGCCTACTTGCTGTACTTCTATCGCACCGGAGAGAAGCGAGACTTCCAGACCTTTTGGCGGAACAATGCGCCGCGGATCGAGCCCAAGCCGGTGCCCTTGTTCACTCCCAAAAAGAGAACCATGCGCATGGATGGAATTGTGATTTAAGCGTATTCCTGCGTGGAGCGACGGGTGCTAGTCCGAAGTCTTCCGTGACAATGCCATCAGTTCGTTGCTCTGACGGATCAAATCACCGCGGTCCATATCTCGATATTTCTTTGGTAGCAGGCTCTTACTCGTGCACTCCAATACCGCCACCAAATTCTGCAGATCGATTTCGGTCGGGTAGTAGGGTGGGATGAAATCGTCGAGGGCTGCCTTCAAGTCTTCCGTATCAACGGCGGACTTATTCTGCAAACTACTCCTCATGCGACTGCGCACCAGGACCGCCTCGATATCCGCTCCCGACAGGCTGCCGGCGCGCGCCAGGAAGAACGTTTCCACATCTTCCGGGAAAGGCTTCATCCCGACCTTCCGCTGCATCGCGCGTAAAAGCGCGAGGCGCTCTTCTTGCGTGTCGGGATAAAAGAGAGCAATGTGCTCTTCGGCCCGACCCTGGCGCTTCAGGTCCACCGGTAACAGATCGGGACGGCAAGTCAGGAGAAACCAGATCACCTTGCCTCGCAGTTCTGTATTCCCCATAAACTGCGCGATTTGGGCGAACACTCGATTTCCCACGCCGCTATCGCCGGAACTGGATCGGTCTCCGAGTTGAGCATCGGCTTCGTCCACGATGACCGCGATCGGGCTCATCGCTTTCAGTAGCGTCAAGACTCTTTCTAAATTGCCTTCCGTAACGCCTTGCCACATGCTGCGAAAGTTCTTTAGAGCGACCGCCGGAATTCCAACTTCGCCGGCGAAGCAGGTCGTGATGAAAGTCTTGCCCGTCCCCACTGGCCCGCAGATTACGTAGCCCATGGGAAGGACATCGGTGTTACCGGCGTGGATAGCTTTGGCGGCATCCTGTAGCTTCCGCTTAGCCTGATCATTGCCCGCGACAAATGAGAGGTCGAATCGACTCTGCACAAACTCCAACAGACCGCCGGACTCGGCTTCGATCAAGTCCTTCTTGCGGTCCGAGAGAAACTTCAGCGTGAGCGGTTGCCGATTCTGCACCGCGTGGGAGATCAGACTCTGCAACTGAACTCGTTTCAAACCCGCGCCCAGCTTGGCCAGGGACTCGTCGTTCACTTCGGAACCTGCAGGCAACTCCTGTTTCTTCAACTGCGAGCGGATAAACTCCAGGCGATCGCTATAATCCGGCAACGGAATCCCGATCGAAGAAACGCCCGGGTGCTGAACGATGCTCGGGTTCAGTTCGATCTGATTCTCCGAGATGAGACAAATGGTGACATCCGCATTCAGAAAAGCCGAATTGCGCGCCCAGCGCTTGAGAATGACCAAGGCATTGCGATCATCCGCAGACATGCTGGAAACATCGCCCGCGGGAGCGATGGTCTCGGCAAAGTCAATCACCAGCCCGATTTTCTTGCCGTCGGCGATGCGCAGCCGGAGATAGTTGTCGAGCAGGTTCAAGACCGCATCTGGATTGCGTGGAAGCCCTCCTTGCGAATAAGTGGTGCCGTGAAAACTGTCGTAGCCTTCGAGCGCGCGGCGAAAGTCGGCTTGGCTATCCGCCGAGCCGAAGTTCAACCCTCCGCGGTCGTAATGCAGAACTATGTCGCGCTGCCCAAAGAGCGCGCCGGAGAGAAACTCATCCAGCGGAACGAAGTTGGTGGTTTCCTGACTGTGAAGCGGTACCAGGTCGCGCACATTTCCGTACAGCACAAAGAGAGCAAACGAACGCGAGTAGTACTTTTCGGAAAGTTCGCGCGCCCACGGGGGCAGTGCATCGAGATATTTCCCTATCGTTGTTGTGGTCGTCGCTATATTTGAGGGCATCTTTAGTTCGACATCCGTACACGGTTGGGGCCCGAAGACGTTGACGAATCGTCCAACGCCATCAATCCGTCCAGGTCCGGCGACATCCCACTGAAAATGGCTTCCACCTGCTGCACCGTCTGTTCGGTCTGCTCGACGTCTTTGACCAGACTATCCAACCTCTCGCTGACTTGCTGTGGATCGCGCATGGTCACCGATTGATCCCGCACCAGCATCAACACATCCTCGACCGCGAAGCACTGGGCGTCGACCACTTTTCGATTCTCCGAAATCTTATCGAACTTCTCCAGGCGCTTGGTGAGAATCTCAATACGTTTCTTGTTAATCTCCTGCACCTTCGGCGGGTCGCTGCTCAAACTCTTCTGCAAAGAGGCGATCTCGTGTTTGATTCCATCCTGCTCGGCGGTTCTCAAATACTGCTGTTGCTGCGCCGCACTCGACAATAGCCGCGCGTAGCCATTCAGCAGGCCCTGCAGGCGCGTGTCGATTTGCTGCAAGAAGATCTGCGAGGTCGAGGAAAACTGCGCAAAGTTGGTTCTGATTGAGCCACACACTTGAGCCGCATGGATATACCGGCTCTGCAGATCGGCAGGCAACATTCGGAGCAGGTCACCAAGTTGCCGTTGCTGCTTTTGCTGCTGTTCGGAGAATTTCCACGAGCACACCAACCTCTGAAAGCGCCAGTTTTGCGGAACGATGGCGAGATACATCAGTTCGAGGCCGCCAGCCAGGATGATCGGCAGAAAGCTTCCACTCACCAGTGCAAACGCGCCTGCACTCACCATGGCGATCCAGTTGTACTGCAGGTGGAACGCCTCTTTTACAAAGTTGATTTTCTCTTGCGGCGCGGGACCACTGAGCTGATCGTCTTCTGGCACGCCCTGGAGATCGGCAGGAGCCATTTAGACACTCACCCGCACCTGTCCGTTGCCAGGAGCTTTGCGCAGCCGGCCGAGAACGTAGTTCGCCAACTCGTGAAACTCATTTCGCTCTTTCAGGCCCAGGTCGCGGGGACGATCGAAGGGTACTTGAACGTCCTCGGTAATTGTCCCCGGATGCGCACTCATAACAAAAATCCTGTCCGCCAGGTACACCGCCTCGTCAACGTCGTGCGTAACAAACAAGATCGTGCTGGCGGTTTCGTCCCAAACCTTCAGCAGCAGTTGCTGCATTTCGCTGCGGGTTTGCGCGTCGAGCGCCCCGAACGGCTCGTCCATCAGGATAACCGAAGGGCGAAGCGCCAGGGTGCGCGCAATGGCAACGCGCTGCTGCATGCCTCCGGATAGCGTCTCCGGATAGGCGTTCTCAAAGCCGCTGAGTCCAATATCTTGCACTAATTGCGCCACTGTCTCCTTGCGCTGCTTTTCCGAGACGCCATTGATCTTCAAACCGTATGCTATGTTACCAGCGACCGTTAGCCACGGAAACGAAGTGTATTTCTGAAATACCATGCCGCGGTCCTTTCCGGGACCGTGTACCGGCTTTTCATTCACCAGGATCTCGCCGGTATCGGCCTGATCCAATCCTGCGATCAAGCGCAGCAGAGTCGACTTGCCACATCCGGAAGGGCCCAGCAGAACGCGGAATTCACCCATATCGCGCCCTTCGCGGGAATACGCATCTTCAATCTCGAAATTGATGTTCTCGAGGGCGTCAGTTCTCGAACCGTCGGCCCCGACAAACGAGCGGCTGACTTTGCTAACCGTGATTTTAGATTTCTTAGGCTCCATATTCTTAGGCTCGGTGCTTGGCCGCCTTTAGGTGTGCTGTGGCGCTGGGAACACCCGCCCCGCCTCCGGCCAGCGTGGAACTCGCTTTGCGCCACGGAAATAGACGGCCTTCCAGAAACGTCAACAGAAAACGAAACAGAAAGGCGGCGATGCCGATCGCGATGATTCCCGCGTACACGCGATCGAAGTCCAGCACTTTGCGAGCAGCCTCCACCATGTAGCCCACGCCCTTACGGGCATTCAACATCTCCGCCAGTATCACGTAGGTCCAGCCGATGTCATATAGGATTCGGAATGACGAGAAAATCGCCGGCAATGACGCGCGAAATACCAACCACAAAGCTTGCCGCTGATTGGCTCCGAGCGTGTATGCCGTTTCGAGCAGAGCGTTGTCTACCCGGTTGACTTCTTCGACGACCACCGCCAACAAATAGAAAAACATTCCAAACCATAGGAACGCAATTTTCTCGGTTTCGTCGATCCCAAACAGAGCGATGAACGCGGGAAGAAACGCGGTGAGAGGCATGGCGCGCATGGGCGCAGCTACAGGGTTGATGAGCTCGAACAGCCAGCGGTAGCTGGACATCAGAATGCCAAGCGGGATGGCGACAACCGCGCACCAGAAGAATGCCTGGGCGATGCGCCACCAGCTCATGAATACGTTGCCGAGCAGGTCGTATTCCGTCCACAGCAATCTAAAGGATCGGATTACTCCGAGGGGCGTGGGCAGCAATGAAAAATGCGGGCCTTCCCAGTAAGGCAATAAGATCCAGAACAATATGATGGCGCCCCAGGTGATAAATGGAGCTGCCCATCGGACCCACGCCGGCACATCCTTCCGCATGGTGAACCAATCGCTCATCGTGTCCCTATCCTGAGCTCGAAAAGCTAGCTCGAGGGGTTGGCATAGACCTTGATGTCGGTGCGCCGATTTTTCTCGCGTCCTTCGGGCGTGTTATTGCTGTCAATCGGTTTATCCGGACCATTGCCCGCCGTCCGAAGTCGCTGCGCCGGAAAGCCATACTTTTGGATCAGGTACTTCTTGACCTCGTCCGCGCGCGCGTGGGAGAGCTGAACATTGTAAGCACGAGTACCAGTAGAGTCGGTGTTGCCATCGATATCGACAATTGTGTTCTCATAAGCACGCATCGTGCCGGCTAGTTCGTCCACGATGGCGCGCGAATCAAGGCTCATGGCGGAAGAATTGGGATCGAAGTAGATGGATCGATGCTGCGTAGCGATCGGTGTTGCGCCCCTCGCAGGTTCTCTATATTCGATGGGCGCTTCGCTGGACGCCATGGAGAAACTGTCGGCCAATTTTTCGACGTAGCGGCGATCCAGGCTCTCTTCCGGATTGAAAGTGTGTTTAATGACCATCAACTCACGGTACATCTCCTGGGCCATGCCAAGGATGTTGGCGTAATCGGCATTGGAGCCGGCCGTACCCATGAACGAACGGTTGTCGGCGTAGTCGGCAAGTTTTACGCCACCGAGCATGGTTTTCGCGAGGTCGGATGGAATGTTGAAATCCTTGACCGTCCCGATCAGGTTGTACGCACGCTCCGGTTGCGTCTTGATGAATTCAACGCCTTCGAGCCAGCCTTGGGCAAACTTCAACAGGGTTTGCGGATGCTTCGCGGAAAAGCTGTCACTCACCACCAGAATGTCGGCGATGAGACGGTTTGCGATCTTTGTGTCATAGATCTTCTTCGATCCGGGCCGCTTGCCGACCGCGTCGCTCATGTCGGGGTCCCAGGCCACGGCCGCGTCAACTTTTTCCTGGGCGAAAAGGGTCGCCGGCTCGATGCCATCCTTGGTGTGGATCGCCTGGTTGAAGATTTCATTGCGCTGCGCAGTGCTCAGCCCGGACGTCTTGAGTCCATTCCACAGTAAGAAGTGCGATGGAGTGTAGGGCGCAAAAGCAACCTTCTTACCAGCCAAGTCCTCGATGCTGTTAATCCCCTGCTTTCCAATGACGCCGTCGGCGCCGCGTGACCAGTCGACCATCAGGAACGCATGCGACCCGAATCCTTTTTCTTTGAACTGCGCATAATCTTTGGCGTAAACGTCGGCCGTGGTTAGCATCACGTCGACATTGTCCGTAGCCAAAGCGGCAGAGCCCTCCGTCCAGTCGTCGATGATCTTGAACGAAACCTTCAGACCTTTCTTGCCATAGATTGAATCCGGCTGGGTGTCGAGCCCGCCGTTGGCCACCAGGCCCCCGACGCAGCCGACCCACACATTAACGCGCACACGGACTTCGGCATCGCTACTGCTCGAAGACGCCGGTATCAGCAGAGGTTTGCTCGCATCTACTGTCTCCCCGCTACCGGAAGCGCTTTTGCCGCCGATCATCTTGCTGAAATCTATAACTCCGTATCGATTCAGGCTGTAGCCAACCAGCGCTACACCGATCAAGAAGATAAGGACCCATCCACCTCGCTCAATTTTGACCGCCATATGATTGTCCTCCTGCTCTTTTACAACCGACTGCGCATATCTGCGTATTGAAGCTTCTATTGCCGTCTACGACCGCTGAGGTTCCTTTGCGGCAATCGTTTTTTCCGAGCCAGCCGATGCCGCCGCTTGGGGCGAGGCCAGACCCATCTCAATCTTGAATTGCTTTACCAGTTCGCTAGCCTGAAGTTTTTCAGCATCGTCGTCAATCTTGATCTTCTGTTGGTCCACGTTGCTCATGGCCATATCCATGCGAGCCTCGTTGACGGCAGTCGTTTCCTCAATCTTGCGAACCATTTCGTCGTGCGTTTGGCTAATGCCCGCGACTTCGAACTGCTCCATCGCATCTGCAACCTTTTTCTGCCACTGGGAGCGGCGGTAATCGGCTATTGCGCCTAGCGCCTCTTGCGTCTTTCGGTCTTTTTCGCGCATGAACGCCTGCTTCACTGCCATCGCTTTATCGAAGGCGGCGCGAGCGGTCGTCAGCTGGCCTTGATTTCTGGCCAGCGCGCTCTTGGTCTGCTCCAGTTGGGTGGCATAGGTGGCGGCGATGTCGTCTCGATTGGCCTGAATAGCGGATTTCACTCTGGCCGTCAGACTGCCCACCGCTTCCTTATATTTGGCCTCCTCTTTCTCCAGCAGCGTGACGTTAGCCTTAACCATGGCGATACTCTCATTCATCCGCGGCACCTGGTCGTTCATGTCGCGGATATTCTGCTGGAGAATCAGCTCGGGGTCTTCCGACGCCGAGATGAAGAAACCGACGAAAGACCGTACCACCCTCGTCAACCGTTGCCACATAGACTCCTCCTGTTCAGGAACGCTGCGCTGTCTTCGATGGGGGCGCCGGCGCACTTACATCGCCCGTCGTAATAGGATTTTCGGTTACAAAATAGCCGACCGCTTCGGCGATCTTCTTTTCTTCCTGCTGCTTCTTCAACCGCCAACCGGTAAAGCGTTCTTTTTCCCGTGATACCTCTTCATTATTGCTCTGGATCTTCGCTCTCTGCTCGGTCACATACTTATCAATCTGCGCCTGAATCTCACTGTTCTCTTTATTCTTGCGTGCTTCCAGTTCTTCGGCAGCGCGCTGCTGCACCCGCTCGTACCCGTCCAGGGCGCGATCGCGACGTATCGCATCCTGGATGACGTCCTTAATGTCCACGCCCGCGGCGTCGAGCGCCACCAAAACGGAAGACTTCCTTACGTCCGAAGGCAAATTGCGAAGGTGCTCGTTCTCCAGCATGTGGGAGATCTTGAGGATCGAATAGCCTTGCGGGGCGGGCGGGATTTCCGCCGCCCTGTAGATTTCCTCGAACGAAGTCGGATCGGAGATCGGAGTGGTAAATTTCGGCTCCGCCGCTACGCTGGACGCGATGTCAGCCACGCTCTGCGCCGCGCTCCTGGCAGTGGCCGGAGCGTTTTTGGTATTCGGCGGGACATTCGTGTCTGACTCGGTGCCCGCCGCGTCGTCGACCGAAACGATATAGTTGTACCACTTCTTGGACATGGGCCCTCCTACTTACCTAACCAATGCAGCCTCACAAAAAAAGTGTCAATGTGGTGACCCAGAAAGCTAATTCCGACCAGGTGCTTTGTCAATTCTTTTCACAATGTTTTCATATAGTTCCAAGCGCCACATCAGTCGATGCATGCGCTTCCGTTGTGTCGCTGCTGGCCCGAAATCGCTCTTTGCCCCGAGCCAATCTAATCGCATCACTTGCGCCCGTTCAATTCAGATAGAATGGGCAACTTCACTGTTCAAAATGACCGGTGCTTTTGAACGAAACCAGGTGTGAGGTTTAGGAATCGATTGTGCCTGCCGACGACATCTCTTCCATTCTGAGTAGAGTTGTAGAGACCAAAGCTGAGTACGACATTCGCCTGCTCGCCCAGCAACTGGGAACTAACTATCGGTCTCTCATGTATTGGCTAAGAGGCGAGCGTCAAATGCCCGCGCATTTCCTGCCGCGAATGTGCGTTCTGCTGAGCAATTATGAAGCGCTGGATTTTCTCGAGAGCCAGGCCGGACGGGTCGCGTTTAAACTCCCGTCACCAAACATTACCCTGGAGCAGGAGCTTGTTGCGGTGTCCCGCTTGATCAGGGAAGTCGGCGAAGCTCTGGAGAGCGTCGCGGAAACCCTCGCCGACGGCATTGTCGAAGAAAGCGAATTGCGCACTACAATTCCAAAGCTTGAAGCTGTGATTCAAGAATGCGCGTCCCTGAAGTACCTGTTAGAAGACCTCAGTAAAAAGAGGAAAAAGAAAACGAAGGATCAGCGCTGAGAAGACGACTGCATTCTGCTCCCAAGAGACACCGCAATTAATGAAAGACTTCGGGTATATCAATCCCAGACGTGCGCTTCGGATCCTCTCTTGAGATTGGCAATGCAAGAATCGCTAAGAGTACTGATCGCCTTGGGAACAACGGATCCCGCTGTCAGTCGAATTGCCCCGGACGGACCCTCAACGACGCTGGCCAGAAGTCTTAGTGCTGTATCTGAAGCGCCCACGAGCGGAGACCTTGGAGTTGAGACGCTGTGAAGGGGCGCTTCAGATACAGCGACTTGAAGGAAGCCCCTGGGGATGTCTATGGGATTTGTATCTGGATGAGTCGGTCTTGATCGTTTGCGAGAGTGCCGTTGCGGTCAGAGCGCTTGGGTTTCAGTAGCGGGTCGCAGACGAGAATGGGCGTGGGTCGGCGCATCGGAGAGTCTGAAATCCCACCGCCATACTGCATTCAGACAGGTGCGAGACAGAGAACCCGTGGCGCGCCGAAGCACGCGCAAGAATCGAGGCTGGAGATGTGGATTCATGCGGCGCACCGGCTGAGATGAGGCGGAGATCGGAGGAGAAGTTGCGCGGCGGAGAGGCGCTCGACGACGTGCATGGTTCCGCCGCAAAGCCGGACAGTTCCATTGTGAGTGAGTGGGGAGCGTGGCCGGCGAGTGCGTGCCTGCTGCGGGCTGATCGGATTGCTGGAGCAATCGGAAACAGAGTGGCAGGAGTGTCTGCTCGGCGTCGGTTGGCAAGAAATCCGAAATTGCGGATGCGCATAAAGCCGCACGGCAGGAGGTGCAGGAGGAAGCGGCGCAAGAACTCTTCGACCAGCAGAGTCATGAGCCGCTTCTTGTTGCCATGAGCGGAGTCGCGCCAGCGAAAGGTTACGTTGCCCTCGGAGAGAGCAACCAGCCTGCTGTTGGAAATGGCAACGCGGTGGGTGTAGGCACCGAGATAGCGCAGTGCGTGTTCTGGCCCGCCGAAAGGGCGCTTGGCGTAGACGACCCAGTCGTGGCGGAACAGTACCCGTAGCCACGAGGCCAAGGCACGTGGTTCGGCAAGCGGTAAGAGATGTCCGTGGAACTGGAGTGCGCCGGCATGAAAGGCGGTCTTGAGTCCGGCGACGAACTTGCCGCGGAAGACACGGCTGAGCACCTTGACGGGAAGGAAGAAGGAGCGGCGCGAGGAGATCCAGCGGGAGTGGTCCGGAGTGAGACCGCCGGCGGCCAGCACGCAGTGGACATGGGGATGATGCTGCAGTCGTTGGTCCCAGGTGTGGAGCACGCTGAAGAAACCGATCTCGGCTCCAAGGTGCCGTGGATCGCGAGCGATCTCCTGCAGAGTTGCAGCGCTGGTGTGAAACAGCAGGTTGTAGATCAGACGTTTATTCTGCAATGCCAGCGGAGCCAGTTCCCGCGGCAGGGTGAAGACGACATGCACGTAGCTGGCGGGCAGCAACTCCCGTTGCCGCGCCTGAAGCCAGCGCTGGCGGGCGTTGCCCTGGCATCGTGGGCAATGCCGGTTGCGACACGAGTTGTACGAGATGGCAGTATGCCCGCAATCTGAGCACTGATCGCGATGTCCACCCAACGCTGCGGTGCGGCAGCGTGTGATGGCCTGCAACACCTTTTCGTGTTGTCCGTTAATCCACTTGCGACTGCGCTCAATGAAGGACCGTCCTGCACAGCGAACGATGTCGGCCACCTCGAGAGGTGGCCGGTTCATGCGTTCTGCGTCTGCTCTCCTTCTCCTCGGATCGTGAGTGCATCCAGCGGACTGCCGGTGGCGCTGAGATGCCGCCGGGACAGGTGCAGATAGATCGTGGTTTCCTCCAGGTCGCGATGACCCAGCAGCATCTGGATGGTACGCAGGTCGGCGCCGGCTTCGAGCAGATGCGTGGCAAAGCAGTGGCGCAGAGTGTGGGGATGGATGTGTTTGTGTTCAAGGCCGGCGCGTTCGGCGGCCTGCTGACAGGCGTACCAGAGAACCTTGGTGGAGACTGGATGACTCGCTGTATGCCATCGATTGCCGGGGAACAGCCAGTCGGTGGGCTTGCGCTTCAGCCCGCGCCAGTAGACGCGCAACGCCTCGAGCAGCTTGGGGCTGAGCATGACATCGCGGTCCTTGCGTCCCTTGCCTCCCCGGATATGGATGACCATCCGCTGGCTGTCGATATCGCTGATCTTCAGGTGCGCCACTTCAGCGCGACGTGCGCCCGTGGCATAGAGTGTCATCAGCAGAATGCGATGAAAGGGAAACTCTGCCGCGTCGATGAGACGTGCCACTTCGTCCTGGCTCAGCACCTGCGGCAAGTGCAAAACCTTCTTCGGATACGGCGTCTCGGCAACGCTCCAGCCGCGCTTCAACACCTGCACATAGAAGAAGCGCAAAGCAGCCAAGCGTTGCGTCACCGTGTTCGGGGCCAACTTCCAGCGCGTGAACAGCGCGGCCTGATACTGGCGAATATGCTCGGGGCCAAGCTGATCGGGCGAACGATGGAAGTGCCGACTGAAATGCTCGACCGTCTGGATGTAAGTGTGGATGGTGGACTCGGCGTAGTTGCGGCGTCGTAGCTCCTCAAGCATGATCTGACGTAGATGGGTCACAGAGAGTTCCTCCTCTGCGACAACAAACTAGCTCAGATCACCTCGACCATCGGCTCAGCAACACGCGAATGCGTCCGCCGCAAAACGGCTTAGTTCAAGTCGGCTTGGAGGAAGCGCAGTGTCGTCGAATGCCAACCGAGTTCAGAGTTCCTCGAAGCCCGTTTCTGGACCGTGGCGGCTTCAAGGCTGTTGCTGTGACAGCGGATGTTTCAGTGGTAACTGATTTGAAAATCTACGGCGCCGATCGCCCATCTTGGCACTCTGAGTAACCCCCGGGAAGTAGTATTGCACCCAGATTGCACCCATATTAGACGGCTACCAGTAGAGCTTCAACGCCATTTGCACCTCGCGTGGACCATTGCACTGGTAAAAAATCTTGCCGAAGGTGGGGCTGCCAAACGTCGTGTCGGGACCGCAAAACTGCGGATGGTTGAAGGTGTTGAAGGTCTCGAAACGGTATTCAAGGCGCATCCCTTCACGAACCGTGCCCAGGCCGAACTCTTTAAAAATGGACAGGTCCGCGTTTTCGGCGCCCGGATTGCGCACGGAACCCAGAGCACGAGGTGCTGTTCCTATGGCGTACTGCGCTGGCTGCGCAAGGAAATCGCTTCCGTCTGCGCTGGTGAAGTACTGGTTGATCCAGTCCGAGTCTTTGCCTCCGGCACGGTGTGGCGTCCCGATCAGGTTCGGACGCTGCGGCCCGTATGTTGGCAGGCTCTGCGAGATATAGAGCATCGGGTTGATCGGCCTGCCGCTGTTAAAGCGCCAGATGCCGTTGGTGCGCCATCCACCGACAATGGCATTGAGCACCGGGTGCAGATTGCCTCCGATGAATTTACCCCTGCCGATCGGAAGTTCGTAGGTGTAACTGAACTGCAAGACCTGAGGAATATCGAAGGAAGAGAGACTTCGTTCGCCAGCCGGATTATTTGGATTCTGTAAACTGGCAAAACTTCCCAAATAGCCGCTGTTGGTGCTGGTCAGCGAAGCATCGTCAATCGACTTGGAGAAAGTGTATGTCGCGAGAAACTCCAGCCCATGCGAGAAGCGCTTCTCCGCTCGAAACTGCAGCGCATGATAAATCGAGTTGGCGATGGGCGGTTCGTCGCCGGAGAATCCGAAGAACTGGGGAAAGGGCATTAGCAGTTGCATCTTCTGGATTTGCGAATAAAGCAGCGGGTTGTTGGGATCGGTGATGATCTGTGAGGCGTTCGACTGGTTGGGGTCCGCGAAGGGGTTGTCGACGAAGGATGCCAGGTCCGCTAACTGATCGTTGGTGTAGTGTTCGACCTCAGGTCCCAAATGATTGATGCTGCCCGCGTTGGCGAAATACAGGTGAGTTCCCTTTTTACCGATGTAGGACGCATCGAGTACCAGGTTCCCGCGGGTCTCGTGCTGAACGCCGAAGCTCCAGCTTTGCTCGTAGGGCACCTTGTTGCTGATGTAGCGAATCGGCCCGTATCCGCCGTAGCCGACATCATTCAATAGGCCCAGGCTGGCACCCGGAGGCTTGATCGGCCCGTTGGGATAAGGATTGCTCATTCGAGCGGCGGGCGTGGCCCCGTCTCCCCCAAACGAGGTCACCAAGTAGGACAGCTGATCGAAGCCTTGCTGCCCGACGCCGGAAGTTCCGGCGACTGCGCCTCGCCAGGCGGAGTAGTAGATGCCGTATCCGCCCCGAACGACCGTGTTGCGGAGCGCGCGGAAGGCAAAACCGAAGCGAGGCTGGATATTCTTGAAGTCGGCTGCATAAGAATGCCGGTCACCAGAACTGGCGAACCTTTCGCCGCCCTTGAGGTTCTGGCCATTCAGAGTGATGGGAGATATGGCATTCGGATCGAGCCAGTTGAGCTCATTGTGCCGCTCAGTGCGCGGCAAAACCAGTTCGTAGCGCAGACCAAGATTAAGAGTCAGCTTGTCGTTCATCTTCCAGTTGTCCTGCACGAATCCGCCGAACTCAAAATTCTGACTGGCCACCGAGTTTGGAATCTCGTACATGCCCCACGAGTTCGGTTGCACACCGATCAGGAAGCTCGCCATCCCATCGCCGCCCAGTGGGTCGCAGTTCACATCAGGCGGATTCGGGATGCACGCGGGATCGTAGTTCGCGGTGCCGGTCTGGTCAAAGCTGTAGTATCCGCCAGGAGCATAGTTCGGCTGCGTGAAGTTGAGGCGATGCAACCGTCCTTCTGCACCGAACTTGAGCTCGTGCGTGCCCTTCACCCAGTTCAGAGTTCCGATCAGGTGATGCGTCTCTTGCCCCTGCTTGGCGTAGCTGTAGAGTTCGGTGCCAATGTTGTTGTAAGGCCCTGCGGAGCCGTAGCCGCCGCCGATGCCGACTGCCGGGAACCAGTCGTAACCGGAAGATTTCATGTACGCTGGCTCTCCGAGCAGGTCTACAGCGGAGGTCCCTTTAGGGAACGTGCCCGCATTGCTGGGATAGAAATATGTGCCACGGGAGACGCCGTAAGAGATGTTCAGCAGCACGGTGGGGCTGAACATATGGTTGTCATTCAGGGCAAACATGTGGGCGGTGCCTGTAACTGGTCCACTCGAGCACGGGTCAGCAAAGTTATGGAAGCAGTTGAAAGGCGTTGAATTGCTGGCCTGTTGCGAATATTTCGCACTGAGCAGGTCCTTCTCGCTGAAACGATGATCGATTTTCAAGTCCCACTGATTGTTGCTGCTCTTGGTTGAGCCTGAGTCGACGCGATTGAAGAAGGGATCGTAGCTCGAACTGCCGACGTTCCGGTTTGGCTCCGGGAAGTACTGCATGAGCTTGAAGGCCACCGGGTCGATCAAGTTTCCCGGTCCCGAAGGGAGGCGATAAGGAGCGCCGCCCGGATCGTTTGCCAGGATCACGTTGCCGGGATGGTTCGGGTCCACCGTGCTGGTGTAGGTTGCAAGATTGTTGTTTGGGATGGGTGCCAGGCGTCTTGCGCCGCCCACGGCCGGATCGTAGGTCCCGGAGTACGGATCCCAGAGTTGGCCAGCCGGGTCAGAGCAGATTCCCTGGTCATTGAACGTTCCACCGTTGTATCCGCACAACTCGCCAAAATCGCCGAGCCGCTCGGCGTCGCTGGGTACTCCATAGAAGACGGGCCCGGCGGCCGAGGTGAGGCGCATACCCTCGTAGTCGAAGAAAAAGAAAGTCTTGTTCTTAATGATCGGCCCGCCAATGGTTCCGCCAAAATTATTGCGGCGCAACGCGGGAATGGGAATTCCCTCCTGATTGTTGAAATAGCTATTCGCGTCCATCTTGTAATGGCGGAGAAATTCATACCCGCTACCGTGAAACTTGTTCGTGCCAGAACGAGTGACGAGATTGATGATCGTGGCTCCGCTAAAACCGAATTCAGCGCTGAAGTTCGATTCCTGGACCTTGAACTCTTCGACTGCGTCTACCGAAGGAGTATAAGTATCCACGCGAATGCCGCTGTTCTGCTCATAGTTCGTGGTGGTAACCCCGTCCATGAGGATGTCGGCCGTGGCATTCCGGCTGCCATTCGAGATGAAGTTGTTGGCGGAGCAACCCATGCAAGCCGCGTCCACTTCCGTCACTCCGGGAGTGAGGAATGCCAGATTGAAAACGCCTCTCCCATTCAGCGGGAGATCGTTAATGAACTTCCGGTCTACAACCTGCCCGCTAACGGCGTCCTGGGTGCCCAGCAATGGAGCGGACGTGGAAACCGTAACGCTCTCGACAGTGCCCAGAACCGGCATCGCAAAATCCACACCCACATTCTGGCTGACGTCGACTCTAATCCCGGTTCGGTTTTGTTCTTTGAAGCCGGAAGCCTTGACCGAGATGCTATAGGTGCCGGGCGCCACCGAGCGAAAGAGGTAGCGTCCATTGGTGTCGGTCTTGGAGGTGAAGGTGAAGCCTTTCTCCGTGTCCACTAACGTCACGTCTGCTGCGGAGATCACACTTCCCGTCTGGTCGGCGACCACGCCAGTGACAGATCCGGCATAAAGTTGCGCTTGAACTGGGACTGCCAACTGCATGAACACCAGAAGGGCCATGAGCGGCATGACGATAGCCATGCGCTGGATCACCGTTCTATTGGTGCCCTGAGATGCGATGTTGAAAGTGGGTTCAGTCATAGCAGTCTCCTTGATCTCTAATCTCTGTTTCTGGTCGTGCTCCGGTCATTAACGTTGCAACGCGCGACGCGTGGTGCCCTTAGGGCAACGGCGCCTCGACTTCCTCAAGCACCCAGTGATCGGGCGTCTCCAGATGACAGTCATAACCATAAAATCGATCGTTAAAAATGTGCTGGAATAGACAGGCGCGCTGGCCGCGCATAATCGGATTGCCTTCCACGGGCTGGAAATCGCCATCGGGCGAGTCCGCGGCAAAGATCTTCACCTGCCACTCACCTTCAGGGTCGTCGGTGTAGCGGTGCGGATAAATCTCAGTGGCCAGATAGTAAGTCCCGGTTTTCTTTCCGCCGACGCTCAGCGCATCTTTGACATAGAGCAAGGTAGGAGCCGCGATTGTTGTGTCTGACTTGAGCAGGAGTTTCTCGGGAGCCTTGTCCAGGTCGATGACTGAATCGGCACTCTTGCTAATGATTTCGAAATGATCCTTGTCGTTGCCGCGATAGAAAGTGAGATAGAATCGCCCGGTGCGTGGGTCGCGGAACAGGTTTGGATTCTGGTTGCGCTGGTTGGGCACTCCGGGCACCAGAATCTTTACCTCAGTAAGATGAAGTCCATCGCGGGAACTGGCCAGCACGATGTGGCTGCTCGGAGTGTCATACTCTCGGGTGATCGCGAAATAGAGTAGCTCTTTGTCCTTCGCGTCGGCCCCTGCTAGGACCGAGGGCCAGCGGGCATTCGTCCACAGGGGATTCTGGTCGTACTTGCTCCAGGTCACGAGATCGTTGCTCCGGGCGAGGCCGATACCGCGGCCTTCGTTCAGCCCGTACCATCCCCAATAACGGAATCCTCCGCGGTTCAGGTCCAGCACCGACATGGTGTGGGGGAACTCGTCGCCTTCCCACTTTTGTGCGTCGGGAAGCACGTGGCGCGGTGTTGTGAGCTTGAGGTACGGAGCAGCCTTGGGGTGTTCCTGCGAAAAGGCAACCCCTGCTATGGCAAGCACGGAAAATGTCACTGCAATCAGAACCCGAACCTTATGACTAGTGCTTAACATGTCTGCTCCTCATCGAAATTCACTGCATGTCTTTATTTCTGCTTTGCCATCGCTGTATTGATCGTGTTCCACAGCGAGTCTGAAGATGGATCGTAAGGAACCATGTCGATGGCAAACTCCCAATAAAAGCCTCCGCCCACCCACTTCGAAACGTCGGGATGGATGGCGTAGTGCCGTTGCACCAGATCCTTCACAATCGCGTCAGACGGTTTCGTCTCTGACCACCCAAACTCCGAAATGCCCAGCTTGGCGTTGGGAAACAAGGTCGCAAGCTGACTGAAAACGCGCCGCCAGTGGGGCTTGTAGCCGTTACAGTCCACCTCGTAGTAGCTCAGCAGCAGGTAATCCAGACCGTTCTTCATGCGAGCGGGAACATTAGCGTTCGCCCACGCGAACATCTCGTTGGCCGCAGGCAGGCGACACGGTGTGTTGTAGTAAAGAGTGAGCACCGTGACTTTGCCTTGGGACTTCAGATAGTCATAGGCCTCGATCATCTTGGTCACAACGTCACCCTGGGAGGTGGAGTTCACCGACGTTTTTGGGGAACAGTCCTTCGTTTCCCCAAAGAGCCATTCGCCGTTGATTTCATTTCCCACTTCCCAGATATCAACAATTGAGCCCAGCGTGGTTACGTAGTCCTTGAAACGGGCCAGGTGCTCCGCTGGCGTGAAGCACTTCATGTAGAACGAATCCACGGGCTGCCCGAAGACGTATCCCACGCCCCTGATCTGCCGGGTGGCATCGAGGTATGAGGTCGCGGAGAAGTATCCTTCCTTAGCTCCGGGCGTGTAGACGATTCTCACGGTGGGCTTTACTGACAGACGTCGCAGCGATTCAATCAACTTTGGAAGAAATGCACTGTCGCGAATGTCGTACTTGTTGTCGACGGTCACACCGTGGATCGGTTCGGGTATGGAGGTCTGACCCTGGAAGCACACGCAGAGCGCGAAGATGAAAGCAGCGACAGCCCCCATCCGCCTCTGTACCGCAATCCTTCGTCTTCCGAACTTTCTTGCCGACGTCATTCCACCCTCACGCTGTGCGGTACAGCTTCGACTGCACTTTCCCGATTCAAAATCGTGGCGTTTGTGATGATCGGCCGAGCCCAGAAGCCGACGCTGAGAACGCATCCGAACGTTAGGTACAGAAACGCGACACCCGAGCGGAGACCTGCGAAATCCCCAATGCGTCCGATGATCAACGGCACTACCGCTCCACCCATGATTCCGGTGCTTAGAATTCCCGCGAACGGACCGTGGTGTTCAGAGACCGAATTCAACGCCAGGGAAACCAGCACCGGCCACATAACCGAAGCGAAAAGTCCGATGGCGGGGAACGCAATTAAGGAGACGCGCGCGGGTCCGAACAGCGCCGCTGTGAGGCAAAGCAGCGCTCCGACGGAAAATCCGATCAGCACCTTCCGGCTGTCGAATAGCTTGAGCAGCCCCATTCCGACCAAGCATCCTGCCGTCAGCATTCCCCAAAACCAGGAGACTGCGGTCGCTCCGGTCGTGTGCGGGTCATAGCCGTGATACTGAGCGAGAAACTTGGAGATCCAGTCCGCTGTGCCTTGCTCGCAACCGACGTACGCAAAAACACACAGGAAGAACATCCACACCATCGGCTTGCGCAGGAGGCTGCCGTACATCTGAAGCGAACCCGCGGCCTCATCGCCTGTGCGTTCAACACGAGGAAAGCGCGCGAACCCGAGCACAACAATCATCAGCACCGTGAAGACCGCGAAGATCCAGTACATTGAAGCCCACGGAAGCGCTGGCGGGGTCAGCCTGCCGAGGGTCCGCAGTAGCAGATTGCCCCTGGCAGAAGGCTTTCCCAGGTTCTCCACGAGATAAGAGTAAATTCGCGGGCTGGCGAACGAGGCCGAGCCAAAGATCAATTGAGCGAATGCGCAGTTGAATGCGAAATGCTCTTCTCCGCCCGCCACACGCAACAGGGGATTGATGGCAACTTGCAGCGTCGCCATTCCGGTGCCCATGACGAACAGGGACACCACCGAAACGTGGTAAGTAGGAAAGAGAGCGAAGCTCAAGGAGCCGATGGTGCCGGCGAGGAAAGCGGCAATCATCACGGGTTTTTCTGTAAAGCGTTCCACCCAGAAGCCGGCCGGAATCGACATCACGCCGTAGGCAATGAAGAAGGAGAAAGGCAGAAGCGCCGCAGCCGTCAGGCTGACACCGAAGCTGGTGATGATGTCGGGCACGATCGGGCCCAGTATGTTGGTCAGCAGTGACATCACGAAGAATGTCAGGAACACCAGGCCGACCATGTAGCGATTTCGTACCATCGTTAAAAGTCCTTTTTTCTTCTCTTACTCTGTCGTCGTAACTTTGGTCGCCAGTTCGAAGCGGCCGGGCTCGCGTCCGGCTTGCGCAGCCAATGCCAGTGTGATCATCTGCACGGGCAGAATTTCCAGGATTTGCCGAATGCTCGGGCTGTGTTCCCCGGTACGACAGCAAGACAATGAAGCATCTTTGTCGACGAGCTCGGAGCGCCCTTCCTGCTGGTGGATATCGTCATGCAGACGCCGGTTTAAGTCCCGCGTCTTCGCGTCGCCGGCAAAGACGAGCACGAACGTCTCGCTTCCTAGCATTTCAAACGGACCGTGCCGGAAAGCGGCGCTGCTCATGCCCTCCGCGTGAAAGTGGTCGGACTCCTTGACGATCAGTGCACCCGTGCCCACGCTCGCCAGCGACGCCCCACGTCCAACGAGAAACAAGTGGCGCGTGTTGTTGAGCGCTTGAGCCAGAGTGCAAACATAGTCCTTCCAGTCAGCCAAATAAGCTGCGACCGCTGGGCACACCTCCTTCAACTCCTTGCGTGTTTGGCGGAGACTTCGTTCACACAAGACGTCCCCCAGCCATTTCAAGGCCATGAGCGCCGTGACATATGTCTTGCAGGACACGGAAAACTCGCTACCGGCCTTGGTAAACACTGCAGCGTTCGCATGCTTGGCGAGGGGACTGTCGGGCGTGTTGGTCACGGCAATCACCGTGCAGCGCTTATGGTTCGTTTGCGCCAGTCGCACCATCTCTGCGCTTTGCCCGGACTGCGACACCGCAACAATCAGAGTCTTGGGATCAAAGAATCGACTGCTGTAGTGAACCAGTTCGGATGTCTCGACCATGACGGCCGTAATGCCGTAGCTAATAAGCTCCAGGTTCAACGGATGAAGGGCGTGGAACGAAGAGCCCATTCCGGTCAACACGACTCTCTGGAATTTGCCCTTGTTCAGTCGCGCTGCCACGTCCTGCAGCGGCTTCGACGTTTCCAGGGCGGCGAGAGTGTTCTTCAGAGCCTGGGGCTGATGAAGAAGATCCCTAAGATATTCGCCCTCGACGATCGCGAGATCCTCAAACACTGTGTTCCTCCCCTCGCGCAAACCGGTGATACCAAACGCGTGCGGCGCCGATAAGATTGGCGTCGTCGCCCAAAGAGGCCAGGGTCAAATCCGTCTTTTCAAAGGGAACGAAGCGGCAACAGCGGACGATCGTTGCGCGAATGCCATCGAGAAACAGAGGGGCACTCTTCATCACACTGCCGCCAAGCACGATGGAGTCCGGTGCAAATATCGTGACCAGATTCGCCAGGCCCAGTCCCAGGTAGTAAGCCTCTCGCTCGGCAGCCTGCTGAGCCAACTCATCTCCCTCACGCGCAAGTTCGCAGATTCGCTTCGCAGTCAGGTCGTCGCGGTGCGGGTAATCCACTGGTATCCTCGTCGTGATCCAGCCAACCATCGCCGGCCCAGCCGCGAGCGATTCCCAGCATCCGTGAAAACCGCACATGCACGGCGGCCCAGAGGACTCGATGACGTGGTGGCCAATCTCCGGGTGAGCGCCATCAACGCCACGATACAACTGCCCGTCCACAACGATGCCAGCACCAATCCCAGTTCCCACGGTCACGTAGATCAGACGCTTCTTGCCCTTTCCCGCGCCCCACGCAGCCTCGGCGAGAGCTGCGGCATCGGCATCGTTTTCCATCGCAACTTGCACACCGAATGTTCGTGCCAGGTCGGCAACGGGATTGTTGCCGCGCCACTCCGGAAAGAAATTGACTTCCCCAATCTCGCCGGTGAAGGGATCGACAGGACCGGTGCTTCCAATCCCGATGCCGGTCAACTCGCCACCAGTCGACGCCGACAAGGCGCACAACATTTGCTCGGTCCGCGCGAGGGCCTCCGCGTAACCGCGTTCCGCATCAGTCGGACACTCCGCGCGACACAGCACACGGCCCGCCTCATCCACCATTCCAACCGCGATCTTTGTGCCGCCAATGTCGACCGCGCCGATCACGTTTGTTCCTTTCCTGCCCTACTCCCACTCCACGATGGCCGCTTCGTAGGGTTCAACGTCCATCTTCCAGGTGCTGCCTTCGACGGGCAGCGCTTTGGAACTCTCAGGCCCAATCTGCCGGACCGACTTCACCGGCAACGATGTCGAGATCGTCACCTTGTATGCCTGCGCGCTGTGATTCACGACCACGGCATATCCGTGATCGTCTCCGCGCAACGCCGTCACTTCCACCGATGGCTGATCGCTCTGAAACGTCGGCTTCACTCCGGTCCAGTTGCGGAACGCCTCGTAGAGGCGATGCGTGTTCTCTGCCTTTTCAAATGCCGCCGGACTATTTGCCAGATAGGTCTCGATCGGATAGGCCGAGAGCAGCGTTTTTCCGGAGCCGATGGTGTTCGCGACGAGGGCGGGGCGTCCGTCCTGATCGAGGGCGATCACTTTTCCGCCCTTCACCTCGAGCAACGAACCCCACACGCGAGGGCTTGCGCCGGGAGCGGAGTAGTGGAAGGTGTCACCCGGCTTGAGGCCACCAAAGGGCTCGACGATCTTCAGCGTAACGTCTGAGACGACGGCGGTATCCACTAGCCGCGCGCCGAAGATGGTTTCCATGTCGGGGATGGCAGCGTCGGCGGCGACCGACGCGTAGAGGAATCCGCCGCCTTCCACATATTTCCTTGCCTTCTCGTAGAAGTCAGAATGCACGTGCGCGATCACACTGGCGGTGCTGGTCAGTGGAGATGGCAGGAACAGCATCGGGCGTTTCGCCCAGTCGTCATACTCGCGGGGGAAATCCGCTTTCAGCCCCGCGCGATGCGCAAGGATGAAGGAGTTCAACGCGGAGCTGATTAGCCATGAGTTATCTGCACTCGTACTTGGTGGAGCCTGCCCCGGTATGGCATCGCCGTCGAAAGTGGACACGTAAGGTGTGACCTCAGGACCAGTCAGGCCGAAACGCGAAAAATCTCCATGCGTTCGCGCCCATTCACCAGGGATCAAAATGGCAACCTCGGCAGGAGCGGGCTTTACGCCGGTCAGATCTAGTTGACCGACGATCTTTGAAAACTTCTTGAACTCGGTGGCCAGCGGTTTGTCCTGACGGTCCCAAGTTGTCATGCCCCAGCGCGTCTCTTGCGGGGTTCGCAGGTAGGGCGCTTTGTGAAACTGCTCCGGTGACGCATCCGTGTAGCACCAGAGATCGACGCCAATCGATCCCGCCGCCAGGCCTGAGTAGATCTGCAGGCGATCGTAGAGAGCCACTCTCTCGGGTGAATACTGTGCAGTCGAGCCGCCCATCTCGTGGATCATGGCGGGATGCCCGGCCCCGCTGGACAACGCGATTTCGAAAGCAGCGCCATAGGTCCCGCGTTCAGACAGCATGGGATCGGGAAAAAGATCGGAACTATAAATCGTGAAGGGATGCACGCTGAAAAAATCGACTTCCTTCGCAATATTGTCCGGACGGAACGGACCATGGCCGATTTCTTCTCCGCTGGTTCCGACAACAATCGGATGGAGTTTGTCTTCGCGGCGAATCGCGCCGGCAATCAAGCGAGTCCAGTTGATCGCCATGGCATCGGTGGTCTGCGCCTGCACAATCCAGAACGGAGGTTCATCGGTGAGATCCCAGGCGATGATTCCGCTCTCGTTGGCGTAGCGCCGTCCAAACTCGGCGGCGAGATTCGTCTCCAGCCTCAGCATTTCAGGATCTGAGTGCGGATGGCGACCATGCCGCCAAGGTACGTCCCAATAGGCCTCGCCGACTTCGCCACCGATAAACAGTGAAGGGTGCAGGTAGATCTGATATTTGTGCGCGAGTGAAACCAGGTAGTCGAGTTGCTGAAATGCGACTGGGTTGTAGTCACCGGGGCGTGGTTCAAACCATGCCCACATCATGTCGAATCGGACGATGCTGTAGCCGAGTTCGTGCATCTTCGCGAAATCGGCTTCGATGTCGACTGTATCCCACTGAACCGGCCACTGCATTGCCGCCTTCGCCGGAACCCAGTGTGCTCCCACGGGCAGAAACCGTTTGCCATCCCGCATGAAGTATTGGCCATCGAGATGCACAGGCGGCAACTTCTTTATCGTCGCGACCGTGGTTGCCTTTGGACTCGTCTGCTGACCTGACAGAAGCGGCGCCCGCAATAGCAGCGCCCCACAGGCGATGATTCCAACTCCCATCAGTCGGAGTAGTCTCATGTTTCGCACCGTGCTTCCTCCCGCTTTCTTGCGCTCGTAGTACTACTGGCGCACTTCGATTTCGTCGAGAAAGGTCCAGCCCGCATTCCATCCTGGCTTGACCTGCACCCGCTTACTCCGTTCAAGTCCGTCAGCGTGTACCACCTCGACAGATTGTCGTCTCCAGGCGACGGCCGGTTCACCGCGCCCGCCACCGTGAAGTTCAAGTTGTCGTCAGATACCAAACACGTGAGCTGCTTTGGCAGGAAAATTCCCGACGGCTTGTCCTGAAGCCAGTGGCTGCGGATTTCCTTGATCACCTGTGTGCTGCCCAAATCGATGGCGAATGAGTAGATCTTCGTGGTCGCTCTACCCTGCCAAGCCGGATCGGCATAATTCGTCGAGTCCAAGATGTCGTCGGTCAACTCAACACCACCGGTATCGGGATAGCTCGCATCTGCGGGCATCGTCGCCCCGTACGGCCTGTCCAGCGAAATGTTGGTCGGATACGGGTGTGGCTCCGGCGTCGTCGCCGTTGTGTGATTGCTTACGGCGGATTCATTCCCTGCGGCATCGAATGCCCTTAGCTCGTACGTGTAGGTGGTACTCGAATCGAGTCCGGAATCCACGTAGGTCGTCGTCGCGTCGTACAGCGTGGTCACGCGTTTGCCATTTCGGCGGACTCTGTATCCAACCACGCCGACGTTGTCCGTCGAAGCAGTCCACGAGAGACGAATCCTTGTGGAATCGACGGCCTCGCTGCCTAGGTCTGCTGGCCTCGTCGGATGCACAGACTCAACAGTCCCACTCGCGAGGTAATTCAGATACGTCTGGTAGTACAGCGGATTTACTTGCTGCGGACTCAGATAGTGATTGAAGCTGAAGCTGAGATAACTACTGACGTACGGCTGCACCGCGCGCATGTCGTCCACGATGGAATGAATTCCCTGCGGTTCGCTGTCCAAATCGAAGGTTTCCGTGTCAGCCCAAAATCGCATTTGCGGACGGGAATTCTGAATCGCGTTTCCGACAGCGCTGAACCACGTGGGCAGGTCCTTCGTTGCGGAGGTGGTTGCCGTGTTGTCTACTTCAAATCCTAGATACCATCCCGTGAAAGATCTGTGGTGCCTGTAACGCTTCCAAAGGTCGTCGGCCAAAACGTTCGCGAGCTTGGCCTCATTATCGAGCCAGGACTTGTCCATGAGGTAGATCGTCCACCAGTCATCGTTGATCTGCAGGCCGAGGTACACCTGTGCGCCACTGGCGTCCGCAGCATCAAGAGCTCGATCGACGACATCATGTTCCGTGGTCTGCGTATAGCCAGCGAGTCCGGAGGGATAGATGGTCGTCTTCTCCTTGCTGTCGGCGGTCCACTGCAGAACCATCTGATCGAGTCCAGCTTTCCTCATGTAGTGGAACTCGTCGCGCCATTGCTTTAAGGTCCACACGTCCCCCAAGGCCGGTTGCAGGAACGAACCACGAAGCGCGGGGCGCGAACAATCCTGCCCCACTGCCGACAAGCATGCCAGGACGATGAACGTCGCAACCATCGTCCATCCCGAGCGCGTCGACATTCTTACTCGATTCCGTACTTTGCGTCTGTGATCGAGAACCGGCTCGCCGGTCGCGCAAATCAAAATATGCAAACCGTGGTCCTCAAACTCGAGCATGCCAACACGAAAACATCATATGTATATATGTTGTCAATCTTTATTTTGACAAGAGAGGCTCATGGCAGTAGAGAAGCCAGCGAGATAGCCACGTAAACTACTTATTATGTGTACCTTATGACAGAATCATCCCGCCGATACAATATCCGCCAGAGGATCTATTTCAACTGACATATAAACGTTGTATACTATGTATCCATGTCGGCTAAACAAACGATCGTTTCCAGAAGCGAGCGAGGCGAGGCGTCCAAAACTGAGTCTCTGGGTCTGGTGATCGACAATGCCAGCTTCGTCCCCTACTACGAGCAAATCGTCGACCAGGTACGCAACCTGATCAAAGGCGGCGAAATTCACGAGGGAGAGGTTTTCTGCTCCGAAGGCGAAGTCGCCCGCACGTTAGGCATCAGCAAGATGCCCGTCCGGCAGGCATTCCAGAAACTGCGCTCCGAAGGCCTGTTGATCATGGCCAAAGGCAAACGGCCGATCATCGGATCTGGGCGCGTCCCGTGGGACTTCCAGCAGCTGCGCGGCTTCAGCGAAGAGATGCGGCGGCGCGGGTTGGTCCCCTCAGCGAAGGTCTTGGCCCTTGAGGTCGAGGAGCCGGATCCTGAGACAGCGCAAGCCCTCAAACTCGCTGCGGATGAAAAGACCTACTGCCTGCAGCGCCTTCGTTTCGTAAACAAGAAACCGGTGGCAGTCGTCACCAGTCATTTGCCGGTTCGCCTCTTCTCCGGAATTGAGAAACAAGACCTGGCTAAGCAGTCCCTCTACCACGTTTTCGAAAACGTCTACCGGCGGAAGCTTCAATGGGCGGAGGAAGTAATCGGCGCGGTCACTGCCGGCGAGGAGGAAGCGCGTGTCTTGCAGGCATCGCCTGGAAGCGCGCTTCTCTCGATCAAGGAAACGACCTACGACGTGCAGCGCATCCCGATTGAGTACAGCGTCTCCCTGCTACGGGCTGACCGCTACACAGCTTCCGTTGTTTCGGTCCGCAAGACGTAGGCACTACACGAGGATGTTGCTGGCAACGCCATCTACACTCGGAACGGAGCGTATACCGGATTTGAAAAAGAGAAGCAGGTCATACTGTCTCCCCGGGAATTGGCGGACTTCATAGTTGCCGACCGAGCCGAATTCTGTACCTCGTAGGACAGAACTCTCCTGGGTGGCGGCAGCGTTCAAGGACGGAAGACAGCAGGCTCATCGATGTCGCCGTTCTTTCAGCCTTAGTCTTCTGAGGCAGTTGGGATGATGCAATTCGGACTTCTTAGCCGTGTCACAAAAACAGCGAGGGCCTTCCTGTCGAGAGTGATTTTGGACCGAAGGGGGCCAGAAGTCTTAGGGCTGTATCTGGAGCGCCCGCTGCACAACCGTTCGTGGGTGGGTGCGATCTCAGGCGGGCGCTCCAGATACAGCGACTTGAAGGAAGCCCCCGGTAATGTCTATGGGATTTGAATGGATCCGATCGGATCCAGAGTATTTAGAAACCCTCTGCGATGGGTAGGACTGACCGTTGGCGGGACTGGAACAAGCGGAGTAGGGTTGCGCTGAGGTGGCGGGCAGAGGCTGAGAAGTTGGCTGATTGGGCATTGCTTGCCCGATGAGACAAGAGCTCTCCGTGGGTGCCGGAGCACGCTCAGAAGCCGAGGATGCAGATCGAGGTTCATGCTGCGCACCGGTCGGGCTGAGGTGGAGAGCGGAGCAAGAGTTGCGCGGCGGAGAGGCGTTCGACGACGCGCATAGTTCCGCCGCAGGCCGGACAGTTCCAGAGCGAGCGAGGCTGGTCCGTGGAAGGCGATGCCGCCGACCCGGGCATGTTTCCCGATCCACGAAGCAGTTGGAAGCAGAGCGGCAGGAGGGTGGCGCGTTGCCGGTTAGCGAGGAAGCCGAAGTTGCGGATGCGCATAAAACCGCGCGGCAGGAGGTGCAGGAGGAAGCGGCGCAGGAACTCTTCGACCAGCAGAGTCATGAGCCGCTTCTTGTTGCCATGAGCGGAGTCGCGCCAGCGAAAGGTTACGTTGCCGTCGGAGAGGGCAACCAGCCTGCTGTTGGAAATGGCAACGCGGTGGGTGTAGGCACCGAGATAGCGCAACACGTGTTCTGGACCACCGAAGGGCGGCTTGGCGTAGACGACCCAGTCGTGACGGAACAGTACCCGCAGCCAGGAGGCGAAGGCGCGCGGCTGTGCAATCGGTAAGAGATGTCCGTGGAACTGGAGTGCGCCGGCATGAAAGGCGGTCTTGAGTCCAGCGACAAACTTGCCGCGGAAGACACGGCTAAGCACCTTGACGGGAAGGAAGAAGGAGCGGCGCGAGGAGATCCAGCGGGAGCGATCCGGAGTAAGACCGCCGGCGGCAAGTACGCAGTGGACATGGGGATGATGCTGCAGGCGTTGATCCCAGGTGTGGAGCACGCTGAAGAAGCCAATCTCGGCTCCAAGGTGCCGGGGATCGCGAGCGATCTCCTGCAGAGTTGCAGCGCTGGTGTGAAACAGCAGGTTGTAGATCAGGCGTTTATTCTGCAATGCCAGCGGAGCCAGTTCCCGCGGCAGGGTGAAGACGACGTGCACGTAGCTGGCGGGCAGCAACTCCCGTTGCCGCGCCTGAAGCCAGCGCTGGCGGGCGTTGCCCTGGCATCGTGGGCAATGCCGGTTGCGACACGAGTTGTACGAGATGGCAGTATGCCCGCAATCTGAGCACTGATCGCGATGTCCACCCAGCGCTGCGGTGCGGCAGCGTGTGATGGCCTGCAACACCTTTTCGTGTTGTCCGTTAATCCACTTGCGACTGCGCTCAATGAAGGACCGTCCTGCACAGCGAACGATGTCGGCCACCTCGAGAGGTGGCCGGTTCATGCGTTCTGCGTCTGCTCTCCTTCTCCTCGGATCGTGAGTGCATCCAGCGGACTGCCGGTGGCGCTGAGATGCCGCCGGGAGAGGTGCAGATAGATCGTGGTTTCCTCCAGGTCGCGATGACCCAGCAGCATCTGGATGGTACGCAGGTCGGCGCCGGCTTCGAGCAGATGCGTGGCAAAGCAGTGGCGCAGAGTGTGGGGATGGATGTGTTTGTGTTCAAGGCCGGCGCGTTCGGCGGCCTGCTGACAGGCGTACCAGAGAACCTTGGTGGAGACAGGATGACTCGCTGTATGCCATCGATTGCCGGGGAACAGCCAGTCGGTGGGCTTGCGCTTCAGCCCGCGCCAGTAGACGCGCAACGCCTCGAGCAGCTTGGGGCTGAGCATGACATCGCGGTCCTTGCGCCCCTTGCCTCCCCGGATATGGATGACCATCCGCTGGCTGTCGATATCGCTGATCTTCAGGTGCGCCACTTCAGCGCGACGTGCGCCCGTGGCATAGAGCGTCATCAGCAGGACGCGATGAAAGGGAAACTCTGCCGCGTCGATGAGACGTGCTACTTCGTCCTGGCTCAGCACCTGCGGCAAGTGCAAAACCTTCTTCGGATACGGCGTCTCGGCAACGCTCCAGCCTCGCTTCAACACCTGCACATAGAAGAAGCGCAAAGCAGCCAAGCGTTGCGTTACCGTGTTCGGGGCCAACTTCCAGCCCGTGAACAGCGCGGCCTGATACTGGCGAATATGCTCGGGGCCAAGCTGATCGGGCGAACGATGGAAGTGCCGACTGAAATGCTCGACCGTCTGGATGTAAGTGTGGATGGTGGACTCGGCGTAGTTGCGGCGTCGTAACTCCTCAAACATGATCTGGCGTAGGTGGGTCACAGAGAGTTCCTCCTCTGCGACAACAAACTAGCTCAGATCACCTCGACCGTCGGCTCAGCAACACGCGAATGCGTCCGCCGCAAAACGGCTTAGTTCAAGTCGGCTTGGGGGAAGCGCGGTGTTGTCGAATGCCTGTCCAGCGTAGAGTTCCTCGAAGCCCGTTTCTGGATAACTTCCGTTGCCGACGACTCGACCACTATTGGCGGAGCCCATTTATTGCTCCCGAGCAGCTGCGTCAAAGACAAGCCTCCCTCCGACAAACGTTTTCAGCACTCGAACCTCGCGGATCTTCTCGGGCACAATTGAGAATATGTCATCGCTGAGAAGGACCATATCGGCCAATTTCCCGGGAGTAATCGAACCCTTTTCCTTCTCCTGAAACTCGGCATAAGCGGAGCCCATGGTGTAGGCCTCTATCGCCTCGGCAACCGAGAGTTTCTGCTCGGGGAACCAGCCGTTGGGATTCTTTCCATCGAGAGTGGCCCGGGTCACGGCGGCGTAGACAGTCAGAAGCGGGTCAAGCGGAGCCACCTCCCAGTCGGTGCCGAAAGCCAGGCGCACGCCATGGTCGAGGAATGTGCGGAAGGCGTAGGTGCGGCTGGCTCGATCGTGACCGATGTGCGACTCGGCAAAGCGGCCGTCGTCGATCGCGTGGTAGGGCTGGACGGATGCAATCACATGCAGTTGGGCGAAGCGCTCGAAGTCCTTGGCCGCCATGTGTTGTGCGTGCTCGATGCGCAGCCGGCGATCGGCTTCGCCATGCTTTTTGATTACCTCGGAATACAGGTCAAGGATGGTGGAAATACCTTCGTCGCCAATGGCGTGGGTGCAGATCTGCAATCCCGCGGCATCGGCCTTCATGTAGCGATCCCGCATGAGCGAAATCGGCTGCATTTCATCAGAGAGTAGACCCCGGTTGTTCCCTTGATTCAGGAATGGTTCGTAAAAGTAGGCCGTTCCCGAACCGAGAGAGCCGTCGGCAAAGGCTTTGAGAGCGCCGATGCGCAGATATGGTCCGCCGAAGGCGTGGCCGATACCGAGCTTCGCGAGGTCGTCCACGTGAGTGATGGAAGGAGCCACATAGATCCGCGTGGTCAGCTCATCACGCTGCAGAAGTTCGCTGTAGACGGCGATGTCTTCATTGCTGGCGACCATGTGTTGCACGCTGGTGACGCCCACCGACGCTGCATGAGCTAGTGCCCGCTTAACGATCTTCAATCGCTGGTCGTGGGTCAGTGGAGGAATAACCTTGTCGATGTAGTCTGTGGCTGCGTCTTTCAGCGCGCCCGTGGGATTGCCCTGGGCGTCCCGAACTATAGTCCCCCCGGGGGGATCGGGAATCTTGGCCGTAATGCCGGCGAGACGCAGCGCCACGGAATTGGCCAGTCCCATGTGCCCGTCGTAGCGGCTCACAAACACCGGCGTGTCGGGGGTAACAGCGTCAATGAGTTCCTTCGTCGGCATGTTGGGCGGGTTCCACTTGGTTTCGTCCCAGTTGCCGCCGACAATCCACTCACCTTTCGCAGTAACTCTTGCACGTTCGCCAATGCGGCGCGCGAACTCTTCCGGAGTCGTAGCGTCGTTCAGCTGGATATTGTCGAGCTGCATCCCGCCGGACACGAAATGCACATGCGCGTCGTTGAATCCCGGCAACAGGAGTTTGCCTCCGGCGTCGATCACGTGTGTGTGCGGAGCGCGCCAGGCATCAACCTCAGTGTTTGAGCCAACCGCCACGATGCGGTCTCCGAGGACCGCGACGGCCTGAGCCGTCGGCAAAGACTTATCTACCGTCCAGATTTTGGCGTTGGTAATGATGAGATCGGCAGCCGGCCTGGATTGGGCCTGGTTTCGTTCGGGCAGCACGAGGCAACATACAAGGAGCAAGAGCCACAAACGGAGATTTCGATGATTCATGAGTATCGACCTTGGAAACGATGACGCTGCGCGAGCTCGACGACACACTGCTTCCTCAGCACACCAACGTACGACCTGAACAGCTTGAAAGTCAGAATTCGTAGCGCAATGCGAATTGCATCACCCGAGGATTGGTCATCAGGTGGGTATAGTTGCCGAAGTTCGGAACCGCGATGGAGTTGTTGCTTTCGCTCGCGCTGCCGGAATTCTGGTCGTTGAAGTCGAAGCGAGTTGAGTTGGTCACGTTGAACACTTCCCAGCGCAAGGCCAGATCGTGCTTTTCATTCCAAGGCATCTTCCAGCGTTTCGAAAGCCCGAGGTCAATGCCGAAGTAGCCGTCGCCACGCACGAAATTACGCACGCCGACTTGACCCGGCAGAGCCGGATCGAACGAACTCTCGGCTGTGGCTGGATCGGGAAAGAGGTTCACGTTGCCGTCCGCCTGGTGGTAAGCCCCACTTTTCAGGTGCGACACGGTTGGCATTGCCGCGCCTTCCCAATACCAGTCGGTCGGATAGTCGGCGGGATTGTTGTAAATGGTGTAGGGGAAGCCGCTGGTCCAGCGAAACAGGCCCGAGAGCTGCCAGCCCCCGATGACGGCATCGACAGCGCGATTGACACGACCAGCGAAGGCGCGGCCTCGGCCGAAGGGCAAGTCGACGATCCAGTTCGCATTCAGTTGGTTCGTGGTATCAAAATCGGAAACGGCGCGGAAAAGATTCGGCGACCAGGCATTGAACATCTGACAGCCGCCGTTGAAGTTGAGAGAACCGTAATTTCCGAGGCGCTCGGCGTCAGAGCATAGGTCGATCGACTTCGAATATGTGTAATTGAAGTCGAACTGAATACCGTGACTCATTTGATGCCGCAGAGTGGCTTGAAGAGCGTTGTAGTTTGAGAATCCGATGGAACGCACGGTCATTAGAGACACATACTGCGGGTTGTAGAAGGCGTTCGGTCCTCCGACCGGATAGTATTGGCAAAGTGGGTGTCCAGCTTGGCCGCAGCTTGGATCGCCGGTCGCGTCTGGTATTCCACCGTTTCCGAATCCAGATACAGTAGGCACATCAAGAGCCTGAAGCGCGGTGGTCTCGACACCTGCTACTCCACAGAAAAGATCGAAGATCGCCAGGACGGGATCCGTGGTCGAGGCCGGCCCGCCTGAGCCGCAACCTCCGGTCTGCGCGCCTAGCGCATAAGACCCGCCGTTGATGGGCACCTGAAGCATGTTGGTCCAATACTGAACTACGGCCGGGCTGACCATGGAATCATTGAAAGTCGCATCGGTCACTCCCTGAAGTTCGTAGAGTCTTGCGAGCGGCTGGATAGCGGAGAAATAATCCAGACCGGATTTCTTATCCCTAAGATCGAGAGGCTGAGCAACATCTTGTGAACTCAGCAGGCGGTGCGAGAGTCTGCCCACGTAGGCAAGATCCAGCGAGAATCCGGCTCCGAGATCGCGCTCTACGGAAAGGTCGAGAGTGTACGAATAGGGGGTTTTCAGCGAAGTATCCAGGCTGCTGCCGAAATTGGACGCACCGAGCGACTGCATGGTTGGTATCGTCTCTGGAAATGTCGGCGCCCCAGGAGCTGGCTGAAGAAGGCTTGGCGGAATGACATTAACACTCGTCAGCCGAGGCAGGCTGTTGAGCGGCTGGATTGGGTTACTGAGAGACGTCGTCAGACCGAAGGAACTCCCCTTGAACTCATCCACGATGCCCTGACCGAACCGGTCGTAAACAATCCCAAAGCCACCGCGGATGGACGATCTATTGCCGCTGCCCAAGAGCTTGCTGAGGAAGCCTTCGGTTCTATTTGGCGCCCAGGCAAAGGCGATGTGGGGACCAAGGTTTTTGTAATCCCAGTTCCAATACCCCCTTTTCCCGTTAGCGGCACCACACCAATCGACTTGGAGTGGAGCATCCTGACTCGACGGAGCGCCACTCGCGCCAGCCGCCGCTCGCGCGGAAAACCACCGTCCAAGACTGGGGCTGGGACAAACCTGCAAACCACTGGTCTCCCAGACCGGAGAGAAGAGCGAGTAACGGAGCCCCAGAGTCAGCGTGAGGTTGGGGCTGACCTTCCAAATGTCCTGCACATACGGCTCGAAGCTGTTCTGTGCATATCGCCGGGAGATCGGTGAGTTGGGCGGGAGCAACTGGAGTCGTCTGTTGTAGTTAAAAACTGTAGAGGCTTGCGTAACCATTCCCAACAGATCTGTGATCGGATAGTCATAACTTACGTCGAAACTCGGGTCCACAGCGGGATAACCGTTGTTCGCGGGGTTCAAGGGGCTGCTGTTGTTGGGACTGGAAAATCCGGAGGTGGTAGTAAACGACGAATTCGTATTTCCGCTGTCAAACGAAGAGGTATAGTCGAACTGCGGATTACGCATGAACAAGAGATATCCGCCGAACTGGAGCGTGTGCTTCCCATGAATCCACGACAAATCCTCTGAGAAATTATGCGTCGGGCGCTGGAAATTCCGGGTTCGAGTGATGCCTTGACCGAAATTAAAACTGATCCAGGGCTGGTACGAGTTACCAAGCGTTCCAAAACTCTCTCGAACAAACCCGTAGTGGAAATTGTTCATCAGGTTTGGACGAATGACTGCTGAGTAGGTTCCTATGAGCCCCTTGTTGTGGTAGACAGTCTGTCCTTGCGGAGGCTGACCGGGGAAATAGGGCTGGCAGCCGCCGCAGGCATCGCTGGAATCATCTCTCATGGCTCCCATCACGGAAAGACGCTGCTTGCCGTCTTGCGTGATGTTGTAGTCGGCGCGGGCAATGTAGACGTTCTGCTTCTCATGGGTCGGCGAAGCGAAAACGAATCCCTGGTAGTTATAGCCATCGCCCGTCACATTGCTATTCGGCGCAGGCAGGCTTTGGAAATACGCCATCGTGGCCGCGTCGGGTCCCGCGTGTATTGGATCGATCTGCGTCAACTGCTGAACACCGAGGGCGATGTATCCCGGCGCAGGAGTGTACGTCTGACCGCTCTGGCCCTGTACAGCGAAGGCGGAGCCGCCGGGACACTGAGCGGTGTCGGCGCACAAATACTGAAGGACACCGTCGCGCATTGCCAAACTGGGGACCTCCTCCCCGGAACTTACGGTTTCCTCCGCGCGCCGCGTCCCCTCGTAATTCATGAAAAGAAACAAGCGGTCCTTTTTTATGGGTCCGCCGATAGAAGCGCCAAAGATATTGCGGATCAGCTTGGGAGGCTTGTTGCAGTCATTGGGATTGGCGAGCGTGCAACCTTGCAGCTCTGTCAGTTTGTTGAAGTAATCGTTGGCGCTGGTGTAGGTGTTGCGAAGGTACTCGTAGACCGAGCCGTGAATGGTGTTGGTGCCGCTCTTGGTCACCAGTGCCACCTGCGCGCCGCTGGTTCCTCCCTCGTCGGCGTTGGCATTGGAGGTGGTGACGCGAAACTCCTGTACGGAATCGAGCGTCACCGGCAACACGGAGGTAAAAGCGTGTCCGCCTTCGTCGTTCACGCGAATGCCATCGACACTGACATTGCCCTGGTCGCTGCGCCCGCCATTCACCGCACCGCTTCGCGTATCACTGGTACTCGTGTCTGCTCGATTGCCCGTATAGGCAACTCCGGGCTGCAGCGTTAGCAGGTCGGGCACGTTGCGCCCCTCCAGCGGCAACTCCTTTACCTGATTCTCGCCAAACGCTATACCCATGGTCGCGTCTTCGGTATTGATGACTGGGGCCTGCCCGGAAACTTCGATCTGGGTCGTGGACGCGCCGACCTGAAGGACAATGTTCACGCTCGTCGGCACGTTGACAAGAAGCTGGAGATTGGTCTGCATGTATTTCTTGAAACCAGCCTTTTCCGCGGTCAGTACATAGGTACCCGGGGGAAGCGCGAGAAATTCGAATTCGCCCGTGGACGCAGTAGTAGCATTCCGGCTTAACCCCTGCGTCTGGTTGGCTAGCGTTACGCTGGCCCCCTCCACCACCGCCCGAGTACTATCAAGAACTTTGCCGTGCAAGGACGTTGTGCCGGTCTGCGCCCAAGCGCAGGAAATGAACAGCAAGAAGCTGACCGAGAACAAGAAGAGCGGATTCTGGATGGAAGACTTCATCGTTGCCTCCCTTAGAGTCTGTACTATGCTTTGCGCAGGAATTAAATGGGCGAAAGTCTTGGTCCGAAGAGGAGAACTCTGACGTCGAGTCTTCCGCAAAGACCGACACGCTCCCTGGCCAGTTTTTTTGTGTTGAAAACATTAGTGCGACGATGTGTGCGAAGTCAAGAGAACAAAGCGAGCTGGGTCCGCGCACAGCGGATACTCCGATTGAAGAGCCTGGAGAAACCTCGATGCCTAAGTCTGATATCAACAATTCTAGGGTGTTTTTTGTTTGTCTCGTCCTAACGTGTTTGGCATGCGCTCAAACCAAGCCTCGGACACGGGATCTGGGTGTTCCCTTCGATGGCGTGCCCGGACCGCTCAACGCCATCACTGACGTTAAGGGGGTGGAAGTTGGCCATACGACCCTGATTTCTGGTGATGCGACGTCAACGGTGGGCGTCGGGCCGGTGCGAACGGGCGTGACCGCGATTCTACCCCGCGGCAAAGATTCCGACGACCCGGTCTTTGCCGGATGGTTCACAGAGAACGGCAACGGCGAGATGACCGGGACAACCTGGGTCGAAGAGTCGGGTTTTCTTGAGGGCCCTGTCATGATTACGAATACGCACAGCGTCGGCATCGTACGGGATGCGGTGATCGCCTGGCGCCTGCAAAATCGTGGGGCTGACAAAGAAGGGTACGCGTGGTCGCTGCCAGTTGTGGCTGAGACCTGGGACGGTTATTTGAATGACATCAACGGATTCCACGTGAAGGCCGAGGATGCGTTTCACGCTCTCGACAGCGCGCACGGCGGGCCGGTAGAAGAAGGAAACGTGGGTGGCGGCACCGGAATGATCTGTAACGAGTTCAAAGGCGGAATCGGCACGGCATCGCGCGTACTCGACGCCAAGTACGGAGGCTACACGGTCGGAGTGCTGGTGCAATGCAACTATGGGCAGCGGGATCAATTGCGGATTGCCGGTATGCCGGTCGGCCGTGAGATTGCTGGACCGAAAGTCTGGGATGACGATGTGGGTTCCATTATCGTGGTAGTCGCCACGGATGCTCCGTTGATTCCAATGCAATTGAAGCGCGTCGCAAAACGTGTGACCCTGGGGCTGGGACGAGACGGAAGCTACTCAGGCGATGGCTCAGGCGACATCTTCATTGCCTTTTCCACCGCGAATCCGGGAGCAGCTTCTTCCAGGGGTGTTCGCCTACTTAGCATGCTGCCCAACGATCAGATCAACCCCATTTTCCTGGCCACGGTGCAAGCCACTGAAGAAGCGGTCGTCAACGCCATGATCGCGGCTGAGACGATGACCGGTGTAAAGGGTCATACAGTGATCGCGCTACCTCACGACCGATTGCGGGAGCTTCTGAAGAAATACAACCGGCTTGCACACTGACTCTCTCCCTGCTGAAAGGGGCCGGACGGGCGCTGCAGGTCTGACCAGAGTGCCGATATAGATTGACGGCTGGTCGATAGCGGAACTGAGGTACGTAACGACCGACAACCGATTCGCCTGGATGACGGGATAACCGGACGTTGCGCAACCGGAAAGAGTCTCATCACGAGCCACAAGTCGACTTCGAGGAGATCGCCCCGAATCCACTCCGTAGAAATCCAATTGCCACATCTCCCTGAAGCTCGTTTGTGGATAGCTTCCAGGTGGCCGGCGACATCCGCAATCCTCAATTTGCACTATGGATGTGCGGTAGCCAATTCTGGTAGGGCGCGTAAATCAGCTTGAAGAGGCGCGGTCCGCGATCACGTTGCTCGCATTAAGTTCCCATTCATTGACGGGTTCCAAAGCGCAGCCTAACATTGGGCGGTCAAGGAGCACCCTGTGATCGGTCAGGTTCTGGGTCATTGCCGCGTCGTGGCCAAGATTGGGGAAGGAGGAATGGGGGTTGTTTATCGCGCTTACGATGAGGTGCTGCACCGCGACGTGGCGCTAAAAGTCGTCAAGAAGGATGCTCGCCTCGATACTTCGTCGAGCCAGCGTCTGCTCCACGAGGGCGCGCGCTTCTTCTTCTCTCTCCCATCCCAACATCTGGCTGCGCAGAGATTTTTCCGCGGGGCCTTCCGCGCGGAAGGTTCTTGCGACCTGTTCCTGTTGCAAAATCCCAATTACAACGTTGGGACTTCCAAGACTCAGCTTCATAACTTCCGGTCAAGGGCCCTTCAACTTCAGTAATTCTGAAGCTGCTTCGAAACGAGTATACTCATCAATCTCCGGGGATTAAAATGCGTGTTCAATTCGTGGCGGCCCTAAAGGGCAAGATCGGTGAGTCGCACAAGTGACAGTTGCCCGACGGCCGTCTGTGCCGTTTAACTGAACATACGGGGTAGTCCGTCACCAGAAATTTTTCAACCGGAGTGAGGTTTCTTGGCTTGGCGCATACCAATGACCCAGATCACCGTTCAGCTTGGGCCAAGCTTGAAGACTGGCCATGATGCCGCTCGCCGCCGATTCTGGTTGGCGATGTCGGGGTTTGCCATGGCGCTTGCGCTGCTGCCCTTTTCCTACAAAGTCGAACGTCGCCTGGAGACAGTTGTTCACATCAAGGGCGGAGAATCCGAAAAAGTTGACCTGGAACTGGCGCAGCGTTTCCAGTCTCCGTACGCCCACCGCCTGGTTCTGGTGATCAGCGGTATTCCCGATCCGGATTCAGCCAAAGGCGCAGATGCATTGGGCTTCTTAACGAGTTCACTGCGTAGCGTGCCAGGAGTGTCGGGTGCCGTCTCGAGTCTGGATTGGCCAGATGCTCTGTTCACTGGGAACAATGGCGGGGCCTTGATCATCGTGGGGTTGGACCCACACGATGAAACTGTCGAGGCGTTGGTCCCCCAACTGAGGGCAAGAGCAGACTGGCTGGAAGGTCAGCTTAAGTCGCAATACCCCGATGTCAAACTGGAGATTACTGGTGAAACGCCACTGAACTTCGATCTTCGCAAGGTCAGTGCAGATGACGTCAAGCATGCCGAGGAACGAGCGATGCCGGTAACTCTCTTGCTGCTGTTGCTGGCTTTCGGCAGTCTTGTGGCCGCGCTATTGCCGCTGGGAGTTGGACTACTCTCCATCTCGATGGCGATGGGTGCGGCTGCAATACTCGCGCATTATCTGCAGCTGTCGATTCTGGTGCAGAATCTGGCGACGATGCTCGGCCTTGGCTTGGGCATCGACTACGCATTGCTGATGGTGAGTCGGTTTCGCGAAGCATTGGCCGAGGGCTATGATCCCGGCCAAGCTGCCGATATTGCTGCCGGGCAAGCGGGGCGTACGCTGATAATCTCGGCCACGACAGTTGCAATCGGATTTTCAGCGCTGCTGACTGTGCCCATCAGCGAACTGCGCTCCATCGGGATAGCTGGCCTGCTGGTAACCGTTTTGAGTGTCATGCTGTGTACATTCATTGTGCCTTGGGTGCTTGGTCTGCTAGGGCATCGCATCAATGCCGCCAGAGTGCGTCTTCCAGCCAGGCGATTCAAAACGCGGGAGAACCTATGCGCGGCGAGTGCGCGGTGGGTGCGGTGGGGCAGCATCGTAACCCACCGGCCCTGGACAGCTCTGCTTGTCGCCGGGATTCCGCTATTGATCCTTGCATTCCAAGCACGGAGAATCTCTCCCGGGGTTCCTGACCACAACTCGCTCCCGGCCGCAGCCGAATCGGTGCAAGCACTGCACACCCTTCAAAGCATGGGGCGGTCGGGTATTGTGCAGTCCCTCCGAGTGGTCCTGGAGTTGCCGCCGCAGTATCCGTTGCTCTCGCCGGCTGGCTGGCTTGCCGTCAATCGCTTGACGAAGCGCTTCCAGAGCGATCCTAGAGCACAAGAGGTCTTATCTCTTCCGACCCTCACGGGAATGTCCGACACTGCGAATGCTGTCGACGACGTGCCCGAGTCAATCCGCAAGAGTTTTCTTCGCAGCGATGGCCAAGCTGCCTTGATTGAGTTGCTGCCCACCGCCACTCTTTCGCCCAACGAACAGATACGATGGGTACGAGAGGTGCGTTCTTCCGATGTCGCGACGATCACCGGCGTGCCCGGCGCTGTGCTGCGCGTCGGCGGCGTTCCCGCACTCGAAGCAGATTATGACTCGGTAGTAAAAGAGCGGTTGCCGAGGGTAGTCCTTGGCGTCATATTGGGGAGCTTGCTGGCGCTGCTGATCGGGTTACGTTCTCTATTCGCGGCTGTCAAAGCAATTCTGCTCAATCTGCTCTCCGTTGGCGCTTCATTCGGTGCGTTAGTTCTCGTTTTTCAGGAAGGCCACGGCAGCAAACTCTTAGGGCTCGATGGACCGACCGGCACTGTATACCCGATCGTGCCGATTCTCTCGTTTGCCATCGTCTTCGGATTGAGCATGGACTATGAGGTCTTCCTGGTCGCACGAGTCCTCGAAGAACGGCGGCGCGGTCTATCCGAGAGATCAGCGGTGATCGAGGGCCTGGCGCGGACGGCCGGGCTCATCACGAGTGCCGCGGCAATTATGATTGCCGTCTTCAGCGTATTCACCGTGGGAAGCTTTCTGGTCGTCCAAATGCTGGGCTTTACGCTCGCCGTGGCGGTGTTCATTGACGCTACAGTTGTGCGGATGGTGGTCGGGCCGGCACTCTTGCAACTTGCCGGCGATTGGAATTGGTGGCCCTTTGGTCTTTATGGGGCCCCGGCGACACGTCTGAAAAGGAGCTTGTCCCATGACGGCAAGCATCGTGGATGCTCCAGTGACAGCATAGGGCCTTGAAGAGCCTGATCGCGATTTATTTCACTTTCTCTCCTTGAGCGCTGGACCGGCCGATATCAAGGTCCTTGCGTCCAAGGTTTGCCCTTCCCGAGCCCCATTCGATTGCTAGAATCGAGGAGCCGGGCTTGCCCTGCAGCTTTGCCTCCACTTGCGACGCGGACCAAGCGCCGCCGACCTGCCGCAGCCCATAGTAAATGAATTCCTTCTGCAGTCCCGTCCTCCGAAGCGTCTTCACCACATGCACAGGGTACAAAATGCCGCGGTCAATCCACGATGTTACAGAATCATAGTAGGTCCGGTCTTCAGAGCCGGACACACTCTTAAGGACAAAGCAATCCCGTGCGCCGTATTTCTCCGGTGCCAGAAGGTCCTGATGCTTCCAGAAGAACTGGCTCTCTACCATGTCTCCATAGGAGAAGTCTGTTCCCACGAGTGGGTCGTTCCAACGTTCGAATGGCAACATGCTAGCGACCTTCTCGCCAGGAAGTACCGCCTCGATAGTCACGTGCCCACTCACGGTCATATGCAGAAGAACGCTCGTCTTCTCTGAGCCGGGCCCCGAGATCTCGCATAGCACGCGCAGACCGTCGGGAAACCAGTGAGCCTTGGCGGCAAACTTGTAGCTCGTGCGCTTGCCATTGCCTTCCACCCGTGTGAGTCGCCCGGTCACGCGGTAGTCCAATTTCTCAATACGCTGGCGCGAGCCTGTCAGCACAGTCTCCAGGTCAGAATTCGCCGCGAAGGCCGGCAATGGATGCCCCAGCGACAACAGCACTAGCAAAGCTATCGACACTTGAATCGCCCCAAAGGCGCAATTCGCCCATCTGGCTTCTGGATACCGGCCAAACCTGTGGCTGCGAGAGAGCATTACGACGCGGCGCAGGAAGGTCATAGTTATGTATACAGCCAAAGTCCGTATCGCGCCCATCCAGGGCGACGGGTAGTGATTCTCGAGCCGTCGTATACAGCCCATTTCAGAACCCGTCAAACCGACACGCATGGCGGTGACGGCGCTGTCGAGATCCTGGCCCCGCTAGTGTGGGGGCGCGATTTCAAGCCGGGGATCCTGTTAGAGCAATATTGGGCTGCTGTTCTTTTACGATGCGACCATCGCGAAGGATGATCACACGATCGTAGAAGCTCGCGGCAAGGTCTGTTGTGCGTCATCAGAAACACGGTGCTGTTGACTCCTTGTGGAAGATCGTCGAGAAGCGCCAGGATGTCTTCGCCCGTGACGGAATCGAGATTGCCTCGGCTCGTCGCCCAGCAGAAGCGGAGGAGGCAAGCTGGGGTTGGAGAGTCCGCGAAGCGGTTCTTAAGACGCAAAGTCGATCTAAGTGCAGACTCGGCTAACCGGAAATCTGAGCCCCGTTCCGAGATATTTTGTCCTGATGAGTCGGAATGCTGAAGTGATGCTGCCAGGGCTCGCGAATCGTTTCGGATTGTCCCGAATGAGGGCCGACCGGGAAGTCATTCCGGGACAGAAGTCTTAGTGCTGTATCTGAAGCGCCCACGAGCGGAGAGCTTGGAGTTGAGACGCTGTGAAGGGGCGCTTCAGATACAGCGACTTGAAGGAAGCCCCTGGGGGACTATGGGATTTGTATCTGGATGAGCCGGTCTTGATCGTTTGCGAGAGTGCCGTTGCGGTCAGAGCGCTTGGGTTTCAGTAGCGGGTCGCAGAGAGAATGGGCGTGGGTCGGCGCATCGGAGAGTCTGAATCCCACCACCATACTGCATTCAGACAGGTGCGAGACAGAGAACCAGTGTGCGCGCCGAAGCACGAGCAAGATTCGAGGCTGGAGATGTGGATTCATGCGGCGCACCGGCTGAGATGAGGCGGAGATCGGAGGAGAAGTTGCGCGGCGGAGAGGCGCTCGACAACGTGCATGGTTCCGCCGCAAAGCGGACAGTTCCATTGTGAGTGAGTGGGGAGCGCGGCCGGCGAGTGGGTGCCTGCTGCGGGCTGATCGGATTGCTGGAGCAATCGGAAACAGAGTGGAAGGAGTTCTGCTCGGCGTCGGTTGGCAAGAAATCCGAAATTGCGGATGCGCATAAAGCCGCACGGCAACAGGTGCAGCAGGAATCGGCGCAAGAACTCTTCGACGGGCAGAGTCATCAGCCGCTTCTTGTTGCCGTGAGCGGAGTCGCGCCAGCGAAAAGTTACGTTGCCCTCGGAGAGAGCAACCAGCCTGCTGTTGGAAATGGCAACGCGGTGGGTGTAGGCACCGAGATAGCGCAGTGCGTGTTCTGGCCCGCCGAAAGGGCGCTTGGCGTAGACGACCCAGTCGTGGCGGAACAGTACCCGTAGCCACGAGGCCAAGGCACGTGGTTCGGCAAGCGGTAAGAGATGTCCGTGGAACTGGAGTGCACCCGCATGAAAGGCGGTCTTGAGTCCGGCGACGAACTTGCCGCGGAAGACACGACTGAGCACCTTGATGGGAAGGAAGAAGGAGCGGCGCGAGGAGATCCAGCGGGAGTGGTCCGGAGCGAGACCGCCGGCGGCCAGCACGCAGTGAACATGAGGATGATGCTGCAGTCGCTGGTCCCAGGTATGGAGCACGCTGAAGAAACCGATCTCGGCTCCCAGGTGGCGTGGATCGCGGGCGACTTCCAGCAGAGTTGCAGCGCTGGCGTGAAACAGCAAGTTGTAGATCCGACGTTTATTCTGCAAGGCGATCGGAGCCAGTTCCCGGGGCAGGGTGAAGACGACATGCACGTAGCTGGCGGGCAGCAACTCCCGCTCTCGCGCCTGGAGCCAGCGCAGGCGGGCGTTGCCCTGACACTTGGGGCAATGCCGGTTTCTGCACGAGTTGTAAGAGATGGCAGTATGTCCGCAGTCCGAGCACTGATCGCGATGTCCACCCAACGCGGCGGTGCGGCAGCGTGTGATGGCCAGCAACACCTTTTCGTGTTGGCCGTTGATCCACTTGCGACTGCGCTCGACGAAGGACTGCCCGGCACAGCGAACGATGTCGGCCACCTCCAGAGGAGGCCGGTTCATGCGCTCTGTGTCGGCTCTCCTTCTCCTCGGATGGGGAGTGCATCCAGCGGACTGCCGGTGGCGCTGAGATGCCGCCGGGACAGGTGCAGATAGATCGTGGTTTCCTCCAGGTCGCGATGTCCCAGCAGTATCTGGATGGTGCGCAGGTCGGCGCCGGCTTCGAGCAGATGCGTGGCAAAGCAGTGGCGCAGAGTGTGGGGATGTATGTGCTTGTGTTCAAGGCCGGCGCGTTCGGCGGCCTGCTGACAGGCGTGCCAGAGAACCTTGGTGGAGACTGGATGACTCGCTGTGTGCCATCGGTTGCCGGGGAACAGCCAGTCGGTGGGCTTGCGCCGAAGCCCGCGCCAGTAGACGCGCAGGGC
Source organism: uncultured Acidobacteriaceae bacterium (assembly GCA_963791515.1). Taxonomy (GTDB): domain Bacteria; phylum Acidobacteriota; class Terriglobia; order Terriglobales; family Acidobacteriaceae; genus Sulfotelmatobacter. The sequence continues at coordinate 56,851 of CAWBSS010000003.1, read as the reverse complement.
ATCGAGCAGCTTCGGGCTGAGCATGACATCGCGGTCCTTGCGTCCCTTGCCTCCCCGGATATGAATAACCATCCGCTGGCTGTCGATGTCGCTGATCTTGAGGTGTGCCACTTCTGCGCGGCGTGCGCCCGTGGCATAGAGTGTCATCAGCAGAATGCGATGAAAGGGAAACTCTGCCGCGTCGATCAGACGCGCCACTTCGTCCTGGCTCAGCACCTGCGGTAAGTGCAAAACCTTCTTCGGATACGGCGTCTCGGCAACGCTCCATCCGCGCTTCAATACCTGAACATAGAAGAAGCGCAAAGCGGCCAAGCGCTGCGTCACGGTGTTCGGGGCCAGCTTCCAGCGCGTGAACAGCGCGGCCTGATACTGGCGAATATGCTCGGGGCCAAGCTGATCGGGCGGACGATGGAAGTGCCGACTGAAATGCTCGACCGTCTGGATGTAAATGTGGATGGTGGACTCGGCGTAGTTGCGGCGCCGTAGCTCCTCAAGCATGATCTGACGTAGATGGGTCACAGAGAGTTCCTCCTCTGCGACACAAACTAGCTCAGATCACCTCGACCATCGGCTCAGCAACACGCGAAAGCGTCCGCCGCAAAGCGGCTTAGTTCAAGTCGGCTTCGAGGAGATCGCCATTGATCTCCTCCAAGCCCGTTTCCGGACCGCGGCCGACGCGTTGAGATTGTCGGTCATACGTAGAAGGCTCGGTTGCTAGTCGGTGTGCTGCTTCTTCATGTAACCGGCAATCGCGAGTCCGGGGTCAGTGCTCACAAACTCGACCTCTTTCCCGCTGTCGACGATCACCAGATCGCGGTGAATGATGCCGTTGTCGCCTGCGTCCGCGGTCAGCTTGCCGGTGCAATTCGGCCTGACCAAATAGGTTCCGGTGAAGGTCACGGGGAAATTAGTGCCCCCGTAATCCGCGGTGGAAGAGCCAGAGAATTTGCCGTTTCCATCAAAGACGAAATGGACAGCCTCGGCGAAGGGTACAAAGGTCGGAATGGTAACGTCGTTGGAATTACTGGAGCTGTTGATCAGGCCGGTGGTACCTGCTCCGTATCCCCCGCGCAAGATCGCGTTGGTGCAGACTTGCGAGTCGGCGTGAAGCTTGAAGGCCTGCCCCCCAGTCAGAGCCGTGAGAGCAGTGATCACGAGAAGCACCACGGCGGCGCGTTGCATATTGGTTTTCATCTTGTTTCTCCTTGTTGAAATCGGTTCAGGTTTAGAGTCAGTCTCCTCGGGCATCCAATCAGAGCAAGGGATCATTGATTAGTCCCCATTCGCGAAACAAATCTGTCCGGTATAGCGCAACACGATCTGACCGTTATTCAGGTCGGCTTCTCCGATGTTGTTGAAGTCTCCGGTCACGTGGGCATACCTGCCCGTCCCACCGGTAAGGTGGACGGGATAGCTAACCACGGCGTACAGACCGGTAGCCACTTGGGTTGTCGTAGCGGTTGCCGGGTCAAACGCGAGCGTGTCTCCCGCATCCGTGACCCAGTGATGCTGGACATGGAAAACCAGCGTGTTTCCGTTGACCTCGGTGCTGAGGATGGTGGCGCCCACTGCTCCTTTCAAGTCTCCGGTCGCGGGTCCCATGGTGGTGGCTTGGTCGACCGCGCCCAGGTTCGTCATCAGCATCCCGCCGACGGGGTGGCAATGCTGACGTTTCTTGCTCTGTGCAGCCGCCCCTGATACCAGCACGGCCAGCACAGCTAGGATTGAAACTACTTTGTTGGTTGTTGTGAATTGCATGTTGTTTCTCCTCACGAGCAGAATTCAATGCCGACATTCGGTCTGCCCTTCATCTGCTTCAGCGGAATTGCCCTGCGGATTGGCTCATGCGATGCAATAATTTCTCGCGCAGGCAGCGTCGATCTGAACAGGTCCAGACACAACCGGCAGTCTTTTCAATAGGTTGACTTTGTTTCAAGCCCGGGATATCGTGTGACTCCAAAGCCGGCTTCTGCAGCCGTCTCGGGGGGAGCACGTGTCACGCGTTTCGTCTAGGCCTGTCAGTGAATTGCTGGGAAAGTGGCAAGCGGGCGATGCGGAGGCACTGCGTGCCCTGGTGCCGCTGGTCTATGCCGACTTGCGCCGGTTAGCCCACCGGTGCCTGCGCAAGGAACGTCCCGAGCACACGCTGCAAAGCACAGCTCTGGTGCACGAAGCCTACATGCGCCTCACTCAGAGAGAGAAGGTGCATTTTGAAAGCCGCTCCAGTTTCTTTGCCGTCTCAGCCCAGCTCATGCGTCAGATACTCGTGGACTACGCTCGCGGCCATCGTGCCGCGAAGCGTGACGGCGGACTAAAGTTGGTTTTGGATGAAACCATGGCCCTTCCCATCGCCCGGGAGGTCAACCTGGTTGCCCTCGACGACGCCCTGAAAGAACTCGCCCGCCTGGACCCACAACAGGGCCGCATCGTGGAACTGCGCTTTTTCGGCGGACTGACCATCGAAGAGACTTCCGAGGTTCTTGCGGTCTCTCCAGCCACGGTTAAAAGAGATTGGACGACAGCGCGCTTGTGGTTGCACAAGCAAATGAGCCGTGCATGACCAGCATGGCTCCAGAGCGCTGGCAGAAAATCAAGGCTGTGCTCTACGAGGCGCATGAGCTTCCTCCGGAGCGGCGATCGGAGTTCCTCGACCACGCTTGCTCCGGAGACCCCTTATTGCGCGGGGAAGTAGAGTCGCTGCTCTCTCCGGGCGGCGAAGCGCCGTCCAACTTTCTTTCTTCCGGAGTTGGTGCCGTACTCCCGGCGGGAACAAAACTGGCTCACTATGAAGTGCAGTTATTGATCGGGGCTGGTGGCATGGGAGAGGTTTATCGCGGGCACGATCCACGGCTGGGCCGCGATGTGGCGATTAAGATTCTGCCGGGCATGTTCTCACGCGATCCGGAACGGTTGTGGCGCTTCGAGCAGGAAGCACGGGCCACGGCAGCGCTGAACCATCCCAACATTCTCGCCATTTACGACGTGGGCACCACCGACCAGGCGATTCCCTACGTTGTATCGGAACTGCTGGAGGGGGAAACTCTGCGGCAATGTGTGGAGAGGGGACCTCTCCCTATACGCAAGACCGTGGATCTGGCGTTGCAGATGGCTAGTGGTCTGGCCGCCGCGCACGCCAAAGGAATTGTCCATCGCGACCTGAAACCGGAAAATCTGTTCTTAACCAAAGACGGACACCTGAAGATTCTCGACTTCGGCTTGGCCAAACTTGTCATTCCCCAAGGTCCAGACGCTAAAACGCTGAGCAGAGAGACGAGTGCCGGAGCGGTGATGGGCACAGTCGGATACATGCCGCCGGAACAGATACGCGGGCTGGATGTAGATCAACGGGCCGACATCTTCGCCTCGGGCGCCATCATTTACGAGATGCTCTCGGGTAAGAGGGCATTCCACGGCGACACCGCAGCCGATACCATTCAGGCGATTTTGAGTCACGATCCCCCGGCTTTGTCGGGGATCAATCCAGCAGTTCCGCCCGCTTTCGATCGAATCGTACGACGCTGCCTGGAGAAAAATGCCGGTGACCGGTTCCACTCCGTTCGGGATGTGGCCTTCGCGTTGGAAGCGATCTCAGACTTACCTGCGTCGGGTGCGGGCCGGAGCGACGTGACTGCTGCTCAGCGAAGCCCTCGAAACAAACGCTTCTATGTCGCCGGGGGCTTGGCCGCCGTAGCCCTCGCTGCCGTCGCCACATACATGTATTACCAGGCGAATAGGCAGGTTGCTCCGCAGCCGGAGTGGGAGCAATTGACGAACTTCCCTGACGCCGCCGTCGCACCTGCTTTATCCCCCGATGGCCGCATGCTCTCCTTTATTCATGGCTCGAACTCGTTCACGTCCAGTGGAGAAGTCTACGTCAAGTTCCTTCCCCGGGGTGAGCCCCTGCAGCTGACTCACCAGGCGATACTGAAAGCGACTCCGGCATTCTCACCGGACGGCTCTCGCATCGCTTACACCGTCGCACCGCCCTGGGATACCTGGGTCGTGCCGGTGCTTGGCGGCCAACCCCTGTTGATGCTGCCCAATGCGTCTGGGCTTACCTGGGTGGATGACCGGCACATCCTTTTCTCGCAGATAAAAAGCGGCATTCACATGGCTGTGGTAACCGCGACCGAGAGCCGCGGTGATGAGCGCGACGTTTACGTCCCTGCACAGATAGAGGGGATGGCGCATCACTCCTATCTTTCGCCCGATCACAAATGGGTTTTGATCGCCACGGAGATGGGGCCGGCCGTCGGCGACATGCCTTGCCGCCTGGTCCCGTTTGACGGCGGCTCCCTGGGCAAAGTCGTCGGTCCTGCGCGTGGGAACTGCGACTATGCGGGCTGGTCCCCGGATGGGAAATGGATGTTTTTCAGCGCCAACAAGGGCGACGGCTTCCATCTCTGGCGGCAGGCGTTCCCGGACGGGCGACTTGAACAACTTACCTTCGGCCCCACGGAACAGGAAGGCATCGCGGTCGCACCTGACGGTCGCTCACTGCTCACGTCAGTGGGCCTCACCACAAGCAGCGTCTGGGTGCATGATAAAACTGGCGAGCGGCAAATCCCGTTCGAGGGTTCGGCAGGTTTAATGGCTGAACAGACGGCTTCACGGTCAATCTTCTCACCCGATGGCACGAGACTCTATTTCTGGGGCCGGCGTAGCTCCAGAGAACCTGAGGAATTCTGGGTAGCCGATCTGAGTTCCGGAACACTGGAGAGGCCCGTGCCCGGAATGGTGATCGCCGATTCTTTTGATGTGTCCGCGGTCGCCAATTCGTTTGACGTGTCCCCCGACGGCAAACAAATCGTGATTGATTCGTTGGACTCTAAGGGGGAGCCTCACCTGTGGGTCGCAGCGCTCGATCATCGTTCCCCTCCGCGCAAACTGGAGTCTGGTTCTCCTGAGCGTAATCCTGTATTCGGGCCGGCGGGCGACTTGTTTTTCCAGGCACAAGAAGGCGGGCTCTCGTATCTCTACCGTCGCCCGCTCGACGGTGGGCAGCGAACCAAGGTGTCGCTCAATCCGGTCGTTCGCTTCGAGACGGTTTCAGCCGACGGCAAGTGGGCCGTAGCCGAGGCCCCATCCGGCGACAAGGAGGCGCCCCGAGGGGTGTTCGCCTACCGCGTCGACGATGGAACAGCGAAACGTGTCTGCTACAACTTGTGCGTTGTCAGGTGGACCGGGGATGGGAAATTTCTGTACCTCGGATTACCGGGTGGCGGACCTTCCAGGAATTTCCAGACCTTCATTGTTCCCTTGCATCCTGGTGAAAGCTTCCCCGGCCTGCCTGACGCCGGCATAAAATCGGAGAGCGATTTACTCCACGTGCATGGAGTCAAAGTGGTCGATGACCTTATTCATCCAGGTCCTGACGTTTCCCGCTACGCTTTCGACCGCTCGACGGAGCACCGAAATATCTACCGCGTTCCAATCCGATAGTCTGATGTCAAAACCAACGGGGGACTTCAATGGGGGAAGTCAGTTGTGCTTGATGAACTTTCCGTTTTTCTGTCCCGTTAGCGAATTGAACAGCGTCTCGAGGTAGGCGTCTTCGCTGATGAAGTCTCCGGAGTATTTCTTCCACGGATCCAGGATCCTGGCCTGTTTCATCTGATTGAATGTCTTGCCTTCTTTTAGAGCGTTCTGCACGACCTCACGAGTCTCCTTCAACATATTGACGTAGACTCGCATGTCGTCGATGCTGGAAATGGGACCATGCCCCGGAATCACCTTCACATCCCGCGGCAGTTGCGCGATGACCTTTTCGACCGCGTCAATCATGCCATCGATGCTGCCGCCGCTGTCCACGTCGATGAAGGGGAAGCCATAGGTTCCGAAGTCGTCTCCCATGTGTACGACATTCGATTTGGGGAAGAAGACGATGGAGTCGCCATCGGTGTGCCCCGCCGGAAAGTACAACGCGCGAATATCTTCGCCGTTCAGATGCAGGGTAACGTCATGGTCGAAAGTGATAATGGGCAGCGCTTCCCTAGGCTGGGGCTTGGCGTCGAAATGCACAGAACCGCCATTGCCGGCGGAGCCTCCGCTCTCCAGCCGCTTGCGCACATTGTCGTGCGCGATGATGGGTGCCTGCTTTTGGAAATAGGTGTTCCCGCCCGTGTGATCTTCGTGATAGTGCGTATTGATGACGAAGCGTACCGGTTTGTCAGTGATTCCCTTTAGCGCCCTCTGAATCTTCTCCGCCAGCGGAGCGTACTGGTCGTCGATCACCACGATGCCGTCATCGCCCACCGATGCGCCGATGTTGCCCCCGGCGCCTTCCAGCATGTAGACGCTGCCGGCCACTTTGGTGACCTTCATCTGAACCTTGCCAAAGTCCTCGTCCTGGGTCGCGGCCAGGGCGCAGGCGAAAATCAGGCAGCCCAAAAGAATCGGTGGTTTGCGCATGCGCATGTCTTTTTCGTCCAGCATCTCGGCATGATATTCTAGCGAAAATGCAGAGAAGTGACTGTTTTTACTGCACAAACGGGGCCCCACTGTGCACTTGTTTTTCCCTCCTGTGGACTGCTCGAACCAAGTTCCATCTTGGCCAGTCCCAAAGGTTCGAGTGACCTCGTCCCGGTCGAAGCGCGCTGCTAGAGCAATATTGGGCTGCTGTTGTTTTACGATGCGACCATCGCGAAGGATGATCACACGATCGTAGGAGCTCGTGGCAAGGTCTGTGGTGCGTCATCAGAAACACGGTGCTGTTGACTCCTTGTGGAAGATCGTCGAGAAGCGCCAGGATGTCTTCGCCCGTGACGGAATCGAGATTGCCTCGGCTCGTCGCCCAGCAGAAGGGGAGGAGACAAGCTGGGGTTGGAGAGTCCGCGAAGCGGTTCTTAAGGCGCAAAGTCGATCTAAGTGCAGACTCGGCTATCCGGAAATCTGAGCCCCGTTCCGAGATATTTGTCCTGATGAGTCGGAATGCTGAAGTGATGCTGCCAGGGCTCGCGAATCGTTTCGGATTGTCCCGAATGAGGGCCGACCGGGAAGTCATTCCGGGACAGAAGTCTTAGTGCTGTATCTGAAGCGCCCACGAGCGGAGAGCTTGGAGTTGAGACGCTGTGAAGGGGCGCTTCAGATACAGCGACTTGAAGGAAGCCCCTGGGGGACTATGGGATTTGTATCTGGATGAGCCGGTCTTGATCGTTTGCGAGAGTGCCGTTGCGGTCAGAGCGCTTGGGTTTCAGTAGCGGGTCGCAGAGAGAATGGGCGTGGGTCGGCGCATCGGAGAGTCTGAATCCCACCACCATACTGCATTCAGACAGGTGCGAGACAGAGAACCAGTGTGCGCGCCGAAGCACGAGCAAGATTCGAGGCTGGAGATGTGGATTCATGCGGCGCACCGGCTGAGATGAGGCGGAGATCGGAGGAGAAGTTGCGCGGCGGAGAGGCGCTCGACAACGTGCATGGTTCCGCCGCAAAGCGGACAGTTCCATTGTGAGTGAGTGGGGAGCGCGGCCGGCGAGTGGGTGCCTGCTGCGGGCTGATCGGATTGCTGGAGCAATCGGAAACAGAGTGGAAGGAGTTCTGCTCGGCGTCGGTTGGCAAGAAATCCGAAATTGCGGATGCGCATAAAGCCGCACGGCAACAGGTGAAGCAGGAATCGGCGCAAGAACTCTTCGACGGGCAGAGTCATCAGCCGCTTCTTGTTGCCGTGAGCGGAGTCGCGCCAGCGAAAAGTTACGTTGCCCTCGGAGAGAGCAACCAGCCTGCTGTTGGAAATGGCAACGCGGTGGGTGTAGGCACCGAGATAGCGCAGTGCGTGTTCTGGCCCGCCGAAAGGGCGCTTGGCGTAGACGACCCAGTCGTGGCGGAACAGTACCCGTAGCCACGAGGCCAAGGCACGTGGTTCGGCAAGCGGTAAGAGATGTCCGTGGAACTGGAGTGCACCCGCATGAAAGGCGGTCTTGAGTCCGGCGACGAACTTGCCGCGGAAGACACGACTGAGCACCTTGATGGGAAGGAAGAAGGAGCGGCGCGAGGAGATCCAGCGGGAGTGGTCCGGAGCGAGACCGCCGGCGGCCAGCACGCAGTGAACATGAGGATGATGCTGCAGTCGCTGGTCCCAGGTATGGAGCACGCTGAAGAAACCGATCTCGGCTCCCAGGTGGCGTGGATCGCGGGCGACTTCCAGCAGAGTTGCAGCGCTGGCGTGAAACAGCAAGTTGTAGATCCGACGTTTATTCTGCAAGGCGATCGGAGCCAGTTCCCGGGGCAGGGTGAAGACGACATGCACGTAGCTGGCGGGCAGCAACTCCCGCTCTCGCGCCTGGAGCCAGCGCAGGCGGGCGTTGCCCTGACACTTGGGGCAATGCCGGTTTCTGCACGAGTTGTAAGAGATGGCAGTATGTCCGCAGTCCGAGCACTGATCGCGATGTCCACCCAACGCGGCGGTGCGGCAGCGTGTGATGGCCAGCAACACCTTTTCGTGTTGGCCGTTGATCCACTTGCGACTGCGCTCGACGAAGGACTGCCCGGCACAGCGAACGATGTCGGCCACCTCCAGAGGAGGCCGGTTCATGCGCTCTGTGTCGGCTCTCCTTCTCCTCGGATGGGGAGTGCATCCAGCGGACTGCCGGTGGCGCTGAGATGCCGCCGGGACAGGTGCAGATAGATCGTGGTTTCCTCCAGGTCGCGATGTCCCAGCAGTATCTGGATGGTGCGCAGGTCGGCGCCGGCTTCGAGCAGATGCGTGGCAAAGCAGTGGCGCAGAGTGTGGGGATGTATGTGCTTGTGTTCAAGGCCGGCGCGTTCGGCGGCCTGCTGACAGGCGTGCCAGAGAACCTTGGTGGAGACTGGATGACTCGCTGTGTGCCATCGGTTGCCGGGGAACAGCCAGTCGGTGGGCTTGCGCCGAAGCCCGCGCCAGTAGACGCGCAGGGCATCGAGCAGCTTCGGGCTGAGCATGACATCGCGGTCCTTGCGTCCCTTGCCTCCCCGGATATGAATAACCATCCGCTGGCTGTCGATGTCGCTGATCTTGAGGTGTGCCACTTCTGCGCGGCGTGCGCCCGTGGCATAGAGTGTCATCAGCAGAATGCGATGAAAGGGAAACTCTGCCGCGTCGATCAGACGCGCCACTTCGTCCTGGCTCAGCACCTGCGGTAAGTGCAAAACCTTCTTCGGATACGGCGTCTCGGCAACGCTCCATCCGCGCTTCAATACCTGAACATAGAAGAAGCGCAAAGCGGCCAAGCGCTGCGTCACGGTGTTCGGGGCCAGCTTCCAGCGCGTGAACAGCGCGGCCTGATACTGGCGAATATGCTCGGGGCCAAGCTGATCGGGCGGACGATGGAAGTGCCGACTGAAATGCTCGACCGTCTGGATGTAAATGTGGATGGTGGACTCGGCGTAGTTGCGGCGCCGTAGCTCCTCAAGCATGATCTGACGTAGATGGGTCACAGAGAGTTCCTCCTCTGCGACACAAACTAGCTCAGATCACCTCGACCATCGGCTCAGCAACACGCGAAAGCGTCCGCCGCAAAGCGGCTTAGTTCAAGTCGGCTTCGAGGAGATCTCCAGTGATCTCCTCCAAGCCCGTTTATGGATAATTTCCGAGATGCCTACGATAGGAAGCCATCCCGAGGGGGCCAACTTGAGTATTACTGTCGAATGAATCTGAAGGTCACTGCGCCAATTCATCTCAGAAGATGGCATCGCGATCGCGAAGCAGGAAGTGCTGAATCTTATTGCTGGTCGTTGAGTTGGAGCGCTCTCGCAACGTCAAAGTCAATTGGATCTGTGCGGTTTCCACACGAATCGTGCACGTCATTGGAACCGGGGTACAGCGCGGTTTAGGAAGAGACCAAAACCGGATCCGGCCTTGGTTCAGCCGGCTTCGCCACGCCGCCGGGTTGCAGGCGATCCCTCAGCAACTGCTCCCCGCGTGCGAACAACTCCTCCTTGGAGATCTTGCCGGCATCGACCTCGGCCAAGATCGATCTTTGGGCTGCATAGTCTTTGTTTACGATGCCCGCTTTGCTTTGCAGCATCCGCCACGCTTTACGACGCTCGACGCAGAACAGTACGAGCTGCCGTGAGATCGCCCGGTACTCGACGTCTCCTTTGGCGCCCTGGACTTTGATGGTAACGCCGAAGTCGGGGACGTAGGAGCGGTGTTCGGGAAGCAGGTAACGGCGATACACGACATCCTGCTGAATAATGCGGACGAGCATGTTTTCCAGTGGGATCAGCTTGTCCGCCTGGTCCTTCTTGATCTTCTTGAAATGGTTGCGGAATCTGGCTTCCGTAAGGCACCAGTGGGCAACGGTATAACGCGAAACTTCTTCCGCGCCCTTCGTCTTCGACTCGTACCAATCCTTATCGGGCGAGGGGTTGCCCTTGAGATCGAGCGTTTCCGCAAAGGTTTCGCCGAGACGGGGATTGAAGACGAACTCCGGCGCGCCCCGCGAGTCGCGCACGCGCTGTGCCTGGGTGAGCGCCATGTCGTCGCCCACGCCGTGCTCCGGTTGGCAGGTCGTGAAACACTGAAGGAATGCTGTCCCACGGTACTCGATGCCATCGAGAATCGCCCGCAATAACTTGGGTGGGTTCGCCAGCGAGACCTGCGCGACGAAGGGAGATCCATGCCCCGCCAAAAACGTCTCGGCGACGGTCTTCTTTTCGGTGGTCTTGCCTTGGGTCGCCGCTCCGAAGACATTCATGTCATTGCCGCCCAGCATCGGTGTCGAATCGGAGTTCTGTCCTCCGGTGTTGGAGTAAAGCTGGGTGTCGAGCATGACTACCTTCACGTTGGGGCGATTCTGGAGAATCACCTTCGACGTGTTCTGGTAGCCGATGTCGCCCATGCCTCCATCGCCACCGACCGCCCATACTTTGGGCAACTCAAGGACCTCTTGATCGGTCATGAGCGCGTCGCTAAAGTGCGCGAACTCGTAATACTCGCGCGGCGTGATGACTTCCTTTTCGCGACCGAGCAGTGCATCGGCAAGCCGCTCGGGGATGACGGAGCGATGGCCGTGATCGACGATGAAGCTCTCGCCCACCAGCCAGCCGACGGTGACGCCATCCTGGAAGAGCGAGTTCATCCAGGGATAAGGATGCGGGTTGTTGGGTGGAGTCGAGCCGTAGACCGTGTTGCAGCCCGTATGCGCGGTCATCGCCATAACGCACATGCCGTTCGGAAGCCGCCCGTCAATCGCCTGAAGTTGCTTGTGATTGAAGGCCTCCTGCCGCATGACGCAGGTGAGAGCGTCCACGATTGCCTGGTCAGAGATGGGGCCGTAGTGCGCAATGCGCGCCTTGGTATCACGGTCGTCCTCGCCGCCCAGCCCCATGATCAAATGAGCCACGGCCTGCCGCAGCAGGTCGTACTCTTCTGGGTTCCTGTCTTTGAGCGCAGTCAGCTTTCCCACTCCCACCTCGTCGAGTTCGTCTGCTTTCGCTTGCAGACGGTCGGCTTTCGCGTGGTAGAGCGGTCTCATGTAGGCCTCAGTGACGGCAGCGATCGCGCGCAGCACGCTCTTCTCGCCGCAGCCGGCGCAGGCGCCATCGCCGCAGACCATGGCGTCGTAGTTGTGCCGGAGCATCAGCAGGTTGCGCAGCGTAGCGGTCTTGGAATCCTGCGGCCGCTCATCGTTGTAGAGGCCCAGATATTTCTGCGGCGTATCCGGCAGAAGATTCACGAAGCCGGTTCCCGTTTCATGGTCGGCGTTGACCTCCTCGGTTTCCTCGACCATCTTCAGGGCTTCATGCTCGCCGCATGCGGTCACGCAGGCTGCGCACCCTTTACATAAGTCGGAGACGAAGATCGAGAAGATTCCGCCGGCGCCCGGCTTCTTTCGCTCCGGAGTCGAGAAGATGGCATTCACCTTCTGGTAGGCCATGGGCACTTTGTCGATGATGGCGAAGAGCTGACGCTTGGCCTCTTCCGAGAACCCATCGACCTCGACCGTACTCTGGCGGAGGATTTGCGGCAGCGGTGTTGCTGAATTCCTGGCCACCGCATCGGACATCCTCTGACGCGTACGTTTCTCGATCTCAGGGAGGGATTGCAACATCTTCTTGCGCTCGCCCGGATCGGTGACGTAGTGCGTGACCGCAGTGTGCAAAATCGTCTCTACGTCTTGCGCACAGTTGGGCAGGGCGGTATCGGGACAGACGGCGATGCACTCCATGCACTGGGTGCAGTTTTCGGGGATGAAGAGCGGCGTGATGAGACGCGCGACATACTTCGACGCCGTATCACCGCTGGCAGCGGCCATGACGCCGACCGAAGCCAGTGCAGACGACGGCTGGTTGTATCCGTAGCCAGAGCGGAATTCGGCATCGAAGGTTGCGATCCGAGTGACCGGAGTACGCTCTGCTTGGCCAGCAGGCGCGGGGAAGGAGCGGCCTCCATTGCCGTTATCATCTTTGACCGCAGGAAGAAGCGCCACACCGCGCAACGAGGAGCGGTCCTTGGCTTCGAGCTTGCCCACGTGGATCTCCTGGACGCGTTCGAAGCCCTGGGTCATCACTTCCATGTTCGACTTGACGACGGCTTCCCCGAGCTGACCAAACTTCTTCACGTATTGCTTCTGCACCACTTTGCGGAACTGCTCCTGGGTTATGCCGAATTCGCCAAGTAGCGGCGAGACCGCGAAGAATGCGCCCAGAAAAGCGTTCCCCTGCATGCGCAGTTGAAGATCGGCGCGGTCGGTCGCAAGGCGCGCGATTTGGAAACCCGGCAAGGTGAACACGCGGATGTTTTTCTCGATGACCTGCTTGCGGGCCCATAAAGGCAACCGCTCCCAAGCCGCTTCGCCCGTCTCGTCGGACTCCCACACCAGGCAGCCGCCGTCGGCCATGCCGGCCAGCGGATTGGTGTGCGTGAATGCCTTCGGGTCGCAACAAAGCACGACGGTCACATGACGAAGATCGCAATTGACGCGGATTCTTTCCGGGGCCGCGACCAGGAAGTACGCGGTGGGAGCGCCTTTCTTCTCGGAGCCGTACTTGGGATTCGCGCTGACGTGAATGATCTCTTTGGGATTGCCCAGTTCGTCGACAATCTTGTCGCGCTCGTAGAGCAGATCGTTCAAATCGCCCAGGATGGCGCCCAGGTTCTTGCCCGTGGTGATTGCGCCCCAGCCGCCGATCGAGTGGAAGCGAACGGCAACCGCGCCTTCGGGCAGAAGCGACGGCGTTTCATCGGACTTCACCTCGTAGGGATGATCGACTCCGAGCACCATAAACGAAATTCCGTCGGAGGCGCGCTTGCCGTCGGTGCGAGCGCGAGCGCCCGTGGCAAACTCGTACGCGCCGAAGACCTGCTCTGGCCGGAAGTCCCGCGAGCCCAAGCCATAGATGCCGGAGAATAGGCGGGGCATCTCCTCGGCGGTGATGGCAGGCAGCCCGCTGGTCGCGGGACGATCACCGGTCTGCAACGCTTTATTGAGCGCCGTTCGGATGTCGCGGCCCATCGGGTTGTCGCCCGCCATCGCTTCGTCGGTGCGCTCCAGCACGATGACATTTTTCTTTCCGGCGAGCGCCTTGATCACCGCGGCTTCGGGGAAGGGGCGAATCACGTTGAGGTGGATGGAGCCAACCTTCGCACCTCTGCGTTGGCGAAGATAATCCACCGCGGCTTCGATGTTCTCCGCCGCCGAGCCCAGCGACACGAACACGGTGTCCGCGTCGTCGGCCTTATAGGCGGTGAGCATGCCGTAATAGCGGCCGGTCAGCTTTCCGAAATCCGCGTAGGCCTCTTCGAGGAACTGCGCGATCGGTTCGGAGAAGTTGTTGCGGCGCGCGGCGATGCCCTGCATGTAGTGCTCTTGATTCTGCACCGGCCCGAGCAGCACAGGGTTGGTGAGATCGATCATGCGCGGCACCCGGCGACGCTTTGGACCGAACAGGATGCGCTGGCTCTCGGTGGGACAGTCGATGATGTCGTCCGGAGCCCCGAGGAACAGGCGGATCAGTTCCGGCTCGTGCTTATAAAAAGTTCGCTCCAGATGAGAAGTGAGAAAGCCGTCCTGGCAGTTCATCCCGGGCGTCAGGCTCAGTTCGGTCACGCGCCGTAGGATGAGCGCCTGGTCGGCGGTTTGTTGAGCGTCTTTGCCGAACAGGATGATCCATCCGGTGTCGAGCGCGCCGTAGACATCGTCATGGCCGCAATGCACGTTGAGCGCGTGTTTGGTCAGCGCCCTGGCGACCACCTCGAGCACCATCGTCGAGCACTTGCCCGGCGCGTGATAATACTGTTCGACGCCGTACAGGATTCCCTGGCCGGAGGTGAAATTCACTACCCGTTTGCCACAGACTGAGTGCGCGATGGCTCCGCCCTGCGCCGCGTGCTCGCCCTCGGCTTCCACAGCCAGAGCGCAGCCGCCGAAAACATTCAGGCGGCCTTCGGCGTAGGACTGTTGATAGAGTTCACCTAATTCGGTGGAAGGTGTGATGGGGTAGAAAACGCCGGCATCGGCAATGCGTGTTTCCGTATGGTAGGAGACGAGCTGATTACCGTTTGCGGTGACTCGTATGCCAGGGTAGCGAGGTGCGGTAGTCATAATTTCCTCCACGAGCGTGGACTTCCCGGTGAGGTGTCACTCGAAATGCCTTCACGACCGATATTCCTGCCGTGAGAGCCAGACAAAAGCATTTTCATCCCGGCGGCGCACGTTTGTCAGTGATCTGTGTCGCATCGGGAAGTGCGGTCGCATTCGTGCGGATGATTAGCCGCGGGACCTGACCAAGTTTCCCGTCCGTTTCGTTACTGAGCCTGCCTTAGGCACGTTTCCTGCCGTTCCACTGGCCAGTGGGTTTTCAGCGTCTCCTTCGTTGGAAGAATAGAGAAACTCTTCGATTTCCTCGATTCTTTCGCTGGCGTCAAGGTAACCAATCTCAATGAGGTCTCGCGTGTAGCTGGGCGTGAATAGCAGGTAACTCATCAGATCGGCACAGGAAGCCGCGTCTCGTCCCAAACTGGATACAAAGTACTGGATCAGAGAGGGCATGTCTTTCTGGTGCTGCTCCGCCAGATCCGATAAATTGACCGAAGGCGTGATGATGAAGGTCCCCAATGGCCGTATCTTTTCATGTCCTTCAATACCAAGCTGATTGATGTGGCCATCGGTGAGCAACTGATTCAAATGTTCAAGGTGCTCGAGGTCCGTGGCGAGGTGGTCCAGAAACATAACGTTCAAAAGAATTCCCAACACTTGCGCGATGGAAGGGTTTCTCTCATCCGTCATTTCCTCTTTACTTTCTTTATTTCCGCAGCGCGCGCCAATCGCGAAAACCTTCTCCGCCCCCAGGCGGATCACCGGGCTGAGAGGCTGTTGCAGGCGGAGACAACCATCGCCGAAGAAGGCGGAACCACGCGGAGTTTTGAGTTTTAGCGGCTGGAAAACCATGGGAATCGCCGAGGACGCGCAAACGTGGTCGACCGTGATCTTGGTCGCAACCGTCACCAGCCGGATCCGGTTCCACATCGGATGCCCCTTCTTTCCCTGAATGAAGAGATAGCTTTTTCCCGAGTTGTAGTTGGTCGCGGAAATCGCGATTGCGTAGAGGTCCCCGCGCTTGATGTTTTCCTGGATCCGGTCGCAGTCCAGGTGCTTAGTGAGAAAATGGCGTAGGGGAGTGGCATCTAACAACGATCGGGCATTGCCTCCCCCCAGAATCGCTCCGAAGGAGAGATCGAGTATCCAGGTCAGGGAATTCTGCGCCTGGGATAAGAGACCGCAGTGAAAGATCTCGGAAGGTTTGAGAGTCGCCCAAGCCTCTGCAATACGCTGGGTTGCAAGAGCAAAATCGCCGCAACCTGTGGCCAGAGCAGCGCCATTAATCGCTCCCGCGGAAGCGCCTCCTATGATCGGAAAAGGATTACCCTGTGTTCGGACGCGTTTCAGCTCGCCAATGCGCTTGAGAACACCGGCTTGATAAGCGCCGCGAGCACCGCCGCCCGTCATGACTAGACCGACCGCGTTTTCCATCGTCCTCCCTCGCTGGGCCCGCTTTGGGAACATCCAATTCAGTCACAGCTTCCCGTGCAGCCGCACTCAGTCACAGGGATTTCCAGTGCCTGGCTTCGTAGCGACGTCACGCAACCAAGTCCGTGGAGTGCTGCGATAACAGGCGTCTTCCCAACCTCCATGGTTTTGTATATCGGCCTGCCTGATCGGCGATTCCATTGCCCGCCAATGCTATTCAACCTCACTGGGCTCACCCTCGCTGTGACGAGACTCACAACGCTGCGTGAAAAGAATTCGGGGATTCTGGGCCCGCCGACCTTTTCCTGAAAAAGGCGGCAGAATCGCCGGGGGGCAGCGGAAGAATCTGGTCGAGATGCTCACGTTCCACCCAAAGCTGAAATTCGCCCGGAGTGTTGCCGGTGTCTTCGCCGCGCTCGAACATGGTGACCACGACGACTTTGATTCGAATCGGTCCAGTCGGCGCAGAGGTCTGGGCGGAGAGATAGCCAGAATAGATCGTGGACAGCGCGAGCGTGAGGACCAGCCGCTTAGGAAGACTGCACGTGAAATCTCCGCGTGTTGCGCAATGTCAGAGGTACGTCTTTGACCCTGCCGATTCCCGGATCCTGGCATAACCAGGCTTGATGGCGGAATAGATGAAATTGCAGCGTTCTTTGTACGGCAAGAAGGCGCTCTTCATCGCATTGATTGTGATTCTCTCAAAAATCGTGCAGGGACAGGCCAAACGCGTCTGCGGCGGCTTCAAATTCCTGGCTCATCGTGGTATGACTCATCAGTCGGTTGTCCGTATTCAAGGTGACGCGGAATTTCTCTTGATAAGAATCTTGAATGGATGCTCCGCCAAGCTGGGCGTAGCGCCAGTGTGGGCGTGCTGAGCAGACAGATTTCCAAGGGGATGCGTTTGTCGAGAACGTACTGAGCTAGATCTCCCAACTTCACTGCCGACTCCGCCTTGAATCCTCGCAAGACCCGTGTCATTCCAGCTCAAAATCAGCAGTGCGGGTCTTGCTGTTGTTGCCCACCGAATCACCGGCGCGTAACTCCACGCGATACGAGCCCGGATCAAGCTTCGTGACGGGTATTTGGAGTCCTAACGGAATCACCGGATCTCCAGTTTTTCCCTGCGGGATTCTGTCGCGAACGCTGAATTTCTCCTGTCCGCTCTTGCGCTCCACCACCTTTAGCTCAAACGCAACGCCCGGAGGACTCGGACCTTTCAAGAGTGGTTCGTAGATCTGCGCGTAGAGACCGGCCACATCGGTCTTCTTGAAATGGTTAGACGCCGACGGCGAAATCTGCATGCCCTGCACCAGCAAAGGAGTCCGATCTTCGAGCAATTGGCTATCGAGACCGGTGGCGACATCGGATGCACGGTGAATGTTGTTGCTCAGGGCCAACCCGCTGATGCTGAATTCCTTACCACCGTACGGGTCGATCAAGAGCGGGGTTTCGAGTTTGCCAAAGCTCTCGTTGCCGCAACTGAACACGACTCTTAGTTTGTACTCGCCGGAGGCGATGTCAAACTGATTTTCGTAGTGAAACGGCTCTTTCTGGAATTCTTCCACTTCTTTCTTGCCGTCGAGGTCCACATTCGCGGTATCGCTGAAGCGCGCAGCAATCGAGCCATCCGGCTTGTAGGCGATCCCTAATATGTTGACGGCTGCATGTTGTTTCCCTTTCACCTTTTCAAACTTCAGCGCCGCGGAAGAAATATCGACGGCAAGATGAACCTGGGCCGTGTTGGGCGAGGTGTAGAAAAAAGGCGCTTGCATCAAAGCGGTGACGTTGCCTTTCATCTCGCCGCCAGCCCGCGTCTCCAAATCTTTCTCGACCGGGTTTCCAGCCAGAAGATCCGCCGGCCTGGCGTTGCAATAGCCACTTCGTGCGCGGACCGTGGTTCCTCCACGGTCCACTTTCACCTTCACCGTGTGGCAGCTCCCTTCGTCCGAAACTGCAGGCTTGTAGCCGAGAAGGTAATACTGATTTTGATCTTTGGCGATCCTGTCCAGACCACCCAACAAATCATTGGTGTTGACGATCACAAACCCGCCAGTGCCGTCGGCGAGTTGATAGAGAACCTGCTGGTTGTCAGAAGCGCTGGCTGGGAATGGCGGAACAATCGCCCGGGGCTGAGAGTAGGGACTGTAAAGGTTCGTGTTGGCTCCGCTTCCCGTTCTGCCGCCGGTTCCACCGCTCCCGGTTCCACCATGACCGCCGCCAGTCGTCCCGCCTCCACCCGTAGTCCCACCGCCGCCGTGACCGCCGCCGCCATGACCGCCCCCGCCGGTCCCACCGCCCCCAGTCCCACCACCGCCGTGACCACCGCCGCCTCCAGTCCCACCGCCTCCACCGCCACCTCCTCCGCCGCCGACATGTTGCGGCGGAAACTCAACCGGTTCCGCAAAAGCCGTCAGCCGAAGGATTGGGCGAGGAGACTGCGTAACAGGATAGTGAAGTGTAGCCGGGATGAACGATGCCGATGCGGAATCGGTCGAAGGCAGCACCAGACGGCCATGGGGCCCCAACCCGGGGGCTAAGTCCGGAACCACCAACCCGCGAACGTCGATGGGATAAATGGCAACGTTCGCTTTATTGCACGTGTTGATAACCGCGGTCAGCTCCGACTGGTACTCTGGGTTCATAGAAAAACCCGAGGTCAGCATGACCAGAGTCTTACGCCCCGGCACGGTGGACAGGCTCTTGGCGAGGCTTCGCAGAGCCAGCAGCACGGTATGAATGCCGAAGTCCGCTTCCGCATTACTAAGGGACGGAGCCATAGGTGGAGGGGCCAACGACGCTACCATTACCGGTGGCTCCCCGTTCGGAGAAACTGTTGAGCCCTTTAAACCCATCACTACTTGCTTCAACCGGTTCGCGTCGGCCGTAAAGTTTTGCGAAATGTGAACGGTACCGCCGAAATCCGCAATGGCGATCAAACGATCGGGCCCGGCGTTGGCATCGATAAACTTCGCCGCCGCAGCCCGGGCTTGGGCCTGATCGCCCATGTTCATCGTCGAGTTGTCAAAGAACAGAACCATGTAGCGCGGTCGTGCGTCCGAGACCCCGGTGCTCTCCTCAAAGGAAAAACTGCTGACGGGCTGTTCCTTGCCATCTTCCCAAACCTTGAAATCTTTCTGCGCAAGATCGCGAACGTAGTTGCCCTTCTTATCAGTGACCACGGTGTCCACTAGAACCAACCGTGTCTCCGAACGGAACACCGCCGGGTCCGTCGAGGCCGCCGCGGCCGCTCCGGTAGGCTCCTGGGCGTGTGCCACGGAGTTGTCTGAGCCTCGTTCGAGGATTGCCCAGCAACTAGCCAGACAAATGATGCCAATCAGAACAACCAGCCGGCGATTGCGCATACCTTACCTCCAAAAGTCTCTGTTTCGCGAATCTCAATCTAACGAATTTCAACCGTCCCATTTTCGGCGGACATCAACTGACCTTCAGCGTCCCTCACTACCAGCCGGACCATATAGCTCCCCGGCTTCACGTCAAAACTCGTCTTGAGCGTGATGCCCGAGCCAAGTTTATGTTCCAGAGTGTCATCCTTCAAATGCATCGTAACGGTCTTCTCCATCCCCTGAATGAAATTGCCATTGCGATTGAACAAAGCCGAGACACACGTCAAAACCTCATCGTTTCGTCCCTCGATTTTTTTAAAGTGCAGAAGTCTTACGTCAACGTGGGCCAGGACGATCAGCTTGGCGTCGTCCTCACTCGCCTTGAAAAACTGCGTGTGCAATTTGACGGGAAGATCATGCAACTCCTCCTGGGAAAAAGTTGCGTCCTCGATTTCCTGCTTGGCCTGTTCCGTCGGATTGGCGACGTTTTTGGGCGCGTAATAGCCGCGGCGCGCCTGCAGGCTCAGCTTTTGCGGGCTCTTTACTGTGACCTTCAGGCTGTGATAGCTGCCATCGAGCTTCAGATTTTGCGGAACAAATGCCAGCACGTAGGAATATTCGGGCGTCTCGGCAACCCGCCGCAAGCCTTCGTCAAGATCGTTGTTGTTGTGAAAGAAAACGCCACCGGTGCTGTCAGCCAAAACGGCGAGCAGGTCGTCCTGAGCAGAAGCGGCCGCGGTCTCGATGAAAGCCTTAGCCGGAGGCGGCGGGAGTGGAGAGTAGTGACTGGCGTCCCCGCCCGGCATGACGACATACAACCCTCGAGCGTCTAGCGTATTGATGATGACTTGCGAGCGCACCGCGCGGTCGATGATCTCGGTATATTCGTATTCCATTTGCGGGGTAATGAAACCAGGAGAAATAAGGACAACAGTCCGTTGACCGGGCATCCTTGAGAGGCTGTGGACCACCTCTTTCAGAATGCCGAGTGAGATGCGGCTTTCGTGGTCACCGGCACTCAATACTTCCGAACTGGTGGCCTGCACCATTGGTAACGGGTTTGGCGGTGGCACGCCTTGAGGAGCAGGGTTGCATGCGGCTTCTTCCTGAAGCGCAACCTGCGTAGCTTGCGGATCGTTCTTGTTGACGATCAGGTCCGCCTGGTAGTAGCTGATTTGCAGGCAATCGCCGTTAAGCCCGCCGGTGATGGGCTGCGGCTGCAGACGCAACAAGGTTTCATGCAGCTTACCTCGATCGTCGGTATAGTCCAGGATGCTACGTCCTGAAGTGGTGAAGATGGCGGCACGATCCATGGGCCGCAACTTAGAGAACTGGCGTTCCGCAGCCTGCCGCACGCGGGCCAAATCGCCGAATTCCAGATGCACATCATCGAACAGGTAGGCGATAAAACGCTCGGGCACATCCGGCACGTGTCCAGCATTTGACGGTGTGTCGCCGGGAGAAACATCGCCGGTATTTTCGTCCGCCGTTTGTCGAGCCTTCGCAATCAGAGTTCCGGGCTGCTCGACCTCGAACTGGCTGATCACTTGCGGCTTGCCTTTGTCGAAGACTTGAAAATCCTCTTTCTGAAGATTCCCGACCGCATGTCCCTGGGAGTCGCGGACGACTACGCGCACCAGCACAAGCCTTACATTTACCTTGAAGGTGGTGGGTTCGTCGTGAGCCGCAAGCTCTGTCGAGTTCTGCTTCACCTCTGTCGTGTTCTGTTTAATCTCAGACTGCGCGGCAGGAGTCGTAGCTGGCGTCTGTTGAGACGAACCCTGCGCGAGCGCCGAGGTCGGGCAAATGAAAAACCAAACCGCGCACAACAGAAAAGAGGTAAGCAATCTGAGGTTGAAGGCAGATTCTTTGGCGCCGCCGGATGTCACAAACCGCGTGGCTTCTGAAGAACTCCTCATAAGACTTCCAGCAATCGTGCGGGGGAAAGGCGGGGGTCCCTCAGTCGATCCGGACCACAGGCCGGATTCCCTTTGGGCGTCTAATCCTGCCGAAGAGTGTACACCTGATTCGCACCTGCAAAAGCTAAAGCGCGCCGAATCTTAGGGAGATGTCGCTTAAGGTCGGCCCGACACGCACCGTCACCCAAGAGTTCGCCAAGCAGGCCAGGACCGCAGTACTTCTTTCCCAGCGCTGTCTCATACGCTCGGAACAGCACGTCAGGCGGTTTGCAGGCCAGAGTGATAATGTGTACTCGTCATGCTACTAAAACGCCAACCCGCCACCGATCGCTATGCAGTGATGAGCCGCACAACGGCCTGGTTTCTTGTCTTTTTCGGCTTCACCGCCTTCGGTTTCCTGAATTTTGAGTACCGCTACTTGGACGACCTTGCGAACAACTACCAGCACACGTTTGCCATGCGCATGCTCGAAGAGATGACCGGCGCTTATACCGGTCTCGTGCTGTTCCCGTTTGTGGTCTGGCTGGTGCGGCGAACGCGTATCCGGCGAAACAACTGGTCACGCACGGTGCCGCTGACTCTGCTAATCATGGTGGGGTTTTCGGTGTGCGACACGAAGTTGATGAGCATCAGCCGCAGCCTGCTCTCGCCTGTACTCGGGCTTGGAAGGTACGATTATGGCATCATGGTCTACCGCTACCCGATGGAGTTTGCCAAGCACGTTCTTTTATTCTGGATCGCCGTAGGGGCGATTTACGTGGTCGACTCCTACCGGGAAGCGCACAACCGACAGCTGGCCACAGCTGAATTGGAGGCCCGACTGGCCGAAGCTCAGCTGCAGAATCTACGCCTGCAACTCCAGCCGCACTTTCTGTTTAACGCGCTCAACACGATCTCCTCTGTGATGCACGAAGATGTAAATCGCGCCGACACCATGTTGGCGCAGTTGAGCGATCTGTTGCGACGCACGCTGCGCGCGGCCCATTCCCAGGAGGTTCCGCTCGAAGAGGAACTGGCCCTGCTGAAAAGCTATCTCGCCATCATGGAAGAGCGTTTCGGAGAGGATCTGACCGTGCACTTCGCGGTCGATCCAGCTCTCTCCGAAGCTCTCGTACCGCAACTCATCCTCCAGCCTCTGGTCGAAAACTCCATCCGTTACGCGCGAGATCCGCAAACGTCGAAGGTCGAAGTGCGTATCAGTGCGCGCCGCGACAACAGCAACCTTCTGCTTCAAGTACGTGACAACGGACCAGGAATTCCTGACATCGAAAAGGGCGAATGGAAGAAAGGCGTTGGGCTCTCCAACACCGAAGAGCGGCTGGAGGGCCTATACGGAGTCGACCATCAGTTGGTTCTGGAGAATGGGGGCGGCCTTACGGTCACGATTCGGCTTCCTCTACGGACGGCGGTACCGGCCTTATGAACTCTGCGCCCTCGTTGCGGGCGTTTGTGATAGATGACGAAGCCCCTGCCCGCAGGAAGATACTTCGCTTTCTCAATCAGGACCCAGACGTCACGGTTGTGGGAGAAGCCAAAAACGGCCGAGAGGCGGTGCGCGGTATCCAGCGAACCAAGCCCGACCTGCTCTTTCTTGACGTTCAGATGCCGGGGATGGATGGCTTCGACGTGGTCCGTGCTCTCGAACCGGGACCAATCCCCCGAATCGTGTTTGTCACCGCGCATGACCAGTACGCCATTCAGGCTTTTGATGTTCATGCTTTCGGCTACTTGCTGAAGCCGTTTGACGAGGCCCGCTTTACCCAGGTATTGCGCGATGCCAAGAAGCATCTCTCCAAGGATCTGGATAACGAGATTGCCGCGGGGCTCAAAATGCTCTTGGCGGAGGTGCAGCAACAGCGTCAAAAGCCCGCGCGACTGCTTGTCCGGCAGGAGGAACGAGCATTTTTTGTTTCTCCCGGCAAGATTGACTGGGTTCAATCGGAGAAGAACTATTTGAACCTCCACCTTGGCGACCAAACCTACACGATCCGGGGAACGCTGGAAGGACTGGAGGAGAAACTGGATTCGTCACAGTTTGTGCGCCTGAATCGCTCATGCCTGGTGCGCCTCGATTTTATCCGCGAATTGCAAAACTGGTTCCACGGAGAATACAGGGTTGTTCTGCAGTCGGGCGTCACCCAGACCTGGACACGCCGCTACCTGAACCGCCATCCTGAGCTGCTGCAGAAGCTCTGAAACATAAAGTTTTCGTCCCTGGATCAGGCCCGGAGTGTGGGCTATCCGGCACAGTCGTCCCAGTTTCGTTGCCTTGGGTGCAGGAATCCTTGAGGATTTATCTCGACACTAGGAGGCTGGGTGAAACGCGCGACTTTAGCTGTTCTCTTTCTGGTTGTAGCTTTCCTCAGTATTGCCGCTCTAGCTCAGGAACCAATGGCCCCCACGGGTGTGCCCGAGGCATATTGGCCGACACACGGATGGCGATCTTCCACCCCGGAAGCGCAGGGCATGGACTCAGAAGTACTCGCGCAGGCTTTGGATTACGTCCGGCAACACCAGATTCCAATCCATAGTTTGCTGATCGTGCGCAACGGTTACGTTGTGCTGGATGCATATTTCTATCCCTTCCAGGAGGGCCAAGTACACGACGGGGCGTCGATGACAAAGAGCATTACGTCCACGCTCATCGGAATTGCCATCGGCGAGCACAAGCTCAGCGGCGTGCGCCAGCCTGTGCTTTCGCTTTTTCCCGAACGGAACATTGGCAACCGCGA
The DNA here is from genome assembly GCA_963791515.1 of uncultured Acidobacteriaceae bacterium. Lineage (GTDB taxonomy): Bacteria > Acidobacteriota > Terriglobia > Terriglobales > Acidobacteriaceae > Sulfotelmatobacter. The sequence goes on along the minus strand of CAWBSS010000003.1, from coordinate 32,906 downwards.
CCAGCAGAAAGGCCGGATCACCATTGAGCACCTCTTGACCATGACCTCAGGCCTGGATTGCCATTTTGATCACGGCGAAATCACCCTGAAGGAGATGATGCAGAGTAAGGACTGGGTACAGTTCATGCTCGGTCTCCCGATGGCAGCAGAGCCCGGCAGCAAATTTGAATATTGCAGCGGGGGCATGCACCTGCTTTCAGGGATCATTTCTCAGGCCACGGGTAGCAATGCGCTCGAATTTGCGCGACGTGAGCTCTTCCAGCCTCTGGGCATTGAAGGCGTCATCTGGCCTTCCGATCCCGACGGAATCAGCTACGGTTGGGGCGATCTCCACCTGCGGCCGCGCGACATGGCCAAGATTGGGTACCTGTGGCTCAACCAGGGTCGCTGGGAAAACCGGCAAATCGTCCCGACGGAGTGGATGCGGGCGGCAACGCAAAAACATTCGCATCCCAACTTTGGCAGCGGGGAATACGGGTATGGATTTTGGGTATATCCGGAAAGGAATCCACCTGAATACGAAGCACTGGGGCGCGGAGGACAGCGTATCAACGTTACACCGGCCAAAAATATCATCGTCGTGTTTACGGGTGGAGAATTCGAACCGGGAGACATCGGAAAGTTTATCGGAGAGTCAATCAAGTCCAACCAGCGTCTGCCGGAGAATCAGGCAGGCGCCGCTCGCTTGGCATCGGCGGTCAGTGCCGCTGTGCGGCCGCCGCCTGTGCCAGCGACTCCGATGTCAAAGGTTATCTCCGGCAGGAAGTACATCGTTGAAGCCAATCCTCTTGGACTGAAATCGTTCTCGCTCACCTTTTCAGGAAAGAACGAGGCGGTCGCGCATCTGGAATTCAGCTGATGACCGGGTTGAAGAGCGGCCACTCGGTCTCGAGGGGATCCCCCGTCTCTCACCCGGCGGTCGATTTGGGCTACCGGTAGCGTTGCAAGGCTGGTGGGAGGGCAACAGCACGTTTGTCTTTGACTACGATGAAGTTGCCAACATCAATTGCTACCGCTTCCGGCTCACGTTTGTCCACGACGATGTCGGCATCGAGCTGAGCGAAAAAACCGGCCTGGTGGAAGCCACGTTTCGGGGGAAATCAGTCGGTAACTGACGCCTGTCTGAAGTGATCGGAAAGGGAGCACCACACCGTGAATGCGATGAGAGTTATTACCACGCCGGTTGCTGAGGTTCCCTTTGGCAAACTGCTGGCACGTATTTGGACCCTCGTAGGTTTCTCGTGTGTCCTCTTGGCTGCTTGCAATGGGATTGCGCAAGCGGCTTCTGATGGCGCGGATGGCATCGGCAAACTGGCAAGGCCGCTCCTCCTGGACGGCAAGATGGGGGACCCGGGGTGGAAGTCGGCTAACATGTATGCAGATTTCAAAATGCGCCACCCCGAGGCTGGGAAAGCACCCTCGGAGCGGACCGAAGTGTATCTGGCGCACGATGCGACAACCCTCTACGTCGCCATTCGAAGTTTCGATCATGAGCCCAAGAAGATACGGGCGGTAGCCACCACCGGGGACGATGCCTGGAAAGATGATTGGGCCGTCCTCTGCCTCAATACCTACGACGACGCCCTCAGTGGCTTGTTCTTCCTGGTAACGCCCAGGAATGTTCGGTCGAGCGGCACCCTCGACGGCGACAACAACCCCAAGTTCACGCTGAACATGAAATGGGAAAGCCGGGCCAGCGTCGTCGACGACGGTTGGATCGCGGAAATGGCGATTCCATTGCGAAGCCTGGCTTTTCAAGGGAGTGATCGCGTCACCATGAGCTTCAAGGTGGCCCGCTTCATAAGCAGGAAGGCAGAGGAAGAGAACCTCCCAGAGATGAACCCGGAACGGCGCGAGTACGAACAGTATCGCGAGATTGTCCTGCGCGACGTTGTCCCGTCGTCGCTGCCCGCCTCCGAAGTTTACCGGCAGGGGCTGGAGAACCTAAGGCGCAATCGACTGCAAGTGCACCGCCTGGGGTACGAGCAACAGCTGCACAAGTGGGGCGACGCATCGGTCCTTGACTACCTGATATTTCGCTCGCGGGCACTCAAGGCCAGCCAGCATCCCTTCCACTTCCAGCGAGCTCCGGAAGACAAGAGGGTCGCGGCTTTGCTCGCGACCATGGAGTATGCCCCCGGAAAGCGAGTCGGCGACGTGGAAAGGTTTCTGATCAGAAGTAACACGACTTCGTTCCTTGTAATTAAGGACGACGTGGTGATCTATGAAAACTACTTCAACGGTTACAAGAGGGATTCGATTGTCACTTCGTTTTCTACGGCCAAGTCGTTCGACTCAACCCTGGTCGGCATTGCGATTGATGAAGGGAAGATTAGTAGCGTCCACGATCCGATCACCAAGTATCTGCCCGAGCTGGCGAAACGAGATCCGAGGTTTGCGCAAATCACGATTCAAGACTTGCTGCTGATGTCATCCGGCATCCGCTACAACGAAGACCCGCCGGATCGGGACAACGAAGTGACTTATCACGCGGCCGACCTGCGCAAAGCAGCCCTGGAAAAGACCGCTATTGTGGATGCTCCCGGGAAGCGCTGGCTCTATAACAACTACCATCCGCTTCTGCTGGGCATGGTCCTGGAACGCGTTACTGGCATGTCCGTGACCGCGTACTTGCAGGAAAAGCTGTGGAAGCCCCTAGGGATGGAATACCCTGGCTCGTGGAGCATTGACGGCGACAAAAACGGTCTCGAAAAGATGGAAAGTGGCATCAATGCTCGGACGATTGATTTCGCCAAATTCGGGCGTCTGATGCTGAACAATGGACAGTGGGAGGGCAAGCAAGTCGTGTCGAATGCCTGGGTGGAACAAGCCACTCAACCCGAAGAGAGGCCCTCCAGCTACTATAGAGACGATCCTTTCTTCGTCTCTCAAGGCCATTATTACAAGTACTTCTGGTGGGGAGACAAACGTCTTGGGGGCAAGAGCGACTTTCACGCCGTGGGTAACAAGGGACAATACATTTACGTCTCGCCCCAGAAGCGGGTGATCATTGTCCGCAACGGCTTTGGTTTCGGAATCCCGACGGAACAGTGGTTGCGTCTGTTCTACCAACTGGCCGACGGCTTGTAAGAAGCTCAGGCGGGTTTCCTTGGCTCGCGCGTGCCCCAAATCGTACTCCATCTGAAGGGTCCTCGGCGAAAGATCTCGCGTGGTTATCGGGGGAAACGAATTGGACACCCGCATAGTCCAGGGGTATGCCAAGGGCCCTACGTTCCTGTACATCGAGGTCGACAGCCTGGATGATGTGATCATGGCCACGAAAGGTGCCAGGGTGGTCATGCCGGAGCGAAAGACTTTCTACGGTGCCCGCGAGATCGGGTTCAAAGATCCCGCCGGGCACGTCCTGACTTTTGCGCAGTTCGGGGCCTAAAGCCGCCTTGCGGGAAAAAGAACCGATTTAGGATTTTCTCTGCAAGTTCCTCCATACATCTCAGGGTTCTTTCGATACTCGTTCAGCCCGAGCGACGGGCCACTCTTGTAAAGGAAGGGTAGCCGACAATACATCCGGAAGCAGTCTCGGCGATTCCCACAAAGCGGTTTAGGGACCCCGGAGATGCCAAGCAGTGCGTCTGTTCCACATCACCGCGGGGAGACAGACGGTTTTAGCGGATGCTAGGATACGGCGAGATGACAAGCTCTTGGAAAATACCTGCCTCTTCGATTCTATTTGCGTTTCTCTTGCTCGCTCTGTTCGCGGTCGGCTCAAGCAGCGCACAGACCGAGCAGGTCGTGCGCCTCGATGGCGGCAACTGCACCTACGCCTTCGGTGTGAACGAGCGCGGCGAGTTGCAGACTCTGTACTGGGGCGGACGCCTCGGTTCGCATGACAGCATTCCTCCGGCTCATTCGCTTCCGGAGTTGGCCTCCTTCGATTCGTCGTACACTACGACGCCGCAGGAATACGCAGGTTGGGGTGCGGGATTGTTCACCGAACCCGCACTCAAAGTCAGTTTTGTCGATGGCAGTCGCGATTTGGTGTTGCACTTTGTCCGGGCCACGCCGAGCGGCTCCCAGTCTTTGGACGTGCTCCTCAAGGATATTTCCCGCGAGATTTATGTAACGTTGCGCTACTCCATGGACCCCGAGAGCGGCATTCTGGCGCGTTCCGTAAGCATTGAAAACCTTGAAAAACAACCGGTTCTGATCGAACAGGCCGCTGCCGCGCAATGGACCCTTCCTCCCGCCAGTTACGCACTGACTTATTTGACGGGTCGCTGGGCCGGAGAGTGGACCCTAAATCAGGAACTGATTCAGGGTGGAGCGCGCGTCATCGAAAGCCGCCGCGGCACCACCGGCCATCAGGCGAATCCGTGGTTTGCGATTTCCCGGCAGGGCGGCCGGGACACCGCTGCGCCCGTCGTCGCCGACGAAGAGCACGGCGAAGTCTGGTTTGGCGCGCTGGCGTGGTCCGGTTCCTGGCGAATTACAGTGGAACGCACTCAACTTGATGCAGTGCGCGTGACGGGCGGCTTCAATCCTTTTGATTTTGGCTACAAACTGAAGCCCGGTGAACATCTGGAGACGCCCGTGTTCTATGGCGGTTATTCCGATCACGGTCTGGGTGGCGCCTCGCGTCTACTGCATCGTTTTGAAATCGCTCGGATTCTACCGCAAGCGCCCGACCCCAAGCCGCGGCCCGTCATTTACAACTCGTGGGAGGCGACGGAATTCAAGGTCGATGAAGCCGGCCAGGTAGCCTTAGCGGAAAAGGCGGCGTCGATCGGCGTGGATCGATTTGTGATGGACGACGGCTGGTTTGGCCAGCGCAAAGACGACCACGCCGGACTGGGCGACTGGTATGTGAATCCCCAGAAATTTCCTCACGGTCTGAAGCCCCTGATCGACAAGGTTCACGGGCTGGGTATGGACTTCGGTCTATGGGTTGAGCCAGAGATGGTCAACCCGGATTCCGATCTCTATCGCAAACATCCCGAATGGGTCTTGAATTTTCCGGGTCGGCCTCGCTCGGAGTCGCGCAACCAGCTTGTCCTCAACCTGGCTCGCGCCGACGTACGCGACTACGTCGAGGGATCTCTCGATAAGCTGCTCACGGAAAACGATATTGCTTTTCTCAAGTGGGACTACAACCGCAACTGGTCGGAGCCGGGTTGGGATCAGGTGCCTGTCGACGAGCAGCGTCGCGTCTACGTGGAGTTCATCCGCAATCTCTATTCGATCCTCACCGACCTGCGGAGGAAACATCCCAAGGTGGAGATTGAATCCTGTTCTGGCGGCGGCGGACGCGTCGATCTAGGCATCTTGCGCTACGCTGATGAGGTTTGGCCCTCGGACAACACCGATCCTTTTGACCGACTATCCATGCAGGATGGTTTTAGCTATGCCTACACGCCCCAGATCATGATGGCTTGGGTTACCGATTCACCCCACTGGCTCAACGGCCGTTCCACCTCTCTCACCTACCGCATGCTGAGTTCGATGCAGGGATCGTTGGGAATTGGCGCCAATTTGAATCATTGGACCGCGGAGGACTTTGCCACGGCCAAGCGGCTGATTGCCGCCTATCACTCTGTGCAGCGAACCATTGTGCGTGGTGACCTCTACCGCCTTATTAGCCCGCGCGACGGAAGCGGGATGTCCGCAACCGAGACGGTTTCGAGCGACAAGAATCAGGCCGTCGTCTTTGCCTTTGCCAATGCCACAAAGGAAGGCCGCGGGTTTCCTCTGCTGCAACTAGAGGGCCTCGATCAAGATGCCGAATATAAGCTCAGTTCGATCGAAGGCAAGCTTCATCCAGGAACGCCGGCCAGTGCTTCCGGCGCGTGGTGGATGCGCCACGGTCTGCAGCTAGACCTGCGCGGAGATTATCAGGCCGCCGCAGTCCAACTCGATCGCCAACGCTGATCCCGTAACGACGAGCCGAGATTTGTCAGGTTGTCACCAACACGAAATGTGGGTCCTCCGGCTGTTGACCGGAGCATTCCACACACGGAGAACATATGTCACATCCAACCTGGACAGCCCAACCGATGTCAAGCCGAGCAAAGCCAAGTCTGACCAATTACGACTAAGGCAGTGTTCCGCGGAACGCCCACCGATTCGTCGATCAGACCTGCGGTAGAAACTTGGGCGATTGCTCCCGGATGACGTGCAACTCTTCCCCAATCTTGTAAAGGAAGGATAGCCGACAAACCTCCCGGAATCGGGCCAAGCAGACACCGTGAGCTGCCATTTGTTCTTATAGACGGTATCATTCCGCTCAGAGGATCTCATGAAGATACGAGCCAGCTTTTGCCATCTCCTCGTCGTGCTTACCGTCCTCACAACTGGCTGCTTATACGCGCAGAGAGGAGCTCCCTCAACCAAGAAGAAAGTTGCACAAGAGGCGATGGATCGCGATCTGCTTGAGGTCACCATCCCCAAGTTGGAACAGTTGTACCGCAGCCATAAATACACCGTTACAGAAGTCGTACGCTGGTATATAGCGCGCATTGAGAAATACAACGGGATCTATCGTGCGGTGCAGAATCTGGACGTGCCCGGAGCTCTCGCCACCGCTGCTCACGAGGACGGGGAAGCAAAAGCAGGTGGCAGTAGTTATGTGCGCGGTCCCTTGTGGGGCATTCCGATTGTTGTGAAGGCAAACACCAGCATCAAAGGCCTGATCACCACGGATGGATGGAAAGGCTACACCATCCCCGGCCACGAACTGGTCGCGCCAAAGGATGCAACGATCATCGCAAAGTTGCGCGCGGCCGGAGTCGTCATCCTTGGGCAGACGAACATGCCGGATTTTGCAGCAAGTGATACCAATCGCAGTACTGCGTACGGACGCACCGGAAATGCCTATGACGTACGTTTTAGCCCCGGCGGTTCGTCTGGAGGCACCGTCACCGCAGTCACCTCAAATTTTGCATTGCTCGGCAATGGAACCGATACGGGCAACTCGATCCGGATGCCGGCTGCCACAAGCTCCGTCGTCGGTGTCTTCCCAACGCGCGGCCTGGTGAGCATTGCTGGCATCGCGCCGCTCGACTGGCTGCTCGACAACACCGGTCCAATCGCCCGGGACGTGACCGATGCAGCCATTGCGCTGGATGTCATGGCCGGAGAAGATCCCTTGGATCCCCGCACGATCGGTTCTGCTGCAAAGGCCCAGCCCGGCCCCTATGTGCAATACCTGAAAGCGAACGCGCTCCAGGGAAAACGCTTCGGCGTTCCTGCCTTCATCCTTGGAGGAGCAGGCATTCCGTTTCAGGGCATTCCTGCGTCCGAGTCGGCGATTGAGGTCGCAGAAGACACGGCCGCTGCTCGGCTCCCGTTGCGGTTGGAGACGCGCGAGGCTTTTATGAAGGCGCTGGAAGGGCTGCGCGCCGCTGGTGCAACGGTCATCTTCGACGATTCCATCCTCAACGACAGCTTCGCGGTGAGCGTAGCTCGCGTCGGCACCTTTCCTTACGTCCGCGAAGGAACAGAGGAATTTCTCGCCGAGTATGGTCCGACGCAATACCACTCGGCCGATGAGTACCAGAAGGTGGTTGGGTCTCCTTTGCCGGCCACGATCATCGGAGGCGTGGATGAGACCACCCGCAAAGACCGGCCGCCATTGATCCAAGCCGTATTCGAGAACGATCCGCAAGCCGAAGCCAACGTCCTTGGTCCCCGGCGAAGGGCGCTCGAGGCCTACAACGAAGTACTGGATCGACTGCACCTCGACGGGTTCGTCTACCCGGCGATACAGATGCCTCCGCCCGATGAGACCATGCCGCAGGACGGGAAGATAAGTGAAGGTCCACACAGCAACACGGGATGGGTCAACATGATCGGTGTTCCTGCGGTAGTGGTTCCAGGCGGGTTCTACCCCGATGGTCTGCCGTTCGGTTTAGAGCTGTCAGCACGGCCGTGGAAAGACGGGGACTTGCTCGGCTGGGCGTATGCGTATGAGCAGGTCACCCGGCACCGCCGTCCACCTGTGCTCGTTGAAAAGGGCCTGCTACCCAACGCAAGATGACTTGCATACCGCCCGTGGGAACATTCCTTGGCTTTGTTTTCCTGCCACCCAACTCTGTGCACACGGATGACGAGCAACTCTTCCCTGATATGGTGTGACCCTGTCAACATCTTCGAATCGTTGGGGTGGTTTTTGCATTTGTCTTTTCGAGGACAGGATCAGCAGCAGCCGAGGCAGGTAATGGCGACGATTGATCAAGCTGATATTCGCGGGTCGGAACCGCATAATCATGATCCGTCGGGAGCTGCCTCTGACTAAGTGCGCGAATCCGGCTAGGCCTGTCGCATAGGGAAGCCGAGGATTCTCCTCGTGCTGGCTCCGGCTGCGGCTGACCCTGTCCTCGAATTGGAGAGCGTTGTTCATGGGTTGAATCGTTTTTGCTTTTTCCTTATTTGGAAAGTTTTTGCCTTTGTTCTTTCGGTTCCCCTCATGCCGCCAGTTGTTGTTTGCAGGACGCTTCGGCCTTGATCCCGATGGCCCAGATGAAGCCCAACAGCTCGCGTGCGACTGCCGTCATGGTCTTTCTCTGCTCCTTGCCTCGAGCCATCAGCGTCATGTAGCGCTTGTGCAGGCGGTTCTGTGCTTTCCATGCAATCTCGGTAATTTCTGCCGGAAGTCCTTCCTGTCGCTTGCGCAACCGGGCTCCGATTGCAGGCCGGTGTCGATAGCTCCAGGCCGATTCGACCACGATGCGTCTGAGGTGCGCGTTACCTGACTTGGTAATGCCGCCTCTTCGAATACGCTCGCCGCTGGAGTCTTCGCTGGGAAAGGCTCCGCTATACCCCATCAGATCCCGCGCGCGCTCGAAGCGGGAGGTGATGTTGCCCAGCTCGACAGCAATCGTGACTGCCGAGATATGCGCAATGCCGCGCAATGCCTGTAAACCGCGAACCACATCCTGCATCGGCACGGGAGCCAGCTGAATCACTTCCACAATCGACTGCTCCAACCGCTTGACTCGTTCTTCCATGTGCTGAACTTCGTTCAGACAATCGAGCAACGTGGCCTCCTGCGCCGGATGTGTGTAGCGCACCTGCTGGACCCACTCCACGTAACGTTCCGTCCACGCCTTCACTTCCAACCGAGGACGCTGGCCCGTACGGAGCAGGAACTTGGTCAGCCGATGCTTCGCGCGCAGCTGATCTTGCTTGGCTGCCTCCCGTTGCCGGACAAGATCGCGTAAGGCTTCCGATGCCTCATCCGGCACCCACCCTGCGGTCAGATCGCCGGAGCGGTGACTCCGTGCCAGCTTCACAGCGTCCCGCCGGTCGGTCTTTACCTTGTCCCCGGGCTTTTTCGGAACCAGCGACGGCGCCACCACATCGCACTTGACTCCCAACTGCGTCAGCTGCCAGTAAAGTACGAACCCCGTCGGGCCGGCTTCATAGCAGGCCCGCAGATGCTCGACCGGTCCAAGTTTTCTGATCAACTTGCGGATCGACTCTTCGCGGTTGGCAATCGTTCCCAGGCTGCGAACCTCTCCATCCGCCTCTGCTACTGCCACGGTTATCGTTTCGGCATGGACATCCAAACCCAAAAATCGTAACTTCTCTATCATGACCGGTTCCCTCCGCTTGTGGCTCTGGACTAAAGTTCTTCAAACAAACTCAGCCTAACCCACGACCAGCGCATCGAGCCGGTCACACCATAATGACTAATCTTGTAAAGGAAGGGTTGCCGATATCCGGAAGTTAGCCAGACTACCCAATAGCAGGGCGTTTCTCGTTCCCTGCGGGATACTTCTTTCGTTGAGCTTGGCGCTGGTATCTAGAGTTTGAGAATCGTGGCGGCCACGGCGCTCCATCCTTCTGTCAATGCAAGTTTTTCAGACGCGATAAAGATGATGACCCAGAAGGAGCGCGAGACCTCAATCATGCCATTCAGCTTATCTCGCAGCATCCAGGCATGAAGTTAGGAACGAATGAGATACGGCCGGTTGCGGATTTGAGCGAAATCATAAAGGAGAGCGAGCGGCGACGGCGAAAGGATACCTCGCGATGAGGGCGGCCACGAGGGAAAGCCCGAGAGAAAGAATAATCAGTATCATGGCCTTGGTGCTGGTAATCAGCATCGGTTTCCTTGTGCCGAAGGCGGCGGCACAGTCGGATAAATATTCGAAAATGGCACCTGTCGACCGTCGACCAATACTTGATGGAAAGGAATGCTGAGATTCTGCTGGCGCGGAGCGCCGCTCCCGATTCCATATCCAGCGACGCGACGATCCTGGTCTTGGGACGGCTCTGATTTCCAACAGCGTTGCGCAAAAGACCCGGGGCTAAGTCGATTGTTTTTACACAGGATGATTTCGCAGAGTCGAATCTTATGATGGTAGGAACGCAACGATTTCGGCTTCACTTAGATCCCCGACCGAGTCTTGGGCCCTGGCCGTTCCACCGTTTTCGATCGGCTCGCGCCCCACGGCGGCCAAAATAGCAAATACTTAAAGTTCTCTATTTCCACGCGAGACATTGATAGAATTCTGGTGTCGCGGGCTTCCCACACGCACACCTACTTTCATTGCGTGCTTATTCCGCCGGTGCCGACGAGGCATAATTCGTATTGATGCGTTATTTGATCATCATCGTTGCTCTCGGATTGAGCGCCCTGCGATGGGCTAGCGCACCCAATCCACCGGCCATCCGATTCGAAAACATTGCTGCAAAAGCGGGTGTCAACTTCATCACCCGTAATTCTCCGACACCCAACAAGAATCAGATCGAAACTATGGTCGCAGGAGTTGCATTCCTCGACTACGACGGCGACGGCTGGCTGGATATTTATCTTGTCAACGGAGCAGCAATTCCCTCCCTGCAGAAGGAATCACCGGCTTACTGGAACCGTCTCTATCGCAACAATCACGACGGCACGTTCACCGATGTAACCGAGCGCGCCGGAGTCGCCGGGGCGGGCTACGGCATGGGCGTAGCCGTCGGGGACTACGACAACGATGGTCGACCGGACATCTTTCTGGCCAACGTAACCGGCAATCAGCTCTTCCATAACAACGGCGACGGCACGTTTACCGATGTAACCGCAAAGGCAGGTCTCGCCGGCGCCGAGATGAATGCAAAAAAGATGTGGTCAGTCGGCGCAGGCTGGTTCGATTACAACAACGACGGCAAGCTGGATTTGTTTGTGGTCAACTACTGCGTTTGGGAAGTCAACAAGGATCCCTACTGTCACGTGAAAAGCGGCGTTCGTGGTTACTGCCATCCTAAGGTTTATGCATCGCTGCACAACTCCCTGTACCGCAACAATGGAGATGGCACGTTCACGGATGTCTCCGAAGAAACGGGAATCTCGTCGCACATGGGCAAGGGGATGAGCGTATCGTTTGCCGACTACGACGGCGATGGCTTCCTCGACGCGTTCGTCGCGAACGATACAACGCCGGGGTTCCTCTTTCACAATTTGGGCGGAAAGAAGTTTGAAGAAGTCGGCACGCAAGCGGGAATAGCTTATGCTCCCGACGGTGTGGCTTTATCGGGAATGGGCTCTGATTTTAAGGATGTCAACAACGACGGCCGCCCCGACATATGGTACACCGCCGTGGAACACGAGACCTTTCCACTCCTCATCAATCAAGGCAATGGGGAATTCGACGATCTCACGCATGCGAGCGGACTGCGGGCCACAAAGGAAATGTCGGGCTGGGGTAACGGCATTTTTGACTTCGACAATGACGGGTGGAAGGACCTGTTCGTCGCGCGCTCGAATGTACTCGATAACATCAGCGAACTGGGCAATCGCAAATATCCCGAGCCAAATTCCCTGTTTCGCAATCTGGGCAACGGCAAGTTCGCTGAAGTTGGCCCGTTAGCTGGACCGGACTTCCAGGAAGAGGCCGCACATCGCGGCGTCGCCTTTGGGGACCTTTTTAACGACGGTCGCATTGACGCGGTAGTCACTGTTCTTGGCGGGCCGGTTGAAATTTTGCGCAATGTCTCCGAAACCGGCAATCACTGGATTCTTTTCAAGCTTCTGGGAACAAAAAGCAATCGGATGGGCATCGGCGCGCAAATTCACATCCGCACCGAAGATGGCGCTTCGCAATGGAACGAGGTAACAACGGCAGTCGGATACAGCGCGTCGAGCGACAGCCGAGTGCACTTTGGTTTGGGGAAGAACCGACTCATCAAGGACATGGAAATCCGCTGGCCGAGCGGCATCAAACAGGTGTTGCACGATGTCGCCGCCGATCAGATTCTCACGGTTGAAGAACCCCAGCATTGATTTAGTTCGGAGATGGATCGCGCACGACTATTCCGGCTTCGCGGTCCCAGACGCGGAACTCAGTTTCTCGTGGATGGCGAACTCCTTCTGCGCCTCATCGTTGTGCCCTGATCGCTGCAGCGCTGTACCTAGCGAGTGGTGGACCTCCGGATTCATGGGCATCAGGCGCTCTGCGGTCCGCAAGGGTGGAATGGCATCCTCGTATTTCTTGAGAATCACCAGGCAATATCCCCAACCTAGATATGCTTCCGCGAAATTCGGATCGAGCTTAATGGCCTGGGTATAGCGCGGGATCGCCTCGTCACATTTCTGGTCACGCCGGTCAATCTCCCCCAATATGTAAATGGCACCGGCGTTGTTCGGGTCGATTTGAATTTCCTTAAGGAACTCCTGCTTCGCACGTTCCGCCGCACCCGGGCCGGCATCCGGCCGGGACAGAAGCAGCCTGCCGAGTAAGAAGTGGATGCCCCTGGCGTTGGGATCTTTCTTAATCATGGCCTCGTATTCGAATTGAGCCGGCTCCCACTTCCCCTGCATTTCAAGAGCTTCTGCATTCAACTTGTGAGCGGCAAACGAATCTGGGGCGGTGCGGCCCAGATCCTGCGCCGTGCGGGTCGATAGATCGGAATAGGCGTGGACGATAACAAAGAGTACATCCGGATCTTTGGGAAATTGTTGCCTCAGCAGCCGGATGAATTCGTCCGTTGAAGGGCGGTCGTCCAAAGCCAGGGCACATCGAACCCCGAGCACGCCCGACTCTTTCCGCGTGTCAGGGGCATCGGTACCGGCCATCGCATGCTTGAGAGCAGGAATGCTCTCGCGACAGCGTCCTTGCTGCGCCAGTGCGACGGCCTTCTCGGGAGACAAAGGAGTGTGGGGACCAGCCGCTTTAGAAGTCTGCGCGAATATCATCCGCGCGAAGAAGAGGCAGCCCAACAAAACGATTGATACGACGACCTTCCCCAAGAATCTACCCATTAGTGGCGAGTTTACAGGAGTCCCTCGGTAAAGTTTTGCCGAACAAAAAACAATGATGCAGGCGGACTCGCCGCCTGCATCATTGTGCGGAGTTTATGCTGACATACGGCTTGGCTTTCAATAATAGAGTTTCAACGCTAGCTGTATGTTCCTTGGTGGTTGGGCACTTGTAATTTGCCCCATGGTAGCGCCTAAGCCCATATTCGGTGCGTTAAGCTGGACGTGGTTAAAGGTGTTAATGAAGTCACTTCGGAACTGCAACCGGAATCGCTCACCGATGGGGAAGTCTTTGTGCAAGCTGAGGTCAACGTCACTGTAATGAGGCGACCGCAGGTCTGAGAGTTGCGCCGGACAGTTGCCGAAGGTTCCGGTTGCCGGATTGGTGAATTGTCCGGTATTGGTGAACCACTGACGGCCAATTCCCGATAAAAATGTGTTCGTAATGGACGGGAGACCACTGCAGTCTGCTCGCGCGCCGCGCCCGTACGTACCGGACTCATCTTTGGCTCCGTAAACCGGCATTGGCCAACCTGTGCGGAAGGAGACGATGGGGCTGACTTCCCACCCTCCAATCACCCCATTGACCACCCGATTGGCGTTTTTGCCGAACATCTTGCCGCGGCCAAACGGGAGATCGTAAATTGCATAGGCTGAAATGACGTGGGTGGCATCGTAGTAGCACGGCGCCCACTCCGCCTTTTGATCGTAGACATTCTGCCAGTATGCCGAAGCGCTCAGAGCATTGTTCCACGCCCCGTAGTAACCGGTGCTATCGGACATGCACTTCGACAACGTATACGCCACCTGATATTGCAAGCCGTGCGTCATCTGCTTCTGCAGTACGGCCTGCAGCGAATGGTAGGACATCGTGCCGTTGGACTTGGTGCCCGAAACCGTCGCGCCCTCGCCGCCTTGAGCGGGGTTGCCCAAAACGCTGTAGAGCGTCGGATTCGCAGCGAAATAGGGACTGGGCGCCGTGCACGGAGGAGTGGCACAAGACGAATTCGGCAGTAGCACCCTCTGCGCATAGTCGAATGGCACCATCAGGTGAGTTCCCTTCTGCCCAACATATCCGACTTGCAGCGTGGTATTGCCCGGAAATTGGTGCTGGACCGTCACGTTCCACTCATCCGCGATCGCCGGCTGTACCTTGGGGTCCCATACCCGCAGGAAAGCTTGTGCGTAGCAGGCATAGGCCTGAGGATCGCAAGATGCCGCCGAGGCTGAACCCGCAATTCCATCCGTTGTATCGGTCAGAGGTAGCGAACTGTTGTTATAAATCGCGTTGATTTCTGCCGGAGTAAAAGGTGGGTTGAGCGTCAGACGCAGGTTCGTGCCCGTACCTTCCAGATATGACGAAATTGTGAACGCACCACGGATCACCGTGTGGTCGCCCAGTACCGCGGGAGTCCACGCAAAACCAACGCGCGGCTGGAAGTCTCTACCTCCGTAGAAGCCCTGGTAAAGGCCGCGGCTAGCGCCGTTCTTGCCGGCAAGGTCGATATTGCCGGTAGCGATATTGTAATTGGCTTGATCATTGTCTTTTTCAACCCATGGCGTATGGGCATCATATCGGAGACCCAGATTCAAGGTTAAGCGATTTGTAACCCGCCACGTGTCTTGGGCGTAAATGCCGATGAGGTTGCTGGATTGTTGCCATGTCTTGCCGGTACTCACACCGCGACCGTATTGAAACGGCAGCCCCAGGACAAAATCCGCACCGCCGTCTCCCGTATTCGCAGCTGCACTGGAAACGGCTGAACTCGTGAACCTGCCGTCGAAGTCCATGAGCCCCAGTTGACCGTTGTTGCCGGCATAGAACGTCTTGATGATCTGACGCCACCACTGACCACCGAACTTGAGGGTATGCCGACCGTGGTTCCAGCTCACACCATCTTCGGCCTGCCATACGTGATCATCAAAGCTTTGGGTGCTCTCCTGAGTACCGATGCTGTTGACGTTTGAATTGCTTAAGTTGAGGGCCAACAAACCATCCAGACTTCCGGGGTTGCCATTCCCGATGCCCAGCGTGTTCCCGAACTGCCCCACGCTAGATGCCCAACTATTGCCAGAGTTCAGCGTGACATGGCTCCAACCAAAGCGGGCGTCATTGACCAGGTTGTTACCAATCGTCCGGCTCCAGTCACCCACGGTGTTGTAGATTGGGGTGGTTGAATAGCTATCGGACAACAGCACCTGTGAATTGGAGGATGGATTGTTCTGGTAAGCGCGAGTGAAGCGATACGAGATATTGTCCTTCTGTGTAGCCTTGAAGTCTACCTTGAGATCGCCTTGGACCTCGTTTTGGGCCGAAGTGACGACATTCACTGCATTATTTTGCAGCCCGTTGTTGACCGCACTTGGGTACAGACCCGACCCAAACAGGGCGGTCGCTACCGGGCTGATCATAGCGGCTGGAATTTGATTATTCGGGAAAGGATTACGAGTGGCGGCAGGGGCGGAAGAAGGAGTACAGGGGGCGGTAAAAGATGCGCACGGGTTGTATAACTGAACTCCCTTTCCTCCCGTGCAAATGCCGCCTGCTCCAGTAAACGAGCCGCCCTTAGTCGAATCAGTGCAAAGAGCCGAAAAATCGCCCGTGCGCTCCGTAGCCGTAAAGACGGTATTTTGCCCAGCCGAGCTGGGGACATCAAAACGCTGGTCCTGGAAGTCCGCAAAGAAGAAAAGCTTGTTCTTCAGAATCGGCCCGCCTACGGTACCGCCAAACATGTTCCAGCGCAGCTTAGCCTTGGGAAGCGCGGGGTAAGCTAAATTGTTCGACCAACTGTTCGCATTCAGCTTGTCATTGCGCAAGAACTCCCAGATGTCGCCGTGGAAGGCATTGGTTCCCGACTTGATGGTGGCATTAACGATACCGCCCTCGAAGTTGCCGAATTCTGCCGGTGCATTGTTTGTGATCAGGTTGAATTCCTGGATCGCATCCGGGGCCGGCGTGTAACCCAGCAGGTTATCCGATACCTGATTGTTATCCATGCCGTCGAGCAAGAAGTTGTTGGCCTGTTCGCGATTGCCGTTGATCAGGGGGCGTCCACCATAACCGCCGGTGTTGTTCCCGTTATTGAAGCTGCTGGGATCGGTCGATACCGACCCAGGCGCGAGAAGAGTCAACTGGACATAGTTGCGCGAGGCGAGCGGAAGATTGTCGTTGGTTGCGGCATTGATAATAGTGTCGACCTGCGTGGTATCGGTTTCCATGACTGGCGCGGCGCCGGTCACTTCTACCGTTTCACTCGCCTGCCCGACTTTCATCGCAATATCGACACGAGCGACTTGATTCAACGTAAGGACGAATGCGGGGTGCGAGGACGCAGCAAACCCCTGCTTTTCGACCTTCAGGCTATACGAGCCAACCGGGAGTTGAGCCATACGATAGAGACCAGACTCGTTCGTCACGGCGGGGTACGTGAGACCGCGCTCTACTGACGTCGCCGTGACAGTGGCGCCGGCGACGGCTGCACCACTTGGATCGGTGACCGTCCCGGTGATGGAAGCGGTAACTTCCTGCGCCCAGGCGCATTGCAACATTCCGTTTGTGGCTAGAAAAATGGTGAGCACTACAAGTAGTGAATAGCGAAGCGTATTTAACGGTCGTTTCATCACACAACCCTCCTCGAACCCGAACAAGGAACGATCGGCTTATGCTATATAGCGGATGATGAACCATCGTCAAGAAAAAAATGAAGTGGACATCAATTTTGTTAATGGAATTCTACTAGCCACCCGCGACTGGGCAACGAGCGAGAGTCTCAAGCATGATGGGAGGCGCAGAATCGCAAATCGAGCTTTTGTGTTTATAAGTACAGTAGAATTAATGACTTGAAAGCATATATCGGATCGAATATGCCCTTCTTTCAGGGTCAAGACTCCGCCATTCGGCACTGGAAGTCGACAGTGGTCAACGGGCGCGAGACAGATACCAGCTATGCAATTTTGGTTGGAGCACTAGAGCACTTTGTAGTATGTTGCAATTTCCTAGGGGAAGCGTCCATGCCACTAGTCCGGGAAAGCAGACTGCCTGCGTACAAGCGGATTCAGGACACGATTGTTAAACGCCTCGAGTCGGGCCAGTTGAAACCCGGTGACATGGTCGACTCGGAACGGGAGCTAGCAAGGATTCACGGGGTTAGCCTGATGACCGCCCGCCATGCGCTGGCTGGACTTGAGCGCGAGGGTATGCCTCGCACGATAGGATTAAACATCCGAGACGAGATCTTCGATCGCCTTGTCGCTGCGTTGTTGCAGTTTCCAGCTACGAACTTCTGTTCGGATGGCCTGTGCCGCTTTCGCAGAAATGGCCGGACTGAAGTTGACGAAGTGCTTTCCCTTGCGAGTCATTGAACTCCGGGCTCGAAACGTATAGCCCAAGAAGTCAAACTTCTCGTGCAGGTAGGTCCTTCGCCGATCATCATCCTTGCAATAGACGATCTTCGTCTTCTCCGGATGAAGTTCCGTGAGCGATACGTGAAGCACAGGGTTCAGGAATCGAGAGGCGGTATTCCCAAAGCCTGGCACCTGGCAGCGTGAGCTTGTTTCCAGCGATCGGGAAGCCAGGCGTCGATGTCGTTGGCCGGCCATGAAGAGAGATTCATCAGCAGCTGCATGAAGTAAAGTTGCGGATCCATCTCGTGCCGGCGGCAGCTGCTGGTCAAGCTGGCCAGGATCGCGGCGGTCCGTCCGCCGCGCGGGTTTCCTACGAAGAGCGAGTTCTTGCGATTCAGAACCACACGCTTCATCTCCCGTTCACTTACATTGTTGTCGATGGGCACCGCGCCATCCTTGGCGAACACCGTCAGTTCCTGCCATTGGCCGAGCGTGTAGCTCACCGCTTCCGCCATGGGATGCTTCGGCAGCAACTGTTCTTTCCAGGTCAGCAGCTTTTGTCGCAGTTCGGCCAGCACCGCCGCTGACTGCGTCTGCCGCAACGCTAGTCTCTCGGCCACGGATACATCCTTGGCCCGTCTTTCCAACGCAAACAGCTGGCCGATCAAATCCACGGCCTCGCGAGCGATCTCTGGCGCCGTTTTCTCGGCCTCCACGAACTTCCTTCGCGCATGCGACCAACATCCGGCACGCGTGATGGCGTTGCCGGCCACCACTCCGTTGTAGCCTCCATAGGCATCCGCCAGAAGGACTTCGGTGTAGTCTTTCAGAAACTCTTTTGGCCCCTCGCGCCCACGGTTTAGCGTGAAGTCGAACACGTTGTACGGATTTGCTTCATCGCCCACGTACACCCACATGCGTGTCGATTGCGTCTGCCCCGGCCCCTGCATCGGAAAGACCGTGTCGTCGGTGGCCACCACATGGGACTGCCTTACCCGTTCCGCCATCCGCCGGTACAGCGGTTCGACCACATCCGCGACATCCCCGCACCACACCGACTGCGTGGCTCGGGAGATCGCAAAGCCTTGCCGCTCGAAGATATCTTCCAGCCGATAAAGTGGCAGGTAATCAGCGAACTTGCTGGTAACGATGTAAGCCAGCAGCCCCGGACCCGCAAAGCCTTTTTCGATCGCCGTCTCCGCTTTGGCCGCTGCCTTGATCTGGGGATTTTCTCCGGCCTGCTCGCAACGAGAGCAGGCATACTTCTTGCGCACATGCTGCAAGCGCTCGAAGTGTCCGGGAAGGTATTCGATCTGCCAGCTCTCCTCGCTGCCGATTTCTTGTCGCTGCTCGCCGCAGCACGAGCAACTTCGTTGTTCTGCCGGGAGTTCATAAACATGCGTGCTGACCGGAAGATGGTCGAAATTCGCTAAGGCCCGCCGTCCTTTGCGCCGCTGTACGCGTCGCACTTCCGGCTCGGCTTCTTCTTGCGGAAGGCTCTCGGCCGGTAACGGTTTTTGTTCCAGTTCTTCGGCAAACTCGAGCAGCACCTGGGCGAGTTCGGTTTCGCTCAAACGATCGGCCCGCGGCCCATAGGTCGCCTTCTTGTAGCGCAACAGTTCTTTCTGCAACTGCAGATTTTCCAGATACAGCTCGTCGGCGCGCTTGGCCTGCGCTTCGGCGCGCAGTCTTTGCTTTTCGCGCTCCTCGAACAACGAACGCAGGATAGCTTTCAGTGCTTCTTTATCCTCAGGCAAGTTGGTCAAGAAGTTCTCGTCGGTGGGCACGTCTGCTTAGACGTAGCAGCAGAAACTTGGTTGCTCACGCGAGATTATTTTATCCGTTGTTTCCGTGTTTTTTCTTCGCGAACGTTTTTATTTACCGCTGCACACTGCGCGTTCGTAGCGCGCACGCGCTTCAACTTCGAAACATCGATCCCATCCAGAATCATTGCCAACTCACTGGCACGCAACTCCACCGAGCGTGCTCCCTGCTCGACGCGCGGCAGTTTGAATACTCCGACTTCCAAACGCTTGTACCACAATACGAATCCGTCCCGATCCCAAACCAAAATCTTCAACCGATCGCCACGTCGCGAACGGAATACAAACAAATGACCGCTTTGCGGGTTCTCTCCTATGACCGCGCTTCACCCGCTCCGCCAGGCGATCAAATCCGCAACGCATGTCTGTCGCTTCACTGGCCATCCAGATCCGCGCCCCTTGCGCTTGATCTAGGGTCTGCAAGCTGGGCAGCCCGATCACCCTGCGGCCTCCACCACCGCCAGCAATCCCCGCACATGTTCCGCATCAAATCCTCGCCCGACCATCAGGCTCCGGCCGTTCTGCAGCCGGACTTCGATCCGCGAGTCGCCCGGTACGTTGGCCGGAGACTCCGCCACTTGCACTTCCACGAATCTCGCCGTCGTGTCTTCCCGCAGTCGTTTCTTCCACCAGTAGAAATGCGACGCGCGCAACTTCTGCTCTCGGCAGAACGCCGCCACACTCTTCCCGCTCCGCATCTGCTCGGAAATCAGCCTGCGCCACTTCGTCCATGTCATTTCTGCTTCGTTTTCGTTGCGTCATCGCGCAACTTTGCTATGCGACGACCATCTTCCGCAAGATGCGGTTCACGTAGCGCTGGTGGCGGTCTCTGCGTCGGAGGTCATGAACCAGTCCATCGGGTTCAGTCCAGCCGCGGTGACTCGCACGCGGATCTGCCCCGAGCCCGGCCTGCGGTGCGGGTACCTCGCGGAGGTTCAGGACCTCGGGGCCGCCGAATGACTCGAGCTGGACCGCTCGGCTCGTGGTCGCCGACGTGCTGGCGCCCGGTTGCTGCATGCTCACTTGTCTCCTCTGGCGGCGAATGAAGGCAACGAGAAGCGGACTATGCTCCGTTTATAAGAGGCACCGTACCATAATCGGAGCGTGATCCGTTTTGGCAGAGTCAGAAACTCGCGTGCTGCGAGCGGATGCGACTCGCAACCGCAGCCAGCTCCTCGAAGTCGCGACCCGCGTGTTCGTGTCTGCCGGCACCGAACCGTCAATGCGCGCGATCGCACGCGAAGCCGGGGTCGGCATCGCCACGCTCTACCGGCACTTCCCCACCCGCGAGTCTCTCGTCGATGCGGTCTACCGCGATCAGGTCGCGCGGCTCACCGACGGCGCCCGCGAGCTACTCGCCCAGCTTCCCCCGCCCGCGGCGCTGCGACGCTGGATGGAGCTGTTCGGGGACTGGATCGCGACCAAGAACGGCATGCTCGACACGCTGCTCGCGATGATCGAATCGGGCGAAATCGCCCATGCCCAGACCCAGACCGAGCTGCTCGCGGCCATCGACGAAATCCTCAACGCCGGCCGTGTGACGGGCGAACTCCGCGCCGACGTCACCGCCGAAGACATCGCTGCCAGCCTCATCGGCATCTTCACCGTGGCCCACCCGCCCGAACACGACGCCAGGGCAAGCCGCCTGCTGAACATCCTGATGGACGGCCTCCGACCTGCACCCTGAACCGCCCATCTGCCGCGTTCCAAGTACGAACGCGCGTGCCCGTCTAACCCTCGTCCCCGGCCGCCTGCGCCAGCAGCGGCGCCACCACCTCTAGCTAGTGCGCTGACCGTCGCCAACGCCGAGCGGACACGCAGCGCCATCCGCTAAGCAGCCGCGGTGAGAGTGCCCGTGGCTTGCAGGTAGCTCATGGACCTGGCGGCAGGGTCTACTTCCGGACACTTCTTGAACCCCTTCCAGGGACGACCGGTCTCTGGCCCCTTACCGCCAGGGCCGGCCAACCTCTGCCACGGGAGGCCCGCGCAAGCAGGGTGACCCTCATGGCGCATTCAGTTACAGGCCAGTCACGGCAGGCCGGTCAGTGTGGCTCGTGGTTTCAGGTCTTCAAAGGCGGATGATTCGCTGATGGTCTGGAGCCAGGCGGGCTTCAGGAACGACGCGTGGTCCTGGGCGGCTGTCAGCGCCTCACGCGGGCCTTGGAAGGAAATGTAGCGGCATCTGGCAATCGGCGGGGTCATGCGGTCGGCTCACGCGGTCCCGCAGCCGGGCGGTGCCCGGCACCCGGACCTGGTGACCGCGCGGCCGCCCGCGGCCCGCCATCTGGACGGCCTTCACCCGCCTGTCTCCGCTGGCCACCACGGTCTTCATCCGCGGCTTCTTCGATCGGTATGACCCTGTGCGTGCTGTGCAGATGCGGCGGCTAGGGTGCGCCGCCATACGGGGCGGCTGCTTGGCGGTCATGGCTGTTTCCTTCTTCCGGGCCTGGCGCCTGGGCGCCGGGTGGCGTCGCCTTCTGCGAGGCCGGGTCTCAGTGCTCAGGCCGGGCTGCCTTCCTCCGCTGTCCTGCCCGCCCCGGCAGGCCGGGGCGGGCAGGACGGACGCCGGCTCTCGCCGAGGGCCAGGCAGCTGCGGCTCAGGACCACCGCGCCGGCGATGACCACGGCCACCGCGAGCGCCTCGCCGGCCACGTCAACGGCCCCGGCCCGGATATGCTCGCCGAACAGCAACACCCCGAGCAGGCAGGCCGACAGCGGATCGAAGATGGTGAACCCGGGCTGAGAGGCGGCCAGCGGCCCGGCCGCCAGCGCGTGCGAGGCCAGCAGCATCGTCGCCGCCCCGGCGGCGACCAGCACGTACAGCGACCAGTTGGACAAGACGGCGCCGGGGCCGCCGCCCAGGTGCGAGCTCAGCTCCTTGATCACCGCGGCCATGAACCCCCACGAGATCCCGGTCACGGCGCCCAGCACGGCGGCCCGGCGCGACCCGGCCGCGCCGGGCCGCCTGCCCCGCCCGAGGCCCACGACCAGGGCCGCGGCCACGACCGCGGCGGTGACCAGCCCGGACAGCAGCCAGGACGAGCCGGGCGCGTGCAGCCGCCCGGCAGAAGGCGAGGCCAGCCGGAGGAACACCCCGATGCCGGCCGACATGGCCGCCGCGGCCAGCCAGTCCCGGCACCGCACCCGCCCCGAGCCGGCGATGGCCAGGTAGCCGAACACGAACACCAGCTCGGCCGCCAAGATGGGCTGGACCAGCGACAGGTCACCGAAGCGCAGCGCGGTCAGCTGGAAAACGAACCCGCCGATCATGCTGGCGATGCCCAGCAGCCAGACCGGCCGGCGCGCCAGCCGGACCACCAGCCCCACGTCGAACCCCCTGGCCTGAGTGCCCTTGGCCCCCCTACGCTGGCATACCGACGACGTGGCGGTGCACACGCTGGCCGCGACCGCCAGCACGATCGCCTTATCCATCACTGTCTCCTTCCGCCGGACGACTACCAGCTCCCTGTGCACCGGGGCCGTGCCGCCGGGCACGATCACCAGTGCCTGCGGCGTCCCGGCTCGCCCGCACGGCCCGGAAGGGCTTCATCATCCGAGCCGGCCTGGAAGTGCCAGCCAGTACCAGGCCGGCCACCGCCCGTTCACCCCGCAGAGGATGGCCGGCGCGGATCGGCCACGGCCGAAGACCAGGCAGCAGCCGCGGCAGGCGCAGCGGCCGCAGCGCCCGGCGGCCCTGTCCGGCGGCCCGCGCCAGACGAGCCTGGTCCGCCCGCCGGTGCGCCTCGGCCTGGTCCGGGTCTTCATGATCCCGGCCTCGATGATCGGGTGCATCACGCTCTCCTCCGCAACATCGGCGTTAGCGCCGCTGCCAGCAAGGATGACCATGCGGTGCTAACGCCTCGTTGAGGCGCGATTGAGCGCGGCACCATGCCCCTTGCCCCGGCATCCAGGCAGGCCAGCACCCGCCCGGCAGCGGACATCCCCCGCGCCGGCGGCACGCCGGAAGCGCGCACATCAGCCGGTCCGGCTCAGGGGCCGCGAACCAGGCCCGCGCCCAGAACCCGCACACCCAATCCGGCGCCCGCTCACAGCCGGACCGGCACCGGCCAAACGAGCCAAGCGTCAGCGAGACAGGCGCTGGATCCAACGCGACCCCAGGCGATACCCACCGACAGCGTGACGCTGAGTGACAGGCGCGGGCCCGGAGAACGCACGCTGACCCGCCGATCTGCGCGGCAGCTCGGCCGTCTGGATGACTGCCTCGACTGTGTCCCGAACTGGGCGATCTGTACTCGGCGAATGCTAGGCAGGAGGGTGTGGAGGATCAGGCGATTCTGCTGGCCGGCAGCCTTACCGTGGGATTTGTCGACTACGGCAGTCCGGCGGCTACCGCGGTGCTGTGGTGCCACGGTGGTCCTGGTAGCAGAGTGGAGCCGACGCACCTGAGATCGTGTGCTAAAGCCGCAGGGCTTCGCATCGTCGGCATAGACAGGCCTGGCTATAGCCTGTCGACACCGCAACCGGCCCGCATGATCGCGGGCTGGGTGCCCGACGCGCTGGCGCTGGCCGCGCTCGCTCGTGAGCGCGTTCTGGGTGTCGTCGCCTGCTGCTCGATGACCGTGTTCTGACTCAGGCGCCGCCGTGCTGGTTACGGGCTTCCAGGATTTCTTTCAGCTTGCTGAGGTTCTCCGCCACGGCAGCTTTGACCCTTGGGGCCGCCAGCCGGGCAGCCAGCCCGAGGACGCCAGGCGATGGATCAAGGGCCACGTCGTTCGTGAGCCTCATACCGCCCGGTGCCGCCTCAAGCAGGTAGCTGATCCTGGCGCGGAAGGGACCGATCTGTCCCCGCACCGCTAGGCGCTTGCCTGGTTCAAAGACGGTGACTTCGAAACCTTCCTCGCTCTTGCCGGGGATCGAGCGGGTCTGACGGTAAGCAGTCCCCACCCCTACCGGGCCCGGCGAGGCCTTCCTGGTCTTCTCGATGGCGTAGTTCCACCTCGGCACGTTTTCGAAGTCCGCGAGGAACGCGAAGACCTCCTCGGCCGGCCGGTGGATCGTTATCGTGTTCTCGAACGTTTCCATGGCGACCTCCATCGTCAGCTTTCGAGCAGCCGCCGTGCGGCTGTCGGATCGTGGGCCGGCAGGACGATCAGATCCGGCATCTGCTCTTTGAGCGCGAGGACCTTGCCGGTGGTAACGGCGAGATCATGCCTGCTGCCTACCCCTGGGATCTGGCGGCGCTCAAGGATGTCGGCCCCATAGGTGAGATCTCCGGCCAGAAGCAGCGGCGCTTTCGTTCCTCGCCGGACGAGCAGCGACATCGAGCCCGCTGTGTGACCGGGGGTAGGGAGCAGCACAAGCGAGCCGTCCCCGATGACATCCAGCGACTCGGTGAAGGGCGCCAGTGATGGGTCGCTCGTGGGCTCCATTGTGATGTGGTGCCATTTCAGGCCCGGGAGCTGGATGTGCCTGCGCAGGAAGCCGCGCAGTTCAGGCGCGGCCTTGGACAGTTCGGCCCATTCGGCGGCAGAGACCAGCAGGTCGGCAGCCTTCAGCTCACGAAGGCCTCCGATGTGATCCTGGTGCAGGTGGGACACGATCGCGGTGCCGACATCGGCCGGGGTGTACCCGAGCGTGGCGAGCTGGGCGGTGAGGGTGTCCTGCTCGCCGATGCGGAAACGGGCGAGGCGGTCGTAGATGAGCCCGGTGAACCCGCCTGGGAAATAGGTGTCATCGACAACCGAGGCCCGGTCCTGCCCGGTATCGAACAGGATGAGGCCCTGGGAATGCTCGATGACGTAGGTGTTGATCGGCCGCGGAGGCGTCCACTGGCGGGACGTCAGCAGCCACCAGTACAGCGGCTTCTTCGTGCCATACGGATGCTCGGGGTGAATCTCCACGGTCCCGGTGCTGAGGACCGACACCGCCTTTACCGCATCCGCTGAGCCAACCTCCGCACGGGAAACCGGGATCGAGATGCCCATCGTGGGAGCCCTCCTCACTTGCCGACTAGCCCGGTCCGCCCGGGCCTGACCCCAACCAGCGTGCTGCTCCCGGGCCGGGCTGTCAGTGACGTCGGTAGCGGCGGCCAGCGACCAAAGTCACACTCCCGCTGGGCCCCAGGTCTCGTTGTGCAGGCGGGCCGCATCGAGAATCACCACTCGGTCGGCTGCGGTGGCGACGATTCCCGCGACCCGGAAGTCGCGCAGTACCCGGGCGACAACCTCGCGGACGGAACCCACTGCATCCGCGAGCTCCTGCTGCGACACGTGCGCCGCCAGGTTGCCGCGCGAACGTTGCTGGGCGGAGGCCAGATCGAGGAGATGCATGGCGACGCGCTGCCTCACCGAGCCGAACGCATTGATCGCCGTCTGCTGCAATGTCTCATAGAGTCTTCTGTTCAGTTCCTCCGCCAGGGCCCACGCCACGCGGGCATCGCGGCGCGCTGCGGCGGTCAGCATCCTGGCGCTGATGCGGAACAGGCCTGACGGCGCAAGGGCCTGAACATCGACGTTAGCTGGGCCGCCGACCAGGACCGCGATCCCCAGCACATCACCCGACCGCGCGTAGCGGACCGTAACCTGCCGCCCCTCGGAGGATGTCATATAGACACGAATCAGGCCCTGCACCACCAGCACAGCTCTGGGATCCGACCCGGCCCGGTAGATCGTCGTGCCGGCCGGGTAATCAGTGCGTTCCCCCTCGGCCCTCAGCGCGGCCACGAGCTCCTGCGGCAGCGCCCGCAGAAAGCTGTGCGCAAAGGCATCATCTACTTCTCGGTCAGCCACCGGTCTGCAGGTCCGATACAAAGGAAGCGGCGGATCCCGCTCCGCTAGGGTGCGAGTCTAGCGCTGATCATTCACGGACGCCCGGCTACGGGCAGGTCAACTCATCTAACCGGCTCACCCAGTCAGGGTCTTTCTCTTGCCAGCGGCGACTGCGGTCCTTACCGGCTTGCCGCCAGCTCGCGACCGCGAGTTCGTGATCTAGTCGGTCGCGCTGGCGGGATGCGGGCGCCCGGGCCGTCGTGGCTACAATGACCGTGATCTTCCGAGATCGGGGGGCCCGATTCTGGAACCGGTTCTGCTGCTGGTCAACGACTCGCGAACGCATGACCGCGTCGAGGCTGAGCTGCGCAAGCGCTATGGGGCTGACTACCAGGTCATCAGAACCGGGTCCGTCCAGGAGGCGCTGGGCGTCCTCGGCCAGCTCAACGACGACCGGCGCCAGGTCAGTCTGGTGCTAGCTGACCAATGGCTGCCGGAAGCGACGGGGACAGAGTTCCTGGCGCGGGTCCGGCAGCTCCACCCGGCTGCCAGGCGGGTGCTGCTCATCACCTGGGGCGATCAGGCGAGCGCGGAGCCGATCCTGCGGGCGACCGTCCTCGGTGACATCGACGCCTACGTCGTCAAGCCCGGGACGCCACCGGACGAGCACTTTCACCGGTTTGTCACCGAGCAGCTTGATGAGTGGGGCCGATCGAACCTCCCCGGGTTGGAGGTGGTTCGTGTCGTCGGCGAGGAGTGGGCCGCGCGGTCCCATGAGCTCCGGGAACTGCTCGGGCGCAACGGGATCCCGTTCGGCTTCTACCCTGCCGACGGCCCGGAGGGGCAGCGCCTGCTCGAGGAGGCAGGGGCAGCCGGGAAGGCCCTGCCGGCGGTGGTGCTGTTCGATGGCCAGGTCCTGGCGGACCCCTCGAACGCGGAGGTCGGCGAGGCTCTCGGCCTGCACGTCAAGCCGGCTGGCGGCTGCTACGACGTAACCGTGATCGGGGCTGGGCAGGCCGGCCTCGCGGCGGCGGTGTACGGCGCGTCGGAGGGCCTGTCCACGGTCGTCCTGGAGCCAGAGGCGATCGGCGGCCAGGCCGGCACCAGCTCGCTGATCCGCAACTATCTAGGCTTCCCGACCGGGGTCAGCGGCGGAGACCTGGCCGTGCGGGCCTACACGCAGGCCTGGAACTTCGGCGCGGAGTACGTGTACGGCAACCCGGCCACCGGACTGCGGCCCGAGAGTTCGGAGCTAGTGGTCACCACCGCCGACGGCAGCGAGGTCCGCAGCCGGGCGGTGGTCGTCGCCACCGGCATGGCCTACCGGCGCCTTGGCATCCCGGCACTCGACGCGCTGACCGGGGCCGGCGTGTTCTACGGCGCCGCTGCCTCAGAGGCCAGGGCCATGAAGGACAGCGAGGTCTTCGTGGTGGGCGGCGCCAACTCCGCCGGGCAGGCCGCCGTCCACCTCGCCAGGTACGCCGCGCAGGTGACCGTGCTAGTCCGGGGACGCTCGCTGGCGGACAGCATGTCTGAATACCTCATCCGGGAGATCGGATCGGCCCCGAACATCGCCGTCCGCCACCGGGTCGCGGTGACCGGCGGCACCGGACAGAGCCGCCTGGAGGGCCTGACCCTCACCGACCTGGAGTCCGGCGCGGCCGAAACTGTAGGCGCAGCGGCCCTGTTCGTGTTGATCGGGGCCGAGCCGCGCACCCAGTGGCTGCCGGAGGCCGTGCGGCGCGATCAGTCGGGATTCGTGGTTACCGGCACCGACCTTCTCCAGGACGGGCAGCCAGGTGAGACGTGGCCGCTCCGGCGCCTGCCGATGTTCCTGGAATCCAGCCTGCCAGGGGTCTTCGCGGCCGGCGACGTCCGGCACGGGTCGGTCAAACGCGTCGCCTCGGCTGTCGGTGAAGGCTCTATCGCCATCCGCCTGGTGCATGACCACTTGCGCGGCGACTGACGTGACGCCGGATACCGCTGACCGCAGCGCAGCGCCACCAGCACCTGCGCAACTACTGACCTCCTCACCACGCGAGCCGAGCCGTGCCTGCCCTTAACCGTCGGCGCGGTATTGCTGAACTACGGGTACGCGTGCCCGATGGCCAGCGGGCACTCAGATCATGCCAGGCAGGCCGGTCATAACTCCAGAATTGGTCGTTCTGTGGGCGGCGCATAGTCCATCGGCGCAGCTGTTGGTAGTGACAGAGTCGGCGATCCGCGCGCCTCGCTGGGTCCGCGACATCCCGGCGCGGTCACTCGCCGTGGCGATGGTCGATCGGTCCTACGGGACGACAATGCCTATTGGAGGAGACCCGGCAACCAGGACCAAACCAAGGGCCAATGACCCGAGATTTCCCCGGACCGAGCCAGACGTCCCCGGACATTAGAGCCGCTCTGAAGTGCAGTAACCGGACGCAGCGCGACGCCGTCAGACGAAATCATGCTGCATGGCATGCAGGAGGTCAGGGCTTCGAATGCCTAGCTCAACGTCGTGCGATGGCATTCCTCACGCTCACTTAATGGACGGTCACGGCGGGCTGGGGTGTGGCGAGCAAGTAACCGCGGATACGGCGCTGATCTAGATAGCCCTGCTCACTCCTCGGGGCTTCGAGACTGACTCCGAATACCTCTTCCGGCATTAATCAATATCTCATTGAGCAGTCTGAGTACCGTAACCAGATCAGCGACGACTCCAGCAGTCGCCTTCGCCGAGCCGCGGTGAGCGTGGGCACGCCGCGCGGTGTCCGGCAGCAGGTTCCCAGCAGGCCGCGTCGCCTGCAGGCTTCGGCGCTAATGACCGCAGGATGGCTGGTATCGCAGCTGGGGGATGTACTGGTTCCACTGCCGGGGGGTGAGGCCACCGGCTGTGGCGCAGATCTGCTGGATGGCATTCTGAACGTTCAGGTTCCACAGCCGGATCGAGTCGTCGGCGTTGCCGCTGGCCAGGGTGTGCCCGTCGGGGCTGAACGCCACCGAGTCGACGGCGGCGGTGCCGTCGGCCAGGGGCTGGCCGAGCGGGCGGGGGTGCGCGGGATCGGTGACATCCCACAGCCGGACGGTACCGTCATGGTTGCCGCTGGCCAGCGTGTGCCCGTCGGGGCTGAACGCTACCGAGTCGGCGGCGGCCGTGCCGGTCTGCGGCATGCCGAGCGGGCGGGGGTGCGCGGGATCGGTGACATCCCACAGCCGGACCGTGCCGTCGGCGTCGCCGCTGGCCAGCGTGTGCCCGTCGGGGCTGAACGCCACCGAGTCGGCGGCGGCCGTGCCGGTCTGCGGCATGCCGAGCGGGCGGGGGTGCGCAGGATCGGTGACATCCGACTGCTGGACCGTGCCGTCGGCGGCGGCGCTGGCCAGGGTGTGCCCGTGGGGGCTGAACGCCACCGAATCGACGGCGACGGTGCCAATGGGCAAGATGGGGTCGAGCAGACGGGGGTTCACGGGATCGGCGACGTCCCACAGCTGGACCGTGCCGTCGTGGTTGCCGCTGGCCAGGGTGTGCCCGTCGGGGCTGAACGCCAGGGACGCGGCGGCGGTGCCGCCGGCCAAGGGCTGGCCGAGCGGGCGGGGGTGCGCGGGATCGGCGACGTCCCACAGCTGGACTGTACCGTCATGGTTGCCGCTGGCCAGCGTGTGCCCGTCGGGGCTGAACGCCACCGAATCGACGGCGGCGAGGGAGCCGGCGGTCAGGGGCTGGCCGAGCGGGCGGGGGTGCGCGGGATCGGCGAGGTCCCACAGCCGGACCGTGCCGTCGGCGGCGCCGCTGGCCAGGGTGTGCCCGTGGGGGCTGAACGCCACCGACACGACGGCGGCCCTGCTGCCGGTCAGGACAGTCTGAGGCAGACCCCAGAGCCGGATGGTGCCGTCGGCGCTGCCGCTGGCCAGGGTGTGCCCGTCGGGGCTGAATGCCACCGAGTCGACGGCGGCGGTTCCGCCGGCCAAGGGCTGGCCGAGCGAGCGGGCGTGCGCGGGATCAGTGACGTCCCACAGCCGGACCGTGCCGTCGTTGCTGCCTGCGGCCAGCGCTCGGCCGTCGGGGCTGAACGCCACCGAATCGACGGCGGCGGAGCCGGCGGTCAGAGGCTGGCCGAGCAGGCGGGGGTGCACGGGATCAGTCAGCGTCCACAGCCGGACCGTGCCGTCGTTGCTGCCTGCGGCCAGCGCTCGGCCGTCGGGGCTGAACGCCACCGAATCGATGGCGGCGCCGCCGCCGCTCAGGGACTGGCCGAGCAGGCGGGGGTGCGCGAGATCGGCGACGTCCCACAGCCGGACCGTGCCGTCGGCGGCGCCGCTGGCCAGCGTGCGCCCGTCGGGGCTGAACGCCACCGAATCGACTGCGGCTAGGGAGTCGGCGACGACGATCGGGGACAGGCCGGGGTGCGCGGGATCGGTGACGTCCCACAGCTGGACCGTGCCGTCGTTGCTGCCGCTGGCCAGGGTGCGCCCGTCGGGGCTGAACGCCACCGAATCGGCTACGCCGAAGCCTACGCCGGTGCCGAGCTGGGCAAGGCTGAGCGGGCGGGGATGCGCGGGATCGCCGACGTCCCACAGCTGGACCGTGTCGTAGTTACTGCCTGCGGCCAGCGTATGGCCGTCGGGGCTGAACGCCACCGAATCGATGGCGGCGCCGTCGGCGGTAAGGGGCCGGCCGAGCGGGCGGGGATGCGCGGGATCGGCGACGTCCCACAGCCGGACCGTGCCGTTAGCGTTGCCGCTGGCCATCGTGTGCCCGCTGGGGCTGAACGCCACCGAATTAACGCTCCCGGCACCGGCGGCCAAGGGCGAGGACAGCGGAGTGTTTTCAGTGTCCAGCAGGCGTGAGGCGAGATCTTGTGTTGGCTGCAGGCGGTAGGCGGCGAGGGTGAGCTGCGTCGCGAGAGTTGTGTCGCTGGTGCCGAACTGGAGGGCTTCGGCGACTACCTGGTTATAGACCGCCTGGTCGCGTTGCCCGATTGCTGCCGCGCGCTGATAGAAGGCGAAGGCGGATGCCGCCACCGCCAGTACGGTCAGCAGTGCGAGAACATGGCGAAACCGGTCCGCCGCCGGCGGCTGCCGCGGGCTGAGGCCTGTTCGCTGGCCTGCAGGAAGCCGCGCTGAGTGCCGGTCAGGGCTGGGTAGCGGGCCGGGTTGGCCGACCACCGGATCACAGCCTGCTCAAGCGCGGCCGGCTGATCCGCCGTGGTACAGGAAGGACGGGTCGTCGCGGCTGTCATGCCAGGCGGCGGCCGCGTCGGCCAGCTGGCCGTGCAAGATCCAGCTGGCCTGGTCCTCTTCCAGCCATCCGCGCAGCCGGGGCCAGTCCCGCAGCAGCACATCATGCGACAGCTGGGCCCTGGTGTCATCAAGGACAGCCAGCCGCTCGGCGGCAAACGCGTCCAGCACGGCGTCGATGTCGCCGCGCGCAGCACCCGGCAGCGCGGCATACAGGTCTCCCCGGGTGACCGGGCGCCGGGCAAGGGTGCCGTCGCGGCCGACCACGGTCATGCAGCGCAGCACCTCCCGGCTGATCGCCTGCCATGCGGGCGGCAAGGCGCCGTAGAACCCGGTCGGCGCCGGTCTGCACGGCATGGCTGACGCCCCCGGCCTGAGCGTAGCCGTGACTGGTCAGCCGGTCACCCTCGCGCTGTTCCCAGGTCAGCGCCATGGCCTGGGACAGCAGCGGCAAGACCCCGGCCGTCCGGTCCCCGCCCGCCACACGCAGATCACCCAAGATGGTGTCAGCCAGCCCGGGATCGATACGCAGCCCGGCGGCCTCGGCCGGGCCGGTGATGGCCACCCGCAGCTCGAACTCGGTCATCGGCCCGACCACGAACTGCCCGTCTTGCAACGCGCCGACCAGCTCCGGAACGGCGGCGCACCGGTCCCAGAAGTCCCCGCGCACCACGATCACCACCAGCGCGGGCGGCACCTGCCCACGGCCGACCGGGTTCTCAGCAGCTGAGCACAACGCGGTGATAAACGCCTGCCGGGCCGCCTCCCCGCCCCGCTCAGGGGTCAGCGTGAAGACCTGCTCGAACTGGTCCACGATGAGCACCAGCCGCCCATCGCCGTCACCGGCCACCGGCGGCTCCTCCCCGCGGCGGGCGGCGGCCGCCAAGACCGCCGCCCGGATGCACAGGTGCGCCTGGTCCGGTTGCCGGGCCAGCCCCTCCCTGACCGCGAAAGCATCCAGGCCGCCGACAGCGGCCAGGCAGCCAGCCAGCTCGGTGAGCGGGTCCTTGGTCGGCGTCATGACAACACGGGGCCACCCCTCCGAGCCGGGTATCTGCCGGCCCCGCGCCACGATGGGAAGCAGCCCGGCCCGCAGCAGCGACGACTTGCCCGACCCCGACGCCCCGGTCACCACCACCAGCCCGCCGCCGGCCGCCCGGCGAGCCAGTTCTCTCGGCCAGTTCAGCGGCCAGCCGCTCCGCCCGTAGAACACCCCGGCATCGGACTCGCGGAATGGCAGCAGCCCCGGTACGGGCACTCCTGCTCCCGCCGCGCGGTCGGCGCGCGGCTGTCCCGGGCCGCCAGCACGTCGGCGGCCGAGGACCCGGCCGAGCGCCGCGGCCACGAACGGCCCGGGCCAGCTAGGCCAGGCCCAGCGCGCCGGCTAGCAGCACCGCGGTGTCCTTGCGGGCGGTCCGGTTGATGCCCCGTTCCAGGTCACTGACCGACCGCGGGCTCAGCCGCGCGCCCTCGGCCAGCTCCTCCTGCGTCAGCAGGGACTCCGCCCGCAGCTGCCGCAGCAGCCCGGCGAAACTCATGACAGCCTGCTCCCCCACAGACCCGCCGTCCCCTCCGGCGGCCCCACACTCCAGGGCCCTG
>CAWBSS010000002.1:0-321355 GCA_963791515.1 uncultured Acidobacteriaceae bacterium | reverse complement strand
CGATGCCGGCGCAAACAGGCGTTCACGCCACTGACGGGTTTACTGGTGCGATTTTACGACGGTTACCCGTTCGATGAATTCGTCGCCCCCACCGCCCGAGGATGTCCGCGGCGCGACGCGATCAGGCGAGTCTTCGTCAATCAGTAGGTTGAAGTTCGAACGCATGGCGCGAGGCACCCGGCGCTGTTGAAAGCGCTATTCCAGTTGCAGCTTGCCCGAGAAGCTTAGCGCGGCAAGATCTCCTTAAGCGCCCACTCAATCCTATCCACTTCTTCGCGGATTACTCTGATCGATTGCTGGTTTTTCGATGGGTGGGCCAACGGGGTGATTCCTTCCAGAGCGCCTCGTATTTGATGATTCCGAGTCCAAATGAAGTTGAGCCTGGCGGTCCTCTCCTTGCGATTTCTGTAAACGCCACCGACGAACTTAGTGGCGAGCCAGGCAAATACCAAACCAAACAGCACCTCAAGCGGAATACGATCGGTCATGCCGTCAAACTCTGAAAACAAGAGTCGATAGACCGCTTCGCCCATCCCAAACGAAGCAAACAATACAGTCGCCCCGAACAAATACACTTTTAGGCGTTCCATTGGTTGAAAGCGTATGAAGTCGTCGCTTCCGTCACGTGTCCGCACAAAGTTGATTACCATGCTTCCCCCAATGATTTGGTCACTGTTGCCGAGGTCGCAATCCGCGGTGCCAGAGCCAGTTCGATGAAATGATAACTTGAAATTGCAATCAGCGGCGGATTCTCTTTGGCCGACTGAAAGCAAACTAGTCGCCACCTCAGTTGTCGAAACCAGACCATAATTACTCTGCGAGCGCCGATATTCATTGGCAGTTTCCCGCATTCTCTCCACTAATTTGAAACAGAGCGACGTGGTTGTTCTGAGAATCCACCACGTAAAGGCAACGGCCTGCGTCAACCCACATGCCTGACGGGTGGCCAAAGTTCGCGCCTTGGATTGTACTTGGATCAAATGTGTAGAGCGGCTGCCCTTCGTGACGGAAGACCTGAATCCGGTTAAGGTCCGGATCGCTGACGTAAATATTGCCCTGTCCGTCTACTGCCAATCCGGTGCGTTTATCTGCGTAGGGCAAGTTAATTGCCCGCAGGAAATGGCCCGCTGTATCGAGAATCTGAATGCGTGTGTTGCCTGCATCGAGCACAAACAATTCACCGCCGCCCACGACTATCTGGCTCGGGAGTCTGAACTCGCCCGGCCGGTCACCACCACCACGCTTCCCGACCGTGCGAACAGGCCGCCCTCGGTTGTCCATGATGATGATCATGTGCCGACGCGTGTCGCATACGTAAACGTGTCCCGTAGTTCTATCGATCGTGATTCCCGTTGGACGATCGAAGTACGATTCTCCTCCTCTTAGTCTCCCTATGTAGCGACAAACCTTTCCTGTCGAGTCATAGACGAGTACTGTTCTGCTGCTCTGGTCGACGACGTATAGATTGTCTTGACCGTCCACGGCGAGCGAAACGGGCGAGTCCAGACGGCCGCGTCCGTCCCAAAGACTGTATTTCGCTCGAATAAAGTCGAAGACGTGCACAGCTTTAGCACCGGGATCGGCAACGAAGACACGGTGGTTAGAGTCTGTCGTCACGGCGGATGGCGATCGCAACGCATTTATGCGAGTTACAGAGTCCTCGGGCCCTGCAACGATGTCCAGCGTCCGATCCAGAACAGGGTGTAACGGTCGTCTTACATCATCAGCCGACGAAAATGCGTGCACAAAACTGATGCTCGCTGAAGCTTGTTGAACATCGGTTTGCGCTGGTTGCGAGGAGGTTGCGAATGTCGTCGCCCGGGCTGCTGTGGGGCCGGGCACGATGCAACCCATGAGTAGGACGCAGACAGTTCGCCGAATAAATTTGCCCACAGATAACACAATTCACCCGTGCTTCGACTCCATCAAAAATCCCGAGGAGGTGCACTGTCCGGCATCATAGCGGGATGTGAGCTTCATCACAAATGCGCGGCGATTTTCGTATCATCGGGGTCACTGCAACAAATAGATCGTGAGTGTAACGGCGATGTTAGTGCGCCGGGATAAACCGGCATGAAGCAGAGAATGCAAAATTCTTACGAGAAAGGAGTAGCGATCCACTCGGCCTCGAGTCTTGCGTTGCTACCGCGAGGGACCCAGCGAAGCGTAGACAGAGGATAGGCGGGGTGGCCATTGAGCCGCGAAAACATACAACCCGGACGCCGACGCGGTTAACATGCGCGGAAGGCAACATGGACAGGAGCGACAGCGCGAGTTTCTGTTCAGTCCGGCGTGGTCGAAGACCCCACGGCACGCCTAGATAACTTCATGCACGAGAACCGGGAGACCTCGGAGACACCTGTGGCCCACTTGGGTAGCAGGTCGGCGGGCGAAGGCTCAGGCCGCACGGCCCGCGTGTACGTCTGCGAGGAGTCACACTGCGGCGTAGTACCTATGAACCATTCGAACAAAGACAAGCAGTTGTCGGCGGAGAGTGGGGAGGGAAGGCTGCGGATCAAGGAGAACACTTTTCCATTCGACACGTACCCGACTCAGTGCGGGACTGCGCGTGTCCCACGGGTGGGCGAGTGTGCGGACAAGCTGTTCGCTTGGCCGTTAATCATCCGCGATAAGAACCGGATGCGCTAATGAGCGCCCGTCCGGGTCTGTGCGGGGGGCACCGGGCAACTGGTGTCCCTACCGCGATCGCCAGCGACCGCATAGTTTTCCGAGTCTGCCGACCACGCGTCAAGAATCGTCGCGGTGAGTGATCAATGTTGAACATCTAGACGGGTTAGCTCTTGGTGAGTACGATTGCAATCGCAGACCCGAATGGCGAGTAAACGTACTCTTGGTTTCAGTCCGACAGTTCTCCGCAAAAAGTTCGGCGCGATCCATGCCCGTTGCCACGAAAGCGTAGAGCCGGCCAGATGGCTCCCGCTTTCGGCAGGAAACTCGTCATCAATTCTACAACTTCATCAAGATTCATCGCACGCTTCGCATGTCTCCACCTATGGCCGCTGGCGTCAGGGGTCGGCTCCGGAGCGTAGAGGACTTGATGGCCCTCTGGGAATCTTGCGAACAGCGGGAGGACGGAAAGAGCGGCATAGCCATGTCAACCATTGAGGAAGTAAGAGCAGCCGAGAAGAAGGTGCAAAAGGTTGTGGACGCACTCAAGAAGGCCAACGCGCAAGACCCGAACCACCTCCGCGCCGAGTTAAAGAACGCGACTGACGAGTACGCAAGACTAGTTCGTGAATTAGAATGAACGTAGCCGCCACTACCCGGCGAGCGGTCCACTTGACGCACAAAATCCACGCCACTTTCTTCCTCCTCCTCAACTGAGCTTTTACGCCTTGGCGCCGCACTGCTCATCGGTTGCGAAAGCCTTTAGTGACTTCTATCAGCTTCATTGGATTCTCTGTTGGCTTTCATTCAGCCTTAGAAGTTCTTCTTGGATCGCCAGGAGACGAAGCCTTCTCAACTCGTTCCTAGTGGCTTCTGAGGCATCGTTCGAAAAGAAGAGTTGCCGTTTTTGCTTGCTTTCCGCCAAAGGTACACGCCGGAATCAGACTCCGCAGCGCCGGATCTGCTTTGGAAACAACAAAATGCGCGGTTGATGCCGAGGGCCACGCACATGCAACAGTTAAAGGAAGTGAGCATCTTTCTTCCTCTTCTCAGGTTCCCTGAAAGAGCTGTTTGATCACAGGCGTCATCCCAGGTCGTGTCCCGCGCGGTGTGTCTACGTGGCATGCACGGCAAGCCATAACTACTCAGAGGAGATGGAAAAATGGACTCCCCCACTGTGTTGTGCGTCGACGACCGTCCGCAAGCCTTGGAACTTCGCAAAGAGACCCTGGAGGCTCATGGATATAGCGTGAAACTCGCGTCCAGCGGCTACAGGGCGATGAAGATGTTGGAGGAGGCGTCCGTAGGCGCGGTTCTACTGGAGTACAAACAGGAAGGTATGGACGCGGAAGCCATAGCCTGTCATATCAAGCAACGGTTTCCCAACCTGCCGATCATCCTGCTTTCAGCGTACTCCGAGATGCCCGAACGGATCCTGTGGCTCGTGGATGAATACGTGATGATGAGCGAACTGCCCGGAGGGCTGGTGCGAATCATCGAACGAGCGACGCACCCGTACAGGCTAAGGTACCAGCATAGCGGGGCAGCAGCATAACCACTCTGCGCCGAGCGCTGATTCGCGGTACCTCTTGTAGTACTAACGCCGAGGTGCTTGGGGGCGGGTTTGGCGGACGGAAGCTAATGGTGCAGAACGACATTTAGAAGTGAACTGTGAACTTGCAGCGCATTCCCGCCGTCATAGTCGATGAAGCCTAGCTTCCTGAACCTGTTCACAAAAAACTGACCCGCGACCGGATGATACTGCCGTCGCGGCGAGGCGACGGTCTCCCGGACTGATCTTGGGGACTACAGTCTTGGGCGCCCCTTCCTTGCCGAAATTGACCAGCATGCGGAGCATTCGGGCCATTCGTTTTTCACTGGAATTGAAGAACTGGTCAACCAAATCCTCTTCATATTGGATGTTCCGTGTCAGCAAATATGCCACGAACGCATCGGACATCGCACCCGAACGACCGTTTATGAGATCGCTTCTAAACCCGAGTTCTTTCCAGAGTTGTGATTTCGGCGGGAGCCGATATGCCTACAGTGGTTGAGGCCGCTGGGATGGCGGGAGTCTCGGTTGGTGGGGGCGCGATGGGGCGCTTGATGGTAAAGCGCTGAATCTTGATTTCGCCGCGGGCGTACAGCGCCAGCAGAGCCTTTACCGCTTGGGGATCGAGGCGTTTGCCCGCCAGATTCGTGATGATCTGCAGGGTTTGCTCGGGCGTGTGCGCCTGCTGGTAGGGACGATTGGTGGTCAGGGCGTCGAAGGTGTCAGCCACGGCGATTACGCGTGCCAGCAGCGGGATCTGATCGCCCTCGAGACCGTAGGGATATCCGCGGCCATCGAGCGCCTCGTGGTGCAACTCAATGCCGGGGAGCATTTCCGCCAACTGCGTGACCGGGCGCAAAATGTTGGCGCCTTTGGTGGTGTGCGTCTTCATGACTTCGAACTCTTCTGCGGTCAGGGCGCCGGGCTTTTTGAGGATGTGATCTTCAATGCCGATCTTGCCTACGTCGTGCAGCTGGGCAGAGATTCGCAGCGTCTCGATGAAGTCAGCAGTCAGGTTCATCTCCTTGGCGATGAGCAGGGAATAACGCGTGACGCGGTCGGAGTGGCCGCGGGTGTAAGGATCTTTTTCGTCGACCGCCCCGGCCAGCATCTGGATGGAGCCCATGAACAACTCGCGATTCTCTTCGGCGGCGCGCTTCAGATCTGCGACGAAACGTTCGAGTTCATCGGACATTGTATTAAACGTGTGGGCGAGTTCGCCAATTTCAGTGCGGCTCAACAGGTTGACACGCTGGGAGAAGTCGCCGCGGGCCAGAGCGCGGCTAGACTGCGTGAGGACTTGCAATGGATTGGTAATGCGGCGGGCGGCGAAGATGCTGACGCCGATGCTTAACAGCACCGCCAGAAGGGCCAGCAGGCGGCCCGTACGCTGCATTTCAAGGATCCCGCGGTAGGCTTCGCGTCGCGGTTTTTGTACCACCACGGCCCAATCCAGAGACGTTACTGGACTGTAGGTGCCGAGCATATCCACGTGCTCGGAGCCGGTGGCGACCGTGAACTCCCGGGTCTCAAGTAATTGCGCTTTGTTACCGCTACCGACGAAGTCGCGGACAATGTCGAGGTTCTTCATGTCCTGGCCGGTAGCAAACTCAGGAGTGGCGGCCGCGACCAGGCGGCCCTGGGAATCGACAACGTAGGGCGTCAGTCCGCCGCCGCTGACTTCCTGCAGGCGGCGGATGAGGAATTGAAGGTCGACCACGGACCCAATCATTCCCAAGAAACGCTGTCCATAGTTCACCGGATAACCGACGAGGAACACGGTGCGCGAGGATTTTCCTTCCCCGACGACGAGGGCCTGGCCGTTGTAGGCGCGGCCGTCGCGGGCGGCGGCGTAGGCTCGCTCCAATTCGCGATTCAGAAAGGCGTCAGGAGCGATGCGTCCGGCCGAAATTCCTTTACCATCCGAGTTCAGCAGGGTCGCGTAGGCGATCTCATCGGACGAGGATACGAAGTTTTCCAGCAGGGCCCGCAGTTCAGGAGACTGAATATTCGTCTCGCCAATGTCGCCGCCGCTGGCTACCTGAATGGCGGAGGACAAGTTGGCCAGCATCATATCCAGGGAGCGTTCGTGCTGGGAAAGATCGTCGGCTAGCGAACGCGTCACCGTGTTCTGCAGCAGCATCTCGTTGGTCTTCAGACGGTCCCGGTTGATGGCCTCGACCTGCGACGAGTAGAAATACATCGGGATGATGCTGATCACCAGGAGCACACCGAGGATTAGGTAGAGAATCGGGATGCGTGCCGGGTTCGGAGCGCTGGCGGACAAGTCTCTCCCTTCACTTATCGCAGTCGCCGAAGGCGAAGTGGCGGCAGCTTTCAAAGGTATCCTTAAAATTCTAACGGGGAATCTTGCAGGGCTGGACGAAAAGCTGATTGGTTGGCATTACCAAAGTACTCGACGAGGCCGGTACCGGGCGTGGGTTTGGTAAGAGAAGGCAGGCTGCGTACGTTGGACCTCGGACCTCCGAAGCGGACCCCGGATGGTCACGCGTTCTGAATTTAGTAGTGCCGGCATCTTGCCGGCTGTCGCCAGGAGATCCTTCGACTTCGCTCACGACAAGCCTTGCCCTCGCAAGTGCGGGCGGCACGCCCCATAAGCGCTAGCTTAAGGGCAGAATTCCCTTGCAGGCCGCCAGTCGGTCACCCGGCGGAAATCAAGAGGCCCTGACTGGGATTTCGAACTTCCCAGAAGCCGACTTGAACTAAGCCGCTTTGCGGCGGACGCATTCGCGTGTTGTCGAGCCGACGGTCGAGGTTGATCTGAGCTAGTTTGTGTCGCAGAGGAGGAACTCTCTGTGACCCATCTACGTCAGATCATGCTTGAGGAGCTACGGCGCCGCAACTACGCCGAGTCCACCATCCACATTTACATCCACACGGTCGAGCATTTCAGTCGACACTTCCATCGTTCGCCCGATCAGCTTGGCCCCGAGCATATTCGCCAGTATCAAGCCGCGCTGTTCACTCGCTGGAAGCTAGCCCCCAACACCGTAACCCAACGCTTGGCCGCTTTGCGCTTCTTCTATGTACAGGTGTTGAAGCGTGGCTGGAGCGTTGCCGAGACCCCGTATCCGAAGAAGGTTTTGCACTTACCGCAGGTGCTGAGCCAGGAAGAAGTAGCGCGTCTGATCGACGCGGCAGAGTTTCCCTTTCATCGCATCCTGTTGATGACGCTGTATGCCACGGGCGCACGTCGCGCAGAAGTGGCGCACCTGAAGATCAGCGATATCGACAGCCAACGCATGGTCATTCATATCCGGGGAGGCAAGGGACGCAAGGACCGCGATGTCATGCTCAGCCCGAAGTTGCTCGATGCGCTACGCGTCTACTGGCGCGGGCTGAAACGCAAGCCCACCGATTGGCTGTTCCCTGGCAATCGATGGCATACGGCGAGTCATCCGGTCTCCACCAAGGTTCTCTGGCACGCCTGTCAGCAGGCCGCCGAACGCGCCGGCCTTGAACACAAGCACATCCATCCCCACACTCTGCGCCACTGCTTTGCCACGCATCTACTCGAAGCCGGCGCCGACCTGCGTACCATTCAGATGCTGCTGGGACATCGCGACCTTGAGGAGACGACGATCTATCTGCATCTCTCCCGGCGGCATCTCAGCGCCACCGGCAGTCCGCTGGATGCACTCCCCATCCGAGGAGACGGAGAGCCGACACAGAGCGCATGAACCGGCCTCCTCTGGAGGTGGCCGACATCGTTCGCGGTGCCGGACAGTCCTTCGTTGAGCGCAGTCGCAAGTGGATCAACGGCCAACACGAAAAGGTGTTGCTGGCCATCACGCGCTGCCGGACCGCTGCGCTGGGTGGACATCGCGATCAGTGCTCGGACTGCGGACATTCCGCCATCTCTTACAACTCGTGCAGAAACCGGCACTGCCCCAAGTGTCAGGGCAACGCCCGCCTGCGCTGGCTCCAGGGGCGGGAACGAGAGTTGCTGCCTGCCTGCTACGTGCACGTCGTCTTCACCCTGCCGCGGGAACTCGCTCCGCTCGCATTGCAGAATAAACGGCTGATCTATAACCTGCTGTTTCACACTAGTGCTGCGACTCTGCTGGAGATCGCCCGCGATCCACGCCACCTGGGAGCCGAGATCGGCTTCTTCAGCGTGCTCCATACCTGGGACCAGCGACTGCAACATCATCCCCATGTCCACTGCGTGCTGGCCGCCGGCGGTCTCGCTCCAGATCACTCCCGCTGGATCTCATCCCGCCGCTCTTTCTTCCTTTCCGTCAAAGTGCTCAGCCGTGTCTTCCGCGGCAAGTTTGTCGCCGGACTCAAGACCGCCTTTCATGCCGGCGCACTCCAGTTCCACGGACATCTCCTACCGCTTGCGGAACCGCGCGCCTTCGCCTCGTGGCTGCGGGTACTGTTCCGTCACGACTGGGTCGTATACGCCAAGCGGCCTTTCGGAGGGCCAGAACATGTGCTGCGCTATCTCGGCGCCTACACCCACCGGGTTGCCATTTCCAATAGCCGGTTGGTTGCTCTTGCCAATGGCCACGTCACCTTTCGTTGGCGCGACTCCGCTCACGGCAACAAGAAGCGGCTCATGACCCTGCCGGTCGAAGAGTTCTTGCGCCGCTTCCTCCTGCACCTGTTGCCGCGCGGTTTCATGCGCATCCGCAACTTCGGCTTCCTCGCCAACCGGAGGCGAGCAGAACTTCTTCCACTCTGTTTCCGCTTGCTCCAGCCATCCGATCCGCCAGCAGTTGCTGCTGCGTTGCCGGCCGCGCTGCCCATTCACTCGCTGTGGCGATGTCCGCTTTGCGGCGGAACCATGCAAGTTGTCGAGCGCCTCTCCGCCGCCCAACTCCTCCTCCGATCTCCGCCTCATCTCAGCCGGTGCGCCGCTTGAATCCACATCTCCAGCCTCGAATCTCGCTCCTGCCTCGGCGCGCACACTGGTTCTGTGTCTCGTATTCCTCAGAATGCAGTATGGTGGTGCGATCCAGACTCTCCGATGCACCGCCCCACGCTCATTCTCTCTGCGACCCGCTAGTGAAACCCAAGCGCTCTGACCGCAACGGTAAACTCGCAAACGATCAAGACCGGCTCATCCAGATACAAATCCCATAGTCCCCCGGGGCGGCTTCCTTCAAGTCGCTGTATCTGAAGCGCCCCTACACAGCGTCTCAACTCCCAGCTCTTCGCTCGGGGGCGCTTCAGATACAGCACTAAGACTTCAGGCCCGGAACAACTTTCGGATTGCCCGTCATCCGACCCAACCGGTGCCGACGAAGGCTCCGATCGCCGTAACTCACAGGTCGGGATTTCAGGACAGGCGCAGGTCATTTTCGACTTTTCGACTCACCCAAGTGCAAAGCGAAGCTTACGAAGGAAAACGACAGCACCCCTGTGGTTGCTCAGGCAGAATTATAGAAAGAAGGAAGTTGCTTATCCGTTTACGTCTTGTGATCCCGGTCACATTGATGGTTGTCCTATATCACAGTAGCGTGGGCAGGTTCGGTGAGAAACTCGCGCAGCTTTCTCGTGGTGCATGGTTAGCCTAGAGATATGCGCAAAGACCTCGGGTCGAACAGTCGCAAAGAAGCCTTATCCGAACGAAGCAACAGCCAGCCCCCAATGAGGATACTGAATACAGAGAGTTGGTCGTGAGTCTCGACCATTCATCACAGTCTCGGAAAATACTTTCAAAGAATCAAGGGAGAGACATGAAAAACACAATTGCATTGTTTGTGCTTCTGATGATTGCATTTGCTGCCAGTGCAGTGGCGCAGAACCCTCCCGCAAAAGACCTTTTCGCCAGCAAGTGTGCCATGTGTCATGGACCCGACGGCGCCGCGCAAACAACCATGGGAAAGAACCTCAAAATTCGCGACTTTCATTCCGCTGACGTCCAAAAGCAATCAGACACAGATCTGAAAACGGTGATCACAAAGGGCAAGGGCAAGATGCCAGCCTTTGACGGCAAGCTGACAGGTGAGCAGATCGACCAATTAGTCGGTTACATCAGGGAAATTGGGAAGCAGAAGTAGCAGCATTCAGGACATGACATGTCTGGGTATTTCAGGCGTGCAGCCCTTGCTGCTCGCTGTCCGAGGCGGTCATTCACGGCGAACCCCAGACAGCTTATTTGAGGGAAAGGGAAGATTCGGTTCAGCAGGAGAAACGGATGCCAACACCCAGCCAAGGCACTGCCAACGCGCGCGATCCGCTGTCACCGCCTGTACCTCGTAGAAGATTTGTTGAGGTGCTGCTGGGTGGCGGATTTCTAGCGACCGCGGTTGCGTTCCTGTATCCCGTTTTGCGCTATCTTGTGCCGCCGAAAGCTTCGGACCTTGGCAGCGA
Organism: uncultured Acidobacteriaceae bacterium; assembly: GCA_963791515.1. Taxonomy (GTDB): domain Bacteria; phylum Acidobacteriota; class Terriglobia; order Terriglobales; family Acidobacteriaceae; genus Sulfotelmatobacter. The sequence continues at coordinate 310,833 of CAWBSS010000002.1, read as the reverse complement.
TGCGGTCGTAGCCGGGCGTGTCAGCGAGTTGAAACCGAACAGTGGAAAGATCTTCCGCTTCGGGAATCGTCCTGGCCTGCTGATCCGCACTTCCGGTGGAGAGTACCGCGCCATGTCAGCGACATGCACGCATCTATCCTGCACAGTGCAATACCGCGACGATCTGCGCCAAGTTTGGTGCGCCTGCCATAACGGTAAGTACGACCTCAACGGCCGAAATATTTCGGGTCCTCCGCCGCGCCCGCTGGAAGACTTTGAGGTGCAGGTGCGAGGGGATGAGATATTCGCGAGGCGTCGGCGGGAGGTTTGAGATGAGTCCCTTACGCAACGTGCGCAGTTGGCTGGACGAACGGTTCGGCTGGGATGACCTGATCGCCCCGTTGCGCGAGAAAGCCGTTCCTCTTCACCGGCTCTCTTATTGGTACTTCCTCGGGGGCATCACCCTCTTTCTGTTCGTCGTCCAGGTGGTGACTGGGATCCTGCTACTTCTCTATTACCGTCCGGGCGCCAGCGAGGCATTCGAAAGCGTGCAGTACATCATGACGCAGGTTCAGTTTGGCTGGCTGATTCGCTCCATCCACTCGTGGTCCGCCAATCTCATGATCTTTACTGCCTTTGCGCACATGTTCAGCGTGTTGTTTCTGAAGGCCTACCGCAAGCCCAGAGAGCTGACATGGGTCAGCGGCGTATTGCTGTTATTTCTAGTCATGGGCTTTGGGTTCAGCGGATATCTGCTTCCCTGGAACACGCTGGCCTTCTTCGCCACCAAGGTCGGCACCGAGATTACCGGGCAGGTTCCGGTCATCGGCAAGCCCCTGATGATCTTTCTCCGCGGTGGTGAAGAGGTAACTGGAGCCACGCTGACCAGGTTCTTTGGATTCCATGTCGCCGTTCTACCCGGATTGGCAAGCGTGCTGATCCTGCTGCACCTGTTGCTGGTTCAACACCTTGGCATCAGCATTCCCCCGAAACTGGAAGTACAGTGGACCGCGGATCCGTCTGCTAAGCGGGAAATGAAATTCTTCCCCAACTTCTTGCTGCGGGAATTGATGGCTTGGTACGTGGGCTTGGGAGTGCTGGGCGCGTTGGCAGCAGTCTTTCCGTGGAACCTAGGTGTCAAGGCTGATCCTTTTGTGTCTGCCCCGGCGGGAATCAAGCCCGAGTGGTACTTCCTCTTCATGTTCCAGACACTCAAGCTGATCCCGCCCAAAGTATGGTTCATCGACGGGGATGTTCTGGGTGTACTGGCTTTTGGCCTAGTCGGATTGTTGTGGCTTCTGCTGCCATTTTTTGAGAGTGACCAACCTTCACGCACGAAAGGGTGGATCACTGGGCTTGCAGTCTTTGCTCTTGCGTACGTGGCAGGTATGAGTGTTTATGGCCATCTTGCGAAATAAGCTCCGACCGTTCGGCGCAGCCCGCTGTGTCGGGTTGGCCGGCTACATCGTGCTCGCAGCGTGCCTGGGTTATGGGCAAACCACGAACTCCTGCCTGGATTGTCACTCCGCCTTGCCTGATCCTCTGGGAGTGAGCCAGGAGAAGTTCAGCCAGGACGTACACGCACAAAAGGGTTTAACTTGCGCCAGTTGCCACGGAGGCGACCCGACCAGCGTCGATCCAGATAAAGCCATGAGCCGAAAGGCTGGGTGGAAGGGCAAGATTGATCGTAAGCAGATTCCGCAGTTGTGTGGAACCTGCCATTCGGATCCGGCATATATTCGGCAGTTCAACCCCAGCTTGCGCACGGACCAGTTGGGCCAGTACCGCACCAGCGTGCACGGCAAGCGGCTCGCGGCTGGAGATACGAAGGTTGCCGTGTGCACGGATTGCCATAGTGTCCACGATCTAAGGCCGCCCAGCGATCCACGCTCCACGGTGAACCCGGTCAACGTGGCGAACACCTGCTCCCGCTGCCATTCGGACGCGGCTTACATGAAGGGATACTCCATTCCCACGAACCAATTCGCCAAGTACAGCATCAGCGTTCACCACGAAGCGCTCACGGTGCGAGGCGATCTGAGTGCGCCAACCTGTACCACGTGTCATGGAAACCACGGAGCCGCGCCCCCGGGAGTAGACCGCGTACAGAATGTGTGTTCGAACTGTCACACCTTCCAAGCCCAGATGTACGAAAAAAGCTCACACAAAACGGCTTTTCAGGCGGCGTCTCTTCCGGGATGCGTCGTCTGCCACAGCAACCATGGCATCCAGCACCCAACGGACGCGATGCTCGGCACTGGTCCTGACGGCGTCTGCATGCAATGTCATAAACCCGGCGACGTCTGCGATCAAGCCAGAGCAGGATTGCACAATGCCTTGGGGCAGCTGGACGAGGCCGTCAAAAATGCGGACCAAGTCCTAGCGGTCGCAGAGTCTTCTGGTATGGAGGTGAGCGAGGCCCAACTGGGACAGGATCAGGCACGGGATTCGCTGACCAAGGCTCGAGTCACGATCCACAGCTTCCGGACGGATTTGGTGGATCAGGACATACAAGGTGGCCTCAAGATCGCGGCCAAGGACTTGAAAGCTGGGCAGGAAGCGATGGTTGAGCGCAACCATCGCCGTATCGGGCTTGGCATTTCGCTGGTCGCGATCGGGATAGTGTTAGCTGGGCTTTGGCTGTACATCAAGAAGATCGAGAGGTAGAGCAGCAGGCGCACTCCTCTTTCAACGGTTTGCATCAGAGGTGCCCGGGCTTCATTTCAGGAACTTGGAACCGAAGTGAGGGCGCTTCGCTTTGCGATTCATCAGTCCTCCAACCGCCCTGTGGATTAGGCGGAACGCGAAACGTTTCCAATCTCACGCTCAGGACGTGAGAAAGGAGTGTTATGACCACGCTGAATGGACGCAAAAGGCTTCTCATTTGGATCTCAGCAGCGCTGGTTATCGTAGCGGCGATGGTGACCGTCTTCCTACAGGTGCGCCGGCCCACTACTGCGCGCCGCGCACTCTACATCATCGGAGAACCCGAGAAAGGCGCCGCGCTGTTTTTTGGGGACAAGCAGTGCGGCATTTGCCATGCCATCAATGGATCCGGCGGGCGTGTGGCCCCGGACCTCTCCGGAACGCATCCCGGTACTCCCGCCATGGGGTGGCTTGTGACGGTATTGTGGAACCATGGGCCCGGCATGTGGCGGCAGATCCGCCGAAAGAACGACCCTATCCCCCAGTTGGATGCGCAAGAAATGGCGGACATATTTGCGTTCTTGTACCAGGCGAGCAGCATTGACCGCGCCGGGGACCCGAGCGCCGGCCAACGGGTTTTCAACGAGAAGGGCTGTGTCCGCTGCCATTCGGTGGGCGGGACGGGCGGGCAGGCGGCGCCCGAGTTGTCCAAGATCGCTACCGGGCTGGACTCGAACGCCTGGACAGGCGCCATGCTGAACCACGCCGGATCGATGATTGGTCCTATCACCAGCACCCTAGGACAATGGCCCCAGTTCACCGGTCATGAGATGAATGATCTGATCGCGTATGTGAGTCTCAGCGCTCCCCAGCCGGCGACCAAAGCACGGGAAATACCCGGCAACGCAGAGCAGGGTTGGTCTGTGTTCCAGAACCGATGCATACAGTGCCATTCCGTGCGCGGGCAAGGCGGCAGCGTGGGTCCGGAGCTGGGGCCAGAGCGTGATTTTCCACTCACGACGGGGCAGTTTGCCAGCGTTCTGTGGAACCACGCACCCGCGATGCTCCGACAGGCTCGCGAAAACAGGATTCCTCCTCCGGTTCTTCAGGACAACGAAATGGCGGATTTGCGGACGTTCCTTGCGAGCCTGCGGTACTTCGAGCCAACTGGATCTCCCCTCGTTGGCGAGAGCGTCTTTTCCGAGCGCGGCTGCGCCGCTTGCCATGGCCAGACGGCGGAAGGCACAAAGATTGGGCCCGGGCTCAGGTCGGAAAAAGAAGCTTTCACCACGATTTCGTTCACCGCCGCTCTCTGGCGGCATGGCCCGCGCATGATTGATCGCGCCGAGGAATTAGGCATACCCTGGCCGACCCTGAAGCCCACTGACATCGGCAATCTGGTGAGTTTCCTTAACGCACCTGCGCGCGCGAAGTAATTCACGCTCCTGGTTACTCCCGTATCGTCGGGAACCTGGAAGCTTTCCAGAAACGGGCTTCAGGAAGTTGGCATCGTCTCAAGCCCAAACACTTTAAGTTAGCGCTTATGTTGCGGCACGCCCCCTGACAGCCGCCGGGACGGCGGCGCTGCGTGTTTGTATCGCGCCGACTAATTCAAGAGCTTCTTTAAATCATTCCACTTGATGAGGATGACGTGATTGTCTTGCAGCGCCTTCTTGAATTCGGGGCTGGTTACGACGTCATAGTCGCGCTGGCGCCAGGCGGCTCCGTAGTCGGGGTGATCCACCATGACGGCTTGCAGTTCGGCGTCGTCATGACCGAGGTGAACAATGATTTCGGTTACGCCCGGTTTCAGATTTCTGATCGCGTTTGAGTAGAAAGCCTTCCAATCGCCGGCAGCGACCTTTGGATCCGCCATCACCAGCGAATCCAGGACAACGTCTTTGTCGGAAAGCATCGACAGAAGTTCCTTGGGCGCGTCTGGGGAGCGGACTGCCAAAAAGGGCAGCTTGTATTCACGAGCGACTTTCACGTAGACGGCGAAAAGCTTGGGCCGCGAGAAAAGAACGCCCATGTGGCTGTCGAGGTGGGTGGGATGAATTCCCATGGCCGACGCGCGTTCGATCTGGGCGCGAATCTCGCGTTCCGCCTCTTCGGGTTTCAGATCGCGCTGATCCGTGTCCGGCCACAGATATCCGGAGGGATCGAGAAGACTCGGGACTTTGTCTTTGGATTCGACCGGGCCCCAACGATAGGTTTTCCATTCGCTGGTGAGGGTGAGGTGCAAACCCAGGTCAGCGTCGGGATGGTCTTTGGCGTAGGTGGCGACCTCACTCAGCCAAGGACACGGAACCATAATGCTGGCGGAGGTGACGGCATGTTTGTCGAGGGCGTCGAAGCTGGCGGCGTCTTCGGAGTGGGCGACCGCGAGGTCGTCGGCATGGATGATGAGGAGTTTTGAATCGGGCGGGTAGCCCAGGCGCTCGGCAATGGTCTTGGCTTGTCCCCAAGCGCCGGCCCAGGGCGAGAGGAGAAAAAGGATCGCGACAGAAAACGCGCTCAGGTGCATGGAAACTCCAAAAGAGAGCATCTTGTGACCGTTAAGGGTAGCACGGGGTGAGTGCAGGCCAGAGGTTAAGGAGTCTCCGATAAGTCGCGATCGCGTTCGAGTCACGAGCTTGAACCGCAACGGGGGCTGAGAAATGCCGCTAAGGGCGCGAAGAAAATCAAGCTGCGACCGATGCCGACTCGACCAGGTGTTTCTCAGGAGTCCGCGCCCTCGCTCTTGCCGGTGCGGGCCATGAGTTCCTGGATGGCTTCGCGCGGAGATTTCCCATGGTGCAGGATGGCATGCATCTGTTCGGTGATGGGCATTTCGACGCCGCGGGCATGAGCCAGGCCAACGGCGGCAGTGGTGGTGAAGACTCCTTCGGCGACCATGCCGTGCATGCCGGCGATGATGTCGGGCAGCTTTTGTCCGCGGCCGAGTTCGACGCCTACGCTGCGATTTCTCGACAGGCCACCGGTGCAGGTGAGTACGAGGTCGCCGAGGCCGGCCAGGCCGGCCATGGTTTCGGCGCGGCCTGCGCAAGCCACAACCAGTCGCGTCATCTCCGCCAGGCCGCGCGTGATCAGGGCTGCGACCGAGTTGTGACCGAAGCCAAGACCGTCGCAGATTCCGGCGGCGATGGCGACAATGTTTTTCAGGGCACCCCCCAGCTCCACGCCGATCACGTCGCTGTTGGTATAAACGCGGAAACTCGAATCGCTGAATTCCTGCTGCACGGTGCGCAAGAGCCCGGCATCCTGCGAGGCAATCGTGATCGCCGTCGGGTCGCCGCGCGCTACTTCCTGAGCGAAAGAAGGACCGCTCAGTGCTCCCACGGCGGGAGTAGATCCGTCCTCGCGCTTCAGCACCTGAGTAATCACCTCGGTCATGCGTTGCAGGGAGCCTTCTTCCAGACCCTTGGTTGCGCTGACGATCAAGGTTTGCGGCTGTAGGAGCGGCCGCATGCGCTCGAACAGGGCTCGGCAATGTTGGGACGGCATAACGCTGACGACAATCCGCGCACCTTGGAGGGTGGCGGCCAGATCGTTGCTGGCGGTCACGGAGTCGGGAATGCGGCGGCCGGGAAGAAATGTCTGGTTGAGCCGCTTCTGCATAATCGATTCGCAGACGTCGGCCTCGTGTGCCCACAGGCGTACGCGGTGCGTGCCTTTGCGTCCGAGCACGATGGCGATGCCCGTGCCCCAGGCCCCCGCGCCGATGATGGCGATCTCGCTCATGCGTGCTTCGATCCAAAGCGATTTTCGGTGCCCGCCAGCAGGCGGCGAATGTTGGCGTAGTGCTTCACGACGATGAGCACCGAGGTTATCGCCATCAGAGCCAGGGCCAGAGGAGTGTTGCCGTATTCGTGCAGAAGCAATGCGAGATGGGGGAAGGCCGCGACTGCGGCGATCGATCCCAGAGAAACATAACGGAAGACTAGCACCAGGATGAAAAAGATGCCGGCGGAGACGAGCACGGCTTTGGGAGCGATCATAAGGAACGCGCCCAGCCCTGTGGCTACTCCCTTGCCTCCGCGAAAGTTCAACCAGATCGGAAACATGTGGCCCGCGACGGCGAATAACGCGGCTAAGGCAGCCCAGATCGCGAAGTCGGGCAACGAGGCAGGCAGGATCAGGCGCCACGGAATCCGGGGGATCGAGATACGCTCGAAAATTGGTGGACTCAGAATGATCCCGACGGCAACTGCGGCAGATCCTTTCAGCGCGTCCAGCAGGAGCGTCAACACGCCGAGTGCCGGAGACTTGCGCGCTACGTTGGTCGCGCCGATATTGCCGCTGCCGGCGAGTCGCACGTCCTCGCCGCGAAAGATGCGCACGAGAAGATAGCCGAAGGGGATGGAGCCCAGCAGGTAGCTCGCGGCGGCGATGAGCAAAAATCTCGACATAAAGATCGTTGAAATCGACGGCAAGGGCGAGACGCCCCTTCGACAAGCTCAAGGCAGGCTCTCGCTACTGCCGGCGGATGTCGGCGCTACTCTAAATCAAATCGTGCCAGCTTTGTGTACTTCGATCCTTTCGGTGATAGCTGGCTTTGGTACAAAAAGAACTTGCGGGCCGTCATGGTACCAAACTCCGGGGTAGGGAGGGCGGCCAGTTTTTCCTGCAGATGCTGAAAGGTGCGATTGGGGAGGTGTGCTCTGCTCCGGCGGGGCGAACCCGAACTGCCTGCGCCGCGGGCGAGCGTCAGGTGCGGACTGAAGGCGCGATCTTCTTTGGGAATGCCGAGCAATGCCATTTTGTCGTCGATGGCCGCTGCCAGGGCGGACAGTTGCGGGCTGGCTTCCATGCCAATCCAGAAGACGCGCGCCGATTTCGCTGTGGGAAAGAAGCCGTATCCGCGGATCTGAATCTCGGCCGCGCCCGCCCGGATGACGGACAAAGCCTGTTTGATCTGCTCGACAACGGGTTCGGATTGCTCGCCGATGAACTTCAAAGTCACGTGCAGCGATTCCGGCTTCGGCCAGCGCGCTTCCGGAGCGAATCCAGTCACGCCGTCCACGAAGCGCGCGATGCGCTCGCGGATGGCGTCGTCAATGTCGAGAGCGATGAAGATGCGCATAAATCAGCGGCTAGCTGCTAGCTCCTAGCTCTCAGCTTGAAACTCTTCGCATCCGGCTGAGCTTAAGGGGCTAAAGCCCAATTTGAATTGACCGCAACGGCACGGCTGAAGCCGTGCCCTTCCCGCAACCATTCGTGGCCCGGATATAAGACGAAAGATCACAGAACCAAAAGCCGGTAGCTAGAAGCTAGGAGCTAGCAGCTTTCTTTACATCAATTTCTTTCTCAGCATATCCAGTGCCATCGTGGAAGCGAAGCGGCGGATACGCTTGCGGTCGCCGGGAAAATTGCGGTGCACCACTTCGGTTCCGCGGTCGCTGGCCACTGCGTGAAATACCAAGCCTACAGGCTTTTCCGGCGTGCCTCCGTTGGGACCGGCCACGCCGGTGATGCCTACGCCCAATGTGGACTCGCAGCGGTAGCGAATGCCTTCGGCCAGGGCGGCGGCCACCTCGCGGCTGACCGCTCCGTGGCGGTCGATCATTTCCGTGGGGACGCCTGCAAGTTCGGTCTTCAACGCGTTGGAGTACACGATTGCGCCGCCCAGAAAATAGCGCGAGCTTCCGCTGATCGACGTGAGGCGTTCCGCCAGCAGACCTCCCGTGCAGGATTCCGCTACAGCCACGGTGGCGTTGCGCATCTGAAGCCAGTAGCCGACGATCTGCTCCAGCGATTCGCCGTTGCGCGAGTAGACCGCATCATCCAGTTCGTCTTCGACCACGCCCGCCACTTCATCGACGCGGCGCTGCGCAGCGTCGAGCGTGGGGGCGCGCGTTTTGAAGTGCAGTTCGATTTCTCCGGCGCCGGCCAGGATGGTGGTCTCGACGTCGGCGTAACGCTTGTAGATGGGTGCGACCCGTGCGTCGACCGTCGATTCTCCCAGCATGGCGATCTTCAGAGTCCGGATGGCCAGAGATGCTGGAGGAACTTTGGCGCGCAGGCGCTCGCGCACTTCGCTCTCGAACAGGGCTTTGAGTTCGTGCGGCGGCCCGGGGAGCAGCACGATGATGTGTTCGCGCCCGTCGAACTGTCCGCTCAGCCACTGTCCGGGAGCGGTGCCATTGGGATTCGGAAGCACGGTGGCGCCGTCGAGAACATCCGCCTGCTTGGCGTTGTTGGATGCCATCGTCCAGCCGCGCTCGGCAAAACGCTGCTCGATGCGATTCAGGATTTCCGGATCGCGCCGCAGACTCAAGCCCAGTGCTTCCGCCACGGCCTCTCGGGTCAAATCGTCTTCTGTCGGTCCCAGGCCGCCGCTGAAGATCAGAATGTCGGAGCGAAACAGGCCGTGCTGCGCCGCGGCCACCAGTCGCCGCAGATCGTCGCCCACAATGCTTTTGAAAACTACGTCGACGCCCAACAGGTTGAGCTGCTCGGTGACGTACAGCGAATTGGTGTCCATGCGGAAGGGCGTGAGCATCTCGGATCCCACCGCAATGATTTCTGCATTCACGTGCTAGAAGTTTAAATGAAAAGCGGAGAGGAGCGAAAAGGAACAGAGGGCATCGGTGGTGCGGGCGAAAAGCAGATTCCTCACTTCGTTCGGAATGACAACGGAACGTATTCGGAATGACAATGGAAGGCATCCGGGATGACAATGGAAAGTATTCGGAGTGACAAGGGGGATGGTCGGGATGACAGATCGAAGGGAAATTATTCCGGCGGTAGGGGCAGGCCCTGGATGTTCCACGAAAGATGGTGCACGCTGTTCGTGGTGGCAAGGATGACGGAGCGTCCCGGGGCAAACGCCAGGCCCACCAAACCCTGGCCGGCGACTTCGAGATTGGCCAGGCCGTCGGGCGCAATCTTCACGATTCCGCGTGTGCCGGAGAGAGACGCCGCGACATACAGGTTGCCATCCACGTCGAAGGCCAGTCCCTGCGGTCTTCCCAGACCCTTATAGAAAGTGCTCACCGTCCCGTTCGGATCGATTTTGTAAACGCGGTCGGTGGGTCCGGTCACGAACAGGTCGCCTTGCGGACTGAAGGCCAGGTGATAGGCGGAAACGCTGACCTCGAGCGTGGCGAAGACAAAGACCTGCTGGTCGCGCGCGATCTTGAAGATGGTGCCGTTGCGGTCGCCGACGTAGAGACTCTGCTCGCGATCGAACGCGATCCCTGTGGCCACGCCCATCCCTTCCGCGTAGGTGGTCATGGTTCCGTTGGGAGCCACGCGATAGACTGCGCCGTCAAAGCGCGAAGAAACATACATCTGTCCTTGGCGATCGAAGGCGATGGCGGTGGCATTCATCATTTCAGCCACGAACGGCTTGAGGGTGTAGTTGGTGTCGATCTTGAAGATCGCGACCGGAACTTTCTGGCCGCGTGAACCGGAAACCGTCGCGTAGATGTTGCCTTGGGGGTCGAGTGCGGGGCTAGTCACGGGGTGAAGATTTTCGGCGATGGGGACAGCGACCTTCACCGTATGGGAATTGCTGACGTGGCCGTTGGTTGCAACTACGACGGGACCCGAAGTTGCGCCTTCGGGAACCCGCGCTACCAGGAACCCGTCGGAGCTGACGATGACCGCCCCTTCGAACTCGCCGAATTTTACTTTTGGACGGTGAAGTTCCTGCGGCCGCAGCCCCGAGCCGGTGATTCGCAGTTCGCCTCCGGCCAACGCCAGCGAGGGCGCGACAGTATCAATGTGCGGTCCGCCGTTGACGTTTGTTCTGCCGAGGATGCGGTTGGAAAATCCCATAAAAGTAAGAAAGTACCGAGTACCGAGCCGCGAGTACCGAGCCCCCGGTACTCGCAGCTCGGTACTATCTTAGTAGCCCAAAATGCAGCAAGAGATGCATCCCAATGAAAGCGAAAATCCCTGCCGCGACATCGTCGAGTACGATTCCGGCCCCCTCTGGAAGTTTCTCCAGTTGCCGCACGGGAGGCGGCTTGACGATATCGAAGGCTCGAAAAAGTATAAAACCCGCGAGAAAAGTTTTCCAACCGAGAGGGACGGCGATCAGAGCGATCAGTTGTCCGGCGACTTCGTCGATCACGACGAACTGCGGATCTTTGGTCGCCGACGCCCGGGCCACGCGAGTGGCAGCGGGGATGCCGATCAACATGACCAGCACCGCCAGGACGATGGCGACCAGGGTCCGCAGAGACGGCGCTATCTGATGGGCGACTGCGGCCCAAATCACTACTGTGGCAGCCGATCCCCAAGTGCCCGGTCCGGGGCGCAGGCGGCCGATTCCGAAGACAGTCGCGACCAGCGTTGCCCAGAGCGGGGCGCGCGGGGACGCCCCTTCGGCAAGCTCAGGGTGGGCTCCCGCGACAGCCAGCGGGACGCCGTCGCTACGTTCCTGAGCTGTGCTCGCGGGATCGGGCTTCACGGCTCGTCCTCTTGATCTTCTGGGTTGCGATCTCTGATCGCTTCCTCTGCGTCGGTTACCGGAGACGAAATCACATATTGGCCGCTGGCCCACTTCCCCAGATCGATGATGCGGCAGCGGTCGCTGCAGAAGGGGAAGTCCGGGTCGGTGCTCTTGACTGACTTTTTGCAGATGGGGCAGCGGAGTTTGACGGTACGCTTGCGCGGCATACGATTCGTATTGCAGAGAGAAGATCGCTACAGAATTCTTGCCACCAGATCGTAATCGTGTGCTTGGGTGATCTGGCAGCGATAGAACTGGCCGGGCTGCGGTTCCACATCCTCGGGGAAATCGTTGACGAAGACTTTGCCGTCGATCTCGGGAGCGTGCATGGGAGTGCGGCCTTCGAGCAGCAACTCGGTTTCTTCCGACTCGCCTTCGAGCAACAGGTCGAACTCCCGGCCCACCAGGGCCTTCTTTTTCTTCTTGCTGATTTGGCGCTGAATTCCCATCAAATGCTTGCGCCGGCGCTCGATCTCGCGCGGCGAAAGCTTCTTCTCCAGAGCGAAGGCTCCCGCGCCGTCCTGATCGGAGTAGGCGAACGTGCCCATCCAATCGAACTGCGCCTCGCGCACGAACTCGCAGAGTTCTTCGAATTCTTTCTCGGTCTCTCCCGGGAAGCCCACGATGAACGACGTGCGCAAGGTCAAGTCCGGCACCGTCCGGCGCATTGTGGCAATTGAACGGAGGAACACATCGGCTCCGCCTCCGCGCTTCATGCGCTTCAGCACGGATGCCGAGGCGTGCTGCAGGGGCACATCCATGTAGGAACAGATTTTTTCGTGCTGCGCGATCGTGTCCAGAAGCTTGCCGGTGATCTTATTAGGATAGGCGTAGAGAAAACGCACCCAGCGCACATCTTTGATGGCGGCGAGTTTCTCGAGCAACAGAGCCAAGCCATCCTTCAGGCCGAAGTCTTCGCCGTAGCAGGTCGTGTCCTGGCCGATCAGAGTAATCTCGCGCACGCCGCTTTGTGCCAGGCGCTCGGCTTCGGCAATCACCGATTCAAAGCGACGCGAGCGGAACTGGCCGCGCAACTGGGGAATAATGCAGAACGTGCAGGGATGGTCGCAGCCTTCGGCAATCTTGATATATGCCATGTGCCCGGGCGTGGCCAAAATGCGCGGCGTGGCGTCGTCGTAAAGATAGTTGGGGAGGTCGGCGATCGCGCCATCCCATGACTGGCGGGAAAAGCGGCCTTGCGCCGCACGCGCATCACCTTCGGGCCGCGAAGGTAAGACCACGAACGGGGAATTACTCGGTGCCGGCGCGGGCGCCACGCCAGTCGCGGCAAGAATTTTTTCTAACTCGCCCGTTCCCACGACCGCGTCGACCTCGGGAATATCTTGGCGAATCTGGTCGCGGAAGCGCTCGACCAGGCATCCCGCGACGACGAGCTTCTTTGCCTTGCCGCCAGTTTTGTGCGCCGCCATTTCGAGGATTGTGTTGACCGATTCCTGCTGCGCACTCTCGATGAACGAGCAGGTGTTGACTACGATCACGTCGGCGTCTTCCGCCCGACGGGTCAGTTCCGCTCCCGCCCGCGCCAGCAGGCCCATCATGACTTCGCTATCCACCAGATTTTTGGGGCAGCCCAGGCTGACGAAGCCCACCTTCTGCGGGCGTTCGGCCTGCGGATTCTCCGGAGATTTCTCTTCCTTGAAATCAGGCTGGAGGTCTGGGGAACCGCTAACGGTGAGGTCCTTCACAGGCATGCAATCTTTCTATTTTAGCATCTTCGGGACACGCTGCCGGTCCTCGCGCGAGATCCTTCGCTCCGCCTAAAAAGCGGCTACGCTCAGGATGATGCCCGAAGGAATGAAAGCAGAAAAGATGGAACGGATGGATCCAAAAAGAGTCGGTGTCGTGCTACGCTAGCTTACCGCCGTAAACAATTATCAGCCACCTCGCTGGAGGGGAAATGCTTGGCAAACGGGTTTGGATTGCGGTCTTGTTCGTAGTAACCACGATGGGGGAGTCGGCGGTCGCGCAGGCTGAGAAGAACGAATTGGGTGGGATTCTTGGCCGCACTTTCATCAGCGATCAAGGCATCAAGGGCGCAAACTTTTTCAATCCCATCATCCATTCCGGCAACGGTCTCAGTTTCGAAGGTGAATACGCCCGGCGGTTCCTCATGACTCCAGTGTTCTCGCTTTCCGGCGAGGCTCTTCTGATGTACAACCACGACGAAGATCTCAATGCCGGCATGAACGGATTTGCGGTTGTGCCCATCCAGTACAGCCAGGTATTCGTGGCCCCCGCGGCCCGGTTAAATCTGTTTCCGACCACGGCCGTTTCCCCGTGGATTAGCCTTGGGGCGGGATTCGGCCACTTCGGCGAAAGCGCGAATCTGGCCTTTGGTGGCGTTAACCCTGGCAAGTCCACGACTTCAGGCGTTGTCGAGGGGGGAGTGGGTCTGGACGTGAAGGTCTGGCGTACACTCAGCATCCGCGGAGAAGTCCGCGACTTCTGGTCTGGGGAGCCGGATTTTCCACTGGCCCCCACGGGAAAATCGCGTCAGCACAACTATTTTGTTGGCGGCGGCGCGTTCTGGCGCTTTTAGCTGGATTCCTTCGATTCGCGGCAGAGCAGCGTTCAGCGACTGCGCGTGGCGGACTCGACCTCTTCGAACAGTTCGGGTAAACGCAGTGCATCCTCGATGGAATTTCCAAAGCGCGCGGACTCGTAGACCTCGGTAAAGCGCGCGACGGGCTCGCGAAGCCGGCTGTCTTCGATCTTCTTCACGAACTCCTGGGGCGTATGCGCCGCAGGTTTTTCGACGCCGCGCCGGGCCAGCGCGCGCGCCATTCGCTCATACCACATGGCTGCGGCCTGTTCTGGAGATCGTTCCGGATACGCCTGCAACCATTTTTCGTGCAGCAGACGAGCGATTCGTCCCAGGTTCCCCAGAAACACAAGGGCGAGCGTGATTGCCGCCCCGAAGATGGCCCACCTTCTGGGAGAATGTTCCACGCGATCCTGACTGCGCCGCGCCCACTTCAGCATGGACTCATAGTGAATGCGTGCCCAATTGCGCGCGCCTTCCCACAGCGCACGACTGCGGCCGACCGCGGTCTGGCCGAGAACATACTGGTGAGAACTGTCGTAGCTAACCACCCAATCGCGCCAGAACGATGCCAGGGCGTCGATGTAGAGTGCGACGCGGCCCCAACCCTGAGGACTTCCACTGCTACCTGCGGGAGTCGGATCGAAGGTCTGCCATCCGTAGCCGGGGAAGTAGGCCTCCACCCAGGAATGCGCGTCTTTGGCACGCACGACGTAGTTTGCGGTGAGGTCATTGAACTCGTCGCTGCGAAATCCGTTGACCACGCGCGCTGGAATTCCCAGCGTGCGCAACATGACCGCCATCGCGGAAGCGAAGTACTCGCAGTGTCCCTGCTTGCGTTCAAAAAGGAAATTTGCGATGGGATCCTTGACCTTTGTCCGCGGCAACTGCAGGGTGTAGCCGAAGCGCGTCCGGAGATGCTTTTCGATGGCGGCTGCTTTGTCGAAATCGTTGCTGGACGAACTTGTGATTTGCGCTGCCAGGCCGGGAACGCGGGGATCGAGCGCGGGCAAGCGCAGATACGAGGCCTGGATCTGCGGTGGGTAGTTGCGTCCCGCCGCGCGTAACTCTGCCGGCGCCGCCGCGGCAATGTCCGATTCCGCCTCGTAGCGGCTGATGGCACGCTGGGAATCAAAGTCGTACACCGCCCCGACGGAATCGGCGGCCAGCACCCGATAATCTCCGCTGATGCTGCGGGCCCAGGGTGCCAGGAAAAAAACGTTGGTGCCGATTGGCTCCATGAGCACACGATAGTGGATCACGTGCTCGCGCTCCAGACTTGTTGTCACGTAGGACCGCAGCGGCGCGTTGCCTTGGGGTACGCGAAAACTGTTATCCGGTTGGCGCTGCAAAATGAACTGCTCTCGCGGATTCGACCACGTGGTACCGTCGAAATTCGAAAGGGCCACACCGCGCCAATGCAGGTCGTAGCGGCCGATTGTATCGCCGTCGATCTGGATGTGCATCACGACCGCATTCGACTGCTGAATCTGCCCTATCTGCCCCAACTGAACGTGGTCGCTGAATCCGGACGAGAGGTCGGTGCCGAACGAATAGTCGCCCATATATCCCGTTGACATGCGTGGCATGAGAAAAAACACGGCAGCGCCGCTGAAAAGAATCATCAGCATCAATGCCGGGGTGACGCGCGCCAGCGAGAAAGCTAGGTGGCGGTGTTCGTAGGGATCGTTCGAATGCTTCGCCTGAATGTTAGCCGCATGCCCGGAACGCCGCATTTCCAACAACACAAACGTGCCCACTGCCATCATCATGAAGGCGGCGAAGGAGAACAGGAAAATGCTGTCGACGGTCAACACCGCTGACGCCAGCACCATTAAGAAAGCGAGGATGGCAAGAGTGACGTGGTCCCGCTCGCGGCGCAGCGAGAACATCCGTACCACCACGCCGAACAGAGCTAAGTGCACCGTGGCCGGCAAGAACCCTCGCGAAAAAGCGAAGTAATCGGCGGCGAAAAAGACGAAGTAGGCGACCGAGAGCGGAGCGGTCCAGCGCTCGGAAATCGCGAACTGGCGTCGCCGCGCCAGCAGGTATCCGCGAATTGCGAGCGCAATTCCCACCAGAATAATCGAGGGTAGGTCGAGGCTACCGGTGCTTGCCAGCGTCCCAAAACCAGTGCAAACAAGCAGATAGAGGGCTAGTTCGAAGTAATGGTCGATGGCCCGGGCCATCGGGATTACGCCGGAGAGTGAGGACTGGGACGACATTTGGGTTCGAGCAAAGGAGCTCGAGGACATCCTCTGCGATACGTCTACGCTTCGATAACCATTGTTCGACAACCGTCAGTAGAAGGGAAGGGTTCGGCGGCAGATTCTTGCACCGAAAGTCACATGCCGTATGGTGGCGAGGTTGGAGGAAAGTTGAGAGCTGCGAGGGCAGGATGCCCTCACAGCAGCCGACGGAACCTTCGGCTTCGCTCAGGGCATGGCTGCCGGCGCTACAGGGGGACCGCTACGGGGAAACATCGCTCTACGAGGGCACGGACGCTGACAGAGCAACAAGTGCGGAATGCTAGAATGATTCCGGTCAGGCATCGGTCTCACGCGACGTACTCTCGCCAACCCCGCCAGGTCCGGAAGGAAGCAACGGTAACGGGCTCTTG
Organism: uncultured Acidobacteriaceae bacterium; assembly: GCA_963791515.1. Classification (GTDB taxonomy): domain Bacteria; phylum Acidobacteriota; class Terriglobia; order Terriglobales; family Acidobacteriaceae; genus Sulfotelmatobacter. The sequence continues at coordinate 294,561 of CAWBSS010000002.1, read as the reverse complement.
CGTGTGCAGTGAGTCCCCGGTGCCTGGCTTATTTGTTTTGGCAGCAGAGCGGTTCCTGCCCTTCTGATTACCAAGATTTACACATCCTTTACGACTCTTTTCGCAAGAAACTTCCTCCTCGAGCATCAACAAGAGGTAGGCTCGGCCAAATTATTTGCCCCGCCGAGAGGAGAAAAATGAACAGTCGCGGTATTGCACCTAAGCTCGCTCCCCATGTCACCATCCGCGTATCCGGAAAATTGTTTCAGGGACATCTGCAGTATCTGGACCCACTGGTTCACTCCGCGGCCGAGTGCAAACTTTGGCCTCTGCTCAGCCTTGCACATCTGGACGAGTTGGATCTCCCTGCTGTCGTGTATCTGATCGACGGCGAAAATCGCGACTTCGGCATCGTTTCGTGCCCGAGTTTTATCCGCGAGTGGATGGACCATGAGAGCGGCCGCTCCGCCGCTTGAAGGGCTGCGGCGGCGTTTGGTTACACGTTCGCCTGTCACGCGTCTAGAATCGGTTCGCCTATGGCTTGGACAGCCGAGAGCCTGCCCTGAGCGCAGTCGAAGGGCGGCGGTCGCTAGGTGAGCGTTCTGGTTAGACATTCTCCTTCTAATCCTTGAGAATACTCAGTTTCATATTTCAGGAGTTCTCATTGACCAAACCGATCCGCGCAAAAATCAGCGCTCTTGGTACCTATCTGCCGCCTCGCGTTCTCACCAACGCCGACCTGGAGAAAATGGTCGACACCACCGATGAATGGATTATGGAACGCGTGGGGATCCGCGAGCGTCATCTCGTTGACAAGGGCGTGGCCGCCAGCGACCTGGCGGTGGCAGCGGTGAAGAAGTTGCTCGAGTCGCATCCCTTCGATTTACAGGAGGTTGATCTGATTGTGGTGGGCACGGTGACGCCTGACATGATGTATCCGTCGACCGCTTGCCTGGTGCAGCATAAGTTGGGCATCGAGAATACGTGGGGCTTCGACGTTTCCGCCGGATGCTCCGGGTTCCTTTACGCGTTGAATACTGGAGTGAAGTTCGTCGAGTCGGGGCAATACAAGAAGGTGCTGGTGATTGGGTCCGACGTGAATTCGTCGATGACGGATTACACGGATCGCGCGGTGTGCATCATTTTTGGCGATGGTGCGGGTGCGGTTTTGCTCGAACCCTCGGAGGATGGAGAGGTCGGCATCATCGATCATGTGGCTCAGATCGAAGGTATGGGCGGACAGTTTCTCTGCATGCCGGGAGGGGGAAGTCTGAACCCGGCCACCCACGAAACGGTTGATAAGAAGATGCATTATATCCATCAAGATGGCAAGAATGTCTTCAAGTATGCGGTGAAGAAGATGGCGGAGATGACCGAGCGTATTCTGGAGAAGAATAAACTGACGGGCAAGGATATCGATTGCTTCATCGCACATCAGGCAAACCGGCGCATCATCACGGCGACGGCGGATCGGCTGGGGATGCCGATGGAGAAGGTCGTCATCAACATTGATCGCTTCGGCAATACCACGGCGGGCACCATCCCCATCGCCATGCAGACAGCGCTGGAAGAGGGAAAACTGAAAAAGGGAGATCGCTTGCTGATCGCGGCCGTGGGCGCTGGGTTCACTTCCGGGGCGACGCTGCTGCGCTGGGCGTTTTGACCTTTTCTTGCGTTGTCATTCTCGTGTTGTCATCCTGAGCAAAAGCGAAGGACCTATGCAGCTTTGGTGGCGCCGGCAGAGGGGAGAGATCTTTCGCTTCGCTCAGGATGACAAGGTGTGTTGCCAGGATGACAAGGTCCGGCGTTAGACATTCTTCCTCCAATCCTTCAGAATTGTTGGAGCGTTATCTCAGGAGTTCTTGTTGACGAAAGTGATCCGCGCCAAAATTAGCGCTCTGGGCACGTACGTGCCGCCCCGCCTGCTCACCAATGCCGACCTGGAAAAAATGGTCGACACCAACAACGAGTGGATCATGGCCCGCGTCGGCATTCGCGAGCGCCACATCGCGGAAAAAGGCGTTGCCACAAGCGACCTCGCCGTGAAAGCCGCCCAGAAAGCACTCGCGCAGCGCGGCCTTGCTGCCACCGACATCGATGTCATCATTGTCGGCACGGTCACCCCGGACATGTTTTTTCCTTCCACAGCCTGCGTGGTGCAAGACAAGCTGGGCGCGAAGGGAGCGTGGGGATTCGATCTTTCCGCCGCCTGCTCGGCCTTTCTCTACTCCGTGCAAGTGGGAGCGCAATTCATTGCCAGCGGAGTACACAAGCGCGTACTCGTGATTGGCGCCGACGTAATGTCGTCGATCATCGACTACGCCGACCGCGCCACCTGCGTGATCTTCGGGGACGGTGCGGGCGCGGCGATTCTGGAAGCTGCCGAAGATGACTCCGTCGGGCTGATCGACTTCATTCATGAAGTCGATGGTTCCGGCGGCCAGTTTCTCTATATGCCCGGCGGAGGCAGCCTGAACCCGACGAGCAAAGAGACCATCGAAAAGAGAATGCACTACGTCCACCAGGATGGCCAGCAGGTCTTCAAGTTTGCGGTCCGCAAGCAGACCGAGCTGTGCCAGAAACTGCTCGAACGCAACGGGCTGAAGGGCTCGGACATTGATGCGTTCATTCCGCATCAGGCCAACCTGCGCATCATCAATGCCACCGCCGATCGGCTGGGCCTGCGCCCCGAGGCTATCGTCGTCAATATCGAGCGCTACGGCAATACCACGGCGGGGACGATCCCACTGGCAATGAATACGGCGCTTGAGCAAGGCAAGCTGAAGAAGGGAAGTCTGGTGATGCTGGCCTCGGTGGGCGCCGGTTTTACCGTGGGCGCAACGCTGCTGCGCTGGGCGTTCTGATGGCGGTCCTCTGACCTCAGACGATCGACGCTAAGGTTCGAGGTCTCACGTCCGACGTCAATGACGTTCGTAACTTTCCTCCATTCATTTCGATGGCTTGGCCGATTACCGACTGCTATCGTTCTGGCACGTCCGCCCCACGTGGGGATGCCGGCGAGCGTGTAGGGAATGATTCGCAATCTCTGTTGCTGTTTTCTGCTGACCTTGGGCGCGATCGGAATGGCCGCCCAGCAGGCCGATCCACGCGAGAGCAAGCTGCTGGCTCTGGAGCGCTTGTGGAATGAGGCTCAGGTCAACCGCGATTCGGCTGCCCTCGAGGCCCTTGTTTCGAGCCGGTTCGTGAACACCGAATGGGACGGCGAACTGAGCGACAAGAAGAGATTTCTTGCCGATATCAAAGACCCTCGCTTCAAGCCAACCGCCGCCAACATCCACGACGTCAAGATGAACTTTTTTGGCGACACGGCGGTGGTCACAGGTATCTATCACACTCAGGGCACGTATCAGAGCAAGCCTTATGACCACGTCGGACGCTTCACGGACACGTGGGTTCTGGAAATTGGCAAGTGGCAATGCGTCGCCAGCCATACCAGCCTGGTGAAGAAGTAAGACTCCACCGCCGCAAACTCACTGCGTTTTTCCTGGCCTTCTCTGGCCGAGATACGTCCGTGGTTATAGCCCCATAAAATCTTTTTATGTAGGAAATCCGCGCCCAGAGCGGGCTGCCGGTGATCTAATCAGGTCTTAGGCGTTAGGTCTTAGGCAAAACGCCTAATACCTAACACCAAAGGCCCAACCGCCGCCACTGAGATTCTTTTGTGAATTAGCGCAGAAAAGTTCCCCATGGATGCTGCTTCCCAGCCTCGTGCCTGGAAGGTGTTCCTCGCCTTCGCCATTATCTATTTGGTGTGGGGCTCGACGTTCCTGGCGATCCGCGTAGGGGTGCGCGAAGTTCCGCCATTTCTTTTGGCGGGCATGCGTTTCCTGGTTGCCGGAATCGTACTCTACGGCTGGATGCGCGCCCGGGGCACAGCTTCTCCGACTGCGCGCGAGTGGGGCGCGGCCTCGTTTCTCGCGGTCCTGATTTTTGTTTTCGACTACGGGTTGCTTTTCTGGGCTGAACGCCGAGTGCCCTCGGGCATCGCGGCGGTCATGATGGCGACCATCCCGGTGTTCATGGCCCTGGGGGAAATTGTTTTCCTTCGCACCCAACGCCTCACATTGCGACTTGGTGTTGCTCTTCTGGTGGGGATGGCCGGCGTCGCCGTTCTCGTCGGACACTCGATGAGCCTGGGCGAGGCTCCAGTGGATACCGCTGGCGCCTGCGCCTTGATCGTAGCGGCCATCAGTTGGTCGGTGGCAGCGTCTCTCAGTCGCAAGCTGCCGCTGCCTGCCGCCAAAGCCATGAGTTCTGGAGCGCAGATGCTCGCGGGAGGCGTGCTGCTGACGCTGACCGCAGCGCTGCTGGGAGAATTCCGCGGCTTCCACGCGCAGGCGGTCTCGCGCGGGGCATGGCTCGCGTTGGCGTACTTGATCGTGGCGGGATCGATCATCGGCTTCACGGCGTATGTCTGGCTCATTCACCACGAATCGCCAACCAAGGTGGGCACGTACGCGTACGTGAATCCGGTGGTCGCCGTTCTCGTGGGCTATTTTCTCGGCGGAGAAGCGATTGGCCCGCGCACCATCGTGGGAACCCTGCTGGTGCTGGTAAGTGTGGTGGTGATCACGACCACACCGAAAAAGAAGCTGGAGCTCAAACCTTTCATAAGAGAAACAGACTCAACAAATCCCGTGCGCACATCCGAGATTGGCCGGGTTTAGTCGAGTTCTAATAAAGGTGAAAACGCGGGTCTTCGGGATGACGCCGCTGGAAGGAAGAGTTGCTGATTGCCAGGACGGCCAGTCCTACGGGTGCGTCATCTTCTCTGGGCGAACCAATTGATCAAATTCCTCGCCCGTAAGATAACCCAGCTTGAGCGCCGCCTCGCGCAGGCTCGAGTGCTCGACGTGCGCTGTGTGGGCGATCTGCGCCGCCTTGTCATATCCCACTCTCGGCGCCAGCGCCGTGACCAGCATCAGCGAGTTCTTCACGTACCAGTCTACTTTGGCGCGATCGACCTCAATGCCCTTGAGCATGTATTCGACGTAGCCGTGGCAGGCGTCGGTGACGAGCGTGACCGAGTGCAGGAAGTTGTAGATGATGACGGGCTTGTACACGTTGAGCTCGAAGTTGCCCTGTGATCCGGCGAATCCGACCGCGGCGGTCGCTCCGTGCACCTGTACGCAGACCATGGTCATGGCCTCGCACTGCGTGGGGTTGACTTTCCCCGGCATGATGGATGATCCAGGCTCATTCTCGGGAATCGAAAGCTCGCCCAGCCCACACCGCGGTCCGGAAGCTAGCCAGCGAATGTCATTCGAGATCTTCATCAGCGACGCGGCCAGAGTCTCCATCGCGCCCTGCGCAAAGACAATTTCATCATGCGCGGAGAGCGCAGCGAACTTGTTGCCATGAGAGCGGAAGGGAAGATTTGTCAGTTCGGCGATCTTCTTGGCCGCGCGCTCGGCAAATTCCGGATGCGTGTTCAGTCCCGTGCCGACAGCGGTACCGCCAATGGCCAGATCGTAGAGTCCTTCCAGGACCTGCTCCAGGCGATGGATGTCACGATCGAGCAGGCTGGCCCAGCCGCCGAATTCCTGTCCGATCGTCAAAGGCACGGCGTCCTGCAGGTGAGTGCGGCCAATCTTCACCACGCTGTCGAATTCCTTCGCCTTGGCGGCGATCGCGTCGCGCACGGTCTTGATCGCCGGAATCAGCGCATTCCTTACCCGCTCCGCTGCCGCGATGTGCATGGCCGCGGGAAACGTGTCGTTCGACGACTGCGACATGTTGACGTGATCATTGGGATGAACCGGCTTCTTCGATCCCATCTCCCCGCCCGCGATTTCGATGGCGCGGTTGGAGATGACCTCGTTCACGTTCATGTTGGTCTGGGTGCCGCTGCCGGTTTGCCAGATGCGCAGCGGGAACTGGTCGTTGAGGCTACCGGCGATCACTTCGTCGGCGGCTTGCACGATCAGTTTCGCTTTATCCGCAGGAAGCTTGCCCAGATCCTGGTTCACCAGCGCGCAGGCTTTTTTCAGAATGCCGAAGGCCCGAATCAACTCCGGCGGCATGGTATCGCGGCCAATGTTGAAGTGCAGAAGGGAACGCTGCGTCTGTGCGCCCCAGTAAACATTCGCCGGGACTTCGATCTTTCCCATGCTGTCGGATTCAATGCGGGTGCGGGTGACAGGGTCTGCAGTGACGGACATGACGTGTTCCTGACGAGTGCTTGAGAGATGAAGTTAACCGTGAATTATAGCAAGGGGGAATCGGCTGAAGAAGTTGAAGAGACCGGGGATCGGAACGCATTTCTTAACAGTTGACGTTAAACGCTAGACGGAATATTGCGGTGTGATTACCGAGAACAGGAGCAGCATCGATGGCTAACCTCAAAAGCCTCTTCCTCCCACCCATCCCGGCGAGATCTTGCGCGCGGACTACACGGAACCGCTGAGCCCGAGCATGAATCGTCTGGCGCTCGATCTCCGTGTACCAGTAACACGAATCGCCGAGATTGTTCACGAGCACCGCGGGATTACTCCAGATACGGCATTGCGGCTCGCGCGGTACTTCAATACCAGCGCTGGCTTTTGGCTGAATGTTCAGTCCGCTTACGATTTGGAGATTGCGCGAGACAAGCTCTGGCGCGTTATTGAACCGGAAGTTCGGCCCGCCTCCTTGGCTGCAGCGGATGCATCTTCCCGATCATCGCATTATCGCCCGAGGTCTTCTGCAATTCCCCCGTGCTAGAATCTCCGTTTCCGAGTTGGGCTCGAACCCTCGTCGCCTCGACCGACTCCGCAGTCAGTCCCATGCCTGATTCCCTTGCCGCCGAAGAACTCGATACCCTGCTGAAAGCGAAGGCCAAGCCTATTCCGGAGATGGGCACGGACGTTCTCGTCATCGGAGCGGGGCCCACCGGGCTGGCCTGTGCCATCGAAGCGCAGAAGATCGGCCTCAGGGTCATCATTCTCGACAAGGGATGCCTGGTGAACTCGCTGTTCCACTATCCCGCAAACATGTCTTTCTTCACGACGCCGGAGTTGCTCGAGATCGGCGACATCCCGTTCACCACCGCCCAGCAGAAGCCCACGCGCGAAGAGGCGCTGGAGTATTACCGCAAAGTCGCAGAACATTACCGCCTCGATCTTCGCCAGTACGAGTGGGTCAAGACTGTGATGGGTAAAGACGGAAACTTCGCCATCACGGCGACCGACCGCGCTGGCCGGCCGCACGATTACCGCGCGAAAAAAGTCATCGTTTCGACCGGCTATTATGACATGGCGAATCAGCTTGGCATCCCGGGCGAGGATCTCCCCAAAGTCTCGCACTATTACGGCGAACCTCATCCTTATTACGACACGGATGTACTGGTGATCGGCGGCAAGAATTCCGCTGCGATTGCGTCTCTCGATTTATGGCGGCATGGAGCCCGTGTCACACTGGTCCACCGCGACGGGCAACTCCACCATCATGTTAAGTACTGGATCAAGCCCGACATTGAAAACCGCATCAAGAATGGGGAGATCGAGGCTTACTTCAACAGTTCGGTGCAGGAAATCGGCATCGACCACGTTCTTATCAATACGTCGGGCGGCCCGATCCGCCTGAAGAATGACTTCGTGCTCGCCCTGATTGGCTACCATCCTGACTACGATTTTCTTCGCAGCATTGGGATTGAACTGTCGGAGGAGCAATGCCGCCCGGTTTGCGATCCGGTCTCACTGGAGAGCAATGTTCCGGGAATTTATGTTGCGGGTGTGATCGTGGCGGGATCGCGGACCAACGAAATTTTCATCGAAAACGGCCGCTTTCACGGCAAGCAGATCGCTGAAGACCTGAAGAAAAACTTGCGGCTTGGTTTCCGGCGGGATGGCCTCGCTCCCCAGCCATAGCAAACTCGAGTCTCGCATGGAACCGCAACCGGAGCGCAGCGTCCCATCCATTTCGCCGGCGTCGTACGCACGCCTGCTGCGGCACAACCGCAATTTTCGTCGCCTTTGGATGGCACAGATCGTCAGTGAGGTTGGCGACTGGTTTTACACGCTTTCGATTTACACCTTGCTGCTGCAGTTGACCGGGCACGCCGGCTCGGTGGCGTTGGCCCTGGTTCTGCAGGTCCTGCCGCAGACATTCGTGGGCCCAACGGCGGGCGTGGTGAACGATCGGCTGCGCCGCAAACACGTAATGATCGCGGCCGACATTGTCCGCTTCGTGGTGGTGCTGGCCATGTTGTTCGTGCGTTCCCGCTCGATGGTATGGCTTGTCTATCCCTTGCTGCTGGCGGAAACCACGATGGCCGCGTTCTTCGAACCCGCCCGCAGTTCGGTGATCCCCAACATCGCGGCCGAGGATGAAGTGCTTGTTGCCAACACGCTGTCTTCGGCGACGTGGTCGGTGAACCTGCTGATAGGAGCCTCCGTTGGCGGAGTGGTTGCTGCGTTGTTCGGACGCGACACGGTCTTCATTCTCAACGCGCTTTCGTTTCTTACGTCAGCGTTTCTGATCAGCGGAATGCGTTTCGCCGAGCCCCACGCCGAATCCGCCGCCCCGCTTCGCGCGCGCGATCTCGTCGACTATTCTCCGGTGCTGGAAGGGATTCGCTACATCCGCAGTCATCCGACTTTATTGCCGGCAGTTTTTGCCAAGGCCGGAGAGCTAATGGTGGGACCAAGCTGGGTCATCTTTACGGTGATGGGAGCACGCGAGTTTGCCGTGCACGGTCGCGGTATCGATGCTGCGGGCGGGGCGATGCTCGGGATGAGTATTCTGCTTGGTGGACGTGGCTTGGGTGCGATGGTGGGACCGCTGGTGGCGGCGCGGTGGGCGGGCCGCAGCGACCATCGCCTGCGCCTCGGCATCCTTTACGGTTATCTCACGATCGCGCTGGGTTACGGCGTGCTTGGCGCCAGCCGCAGTGTTTGGATGGCTGCCGCCTGTGCCATGCTGGCGCACATGGGAGGCTCGACGGTCTGGGTCTTCTCAACGACACTGCTGCAGTTTCATACCGAGGACCGTTTCCGGGGGCGCGTTTTCTCCGCGGATCTTGGTCTGGCCAGCCTTACATTCGCCGCCACCGCATACTTATGTGGCCGCTTGCTGGATGTGGGAATTTCCCCGCGCACACTGGCAACCAGCACAGGTGTGCTGATGCTGGTTCCGGCGGCGATCCTGGCATTCGCGCTACGGGCCGGCCGGTCCAGCGAGGTCGACGTCGTTTCCTAATTTGCGTTTCTCTCTACAAAGAGTTTTTCTCGCCGATGCCCGGTCAAGGATACGAGCGGCGCCTGTTGGGAACCTATCACCTAGAGCCAGTTCACCTTCAAGCGCTCCGGAACCTGTTGTCGGCTCTGCTGCTTGCTTGCCGTGCTCTAATTCTCAGATTTTTCATGGGCGCAGGCTGGGTAGCCCCAGCGGAAGCACCATAGGAACAGTTCGGAAAAGTGATGTAGGACATTCATCCGATCGGCTTGGCTGCGCTCAGCCGGTCAATCTTCGCCGCCATGATGAAGTCGCTCTCGGTAAGGCCGTCGATCTTGTGCGTCCACAGCGTGATCTCGGCCTTGCCCCACGCCAGCAGAATATCGGGATGATGTCCTTGCTCTTCCGCCACGGCTCCTACGCGATTGACGAACTCCAGCGCCTGCTTGAAGTCGGGGAACTTGAACTCGCGGTGAAGGTGATGTTCGTCGTAGACCATCCACTTGGGAACGCTCTGGTGTAACTTCTCCAGTCTCCTTTCCCTTGAGGGGCGGAACGCCACCGCGGCACGGCACGCATTTCTTGTCGGCAAGTTGCTCGCTCATAAAGTCCCCCCAGGAATTGCGAACTGAAATTGTAAACCTCACGGCGAGGAAGGTTTCAACCAAGCTGGGCCGGGAGCGCATCCGCCGGTGCGGGTGCCGGCGTTTTGAAATACCGCCTCAGCCACAGCAGGTAGCCGAAGAACAATACTATTGAGATCAGACTCCACCACAAAATGACGTGGCCGCGAAACATTGGACTGGAGTTGAGCATCTTCAACTGCTCATCGGACATGCCCACCTTAGAATAGGCCTGCATCAGGTCTGCCCGGCTATAGGTGAGTATCATCGACAATATGCGTACCGGCGTGGCCAGGACCGCAATCCACCAGCCGGAAGGTTGCAGACGGAAGAGCGCGATGGCCACGTAGACATCCACAGCTGCCAACACGACGAAACACGCGCCTGCTGGAACGCCGGTGAGATAGCGCCCAAAGAAGGGAAACAGCGGGGTTGTCAGGCCGACCAGCAACATGTAGAGCGATCCGGTAAAAAGTGCGACGGTCGCGCCCAGCACGGGCAAAGGCGTTCGGTCGGTCCAACGCGGGATGGGGTCGCGACGGCGAACGGTCTCGGCGACGTCTTTGCGGCCGTAGAAAACGACAAACGCGATCGGCACCACCACAAGAACGAACGCGGCAAAAATAATTATGAGGGTAAGAACGACGGCCATTATGCCCGTGGACATCTGCGATGGTCCTCCGGGAGCATTCTGCTGAGCCTGCGCCAGAATGCTCCGCATGGTTACCGGCAGCATAGCGGTCAGCAGGACTGTGAGGAGCGCTCCGATGATCAGCCAGTACCAGGAAGTAACTAGCGTGAGTGCGCGCGCCCAGCGCTTCATTTGCACCGATCCGATGCCCAGTCCAATTAGCGCTGCCGCAAGGAATGCGTAGGTTGCGACTCCGGAGATGAGTTGGCCGGGACGCATCGAGCCGCCGGGCACGAGACGGGACATGAATGCTCCCAGCGCGACAAAGGGCACCATCAGCGCGGCCAGCAATCCCAGGATGATTTGGAACACGCCGAAGATCACCAGGCCTGTGCCGCGGTCGCGATACCCAGACACTTCTGAGATCAGGGGAGCGGTGACCACGGAAACCACTGCAGGGACAGGCACTGTTTGGTCGGGCACAAGGTCGGACGCCAGGTCGAAATCTGGTCCGGGATCTGGTGGCAGCACGGTTTCCACGGAAACCTCCCAGGAGGATCGGGACATCTTAGCAGGCTGGTAGGAAAAGAGGGATAGGCGAGTACCGAGTTCCGTGCTCGTGCGCGATGCGGGAGCCCGCCCGTATAATTCCGTTCTGTGCACAAGATGGAGCTATTTGGAAATTATTTGTGTCGCCAACGCTTGACTTGCCACTGACGAGCCTCAAGAAAATCATTCGAAACGTGGTTGGAAAGGATAGAACATGGTTGTTCTGGTAGTTGGTGGTGCTGGATATATCGGCAGTCACGCGGCCCGGGCGCTGAAGCGCGCAGGGCATGAAGTGATCGTCTTTGACAATCTCAGCACCGGGTATGAATTTCTGGCCGCGGGGTTTGAACTGGTCAAGGGCGACGTGCTGGACGCGGCTGCAATGGCTCGAGTATTGCCGCGGGCGGACGCCATTATGCACTTTGCGGCGCACGCCTACGTCGGAGAGTCGGTGACAAATCCGAAGAAGTATTTTCATAATAATGTTGAGGGTGGGCTTTCTCTGCTGAATGCGGCGCTCGACGCGGGAGTCAAGAAGATCATTTTTTCTTCGACCTGTGCGGTGTACGGCGAGCCGGCGAAAGTTCCGATCGAGGAAAACACGCCGCGGCAGCCGGTGAATCCTTACGGCGTGTCGAAGTTGTTTTTTGAGCAGGCGCTGGAGGCGTATGACCGCGCCTACGGCTTCCGCTTCGCTAGCCTGCGCTATTTCAATGCGGCCGGAGCGGACGACAGCGGCGAGATCGGAGAATTGCACGAACCGGAGACGCACCTGATTCCATTGGCCCTGCGCGCGGCTGCGGGGCTGGGACCCGAGTTGCACGTATTTGGGTCGGATTATCCGACGCCGGATGGAACCTGCGTTCGCGACTATATCCACGTAAACGATTTGGCGAGCGCACATTTGAAGGCGCTGGACCACCTGGCGGCGGGGAAGCAGAGTTTTGCGGTCAACCTTGGAACCGGAACCGGAGCCAGCGTGCAGGAAGTGATCTCTGCGGTCGAGGAGGCGACGGGAAGGCCCGTGCCTCGCAAGATGGTACCGCGGCGACCCGGGGATCCTCCGAGGCTGGTGGCGAATCCGGCGAAAGCGGAGGCGCTGTTGCAGTGGAAGGCGAGGCGCGGGTTGCGCGACGTGGTGACGACCGCGTGGAACTGGATGGAGCGACAGAAGGCAAGTTCTTCGTCGCTGCACTCATCGAAATGAAGGGAACAATTCAACCGGCGCGAGCAAGGCAGGCAGGGGAAATTATGGCAAATGTTTTGGCAGGGAAGAAAGTGGCGTTCTTGGGTGCGGGCAAGATGGGCGGAATCCTTCTGCAGGCATTGCTGAAAAACGGGCTGCTCTCGGCGAAGTCCACCCGCGCAACAGTGGCGCACGAGGAGCGGGCCAAGGCGCTGGCCGCGAAATTGAAAGTGAAAGTCGGGACGAACAACGTCGAAGCCGCCAAAGGCGCCGACATTATTGTGATTGGTGTGAAGCCGCAGGTGGTGGAAGAAGTCGTGCGCGAGATCAGCGGTCACATCACGCCGAAGCAGCTGATTGTGTCGGTGGCGGCATCGGTGCCAACGTCCATGATCGAAAAAAACCTGCCGCCGAATGTTCCGGTGATTCGTGCCATGCCTAACACTCCCTGCCAGCTGGGTGCCGGGATGACGGCGATTTGCAAAGGCAAGCACGCCAGCGCGGAAGACGTGGCCATGACCTGCCACATGTTTGACGTGGTGGGAAGGACGGTGGTGGTCGACGAGAAACACATGGACGCGGTGACGGCACTTTCGGCCAGCGGTCCGGCTTATATCTACATCATCCTCGAATCGCTGGCGGAGGCGGGGGTGAAGGTGGGGCTGCCGCGTGATATCGCGACGCTGCTGGCGGCGCAGACCACCATGGGAGCTGCCCGCGTGGTACTAGAGACCGGAGATCATCCTGCGCTGCTCAAGGACGCAGTCACCACGCCGGCGGGCTGCACCATTGACGCCATCATGGAACTGGAAGAAGGAAAACTGCGCGTCACTCTGATCAAAGCGGTCGTAAAGGCGGCGCAGCGCGCGAAGGAACTGGCGTACGGATAGAGATAGCAGCCGCCTGCGTTCACTTTCCTCCGAGTGAGTGATGGCCGCCCCGCTTAATGAGCCCGCTTTTACCTGTCCGGTCCGTGCTTTTGTTTACCGTGATTGCATCTAAAGTCTCACAACCATGAAGCTGCTGATCGTTGTGCATCATCGGTTTGACCTGTGGAATGTGCCGGCGTGGTTTGGGCAACGGTTGTCGGAAGAATTTCCGCAGCTGCAGATCACACAACGCGACAGCTACGAAGGCATCAGGGAAGATCTGCACGAGGCGGAGATCATCTTCACGATCTCGCTGCGGCCGGAGCAATTTACCGCTGCGCAAAACCTACGGTGGATCCACGCGCCCACGGCGGCCGTGCATCAGTTGCTGTTTGCGGAACTGGTGAACAGTGACGTGGTGGTTACGAACTCGCGGGAGGTCCACGGGCCGGTGGTTGCTGAACATGTGATGGCCTTGATCTTCGCACTGGCGAAGAAGATTCCGCAGGCTGCGGTGTTGCAGCAGAAACACATCTGGGGCCAGGAAGCGATCTGGAACGAGGGGGCGCATCCGCGCGAAATTGCCAGCGCAACCCTGGGTTTGATTGGTGTAGGGAGCATTGGACGGCGGGTGGCACAGATGGCCTCCGCCGTAGGAATGCGCGTGATCGCAGTGCGCGAGCACGTGGAAAAAGGAAATCCCGAGGGTGTGGAGGCAGTCTTCGCTCCATCGGCGCTCGATGAGATGCTCAAGCAATGCGATTACGTCGTATTGGCCGCGCCGCTGATTGCAGCGACTCACGGGCTGATCAATGCCGACCGGCTTGCCATGATGAAACCCGAAGCTTGCCTGATCAATGTGGGGCGCGGGCCGCAGGTGGACGAGGCCGCATTGGTCGAGGCCCTTCGCACGCGGCGCATTGCCGGGGCGGCGCTCGACGTGTTTGAGCGGGAGCCGCTTCCAGCGGATTCGCCGCTGTGGAGCGTCGAGAACCTGCTGATTACGCCGCATACCGCGGGCCTCACCGATAAGCTCTGGCACCGGCACTACGAATTGTTCTCCGACAATCTTCGCCGCTACCTGGCGCGGCAACCGTTGCGGTTTGTGGTCGACAAGCAGAAGGGGTATTGAGCGTCCGGCTTCGTGCTACAGTTTTCTGGACGCCATTGACCGTCGCAGATTTACTCTAGTAGTTCACGAAACGAATCTCATGGAATCGCGGCTCATCCTCATCAATTTACTTCTCAGGCTGGGCGTAGCTGCGGCTGTGTCGAGCAGCCTGGTGCGTGCCAAGGAATTTAAGTCGTTGCTGTATCGCGAAGAGCGTACATTCCGGCAAAAAGTGTACCTGGTTCTTTGGTTCGGCTTGCCGATCATGGTTGGCGTCTGGATCAGAATTTCCCAGAAGAGTTTTCTGGCGGGCGACTTGAGTTTTGAAACCGCACTTTTGCTGGGAGTAATCGGCGGACGCTGGGCGGGATCGCTGGGCGGCGTGCTGATGGGCATTCCCGCTCTACTGCATGGCGAGTGGGCCGCGATGCCGTTCGACGTGCTCTCCGGTTTTCTCGCAGGCCAACTGCGTACCATGGCTGCCGATAAGGACGACATCTGGTCGTTCTCGCCGTTTGTCGATCAAAGCATCTTTCGCATCATTCGACGCAACCTGCCGCGGCCCCGCTTGTTCGACTGGCAGATCATGTTTTTCTGGACCGTGGTGGGCTTACGGTTCGTGCAAACGGAATTGATGCAATATTTCCCGCATTCCATTTTCAGCATCGAGAGTCCCGACAACTACTGGGTATATAGCGCAATCTACGCAGCGTGTGTGGCGGCGATCGGCATCGAGCTGAAGATTTTTAACAGCGTGCGCATCCAGATCAAGCTGGAAGAGCAGGAGCGGCTGCTGCTGCATGCGCGCATGGAGGCGCTGCAGAATCAAATCAATCCGCACTTCCTGTTCAACACTCTGAACTCGATCTCGTCGCTGGTGCGCTTCGACCCGGACATGGCGCGGGACGTGATCTTCAAGCTGGCGACGATTTTGCGGCGTCTGCTCAACAGCGGCGAGGCCTTTGCACCCTTACGCGAGGAATTCGAATTCATCGACAACTATCTCGACATCGAGGTGGTACGGTTTGGGCGGGACAAACTGCGAGTGGTCAAGGAATTCGATCCCGCCTCGCTTGACGTAGTCGTTCCCAGCATGTTGCTGCAGCCGCTGGTCGAGAACTCCATCAAGCACGGGCTGGCTCCGAAGGTCGAGGGCGGCAGCGTCTACCTCCGCAGCCGCGTCGTCGAGTCCCGTCTCATCATCGAAGTCGAGGACGACGGTGTAGGAATGGGTGGGGCTCAACTGGAAGAAAGCAGCAGTTGGTCGGGGATGGGGATCGGCATGGCGAACATCTCGGAGCGGCTACAGGTGCTCTACGGCGACACGGCGCGCATGACCATCGACAGTCACGAAGGGAAAGGAACGTTGATCCGGATTCGGCTGCCCCTGGTGGAGGCCGCGAGTTCTGTTCCCGAGGGCTTCTACGCCGAGCGCTCGAGCACGCGCCGGTAGAAATCTTCGTACTGCTTCACTATCTTGGTGGAACAGAAACGCTCCATCGCGACCGCCCGGGCCTGCTTTCCCATTTGGCGCAGTTGCTGCTCGTTGTTGAGCAGTTCGATCGCATAACGCGCCATGGTGTCCACATCCCCCACATCGGCGAGGTAGCCAGACTTGCCGTGGTCGATGACCTCGGGCACGCCGCCCGCCCGCGTGGAGATGGGAACCACTTCGCACGCCATGGCTTCCAACGCGGCGAGACCAAACGATTCCAGTTCGCTCGGAATCAGCATGATGTCGGCGACGGACAACTTCTCCTGGATCTGATCCTGCTTGCCGAGAAACAGGACGTCATCGTGAATGCCCTTTTGCACGGCCAGCCACTCGGCGACGGAACGGTCTGGTCCATCTCCGATGAGCAACAGCTTTGACGGAATCGTCTTGTGAACCCGGTCGAAAATCTCAATCACGTCGGTAAGACGCTTTACCGGGCGGAAATTCGAGAGGTGCACGAGCACGCGCTCGCCATTGGGTGCGTACTCCGCTCGCATTTCTGCGTTCGTCTCCTGGTTACGATAGTAGACATCGCAGTTCACCGAGTTGTAAATCACCTCAATGCTGTTCTTCACGTCGAAGACGCGCTGCGTGCGGTCGCGCAGGTAATTCGAAATCGCGGTGACCCCGTCGCTTTGCTCAATCGAGTAACGCGTGATCGGCAGGTAAGAACGGTCGAGCCCAACCAGCGTAATGTCGGTGCCGTGCAGGGTCGTAACGAATGGGAGCCGCCGCCCCCGCGGTCCCTCGGCGAGCATCTGCCGCGCCAGCAGCGCGCTCACCGAATGCGGGATGGCGTAGTGCACGTGCAGCAGGTCGAGGTCGTAAAGCTGCGCGACCTCAGCCATACGGGTCGCCAGCGCCAGATCGTAGGGAGGATAGTCGAACAGCGGGTAACGGGAGACTTCCACCTCGTGATAGTGGATGTTCGGTTCTTCGCCCCGCAAGCGGATGGGCTGCGCGTAAGAAATGAAATGGATTTCGTGTCCGCGTTGAGCCAGCTCCAGGCCCAGCTCCGTGGCGACGACTCCGCTGCCGCCGTACGTCGGATAACAGGTGATTCCGATCTTCATGTGCGAGGGGCCGCTTTCTCGTGCTCTGTCATTCGATGGCCGGAATGCGCAGTGGTTGCAGATTTTACACGAAGGGATCGCAGGCGATATGCGAGGCGGATACTTACTGGCCTTCTTTGGGGCCGAGTGACATCGCAGGGTCGAGCTTGTCGAGGTGAGCCTGGAAGCGTTTTTTGGATTCTTCGGGCAAGCCCGTGAACTCGATCCCCATCCCGACACCGGGATCGCGGGTGCGAACCACAGCGGAGGGCGTCAGGCGCTCCTCTTCGATCCACAAGTCCACCCGGAGCGCAGTACCGACGGCCAGCGGCATGACAGTCTCTACATAACACCCATTCCCACTGACGTCTGTAGCATTCACGCGCAGCGGTGTATTTACGCGCTCGTCGCGAAGTTCCAGAGGATAGGAAATCTTGTGCCGCACGAATTTTCTGCGGTTGTCGTGGCGCTGCTGGGTCCGTTCGTCCACTTTACTGTCCGCTGGAAGAACCGCCGCCCACGGACAATCCTGGTCTTGTACGAGCTGCACCCCGACCTGCGTTTTCTTCAGTGCTCCTGCATCGACCACCCAGACCACTTTGCAGCGTGCTTTCCTGGTTTCGTACTGGACGCCGATGACGTCACCCACCTTCAACTCGGGTTCGATGCCGTAGATGCAGGCGCCGGTGACGCTGACATTTTGCGCCATGGCATTCTGGAAGAAGGGCTGATTGTTGGCGCCCATGCCCCACACCCGGACTTTTAAGTCCAGAGTCGCACGCGGAGCTGCCCCTGGGGCCGACATGAGCGAAGAACCTCCCGCTGACAAAAAAGGCGGTCTACAAACACATCATACTACTTGGAGTTAACTCGGCAGGTTACGAGAGTACCCAGGGTGGTGAGTGTCGCCGCACAGGAAATCAGGGGATCGGGAAAGAATCCGCGTTCCACGCTAGCGGGAGAAAGGTTTCGCCACCAGTTCGCGATACGATATCAGCTCAATGCCTTCCTGCAATAGCACTTCGCGGGCGGCCGGCAGAGTCAGGACACGAAGTTCCGTCTCTCGCGACTCGCGCAGGCGGGTCTCGGCCACCTGCAGATCCGCGTCGTTGTATCCGGGATGGCAGACGAATTCCCAAGTGCCTTGCGGGATGTTGCGGGCAATTGCGTGGAACAGCGTTTCGTCGAGAGATCCTGTGACTACTATGCCGAGCGTTCCGTCGGGCGTCGTGAAACCTTCGTGGTCTACGGCCTCGCGAAACTTGCCGGCAAAGCGGCCCAGGACGCGGAGTTCCGCGTAGCGAGCCCAAAGCCCCGGGCGCGCCAGAAGGTGGCTTGATCGCAGCGGCAAGCGAGGTCCAAACGGATTACGTACTGCGCGAATTCCGCAAGACCCCGCGGCGCGGAGCAGCGGCCGCAGAATCTTAGGGAACAGGTGAGTATGTTTATGAGTGTCGATGTGAGAAACGGCGATTCCCGCCGATTGAATCTTGCGAATCTGTGCGGTGGCTTCGGCGGTAATCTGATCGGCGTCGATGCGGCCGGCAATCGCGCGCGCGGCGAAAGTCATCAGGCCATCGCGGAAGTGTGAGGCGCTGGTTAGAGAAGGAAGTTGCTCCGCGCCCAGAACTGGCCGGCCATCGATGAGCACCACATGGCAACCGATGCTCAGTTTCGGGATCGTCTTTGCCAGTTGCGCGGCCTCGTCGAAAGCCAGACCGTTAGCCATGAGCGTCGAAGAAGTTACGACGCCGCGCGAGTGAGCCTCCACAATGGCCCGGTTCACGCCCGATGTGAAGCCAAAATCATCTGCGTTGACGATCAGACGCCGCACCCAGCCAGTCTAGCAGGGCAGGAAATTCAGATCTTGCCCGCGCATTGTTTGTATGGAAGCTAACGCAATGCCCCGCGCCGCAGAATATCTTGACGGAAATGAACGGTGTTCAGTAACATAAACACGGTTCACCAATATGAGTGCATTATCCCGACGCCGGAAACATAAAGCGGAACTGCGCAGATTAATCCTCGATGCCGCCCGAGACATCTTTGTGCGCCAGGGGTACGAGAGCTTCTCCATGCGTAAGCTGGCGGAAAAGATCGAGTACTCCCCCGGCAGCGTGTATCTGCATTTCAAGAACAAGGAAGAACTGTTCGACTGCCTTGTGGACGAGAGTTTCGCGCGTCTGCTTAAAACGCTGTCAGCTCTGCGGAACGGAAAGGAATTGCAAGACCCGGTCGAAGAGCTCAAGAAGGGCATGCGGGCCTATGTGGAGTTCGGGCTGCGCAACCCAAATGACTACCGTTTTGCCTTCATGCTGAGGCCACCTATGGAGAAGCGTCCTTACAAAGTGCATGGGGCGTTTGAGTCGCTCCGCTATATTGTGGGGCGTTGTGTGGGAGAGAAGCGTTTTCGGGCGGTTGATGTGGAAACCACAAGCCAAGCGCTATGGGCATCCGTTCACGGGATCACGTCATTGCTGATACAGAGACCGGCATTCCCTTGGGTACCGAAGAAGGAGTTGATCGCGCAGATAATCAACACCGCTGTCGATAGCCTGGTCGCAGGAGTGCGTGCAACGGCGGAAGCAGGAGAGCATCATGCAAACATCAGTAGACTATGAACATCCGCACCTGAAGGAGTTGCCGCGCCAGGCAGACCGGCCCGCTCTCGCCGGGTCACGCTCGTGGCTCTGGTTGGCGACAGCGGCCGCACTGCTGCTGTTTTCCAACGGAGCGAACACCGTTGCCCTCGCCGCGTGGCTGGCGCCGGTGTTTATGCTGCGATTTGTGCGTGGGCAGATTCTCAAAGTTGGGCTGCCCGTCGCTTACCTGCTGCTTGTCGCGGAGTTTACTTTTCAGTTCCGGGGAATGGTGCCAATCCCGGGTGTTGCGTACTACATCTTCCTCGTTGTGTGGGGCATCCCGCTAGTTTTGCCCTACATCATTGATCGTCTGCTGGCGCACAGGCTCAGCGGCCTCACGGCTTCTCTTGTGTTTCCAACCGCATGGGTCGCGACCGAGTACGTCTTGTCGCGCGCGCCGTATGGGACGTGGGGTTCGGTTGCATATTCGCAATACGGCAACTTGGCGTTACTCCAGATCCTCTCCGTAACCGGTTTGTGGGGCATTACATTCCTGATTGGTTGGTTTGCGGCCGTGTGCAACTGGCTATGGGAAGAAGGACTCGATTCCAAGCGCGCGCGCGGAGGAGCATGGCTTTGCGCCGGAGCGATTGCGTCAGTGATGCTGCTGGGCGGCGCCCGCATGGCACTGTTTCCACCGTCTTCTCAGACCGTGCGAGTGGCATCGATTTCCAAGAGAAAAACAGAGCCGGAGCTCAGCGATGCAGTTTCAGAGCGACTGTTTGAAGGCCAAGCGACGAGCGACGATATGGGCGCGATCCAACGTTGGGCTACGGCCGTGGACAACGACTTGCTCTCGCGAGCGGAACGGGAGATGCAAGCGGGTGCAAAGATTGTATTCTGGGGCGAAGCCAACGCGCCGGTATTGCAGGAAGATGAAACGGCATTGGTCGCGCGCGGCGGAGGCATGGCAACGAAGTACCATGTTTATTTTGGCATGTCGCTCGGCGTTTTGAACCGCGGAAGGGCACCATCTCTTGAGAACAAGCTGGTTTTGATCCAGCCCAACGGGCAGGTGGCTTGGGAGTACAACAAGGCGCGCCCAGTGCCGGGCCCGGAGGCTGCCCTACAAGTGCGCGGGGATGGCAAGCTTCGAGCTCTGGATACGCCCTACGGACAGGTGAGTTCGATTATCTGCTTCGACGGAGACTTTCCGCAATTGCTGGCCCAGGCGGGAGCGTTGCGGACCGACGTGATGCTCGATCCCTCGAATGATTGGCGGGCGATTGACCCGTGGCACACACAGATGGCGAGCTTCCGCACCATCGAACAAGGCTTCAACCTGATTCGGCAGACAAGCCAGGGACTCTCGGCCGCATTCGACTATCAGGGTCGACGGTTAGCCGCGATGGATCACTACCAGACTACAGACTACGCGATGGTTTCACAGGTTCCGACGAGAGGCGCATGGACGATCTACACACGGTTTGGAGACTGGTTTGCCTGGCTCTGCCTGGTGGGACTGGCTTGCCTGACGGTTCTGTCGTTGCGCAAAAAGCGGGCCTGACGTGAGACGCGAGCGACACCGACCCTTTGCCATGTGTTTAGCCTACACTGTTGCCTGCAGAGCGGACGTGGCGCCCGGAACTCTGAGATGTGGCCATTCTTGACCTCTCCTTGTCAGGCCGTTCCCAAGCGGAAGTTATTCTGCCAGTTGGGCGCGCTTACTTAACAATTGCCTCTGCAAGAGGGTCCAGAAGTCTTAGGGCTGTATCTGGAGCGCCCGCTGCACAACCGTTCGTGGGTGGGTGCGATCTCAGGCGGGCGCTCCAGATACAGCGACTTGAAGGAAGCCCCCGGTAATGTCTATGGGATTTGAATGGATCCGATCCGATCCAGAGTCATTTAGAAACCCTCTGCGATGGGTAGGACTGACCGTTGGCGGGACTGGAACAAGCGGAGTAGGGTTGCGCTGAGGTGGCGGGCAGAGGCTGAGAAGTTGGCTGATTGGGCATTGCTTGCCCGATGAGACAAGAGCTCTCCGTGGGTGCCGGAGCACGCTCAGAAGCCGAGGATGCAGATCGAGGTTCATGCTGCGCACCGGTCGGGCTGAGGTGGAGAGCGGAGCAAGAGTTGCGCGGCGGAGAGGCGTTCGACGACGCGCATAGTTCCGCCGCAGGCCGGACAGTTCCAGAGCGAGCGAGGCTGGTCCGCGGAAGGCGATGCCGCCGGCCCGGGCTGTTTCCCGATCCCCGAAGCAGTCGGAAGCAGAGCGGCAGGAGGGTCGGCGCGTTGCCGGTTAGCGAGGAAGCCGAAGTTGCGGATGCGCATAAAACCGCGCGGCAGCAGGTGCAGGAGGAAGCGGCGCAGGAACTCTTCGACCAGCAGAGTCATGAGCCGCTTCTTGTTGCCGTGAGCGGAGTCGCGCCAGCGAAAGGTTACGTTGCCGTCGGAGAGGGCAACCAGCCTGCTGTTGGAAATGGCAACGCGGTGGGTGTAGGCACCGAGATAGCGCAACACGTGTTCTGGACCGCCGAAGGGCGGCTTGGCGTAGACGACCCAGTCGTGACGGAACAGTACCCGCAGCCACGAGGCGAAGGCGCGCGGCTGTGCAATCGGTAAGAGATGTCCGTGGAACTGGAGTGCGCCGGCATGAAAGGCGGTCTTGAGTCCAGCGACAAACTTGCCGCGGAAGACACGGCTAAGCACCTTGACGGGAAGGAAGAAGGAGCGGCGCGAGGAGATCCAGCGGGAGCGATCCGGAGTAAGACCGCCGGCGGCAAGTACGCAGTGGACATGGGGATGATGCTGCAGGCGTTGGTCCCAGGTGTGGAGCACGCTGAAGAAGCCGATCTCGGCTCCAAGGTGCCGGGGATCGCGAGCGATCTCCTGCAGAGTTGCAGCGCTGGTGTGAAACAGCAGGTTGTAGATCCGACGTTTATTCTGCAATGCCAGCGGAGCCAGTTCCCGCGGCAGGGTGAAGACGACGTGCACGTAGCTGGCGGGCAGCAACTCCCGTTGCCGCGCCTGAAGCCAGCGCTGGCGGGCGTTGCCCTGGCATCGTGGGCAATGCCGGTTGCGACACGAGTTGTACGAGATGGCAGTATGCCCGCAATCTGAGCACTGATCGCGATGTCCACCCAGCGCTGCGGTGCGGCAGCGTGTGATGGCCTGCAACACCTTTTCGTGTTGTCCGTTAATCCACTTGCGACTGCGCTCAATGAAGGACCGTCCTGCACAGCGAACGATGTCGGCCACCTCGAGAGGTGGCCGGTTCATGCGTTCTGCGTCTGCTCTCCTTCTCCTCGGATCGTGAGTGCATCCAGCGGACTGCCGGTGGCGCTGAGATGCCGCCGGGAGAGGTGCAGATAGATCGTGGTTTCCTCCAGGTCGCGATGACCCAGCAGCATCTGGATGGTACGCAGGTCGGCGCCGGCTTCGAGCAGATGCGTGGCAAAGCAGTGGCGCAGAGTGTGGGGATGGATGTGTTTGTGTTCAAGGCCGGCGCGTTCGGCGGCCTGCTGACAGGCGTACCAGAGAACCTTGGTGGAGACAGGATGACTCGCTGTATGCCATCGATTGCCGGGGAACAGCCAGTCGGTGGGCTTGCGCTTCAGCCCGCGCCAGTAGACGCGCAACGCCTCGAGCAGCTTGGGGCTGAGCATGACATCGCGGTCCTTGCGCCCCTTGCCTCCCCGGATATGGATGACCATCCGCTGGCTGTCGATATCGCTGATCTTCAGGTGCGCCACTTCAGCGCGACGTGCGCCCGTGGCATAGAGCGTCATCAGCAGGACGCGATGAAAGGGAAACTCTGCCGCGTCGATGAGACGTGCTACTTCGTCCTGGCTCAGCACCTGCGGCAAGTGCAAAACCTTCTTCGGATACGGCGTCTCGGCAACGCTCCAGCCTCGCTTCAACACCTGCACATAGAAGAAGCGCAAAGCAGCCAAGCGTTGCGTTACCGTGTTCGGGGCCAACTTCCAGCCCGTGAACAGCGCGGCCTGATACTGGCGAATATGCTCGGGGCCAAGCTGATCGGGCGAACGATGGAAGTGCCGACTGAAATGCTCGACCGTCTGGATGTAAGTGTGGATGGTGGACTCGGCGTAGTTGCGGCGTCGTAACTCCTCAAACATGATCTGGCGTAGGTGGGTCACAGAGAGTTCCTCCTCTGCGACAACAAACTAGCTCAGATCACCTCGACCGTCGGCTCAGCAACACGCGAATGCGTCCGCCGCAAAACGGCTTAGTTCAAGTCGGCTTGTATGAAGTTTCACCAGATCGGTACTGGGAAGCGCCCATCGGGTCGCATATCTTCGGTAGCACCTACTTGTGGGATCACGATCGCAAAGCCGACTTCCCATTACTAATCGCGGTAGGCCAGCAGCAGCGCCGCAAGGCGTGCAGAGCCAGTTTGATCTCTGGCTGAATCGCGCAACAGCTATCGCGGACAAACGGAAAAGCAAGAAGGGCGTCCTCTTAGCGGAGAGCGACTCAAAACAAGAGCTTCGCCTTCAGCCCGTTTGCGCCTGCAGTTGATATCTTTGTTTGCCCGGCATAGAGGCGCCGCAGATTGGGTAATCGCTCCAAAGCCGGAAGGGCGGCAGGAGTGACGTCGGTGTCAAAAACGTTCAAGGATTCCAGCTGATCCAAACCAGCAAGCGCCTGCACGGTGAGGTCGCCGATCCGCGTGTGCATGAGACGCAGCATGCGCAATCGCTTCATACCGGCGAGGATGGGCGCAGAGCGGTCGGTAATGGCGGTGCGAGAGAAATCCGCCATGACAATAAATGTGGACAGAGGGGCCAAAGCCGCCAAATCATCGTCCTTAAATCTGTCGCCCATGACCAATGCGTTCACCACAAGGTCCGCAGAGCCTCTTGACTCATAGTCCAGAACATTCGGAAAACGCTGCTGTAACTTCGCCAGTGTGGGAGCAATTTCGGACCTGTGTTTTGCAGCTTCAGCAAAGTCAATTTTCTCGAAGGTTACCTCAGCCCTCATGCTGGACTCAGAACCAGCGGGCGCACCTTTGATGGAATCCAATGACGCGGTACCTGACGCTCCGCCAGCGATCCAAAGTTCAATCAGTTTTACCTGGTCGGGCGAAAGAGGTGGCTTACCCTCCTTAGGCATGAAATTGTCATCGGTCGGCGACAGCGTAATGCGACGAAATAAATCGCTACCCCGAAGGTCGCCCGCCTTGACGACAGCACCGTGTTTGCCTCCGCGCATGACCTCGGCGTAGTCGTCTAACCGCAATCCTGCCTTACGTTTCTCTGGGCTGTGGCAGGTCAGGCAGTGTCCCGCTAAGATGGGCTGTATACGCGCGCCGTAAAAGGTGTTCCCTCCGCCGATGGCCGGGTCCCTTGCGGTGCTCGCCGGCACACCCAGCAGTTTTCGGATCGCCCCCGGCATATATTCAGTCAGGTGATGTTCGCCCAGCGAAACTTGGCCACCGCGGTAGCCCGTCCAGGCTACTGCGCCGACGGCGGCCGCAAGGGCGATCGGATAGATGACCCGCAGCCGACCACCGCGCCCGCGCGAGACCGAGCATAGCCAGCCGAGCGTTATAAGTGACGCTCCGCCCCACATGTGCTGAGTGACCAGCGGCCCAGAAAAACCGCCGCTTCGAGCGAGGCACCATCCGAGGATCGACGCTACGATGCCGCTGATGAGGGCAAGGACAAGCACAAAGGGTGCCGAAGCGCGCAGATATGGGAAGCGGTCGGTCCCGCCCCACCACTTCCATTACCGGCACCAGGAGAATGAGAGCAATGGGCAGATGCACCACCAGCGGATGAAAGCGCCCGATGAATTGCGCCCATGCTGCGCGCTCAGTTCCGTCCGGCGGCAAGAACACCAGGAGAACAAGCATGACCAAAATCGGTGCCGCGAGAAGTCCGACGCCAGTCCGTGCGGATATTCGATCAGGCCGAGTCATGAGTCATCGAGTCTCGAAAAACACGGAAGGATGCCTGCCGGAATTGCTCATGCCAGGATTTCCGCAACCACGCGCGCGGGTTTCACACTCGTCAGCTTCTGTTCCAGGCCCTGAAACCGGTAATTCAGTTTGTGATGGTCAAAGCCCAGCAGGTACAGCATCGTCGCATGCAGGTCGCGGATCTCGACTGGGTCTTTCACGATCTCGTATCCCATGTCGTCGGTTTGGCCGTGAGTTATGCCCGGTTTCACTCCACCGCCAGCCATCCACACCGTGAAGGCACCTGGGTTATGGTCTCGACCGATATATTTCATTTCCTGGCCGCCGCGGTTTTCCCGCATGGGTGTGCGCCCAAATTCGCCACCCCAGACCACGAGCGTGTCTTCGAGCATACCCCGCGACTTGAGATCAGCCAGCAATGCCGCTGTAGGTTGATCTACTTCACGACAACGATCCGCGAAGCCGAGGTTCAGAGCCTCCTTGGCGTCGGCGCCATGCGAATCCCAGCCCCAGTGATAGAGCTGAATAAATCTCACGCCTCTCTCCGCCAGTCGCCGAGCCACCAAGCAGTTGTTCGCGAAACTGGCTTCGCCCGGTTTCGAGCCGTATTGCGCGCGGACCGAATCGGGCTCTTTGCGAATGTCCATGGCGTCGGTAGCGTCCATCTGCATCCGGAACGCCATCTCGTATTGAGCGATGCGCGTGACGGTTTCTGGATTCCCGAACGTGGCATAGGTCTGCCGATTGATTTCGTCAATCGTGTCCAGCATGCCGCGGCGTAAAGGTCGGGTTACACCCGGCGGGTTGTCAAGATAGAGCACCGGCTCGCCATGAGAACGGCACTGCACACCCTGGTAAACGCTCGGCAGAAAGCCCGAACTCCACAGTTGTTTGCCCCCGTCAGGCGACTTGCCTCCGGAGAGAAGCACGATGAAACCGGGCAGATTCTGGTTCACGGTGCCCAGTCCATAAAGAACCCACGACCCTAGCGAAGGGTACCCGAGACGCGGGTTGCCGGTATGCACCAGCAGTTGCGCCGGGGCGTGATTGAATTGCTCGGTGCGCATCGACTTGATGAAGCAAAGGTCATCAATGTGTTTCTCGATATGGGGCAGGCGATCTGAGATCCAATGCCCGCTGTCGCCGGTTTGATGGAACGGATATTGTGATCCGAGGAGTTTGGGCACTCCGCTGATGAAGGCAAAGCGCTTTCCCGCGAGGAACGAAGCCGGGCAGTCCTGGCCGTCGAAGCGTTTCAATTCAGGCTTATATTCAAAAAGTTCCAACTGACTTGGCGCCCCGGCCATGTGCAGATAGATCACTCGCCGGACTTTTGCAGGAAACTGCGGCGGCAGCGCCGCCAGAGGACTTGACGCATCCCGTGTAAAGTCGAGGTCTGCGCCTTCGGACGTCACGCCTGCAGCTTTTGCCGTCTCCACGAACTTCGCTGCCAAAGTCCCCATGAAAAGCGTGCCCAGGCCGCTGCCTAGCGTGCGTAAGAAATGGCGCCGAGTCCGCACTCTCAACAGTGCCAGCTCAACGTCGGGGTGGAATCCAGTGCCGGCTACCAGATCGTTTGGAGCGCGCCCACGGATTTTGGAATCTGACATAACGATCACCTGGTCAAGGCTGCATCAAGATTGAAGAGAACGCTTGCCACGGCAGTCATGGCTGCCAAGTCCCGGGATTTTTGCGATCTTACGGCAGCCAGTTGGAAAGTTGGAGTGGAAACTGCCTTTTCAAAGAATGAGCGCAATGTCGCCAGTTCGCGCTTCGTCGGGTCGCGGGACAAGACCAGGCGTGCGCCGTAGATAATACGGGCGTCAAGATCCTGTTTCTCTTTCATCATGCGCCTGGCCAGAGCTTCAGAGGCTTCCTGGTACACGGGATCGTTCAACGTGACCAACGCCTGGAGTGGTGTATTGGTCGGTATGCGCCGTGCAAGACTCGTGTCATGGTCTGAAGCATCGAAGGTGAGAAGGCTCGGATAGCCGCTGGTGCGCTTGATGTACGTATACACCGCCCGTCGATAGCGATTTGGTCCAGTTGCATCCCTCCATTTGCTCTCATTGTAAACACTGTTCCATACACCGGGCGGCTGGGGTGGCATGACAGGAGGGCCACCCATGGTGCTGCACAACAATCCACTCGCCATCAAAGCCTGATCGCGGACCATTTCTGCCGTAAGCCTCTGTTGCGGTCCATGTGCCAAACGCCGATTGTGAGGATCTCTTTCGGTCAGGGCCGGAGTTGTTACAGCACTTTGACGATAGGTAGCGCTCGTCACCAATTCGCGCAACAGCGCTTTCATGTCCCAATGCAGGTCGTTCTGAAAATGAAGCGCGAGCCAGTCGAGTAGCTCGGGATGGCTCGGCTCCTCACCCACGCTGCCGAAATTCTCCAGGGTTTCCACAATTCCCGTCCCGAATAACTGCTCCCAATATCGATTGACCGCCGTGCGCGCAGTCAGCGGCTGGCCGGGAGAAAAGAACCATTTCGCTAGCGTCAGGCGATTGCGGGGCGCATCCGCTGGGAGCTTAGGAAATATGCCCGGAACGTCTGGAGTTAGTGGGGGGCCGATCTTGGTGAGAAAGTTGCCGCGTTCGAACTCCAGAGTTGTTCGCTGGTCGTAAGCGGGTTCCTCGCCTATGATTGGGAGCTCAACACTCGGAATCTTTGCTAACTGGCGAGCGAATTTTGTGAGTTGCGCCAGCTTATTCCCAAAGCTCGGATCGTCGACCAGTTGATGCCAGCTTGCGTCGTCGCTGACTGACAGGCGCGCTCGTCGCACGAGTGCCGGCTTGTCGTCGACAGTTTGCGTTTGGGTGAGGTGCAGCTTGAGCCGGCTGCCCGGGACCAGTTCGAGGCGCGCGACGGGAACTCCTACCGTCCAGCGCGACCGGAACAAACTGGGATTTGACTGAAATCCGTTTGCCCCGGGATCAGAAGTAAGCTCGCGTTTCGACTTCACAGCAGCTGCGATAGCAGTTTCCAAATTCGCTTCGAAATCGGGAACGAAATAGCGAAAAGCGATCCTCGTCTCCTGGCCGTCTGGCCGAACGATCCAGGCGTCGATGCGATCAATGATGAACCCCGCTTCGGGTGTGTGGCGCGCAGTTTCGCTGTTCGCCGGGGCGACCTCAATACGCAGCGCGGTCATCACAGGCACATCGACCTTGGCCATTATCTCGTAGACTGCCTTACCCGGAACGTCGGGACCGGACTGAACTTCTCCACCGTTGATCTGGAGCGCAGTCACCTTGCCGGCCTTAGCTCGAGCCGCCTTCTTGGACTCCGCTATGGCCGCTACCAAATCCTTCCGCGCGGACTTTTCTGCTTTCGGACGCAGCTTCTTCTCTTTCAGGTGGTCTAACTGTCGTTCCAACTCCGCAGTTTCCCATTGCAAGGCGAGCGCCTCGCTGGCCCAGGCCGCATTGACCTGCAGCGGCGTCCATCGCGATTGCGCCTCGGTTAGCCGGCCCTGGGACACGACGGTTCGCCTCAAGTTCGCAAGTGCCTGCTGAAGCTGGGAGGTCTCAGAGTCGCGTGCTCGATCCTTCGGGACGCGTAGAACGGGGGTATCTTCGGGAAGGTCCGCGTCCATAGTGGTGTTGAAGAATGCCAGGCTCTTGTAGTATTCCGCGTGGCGGATGGGATCATACGGATGCGAGTGGCATTGCACGCAATTGATGGTGAGACCGTTTAGCACTGACCATGTCGTCGCAGACCGGTCCATCACCGCCACCATGCGGAACTCCTCGTCGTCGGTACCGCCCTCGTCATTGTTCGGGGTCTGGCGGTGGAACGAAGTAGCGATTTGATCTTCAAACGTGGCATCAGGAAGTAAATCGCCCGCCAGTTGCGTGGTCACGAATTTATCGTAAGGAAGATTGCGGTTGAAAGCATCAATCACCCAGTCGCGATAAGGCCAAACACCGGGACGTTCCCTATCCGCTTCGTACCCCTTGGTGTCTGCGTAGCGGGCCAGATCCAGCCACAATGAGGCCCAACGCTCGCCATAACGTGGCGATGCCAGCAGGCGATCGACCTGCTTTTCATACGCGTTAGCTGAGGAGTCCGCCAGAAATGCCGCTTGCTCGTCGAGTGTCGGCGGGAGTCCGGTGAGGTCCAGAGAAACCCGGCGAAGTTGGGCAGACTTATCAGCTTCAGGCGAAGGTTCGAGCCCTTCTTTCTCCAGAGACGCGAGAATAAATTGGTCCAGCGGCCGGAGAACCCAATCGGCACGCTTGACCGCCGGCAAGGGTTGCGGCTTCGGAACAATGAAGGCCCAATGATCTTCCCACTTGGCGCCTTCCTTGATCCAGCGGCGAAGCAAGGCAATCTGCTCAGGCGGAAGAGGGGGAGCATGATAGGGCATGCGGGTCTCAGGGTCTGAGGACGTGACTCGCGCTATCAATTCCGACGCATCCGGTTCTCCGGGCACGATAGTTCGCCGTCCGGACTTGCCCACACCCAGGGCTTCCTCACGAAACAGAAACGAGACGCCGTTCTTTTGCCGTACACCGCCGTGACAGTGCATGCAGTTCTGATTCAAGATGGGACGGATGTCCCGGCTGAAGTGCACCGGATCACTGGACCACCGATGAAGCAGGCGTGGCCCCGCCATCAGTCCTCCAACCGTGAGCAACGCCACGATCAGTTGCCCTGCTAATTTCCCACCGGGGGATATGGTTCTTCCGATCATAAAACGGCAATTATATTGCCAAATTCCTGCGAGCGATGCGGTGGTTTGTCAGCCGCAAGCTTGGGTTTAGGAAGAGGGCCGTGTTTTCCGAGGAAATCTACGCTCTCGATCGGCAAGCCCCGTAACTCACACGCGCCGCGCCGATCGCAACAACAACCCACTCTACGGTCCCGACCACTTCACATATCTTCCCGAAAGCAACAGCTAGCTCTGTCCGGCAGGTCAGCCACTCAACTTCGTCGATTTGAATGTCAGGAATCGAACCCATGTCTATATCGGAAGCCGCAAACGTTGCGGCGGGTGTTCGCAAAAGGCGCAATGCACCACGGGCCGGTACAGATATCTCGCCATCCACATCCACGAACCCGATGAAGCGGACCAATCGCTTGATGTCTTCGGAGACCCGTATGACCCGTACCGTCAGTTTGTGGATTCGCCCCAAAGGGTGCAGTATTCAGATTAAGCCCACCTACCTCGACAGCAAACCGACCCGTCTGAAACCCCAAGAGGGTGAGTACTACCTCCGCTATGCCGGAAAATGGGAAGCGGTGGGGAGCGATCCCTTACTTGCTCTGGACGCCAAAGCTGCCAAGGAAAAACTGCTGCGGGACGTGGAGCGCGGGGGAAGGAAGCTGTGGATTGCTGCACGACAATAGCAGCTTCGCCCGCCGCCATTCTGTGCGCATGGTCACAATCGAGGTCGCCGAACCCGCTCTCTCATGGGGCATCACACAGGGCAAGACGCTGGTGATTCTGAGTCGCAAAAGAAGGCGCTGGGTATCGCTGTCAATACTGACCGACCCCAGAGGCGGTGTCCGGGGCTGGTGGCTAGTGTAAGGACAGACGGACGGGCAACAATCACCACTACTGCGCTCGATGGAACACGTAAAAGAATAGAGCCACACTGAAGCAGCCAAACGCATAGATGAATGACTGGAACAGCGTCACCGCAGGAACCAAGTCCCGCAGGACATTGAGGAAAGTGAAGACGAAATTCCACACCAAGAGAACCGTCATCAATATCGTCCCGATCAGAGCCAGCAACGCCGCATTTTTGAGTGTCATGGTCGGAGTATGAACGTTGCCAGTGTCTGGCGCAACTTCGGCTCGTACCTTCATGAAGCCCTTCGCAGACAGTTGGTCAAGGCGTGACGGATCATCCGGGCATCGAAGCGATTGACGCGATCCGTGGGAAAATAACTCCCAACCAGATGAACGCCGCAATCCCAGAACGGAGACCTGCGACCGAGGAAATTTCCGGCGTGATCGAATTGCGTCACAGAGTTCGGCAACAGACAGGTCTACAGTAGGAATAGCCAAAGAAGCTGAGAATCTTGGCTGAAAGCATCGGAAGGAACTCTCTTATGAAACACAAAGCACCGTTCGTACTTGCGCTAGTGATAATCTGTTTCTCCACTATCTCAGCAGCGCAGGCGCTCAAGCCTGTCCAGCTTCCGCCGCCGAAGACGGAAGGCGGTCGCCCCCTGATGCAGGTTCTCAAGGATCGCAAATCGACTCGCGAGTTCGGTTCGGGTACGCTCTCGCCGCAGACGCTTTCGAACTTGCTCTGGGCGGCTTTCGGAATCAACCGACCCGATGGGCGTCGTACCGCGCCTTCCGCCATGAACTGGCAGGAGGTAAGCATCTACGTGGCAACTCCGGAAGGCGTGTACGTCTACGATGCCAAGGCGACCGTATTAGAGCCCGTGGTGGCGGGAGACTTCCGAGCGGCTACTGGCACGCAGTCCTTCGTTAAGGATGCGGCTGTAAACCTAGTTTATGTTTCCGATCTTTCGAAGACTGACGGTGCCGCTTCTTCGGACGCTGAGATGTATACCGCGGCTGATGTGGGATTCATCGCGCAGAACGTTTACCTGTACTGCGCCTCCGAGGGGCTCGGTGCGGTGGTGCGGGCGAGCGTCGATAAGCCCGCGCTTGCCAAGACCCTAAAGTTGAAGCCGCAGCAGAGAATCATCTTGGCGCAATCGGTCGGGTATCCGAAGAAGTAGCAGGATCACCTCCTCCTGACCGCCGTCGAGGGCGTTCGTTGGGGAAGCGACATTTAGAATCCCTGCATGAAACGAATCTGCGTTTTCTGCGGCTCCAGTCCGGGTAGCCGTCCTGAGTATCGCGCCGCCGCTGAGGAAATGGCTGCGGAATTGGTGCGAAGAGAGATTGGACTGGTTTATGGTGGCGGGAATGTGGGTTTGATGGGGATTCTCGCAGACGCCGTGCTAGGGGCAGGTGGCGAGGCGCAGGGAGTCATCCCCGAACACCTTATGGCGCTGGAGGTCGGGCACCGGGGACTCACGAAACTCCATGTCGTCCACACGATGCATGAACGCAAGGCCCTGATGGCCGACCTGTCGGATTCATTCGTTGCGTTGCCGGGCGGATTCGGGACGCTGGAGGAGTTTTGCGAGGTGGTGACATGGACGCAACTGGGTCTGCATGCGAAGCCCTGCGGAATCCTAAATGTGCTGGGCTTTTACTCGCCTCTGCTCCGGATGTTCGATCATGCGGTGGAGGGGCGATTTTTGAAGCCGGAGAACCGGGCGTTGGTGCTGGCTCGGGACCAGCCTGCCGACCTGTTGCAAGCACTGGAGGAGTGGCGTCCGAGCCATGTCGAGAAATGGCTGGATCGGGAGACGCGCTGAATGAATTGCTCGGCCTGAGGAATGGGGGCCGCACCGAATCTTGCTGGACGACGCGGAGGGCGTGGCGCACGGCAACGCTGGCGCTCTTGCGGCTTCATCCGGAACTTACGTATTCGTCATCCCCGATACCGTCAGACCGACAGGGACCGGGAGATTGGCCGTCTCTCAGCCTCGGCTCTGCCGCTCAAGATATTCCTCGATATGGGTGGGGTGGAACTTCAGGTTCCGTCCAGTCCTGATGCAGCCGATTTTGCCTTCCTTCACCCATGTGTACAGGGTCTCGGGATGGCAGTTCAGCAGAGTTGCGGTTTCTCTTGCGGTGCGGAGTGGGGCTACTTCCAGAACTTGTCTTCATACTACTTGATATTGATTCTGTGAACATTTTGTGAACAATTTGGGTATGATAACGCTGG
Source organism: uncultured Acidobacteriaceae bacterium (assembly GCA_963791515.1). GTDB lineage: Bacteria > Acidobacteriota > Terriglobia > Terriglobales > Acidobacteriaceae > Sulfotelmatobacter. Next base: position 261,588 of record CAWBSS010000002.1, on the reverse strand, counting down.
TTGAGGCAGGATTAGACTGGAACCCACTGGAAGCTCAATCAGCCCACAACCAGCGCCAAACAAAGGATTTCCCAAGTTTTTCGGGCTTTTATCTAGGTCGGCGAAACGAGTCCTGCACTGCCCACCATGTTTTATTCCTGACAGAAAACTGGGCATAGTTCAGTCGCTCGCAACCCATCCATCCCATTCAAGTTCCAAGTGTCGGTGAGGCGCGGTTCGAGCCATCGCACAGTGGTAACGGTTAAGATGGCAATTTGCGGGAGAGTTAGAATGTCCGCCGTCTACGGAGCAACCCACTGGTTGTAAACCGGTCCTTGCCAAGCGCGGGTACCGTAGGTCTCTTAACGAGGAACGAATATGATATCCCGACGTCGTTTTGTAGCTGCCCTATCAGCCTTTCCCCTTTCGCGTGTGCTGGGTTCGAGTGCGGTCATCGAAAAATTCCCACTTACCCTATCCACCTCGCGCGAAGCTTCTTCCGCTGTTGACGATCTGACTGGACACGTGAAAATCGCGATTGGCACCGGCGGTCATGGACATACATATCCGGGGGCCACCGTTCCGTTTGGCATGGTGCAACTTAGTCCGGACACTTACAACGACGGGTGGGATTGGTGTTCCGGTTATCACTATTCGGACAGCTCGATCATGGGTTTCAGCCATACCCACCTAAGCGGTACTGGCGCCTCGGACATGCTGGACTTTCTGCTCATGCCCGGCACCGGACCGGCGAAAACGGTTCCGGGCTCGCGGCAGAATCCCGGTGAGGGCTACAGATCGCGCTTTAGCCACGAAGAAGAGACGGCCGAGCCGGGCTACTACTCGGTTCTGCTACGCGACTACAACATCCGGGCAGAACTGAGTGCCACCGAGCGGGCGGGCATACACAAGTACACTTTTCCCAGGAGCGATAGCAGCCACTTTATTCTCGACCTGGTTCATGGCTTTGGGAACGCTCCGATTTTGTGGGCAGATCTGAAAATTATCGGACAAGACACGATCATCGGCGGACGCAGCGTCAAGGGTTGGGCTCCGGGTCGCGAGATTTACTTCGCCATGCAGTTCTCCAAGCCAATTGAATCTTCGGAAATAATCTCCGATGAAAAGCGGTTGGATCGAGGTTTGCGAGAGGCGAAAGGAACGTCGCTGAAGTGTCTGGTGCATTTTAAGACCGCGGAAGACGAAGCGATTCTGGTGAAGACCGGTATTTCCGGGGTGAGCCCGCAAGCGGCACTGAAAAACCTGGAGGCCGAGATTCCCGACTGGGACTTTGCCAAAGTGCGACAGGCGGCCCATGCAGCCTGGAGCAAGAACCTGTCCCGGATCAGAATCACCACTTCGAATGCCAGACACAAGAGAATTTTCTACACGGCCCTGTACCACATGATGGTAGCCCCGACACTGTTTGACGACGTCGATGGCCAGTACCGTGGGATGGACGGCAAGATCCATCAACTGCCGCAAGGTCGTCACAACTACAGCACATTCTCGCTATGGGACACCTATCGCGCCGCGCATCCCATGTACACACTTTGCCTGGCGGATCGTGTGCCCGACTTCGTGAATTGCCTCATTCGCATGGCGCTGGAAAGTCCGGCTGGCGTGCCGATCTGGCCGTTGCAAGCGAAAGAGACGTTCTGCATGACGGGATATCATTCGAGTTCCGTCATTGCCGAAGCGCAGGTCAAGGGCTTCAAAGGGATCGATTTCAGCAAAGTCTATCCCGCGCTCAAAAAGCGCGCCATGGTCGATGACTACAGGGGGCTCGGCTACTACCGCAAGCTAGGCTACATTCCTTGCGACAAAGAAGAGGAATCGGTCAGCAAGAACATGGAATACGCCTATAACGATTGGGCGGTGGCTCACGTTGCGCAGGCAGTTGGCGAGCTGGATGATTCCAAGCTACTGGTCGAACGTTGCAAGAATTACAGGAATCTGTACGACGCCACCTCCGGATTCATGCGGCCCCGATTGGAGAATGGCCAGTGGGCGGAGCCCTTCGACCCAATCGAGATGGGCCATTCCAAGAAGTGGCGAGACTATACCGAGTCGGACCCCTGGGAGACCACCTTTACCGTCCAGCACGACCCGGCGGGGTTGATCCAAATCTTCGGCGGCCGCCAGGCATTTACTGACAAGCTCGACTCCCTATTCACGACCAGTTCGCAGTTGCCGCCGGATGCCCCACCGGACATCGCCGGCATGGTCGGCCAGTACGCTCATGGCAACGAACCTTGCCATCACATGGCTTATCTGTACAGCTACGCAGGCGCCGCGCACAAGACCCAGGATCGAGTACGAAGGCTGCTCGAGATGGAATATGACGATCAACCAGACGGACTGGCCGGCAACGAGGACTGCGGACAAATGTCTGCCTGGTACGTGATCAGTTCGCTCGGGTTCTACGCGGTTGATCCAGTGAGTGGCAACTACGTGTTTGGGACGCCGCTGTTCGATAGGGCTGAGGTTGAACTGGGAAACGGCAAAACATTGGTGGTTGAAGCGAAACGGAATTCTCCGAGCGACCAATATATCCATTCCGTAACCTTCAACGGCAAGCCCCATACTAAACTTTGGTTTCGCCACGCCGATATCGCGAATGGCGCAACCATCGTGTTTACGATGAGCAGCGAGCCCGCGGATCAGTTTGGTTCCGAGGAAGGCGCGGTGCCGCCTTCGTTGGGCATGTGAGTTTGCCTCCGAGCACAGCGCCGGGAATTCGCAGCTTTAAGAATGCGGAATGTCCCAGAGTCTTATCCGGCAAGTGGGGACGTGGGGTCGGTTCGTCGGAACGCTACCCTTGCTCGGTTGTGTTGTATCGTAATGATTTGTGTTGCTTCGTGTGCGCGAGTAAGATTCTTTTCCCGTACCGAAAAACGCAGCGGCCCGGAAAGGTGATCAGATGAAGATTCTCGCCCCCCTGCTGTTATTGCTCCTGTTCATCGCAACTGGGACGGCCCAATCCAGCTACGACGTGCGGTCGCCAGACGGACGAATCGAAATCAGAATCCGCGCCGCAGAGGAGATCCGTTATGACGTGGTCTTGAAGGGACGCGCAGTGCTTGAGAATTCCACGCTTTCGCTCGACGTGGAGCATAAGAAATTGGGCGTGCAGCCGAAGGTGATTGATGTCAAGGAGCGTTCTTCCGATCAGGTCGTAGAGCCTGTGGTCCGCCAGAAGTTCGCGAAAATTCGCGATCACTACAACGAACTGAAGCTGAATATGGAAGGCGGATACACCGTCGTGTTCCGTGCCTACAACGAAGGCGCGGCCTACCGCTTCGAAACCTCAATGTCGCATGGGCAGGTGAAGATCTACGGGGAAGAATCGGCTTTTAATTTTCCCGCGAACTTCATTGTCTATTACCCACAGGAAGACAGCTTCTTCTCGCACAACGAGCGGAAGTACCTTCCCCAGCACTTGAGTGAGATTGCCCCGGCGTTCCTCGCGACGCTGCCCGCAGTCGTGGACGTAGGAGACGGCGCAAAGGTCGCAATCGCGGAATCCGATGTGGACTCCTATCCGGGGCTCTGGTTGCGAGGCACTGGCGGAAACGGTCTGGCTGCATCCTTTCCCCCTTATCCGCTGAAAGAGAGTTTGACGGGAGATCGCGACTACAGAGTGGTTGAAAGCGCCGACTACATTGCAGTTACTGCCGGGACACGCACTTTCCCCTGGCGCGTGATTGGCATTGCGGACCGAGACGGCGACCTGCTTACCAACCAAATCGTCTACCTTCTGGAAAAGCCATCGCTGGTGCAGGACACCTCGTGGATCAAGCCAGGGAAAGTGGCGTGGGACTGGTGGAATGCAAACAATGTATACGGCATCGATTTCAAGGCGGGAATCAACACAGAAACATACAAGTACTACATCGACTTTGCCGCGAAATACGGTCTGCCCTACATCATTCTCGACGAAGGCTGGTACAAGCTGGGGAACCTGCTGGAGGTCGTTCCGGAAATCAACATGGACCAGTTGGCTGCTTATGCCAAGCAGAAAAACGTTGGGATCATTCTATGGGTGGTGTGGAAGACGTTGGACGACCAACTGATTCCCGCTCTCGATCAGTTCGCAAAGTGGGGCGTGAAAGGAATCAAAGTTGATTTCATGCAGCGCAGCGATCAGATCCTGATCGATTACTACTACAGGGTCAGCCGGGAGGCCGCCAAGCGCAAGATGCTGGTCGATTTTCACGGCGATCAAAAACCGGCGACCATGACTCGCACCTGGCCCAATCTGATCAGCACCGAGGGGGTGCGCGGGATGGAGTGGAGCAAATGGAGCGCGGAATCTGAACCGAAGCACAATGTGACGCTCCCCTTTACGCGAATGTTTCTCGGTCCGATGGATTACACACCGGGTGCGATGCGGAACGCAACCAAGGCGACCTTCGCGCCGATTCATAGCCAGCCGATGGCGCTGGGAACGCGCTGCCACCAACTGGCAATGTATGTGGTTTTCGAAAGTCCGCTGCAGATGTTATCTGACAGCCCGTCAAATTACATGCGTGAACCGGAGATTATGGAGTTCCTCACTCCGGTTCCAACCGAGTGGGACGAAACGAAAGTACTCGATGCGCGTATTGCCGACTACGTGGTGGTCGCGAGAAGAAACGGCCGGGACTGGTACGTGGGAGCCATGACAGATTGGACGCCGCGCAATCTCGACATTGATCTGTCGTTCTTGCCCGAAGGGAACTTCACGATGGAAGCCTACCAGGACGGCGTAAATGCTGATCGCAATGCGAGCGACTATAGAAAGATCACTAGCCAGGTGAACAGAACTACCAAGCTGAAGCTTCCCCTTGCAAGTGGCGGGGGCTGGGCCGCAAGAATTCATCAGTAGTTCAGCATGTTTTTGGCAGAGCGCGTTGCACGGAGGTCATTTCGCCGATTTCGTGGGCGCGGGCTCGATGATCCCACTGCCCTCGTGGATTGTGAGAATCTGGTTCGCCTTCACCTGCGTGAATCGTTCGATCTTTTGGGTAGTCGGCCATTTCACTTCGATCAGGTCGACCGTTTGCCCTTTGCCCAACCCGAAGTGCAGGCGCAAGTCGCTTTGCGACATGACACTGGATCCACTGCGAACCTCGTCCATCTGGGCATGATTACCCGTGACTACGCGGACTCGGGCGCCGATTGCGGTGCGATTACACTTCGTTCCAATCAATTTGACCTTGATCCAGTTCTGCTTGTTGCCGCCATCGTTGCGCAGCAGCGAAGGTACGTCGTTCATGTTCAAAATCAATGCGTCGATATCGCCATCGTTATCGTAGTCGCCAAAGGCGGCGCCGCGGCTGGAAAAGCGCTCGTTGATTCCCGGGCCCATTGCTGAGGACACATCTTTGAATTGTCCGTTGGCCATATTCTTGTATACGAGTCGCGGATTCTTGAAGGTCTGGCCGATCTCGTGGCCCCCGATCTCCGGATAGACGTGCCCGTTGACTTGGAGGATGTCCGCCCAACCATCGTTGTCATAGTCGACAAATCCGCAGCCCCAGGCGACGTACTGGTTGTTGATTCCAATTCCGGAGGCAAAGGTCACATCGCTGAAAGTGCCGTCTCCATTGTTGTGATAGAGGTTGCAAGTATCGTCGGCAAAATTTGTTTTGAAGATATCGAACCAGCCATCGCAGTCGTAATCCCCGACTGCGACCCCCATTCCGGCCTGCTCATGCCCATTCTCGCTGTAGGCGCATCCAGCCATCACCGCAACGTCCGTGAAAGTGCCGTCGTGATTGTTGCGAAACAGAATGCTTGGCTCGGAGTCTACGGCCACATAAATGTCCGGCCAGCCATCATTATCGAAATCACTCGCGACGGCGGTAATCGAGTATCGTGGACCAGGTTTGAGAATGCCCGCCTTCTGGGAGACATCGGTAAACGTGCCGTCGCTATTATTGTGATAAAGAACGTTGGTGTCGCCGGTAAGGCCGCGCGGCCCGCACATCACCGGGATTCCCTTCCACTGGCACGCCGCGGGATCACCGGCCGCTGGAGTCTTCGCAGGATCAAGCTGGATGTAATTGCAGACGAACAGATCCAGGTGACCGTCGCGGTCATAGTCGAGGAAAGTGCAGCCCGCGCCCCATCGGACCCGTTCATCGTGAAGCCCCGCTTTACGAGTGACATCAGCGAACGTGCCGTCGCCGTTGTTGTGAAAAAGGATGTTGCGTCCCCAGAAACAGCAGAAGAGGTCGTCCCAGCCATCGTTGTCGTAGTCGCCGACGCACACGCCGGTTTGCCAGCCGGTGCGCGCCAGCCCGGAATTGGCGGTAACGTCGGTGAACGTTCCATCGCGGTTGTTCTTGTACAGATGCGACGTGGGCGCTTGTCCACCGGGCCAGTTCTCGCCGAGGCGCGTTCCGTTGGTCAAGTAAATATCGAGCCAGCCGTCATGGTCGTAATCGAAGAAGGCGATCCCGCTGCCTTTGGCCTCGATGATGTAGCGCTTGTGATCCGCGGATCCCCACACATTGGGAATGTTGAGTCCGGCTTCGCGGGCTACGTCGACGAATTGAACGGGGGAGGTGGAATTCGTGGCAGGGGCCGACTGGAGAAGGAGGCTGTTCTTCCATTTCCATAGTGGCGTCGTGACTGCGTCAAGCAGAGTGCTGCCGAGAACCACAAGGGAAGAGCCAAGAAAGCGTCGCCGGGGAAAATTCATAGCTGACGATTGTTCAGATCGAAGCCGCTGTCAATGCGAACCTAAGGGGTACGTTGACCACTAGTTCTAGGGATGTGTCGGGCCTCTCCAATCCTGGATTCCACTTTATCATTTCGGGCTCGAGATCTTTGGAAACGGCCGCGGGATAACTCCTCCGCCTTCTTTTACGGCGATGATCTGGTCGATGGCCAGGTTTGTCAGCCGATCCACCTGTCCGCTCGGCCAAGTAATCTCAAGCGATTCAATCTTGGTGCGTTTCCCCAAACCAAAGTGAATTCGAGGATCGCTTGCCGACATGTAGCTCATGCCCCCCTTTGCCTGCTCGATGTGCACGAAGCCTTCCGAAGTTAATTTGAGCGAAGCCCCGATGCCGTCGCGGTTAGACTTTGTTCCGATCAACTCGACCGTCAGCCAGTGATTGGCATTTCCGCCGTCATTGCGCAAAAGTGATGGAAGGTCGCCGCGATTGTTGGTGACAATGTCGATATCGCCGTCGTTATCGTAATCGGCGGTGGCGAGGCCGCGGCCGACGATCGGACGCATGAAATCGGGACCGAGCGACTCCGACACCTTTTCGAACTCGCCTTTACCCAGATTGCGATACATGAGCAGCGGCTCTTTGTACGACACCTCGCCGTGATAAAGCGAGACATTGTCGAGCATCGCGCCGTTGAGTTGCAGGATGTCGTTCCAGCCATCGTTGTCGTAATCCAGAAATTTCGTGGCTACGCCGCTCATTAAAACCGCTTTGTTTCCGATGCGCGAGCGAAAGGTGTCATCGGTGAACGTCCCATCCTGGTTGTTGTGGTACAGACGATTCAACTCGAAGTCGAGATGAGTGATGTAAACGTCTTGCCATCCGTCGCCGTCCACGTCGGCAGCATCGATGCCCATGCCGGCCTCGTAGCGTCCATCTTCGCTAGCGGCCAGTCCTGAGACCAGCGAGACATCTTCAAACGTTCCGTTGTGTTTGTTGATGAACAGAAAGTTTGGCCACGAGTCATTTGCAATGGCAATATCGGGCCAGCCGTCATTGTTAAAGTCGGCCAGAACTACGCCCATGCCCTTGGCCTCGGGCTTTCCCACGCCGGATGCGTCGCTCACGTCGGTGAAGGTTCCGTCGTGATTGTTGTGGTAGAGCTTGATGCGCTGGCCTTTGTAGTTGCCGGGATGGCAGTAGGAGCGGTACCCGGGCCGGTGTTCACCGCACCAAAGATTATTCTTTGGAGACCATTCGATGTAATTGGCCACGACCAGATCGAGCCAGCCGTCCTTGTCGTAATCGAACCATCCTGCGCTGGTCGACCATCCGCCCTCGTCGGAGACGCCAGCTTTGGCCGTGACGTCGGTAAAGGTACCATTCCCGTTGTTGTGATAGAGGATGGCGCGGCCGTAGCCGGTCACGTACAAATCCGGATAGCCGTCATTGTCGAAGTCACCGACAGCGACGCCCTGACCATAGTGGCCTTCACCGCCCACGCCGGCTTTCTCAGTGACGTCGGTGAACGTCCCGTCGCCGTTGTTATGGTAAAGCGCGCAACGCAGGGGATGCGGCGGTTTGTAGAGGTCAGTAGCGGCGGATTGGACGAAGAATAGGTCCATGAGCCCATCCTGGTCGTAGTCGATCCAACCCACACCCGTGCCCATGGTTTCGAGGTAATACTTTTCGTCTGTTTGCGTGGAGTCCTGCTGAAAAGTGATTTTGGCGCTTTCGCGGACGTTCGTATAGTGGACGGGAATGGGCGATTGCAGCGTTGTCGGAGCCTGAGCGGCGAACATTCTGACGTGCACGGCTGCGCTGATCGCGATGACGAGCAGCAGAATTGCGCCACTCCTGATGGCGAGAGCAAAGCACCGGTTGGGTTTAGCCGTTTGTTTTTCCATTATCGAGTTCGTGAGTGTGGCGCTACGGCTGAATTACCAAGGCCCGACTATTTTCAATCGTTTTGGGCGATGAGTCAGAATCTTAACACTGCTGGAAGAGGTATCCGACTTGTCACAAACTGCGATCCGCAATCAGCAGCGCTAACTGAAGCAGTTGTTGCCGGGCGACCATCGGGATTGGCTGGCCCGCCGCCGATGCGTTCGCTGGAGCCTTGGATAGAGCTTCTTCGATCCGGCCGACATCCAAGCCACCGGCGTTGCTTCCCTTGAAGCGGTTGAGCACTTCACGCGCCTTCTCGATTTGTCCCGTCTGGTAATAAAAAACGCCCAGAGTGGAATAACTGCCGGCCCACTCCGGCAGCAGATCCACGGCCCGCTCCAGTCGCTCGGCAGCCTGTGCCGTATTGCCTCGCAGGACTGCGATGAGCCCGAGGCCCCATACAAGTTTCCCCGAACCCGGAATTCGCGCGAGACCTCTCTGCAGTGTCTGCTCAGCACTGTTGAGATCATTTCCACGAAGCTGGATCAGGGTCAGCGAGAGATAGTACTGGTCGTTGTCGGGATTGCGGCTGATGGCATTGCGGAAGATTTCCATCGCCTTGGTAGTTTCGCCCATGTGGGCTTCGATGTCCCCCAGCAATGCCAGGAAAGCGTCATCCTGCTGTCCCGCCGACGAAACTCTTTGCACAACATCCAGTGCGTCCGCATACGAACCTTTGCGGAAATACGCATCGGCTAAATCGAATTTCACATCATCGGAATCGGGATTGGCGCGTAGTGCGCTCTGGAAATGCTGGATGGCGTCATCGTACAAACGGTGACGCGCGAGCAATACGCCGATGCCGGCCTGCGTACGATAGTCGCCCGCGCTCAGTTGATCAAGCTGCACGATGGTTTCCCGGGCCTCGTCCGCCTTGCCGAGCTTCAGATAGGTTTCGGCGAGCAGGTAGAGATCCTGGGTCTGCCCCGGATGTTTCTGGATCTGCTCATTCAGTTCGGTAACATCGAGCTGAGTGCGCGCTTGCGCAGAAAGCTTCGCCCGGTTGTCGAGGTACTCAAACAGATGTTGGTAGGGATAAGGTCCGCTTGCGGAATTCTTCGACAGTGTCTGGAAAACATTCAAATCTCTTTGCGCGGCAGCAGTCTGACGAAGGCTTCTCTCTACCATGGCCAGTTTGTAGTAGCCCGTAGCCGGATCGCGGCTTACCTTTACGTATCGCCGAAGAAGCTCACTGGCCTCGACGAATTTCTTATCTTTCACCCGCAGGTTCGCCAGCTCGAGGAGAGCTTCAGAAAAATCCGGATTGGCACGGAGCGCCTGCTGAAATAAATCATCGGCTCGCGCGTAGTTGCCCTGCCGCTCTTCGATATAGCCGATATTGAACAGGCACGAGGCGTTGTGCGGATCCAGTTTCAAACCTTCCTCGAAATACTTCAGGGCCTCATCGAATCGTCCCAAATGCCGGTACGAAAGTCCCATGAAAGTGTAAGAGCGGGCTGACGGGTCCAATGCGATGAGCGTCTTGAATTCGTCGATGGCTCTTTCCGCTTTGCCCGACATGAAGTAGCTTTCGCCCAGGGCGGCGTGGAGATCGGCTCGTTGCTGTGCAATTTTCAAGCCGGCTTCGAGCAGCGGAATAGCGTCTTCAAAATAATTCTGGGTCATGCTGACGCGGGCCATCAAAAAAATTACATCGGTATTCTGCGGCGCCACCTTATGGGCGTGTACCAATAGATCGAGAGCGTCCAGCGGCCGAGCTTGTTCGGAGTAAACCTGCGCCAGCAGATAAAGGGTTTCAACAGAATCGGGCTTCAACTTCAGCGCGCGAGTGAGGGTCAGATCGGCTTTCGCGTATTCGTGCCCCCGCAGGTATGCCTGCCCGAGGTTATGGAGAATCTCGAATGTTTCAGGCTGCAACGCGTTCGCCTGTTCAAGTTCGAGTTGTGCCGGGTTGTATTGTTTCGCCGAGGCGAGCAGCACTCCGAGCGTGAAGTGCAATTGCACTTCACGCTTGTGCCCCGCCGACAGTTCTTGGGCCGTCCGCAGCGCCTCGGCAGTTTTTCCTGCCTCAAAGTATGCACGCACCAGGTTGAATCGAGTTTCGACGGTCTGAGGGTGCACTCGCTGAAAGTGTTGAATGGCCGCGAGCGGTGCGCCCTTCGCCATGAGAAGCAGGCCCAGGTTGTAGTTCGCATCGCGATTGGAGGGAGCTACCTTGAGGACCGTAGTGAATTCTTTTTCGGCGAGGTCGAGCTTCTGTTGGGCGACATATAGATTGCCCAGGTTGTTGTGGGTTGTTTTGGAGTCAGGCGCCAGTTTCAACGCCTGCTGGAAGGCATCGATCGCGTGGGCGTAGTCTTTTTCGTCGGTGTAGACAATTCCCAGCAGGTTGTATGCGTCGACGTTGGATGGATTGAGCCTGATCTGCTCGTCGATTATTTTCCTCGCCTGCTCAAAAAGCCCTTGTTGAATCAATTCCTCAGCTTCCTGCAAAGGCGAAACCACTGTGGCCGATAGGCTGGCGTTGTCGGCTTTGTGGGGGAGTTGTGGAGATGCGTACCCGGGGCCGGGAATCGCAAGCATGGCCAGACCGAGAATGCCGACGAAGGCCGGACCGCGATTGGCATTTCGGACTTGAATCGAAGCGCAACCGAACATCTGCACAAGCCTCTCCGAAGGCCTCAATATAGCAGCTGGAGCATCTGCTGAGCCATTTTGTGTTGTGGCTGTTTCTGCAGCAGAGCCTGCAAAACCGCTCGCGCTTTTTCCTTGTCGTTCAAAACAAGGTACAGGCGTGCGAGGTTGAGATACGCCTGGTCAAAATTCGGGGCTTCCTGAATGCACGCCTTGAATTTCTCTTCCGCTTCGGGGTAGCGCTGTAGCTGAACAAACAGGACGCCGAGGTTGTTGAGCGCGTCGGAGTACTCCGGGCGCAGGTTGACGGCGGCTTCCAAATATTGGACGGCCTGCCCGGTCTGATTCTGACGCGCGTAGAGCATTCCCAGGCTGTAGTTGACCTCGGGGTTTTTGGGTTCGCTGTCGAAGGCGCGCTTCAGAAACGTTTCCGCCTCCTCAAGATTCCCCTGGCGCCGGTACACATTCCCGAGATTGAGCAGCGCGGTAGCGTAGGAAGGGCGCAACTGCAGGGACTGTTGGAAGTTTCGAATCGCTTCCTCGTTATTTCCTCCCTGTGCGGCCAGCATGCCCAGATTGTTCCAAGCCTCGGGATAGTTCGGGCGTAATTTCACCGTCTGCGCGAGATACTGTTGTGCCTCCAGCAGAGAGTTGCGCCGAAGATAGAGCGTCCCCAGATTGTAATAAGCTTCGGGGTCGTCGGGCTTCGCTGCGATGACTTGCCGGAACGACTGCGCCGCCTGATCGAGAAAACCGTGCTGAAAGAAAGCCACACCATAGGTGAAAGCGTTGCGTTGAAACGCGTCCTGATGGAGCGTCCCGCGGAAGGGAAGTGCTTTACGGCTGCGCTCCGCCGCATTGTGAGGGACGCTTGTCAGGTCCTGCAGCAAATGCGGGGGAGTGAAAGCTCCCTGGTACAGCTTGACAATGTCGCCCGCTTCATCGATCAGGAAAGACGTCGGGAGCGAGAGATCGCGGTGGCGGTCGAACAGATATCGATACACGATGTTGTAAATGCCCGCTACTTCCTGCGTGGCGAGCAGGATCGGAAATGACAGCCCCTCTTTGTTGGCGAATGACTGTATCGTGCGAAGGTCGGGCGGGTCATCGACGTTGATGGCTACGATCTGAAGACCTTTGGCGGCGAGGGCTGACTGGAATTTGCGAAGGAGTTGTAGTTGATCGCGGCAAACGGGTGAAGACGTGGCCCAGAAAGTGAGCAAAAGAAAACTGCCTTGGAAGGAGCGAAGGTCACGCAGATTACCGGCGAGGTCAGGCAAAGAGAAGTCCATGGCTCTCACTGGCTCGACGAGCCAAGTCTCCACGGACGACGGCAGAACCTCTCCACTTGCGGAATCGCCCGGTTGGGCCCATGACTGCGGAGAAGTCGCGAACGGCTTGGCCAGGAAGTCCCGCGCACCTTCCTGAATCTCGATGCGACGATTGACTGGCAAACCATCGAACGCCTGCGTGAGGCCGCTGGGCCATCGGACTGTCGCCCTGACGGGACCCTGATTCTGTCCGAAGCCGAAGAAAAGCTCCTTTGTGTGTTGGGACAAAAACCCAGATCCGGCCTGGAGATACTTCGTCTGGCGAAGTGCGCCCGCTTCGACGGTGACGGCGGCGCCGATCGCGTCGCGGTTGCTCTTATCTCCGCGCAAACGCAAGGCGATCGAATTGCCAATGCCGTTCATGGCGAGACGTAGGATTCGGATTTGCGGCGCATTTCGATTTTTCAGCACGATTTCCAGCCTGCCGTCGCCATCGAAATCGGCGAGCGCAAACCCCCGGCTGTCATCGCGAAAATCCAATCCCACTACGCCAGAGACATCGGAAAACGTGCCGTCTCGATTGTTGGCAAAGAAAACGTTTCTCTCGTGACCGTTCCAAGTCGAGTCAGAACGGATGAGTTCGTTGATGGCGCTCCATCCGCGCTCGTAACTGGGCGAAGGGCTGGAATCCTGCGGCGAGTTCGCGACAACTTGGCGCCAGAAAAAGCTTGAGACATCACGGCGCTCGATGCCAGATACATAGCCATTCGCGACGTACAGGTCCGGATAGCCATCATGATCGAAGTCCCACGCGTCGGTGGACCATGACCAGCGGCCCATTTCAACCCCGGCGTTCACGGCGACATTTTTAAATTTGCCGTCCCCTTGGTTCCGGTACAACGAATTGCCGGCCATGTGTCGCCGGTAAAGGGAGCGAATTCTTTCCGGCTCTCCAGCGTGAAAATGAGAGTCTCCAAAAACTCGCATGCCCGCCGCGACCCACATGCCCGCAGCGTAGATGTCCTGCTTTCCATCGTTGTCGAAGTCCAGCCAGCATGCGCTCATGCCGGCTCCGGCCTCGTCTACCTGAGATTCGCCGGAAACGGCGGCAAAGGTCCCGTCCGCTTTGTTTCGGTAGAGAGTGTTACGGCCAAAATCATTGACCACGTACAAGTCCGGCCAGCCGTCTGCGTTGCTGTCGCCCCATGAACAGGAGAAGCTGTACCGGTCATTCTCGATGTTCAGGCCGGCAACTTCGGTTCGGTCTTCGAACACTCCATTCCCTTCGTTGTGGAAGAGGTAGTTGGGAGGCCCGTTCCGCGCGTCGAAATATGGAACAGGATAGCGGTACTGGTCCAATCCCTGATAGTAGCTATAGAGGCAGAAATAGACATCGAGGCGCCCGTCGCGATCATAGTCGGCGGCGGCGGCATGGGTGAATGCCCCCTGCGGCGGATTTGCAAAGCGGAACGCCTCCCGTTTTAACGAAAATTTCCCGTTGCCGTCGTTCGAGAAAAGCAGAGGCCCGGTCGCGCAGACCACCAGCAAATCCTGAAGTCCCCGATTCTCGAAATCTGCGAACAAGGCGCACGCCGTAAAATCAAGCACGCCGACGCCCGATTTTTCTGTGACATCCTCGAATGTCCCATCGCCGCGATTGCGGTAGAGCCGGTTAGGAAGTCCTGCGGGTTGACAGACGTACAAGTCATCCAGACCGTCGTTGTCAAAGTCCCCGACAGCCAAGCCGTTGTTTCCGTACACGTCGAGTCCGATTGCCCCGTCGAGAACCGTCCGCCAGTAGTCAGATCCCCGAAGCAGCTGTTCTTTGTAGGATTCGGTCCCCCCGAGGGCCCGCGAAGTAATGTCAACAAAGATCCGGCCCGCGGCGCGGCCCACAATTTCCTCAGCGGCACTCCACTTCAGAACTCGCCACGCACCGGATTCATTGCGCGACCACTGCGTCCGCCAGGACCCGATGCGCTCTTCCCTTACTTGATCTCGCGTGCCCACAAGGTCATACCGAATGCTGGCTTCGAGGGTCAGGGGCGTCTCGCCCACCTGCGTGCACTCATAGATCTCGAAGTCGGCGGTTTCCACTCGCTCCAGTGGAGCCAGATAGTTCTTGATCTCCTCCAGGAATCGCTCGCGACCGGGAAGCAGACTGGACGCAAATTCCCTCCGCAGCACTTCGACCCCATCGCCGGAGCGCAACCGGGAATCGCGAATCGGAATGAGCGCAGTCGCTTGAATCGAGCGGTCAACGAACTTGCTCAAGGTTTCCGTTGCAGCAGGCTCCGCCTTCAGATGTTGACTCCATTCCTCAAGCAGCGCCATGACCTCAAATGCGTATCCTTCGGTCACGTATTCATCCGTGCCAGGAGTGGCCAGGCGAAGAACATCATCCAGCGGAGATTTCGCCGGATAGCGCGGCGTGAAAAGAGCATCCGCGAAAGGGAACTTGGAAGCCTGGGCAGTGGCGATTTCCTGCAGCCCTGAACGAAAGAGAGGATTGTGAATCGGCGCGGGAACGAAAAGCACGGGCGCCCACCGCATCTGCTTCAAGAAAGTTCTGCGCGACGGATTGTGATTTCCGTCTTTTGGACCAAGCATCCCCAAGGTGTCTGCTTAACCAGAGCCCAGCGTTTGCATGCTAGCACTTCTGACGAGTCTATCAACGAGGGGTCCTCAATGAGGAGCAGGCCCTGAGGAATTCCCGATTACCAGCTCGGACCCGATCTGATATTCCTTGCCCTGAGGACTGGCGGTGCTGGAGAGTTCGTGCAACGCGTCGGCTGCCAGCCGGCCCAGAGTCTCGCGATGAATGTCCACGGTGGTAATCGATGGATTGCTGTAATCAGCCAGCCGCGTCTTGTCGAATCCCGTAACTGAGATATCCTGGGGCACGCGGCAGCCGGCATTCAGCAAGCCTTTAATGACGCCCACAGCCGTGAGATCATTCACGGCCATCACCGCGGTAGGTCGCGGAGATAGCTTTGCAATGGCCACACCCGCGGCGAGCCCGCCCTCGAAGCGCAAATCACCCGGGAAGACCGGCCCCGGCTCCAGTCCCAGGAGCCGCATCGATTTTTCGTAGGCTTGCAGCCGCGCGAGATTGGACTTAAGCCCAGGCCTCCCGGCAACGAAGGCGATGTGCCGGTGTCCATTCTCGTAGAGGTACTTCACGATTTGTTCCACTCCGGACAAATAATCGATACGGAGATTGCTGGTGTAGCCGCGGACAGGCGCGAGGTCGAGGAACGTCACTGCGATCATTCTGCGGGCCAGTTCGTGGATCAGGCGCGGGCTAATCTCTGATGTCATGATCGCGACGCCGCGAACTTTATGTTCCATCATTCTCTCGGCGGCCTCACGAGTTCTTCGCGGATCGTAGTTCGTGTCGCTGAGAATCACGTCGTAACCAAGCTGGCGGGCGCGAATCTCGAAACTCTTGATGACTTCCGGAAAAAAAGGGTTCTCGATGTCGGAGACGATGATTCCGAGCGTACGGCGATCACGCGAAGCCAGGTGACGCGCATGAACGTCGCGAATGTATCCCAAGCGCTTGACGGTCGAGAGCACGAGGCGGCGCGTGTCCCGCCCCACTTTGCCAGTTTTGTTCAGGACATTGGAAACAGTCGCTGTGGAAACCTCGGCCGCGTTCGCGACATCGCGAATGGTTACGCTCATGTTCGAAATCCCCAGCCCTATCGAGGCGGTCGCAAAGCAGCGCTGAGATGGCGCGGCGTTTAGACCACAAGAAAATTTCTTGACAACACTGAGCACGCCATGTTATTCCCATCAGCAAAGAAATAGTACATTTGTATTAGGTTTATTTAGGTTAAGCGGTTAATTAGAGAATGTATCGCTTCGCGAGTGAGTCTTCTTAAATTTTGGGGATCGTCACAAGTCTTTCTAACGAGCTGTTTCCCTCTTCGGGGTTAGTTCGTGGTGGCAGTCGAAACTGTGGCAGGGCTTGCCAGGACTGCAAGCCCGAGAAGCTCAAAGGAGAGCTCATGGACCGATACGCATTCGCCCGGATCCTCCGCAGCCTGTTGGCGGTTGCAGTCTTTACAACACTCGGCGTCAGGCTGCTCCAAGCTCAAGTAGACACCGGTTCCATTACAGGTACGGTCACGGACGCCTCGGGAGCGGTTGT
The DNA here is from genome assembly GCA_963791515.1 of uncultured Acidobacteriaceae bacterium. GTDB lineage: Bacteria > Acidobacteriota > Terriglobia > Terriglobales > Acidobacteriaceae > Sulfotelmatobacter. Next base: position 244,972 of record CAWBSS010000002.1, on the reverse strand, counting down.
GAGCGGGGCCAAAATCACCCTCACGAACGAAGGCACAGCCGCCAGTCTCTCCACTACGACAGGGTCGGATGGCGGATACAAATTCAGCCCGGTCCGAGTTGGAAGTTACAAAATCGATGCGGCCGCGCAAGGTTTTAAGATCGACAGCGAGCGTCATGTCGCCGTCGACGTGACCGCAAACGTCCTCCTCAATTTTAAGCTCCAGCCCGGGAGCGTGAGCGAAACGATCGAAGTCACCAGCGCCGCTCCCTTGCTTCAGACGCAGGATGCTTCTGTCGGCCAGGTGGTCAACCAGAAGAGCGTGAACGATCTTCCCTTGAACGGGCGCAATTTCACGTTTCTTGCGCAGCTCGCAGCCGGGGTGAACACTCCTGAAGCCGACACGCGCGGCAACGCCGCCAGCGGCGCCTTCTCGGCCAATGGTCTTCGGCCGGCGCAAAACAATTACATGCTCGATGGCATTGACAACAATTCCGACACCGTGGACTTCCTGAACGGCACGAATTATGTCGTGCTTCCTCCGATTGAGGCGGTCCAGGAATTCAAGGTCGAGACCTCCGGCTTCAGCGCCGAGTTCGGCCGCTCTGCTGGCGCCGTTCTCAACGCTACGCTCAAGTCTGGCACCAACAGCATCCACGGCGCGGTTTGGGAGTTTTTCCGCAACGACAAACTCGACGCTGCGGACTACTTCGAAGACGCAAACGGTGTCCCGAAAGGGAAGCTGCGCCAGAACCAGTTCGGGTTCACCTTCGGCGGTCCGGTCATAAAAAACAAAATCTTCTTCTTCGGCGACTATGAAGGTTTACGCAGAGTGCAGGGCACGATTCAGACCGGTACCGTGCCGACCCTGGCGGACCGCAACGGCGGTTACACCGATCTCTCGGATCTGATCACGGGAGTACCGCGGACCGATATCCTGAATCGCACGATTCCGGGCGGAACTATTCTGGATCCCGCGACAACCCGCACCGTCACTTGTGGTTCGGTCGATCCCCTCAGTGGCTTCCCAACTCCCCCCTGCGTTGCCGGCCAAACAGCGGGGGTCACGGTCATAGGTGCCGCTCGCGAGCCCTTCGGCACCTGCGCACCCAGCACTGTGACCTTTACCACCGCTTGCGGCCTGAATCAACTGCCGTCTGGGCGGCTGGACGCGAACGCCATCAAGTTGTTGAATCTCTTCCCGTCGCCGACCACCAGCGGCATCGCTAACAATTTTGCCAGCAGCAATGGCCTATTCGAGCATCGCAACTCCTTCCTCACCAAGATGGACATCAATTTCAGCCAGAAAGATCAGCTGTACTACAGTTTTGTGTATGACGATGACCCGCAATACATCCCCGGAATTTTTGGCGGCGTCGCGGACGGAGGCGCCTTCCAGCAAGGGATACAGACGGCGCTATCTCAGCACAATGCGCTGGTCTACAATCACATCTTCTCTGCGACCTTGGTGAACAATGCCCACGTTGGGCTGAATTACCTTCACACCACGCGCACCGGGCCGCTGGGCGCCAGTACGAGCGACATTCCGTCACAATATGGAATTCAGAGCATCCCGCAGGGGCACTTGAACGGCGGTCTTCCCGCCTTCGGGTTTGGCGGGCTGTCGACTCTGGGCAGTAACAACTTCCTGCCCTCCGATGAGGTCAGTCAGACCCTTCAGTTTACTGACGATTTCACCAAGATTTACGGGAATCACAGCTTCAAGATGGGCGTTGAGTACCAGCACGTCAGGTTCTCGACCCTGCAGCCGGCATGGTCGAGAGGCCAATTCGACTTCAACGGCCAGTATGCGGATATCCCACAGAACAATGGCAATGACTTGGGCATCGCACAGTTTCTGCTGAGTCCAACGGCTTCGACCGTTGCTGGAGGAGTGCCCAACGTGGGGGGCCCTGACGGCGTATACGCCTCCAATATTTCCACCACCGATGATGGAAAGAACTACTTTGCGACCTACTTCCAGGATGACTGGAAGGTGAACCGCAAGCTCACACTCAACCTGGGCCTACGCTGGGATTACTTTGGGCTGATTTATGAGCTATATGGTAAACAGGCCAACTTTGTTCCCTACGGTCCTCCGAATGGTTCCCCGATGTATTTGATCCCGAGTGGGGTCGACCAGGCTAACCTGTCAACGAGCTTTACCGATCAGTTGGCTGCGGACGGAATTGCCCTGAAGATCGGTGGCTACGGCAAGGGACTCGGCACGGCACAAAAAAATAACTTTGCTCCGCGCTTCGGGTTCGCCTATCAGGTTTCTCCGAAGCTTGTAGCTCGGGGAGGGATGGGAATGTTCTACAACGCGTATGAGAACCAGGGATATGGGCCCAACGACGGTGAGAATTATCCCTTCGTGTACAACTTCTCTTGGTTCAATACGAATAGCTACACTCCCCTCGGTTCCAACCCCGCTGCGAACCCAAATCCGTGGAGCACCTGCGCGACGGCAGGTCCGGGCGGTGTCGCGACCTTTGAGTCCGGCTTTTCCTGCATTAACTTTACTCCGTCCGTGGTGAACGCCAGTGGTTTGGGACTGCAGGGGCTTTCGTTCGCGTTTAAGACCCCATATACGATAGGGGGTAACTTTACTCTCCAGTATCAAATCCAGCCAACGTTGTCGGTGCAAGCCGCGTACGTCACAACGCAGGGTCGACATCTTCAGCAGGGCCTTGGCGCCAATGGTGTCGGGCAGATCTTGCCTTCCGGCACCAATACCAACACTTATGTTCCGTTCCCGGGTTTCGGCGGGGGGAGCTACCAGGCAACCGTAGGAAGCAGCAGTTACAATGGCTTGCAGACCAAGATTGAAAAACAATATGCGGGTGGGCTGAATTTCCTCGCTACCTATACATGGTCAAAGACGTTTTCGGATGCAGGCGACTTGCTGAACGGCGGTAACACTTCAACGGGCCGCGCGCCATGGGTTCCTGGATTTGGCATCGGGAAAGATCGCGGCTTAGCTAATTTCAATATCACCAACGTATTCCACCTCAGTGGCGGCTATGCGCTGCCGTTCGGCAAGGGCAAGCGTTACATGGGTGGCGCTGGAAGGCTTTCTAATGCTGTGCTCGGGGGTTGGAGCGTGAACGCAATCGCCACGCTGGAAGGTGGCCAACCGGTTACTCTCAATTGCCCCACCGGGACGACCGCCGGAACAAACTGCTACGCTCTCAATGTCCCTGGGCAGGATCAGAAACTTGGTCTGCACATTGACGGGAACGGGAAACTGAGCTGGTTTGGAAACCCGGGGGCCTTCACGCAGCCTTGCGTGTTGGGTGGTTCGCCGGGCGCTACCAGTCCGATCGTAGATGACCCTACGGGATGCGTTCCTTTGAACGGGTTTGGCGCTTTGGGCGGTGGTCCATCAACGACCACGTCACCGGGATTCCGTAGGCTCGACTTCTCCACGTTCAAGGACTTCAGGCTCAGCGAGCGTTTCACGATGCAGTTCCGGTCTGAGTTCTTCAACATTCTCAATCATCCGAACTTCAACGCTCCTGGATTCGGCGGCAACGGCGTTGTCGCCGTCAGCGGGTCGACCAATTTCTTCAACCCTAACTTCGGAGAAATTGGATCCACTCGTGATGCTCCCTACGATCCGAGACAAATCCAGTTCGCTCTGAAGTTATACTACTAGCTAAGAGTGACGTTCTTGCCGGCGAAGGCGCTTCTGAGAAGCGCCTTCTCTGCCGCAGGCCTTATCCCCATGCCCCCGCCTGCCGCACGGCAGGTGATAGCATGCAGACCGTGAAGATTCGACTTCGACTCATGGGATGCACTGGTTTGGTAGTGCTGGCTTGTGCGCTGGTGGCCGCAGGCAGCGAGCAGGCCGAGCGGCTTAACCGCGACTTCCAGAAGGCGGTGGCGCAATATGACGCGGGCCATTTCCCCGAAGCTGCCGCACAGTTGGAAAATCTACTGCGCGATGCCCCGGAAAGCTTCGAGGTTCACGAACTTCTGGGATTGGTTTATGCGGGCGAATCGCAGGACGCCTTGGCCAATCAGCACCTTGAGAAAGCGGTTCGCTTGAAGCCTGATTCGGCTGCTGCCAGAACCAACCTGGCCACCAGTTTCGTCCGCTTAGGAAAGCTGGAGGGTGCGCAAGAGCAGCTGAAGAAAGCAGTCGTGCTCGAACCGCGGAACTTCGATGCCAACCACAACCTGGGCGAGCTCTATGTCCGGATGGGCAAACTTCCGGACGCTGTGCCGTTTCTCAAAGACGCGCAGCGTATCAATCCTTCCTCCTACGATAATGGCTACGATCTGGCGCTGGCTTACCTATATACCGGACGCCCGGCTCAGGCTCGGCAGCTTGTCGAGGGGCTTCTGCAATCGAAAAACACCGCGGAACTGCACAACCTGTTAGGTCAGATCGAAGAAAAAGATGCAAAGTTTGTGGCTGCAGTCAGTGAATTCGAAATCGCAGCTCACCAGGATCCGAGTGAGAGCAACCTTTTCGACTGGGCCAGCGAACTTCTTCTGCATCAGACGCTCGAGCCCGCGATTGAAGTCTTCCGGCAGGCTGCCGGGCGCTATCCGAATTCGCCGCGGATGGCGATCGGTCTTGGCATTGCGTTGTACTCGCGCGGTATTTATGACGAAGCGGTCAAATCGCTGCTGCGGGCGGCGGATCTAAGCCCCTCTGACCCTCGTTGCTATCTTTTTCTGTCCAAAGCTTACGACAGCTCGCCGGGGCAGGCGGACGAGGTCATCCAGAGGTTCCGCCGTTTCTCGGAATTGCAGCCGAGCGACGCACGGGCCTCCTATTACTACGCAATGAGCCTATGGAAGGGAAGACGGGCACAAGACCCCAGCCTGGATCTCCATCAGATCGAGTCCTTACTCAAGAAGGCGGTCACGCTGGATCCCAAACTTGCGGATGCGCATTTGCAGCTGGGAAATCTTTATTCGGACCAGACTCAATTTGCCGAAGCCGTCCCCGAGTATGTGAAGACCTTGGAAGACAACCCTGATATTGCCGATGCTCACTACCGGCTGGGTCAGGCCTATGTGCATACGGGTGAAAAGGACAAAGCACAGGCGCAATTCCAAGTCTATCAGCGGCTGCGCGAACAACATCTGGCTGATCTCGACAGGCAAAGAGCGGAGATTCGGCAGTTCGTTTACTCGGAGAAGGGTGGGACGCCGGCGCAGCAGTGAACGCTGCCGCCTAGCAGTCTCGCATCGCGCGATGGATCATTGATGACAGCTTTCAATCGACGAGACCCAGGAGTCGCTTCGCGGAGCGCATCGAACCCTCAAGAGGTTAGCCGCCTTCTTGCCCGCACCCGCCGGGATTTCTTACGCAACGCTGCGGGCGTGGCACTGGGGAGCACATTGCTGCGCTCCTCATGGGCTCGCGCCGCAACCTCTACCTCGAAAAGAAAAGTCGTAGTCGTCACCTTTGGCGGCGGGGCACGCGATCAGGAAACATTTGCGTTGGAAGGCCAGGAAAATATTCCACACTTGATGCGCGAACTCATCCCGCAAGCGACTTTTTTCACCCAGGTCGTGAATCGCGGAATTCTCGGCCACTACGTCGCGACCGCAAGTCTTGCAACCGGCGTGTATGAAACCTTCAATAATTTTGCTGCAACGCCACCTCAATCTCCAACGGTGTTCGAGTACTTTCGCAAAGACTTGAAGCGTCCGTCCTCAGATGCCTGGGTGGTCGCTCCCAGCAACGGGTTCAACCGGATTGGCGAGAGCAGTCATCGATCTTACGGCCCCGGGCTGGGCGCGCGTGTGATCCTGCCCAAGCGTCTGTTGACGGCGGCCACCTCCGGCAGCAGCAACGACTATCGGCATTTGCTCCGCGACAACTACGAAACTCCTCTTTTCGCACCGGAACTGGCGGGCAGCGAGTTCGAATTGCAGCAACTCGAAATGATCCTGAAACTCTCTGTCGATGACTTCAAGGACCATGCCCAGACGTTGTCAAGTCCGGATGAGCTTTCCGTGTACATTGCCCGCCAATTGATGCGGCAAGTTGCGCCCAGTCTGTTGTGGATCACCATGCATGACATCGACATCGCGCACGCCGGAGCTTACTCGCTTTACGTCGACGGAATCCGCCGCACCGACCGCCTCTGCTCTGATTTATGGAAAGTAATCCAAAGCGAGCCGGAATACTCTGGCAAGACAATGTTTTTCATCCTGCCCGACTTCGGTCGTGATTCGGACGAGGACGCGGGAGGAAACGGGTTTCAGCATCATCGCACCGGCGATGCTCTCTCGCGGACGACGTGGATGCTGGTCGCCGGTCCGGGCATTGGCCAGGGAGTGGTCTTCGACCGAGCAATTGATTCTACAGATCTGGTGCCGACACTGGGATCGATGCTGGGATTTGTTCCGTCGTTCGCACAAGGAAAACCGATCAGCGAACTGTTGTAGCTTCCATGCTTCCACGTGACCTCAAACCCGGACAGTTCGCTGGCTATCCGCCGGAGGCGCGGAGAGTGGTCACGAACTACTTGGCGACACTACAGCAACTACCCGCTAGTTTTGTGCCGGGTCTGCTCCGCGAACTCATCGATTACGATTTCAAATTTCCCGCGGAGCGCAAAGCGCGTGACAGAGAATTGGCGCATCTCAGTTCACTTTCCGTTAGCCAGCTGAAAGAGTGGTTTCAAGGATTCGCTCAAATTCGCCTTTCGCCTCAGCTTGAAGAGTTCGACTGGGCAAAAGCGCCCGCTCAGTTTGTCGAACGGTTGTCCGCACACCTGTGGAGCACGCATCAGCTCGACGCCTTTCGCCAGGCCTCGAACGACTACGCGGATCGCTTACGGTCGGCAGTACCGCCGGAGCTTCCACCGGTTCCCCGGTTGGGGATTACCGTCATCGGCCAAGGAGTGGCCTCGTACGACGAACCCCTGTTTCGAAAGTTGCGCGCCCATGGCGCATATTTCAGTCACGTGAAGCCCGAGAATGGATTTCAGTTGCTGCTGGATGCGGTTGCGCTGCGCGCCAAAGCGCACCCCGCTCCCTACGGCCACTGGTACATCGATGGTGGTGAAGAAGCCGATCACGTTTCGGCGCTTACTTGTGTCTCCTACCAGACCCTAGAGCCGGCGCGCGCTGCGCTGTTGCGCAGAATGCAAGCGGAGATTGATCGGCCGGGCATGGGTCCCGAAGCGCTGCGCACGCTTCTGGCCCAGATGCGTCCGGCAGATCTGGGCATGGACAGAGAGAGTAGTGGCAAACCAAAAGACGAAGTACTGGAGCGCTTCGATGTCAGCCTGCTGACTGAAGGTTCGGGAACTCAAATCTTCAGCACTAGTTTTGCGCAGTGGGCCGCGCGCGAAGCCCTGCGACGGGCTCAACCGCTCACCCTGCTAGTGCGATTTGCTCCGCGACAACGGCAGAAACCGATGAATGAACTGCTCTCCGCAGCTCGAGCCCATCCAGAATTCGATTTTGTCGGTTCCCTGGTTGATGCTGATCTGGCTGCATATTACAACTGGCTGAATCAGCAGCGCCTTCCGGGAGCTGAGCAGTCGTCATTCCTGGTTTGGTTTGAAGGGCACAGTCAGGCGTTGGCGATCGGTCCGTCCACGCCACGAGGAACCGAGTCCACGTCAGCAGCCGATCTGGAGCAGGTGCTTGCCTGGACGGTGTGAGCGGCTCAAGGGTTGCAATCCAGCCATACAGGCGATGGCATTTCTTGTGTGCACTCGATAATAAAGGAAGAGAGTAGACAAAATGGATCGACGCAGGTTTCTAAAACAAACAGGCACACTCATTGCTGGAGCCGCTCTCGCACCCTACGCGCACCCCGAAAGAGGCGCCCAATCTGGCGGTTCAAAGGCCACCGGACGGCTCATCCTCCCAATGAATCGAAAATGGCGTTACAGTCGAACTTTTGTCGAAGGTGGCCACGCAAAAACTTTCGACGACTCCCGATTTGAGCGAGTCGTGATCCCGCACACGAATATCCCGCTCCCGTGGCATGGTTTTGATGAAAAGACTTATGAGTTTGTGTCCCTTTACCGCCGCCGCTTTAAGCTTCCGCCCGAAGCGCGAGGTAAGCGTGTCTTTGTCGATTTCGAAGGCGCGATGACCGCTTCCACGGTCTGGCTTAATGGAGTGCGGCTGGGAGAATACAAAGGCGGATACACGCCATTCTCGTTTGACTTGACGTCCCACCTCGACTTTGACGGAGAAAACGTGCTCGCCGTCGATGTGGATTCCAGCGAGCGTCCCGATATTCCGCCCTTCGGATACGAAATTGACTATCTCACCTTCGGTGGCATCTATCGCGAGGTTTCTCTGCGTGTCGTGCCGGCAATGTTTATCGAGAACATTTTCGTGCAGCCGAAGAATGCGCTCACAGCTAGTCCAGGGCTCGATGTCGTTTGTTTCGTTCAGTACTTGGAAGCATCGCAAGATGCTTTAACAATCGACGTTGAATTGCTTGATGGCGAGCGCGTTCTCGCGAAGGCGTCGCAGCAATTGCCATCCTCAGGCCCTTCGACCGAGCCCGTCGCGCACCCAGTACACCTGGAAGGCCTAAGTGGAATCAAATTGTGGGACTTGGAACAGCGGAACCTTTACTCGACCCATGTGCGGTTGCGGCGCGGCGCGCAACTGCTGGATGAAGACTCGCGCCGTTTCGGTTTCCGCGAGGCCCAATTTACCGATCACGGCTTCGAGCTAAACGGCAAGGTCATTAAGCTGCGCGGCCTCGACCGTCATCAGACCTTCCCATTTGTCGGGCAGGCCATGCCTGGCCGCGCTCAGCGCCGCGACGCGCAGATCCTGCGTGAAAAGCTCAGGTGCAACATCGTTCGCACCTCGCATTATCCGCAGTCGCGTCATTTTCTTGACGCCTGCGACGAAGTCGGCCTTCTCGTGCTGGAGGAAATCCCTGGCTGGCAACACATCGGGGACGAAGCCTGGAAGCAGATCTCCGTCGACAATGTGCGCCGCATGATAAGACGCGACTGGAACCATCCCTCCATCATTCTATGGGGAGTCCGCATCAACGAATCAAAAGACGACCATGATTTCTACATGCGCACAAACGCGCTGGCTCATGAACTCGACCCGAGTCGCCAGACTGGCGGCATCCGTTATTTCCAAGGATCTGAATTCCTGGAAGACGTCTTCACCATGAACGATTTCGGATTCCCCCTGAAACCGCCGAACCATCCGCGCTACTTGAACACGGAATTTGTTGGCCACACCTATCCCACAAAGACCATCGACCAAGTAGAGCGCCTCACCGAGCATACGTTGCGTCACGCCCGCATCCATGACCAACTCGCGTCCAATCCGCAATATGCGGGAGGGATTGGCTGGTGTGCCTTCGATTACAACACGCATGGCAATTTCGGTTCGGGCGACCGCATTTGTTATCACGGGGTCACGGATATATTCCGGGAACCAAAGCCCGCCGCAGGATTCTACAAATCGCAGTGTGACCCGGCGGAGGAGATCGTGCTGGAGCCGGCGTTTCATTGGGCGCGCGGCGACGCTTCAGTCGGATTCTCGAAAGCGGTCGTGTGCTCCAATTGCGATCACCTCAAGTTCTACATCGATGACCAATTGGTTGCGGACGTGGACCCGGACCGGAAGCAGTTTGAGCATCTCCGCTACGCGCCCTTCGTCCTGGAAATGGGTGAGTTGTTTCACAAGTGGGGAGACCTCCGTATCGAGGGCTATATCCAGGGCAAACAAGTGATCGCGAAGCGCCTTTCGGGAGCGGGTGTCGATGCAAAATTCCTGCTTCTACCCGACGATGCCCACTTGATCGCGGACGGCGCGGACTCCACCCGAATAGTTCTGCGCGTCACCGACGAGTTCGGCGCGGTTCGGCCATTTGCGAACGACGCGATCAAGTTTGAGGTGGAAGGCCCAGCCGAGATCGTGGGCGACAATCCATTTTCTCTGATCGGCGGAACTGGGGCGATTTGGATTCGAGCCCAGGAAAAACCCGGCAAGGTGCGGCTCAAAGCGGTCCATCCGCGCTTGGGAACGCAGCAGGCGGAAATCGCGATTGCCGCCTGCGCCGAGGAAGCCGTCTAGCGGCGAGATGGGCTAAGGAGGATCAGGATGCTGGGACGCCTTCGTCGCCAGGAAGGAGGCTGAGAAACTCGCAGTCTCATCCAACACCGCACAACGGACCTCAAACGGTTGGAAAGATTCCTTCCAACCTAGTTAAAGGAATGGCGGGGACGACGGGACTCGAACCCGCTGGCACCCAGAGGATCGAGTTTATACAGTTATCTCCGGCGTTTTCTACATCGGCCTGGGTGATCAGTTCGACGCCGATAAGTTGGAGGCGTATCCAGCCGGCACCGTCATCGTTCTGCCCGGCAACACGTCCCATTTCCACTGGGCGAAATCCAGTGAGTACGTCACGCAGGTGACGGCGATTGGACCACTTGGACTTGAATACATCAGCGCGCAAGACGATCCGCGAAACAACAACTCGTATTAGGTACCAATGTTCGAGACATACGAGGCCGTCTTTGCTGATCGTAGGGTCAGGCGGGGGAGGCGATTACAGGTTTGGCGGCCGATGGTAAGCTTGCAAGGCGGACTTTGACACTTGAGGCGAGCGTAGCATTTCGGAGGGCGAAATCCGCGCACGTCACCAGGGACGATACTCGATGGAGACCGATCCGATGAGCGCGCCCGAAGCGGCAGGTAGATTGCCCACCGTTGCGCAGGCGGTAGCCGCGCCGCTCACCCGGGCCGCGATCTTCTTGGTCGCGACGCTCAAACCGGGCCCTGAGAATCGCGCCATACTGCGCTCGTTCTGCGGAGACCTCGCGGCGCTATTGCGCGCGGTGGAATTTCGCGACCTGGAAGGGGGACTTTCCTGCGTGATGGGTTTTGGGTCCGACGCGTGGGACCGCCTCTTTGGACCGCCGCGGCCGGCAGATCTGCACCCGTTCCGCGGAGATTCGCGCCGGAGCGCGCCATGCGGTCTCCACGCCGGGCGACATGCTGTTCCACATCCGCGCCAAGCGCATGGATCTATGCTTCGAGCTGGCCACGCAGATTATGGCACGAATCGGGAATGCCGTTTCCCCGGTGGATGAAGTGCAGGGCTTCCGTTACTTCGACGACCGCGATCTCATGGGCTTCGTCGACGGGACCGAGAATCCCAGGGGCGCGGCCGCGACCGACGCCGTGCTTGTCGGCGACGAGGACGCCGACTTTGCCGGCGGTAGCTACGTCATCGTGCAGAAATATCTTCACGATCTTGATGCATGGAATGCACTCCCCACCGAAGCGCAGGAGCGCATCATCGGCCGCACCAAGCTTTCCGACATCGAATTGGACGACTCCGTCAAGCCGACGTCCGCGCACAGCGCGCTCACGACCATCGTCGAGAACGGGAAAGAGATCAAAATCCTGCGCGACAACATGCCCTTCGGCCGGCCAGGGCACGGTGAATTTGGCACCTATTTCATCGGCTACAGCCGTTCGCCCCGCACGATCGAGCAGATGCTGGAGAACATGTTCGTCGGTCGGCCACCCGGCAACTACGACCGGCTGCTCGACTTCAGCCGCGCCGTCACCGGAAATCTGTTCTTCGTGCCGTCGGCGACGTTTCTGGAGAACGTCGCCGATCAAACTAACGAAGACCAGGCTAACGAAGATCAGCCTGCGGTTGCGGAATCCTCCTCAGCGCCGGCGGTGGCCGAAACTTCTTCATCCATTCCATCTTCATCCATCCCATCGGTGCGCGACGGTTCGCTCGGCATCGGTTCTCTCAAAGGAGACATACGAAATGAATAATCTCCATCGCGAGCTTGCCCCCATTTCCGATTCGGCATGGGCTCAGATCGAAGAAGAAACATCGCGCACGCTCAAGCGCTACCTTGCCGGACGGCGTGTCGTCGACCTAAAGGGGCCTGCTGGCACCGGCCTCTCCGCCGTCGGCACCGGCCACCTGCGGACGATCACCGCCCCTGCGAAAGACATCGTCGCGAGGCAGCGCGAGGTGAAAGCGCTGGTCGAACTGCGCGTTCCGTTCGAACTGGATCGACAAGCGATCGACGACGTGGATCGTGGCGCGAACGACTCGGACTGGCAACCGGCGAAGGACGCCGCGCGACAAATCGCATTTGCCGAGGACGCCGCCATATTCGAGGGCTATGCCGCCGCCGGTATTGGGGGCATCCGCCAAGGAACCAGCAACCCGATCATGACGCTTCCCGCCGACGTGCGTGAGTACCCGGAAGCCATCGCCCAGGGCTTGAGCCGGTTGCGTCTCGTCGGTGTCAACGGCCCCTACTCTGTGCTGCTCGGTGCCGACGCTTACACCGCGCTCGCCGAGACCAGCGACCACGGATACCCGGTCCTGGAGCACGTCAAGCGTCTGGTCAACGATCAAATCATCTGGGCGCCCGCCATTGTCGGCGCGTTCGTGCTGACCACTCGTGGCGGCGATTTCGACCTGCACATCGGCCAGGACGTCTCCATCGGTTATCTCAGCCACACCGATGCCGCCGTCCGCCTGTACCTGCAGGAGACTTTCACTTTCCTCCTGCTCACAAGCGAGGCCGCTGTGGCGCTGGCTTCTCCCGCCAAGGCGAAGAAGGTTTGACGCGCGGCTCGGACGCTTCTCACGCTCAAGTTTTCAGGCTCGCAGAAGGTTTCTCGGGCAGGTTGAAGGTGAAGTCGTGAAACGGAAATGACCTCTGCCCTAAGGGCAGAGGTCGCTGGCCTCCCGGTTTTCTGTCCCAGGTACCCCCCCTCCCCCTCGGTCTATTGGAATCACGGGGTTAGGGGGAAATCGCGGAGAAATCTATGTGGGTCAATATTTTACGGGTAGAATATTCGAAACATTGGGCTTACGTGTGACCGGCACATCTCGTTATTTTTCAGGCGAACCCTGTAAAATATTGGATCTGCAAGAGTTGTTGACTAGGACCCAGTTTTCCTGACTGCAAAATATTGATTTTGCAGGGTTTGCGCGCAAAATATTGCAGAATCGAGACTTAGGGTAGCCTGGGCGCGACGTGGATTGAAGATTCTTGCCCAGCAGTCGCCGGGTTTTGCGTTTTTTCTTACCGCAACTCTCAAAATCTTGATTTCAAATAACTTAGATGGTGGCGATCCCGGTTGGCCTCGGCAAAATCTTGAGCGCCTGAGACTTACACGCAAAATATTGCGGAATAAGTACTTAGGTCTTGGCCTTGGAGATCGCTGCCACGCCCTTGGGCTGGGACGATGATCGGATGTCTGGCCTGTGGAACGCAAGGGCAGATGTCACACGGCTGAGTGCGAAGCTGTGGATAAACTTCCGGCGACGGGGCGTGAGGCGAAAGAGGGGGATAGACGGAATATTCCCCAATTTTCGACGAATGGAAATAGGTGAACGTCCCGTCTGTCCCCGGTTTTCTCGTCCCGGTTTTCTCCGCCGGTTTTCTCTGTCCCCGGTTTTCTCAACGACCGAAGTCGGCGACAGCCAAGTAGGCGCGACCTGTTTGGGAGGCGTGGCGCCGTACGCGGCCGATAAGCTCGGCAAAAGTTGTGCTGCCTGTCAATAGCAAGTAGAGGTGCGAGTGATCCATCAGTAAGACAGGCGTCCTCGGTCCCGAGGCCGCATCTATCGCGACGGAAGAGTACCCTGAAATCGAGACCATAATCCCCATTGTGTTGTCGGCCTTTTCCTGGATCTTCCGATAGAACACGTCCACATCAGGGGCGCCAGACTGTCCTGTGGTAAATTTGAGCTCGTTTAGGTAGGTGGTTCCTTCGACAGTCACCGAACCGTCGATCTGTCTGCCATCGACGGTATAGGGCTTCCTGCACGCGACTTCGAAATATTCCAGCAGGTCATAGTACCAGTCCTGGAACGCATACCCTGCTCCCTGGGTTCCGAGAGAAACCGCAAGGGACTTCAGTCTTTCATCTAGTTTCTCCAAGGTTGTGCGCTGCTGAGCGGCACGCTGTTGAATTTCGCGGAGCCGGGTCTGCGCTGCTTCGCGCTCGCGGGCGGTCACTGCCTTCTCCCTTTCGCCCCGGAGGAACCGCCGCAGCGAGCTCACGGCCTCGGAGGCTTGCCGCTTCTTCTCCACCGAGTCTTCCCACCCATCGAGGTCTGGAAAACAATCCTGCTCTGCGAGGGTATCCGCCATCTTGGTCAGAGCCAGAGAGCCCTTTTCTGCTTTTTCTATCTCGGGAAAAAGTCGGTCCAGCAGGTCGCGTTTGGTTTCCTCGGAGGACCAGGTTGAGAGGAAGGACTCCGCGACGCCGCAGCGCCGAAGGAAATGGCTCAGTGTTTTCCTTCGCCAGAAGGACTTTAGAGTAGCCTCGGTCACGAGGTGCAACAGGTGTGGGCTGATCTTAGTTGGCATACTCGCGAAACTCCGAGTCGGGCGCGATCGGCACTTTGGGTGCCCAGTTTCTATCGTAAGTCACGAGGAGCCGCTGTCAATATAGCGTGCGTCAACAAGTTGTGGAGAAACTGTGGAATTTCGCGCAAAGCAGTGGAGAGGCAAGGAAAACGGCGCGCTGCACGGTTGCACAGCTTACGCCACAAAGTTTGGCAGCGGAGTTGATAATAGGAGGCTGGCTCAGTCGTGGAAGTGTAGGGCGGATGCCAGGCTTTTGATCTTGCGGGCATTACCAACACGGTGGGGGTGCCCGTTCTTTCGCGTTTTTTGCGAAGCCCGGGAGTCGGAAATGCCGGCGCCATGTGGGTTTGATCACGTGTCCACAACAAAATCAAATAGCACACGCAGCATCGCAGCCCACCCTTGCAAAAAACGCAAGGATGGGGCACCCTCAGTGCGAATGGTGCAGGCAAAGATCGTTAAAGGTGGGCCACCCGCCGCCACACATTCTAATTTTTATCTCCTAGCACCACCACGAAAAAGGCTGCCCCACTCGCCGCGTTTTTCGGCGAGTGGGTACCACGGACCGATACGCCGAGTGCCCCAGCCAAGTTGAGGGATGCGTCGCGAATGGGAGATGTGGCCACCCGCCGTTTCAATCCGCGTCCCATCCGGGCCGAGCGTTAACCGTAGGTGACGTCGGTGCTTTGCCCGACCTCGATAATGTAACCGTCAGGATCGCGGATGTAGCAGCGTATCTCGCCGTACTTGGGAATCGGTTCCGTGATGAATTCGGCTCCTCGACTTTTCCATAATTTGTAGCAGGCTTGAATATCGGCAACGCGGAAATTCATAAAGCTGTTGATGTGATTCGGGTCGGGGACGCTGAGCGTTACCGTCGGCTTATCCGGGGTCGGCCCGCCTCCAACGTTCAGAATCATCCAGATATTCGCAAGCTGAAGGTACCCAGGCGCGTTGCCGTCACCCAGGCTCAGAATGCGAGCGCCGAAGACCTTTTCGTAGTAGCGAGCCGATCGCTCGACGTCGGCGACGGTGAGAAAATGCGCGATACTGATCCCCTCTCGCGGGGGCATCTCATAACTCTTTTGTTCGATTTGTATGCTGTTCATTGACGACTCCTCCGATAAACACTGCTCATCCGCTGAGGCTGGTTCCTTCGTATTCATACCGGCTGCCGACTAAGCCTGACGAGAAAAAGGGCTGGCCCATTCATAGATATTATTTCGCTTGCGCCTTCCAACGCTAGGCTGCCCCAGTCGTCGCGGTTTTCGACGAGTGGGTATCACGGACCTCTACTCTTGTTCCCTCATCTTATTTTCGGTATTGGTCAATGAAGCGGGGAAACCTGAACTGCGCGTGCGCCGGATCGCACGATAAGCTCTCCGCGAAAAACTCGTCGAGGTTCATGGTGCCCACCCGTCGAAACCGCGACGAGTTGCGCAGCCTCTTCCGTGGTGATCCGATCAAAATCAAGAATCCGAGGGTATGGGGGGCTGGCCCAGCCGTACTCTGACACGGCACGGGGTGCCCCACCCGTGGCAGTTTCACGGGTGGGCTGCGGCGAACTCTCCCTGACAGGTTCATTGGTCACAGCTAAATCGTCGCGTTCCTGTTATATCGTTTCAATGCCGACAAACCTGCACCGCTACTACGGCGCTGGATACTCCCACTTTATTACTACGAGTTGTTATCAACGCCGTCCCCTTCTCGGCACACCCCGCTCTCGCGATCTCTTCCTCGAAGTTATGGAGCAGATCCGCCAGCGTCATCAATTTGTAGTCGTCGGTTACGTAGTAATGCCGGAGCATGTCCATGTTCTCTTCAGCGAGCCGGAGCGCGGAAATCCTTCACTGGTGCTAGCCGCCTTGAAACAAACCTTCGCCCATCGCCTGCTACGAGAACTTCGCGCCAAAACCGGTGCCCAGGCAAACGCGCTTTGGACTACCCCCGTCGCCGTGGGACACATATGGCAGCGCCGCTTCTACGATTTCGTTGTTTTTACCGAGAAGAAGCGCGTAGAAAAGCTGCGCTACATGCATCGCAATCCCGTCCAGCGGGGTTTAGTTCCGAAGCCCGAGGAGTGGTTATGGAGCAGCTTCCGGCATTACGCCTACGGGGAGCGCGGCCCGGTTCTAGTCAATGAGACCCGAAAAGCGGAGCTTCACATCCGCAAAATCTCCTGATCCCAGCGGCATCGCGGCCCACCCGTGAGACTGCCACGGGCTGGTGGCCCATTCAAGCCTGATTTTGGCTTGAGTGGGGCAGTTCGACGGGTGGACAGAGTCTTCCTGCTGCTCGCTCGCGCTGGCGTGCGGTCCATTCGGACTCGATTTCAA
The DNA here is from genome assembly GCA_963791515.1 of uncultured Acidobacteriaceae bacterium. Taxonomy (GTDB): domain Bacteria; phylum Acidobacteriota; class Terriglobia; order Terriglobales; family Acidobacteriaceae; genus Sulfotelmatobacter. The sequence continues at coordinate 228,318 of CAWBSS010000002.1, read as the reverse complement.
CTCGTCCCTCGCCGCCCGTTGCGTGATGGAGAAAGCTGCTCCATGGCCAGTCTTCGGGGCGCTCGCACAATCCCTTTTTCACCGGGTTCCAATGAACGTAGTGCAGTTTCTCTACAAACTGCGCATGATTGCGAACGTTGAAATCGTAGTAGCGCTTTTGCCAGAAATGATCGGCGTCGCCGATCAAACGCCGTGCCACTCCCTGCTTCAGCGACTTCAGGGCGTCCGCTAAGGTGTCCCGCTCCGGCTCGCTGACGAGAAGGTGGATGTGCTCAGGCATCACGACATATCCATAGACGCGAAGGCGGAAGCTGCGGCGCACGCGCTCGAGCGAGCTCTCAAAGACTCGTCGGCTCGCATCGGACGTAAAGAGCGAATGGCGGTGATAACAACAGAAGGTTACGAAATGACTTTGCCCGGTGTGGTGATAACGCGTAAGGCCCCAAGGCATGAGCTCAGCGTAAGGCCCCGGACTTCCCCACTCAAGGCAAAAGAAGCCTTGAGTGGGCCACCCGTTTCAGAATGGGATTGAGTGCGGCGCTCGAAGCTGGGGGCTGGCCCAGCCGTACTCTGACACGGCACGGGATGCCCCACCCGTGGCAGTTTCACGGGTGGGCTGCGGCGAACTCTCCCTGACAGGTTCATTGGTCACAGCTAAATCGTCGCGTTCCTGTTATATCGTTTCAATGCCGACAAACCTGCACCGCTACTACGGCGCTGGATACTCCCACTTTATTACTACAAGTTGTTATCAACGCCGTCCCCTTCTCGGCACACCCCACTCTCGCGATCTCTTCCTCGAAGTTATGGAGCAGATCCGCCAGCGTCATCAATTTGTAGTCGTCGGTTACGTAGTCATGCCTGAGCATGTCCATCTTCTTTTCAGCGAGCCGGAGCGCGGAAATCCTTCGCTGGTGCTGGCCGCCTTGAAACAAACCTTCGCCCATCGCCTGCTACGAGAACTTCGCGCCAAAACCGGTGCCCAGACAAACGCGCTTTGGAGTACACCCGTCGCCGTGGGACACATATGGCAGCGCCGCTTCTACGATTTCGTTGTTTTTACCGAGAAGAAGCGCGTGGAAAAGCTGCGCTACATGCATCGCAATCCCGTCCAGCGAGGTTTAGTTCCGAAGCCCGAGGAGTGGTTATGGAGCAGCTTCCGGCATTACGCCTACGGGGAGCGCGGCCCGGTTCTAGTCAATGAGACCCGAAAAGCGGAGCTTCACATCCGCAAAATCTCCTGATCCCATCGGCATCGCGGCCCACCCGTGAGACTGCCACGGGTGGGGCATCCAGCTCGAGGAATTGAAAAAAAATAGTTCGCCACGGCTGTCGATTTTCCCTCCGCCCGACGACTATAAGATGAACGATCCAGCGGGCAAGGCTGTGCCGCTGGTCCCCTCAAGAGGAGAAGAACGATGAAATACATCTGCTTGGGATACATCGAGCCAGGAAAATTCGAAGGGATGACCGAGGACGAGCGACACGCAGTGCTCGACGAATGCTTCGAGCACAACGACCATCTGCGCGCCAACGGACATCTGGTTGCCGAAGTACCTCTTCAGCCTCCGGAGACCGCCGTGACCCTGTACTGGAAAAACGGCAAAGTCGCGACCACCGACGGCCCCTATGCGGAAACCAAGGAACAGCTCGGCGGCATTCAGATCCTTGAGGCGCGAGACCTCAATCACGCCATTCAGCTTGTTTCACAGCAACCAGGCTTTAAGTATGGACTTGGACCGATTGAGATACGGCCGGTCGTGGATTTGAGCGAAATGATCAAGGAGAGCGAGCAGCGACGGCGAAAGGATACCTGGCGATGAGGGCGGAGCCGAGGAATAGCGGCGAACCTTGAGCGAACCGATTTCTCCATTCGAATCGAAACTTATGTATAATCCGCCGATGCAAGCAATACCGTGGAGCACAATTGCGCTCGGCTCGCTGTTGCTCATCGCGGCCCGCTCAACAGGAGGACAGGAAGTGAAATCTCCGCAACCTGAAAAGTCGAAGCCGCCTGTCAAAACGGAGCAGCGCGGGCGCATCCTTGGAATCGGCGGTGTCTTCTTCAAATCCGCGAATCGTGATCAGATGCGCGAATGGTATTCGAAGCATCTTGGACTCGCTGACAAAGGCGAAGGCGTGATGCTTCCGTGGCGCGAACACGACGACCCGCAAAAGGAACACGTTACAGTTTGGACTATTTTTCCCGCCTCCACTAAGTACTTCGATCCCAGCCCCGCACCGTTCATGATCAACTACATCGTGGACGATATGGATGCTTTGCTCGACCGCTTAAAACAAGAGGGAGTAAAGATTGACGCCAAACGAATGGATGAATCCTACGGTCGCTTTGCTTGGATCTATGACTCGGATGGGAATAAGATTGAGCTCTGGCAGCCGCTGCCCGCAAAGCCCTAAAGGGCCTTCCACTGCACTTAGTCAATCGGTTTTCTGTAGCTACGGTCCCGTAGTCGTAGAATGGCTGGAAATGCTTTGTGCCTGACCCGCTACCACGTTCCTGTTTTGAGACCACGCAGCGTTATTTGTTGTCGGCTGGCTTGAGGCGGGCCGGCTCTTCGAGGCAGCCGACTACCCTCGCCCGCTAATCTTCCGACTAGCCGGTCTGCATCCGAGAGTGCCCCAATCAGCCGCGGCGTCCACTCCAGTTCAGGAGCCAGGGGCGCTGGCACAAATGCTGAATAGCTGCCCTGCGATACTTTCTGGCCGGGAATGTTGGTAGCGTGGGGCACACTCGCCTTCTTATGGTCGAAAATAGTGTTGCGCGCTATTTTCACAATCTATGATAATCGATAATAGTGAGATTAATTATTTGCACGGGTGAAAGCACCCCCAGTGGTTCCGCCACGCAAACAGTCGCATGACGCTGGATCTTTACGCTCAGGCGGGAATGCCGAACAAGCGGCTGGCGCAAAGCAAACTGGTTCGGAGGGTGCTCAACAAGGGAGAAGCACTGGCCTAACTGGACCAAATTGGACCATGACGCAAATTGCCAATTCCTTGCAAGTGCTTGAAAGAATTGGCGGGGACGACGGGACTCGAACCCGCGGCCTCTGCCGTGACAGGGCAGCGTTCTAACCAACTGAACTACGTCCCCACTCGCCAAATCAACGAGACGCGCGATCACCAGTGTTTATAGGGCTTTGTGCGACTTGCATACCGCGCACGGAATTGCCTTGGTTGCCCAAAAGAGCGCGATTCCTGTCCGAACCGCCCCCAAATTCCGGCCTCACCTTGCACTTGTGCCATGCGCAAAATCAGTTGCACGGATTGCTCCCGCCGTCCAGATCGCCACCAGCATAGGCAAAACCGCCAGCAAGACTTGAGCAGAGCCCTGGCACAGAAATATCCTAACAGCTTCTCGCAGAACACGGAAGAGCGTCGAGCCCTGCGCTATTCATCGACGAGTCTAACTGAAAACACGCGGCACGGAGGGCGCTACAGAAACGCTTTCATGACCTCGGAAACAGTTCGTGGAACCGATTGGACATAATTTCTGGTGTGCTTTCACACGGCAGAGGCCGGTCGAAACTGACTGCCTCGATGTGCCACGGACCTGCGATGAAGCTAGTCAACCCGCTTGCGGTTCGCTCGCCGGGGCTTCGGCTTGGGCTTCGGCTTGTTCTTGCCCTTGAGATTGAGCGCCACTGCAGCGCGGATGAGATCCTTCAAGGCCGCCTCATCGATCTTGTCGCCTTCGTGGATGTCGACGGCGCGCCTGACATTCCCGTCGAGGCTGGAGTTGAATAAACCGGAAGGGTCCTGCAACGCAGCTCCCTTGGCAAATGTCATCTTGACGACGTTCTTGTAGGTCTCTCCCGTGCAGACGATGCCGCCGTGGGAAAAGACGGCAGTCCCCGGCGATGTCGGCTTGACCCACTTCCACTCTTCGAGGATCTCAGGGTCTGCCTCGTGTATGATTTCGCGCACTTTCGCGAGCGTCTTCCCGCGCCAGTCCCCAAGTTCCTTGATCCTTGCGTCGATGATTGCAGCAGATTCCACCGGGTCGGGCGTTTTCATGGTATAGCTCCAACTCTCGCACCTAATTTAGCTGCGCTCAGCGGAACCTGCAACCTTCGCCAGTGGAAGCCTCTTCTGGTTCGGGAGCGGTGCGGAAAGATGGAGGGGACGGTGGCCCACTCAAGCCCGGAATGTAACAGCTTGCTTTGAAAAATGTCCTCCATGTGGAGTATACTGTGGAATGGATTCCACATATGCAGATCGTTCAAATCGTGCTGGATAAAAAGCTGTTACACGCCGCCGACCAAGCCGCGAAGCGCACCAGGCGAAACCGGTCCGCTCTGGTACGCGACGCCCTGCGGGAACATCTCCGCCGGTTAGAACTGCAAGCCAATGAGGAGCGGGACCGCCATGGCTACTCGCGGCAGTCGCCAGCCGACGCGGAAGCGCGTGGTTGGGAATCGGAGGCCACGTGGCCGGAAGAATAGCCCGAGGTGAAGTTCGGCTCTACCAGTTTGCCGCGCCCGACAAGAAACGACCGGCCCTCGTGCTCACCCGCAACAGCGCCATCGCGTATTTATCCACAGTCACGGTTGCGCCCGTCACTTCCACGATTCGCGGCGTACCATCGGAAGTCGTTCTGAATGAGGAGGACGGCATGAAGTCCCCGTGCGCGGTGAACCTGCACAATGCAGTTACGGTGTCGCAACAGCGCCTGGGGAAACGTGTGGCCCAGCTTAGTTCCGCACGGATGAATGAGGTGTGTGCTGCTCTGCGCTTCTCTTTGGGTTGCGATTCAAACTAGTTACTGGGAACGTTCCGTCTGTCCCCGAATTTTCCACTGGGACGCTCCTTTTCATGGAGAGCGGCGCGTCTACGCCATCGGCGTGGTGAACGGACTGGAGATCACAGTCATCTATACCGACCGGGAAGAGGACGAGCGCCGGATCATATCGGCTTGGCGCTCGGAGCCGCATGAGCGGCGTGCGTACTGGCGGAGATCGAGGAGCTGAGCCAATGAGGGCCAACGGAACAACTAAGAGGCGCAGGACGAAGCGCGGTGGGGCGACCGACTGGAGCCATCTCGACCGGAGGACGCCAGCCCAGATTCGCAAAGGCATCGGCGCCGATCCCGAGGCCCACGCCACAGATGGGCAATTCTGGAAGACCGCCAAAGTCGTCCAGCCCACACCGAAAGAAATCGTCACCATGCGCCTTGATGCCGACCTGCTCCGATGGTTTCGCCGCGAGCGCGGATACCAGACCCGTATCAACGCCATCCTGCGCGCCTATGTGGAAGCGCACGAGTCGGCCTAGCTATCTTAAGAAACCTTCAGAAGGAAAGGTCCGGTATGGCCACCATGTGCAAAGTGCGCAAAGGATGGGCACCCGCACCCGGCAGGAAAAAACTAGTGTAACGTCCCGTCTGTCCCCACATTTCGTCCCCAGCTATCTTAAGAAACCTTCAGAAGGAAAGGTCCGGTATGGCCACCATGTGCAAAGTGCGCAAAGGATGGGGCACCCGCACCCGGCAGGAAAAAACTAGTGTAACGTCCCGTCTGTCCCCACATTTCTCGTCCCCACATTTCTCCTGTCCCCACATTTCTCCACATTTCTCCCACATTTCTCTTGCCTCAAAATGATTAAGTATAGGTGCCGCAATGAAGTCAAAACCATAACGGGAATAGCGTTCTTCATGCGTCGCAAATTCGCAAAGTCGCAAAGCTTTGCATATTCGTCCCTATTGCCTGCAGTCACGTAAATTCATCTTCATTTTCGCGACAGAGTAGATGTATAGTGTTTGGGCTTTATGGCTTGAAGTTCAACCAGGAGATGGTATGCCCACTTTGAGACGATTCAGTTTTCTCTGCTGCGCGATCGTTCTGGGACTGAGCGCTGTTGGCTTTTCCCAAAACGGTCCATTAACAGCGACCACTGCGGCCGACCGCCGGTCGGTCTTGTCCGGAGCAACCGACCTCGGGCCGGCGAATGCCGCAAGTCCCATTGAAATCACTTTGTGGATGAAACTGCACGACCAGCAGGGTCTTGATGCTCTGGTGGCGGCGCAACAGGCGGGTAAGGCAGGCTTCCTTTCCCAGGAACAAATCCGCGCGCAGCATGCGCCGAGCCGCGCAGACGTTGACAAGGTAGCGGACGTCCTCAAGGCCCAGGGATTCGCGGTAAGCGGCTTCGGTCAGGACAACCTTTTCGTAAGAGCTACGGGTACGGTCGGGCTGGTGCAGAGCGCGTTTAACGTGGAGCTGCATCAGTACAACCTGAAAGGGCGCAACTTCCGCGCCAGCAGCCGCAGCGCGACCTTGCCGCCCGCACTCGTACCACTGGTTAGCGCCGTCGGCGGCCTGTCGGACCTTACTCCGGAGCCGCAGATCGCACGAGTCAGTAACAAAGCCGCCGCAACCATCGCGCGGCAAACCGATGCCGAAGGCATACCCTCGCAGCCGCTGCCACTTTCGGCAGCGCCGGACGGACTGTTCTTCTCGGAGCAGTGCTTCTACGGGCCGACCGAGGTGGATTTCTCTTCCGCGACTGCTACCGCAACCTACAAGGGGAACCGTTACGGCGCCCCCATCACCAGCGGACCGCCGAATGCTCCGCCTTGTGGCTACCAGCCGAGTGAACTGCAGACGGCTTACAACCTCACGCCGCTGTATAAGGCGGGTCTCACCGGCGCAGGCACGACTGTCGCCATCGTCGATGCTTACGGCTCAACCACTATTGCCCAGGATGCAGCGGCATTCTCACAGTTAATGGGCCTTCCGCCGCCGAACCTCACCATCATTGGCGTCCCGACCGAGTCGAATTTCTCGACCGACGCCAATGCTGGATGGGCGACCGAGACGACTCTCGACGTGGAGTGGGTACATGCGGTCGCTCCGGGCGCGAAGATCGTTCTAGTGATTACGCCAACCAATTCCTTTAACGACCTGTTCACGGGCGACATCACAGCGGCATCGGTGCCGGGGGTGGTGTCCATCTCCAACAGCTGGAGCGGGTTCGATATCGGAATCGCCGGCGATTCAGAGTTCTACAGCGCCATCGATAACATTTTCAAATCAATCGGCGCGGCCGGCCAGTCGATTCACTTCAGCACCGGGGACAACGGCAACAACGCTAGTCAGCTCGGGGGGGTATACACCTCTACCGGTTGGCCCGCAAGTTCGCCGTACGTGACTGGAATCGGGGGAGTGAGCGTTGCTCTTGACGCCGCAAAGCACATCTCCTGGCAGACGAGCTGGGGCACGAACTTAACCGAGATAGCGGACACAGCCGCGCTCGGCAACCCGCCCATTGATCCTCCCAACAACGAGGGATTCATCTATGGCGGTACCGGAGGTGCGAGCGACGTCTACCCGAAGCCGCTTTACCAGTTCGGCCTCCCCGGGGATCGCCGTCTCACGCCTGACATTTCCTGGGTGGGGGATCCATACACCGGTGTCGAGATCATCTTCACCGCGGACGCACAGGGCGATTTGGGGATCGAGGTGATTGGCGGTACGAGCGTGGCGTGTCCGATGTTCTCGGCGCTGTGGGCGATTGCCAACCAAAAAAATCACCATCCGCTCGGGCAGGCGGCGCCGCTTCTGTATCGGCTCCCACCAGACGCGATTACCGATGTCGTGAACGTGAGCTCCGGGCACAATGTCACGGGCACGATCCACGATGCGGGCGGAACTGACCCGATCAATTCGTGGGAACTGGCAGCGCCGCTCCAGGATCTGCCGAGTTTTATCAGCGCGTTGTACAACAGCCCGTTCTCCTCACGCTGGTTCGTCATCACGTTCGGTCTCGATTCCACGCTTCGGACTGGACGCGGCTGGGATCCAGCGACGGGGCTGGGCACTCCCAACGGATGGAACTTTGTGCAAGCAGTATCGGGCTTTAGGCACTGACGCCATGCCAACGCCGCGCATCGTGTGAACTTCACCGGTGCGCGGCGATCTCCTTAACGACCTCTCTCGCTGTCTCTCTGCAATCGACGGGTGGCCCACTCAAGCCCGCTTTTGGCTTGAGTGGGGATGTTCACACTAGATTGTCCTGATGCCATGGGGACTAACGCGTTTTCAACACAGCGGGCAGAGTCATTTCGTCACTTTCTGCTGCTACCATCGCCCCATTCGACTCCTTCGCTGCGCTCAGTCGCTCAGGGCAGGCTCCGGTTGTTTACTACGGCCCATCGTAAGCTTCGTCATATCCAAAGTGCCGTGTCCTAGAGCTTTCTGAAGCAAGCCCGGCCCCGCGCTTCCGGCCCTCCTCGTCGTGCGGCCGGCCGCCCGCTCAGTCGGTGCGTTGCCCGCTGCGCCACTTGGTGGCATACGGCAGCAGAAACAAGTACACACCGGTGAAAAAGAGCAAGGCGAGCGGGAGCACTGCCAAGAGGCCCAGCGAGTTCGTGTACTTCTTCTCTGCAACGGCGACGCCGTTGACGATGACAACCACCGTAAAGGCAACGGACAGCCAGCGGTGGATCAGCCGAACCCATTTGTTCCAGTTCATTGGAACCTCCTCTGAAGACGAGCGCGAATGAAGACGAGCCCGGAGCCGATCGGGCACACACAAGCCCTACGTAACCACCTACGAATTTTGAGCCGCCGGAGGCGGCCGGTTGGGCGTTTCGATACCGAACTGCTTTGCGTACTCGGCGTTCAGCCGCTGCCAGCCGCCGAACTTCATGGCGTCGGGGCCGACGATGCGTCCGATGGGAGCTCCGCTGAGAAGGCGATCCAGAACATCGAAACAAATGTGCCACCCCGCAGCACCCATTGCGATGAAGCGGTGACCGATGTTGGTCCACAGCGTCAGGCGCGTGCCGTCACCCAAGGTTTCGAGTTCCCACCGCATATCGAAGCCACCCCAGTTGTACTCAAGCGCCTTGGGAACGTCGGCTCGCGTCACTGTAGTTTCGGTAACGCGCGGCGTGGGCGCTCCCACCGTGGTGAGCTTCACCGTGGTTCCAACCGTACCCAGGCTCCCATCGGCTTCAAAGGGAGCCCACTCGCGCAGATGCGCCGGGTCGGTAAGCGCCTGCCAGACTTTTTCCGGCGAGTGGCGCAGTTCGCGGACGAGAATGAGCGTCCACTTGTCTTCACCGTTTTGTCCCCGGTCCTTTCGAACCTTCGCCCCGCGGGCCGGACCCGGTGTGTACTGCTCGCGATCGGTCATCGATCTGCTCCTTACATCAGCCTGCTGAACGTCCGCGCTACCAGCGCATCAGTTGCGTGAGCTGAATGAGGTTGCCGCAGGTGTCGTTCAGCATCGCAATGGTCGAGCCGGTCACGTCGGTGGGCGGCGTCGTGAACTCGGCGCCGCGGGCCTTGATCCGCTCGTAGTCGCCCTTGACGTCGTCGGTGAAGAACATGGCCGCGGGCTGGCCCTGTTGAAACATCGCCTGCTGATACGCTTTGGCCGCGGGGTTGTTGTTCAGCGCCAACTGCAACTCAATGCCGTCGGGCACCTCGGGCGAGGCCACGGTCAGCCAGCGATATGGGCCCTGGCTGAAATCTGTCTTCTTGGCAAAGCCCAGTACTTCGGTATAGAAGCGCAGGGCCTTGTCCTGGTCGTCCACGTATACGCTGGTCACTTTGATTTTCATTCGTTTCTCCTTCGTCACGTTCGCGGTTTGGTCCGCGTCGTCTTCTCCTTAGTCTTCCTCTTCGTTGGTGTTGATGATCCATACGGACGTTGATCCATGCGGTTGAGGTGGCGTTCGAGAGCATCCACGTGAGCGGACCAGAACCGGCGGAACGGAGCCAGCCAGTCGTCCACCTCCTGAAATGGCTCAGGTTTCAACCGGTAGAGACGGCGCTGCGCGTCCACCGTGGATTCCACGAAGCCGGCCTCGCGCAGCACTCGCAGGTGCTTGGACACGGTCGGCTGCGGCATACGAAGCTGACGCTCGATCTCTCCCACCGACTGTTGTGACGAGATCAGGAGGCTCAATATCGCGCGGCGGTTCGGCTCCGCAATGATTTCGAATACAGATTCCATTCGCTTGATATACTCCACAGAGCATATACGTGTAAAGGTATATAAAGGCAGGGGCCCAGGCGACGGTCTCAGTCGGCGTGCGGGGATGACGAGGGTCTGCCGCACGCCACCGACTCCGTAATGACCAACAACCTGCTGTGGCGAAGCTTCTCTGGCACTAGAGTGACCGAACCCCGGGGTCAGGGTGCGACCCAGCCCCATTCCATCACGGAGATTGAACTCGCTGTTGCAAATCCAGCCGCAGGCCTCCCAGAATTCCGGACGGCAGGGCCTGCAGGTTCACCATATCTTGAGGAGTGAATCGTTCACCGTATCTCTCATTGAGCAAACGGTTAGTAGGCAGCGCGCGGCTAGCCAACGAGTTGATGGCCGTATTGCCGACAATAATGCGTAGGCGGTTTTTCCCCGCATTTAGAAACCTGGTCACGTCGATCGTATAGGGCGGATGCCACACAAAACCCGCGCTCTCACCGTTGACATAGACTTCCGCTGCTTCGCGGATGGGGCCTTCTAAATATGCCTTCATGCTGTGTTGCGGTAGCGGATTAGGTTCCTCAATCGGTGTGCCCGGTCCGAAATCAAGCACGCCATTGGTTCCGGAGCTCAGGTCTTGGGGCGAGAGATCGAAGGTCCTCTGGTAGCTAACCTGACCCGAATAATATTGAAAAGGTGGATCCTCACTCCAGGAATGAAGCCAGGGCATGGGAACAGTTTGATTCGTCTCGCTGAAAGTTACCTTCCAATCCGTTGTGAGGTCGAGTGTCTTCGAGCGCGCGGCGGCTGCCGGCCGTGTCTTCTTCTCAGACTGAGTCGCCGAATCCGTGAGGAGGATCAACCGTGACTCGTAAGGCAGCAATTCGAATTCCACGGGAGAGTGGTTCTCGGCGGAAGATACTTGGCCCGTGAACGGATCCCACCATTCCGCATGTCTCGCAGGGTGGCGGAATGTCGCCTGAACGCGGTGTGACTGATTGCTGGTGTTGGCAATGAAATACAAATCACCGCTTTCCAGTTTGCGGTGGATGAAGCCGATTCGCGGAGTCTTGGGAGAAAGAATGACATCGGGAGTGAGATAGGTTGCGAGAGCAGCTCCGAGTTGTTTCTCATCCGCAATAAAGTGCCCCGCGGCGTCGCTTGCGCGGAACAGGCGTTGCGAGATCTCCCGGATCTGCCGACCGTCGGACTCTGCCTCCAGGACTCCGGGCGCCGTAGCGGGCAGGCTGTGCGCGGCAATGACAATCCCTCCGTGCCGCGCATACTCTTCAACCTTCCGGTAGGTCGTGACCGGTAACCGGTCAATGGCCGACAAAATCAACACTTTGTACGGAATGCCCACAACGTCGATTGCATCTGCGTCGATGAAGTCCAGGTTAAAGCCAGAATCCAGAACCTGCGGAATGACCGTGCTTACGAGCGAATGATCCAAAGATTCATCAATGCTGAAATTCGAGCCCACGGTGTTGAAGCCGCCCTGGCTAATGACTGGATTCGTGGAATCGCTTCTTACGGAGAACGTGGACCAAACATCGTCATTGGGCAGGAGCAACGCCACATCGTTGGCGGGCTTTCCCTGTCGAAGAGCGAAGCTGACGCGTTGCAGATAGCGAGCCAGGTCCGGCATTACAAACGACCATGGGTTGTGGGCGTTGAGGGCGGCCGCAGCGTACATCCGCCATCCCGGTTCCCCGGCCTCCTCAGGTGAATACGGCCAACCGTGCCCGACCAACTGGTTGACGCCTTGCAAGAAGTGCAGATCGGCTTCTGCCTTCAGGTCCAGAGGCGTCGCGCGAAACGCAGGGGAATGCAACCACGTCCAGGTTTCCGATGAGATCACCGGACTGCCAAAAAGGTGACCAGCCGATGCCGCCCAACGCACGTCGGAGAATTCGCGCCACATCAGCAGGGACGCCTTGCCCTCGCCTTCTGGAAGATCCGCATACCGGTTGCTCGAGAGTGTGACGGGCGGAAATCCATAGGTCTGGGAGCGAAATAATGTGTGGTGCTTTTGCGCCCAGGCCTGCATCGGAGCAAGAAAGCGCTCATTCGCCAATTCGGTGAGCGTCCTTCCCCAATCATGCCGAACGGAGGCAGTGAGCGGGCCGGCGTCGCCGATCAGCGCCGGCAAATAGGGCGTGAGATCATATCCTCGCCGGGCGCGAAACTCCTTCATCAGGTCACTGGTCCAATTGGATCCGTAATCCTCCAAGCTATCGCTGAAGACGGCGTATGGGGGTTGGTTAGCCAAACGCTTCGATCAACCGGTCCCCCACTGCATGGAGATGAGTGTCGATCGCACTTCGATCGTAATGGTCGAGCACGAACCCTTCGGCGCCAAGGGCCGCGCGCTTCACCGTCATCCCGGTGCGACTTGATAGGAAGAAAATCGCGTCGTTCGCAACTTCCAGCGGCTGAGATATTTGCAGACGGCCATTGATGATGGTCGACACTTGCCTGGCATCGTGCCACGAAAGCTGACCATCTTTGACGGGAGCTAGAAAAGCTGCGATGAGTTGCTCGCCCGTATCAATGTAGGGCACAGCGATCGAGTCTGTGCCCGGCGGAACTGGGATGGTTTCGACACGCAACTCTCCCGCTGCTTGAGTTACTGGTATATGCGGGCCTCCAAAAGGCCAGCCGCTTCCCAACGTAATATCAACGCGCAGGCCAAGTTTCCTGGCTGCCGTTGCGGCGAAGCGGATCGCATCGAGATGTTCATCCGAAAGAAATTGCTGATTGTGGAAGCCGGTCTTCGGGTCGTCGAGAGCAAGTGGATACAATGTGGCGATCTCGACTCCGCCAATTCCTTCTGCCTTCATTTGCTCGAGTTCTCGATGCAACTCAGGCTTCGAGACTGCCGGTCCAAACCACCACCACCGCATCATGATTCGGCAGTCATCCGGCGGATTCGCAAATGACTTTTCCAGATTCGCCAGCTGTTCGTCCTGCGCGGCGCTGCCGACCTGCACGATACAAGAGAGCAGGAAAATAAGTATCACTAGTTTGCCGTTAAGGCTGCCATTTTGCATTCGGAAACCTGGTTTGGGTAACGTCTTGCCGATCCTGCCATGTTTCGATCTCGCGGGTCAGTCGAAGTCAGTGTGAGACGCCGACGCAGTTTCCGTACCCCACAATGACCATCGAGCTCACCAGCACTAACAGGCTGAATGCTACCAGTGTTTTGCTCTTGCCCCCAGTCTTTTAGGGCGATTCCCCACAGCGTGCTGAAGATGATGATGCGGGCCATAATGCAGCGTCCAACTAGAGAACTTATATCGTCCCATCTGGGTCTCACTCAGCGTGTAGAAGAAAAACTGCATGTACCAGTACGCTCCCGAACATTCATCCGTCCGACAGCGCACTGTCCTGAAGAGCTGGGTGAAATGCCCGAAAATGGCTGCCCATGGCCTCGGTTCTCAGTTTTCCACAGGGTGGGAGGCGAGTGTGACTAGTGTCACATTGCGGCGTGACTGGCATTGCTGACTTCGTTCGTCTCAGAGTTCTACTTTGGGAACGAGGTCGACCAGGTGCCCGCCGAAGTCCAGACCGTCGATAGCCTTGAAGTTTTTGTGACCCGCCTGCACGAATCCCATGAAGTCTCGGTTTATGGAGCCATCGAGAGACTGGTGCAGGCTGGAGAAGCGGTAGGACTTGATGCCCACACTCTCCTTCGGATGCTCGATCAGGGCATGACCTTCGAAGCATTGCTCGAAGTTATCGAATCGCGCATGGAATGTTCGCAGAGAGCAGCATAGTCGCGACCGAACTAGAAAGCACAGCGTGAGGCAGCCATGAATTTTGTGGAATGGTCCAAATCCAGCCTTGGTTACGGACACAGGCTCGTGAGTTCCGCACTCGATGGAGCGCACGAAGGGGAAGACGATTTTCTCAAGGAGGAATCGCTCGCTCCTTATCTCAGCGAATCAGCCGGGCATGCGTTGGGCCCGGCGGCGGTTGGAGCGTTTCTGGGCGCAATGAGCGGGACCATGGGAAATGGAAGACGGTCCCCTGCCAGAACCCTTGCCTTCGGCTTGCTCGGCGGCGCTATCGGATTTGCCGCAGGCGTAATTTGGGACAACCGACAGTTCACTGCGAGCGTCGCTTCCGGCGCTTGGAAAAAAATCAGCCAGACCCGCGATGACCACTGGCTGGAGAAGAATCCGATCGATTACGCGTAGAAGAGGGCTGTAGAAGCCTTCGGTCCCAGAGCTAGGCAGTGGCAGGAATCCGGGTGTAGACCGTGGTAGGTATCTATTCCCCTCAGCACGTTGCGGATTGGCTGGTTCCCGGCCGGAACCTGTTTATGGCGCTCCACGTCCTCGGAGTGGCCTGTTTTATATACATTGTCTCGAAGCGACTGCTGCCGCTTATTCGAGCCCAGCAGGACCCCCGTTTTGATCGCCCCTTAGTTCGCCTCGGAAGAGTCTTGAAGTTCTGGCTGGGGCAGTGGAAACATCCGCGCTACAGGTTCGCAGGAACTCTCCACATTCTCATCTTCGCAGGATTCATTCTGCTGGCGCTCCGGGCCTTCTCGGTGTTGATCGTAGGAGTCTCTGAGAGTTTTGTGATGCCGGGCCTTTCCGGAAGAACCGGGTTCATCTACGACGTAATCACCGATTATGCGGCAACTGTCGTCTTCTTATGTATGGTGGTGGCCGCGGTCCGCCGTCTCATTTTCAAACCCGCCCGTTACGCTGTGCCCGCAAAGTACGGGAAAGGCCACACCGCAGACGCCGTTTTTCTCCTAGGTCTCATTGCAGTCCTGATGGTCGCTGACAGCCTGTTTGCGGCCAGTCGTTTTGCCGGCCATTCACAACAGGGCCAGCCGGCGGAAACTCTGGCCGCATTTTCTCTTCCTTGGATGTTGCAGATGGTTGTTGGTTCGATGCCATTGGCGACACTCTGGAGCCTCAACGTAGGGGCCTATCTCGTCCATGAGATCACCTTTTATTTCCTGTTGTGCTATCGGCCCTTTGGAATCCAGTTCCACGTGGAAACTTCTCTGTTCAGCGTTTACTTCTCCAAACTGGAGCGGGGGACTCTAAAGCCGGTGAGATGGGGTGTTCCCGACGAGCGTCTGGATCAGGTGAAATCCTTCGGCGTGAAGACCTTCGAAGATTTCACCTGGAAGCACATGCTCGATTTCTATTCCTGTGCCGACTGCGGACGTTGCGCCGACAACTGTCCGGCCAATGCGGTCGGTCGGCCGCTGGCGCCGCGATTCATCACCATCAAAGCACGAGACTATGCGTTCCAGCACTATCCCGTGCTCGGCAAGGCGAACAATAGCAAGCCGCTGATCGGCAATATCTATTCCGAGGATGAAATCTGGTCCTGCACCACCTGCGGCGCGTGTGAAGAGGAGTGCCCGCTCCTGGTGGAGTACATCGACAAGATTGTCGACCTGCGCCGCGGAATGATCGACGATGGAAATGTACCTCAGTCATTACAGAAGCCTCTGAGAGCTCTGGAGAGTCGCGGCAATCCCTACGGCAAGATGGAGAAAAAGAGAGGCGACTGGGCCAAGGCCACAATAATAACAAAGACCCCCGAGTTCCAGCAGACCGTCAATGTCAAGGTGCTCGACGGGAAGAAGCGGCGCCGACACTCTTTATTTCGTCGACAGCATCACTTCCTACGACGACCGCATGCAGTCGATCGGGCGAGCCACCGCGCGCATCCTCAGTTCCCTGGGTAAGAACTTCGGTATTCTGGGCGGCGCGGAAAAAGACAGCGGCCACGAAGTCCGGCGCTTCGGCGAAGAGACGCTATTCATGGCCTTGCGCGACCACAACACCGAGGCCATCAAGGCATCGGGCGCCCAGCGAATCGTCACCGCCGACCCGCATGCCTTCAACGCACTGAAACACGACTATAAAGATGTTCCCCCTGTTGAGCACATCAGTCAGGTACTCGCCCGTGAGGTGAGAGCTGGCAATGTTCGATTCAACCGGGTAGAAAACGAAGAATGTGTATATGCCTACCACGACCCGTGCTATCTGGGTCGCCACAATCAGGTCTATGACGACCCGCGCGACGTGCTCGACTCGATCCCAGGATTGACCAGAGTCGAGATGCAGCGGTCGCGCGACCGCTCCTTCTGCTGTGGGGGCGGCGGACTCATGCTGTTCTACGAGCCCAAAGAAGAACAGAGGATGGGCGTGGTTCGAGTGCGCATGGCCGCGGAAGCCGGGGCGAACGTGATCGTGACCGCCTGCCCGTTTTGCATGGTGAACATCGAGGATGCAATCAAGGTGGCGGGCATGGAAGGCAAGATGTCGGTTATGGACCTCACCGAACTGGTCGACCAGCACCTGGTTCGCGAAGCGAGCACCGAGAAAACAGAGAAATTGGAAACTGCAACTTGTGGAGGTTAACCGTGGAAATTCTGGTATGTGCCCGAAGAGTGCCCGATACCTCAGAGAACGAGATCGAGCTCAATGCCACCGGAAACGACATTGAGCGCGAAGAAGTCGTGTACTCGGTGAACGAGGCGGATAACTATGCGGTCGAGGAAGCCCTGCAGATCCGCGACCGGGTCGGCGGCAATGTCACTGTGGTCACGATCGGCGGCGAAGATGACGAGGAGATCCTGCGCCGAGAGTTGGCCATGGGCGCAAACCGGGCGGCACTCGTCTCGGACGACGCCTTCAGCGGATCCGACGGCAAGGGCATTGCAACCATTCTCAAAGCTTTCGTCGAAAAGGGTCACTACGATCTGATCCTGACCGGAGTTCAGGCCGATGACGGCGCCGCGCAGGTGGGCGGAATGCTGGCCGCGATGCTCGACTATCCATTTGCTTCCCTGGTGAATTCGATCACCGTGGAGGCCGGGCTACTGAAAGTCAGCCGGGAAATCGAAGGTGGCAACCGTGAGATCAACGAAATCGATCTTCCCTGTGTCCTCTCGATTCAAACCGGCATCAACGAGCCGCGTTATGTCGGGATGCGGGGCATCCGGCAAGTGGCATCCGTCCCCATCCCTGCTTTGGCAGCGTCTGACCTCGGCATTGACCAAGGCGCGGTCGGGGAAGCGGCCGCGAAGGTGAAGCGCGTGGACTACTTCGTTCCTGCGCTGAGCAAGGGAGCCGAGATGCTTCACGGCAGCAGAGAAGAAAACGCCGACAGGGTTCTTGAACTAGTGGCAGCGAAGGGAGGGCTGAAATAATGCCTCGCATTTTTGCCTACATCGTACACAAATGCGGAGTCGCCGATGATTCCGCGGCCGAACTCGTAGCCGCCGCAAAAAAGATCGATGCTACCGCGGTCCCTACAGCGATCCTTACTGGCTGGGGGCAGGATCTCGATGCGGCGTGCAGTTCGCTCGGTTCCTCCTTCGCCGAAATTTGGAAGGTCGCAAACGAGGCTCTTGCCTACCCAAACGCAGAATTGGTCCGGCAGGCATTGGTACGTGTTCTGCCACCCGACAGCATTGTGCTCGTCCCCCATGATCACTTTGGAATCGATCTCTCGCCGGGGCTTTCGATCAAACTGAACTCCGCTTTTGTTTCCGATGTCTTGGCGATCGATGGAGTGGAGGGAAAGAGCATTCGCCTGGTTCGTCAAGAACTGGGCGGTCAGGTGAGCACCCACGTGCACTGCGACATTTCCTCCGGCGCGGTCATCAATATTCGTCCCGGAGCATTCAAGCCGGAGCCGAGCGTTGCCGCCTCGGGCGTGGTCATTGACAAGTCGTCGGACGTTGGCGCTCTGGTGGCGCGGCGCCGCTATCTGGAGACGATCGTCGCTGAAGCGGGCGATGTGGATATCACCAAGCACAGTGTACTGGTCTCCATCGGGCGCGGCATTCAGGAAAAAGACAACGTAGTCCTTGCCGAAGAACTGGCTGAGGTGCTCGGTGCCGCCGTGAGTTGCTCGCGGCCCGTGGTCGATGCTAAGTGGATGGAGAAGTCCCGTCAGGTTGGTTCGTCGGGAAAGACCGTGAAGCCCAAGGTCTACCTGGCATGCGGCATCAGCGGCGCGTTCCAGCACCTGGCTGGCATTAAAGGAAGTCCGTTTCTGATCGCCATTAACAAGAATCCCAAGGCCCCGATCTTTCAGGTGGCCGACGTCGGAATCGTGGACGACCTCCTCGAGTTCCTTCCCGAACTGACCAATAAAGCCCGTGAACTCCGCGGCGTTGCCGCCAAGTGAGGAGCCCATGCTTGCATCGAAGACGTTAAAACTGAGCGTGAAATCTCTCAAAGAGTTTGCCAAGAAGCGCCTGCCCGACGAAGCCCTGATCGATCTCGATGAGCGCGACGAATGCCCCATCGAGATCGTCCGCGACATGTGCAGTCCCGACAAGCTTGGCATTCAACTCCTGTTCATTCCAGAAGAGTTCGGCGGCATGGGTGGCGGCACGTTCGACGTCTACTGCATTTGCGAGGAGATGGCGCGCATCGACCTCGGGATCGCGACTTCGGTGCTGGCTACTTTTCTCGGTAGCGACCCGATCACGGTTGGCGCCACTCCGGAACAGAAGAAAATCTGGCTGACCCGCATCGCGGATGAAGGGCTGCTCTTCGCCTACGGCGCCACGGAACCAGAGGCGGGCAGCGACCTGGGCGCGCTCCGCACCACGGCGGACCGGGTTATGCAAGACGGCCGCATCGTCGGCTACAAGATCAATGGCAACAAACAATGGATCAGCAACGGCGGAATAGCTGGCGCGTACACGGTTTTGGCCAGCACACCGAGCGGGCCGACTTGGTTCATCGTCGAAAAAGATGCGAAAGGATTCACCCACGACGAACCCGAAGACAAGCACGGCATTCGCCTCAGCAACACCGCAGCACTCGCCTTCAACGACGTCTATGTCGATGCCGACCGGCTTATCGGCGGCGTCGAAGGCCAGGGCCTCAACCAGGCGCAGGCTGTTTTTGGTTACACCCGCCTGATGGTCGCGGCGTTCGGCCTTGGTGCCGGATGGGCGGCCCTCGATCGTGCGATTCCGTACTCTACCAAGCGCATTCAGGCCGGAGCGCCGCTCTCGCAAAAGCAAGGGTACACGCACAAGCTGATCGTGCCTCATGTGGCGCGGCTCGAAGCCGCTCGCGCCTACATCGAACAGACCGCCGAGCGCATCGACGCCGGTGAAGGTAGCCTGAACACCGAAGGCGCGATCGCGAAGTACATGGCGACCGAGGCTGGAAATCAGGCTGCGGACGCCAGCATCCAGGCGCTCGGAGGCTACGGCTACACGCACGAGTACATGGTGGAAAAGATCAGCCGCGACGTTCGCATCACCACGATCTACGAAGGCACCTCCGAGATCATGGAGATGACGATCAGCCGCGACCGCTGGCAGCTCCATCTGAAGACACGCGGCCAGCACTATCACGAGAAGGCGCGCGAGTTAGAGGCTCTGCATGCGCGCCAGCCGAACGTGGGCGCAAACATTGCCGCACTAGCCCATCACGCGCTCGCCGAACTGATGGAGAAAGCGCGCGTCGCACGCCTCACCCGTTATCAGCACATTCTCCTGCGTCTGGGAGAGTGGATTGCCTATGCCGAGTGCGCGGGCACGCTGGCGCGTCGCGCCGCCCTTCTCGCAGAGAACAAGCTGAACGAAAAGGCGAACCGGCGCTTTGATGCAACCGCGCTCGCAGCAGTGAGCCGAACCTTTGCCCGCGAAGCAGCGTTCAAGGTCGCGGAAGAAGGCTTGCGCTGGGTGTGCGGCGCCGGCGGCATCAACGATTCGGAGATGTCCGCCTTCGAAACGAGTTTGCATTTGCCCGCCATTCACCGTGCACAGGCGGGTCTGATTTCTGACATGGATTTCGTAGCCGACGTCCTCTACGCCCGTGCGGTGAAGCCTGCAATCGCCGCCTGAGTATCAAGACGCCTGACTATCTTTCGCGCGCAACCGACCGGTTCCGGTTGCACAGGAGCGTCCACATGGAAGACACAGCTTATCGAGCCATCGCAATCGTAGGAGCGGGAGCCGTTCTGCCCGATGCCGCCAATGTCGCGGCCTTCTGGCAAAACGTAAAGAACGGCCGCTACAGCATCACCGAGGTTACGCCGGACCGTTGGGACCCGGCATTTTACTACGACGCCGATCCCGCCGCCCCTGACAAGACATACTCAAAGATTGGCGGTTGGGTGCGCGAACAGGTGTGGGATCCGATGAAGTGGCATCTGCCGATTCCGCCGCGGGTCACCGATGCCATGGATCAGGCACAGAAGTGGGCCATCGCGGCCACACGCGAAGCTTTGGAAGATTACGGCTACCCCAAGCGCCCGCTGAACCCCGATCGCGTCGCCGTGATTCTCGGTAATGCCATGGCGGGCGAGAAACATTATCTGACCGCGATGCGTGTGCTCTTTCCGGAGTATGCGCATCAGCTCGGTGAAATCGTCGGCTTTGCCGCCCTGCCGGAGGCGGTTCGCACTGACATCACACGCGAATTGCACGACCGGATGGGCAAGCTGCTGCCCGAAATTACGGAAGACAGCATGCCCGGCGAACTGGCCAACTGCATTGCCGGCCGCATCGCCAACATCTACAACTTCCATGGTCCGAACTTCGTTTGCGACGCGGCCTGCGCTTCCGCCATGGCGGCGATGAGCGCTGCCGTAGAGGGCTTGGTCGCGAACGATTTCGACGCGGTCGTCACCGGCGGCATTGACCGCAACATGGGAGTCCAGACCTTCGTCAAGTTTTGCAAGATCGGCGCTCTCTCCGCCACCGGAACGCGCCCCTATGCCGAGGGGGCCGACGGCTTCGTCATGGGCGAAGGCTCCGCTATCTTTGTGATGAAGCGCCTGGCGGATGCCGAGCGCGACGGGGACAAAATCTATGCCGTGCTTCGCGGCATCGGCGCGTCCAGCGACGGCAAAGGCAAAGGGATCACCGCACCCAACCCGGTCGGCCAGAAGTTCTGCCTGGAGCGCGCTTGGCAAAACGCCGGCCTGTCGCCCGCTACCGCGACCATGATCGAGGGCCACGGCACGTCAACCCGCGTGGGCGATGTGGTCGAAGCGCAATGCATGGCCGATCTGCTCAGTAGCGAGCATCTTCCAACCCATTCCGTGGCGCTGGGTTCGGTCAAGTCGAACATCGGTCATCTCAAAGGCGCGGCAGGCGCGGCGGGGCTGCTCAAGACCGCACTGGCACTTCGCGATAAGGTGCTGCCGCCGAGCGTGCATTGCGAACATCCCAGCCCCGACATCGACTTTGCTCACTCGCCTTTGTACGTCAACACCGAACTGAAGCCCTGGACGGTCCCGGCCAACACTCCTCGTCGCGCTGGGGTGAGCGCCTTCGGTTTTGGTGGCACCAACTTCCATCTCGTCCTCGAAGAGCACATTCCCCACTGGCTGACCGGAAATGGAAAGCGTTCCGTAGCTGTCGGCACCCTCCCCCAAACTGCAATCAATGAGGTAGTCATGAACGCGAAAGAAGTTTCGTCTCCCGCGGTGTCCTCCGCTTCTCCGTTCGCCTGCAAGCCGCCACTGCGCGGCGCTCTCTTGATTGGAGCTGCCTCCGAGACCGATCTCACCGATCGTCTGCGCGCCGTCATGAAGGATGCCCAAGCGGGTCGCGCACCCGCGCCCATCGCCCCCGCCGAAGGCGACCTGCGCGCTCCCCAGCGTTTGGCGATCGATTATGCCGACGCCGCCGATTTGGCGGACAAGTCAGCCAAGGCGCTCAAAGCCCTCGCGGTAAATCAGCCCGCCATTTGGAAAGCTCTGCGTGCACAAGGCATCTTCCGCGGTCAAGGTCCCGCGCCCAAAGTCGCGTTCCTTTATACCGGGCAAGGTTCGCAGTACGTGAACATGCTGCGACCGCTCTACACATCAGAACCCATTGTCACGCAAACTTTTGCCGAAGCGGATCGCGTGATGACCCCGCTGCTCGGCAAGCCCCTCACCGACTTTGTTTTTGTCGACCAGACCGATCCCGCCGCCGTCGCGAAGGCCGACGAGGATCTGCGCCAGACCGCCATTACTCAGCCGGCCGTGCTGGCCATCGATCTCGCACTCACCCGTCTGTTGGCCGCTTACGGCATCCAGCCCGACATGACAATGGGACACAGCCTGGGCGAATACGGCGCACTGGTCGCCTCCGGCGCTCTGCCCTTCGAGGACGCGTTGCTAGCCGTCAGCGCCCGCGGCCGCGGCATGACCCGCGTGGCCGTGGCAGACACGGGCAGAGATGGCCGCCGTATTTGCGCCGCTGCCTGAAATCGAACGAATCCTGAAGACGGTTCAGGGCTACGTGGTGATCGCCAATATCAACAGCGACCACCAGGCAGTGATTGGCGGTGCCAGCGATGCCGTTACGCAAGCCATGCAAGTTCTTCAAAAAGCCGGCTACGAAGTCTCGGAGTTGCCCGTCAGCCACGCCTTCCACACCTCGATTGTGGCGCCAGCCAGCGAACCGCTGCGGCAGGAACTCGCGCGCCTTCACGTGGAATCGCCGCGCCTGCCCATCGTTGCCAATGTAAATGGCGAGTTCTATCCCTCCGGCCCGGGCGTTGTTCCGCAGATGTTGGACCTGCTCGCCAGGCAAGTCGCCTCTCCCGTGCAATTCGTCAAAGGCCTGCGCACTCTGTACGAAGCTGGCGCGCGCATCTTCGTGGAAGTTGGTCCAAAGAAGGCTCTGCAAGGTTTCGCCGAGGATGTCCTCGGCGACCACGGCGATGTGGTTTCACTCTTCACCAATCATCCCAAGTTCGGCGACATCGCATCGTTCAACCAGGCGCTATGCGGCCTTTACGCCGCAGGACTGGGCCGCGGGACCGCCGCAGTCTCAACCGAGAAACCGGCAGCATCGATTTCGCTGGCACCAACGCCGGCCAAAACGCCTAAGTCCATCACTGTCGCTTCTGCCGCTAGCATCCCCGCGCCGCCAGCCCCCGACGGCGATCACTACACCGAACTCGGCCGCTTCTTCGCCGAGGTTCTCGAACGCGGCTGGCAGATTCATCGTGGTCAGGACCGTGCCCCTGCTGACCTTCCGGTCGTCATTACCGGCGCGGCTCTGGGCCTTCCCGGAACCGAGCACATTTTCGATGACGCCAATCTCGCCCGCATCCTGCGCGGCGATCAATTCATCGATCTCATTCCCACCCGCCTGCGCAAGGCCATGCTCGACAAGCACATCACGCGTCTGGTCAAGAGCGACAACGGCGGACCGACCTTCGAAACCATTAACAACGTTGCCGACGTAATCAAGTTGGCGGGCCGCGGCGGCGCCTTCGACCTCGAAACCGAATTCGGCATCTCCGCCGACCGCCGCGCTGCGCTCGACCGCGTTACCCAACTGGCAATTGCCGTCGGCCTGGACGCCTTGCGCGATGCCGGCATCCCGCTGGTCATGCGCTACAAGACCACCACCAAAGGCACCCAACTGCAGGATCGCTGGGCGCTGCCCGACGCATTGCGCGAAGACACCGGAGTGATCTTCGCCTCAGCATTTCCCGGATGCGACTCCTTCGCCGACGAGATGTCGCGCTACTACAGCGATCACTCGCGTCGCGAGCAACTGGGCTTGCTGGAAGGCGTGCTCGCCAGAGCTGCGAAAGGCAACGGAGATTCCGTCCTCGAACAGGAAATCGAACGCCGAACCGAGGACCTCCGCGACGCCATCGAGAAAGAGCCGTACGTTTTCGATCGCCGCTTCCTGCTCCGAACCCTGGCCATGGGACACTCCCAGTTCGCCGAGTTCATCGGCGCCCGCGGTCCCAACACACAAATCAACTCCGCCTGCGCCAGTACCACGCAAGCCGTGTCGCTCGCCGAAGACTGGATCCGTGCCGGCCGCTGCCGCCGCGTGATCATCATCTCGGCCGACGACGTCACCTCCGACCATTCCATCGAATGGTTTGGCGCCGGATTCCTGGCTAGCGGGGCCGCAGCCACCGACGAAGTCGTCGAAGAAGCTGCCACGCCCTTTGACCGCCGCCGCCACGGCCTGATCGTCGGCATGGGCGCCGCGGGTCTGGTCGTCGAAAGCGCAGAAGCCGCGCGGGAACGGGGAATTCAGCCCATCTGCGAAGTGCTCAGCACAGTCACCGCCAACAGCGCCTTCCATGGCACTCGCCTCGATGTGCAGCACATCGGCCAGATGATGGAAAACCTGGTGTCGCAGGCCGAATCTCTTCATGGCATTTCCCGCCAGCAGATCGCGCCCCATACCGTCTTCGTTTCTCACGAGACCTACACGCCCGCGCGCGGTGGCAGCGCCTCGGCCGAGATCAACGCTCTGCGCCACGTGTTCGGCGATGCAGCGGATCAGATCGTGATCGCCAATACGAAAGGTCAGACTGGCCATGCGATGGGCACCGGAATCGAAGATGTGGTTGCGGTGAAATCGCTGGAAACTGGCGTGGTTCCACCCGTAGCCAACTTCAAAGAGGTCGATCCCGAGTTGGGTACGTTGAACTTATCCAAGGGTGGCGGATACCCCATCGAATACGCAGTCCGCCTCGGCGCCGGATTCGGTTCGCAAATCAGCATGTCGCTGTTGCATTGGATCGCTCCCAAGGACGGCGTCCACCGCCGCCCCAGCGATCTGGGCTATGCCTATCGCATCGTCGACGAAAACTGCTGGAAGGCCTGGCTCAGCCAGGTCGCAGGTTATCCAACTGCGGATCTGGAAGTTGTGCGTCGCACGCTGCGGGTGCGCGATCAGCGGCCAGCAGCCCGATTGCTGGAAGTCACAGAAAAATCTCAAACGGTGGCCGCCGCCACAACTTCGCCTGCTCCAGTGGTAGATGCTCCACAGGTGCAGCCGCCGAGCCCGGTCGTTGAATCGAGAGTGGAAGCTAAGACGCCTCCGCCCGTGCCGCCAAGCCCTCCCAAGCCAGCGGTGGAAGGCGATCCGGTCAAGGAGCAGGTCCTGGCTCTGGTAGCCGAGAAGACGGGCTATCCGGTTGACATGCTCGACCTGGATCTCGATCTCGAAGCCGACCTGGGCATCGACACCGTGAAACAAGCCGAGGTCATGGCCACCATCCGCGAGGCTTACGGCATCGTCCGCGACGACACCATTAAATTACGAGACTTCCCCACGCTCGCTCGCGTAATTCAGTTCGTGCACGACCGGCGACCCGAGCTCCGTGCCCCGCAACCCGCGCCTACAGCGTCGGTAGCGGCAGCTGTTAAGAAGGAAGAGCCCGAAGTCAAAGCCGCGGGGTCCGTGCCCGCAACAACCTCCGCCGAAGATCGCGATCCAGTAAAGGAACGCATCCTCGCGCTGATGGTCGAGAAAACCGGATACCCGCAAGACATGTTGGACCTGGACCTCGACCTGGAAGCCGACCTCGGCGTCGACACCGTCAAGCAAGCCGAGATGTTCGCGGCCATCCGCGAGATGTACAACATTCCGCGCGACGAGAACCGCAAGCTCCGCGATTACCCCACGCTGGCGCATGTGATTCGATTCGTGTACGAGAAGCGGCCCGATCTTCGCGCCGCAAAACCCACACCCCCTGTGACGCTCGTCAAAGAAGAGATCGCGTTCCAGGCTATCCCGCCCGCACCCCCAGTGATCTCCGCCAACGCTAGAGATGCCGTGAAGGAACGCATCCTCGCCTTGATGGTAGAGAAGACCGGATACCCGCAGGACATGTTGGATTTGGACCTTGACCTGGAAGCCGACCTCGGCGTCGACACCGTCAAGCAGGCGGAGATGTTCGCGGCCATTCGCGAGATCTACAACATTCCGCGCGACGAGAACCGCAAGCTCCGCGACTACCCCACCCTGGCGCATGTGATTCGATTCGTATACGAGAAGCGGCCGGACTTGGCGAGTACGCCTGCGCCAGTTCCGTCCGCACCGGTTTCATCCTCGCCGCCGACCAGCGAATTACTCGTGCCGTCTTCGGCGCCGGTCGTCCCGCAGGCCAGTTCCGACGACCCGATCAAGAAAAAGGTGTCTGCAGATCGTGGCCGAGAAGACCGGCTATCCGGAAGACATGCTGGACCTTGACCTCGACCTCGAAGCCGACCTCGGCGTCGACACCGTCAAGCAAGCAGAAATGTTCGCCGCAGTGCGTGCAGCCTACAACATTCCCCGCGACGAGAACATGAAGCTGCGCGACTTTCCCACCCTGGCCCACGTCATCAAGTTCGCGCACGACCGGTCCGCGCTGGTCGCGGCCACTGCCGTGCCTGCTGTGAAGCTGCATCAAACAGAACCGAAAGCGGCATCCGCTCCTCCCGCTCGACCAACCCTTGCCAACTTCCAGGCCACGGATCGCATTCCACGGCGCGTCCCGGTGGCAACGTTGCGTCCTCCTCTCACAGTTTGCAAAGAGACCGGCGTGAAACTCGACCGCAACAGCCGCGTCATAGTGATGCCCGATAAGGGCGGCGTGGCGCCGGCACTAACCGAACGCCTTCGCGCGCTGGAAGTCCAAGTGCTCACCATCGAAGGCACTCCTGACTCCGACACGCTGAACGCACTCCTCAAATCATGGACCGGCGCCGGTCCGATCCAGGGCATCTTCTGGCTGCCAGCGCTCGACAACGAAGGCGATCTTCGCAAACTCGACTCCGCAACTTGGCACGACGCCCTAAGCGTGCGAGTGAAGTCGCTCTACACCACGATGCGCGCCTTGTACGAGCATATCGCTCGTGCTGGCACATTCTTCGTATCATCGATGCGGCTCGGCGGCCGTCACGGTTATGACGACACTGGAGCCATAGCTCCTCTTGGAGGCTCCGTAACCGGCTTCACCAAGACCTACAAACGCGAACGCCCGGAGTCCCTGGTCAAAGCAGTCGACTTCGAATCGAATCGCAACGCGACCGACGTGGCCGAACTCCTCATCGACGAAACTCTGCGCGACCCTGGCGCAGTCGAGATCGGATACACCGCAGACCAGCGCTGGTCCGTCGGCCTTGACGAACAACCCGCCAATGATGGTCAAGCCGGCATGGTGCTCGACAAGAACAGCGTCTTCGTCATCACCGGTGCGGCTGGAAGCATCGTCTCAGCGATCACTGCCGATCTAGCCGCCGCATCGGGTGGCACCTTCTATCTGCTCGACCTAGTTCCGAAACCTGATCCGGACAATCCCGACCTCAAACGCTTCGTCACCGACAAAGAGAATCTCAAACGCGACCTGTTCGCTCGGATCCAGAACCGCGGCGAGCGGGCCACTCCCGCGCTCGTCGAAAAGGAACTTGCCGGCCTGGAAAGGGCGCACGCGGCCCAATCCGCCATTGACGCGGTCCTAGCGGCCGGCGGCACGCCACATTATTTCAGCGTCAACCTCGCCGATGCGCAGGCGGTCGCCACAGTCATCGACCAGGTACGCCAGCGCCATGGCCGCATCGATGTCCTGCTGCACGCCGCAGGCATCGAGCGGAGCCACTTCCTGCCCGACAAGGATCCACGCGAGTTCGACCTGGTATTCGACGTCAAGGCGGACGGTTTCTTCAATCTGCTGCGCGCCATTAGCGACATGCCTCTGGGCGCGACCGTGGCGTTCAGTTCAATTGCCGGCCGCTTCGGCAACGCTGGCCAAACCGACTACAGTTCCGCCAACGATCTACTCTGCAAAATCACCTCAAGCTTCCGCACCACGCGTCCCAACACGCGTGGAATCGTGATCGACTGGACCGCCTGGGGCGGGATCGGCATGGCCACTCGCGGCTCCATCCCGAAGATGATGGAACTGGCCGGCATCGACATGCTGCCGCCGGAGGCGGGTATTCCGCTGATCCGGCGCGAGCTCACCGCCGGAGCGACGCGTGGCGAAATTGTGATCGGCCAGCGCCTCGGCATCTTGCTGAATGAATGGGACGCGACCGGCGGGCTGGATGCGTCCGCCGCAGAAGCTGCCATCAAGTCTTCGTCGGCTATCGGACCCATGACCGGAAGAGTTGTTGCGGTCCGCGCTTCCGATGGCTACACCGTCGAAACGACTCTGGATCCACACGATCAACCGTTCCTGCACGACCATCAGATTGACGGGACTCCCGTACTACCCGGTGTGATGGGCATTGAGGCCTTTGCGGAAGCCGCCCTGTGCCTGCTTCCCGGATGGCATGTCGAAAGCGTTGAGGACGTAAACTTCCTGGCGCCCTTCAAGTTCTATCGCGGCGAACCTCGCGAGGTACAGGTTGAGACCCGTATTCACCCGCATGGAGATGAGTTGGTGGCAGATTGCCGTCTGATCGGACAGCGGTCTTTGCCTAATCAAACCGCGCCGCAACGTACGACTCACTTCACGGCGCGCGTACGACTCGCGAAACAAAGCATGCAAGCTCCGACCGTGCCTGCACTGGGTACACCCGAAGGGCACATCATCGAAGCCGCCGACATCTATCGACTCTACTTCCATGGACCTGCCTATCAGGTGGTGGAGAAGGCATGGTGGGATGGCAAACGCGTCATTGGCATGATGGCGCAGAATCTCCCCGCCAATCACCATCCGTCCGAGCTGCCCACGATCATGTCGCCACGGCTGATCGAGCTTTGTTTCCAAACCGCAGGGGTTTGGGAGTTAGGCGTGCAGGGCCGAATGGGCCTGCCACAGCACGTTCGCGAGCTTTCCCTCTACCGCGCGCCGACGCCGACCGCTGGCCGCTGGTACGCAGTCGTGACTCCTGACGCAGTTCAGAAAAGCTTCGCTGCAGAAGTTCTGGACACAAACGGGAATTGCTACCTGCGTCTCACCGGCTACCAGACAGTGGCGCTCCCCAATGCCGTCGACGCGAAACATCTGAAAACCTTGCAGGAGATCATGTCAGGAGAAGCACTCCTGGTGGCGTGACAAATGCGACCCGAGTAGCCCACAACCGTTTCATCGGGGTGTGTATGCAGAGCGAATTTCAACGCGTTGCGATTGTCAATCGCGGAGAACCCGCGATGCGTTTTATTCATGCGGCCCGCGAGTTCAGCCTGGAGCACGGCGTTCCGCTGCGGACGATCGCTCTGTTCACCGAGCCCGATCGTCATGCCATGTTCGTCCGCGAAGCAGACGAGGCGGTTTCTCTTGGTGCCGCCCAATTCATGGATCGGGAGGCGCTGCGCCTCAAAAGCAGTTACCTCGACTACACGCGGCTCGAACAGGCGCTCACGGCAACGCGTGCCGATGCTGCTTGGGTGGGCTGGGGCTTCGTGGCGGAACACGCCGCCTTCGCCGATCTCTGCCGCGAAATGGGAATCGTTTTCATCGGGCCAAGCGGAGACGTGATGCGACAGCTGGGCGACAAGATCGCTGCCAAGCGTCTTGCGGAACTGTCGCAGATTCCGGTCGCACCCTGGAGCGGCGGACCGGTGGAAACTCTGGCTGACGCCTTATCTCACGCCGAACGTATGGGTTTCCCTTTGCTGATCAAGGCCACGGCGGGCGGAGGCGGTCATGGCATTCGACTGGTGCAATCGGCGGACCAACTGCCGCACTCCTTTGAACGCGCCCGCGTCGAAGCATTCAAGGCCTTCGGCGACCCCTCGGTTTTTCTCGAGCGACGCGTCGAGGGCGCGCGCCACGTCGAAGTCCAAGTCCTCGCCGACCACTATGGAACAACCTGGGCGGTCGGCGTGCGCGATTGCACGATCCAGCGCCGCCATCAGAAAGTGCTCGAAGAAGCGCCTTCCCCAGCGCTTTCCTCGCAACAGGATCACGACCTGCGCGAAGCCGCCGTTCGCTTGAGCAAGGCCGCTGGCTACTGCAATGCCGGCACGGTGGAGTTCCTCTACCAGCCGCAAACCAGCCAATTTTTCTTCATGGAGGTCAATACCCGATTGCAAGTTGAGCATCCGGTCACCGAATGTACCACCGGTCTTGACCTGGTGAAACTTCAGATCCACGTGGCGCGCGGCGGACGTCTCGAAGGCGCTCCCCCGTGTACCACCGGCCACGCGGTTGAGGTGCGGCTGAATGCGGAAGACCCCGACAACGCTTTTGCCGCCGCACCTGGCATCCTGGAGCGTTTCCGCTTCGTGACCGGCCCCGGCGTGCGGGTGGACACCGGTGTCACCGAGGGCGACACCATTGCCCCTGATTTCGACTCCATGATCGCCAAAGTAATCGCCTATGGTCAGAGCCGAAGAGAGGCTCTGTCCCGGCTCCAGCGGGCGCTGGGTGAAAGCGTCATCGTCGTCAAGGGCGGCGCCAGCAACAAAGCGTTTCTACTGGAAATGCTCGGCCGCGAGGAAGTGCAGCGTGGCGAGGTCAATGTCGGCTGGCTCGACCGGATCGCGGCGGACGGCGATCATCTTTCCAGGAAGTACGCCGACGTGGCTTTGGTGCAGGCCGCAATCGATGCCTACGACTCTGAGTTGGCCATAGAGCAGGCTCAGTTCTACGCATCCGCGGCCCGCGGCCGGCCGCAGGTGCGCAGTGAGATCGGTCGCGTCCTGGCCCTGCGCTATCGCGGGCGCCTCTACTCGATGAACACTCACCGCTTCGGTCCGCAAGATTATCGGATCGAGGTCGACGGCGTGCGCATCGAGTCCCACATCGACCGCCTGGATCAGTTTGAATGTTGGTTGTCCGTCTTCGGGCATCGCTTCCATGTCGTCTCGGCAAGCCAAGGCGTGAGTTCTCGCATTGAAGTGGACGGAGTGTCCCATCAGGTGGATCGAGACGACGGAGGCGTGGTCCATGCCCCCGCCCCGTCCGTGGTCGTTTCCATCGCGGTAAAGGCGGGCGATACCGTTGAAGTTGGAGATCGCCTGGCCGTGCTCGAAGCCATGAAGATGGAGACTCAGGTGGTCGCACCCTTTTCCGGCAGGGTCCGAAAAGTGATGACCATGCCGAACGTGCAGGTCGACGCCGGCGCTCCCCTCCTCCAAATCGAAGCTACAGGCGCCGACGACACGGTCGGGCCGCAGAAGCACGTGGTCTTTGGCGAGTCTTACCCCTCGCACGAAACGCGGGAAGCCACATGCATAGAGACCCTCAAGGAAATCCGTCAAGTCATGCTGGGCTTTGATCTCGACCCGGCACAGCACGCGCGCCAACTCGCGGCCTGGAGTCAGACCTGCCCTGCGCACAGCGACGAGCTCACGCGGCACGAGGACGAGATTCTCAGCATCTTTGTAGACATCTGCTCCCTGTTCCATCGCGAGCCCGAAGTGAACCATCGTGCCTCCGGAGAAGAGCCGAGCGCCGAGTCCTATCTGTTTTCTTATTTGCGCATGGTCGAAACCAACGGAGAAGGACTCCCGCCAGCCTTTGTCGAAGCACTGCAGAGGGCGCTGGCTCATTACGGCGTGCGTGCGCTGGATGGCTCCGCCGAACTGAAACAGACCTTGCTCTGGATTTGTAAGTCGCACCAGCGGATGGAGCGGACAGACAACCTCGATTCTCGATATCCTTGAACGGCGTCTGCGCCGTGCCAAAGGGCCGGAAACACCCGCCAGCGGCTCCTTCCGGATCCTCTTGGATCGCATGATCGCGATCACCCATGAGCTCTATCCTTCGGTCAGTGACCTTGCCCGTGAAGTGCGCTATCGTTGTTTCGATCAGCCGTTGTTTGAACGCGCGCGAGATCAGGTCTACGAAGAAGCGGAAAACCATCTCAACTATCTCGCGGCGCATCCTGACGCTGCCGACTGCCGCGCCAGGCTCCATGCGCTCATCGAATGTCCGCAGTTGCTGGCGGCCCTGTTTGCGGGCCGCTTCCCATCCGCCGATCCCGCGTTGCGCCGCACCATGCTGGCGGTCCTCACTTGGAGGTACTACCGCACTTGTACGCTCCTGAATCCAGCTTCGTCGTCTGCCGACAAACATCCCTATTTCTCGGCTGAATATGACTCTGAAGGCAAGCGTGTGCATGTCTTTGCCGAGTATGCCGACTATCACGCCCTCCCCGCGGACGCACACGCAATGCTTCCCGCGATCGCCGACATCCCGCCCGGTCACGACATCGTTGTGGACTTTCACCTCTGCCATTCCGGCAAGCTGGCTGATGCAGACACCACGCAGCGTGAAGTTCAGTCGATGCTTAACCAGATTGCGTTTCCTCGTCCCATCCAGCGCATCGTGGTAGCCGCCGCTGGTGCGGGCCATGGCCAGCGCGTCAGCGCTATGCAGCACTTCACCTTTCAGCCCAGCGCAAATGGGTACGAAGAAGATCAGTTTTACCGCGGATTACATCCCATGATGGGGAAACGTCTGCATCTCTGGCGGCTCGGCAATTTCAAGATCGAGCGCCTGCCATCGGTCGAAGATGTCTATCTCCTCCACGCCGTTGCCCACGACAATCCGAAGGACGAACGTTTGTTTGCCGCTGCCGAAGTGCGCGACGTGACTCCCGTGCGCGACGAAGCGGGGCGCATCGTGCAATTGCCGCATCTGGAACGCATGCTGATGGAAGCGCTCGCTGCGATCCGGCTGTTTCAGTCGCGCCGGCGTCCCCAGGAGCGCCTCTATTGGAACCGCGTGTTTCTATACGTCTGGCCTCCGTTCAATCTCAAGCCCGACGAATTGCGCGACATTGTGCGCCGGCTCCTACCGGCGACGGAAGGTCTGGGGTTGGAACAGGTGGTAGTGCGTGCCCGCATTCCCAATCCGTCCACGGGAGAATTGCGCGATCTCGTAGTGCGCATCTCCAGCCCGGTCGGCAGCGGTCTGCTCATCACATTCCGTCCCGCCGACAAACTGCTCGCGCTCAAACCGCTCTCCGAATACGATCAAAAAGTAGTGCGTGTCCGCCGTCGCGGACTGGTCTATCCGTACGAGATCATCAAGATGCTCACTTCCGCACGGGAGGACGCACGCAGCGAATTCCCTCCCGGCGACTTCGTTGAGCACGACCTCGACCCCGAGGGACGGCTGGTTCCCGTCGATCGCCCCTACGGCAAGAATCGCGCCAACATCATCGTCGGCGTCATTCGCAACTTCACCCCTCGCTATCCTGAGGGCATGACTCGCGTCCTGCTGCTGGGAGATCCCAGCAAGAGACTTGGGAGCGCTAGCCGAAACCGAGTGCCGGCTCATTATGGGCGCCCTGGATCTCGCGGAGGAGAAGGGCGTTCCTCTGGAATGGTTTCCCGATCTCTGCCGGCGCGAAGATCTCGATGGACAGCGGCGTCGAAAACATGGACTGGATCGCCCGCGTGTTGCGCCGCCTGGTGCAATTTACCCAAGCGGGCGGCGAAGTGAATCTTCTAATCAACGGTATCAACGTGGGAGCCCAGCCTTACTGGAATGCCGAAGCCACCATGCTCATGCATACTCGAGGCATTCTGGTGATGACACCGAAAGCAGCCATGGTGCTCACCGGCAAGCGTGCCTTGGATTACTCGGGCGGCATTTCCGCCGAAGACAATCAGGGAATTGGCGGGTACGACCGCATCATGGGAGTCAACGGCCAGGCACAGTACTGGGCGCGCGATATCAATGAAGCCTGTCATATTTTGTTCCGACATTACGAGCATACCTACGTCATGCCGGGCGAGCGCTTTCCTCGCCGAGCCATAACCTCCGATCCGATCGAGCGCGATGTTCAGAGCTATCCGCACAGTGAGAATGGCGAGAACGGTTTCGCGCTCGTGGGAGAGATTCTGTCGGACGCAGACCAATCCCGGCCGCAAGAAGCCTTTCGACATTCGCAAGGTGATGATGGCAGCCATCGACCAGGACCTTCCACCGCTGGAGCGCTGGGCAGGGATGCGCGCAGCGGAGACCGCCGTCGTGTGGGATGCGCATCTCGGCGGTTATCCCATTTGCCTCATCGGCATCGAGTCCCGCTCCGTGCCGCGACTGGGATTCATCCCGGCCGACGGCCCGGACCAATGGTCGGCCGGGACGCTCTTCCCGCAGTCCTCGAAGAAAGTAGCGCGCGCCATCAATGCCTCCAGCAACAATCGCCCGGTGGTTGTGCTGGCGAATTTGTCAGGGTTTGATGGTTCGCCGGAGTCGATGCGCCGGCTGCAACTCGAATACGGCGCGGAGATCGGGAGAGCCGTCGTCAACTTCAAAGGCCCCATCGTGTTTTGTGTGATCTCGCGCTATCACGGCGGTGCTTACGTAGTTTTCTCGCGGGCGCTGAACCAGCAGCTTGAAGTCGCCGCTTTGGAAGGAACCTACGCCTCCGTCATTGGCGGCGCTCCCGCCGCCGCTGTAGTTTTCGCTGGAGAGGTCGAGTCCCGTACGCGCAACGATGAGCGCCTCCAGGCTTTGAACCAGACCATGCTCCAGGCCGACCCCGCGGACAAAGGCCGGCTGCGAACCCAGTGGAACGAACTTTACAGCGTCGTCTATTCCGAAAAACTAGGCGAAATGGCCGCCGAATTCGACCATGTGCACAGCGTCTTCCGTGCTCTCCGCGTCGGCGCGCTCAATCATATTATTCCGCCCAAGAATCTTCGTTCTTATCTGGTCAACGCGGTGGAACGAGGAGTTGAGCGCGAGGAAGATGCCTTACAAAAAGGAGAGCTCGAGATCGTAGCGGCCTAGTGGTGTAGCCGGGAAGCGGTGTAAGAATGCAGCCCACGGCACAAGCCGTGGGTAGAAAGCGGAAAAACGAACCAGCCCCAGCGGGGCGAGCCCAGGTATCACCACTCCAGCCGCGAAGCGGCGGCACGTGAAAGTCCGGCACGGAAGCGCCGGTGGGAGCTGTGGCCTTAACGTTTAAAGTACGTTGTGCGGCGGGTTCCGCGCCTGAATGTGGGCGAGCACGGCCGCAGAACAATTCCCATGAACATCTACTGGCTGGAGCAAACCGAAGCTGATGTGCCCGCCGAGACTCAATGGCTGAGCGCGTACGAGACCCTTCGTCTTGGCAGCATGCGCATTCCCAAGCGACGCGCCGACTGGCGCCTAGGTCGCTGGACCGCGAAGCATGCCCTGGCCGCTCGCCTCAACCTGCCGACTGATTTTCCCTCGCTCGCGAGCATGGAAATACGCGCCTCCTCCTCAGGCGCGCCAGAAGTTTTTCTCGACGATCAAGCGGCAGACGTTGCCATCTCACTCAGTCACCGTTCCGGCATGGCCTTATGCGCCGTCGCGCCCCTTGGAACCAGCTTCGGTTGTGATCTGGAGACGATCGAACCTCGTAGTGATGCCTTCGTCACCGACTACTTCACGATCGACGAGAGAGCGCTCATTGAGCGTGTGGCTGTCCAAGACCGCCCATTGCTCCTGGCCCTGCTGTGGAGCGGAAAGGAAAGTGCCCTCAAAGCATTACGCGTGGGCCTTCGACTGGACACCAGATGCATGTGCGTTAGCCCTGCCGATGGCTGGCCACAGTCGTCAGGAGAGAGAGGGCAGCATCCCATTCCTCCGGTGGCCGCCAATCCTGACGGGTGGCGTCCTTTGCAGGTTCGTTACTCCGGCGGCCAAGTATTCAATGGCTGGTGGCGCTTGCAGCACGATCTGGTGCGAACCGTAGTGTCCGATCTTCCGCTGCTCACGCCGGTTCGTATGCGACGAGCAAGTCCTCTCGAAATAGAAGTGTATCGATAGACACACTAAGCTCCTAGTGAGCCGGTGCTGGTTGTGGACTCGCCGGCGGAGCCGACGTGCTGGGATTGGAAAAATTCACCTTGGGAACCTCCCGCGCGCCCTCTGATGCCGCGAAGTAAGCCTCATTCGGTTTGAACCCCGCCCATCCTGCAAAAATGCTATTGGGGAACTGCTGGACGTAGGTGTTGTAGTCCTGCAGTGTGTCGTTGTAACGCTTGCGCTCGACCGCAATGCGATTCTCGGTGCCCGCAAGCTCGTCTTGTAACCGCAGGAAGTTTTCGTTCGATTTAAGTTGCGGATAATTTTCTACGATCAGCAGCAGCCGGCCGATCGCTCCATCCAGTTGCCCGTTGGCGGCGATCTTTTCTTGTGGAGTTCCCGCCGAAAGCAACGCCGAGCGCGCCTTGGCGATGTCGCCAAACACAGTCTGCTCCTGCTTCGCGTATCCCTTTACTGTCTCGACCAGGTTCGGGATCAGGTCGGCGCGCCGTTGCAGCACGATGTCGACTTGCGACCACGCGCTCTTCACCGCTTCATTCTTGGTCACCAGCGTGTTTTTGACGCCGACGTATTGCCCGAAGAACACGAGCGCGAACACCAGCAAAACGATAATTACGATCAGCTGCAATTAAACCTTTACCCATACGTTCCTCCTCAAAAGTTGAATGTGATGCCGTTACGCACGGCCGGGTGCATCTGAGTCTAACGCCTCATCGACAGCGGCAGTAACTTTCTCAATCGCCGCCAGGTAGCGAGCCACGAGATCGCTGATGTCGATCTTCTTGGGGTCGGCTTTGTGTTCCCGAACATCCAGCGCCTGAAGGATGGCGGACGGATCGAATTCCACCCGCTTCGACAGGGCCTGTACGGCTTCCCGTCTTCCTGGTTGCGAAGCGTCCCCAAGCGCGATCAGAGCGTGGCGAAAAAGCGTGCCGAACGACGGCACAGAACGCAACAGCAAGTCCCACAATCGCGAATTGTTCCCCGACGCCAAAAGGACTTGCTGGCGAAGCAGAATCAGTTTTTCCCGCAGTTCATACTCGACCTGTACGCGGTGAACGTGCATGGAAATTCGCAAGCCTTGCACTACATCTTCGCCAAACAGAACGCGGTGATGTTGCTGCATGTCCAACAGTTCGATGGTGAAAACATCGGTGGAGCGCTCAAGTTCTTTGCGAGTCATACAAAGTGGTGGCAGGTTGCTTCTGGCGCTCCCACCACTTCGCAACCGGCGCGAGGGCTTGCAACGCGGCGAACGAACAGTCGCGCAGGACGCACAACAGGTTCAGGTTCGACAGACCGGGATGAAAATCGCCGGACACTGCCGAGCCGAACAGAATTACGCTCTCGAGGTTCGATCCGGCCGCTTCGCGGACCCGTTTCACAAAGTCGTCGATCTTATCTTCAGGAACCATTGTGTCCTCGCGTGCTACCAACTGCTGCTTGCCCCGCCGCCACCAGAACTGCCTCCACCAAAGCCGCCGAACCCGCCGCCACCGCCGAAGCCTCCGCCTCCCCCCGAAACCTCCGCCGCGTCCACCGAAAACCTGAGAAAAAAGAAGCCAGAACAGGATGCTGCGCAAGGGGGTGAAAAGGATGATCAGTATAACGACGATAATTCCAATGATCCCGCCGATCGACAAACCACCGCCGGCCTGCGGCTCTGGCTGAGTCGGAGCCCGCGGCTGCGAATTTGTAAGTTGGATTCCTGCATCGCTCGCGATGACGTCGGCAACGCGGCTTGTGACCAGCAGCAGGGCTTGGTTGTAGTTCCCGCTGCGCATCAGTGGAATGGCTTCCCGCTGAAAGCCGCCCACTTTACCGTCGGGCAGAATCGGTTCCAGCCCGTAACCCACTTCAATGCGCGCGCGGTGATCGCGTATGGCGTACAGGATCAGTACGCCGCGATTGGTGGATTTGCTGCCGATGCCCCATTTCTTGAAGAGATCGACCGCGTAACTCTCGACGTCGGAGCCGTCGAGGGAATTGATGGTGACGAGGGCGATTTGGGCGTGAGCCTTTTCGTCGATCTGCCGGCAGAGTGTCCGTGATCTGCGCGCTCGTGTTCTGATCAAGAACGTGCGCGAAATCATTGACGTAACCCGTCGGTTGGAGTTGTGAAACCGATTCTGCCCACGTCAGTATGCCTAGCGACAAAGCGAAGACCGTAGCCAGACACAATTTCCTGCGCCAATTCACCAGCAAATTGTACAGGACGCGGCGGCACCGGCTGGGATTTCAAGGGTCGAGATTGCGCCGTTCCGAAACGCGCACACAAGCTCACTTCACCTTAGTAATTTGAAAAACTTAATTGCAAGGAGAATCATAGACAACATGTCTGAAACTACACGCCGCTGGCCCCGCGTTCCGGTCGACATGCCGGTGCGCGTCGTGACTTCAAAAGGCTTCTCGACGACTGTAGTGGAGGGCCGCGGCACCGAACTGAGCGAAGGCGGCATGGTCCTGTATGCGGGAATCCTGTTGAACCCTGGGGACTTGTTGGAGATCGAGTTCGAAACTCCCACGCCTTCACGGCTGACCGCCATCGTTCGCTCCCGTAACGGATTCTGCTTTGGCCTGGAATTCATCACTCCGCTCCCCTCGTGATTCTGACTCCCTCCTGATCACCTCTTCCGTGGCATTGCCGACCGTTTTGTTCTAGCATCGGTTAGCACGTTCGGGATTCGTCTCCATGTACTTCGAACAGTTCTATCTGGGATGCCTCGCCCACGCCTCCTACCTGCTGGCTTCGGAAGGCGAAGCGGTGGTGGTGGATCCACAACGGGACGTGGAGTTGTACTTGACAGCTGCCGCGCAGCACGGCTTCACGATCCGGCATATTGTGGAGAGCCATCTGCACGCGGACTTCGTTTCCGGACACAAGGAATTGGCGGCCCGCACGGGCGCAAAGATCTACATCGGTGCGCAAGCGGGAGCGATCTTTCCTCACGTGCCGGTGGGCGACGGATTTGAGTTGAAGTTTGGTAAGGCATCGATCCGCGTGCTGGAAACTCCGGGCCACACGCCGGAGAGCATCTGCCTGGTCGTCACGGATGAAGAGAAATCTCGCTCGCCGTGGGCGGTTCTGACCGGGGACACACTGTTCATTGGCGATGTCGGACGCCCCGACCTGTCCCCCAGGCACACTCCGGCGGAACTCGCGGGCCTGCTCTACGACAGCTTGCACAAATTGCTGACGCTGCCGGACAACGTGCTTGTCTACCCGGCGCACGGAGCCGGTTCTCTGTGCGGAAAGAACATGCGGGCCGAGCGGTCGTCGACGATCGGCACGGAGCGCCTCACCAATTACGCGCTCCAGATCAAGAGCAGGGAAGCCTTCGTCACTCAATTGACCAGCAATCTTCCCGCGCGGCCGGAATATTTCCTCAAGGACGCCGAGATCAATCGCACCGGCGCGCCGGCCTTGTCGGACCTGCCACCGCTGCGGGGCATCGCACCGCCTGAGTTGAATACCATGTTGAACGAGGGCGAAATCGTCCTCGACGTACGCCCCGGTGACGAGTTTGCAGCAGGCCATGTGCCGGGCTCGGTGAACATCGCGCTCTCCGGGCAGTTTGCGTCATGGGCAGGCACGGTGCTGGGGTTGTCATCGCATCCGGTGCTGATCGCGGGACCGCACTCACAGTTAGAAGAGGCCCGGCTCAGGCTGGCGCGTGTCGGCATCGAAGTTCTGGATGGGTATCTTGAGGGAGGCGTTGCCGCCTGGAAGCAGGCTGGATTTCCTGTGGCCACCATTTCACAGATGACTGCAGGCGAGCTTGATGCGCGATTGAAATCACACGAAGTCCAAGTGCTCGACGTACGTCGCGAACCGGAGTGGGATGCCGCCCACATTGCGGGCGCGACCTGGTGGCCGCTCGACAACTTCAGAGTCTCTCCACCAGAGATGGATCACGCGGCGCCAATTGCGGTTCACTGCAAGGGCGGATACCGCAGCATGATCGCCAGCAGCCTGCTGCAGCGCGCCGGCTTCAAGCACGTCATCAACCTCATCGGCGGATTCGACGCCTGGCAACAGGCGACACTGCCGAGCGTGAACTCGAAGCCGGCAGGGGTCTGAGTTCGGCCTGTGGAAAAAGTGTTCCTGCAGGAACACTTTTAAGACGAATATGTACGTACAAAGATGCAAGGCATAGCCTCCAAGCGACTGATGAATAAGTGGTTAGCCGGCATCGCCAAATCTAGCGTGACGACTCGATTCCGCCTCCCTGATCCGTCACCTTGCGGATCAACCCTTCCATTTGCGTCTCTGTGACCGTCGGATTCATGCAGGTGAACTTGAGGCATTGGCGATTCCGGACCCGCGTGTGGCCGATGACCGCCAGGCCGCGGTCGAACAGGTGCTGGCGAAGAGTGGCATTTATGTGGTCTGGATCGAGTTCTGCTCGGCACGGGACGTAGCGAAATACTACGGTACTCAATTGGGGTTCACACATCAGTTCGAGTTGCGGGGTATCGCGTACGACTTGTGCCGTGTGATCGGCCAATTCGATCGTACGGTCAATCATCGCGGCCAGCTTGGCGGGGCCGAGACTCTGCAACGAAATCCACAATTTCAGCGCATCGAAGCGCCGGCTGGTCAGCAGGGAAGTCGTGACCAGGTCGGGAATGCCTTCGTCTTCATGGAGTTCGGGGTTGAGGTAATCCGCGTAGAGCTTGATCGAGTTAAAGTGGCGCGCGTCGCGCAGCAGAAAAGCGCCGCAAGGAATAGGCTGCCAGAAGAGTTTGTGAAAATCGATGCCGAGCGAGTCTGCGGAATCGATGCCGCGGAGTTGGTCGCGATGACGGGCGGAGAAAAGCAAAGCACCGCCATAGGCCGCATCTACGTGAAGCCACGCGCCCACAGCCTGGGCAAGAGAAGCCAGTTCAGGCAACGGATCGACCGAACCGAAATCGGTGGTGCCCGCCGTCGCCACGATTGCCATGGGAAGCAATCCTTCCGAGCGAGCGGCGTCGAGAGAATCCCGCAGGGCCGCCGGACTCATGCGGAAGCGCCCATCCACCGCGACTCGGATGACAGCGTCTGTTCCCAGGCCTAGCTGCGAGGCAGCCTTCTCCACGGTGAAATGCGCGACGTCGGAACAAAAAATGCGGAGTCGGCGAGCTTCGGGCGGAAGGCCTGATTTTTGCGCCGACCAGTTCCCCTGCTTCAGGAGAAACGCATCGCGTGCCAGCAACAGGCCCAGATAGTTGGACTGAGAGCCACCGGTGGTGAAGGTTCCGTCAGAAGCCGTCGGCAGTCCGGCGTGGGTGCAGAGCCAGCGAATCAACTTCTGCTCGACGACCGTGGCGATGGGGGCTTGGTCGAATGAATCCATCGATTGATTGAGCGCGCTGATCACGACCTCGGCAGCCAGAGCGGCCAGCAGAGGCGGGCAATGCAGGTGCGCGGCTGTGTTGGGGTGGGTGACGGATACCGAGTTCGAGACGACCGTGCGCAAGGTGGCGGCGATCTGTTCCGAAGAGCATGGGGTCTCGGGAAGAAAATCAGTGCAGACAAGGCTTGCCAGTGCCCCGGCGTCCTTACCGTGATAAGTCGCATCCGGCAGCGACGTGCAGATAATCTCAGCGGCCTGCGAGATAAGCCGCTGGTATTGATCTTTACTTTCTTCGGCGGGAATCAGGAATTCGGATTCGAACAAGCGCGTATTTCCTACGTTTTGCGCAATCCGAGAACCAGGGCGACTACGCCGCCGGCGAGAAGAATAATGCCTGCCGCGGGAGGTAGCTTGTCGCTGCTTTCGGTCTCGACGCTGATTTTGGCGTCCCCGATCTTCACGCCGTGATTCTCGCGGTGAGGAACCGGTACGACAAAAGACAACACTCCCAACACCAGTAGCAGGACTCCAACGATGGGAAGCGCTTTCATAAGGAAACTCCGGTCAAAGAATCGGTTTGCTGTTCAATTTACGCGCTTCAGAACGACAACCACGCAACAACAGCGGCGCGCCAGTGATCCTATCACCAACCGGTGGTGAAGGTTCAAAGAATCAAGTCCGCGCACGGATGTTTGCCGGCGGCCTATTTTGAACCCATCCGAGCGGCCCATTTATGAGATAACTCCTTATAGTCATTTATTGCGAGGGCTTCGGATCTTTTATCTTTGGATGTAATGCTGAGGTTCAGGGAGTGAGTCAAGATGAAGACTGACAAGTTGGCGAAGACTTACCGAGTGGAAAGCGGCAAGAATTTTCGTCTGAAAGATTTCGATTCTGCGGACACGGGGCATTGGCACTCCAAGGAGCATGCCGAGGAAGCTCTGCAGCAGGGCATTGCGCGCACGGCGGAGCTGCAGAGTGAGCTCTACGCCCAGGACAATTGGGCGCTTCTTTTGATATTCCAAGCCATGGACGCTGCCGGAAAAGACGGCGCTATCGAGCACGTGATGTCGGGAGTCAATCCGCAGGGCTGCCAGGTTTATTCCTTCAAAATCCCTTCGGATATCGAACTGCAGCACGATTTTCTGTGGCGGACGACGCACTGCCTGCCCGAACGCGGGCACATCGGCATCTTCAACCGGTCGTACTACGAAGAAGTGCTGGTGGTGCGAGTTCACCCTGAAAGTCTCAAGAGCGAGAAGACGCCTCCTTCTCTGGTCGGCAAGAAGATCTGGGAGGAGCGGTTCGAAGACATCCGCAGCTTTGAGCGGCATATGGCGAGGAACGGGACGGTCATCCGCAAATTTTTCCTGAACCTTTCGAAGAAGGAGCAGAAAGAGCGGTTCCTGGCGCGCCTGGACGAGCCGGAGAAAAATTGGAAGTTTTCGGCAGCTGACATTCACGAACGCAAGTACTGGGACGACTATCAGGATGCCTACGAAGACATGATCCGGAACACGGCGACCGAAGAGGCTCCGTGGTACGTGGTGCCGGCGGATAACAAGTGGTTCACGCGCTTGGTGGTGTCAACGGTGGTCGTCGACACGCTGGAGTCCCTGGAGCTCTCCTATCCCAAAGTGGATGAGGCGAAACGCAAGGAACTCGAAGCGGCGAAGAAAATTCTCATATCCAAGAAGTGAGTGGTGAACCCATGGGGCCTGACCCCTGGACGCGCTGCCGGCCTACGCTCGAGATCCCTTTCGGCTTCGCTGAGGGCAGACTCTGCCTCCGCCTCGAAAGCGGCTCCGATCAGGATGGCGCCCATAGGGCACTGTACGGCTACTGAATTCGTTGCCCTTTGCAGCAAGCCGCCGCAGCGATTACCATAGCGCCATTGTCCACTTCTTCCCCGGAGAAACCTTGACCATGGGCCCAGACAGCTTTCGCAGAAATGCGTCTCTCATTGTACGGTTGGTTTTCGCAGTCACATTCTCGACGTTGTTCGCCACTGCCGCACACGCCCAAGCCAAGCCCGAGCGGCAATCCAAGGCGGTGAAGCCGGTACAAACAACCCAGCCAGCCCAGCCCGCGGCCCCACCGGAAAGCAATTCCGAGGCTGCCGAATCCTCCAAGCCCGAGGAGAAGGCTTTCAAAGGAATGAGGTATCGCCTGATCGGTCCCTTCCGGGGCGGAAGGTCGCTGACGGCTGCCGGCATTCCGGGCGATCCCACGACTTACTATTTTGGAGCGACCGGCGGCGGAGTGTGGAAATCCACCGACGGCGCCATGACCTGGTCGTCCGTTTTTGACAAGGAGGGAACCTCCGCGATCGGAAGCATTGCGCTGGCGAGTTCCAATCACAATGTGCTGTACGTGGGGACGGGCGAAGCCTGTATTCGCGGCAACATCTCTCACGGCGACGGCGTTTACCGCTCGCTGGATGGCGGCAAGACTTGGAAGAACGTTGGCTTGCGCGACTCGCGCGCCATCGGCAAGGTCATTATTAACCCCACGAATCCTGACATTGTATTCGTTGCGGCCCTTGGCCACCCCTACGGTCCAAACACGGAGCGCGGCATCTTCCGCACCAGCGATGGCGGCAAGACCTGGGAGAAGGTTCTCTACAAAGACGAAAATACTGGAGGCATTGATGTTGCCTTCGATCCCCACAATCCCAACATTCTGTTCGCGGCGCTGTGGCAGGCGCGGCGTACTTCGTGGAGCATGTCGAGCGGAGGCCCGGGCAGTGGCCTCTATCGCTCGAATGACGGGGGCACCACCTGGAAGCGCATCGAGGAGCACGGTCTGCCCAAGGGACCCTACGGAAAGATCGGAGTCGCCGTGGCCGCGAATTCAGACCGCGTTTACGCTCTGATCGAGGCGCACAATCCGGATGGCGGCCTGTACCGCTCCGACGACGGCGGCGAGTCCTGGCAATTGGTAAATCTCAATCACAGTCTGTGGCAGCGTCCCTGGTATTACATGCACGTGGTCGCTGATCCACGTGACGAGAACGTTCTCTACATCATGAATGTCGAGGCCTACAAGTCGACGGACGGCGGCCGCCAATTCAACAAAGTCAAAGTCCCGCACGGCGACAATCACGGGCTGTGGATCGATCCCCAGAATACACGGCGCATGATCGCTTCGAACGATGGCGGAGTTACGGTGACCCTCGACGGCGGAAAGAACT
Organism: uncultured Acidobacteriaceae bacterium; assembly: GCA_963791515.1. Classification (GTDB taxonomy): domain Bacteria; phylum Acidobacteriota; class Terriglobia; order Terriglobales; family Acidobacteriaceae; genus Sulfotelmatobacter. The sequence continues at coordinate 184,423 of CAWBSS010000002.1, read as the reverse complement.
GGACTCGTCAGGACAACCAGCCGACCGCGCAGTTCTACCACGTCATCACGGACTCAGCGACGCCCTACCGCGTGTACGGACCTCAGCAGGACAGCGGCACCGTCGCGATCGCGAGCCGCAGCGACGATGGATCGATCGACCGCAGCGACTGGTACGACGTGGGCGGCGGCGAGGCGGGCTACATCGCGCCGGATCCGCGCGATCCGAATGTCGTTTACGCCGCAGACTACCAGGGAAACATCACGCGCTACGACCGGCACATCGGACAGGTGAAGGCAATCACCGAGCAGCCGGAACTTTCCGACGCACATGGGGCGGCAAACCTGGAACATCGCTTCCAGTGGACTGCTCCGGTCATGCTTTCTCCGCACGATCCCAACACGCTGTACCACGGCGGGGAGCGGTTGTTTAAGACCACCGACGGTGGCGTGCACTGGCAGGCCATCAGTCCGGATCTGACGCGCAATGACAAGGAGAAGCAGAAAGTCTCCGGCGGCGATATCACGCTCGACGACTCCGGCACTGAGTACTACGACACGATCTTCGCGTTGGCGGAATCGCCGATTACCAAGGGCTTGCTGTGGGTCGGCACCGATGACGGTCTGATTCAGCTCACCAAAGACGAAGGCAAAACCTGGAGCAACATTACGCCCAAGGATATGCCGGAGTGGAGCCGTATCAGCCAGATTGATCCTTCGTCGTTCGATGCCGCAACCGCGTACGTGGCCGTTGATCGTCACCAGTTCGACGATCTGCATCCTTACATTTACAAGACCAGCGACTACGGCAAGAGCTGGACGAAATTGAACCAAGGGATTCCGGACACGATCTTCGTTCGCGTAGTGCGCGAAGATCCCAAAAAGCGCGGGCTGCTGTATGCGGGAACCGAGCAGGGCATCTACGTTTCATTCAACGATGGCGCGAACTGGCGTCCCTTGAAGTTGAATCTGCCCACAACGCCGATCCACGATCTGGTGGTCAAAGACAACGATCTGGTCGTGGCGACGCACGGCCGGGCGTTCTGGATTCTCGACGACCTCTCCCCCCTTCGCCAGTACAGCGATGACATCGTTCAGAAAGACGCTTTCCTGTACACGCCTGGGCCTGCTTATCGGATTCAGGCCGGGGCGGGCGGCGAACAGCATCCTTCCAAACGGACGGCGCAGAATCCGCCGGCCGGCGCGGTGATCTATTACTTCCTCAAAGACGCGCCTAAGGGCGAAACCGAAACCAAAATCGAGATCCTCGACGCCTCCGGCAAAGTCATTCGCAAGTACTCGAGCGCGAGAGTACAACACTCTGGAGGAACCGCTCGATCCCGACGATAAGAAGCCCGAGAAGCAAATCAAACCGGAAGCCGGCTTGAATCGGTTCGTGTGGGACTTGCGCTATGAAGAGGCGCGTCATGTCCCGGGCTACTATCTCTGGGAATACGGCAGCGGAGCGCGCGGTCCGGTGGCGGTCCCCGGCCATTACCAGGTTCGAATCACGGTGGGCAGTCAAAGCCAGACTGCGGCCTTCGATTTGAAACTGGATCCGAGAGTCAAGGTGAGCCAAGCCGATCTGGAGCAGCAATTCAATCTGCTGCTGCAGACGCGCGACGAACTGAGCCGCGTCTATGACGCGGTCAATCAGATTCAGGACGTTCGTTCGCAGTTGTCCGGGCTCAAGCGGCGCCTGCCGGAGAACGCCGGTGCGAAGACGGTTGTGGTCGCGGCCGACGATTTGGAGAAAAAACTGGTCGCGGTTCGCGAGGACCTCATTAACTTGACCATCAGCGCGAACGAAGACTCGCTCGCCTATCCTCCGCAACTGGACGCGAAGCTGGCCTACCTTGCAATGGACGTTGGTACCGCCGACTCCGCACCAACGGAGGCCGAGCAAAGACAATTCGAGAAGCTAAAGCGGCAGAGCGGAGAACTGATCGGCCGTTGGGAAGATCTGCAACGCCGCGATCTGGCCGCATTTCAGAAGCTGACAGCCGAAGGCAGCCTGTCTACGGTAGTGGTCCCACCTCCGGGCCGGTCGACCGACGAGCCGGTTGCGGCTCACTGAGCGGTACGTTTTCTGCGGGTTCCGAGGCTGGGGAAAGCTAAGAAATTGTGAGCTTTTCCCAGCCGTTGTTTCCCCGAGTTACCCCTATTACTTGCGTGCCACTTCTATGGCACTGTTGTGCCTTGTTGGGGCTCAAGGTCGTTGCTATCGTGTCGATAGAGTCTAATGTTGCTTCCTCCCCTGAGGGTCCACGAGTCGATCCAGATCGGGGGGTATATATGCGAATGATGCATTTGTGCTATGCGGCGATAGGCTTTGCGGTGGCCCGCTGGATTTTCAAGCGGCAAGCGTTGCCAATCGTAGACCCCGTCAAACGGTTCCGGTCGCAGGGCCTTCTGTAGAACGGTTTTTGAGCTTGGGCGAGCGTTCCCGTTGCGCCTCCATTTCGTCAACGCGCGCCCATTGCTTGCTGCCTCCCTGAAGTACTGTTACCAAGGTTTGCCCAGATCATCCCGGTTTCTCCGATCTCTCCATACAATTAGCTCACGGACATACCCTTCGGCGTTTCGCCGGGAGCGGTTTGCCATCGGATCTGAGCTTACATGCTGCGGCTTCCAAAGATACGACTGCTTCTCTTGCTGCCTGCGCTGCTGGCTGCCCTGATCCCCGCGGGGTTGGTCGCTCAGGATGATCCAAACGACACTCCTCTGGGAGACCTTGCCCGCACCCTGCGCAAGAAAACTCCGCCGTCTCAGGACGTGATCGACGACGACAATCTGACGAAGGTGATGGAGCAGGCGGAGAGCCACCACGCTCCGGGCTCGGCGCTGAAGTTCCTGATGGCGGGCGAAAGCAAAGGCTTCCAGGTTGCTGCGCCGGATGTGACCTGCAGTCTGTCTTTCAGCGCAAACGCGAAGTCGCTCCTTTCAAGTCAATATGCCCAGATGGAGCTTCCGCCCGGGGAAGTGCTCAAGCTTGAGGGGCCAGCCACGATCGAAGGCGATGCACTGATCGTTTCTGTTTACAACCGAACCGACTGGCACCTCAGCGAAGTGGCGGTGGCGCTGACCGTCGTCAAAAGAACCGAGGCCCACAATGCGGCTTTGTCCAACGATATGTCGTCGTACGGCGCGGCGAAACTGCTTCCTGCAGTTGCCGACAGTTCGCCTCAGGAATCTGAGGTTCGCCCGGAAAAAAAGCCCGATGTAACCGTGATTTATCGCATGCGAGCAGCCGCGCCTCCCTCGGCGACCACGGTTTTCAGCGCACCACTGAACCTGGAGATTGCTCCCGACGAAGAGTGGCATTGGGCGATTGTGCAGGCGAGAGGTTATCCTCCGCAGAGTTATGCCGGTAATCCGCCGCAGACGGCGCAAACGAACGGACCGGCATTGGCCCAACCCCTTTCCCCCCAGCCCACATCGGCCCAGCCCCCGATTTCCTCGGCATTAGCGGCGCCCCAGGACTCACCGGCGGTTTCGGTCCCGCAAAATCCGCAATAGAATTCGCCCAATTGGCGAGCGTGCTAGACTAAGCTCAAATTCCTGTAACCGAGGACAGTAATGAAATTCGGCGTCATCATCTTTCCCGGCTCGAACTGCGATCACGATGCCTACTGGACGATTCAGCAAGTCGCCAAGCAGCCGGCCACGTTTCTGTGGCACGAATCGCACGACCTGGAGAACTGTGATGCCGTCATCGTACCCGGAGGCTTCGCTTACGGGGATTATCTGCGAACCGGCGCGATTGCCAGGTTTTCGCCGGTAATGGAATCGGTCCGCAAGTTCGCCGAAGGCGGAGGACTGGTGCTCGGCATCTGCAACGGTTTTCAGATCCTTTGCGAGTCGGGGCTGTTGCCCGGCGCCTTGATGCGCAACGTCGGCCTTAAGTATGTTTGCAAGCCCGTGCAAGTCCGTGTGGAAACCGTCGAGACTCCCTTTACCCATGACTGCGCTAAGGGAGAAGTGTTGACCATCCCGATCGGCCACATGGAAGGCAACTACTTCTGCGACCCCGCAACTCTTGAAGAGTTGCAACGCGACAATCGCATCGTGTTCCGCTATTGCTCACCTGCGGGCGAAATCACTGCATCGGCCAATCCCAACGGATCTCTCGATAACATTGCCGGAATCTGCAGCTCCGGGGGCAATGTGGTTGGCATGATGCCGCACCCCGAGCGCTCGGCCGAGCCGGAACTGGGCTGCACCGATGGAATGAAAATATTCCAGTCGATGGTCGGCGCCATGGCTAGCCGGTAGTTTCCTCTCTGTTGAACTGCGCTGGCAGAATTCTCTTGGTTATCAACAGGCTCTCGGTATATTGTCTGTGCTTCTTCCCCTGTAGCCCGGGCCCCTAAACCAAATCGTGTTATGTATGCACGCAGGGAGGCGTGTCTCCAATGACACCGAAGCAAATTCTAGATTCCTTTTCACAAACACTAATGCAGGACGAGCGGATTCTCAGCGCGCAAGAACGGGCGCTGGTCGCCACTCTGCTTCAACATGCCAAGACTGCAACCGTCGACAACCCGGAAACGCAGGAAGCAGTCAGGGCGGTCATAGCGTCGGCCGTCGGAGAAACCGTAGCTCAGCGCGCCTTCGCCGTCCTCGGCGGCAGTATTGTCGAACGGATCCTGGAGGGTGGCACGTTGCCGCTAGGCGACTCAGCGGGAGAGCGGACGGCTGATCTCTTCGCTGGACCGAAAAAACCGTCAGAACCACAGCCTCCCTCGCATGGGCCGGGACCGCAACCGCCGGGCACTCGAGCGCCGCGAACAGCGCCGCAACCACCGACTGCGCCGATGCGTACACCGGGAGAGCCGCAGCCCCCGTCGCATGGGCCGGGGCCGGGCATTCGAGCGCCTCACAAAGAGCCGCATACTCCGCAGCGCGATACTCCCGTGCCGCCATCGTCCCCGAAGGAGCCGCAACCGCCAAGTGCGCCGATGCGTGCACCGGGAGAGCCACAGCCGCCGTCGCATGGGCCGGGGCCGGGCGTTCGGGCTCCGCTGCGCGAGACGCCCCTGTCCCCGTCATCCCCGAAAGAGCCGCAGCCGCCAAGCTCGGTTCGCACTACGGTCGTTTCAGAGACCAACGCAGCCGTCGCCGAGCGGCCTCCGGTCTTGCCGGCGCAATGTGTCGTTCTCGACGAGTTCCTGGCACCGCAGGAGCTTGAGGAGCTCACGCGCTTCACGCTGGAACACGAGGCCGACTTCAGCGCCAGTGAAGTGGTTTCTCCCAGCGCGGATGGAGGCATTGTTAACTATGAACACCGCCGCTCCCGCGTTTTGATGGACCTGGCTCATCACCAGGACTTGATGCTGGAGCGTATCAAGGCCGTGTTGCCGCAGGTTCTGGATAAGCTTGGCATGGAAGAATTTTCCATCGCCGGGGTGGAGGCCCAGGTCACCGCCAGCAACGACGGCGACTTCTTCCACTTCCACAGCGATAACGGCAGCGATCGCGTGGCCTCACGACACCTGACCTTTGTCTATTTCTTCCATCACGAGCCTCGGCAGTTCGAAGGGGGTGAACTGCGGATTCACGATGCGCGCCTGGAAGAAGGAACCTACGTCAGTGAAGGCAGTTATCAGACGATCGTCCCGCAGCAGAACCAGATCGTCTTCTTCCCGTGCGAATTGCTGCACGAGATCACTCCGGTGAATTGCAGGTCGCAGCTCTTCGCCGACAGCCGCTTTACGCTAAACGGATGGCTTCGTCGCTAAACAACCCGGCCTGGTTGGAGTGGATGACAACCCTGATGGGAGAAGTGTCGGGACCAGGAGTGTCGCGGCGCACGCTATGCCGCGACGCTTCCTCCCGATCGCTTCTATTGCCTGCTGGATGAACTGCCGCTCCACTTGATCCCGCAGCGCACTGTCCGGTCGTTGGGGCTTCAAGAAAGCCGGGATCAATCCTTTTACTTGAATCCCGAGTGCATCTTGTGTACTGCGGGGCAATTGCCGGATGAACTTGCGTCACGAAAGGCGCAATTCTCTGGATTCGCTCTGCAGGGAACCATGGCATGGGTGCGAAACCCGGCGACTGGAAATCTGCTTCCTTTCTGGCTCGGGCCGCAACTGGAGGACGCGTTGCAAGGTCTGCGTCCGAATGAGCCAGTGCCATCGTCAGTGCCGATTAGCGCGCGGTGCCGGTTGGCGGCAGCGGGTCTCCTGCTTCCTGAAGACCGAATTGATCAGCGGCAACGTGAGCGCGAAGATAGGGTCAGGCAGGCCTCAGCTCGATTTCGTGAGAAAGGCTATGCTCCGCTCGGCGACTTGATCCACCCATTTCATATCGCCGCCTTGCGCCGCTATTATCGCTACCTGATCCGCACCGGCGCGATCCGGCTTGGCGACGGACAGAGCCCGCGTCGTTACGTGGCCTATAACGAGCCAGTGGCGCGCTTCTTCCACCATGACATCGCGGCTCGTTTGAGCGCGGTCGCCGGAGAATCCCTCAAGCCGTCTTACGTCTATCTCGCCTCGTACCTGGGTGGAGCAGAGCTGAAGAAACACACCGACCGGGAACAATGTGAGTTTAGCGTGACGCTCTGCCTGGATTTTTCTCCCGAGCCCACGCTTGCAACCCCGTGGCCCATTCGACTGGATGCTCCCACGGGCACGGTCACGGTCTACCAGGCGCTGGGAGACGGTCTCGCCTACCGGGGGACTCGGTTGCCGCACTACCGCGGACTTCTCGGCGAGGGACAGACGTCGACTTCGATTTTCTTCCACTATGTTGCAGCTGATTTTGCAGGGTCGCTGGATTGATACCCAGGATTGATAGAAGCAAAAAGATTTTCGTCGGCCCCTAGCGCAACCCGGAAATGAGATAAAGAACCGACAGGGTCTGACTATAGCTATAGGCAAACTGAGTTCCGTCGCGACTCACCTGCACGGGAGCCACCATCACAACTCCTGCCGGAACTCCTGGCCGCAACTCCTGGACCATGGTCTGCTTGCCACTGTCGATCCCAACCTTGTAGATTCTGCTGGGAAGTTCGCCCATGTGATAGCCGTAGAGCACGGAGCCGTCGCTTGACCATTGCACCGGCAAGAAACCCGCTTCCAGTCCGGGGATTAGACGGGGTGAGCCGTCCCCTATGGGATAGATGGCTACGGCGGAATTCGGTCCGACTCCAACGACGAATCGGCTGTCGGGGGACGATGGGCCGCACACAGTTCCTTCCGGTGTCACGGCTTTCGGATTTCCGCCCGCCAGATTGAACACGTAGCACCGGGTCGCATGCCCCTGCTCATTGCCGTTGGCGATGAGCCGTTGCCCATCCGCAAGGAAGCGGGCCCATCCGCTTTGAATATGTTCCAACCCGCTAATGTCCACCGACCAGGGCTGGCCGGCGCCGATTGGCAGCAACGTAACTTGCTGTGGCGGGCTGGTGGAGACGGAAATCGCCCACTTCCCATCCGGCGAAAGTCCGCCCGCGCTGCCATCCCCGAGACGAACCGGAAGAGTGCCGTCTAACTTTCGCAGCGCTACGGCGTAGCCCGGTCCCGCCGCTTCGCTGGCATCTTCAAACAGCACAAACTGCCCGTCGCGCGAAATATCCTTGGCGACATTCCAGTCGTGCCAGGATAGTTCCACATCTTGCTTGCTGCCCAGAGTGCTGAATGCCATCGCGAGGCGCTTGGAGTTCAACGCCACCAGAACGCTGCCGTCAGGGGCCACGTCTTGCAGCGTGATTCCCGTGGGCAAGTCGAGCACGGTGCGGATTTTGCCGGACAGAGTGACTGCCTTCAGGTTAAGGTTGGTGCCTTTTTCGATCGCGGTGAACCAGATTTCCTTTCCATCGGGATGCCACGCAACTCCCTGCTCGGACTCCCATTGTGCCGTTAGTGTCTGGACGTGCCCCGCCAGATCAATGACGCAGACCGCACCGCGATTGTCCCAGAGCGCGGGGTGATCCATAAACGCGACCCTGTCGCCTTGGGGAGAGAAACGGATGTTGCTGATCCAGCCCCTGCTCTGGTACAACACTTTGCCGATGGGATATTCCAGACGACTGTGGCCGTCGACATAATTCACGACCGCCAAGTTGCCCTGTGCGTCCCAATCGGCCCAGCGAACGCCTTCCAGCAGTTCCTTTGGAGAACCTCCAGCCAATGGGGCGCGAGCCAGCATTCCACCAACAGTTTCCAGTTGACCATTGTGGGTGCCGTGCAGCACGACCGCGAGTTCGTTTTTGCGCGAAATGGCTAACAGATTGGCATTGCTCAAATTAAGCGGCTGAGCCAGAAGAGAATTTCCCACCGTGGAGAAAAGCTGCACTGGCTTGTCGTTCCACGCAGCGCTATAGACGATGGACTGACCATCTGGTTCGAAGCGCGCTGAATATACCGTGCCCGCTTCAAAAGTTAAGCGATGGTAGGCCGGAGACGGGGCAGGCGTGTGCAGCAGTTGGGTAACCGCGAGAAGCGCCGTCGCCGCTGCCAGCACGGCCACAAGAATCCAAGGCAGCACCCGAGTCGTACGCGTTTTTGTCTTGGGAGAGGGAACCGCCCGGGCTGGCGAAGACCCCGAGAGAGTTTGCAGAGCGAAGGCCAAATCCTTGGCGGACTGGAAACGATTCTCCGGATCTTTTTCCAGACAATGCTTGACGATGTCCTGATATCCCGGCGGGATCGCAGCTTCTGCCAGATTGCCGCTGGCCGGCTCCTCGCGCAGGACCGCGGTCATCGTGTCTACTTCGGTCTCGCCACCGAATGCTCGGGATCCGGCCATCATTTCGTAGAGAATCGCGCCGAAACTGAAGATGTCGCTGCGGTGATCCACGGGCTTGCCCCGCAGTTGCTCCGGAGACATGTAGGCGACCGTGCCAATCATGGCGCCGTGCTTGGTCACCGTGGTCATGCTCTCGATGGAGCGGTCATCCTCGGTGGGAGCCTGAAGCTTGGCCACACCGAAATCCAGAATCTTGACGCGGCCGTCTACTGTGAGGAACAGATTTTCTGGTTTGAGATCGCGATGGACGATGAGGCGTTCATGCGCGGCGGTGAGACCTTGTGCAATCTGCAGAGCATAGTCCGCGGCTTCCGGCACGGGAATAGGACCGCCCAGCAAACGCTGCCGCAGGTTTTTGCCTTCGAGCAGCTCCGAGACGATGTAGGAAACGGAGCCTTCGAAGCCGACGTCGTAAATGGCAAGGATGTTGGGGTGGTTTAAGGCGGCAGCGGCCCGGGCTTCCTGCTCGAAGCGCCGGAGATGGTCAGGATTTTCGCTGGAGGCAGGCCGGATTAACTTCAGCGCAACGTCGCGCCCCAATCTTTCGTCGCGTGCGCGAAAGACCTCGCCCATCCCTCCCGAGCCAATTTTTTCGAGGATCCGGTAGTGCCCCAAGAGCTGGCCAGCCATAAGTAATTACAACGAGCGCGCGCCTTGCTTGGCATGTTAGGTGCGATAGCGAACACAGTCAAGGCCACCGAAGATGCAGTGCCTACGGTGTAGTCGTTTTCCGGTTCAGCAAAGTCGATGCGGACAGACGAATGCACTTCTGCGACTGCTGAGAATGCGTTTTGCCGTAATTTACTCCGTAAACGGCGCTCTCCGCTTGGGCCACCGCATATTTGGTCAGTTTCGAATACGCCTGCGACGGGGATCCTATTGCAAAAGCGATATGGCCAGCGTAGACCAGAATATCCGCTGGAAGAATCGGATCCCCTTCTTCCACCGACATTGCCATCGGCTCACCGAGGATATTTTTCTGCCCAGGGTTCATGCTGATGCCGTCGATAGGAACACCGCACACTTTCCTGACGACGTGCCTTACAAAGCCGCCACAGTCGAAGTGCTGTGTGTCGTCACATCCCTCTCCCCAAACCACAGCATTGGTCACGTTCGTCGAGGTCGAATAGTCCATGATGGAGTCTCCCTTGACGACCCTAGGTGTTAAATCAGAGTCCCAGCCGATCTGAGAGGCCGGGGTCTTGCCATTTTTTTCGATAAATGCCAGCAATTCCTTTAGGGAGTTTGCGTCGGGTGGGCCCGTCGCGGGCACAGCAATCTTCCTTGCGGGCTTTGCGCTTGCGAGACCGTCGTGCCGGAAGCGGCCGGCGCAGACATACACAACTTTGTTGACGGTGATTGTCGCGGCGCAGAAGCAGGTCTGTTCAGGTTTGTCGGCAGCCAGCACCACGGGCGCATACTGAACCGCGCCGTTGGTCGTTGGCTTATCCCCCGCGGCACCCCAAAGATAGTGGGCCCCGTCGTCGGCCAAACGCTTGCAATAGGCCAAAATGTCATTTCTCTTCTGAATGCACTGCTGTTCCAAGGAATCCATGCCGAGACTCCGCAGGTGAAACTCTTCACTTTCGAGCGCGGAACCGATTGTACAACGGTTGGCCGGCTGTTAAGACCGTCGAAGGCGACACCGCAAGCGCGAATGTGCGACTTAGCCGAACAATATCCGGTACAATCAGGCCGCAGGTCCATGCTATAATTTGAGTTCGCCTGCATTCATATCGAGGCAATCCTGTGATCTCCTCTGAAGGCGAATCCTGCGCCATCCAAGATCTTTAGATACGAGGTCTCACCATGTCTGGCCATTCAAAATGGGCCACAATCAAGCACAAGAAGGGCGCGCTCGACGCCAAGCGCGGCAAGATTTTCACCCGTCTCATCAAGGAAATCAGCATTGCCGCAAAGAACGGCGGCGGCGATCCTGATACCAACCCGCGCCTGCGCGGCGCCATCGTCGCGGCCAAGGCCGAGAACATGCCCGCCGACAACATCAAGCGGGCCATCCAGCGGGGCACGGGCGAATTGCCCGGCGCCAACTACGAGGAATTCTCGCTCGAAGGCTATGGGCCCGGCGGGGTGGCGGTGTTGCTCGACATCAACACCGACAATCGCAACCGCACCGTCAGCGAGATCCGTCACGTCTTCGGCAAGAATGGCGGCAACATGGCCGATGCCGGCGCCGTCTCGTGGATGTTCCACAAGAAGGGCGACATCCTCATCGCCAAGACCGCTGCGAAAGAGGACGACTTGATGAATATCGTTCTCGAATCCGGCGGGGAAGATTTGAATGACGATGGCGATAACTGGGAAATCCTGACAGCGACGTCAGCCTACGAAGCGGTGCTGGAAGCGGTAAAAAAAGCCGGCATTGAGCCGGTATCCGCCAGCGTTGCCATGATTCCGCAGAACTACATCAAACTGGAAGGCGCCGCGGCCAACACCATGATCCGTCTGATGGAAGCGCTCGAAGAACAGGACGATGTGCAGAATGTGCACTCGAACTTTGACATCGATCAGAAACTGTTGGAAGAAGTTGCCGGATAGTTTTGAAATTAAGCGAAGAATAAAGATCGAAGAGCCGCCCTCGTTTCGGGCGGCTTTGTTCTGCTACGAAGCTCGGCTGACCACCGAGGCATTCTGCCGACCGAAGTTTTCAACATGTTCGTGGAAAATACTGTGGAAAAGGGGCAAAGTACCTTCGTAAGTGATTCACCGAGAGATGCTTCAACACTTTGCACTGAAGCGAGTGCTGGCACTTTCGTGGTGGGCCTCGCGGGCAAAATAATTTCTTGAAAGTTAGAATCGACAAACTGCTGGTGGACCGTGGACTGGCTGCCTCGCGCGAGCGCGCCCAGGCGCTTATTCTTGCGGGCAAAGTGCTGGTGGACGATCAGAAACTCGAGAAAGCGGGCGCGCAGGTTTCGGCGGAGTGCGTGATTCGCCTGCTCGGCGAAGATCTCAAGTATGTGAGCCGTGGCGGACTGAAGTTAGAACGCGCGCTCGAACACTGGAATATCGCAGTCACGGGAAAGACTTGTCTTGATATTGGCGCTTCCACCGGAGGGTTTACCGATTGTCTGCTCCAGCGTGGCGCCTCGCAAGTCATCTCGGTGGACACCGGTTACGGCCAGATGGACTTCAGACTTCGCCAGGATGCGCGAGTCCGGCTCCTGGAGAAAACCAACGCTCGCTATCTTACGCGGGAAGCGGTCGGCGTCGCTGTGGATTTCCTCGCGATGGATGTTTCCTTTATCTCCGCGACCCTGGTTCTTCCTGCCGTGATTGATGCCGCCCTTCCGCAATCGCCGGACGAACGCCGCGGACGACAAATCGTCGTGCTGGTGAAGCCTCAGTTCGAAGCGGGCAGGAAACATGTGGGCAAAGGAGGCATCGTGCGCGACGAGGCCGCACAACTCGCAGCGGTGGAGAAAGTGAGAACGGCGCTCCAAAGTCTGGGCGCGATGCAGACAGACACGATCGAGTCGCCCATTCTAGGGGCCGAAGGCAATCGCGAGTTCCTTCTCTACGGCGTTTTCTAATCCCCGACGATCTCTCATGTCCTCTGTGGTGAAAGCCCGCGAATTCTGTACAATCTTTCTTTCATCATCCCCATGCCCAGCCCGCCAGCATCCCATAAAACCGCCGCCATCATTTCGCGGCCCGATCGCCCAGAAGTCGCGCAGATTATTCCCGGGCTTCTCACCTGGCTCGCCGAGCACGGCTATAAAGTCATCATCGATGTGGAAACAGCGACATACACAGCTGGGCAGGAAGTCGTGCGGCGTGAGCAAATGGTGTCGCAGGCATTGGATCTCGTGGTTGTGTTGGGCGGCGATGGAACACTTCTGTCGGCCGCGAGAATTACCGCAGCCGTCGATGTTCCTCTGCTTGGCGTTAACCTCGGGTCACTCGGATTCTTGACCGAAGTACCGCTGCAATCGCTCTACCCCATGCTCGAAGCCATCGGGCAGGGGCGCGCCGCGGTCGAGCATCGCGCGCTGATGCAGGTCGAGTTGTTGCGCGGAGACACGGTTCGCGGCAGCTATCTGGTCTTTAACGACGCGGTGGTGAATAAGACCGCCCTGGCCCGCCTCAATACCTACGACCTCTACATCGACAAGGCGTTCGTTTCCAGCTATCGGGCGGACGGTATGATCGTGGCCACGCCGACCGGTTCGACGGCGTACTCTCTATCAGCTGGTGGCCCCGTGCTCATGCCAAGTGTCAAGGCCTTCATCGTTACGCCGGTTGCGCCGCATTCTCTGACGCACCGCCCGCTGGTGGTGCCGGATTCCGTGGAGATTGAAATTCTGCTTCGCAGTGAAGAGGAGGTTGCCTACTTGAGCCTGGACGGACAGCCAGGCCTCGACCTGCGCGACGGTGACCGCGTGCGCTGCTGCCGCTCTGAGCATCAGGTGAATCTCTTTCGCACTGGGACGGACTTTTTTCATGTGCTCCGCACCAAGCTGAAGTGGGGAGAACGACAAAACTGAGGCCTCTGAGTCGAGGCGAAGAAGCGCTCACAATTCGGTGCGGAGCAGATCCGACACTCTCTCCCGTCGTCGGATCACTTTGGCCGACTTTCGCGACACCAATACCTCCGCCGGGCGCGGACGAGTGTTGTAGTTTGACGCCAGAACCATTCCATAAGCGCCGGCATCCAGGATCGCAAGCAAATCTCCTTCGTCGACCACCGATAGCTCGCGATCGCGGGCAAAGAAATCTCCGGTCTCGCACACCGGCCCGACGATATCCGTCACTTCCGTTTTCGTCTGCGGATTCGTAACTCGGGTGACCGGAATGATCTCGTGATAGGCGCCGTAAAGCGCGGGCCGGATCAAGTCGTTCATCGCAGCATCGACCACCAGAAATCGCTTGCCGTCATTTGCCTTGCGGTAGACCACTGGCGTCACCAGAACGCCCGCGGGGCCTACGATCGAGCGCCCGGGCTCCAGAAGCAACCACACATCCAAACCGCGCAACGGCGCGGTGAGTGCCCGCGCATAGGCTGCCACTTCTGCCGAAAAATCGGCCCCGTTGTTTTTTTCGTAGGGAATCCCTAACCCGCCACCCGCGTCGATGTAGTCGATGGTGTGGCCGTCTGCGCGGAGTTCGCGGATCAGATCAGCCACACGCGCCATGGCCTCGCCGAAAGGGGCGACTTCCGCGATCTGGGAGCCAATGTGAACGCTCACCCCACACACTTTGAGAGATCGCGCGCCCGACGCTTTGGCGTAAAGCGCCCGCGCATCACGGATGGGTACTCCGAACTTGTGCTTGCGCAAGCCCGTAGAAATGTAGGGATGAGTCTCGGCGGCGACATCCGGATTTACCCGCAGCGCCAATGGTGCCGTCTTGCGTAGGCGACCGGCGCACTCCGCAAGCGCCCACACTTCCGACTCGCTCTCGACGTTAAAAAGCAGGATGCCCGCCTTCAACGCTGCAGTCAGTTCCTCGCGAGTCTTACCCACCCCGGAGAACACCGTTTCCTTCGCGGCCTTGCGGTCTGCGGTGAGCACGCGTTCCAGTTCTCCACCGGAAACCACGTCGAATCCGCATCCCTTCCTGGCTAACATTCGCAGAACGGTCAAGTTCGAATTCGCTTTGACGGAGTAGCAGATAGTATGCGGCAGGTCACGGAACGCAGCGTCGAACGCGTCATAGCGCTCGCGGATCATGTTCGCCGAGTAGACATAGAGGGGCGTGCCGTGCTGCTCGGCCAGTTTCGGCAGGGCCACGTCTTCGCAGTGCAGGACAAACTGCCCGCGCCGTCGAAAGATGCCGCGCTTCGTCTCGCGATAGACGAAGCCGGGAGGACGTGCTTCCGGGTTCTGACTACGCGAGGTCATTTTTTCTTGTGGGCTGTAGGCGGCCCGCTGCGCACCTTGATGGCGACCACGGTCTGGTCATCGAAAGTTTCCACGCCCGCCGAGTGTTCGGCTGCTGCCTCGAAAAGCGAATCCACCACGCAGTTTGCAGACTGTCCCTCGCACTCGGCGATGATTTTTTCGACCCGGCCGCGTCCGAACAGTTCGCCCTTGCGGTTGCGGGCGTCGAGAATGCCGTCGCTGAAGAACACGAACATATCCCCGGGCTTCATGCGAAACTTGAATTCATCGTAGTCGGCTTCGTCAAACAGGCCGAGAGGCAAGCCAGTCGCTTCGACCGCCTCAATCGCTTTTTCCTTGCCGTGAACATAAATGGGGCGGGGAAGGCCGGAGTTTGCGACCGCCAGAGTGCGATGCTCATCGTCCCACACGGCGTAAATGATGGAGACAAACTGCGCCTCGATGCGGCGTTCGGCCAGCGATAGATTCACCGCAGAAAGCATTTCGGCTGGCCCCGGTTCAATCGGAGCGTGCGAACGAATAATTCCGCTCACCAGCGCGGCATAGATGGCTGCGGGCGCGCCTTTTCCGCTGACATCGCCAATGACGATGGCAAGCCGCGACATCGAATAAGGGATGAAGTCATATAAGTCGCCGCCGATGGCTCGTGCGGGAACGAACTTCGCAGCGACGTCCAGGTTGGCAAGTTTCGGATTCGTTTGCGGCAGCAGTCGTCCCTGTAGTTCGCGTGCTAGAGCCAGATCGCGCTCCAGTCGCCGCTCCTGCCGCTCGATTTCTTCGTACAAACGCGCGTTCTCGATGGCAATCGCAATTTGCGCGGCCAGAGTCGTCATGGTGCGTTGATGCTCTTCGGTAAAAAACCCGCGCCGGGTGTGCTCCAGGTCGAGCACGCCAATCACTTTTCCCTTGTAGACAAGCGGGACGGCCAGTTCGGATCGCGTTTCAGGATTAGCCTGGACATAGCGCGGATCCTTGGTGACGTCGGGCACGAGTACCGCCTGCTGGCTCTCTGCGGCGGAGCCCACTAACCCCCGCCCCAGCGGGACTTCATTTTTCAAATGAATATTCTCATTGAAGCGCAGGGAGAAACGGTGCTCCAGTTTCTCGCCTGTCGCATCCAGCAAAAGGATGCTGAACATCTGGTAGTCAATCAATCGTCGCACCAGTTCCGCGATCCGTCCGAGCAACTCGTCCAGATTCAAAATCGAAGTCAGTTCGCGCGCAATTTCGTTGAGCAGCAGCAGAATGCGCGCCTGTTTCGTCGTCCGGGTGTAGAGCTGGGCATTTTCGATGCCCGCCGCCATGCGCGAGGCGACCAGCGTCAGTACGCGGACATGCTCTTCGTTGAAATAGCCGGGCTCCCGTGCCTCGATATCAATCACGCCGATGACGCGGTTCTTGGTGATCAGGGGTATCGCAAGTTCCGAGCGCACGTTGGGAACGGCTTCGATATAGCGCGGATCTTGGGTAACATCGTCAATCAGAACCGCCTGCCGCAGTTGGGCCGCCTGCCCGGTGACTCCCTCGCCCACTTTGATCCGGCTCCGCTCGGCAAATTCCGGCGGATATCCAACCTGAAAGCGGAAACGCAGTTCCTGGGTCTTTTCGTTGATCAGAAGAATCGCAAAGATCTCGTAATCGATGACTTTTCGGACCACCTCGGCGACCCGGCTCACGGTCGTATCCAGGTCGAGCGACGTGGCCAGCACGTCGGCGACGTCGAGCAGCAGCGACTCGACCGGCAAGCGATCCGGTTTGGAAATGACGGAACCCATCGCTGGTATGATAGCAGCCGCGTTCCCCGTTTCCCTTGGCTTGGAGGGGCGGCGGTTCGAAAGGGGTATGGTAACTTTCTGCCCTCGACTCGCGCGAAACTATTCTCTGGGCACAATGCAAATATCGGCGAGGTTGCGATACTTCTCCGCGTAGTCCAGCCCGTAACCGACCACAAATTCGTCGGGAATCTTGAAGCCGACGTAGTCGCCTTCGAGCGGAAGCTTGCGTCGCGACGGCTTGTCGAGCAAAGCCGCAATCTTCAATGTGCGCGGCTGATGTGCCAAAAGGAGCTTTTTGAGAACCGTAAGCGTGAGCCCGGTGTCGAGGATATCTTCCACGACAATCACATTCTTGTCTTTCATGGACTGGTCTACGTCCTTGGTCAACTTCACTTCACCGGTCGAATCCCATCCGCTCTTGAGTTCCTGGGTCGGGCTGGGGCGGTTGCCGTAGCTGGAGACTCCTATGAAATCGAAAGTCGAGTCGAGGTCGACCTGCCGCGCCAAATCAGAGAGAAAGATCGCCGCGCCTTTGAGCACGCCGACGAAAATAATCGATTGCCCGGCGAAGTCTTTCGTGATCTGCGCGCCCAGTTCGCTCACACGCTTGGCGATGTCCTGCCGCGAAATCAACACCTTGAGATCTGCCATGGCGTTTTGATATTAAACTAGGAACGTTGATTTATGGAAAGGTTAGAAGCTAGGCGCTAGAGTCCACCGGCGTCGAGGTAGTCGACATGAAGGCGGGTGTCTCGATCGCTGGTTGACGAGCATCGTCATTTGGACGGGCATCGTTTTAACAGGAGAGCGCGTGAGCGAAAGCAAGAAAAAAGACGGCAGAGCCAGTTGGCGGCACTACAACTTCAACACCGCGGGACCGGTCGATGACTACCTGTATTCCATGCTTCCGACGCGCGATCCGGTGCTGGCCGAGATGGAAGATTACGCGACGGAGCACAACGTTCCCATCGTGGGCCCGGCTGTGGCGCGCGTTTTGCAGCAACTGGTCATGATGATTAACGCCCGCACGGTGTTCGAACTCGGCTCAGCCATCGGCTACTCCACCATTTGGTGGGCTCAGGCGGTGGGCCACAACGGACGAGTGATTTACACCGACGGCGATTCGAAGAACGCGGAACGAGCCCGTGGCTACTTCACACGCGCCGGAGTCTCAAGCCGCATCACGCTGCACATCGGGGACGCACTGGAATTCCTGTCGGAACAGAAGCAGGAGTTCGACATTATCTTTAACGACGTCGACAAGGAAGACTACCCGCGCGTGCTGCGCCTGGTTGCGCCGCGCCTGCGCAAAGGCGGATTATTCATTACCGACAATGTGCTGTGGAGCGGACGCGTCGCCGAAAAGAATTCGACCGACGCCAGGACCAAGGCGATCCTCGAGTTCAACCGCAAACTCTACGACGCGCCCGAGTTCTACACCACAATCCTGCCCGTGCGCGACGGCCTCGCGGTGGCATTGAAGAAATAGCGACGCCGCAGCTACAACCCTTCCGTGTCATTTTACTGGGTTGCCCCTGACCTTCTTGCGGAAAAGACCAGCACTATTCCTTGATGGGACTTCGGGTCCGCCTTTTAACACAGCCGTAACATTCCTTCACTAAACTTCCGCAGTTCACGTTGGGTTCAAAATCCTGGCTTTTAGCCACAAAGGATCGCCATGGCCACTGCATCCACAGTCCTCGATGCCAAGCTCCGCCGTTCACCCGGCAAGATCGGCATGATCATCTTCGGTGTCGTCCTTGTCATCGGCTTTGCCTATGCGGGATCGCACCTGCTGGGTGATCTTTCCACGATGCACAACGAATCCGTACTCCCCTACGTCCTGCTCGGAGTCGCGCTGCTGGTGGCGCTCGGCTTTGAGTTTGTGAACGGATTCCACGACACCGCCAACGCCGTCGCTACTGTCATTTACACACATTCGCTGGAGCCTCACGTTGCGGTAGTTTAGTCGGGTTTCTGGAACTTTCTGGGAGTTATGATTTCGTCCGGATTGGTCGCGTTCACCATCATTTCGCTGCTGCCAGTGGAATTGATTTTGCAAGTGGGCAGCAAGGCGGGGTTTGCCATGGTGTTCGCTCTGCTCGTCGCCGCGATCATCTGGAATCTGGGAACGTGGTACTTCGGACTGCCCGCCTCCAGTTCCCACACTCTGATCGGTTCGGTTATCGGCGTGGGCATCGCCAATCAGATGATGTCCGGTAAGAGCGGCACTTCGGGAGTCGACTGGGGACAAGCCGCCAACATCGGCAAGTCGCTGCTGCTCTCGCCCGTCGTGGGATTTGGCGTAGCGGCGCTCTTATTATTGTTGGCAAAGGCGCTCATTAAGGACGAGAAGCTCTACCGCGCTCCTGAAGGTACTGAGCCCCCGCCTTTCTATATTCGCTGCCTCCTCATCCTCACCTGCACCGGCGTGAGCTTCTTTCACGGCTCCAACGACGGACAGAAGGGCATGGGATTGATCATGCTCATCCTTATCGGAACCGTGCCCACTGCATACGCGCTGAACCACGCGGTGACCTTTAAGGACTCGCAGGACTTCATCGCGATCTCCAGACAAGCCGCCGAGGCGCTCGACCACTACGTCGATCCCAACGCGGTAATTGGAGACGCCCGCGATGACGTTACCGATTACATCCGCACCAAACGGTTCAACCCCAACACGATGCTGGCGATGCGTACCCTGGTCAACGATATCGGCAACGAAACCAGCATCTACAAAGAGTTGAAGAACGTCCCCAATGACCGCGTTCGCAACTTCCGCAACGATCTTTATCTGGTGAGCGAGGCTTTGCGGCTCACGGCCAAAAGCGGTCAGCCGAAATTTGCGCCCGCCGACGTTGCGGTACTCGCCAACTACAAGAAGCACGTCGATCATTCCACGCGCTTCATCCCCACCTGGGTGAAGGTGGCAGTGGCAATGGCTCTTGGTCTGGGGACCATGGTCGGCTGGAAGCGGATCGTGGTGACCGTGGGGGAAAAGATCGGCAAAGAACACCTGACCTATGCGCAAGGAGCGGTCGCTGAAATCACCGCCATGGCAACGATCGGCGCGGCAGACGGATTTGGTCTCCCGGTCAGCACCACGCATGTGCTTTCGTCGGGCGTGGCCGGAACCATGGCCGCCAATCATTCGGGCATTCAACTGAGCACGGTGCGCAACCTGGCATTGGCCTGGCTGCTCACCCTTCCGGTCGCGATGCTTTTGTCGGGATCGCTGTTCTATATGTTCAGCAGGGTTTTTTGACGGATCTCGTGCCCGGATCTTCAAGCTGACGATTACCGAGTCCAGCCGCGGGCGGCTCTACTTCGCCTGCGGCTGGATCAATTCCGCGTCAATGGTGATGGTGATCTCGTCCCCCACGACACCTGACAAGCTGCTCACGCCAAAGTCCTGGCGATTGATTTTCGTGGATGCGGAAGCGCCAATGCGCTGGTTTCCCCACGGGTCTTTGATCGCCGCCGAGGGCCCATCGACGTCGAGCACGACCTCTTTGGTCACGCCGTGGATCGTCAGGTCGCCTGTAATTTGCAGTTTCCCGGCTCCCGTCGCTCTCGTTTGTTTGGAGTGAAAAGTGATTGTCGGATACTTCTGCACGTCGAGGAAACGAGCACTGCGCAGATCGTTGTCGCGCATTTCCACACGCGTGTCCACCGAATTCGCGTCGATGGTGGCCTCTAGAGAATCCTTTGATGGGTCCGCGGGGTCGTGCTTCGCCGATCCGGTCACTTTTGTGAATGCACCCCTCACCGTGGATACACCAAGATGCCTTACCGCAAATTGCGCGGCTGAGTGATTAGGATCGATCTGCCAGGTTCCGGCTTGTGCTGCGGCCGTGGCGGCCATCGCGACTGCGGTGACGAAGATAAACATTAAACGAAGCATATTGCGAGTTCTCCTCTGGGACTGATTGAGTTCCGTAATGCTAAATGGATTTGACCGGAATGGACAACAGATCGTCGACCAGGCCGACTTCTTTCTGCAGAAAAGGCTCCGCATAGGTCACGCCGCCGAGCATGCCGTAGAAGCGAGCCATGGCTTCTACGCGGGCGCGAATCTCGTCATGGGCAGGGAACAAGTCCTTACCCGCATCCTGATCGCTGAATTGCGATTTGTACGCCAGAATGGAGGCGAATTTCCCCTCGAACTGTTCGCTGATGTCGACGACAAACGAGGGCCGAATGTCGTAGTAGAGCGTCGCGTAGATGATCTTGAACGGGCGATGAGGTGCAAGATGTGAGGACCGCGGTCCGATGCCCGGTTCTTCGCTGCCAGCTGAGGGCTGAGAGCTGAGGGCTTTGTCCGGATCCAGTTTCGCCAGCCCGGCCAGAAAGCACGCTTCATATCCAAGCACCGAAGCGGTGTAGTGGTCGGGATGCCGTCCCTTCCAGTAAGGCAGAATAATCACGCGTGGCCGCGTCTCGCGAATCACGCTCGCCACCTTCAGCCGGTTCTCCCAGGTGTTCTCGACGCGACCGTCGGGAAGATCCAGCGCCCTTCGCCAACTGACTCCGAGAATCTTGGCCGCGTCCGCCGCTTCCCGCGCACGATCTTCCGCCGTGCCCCGCGTTCCCATTTCGCCCTGCGTCAGGTCGAGAACGCCGGTGCGCTGCCCGCGCTGCGCGGCTTTCAGAAGCGTGCCACCGCAGGTTTGCTCTACGTCGTCGCGGTGCGCGGCGATGGCCAGGATGTCCAGAGATGGACTCAAAGGAACAGAAGACATATCAGTCGAGATTTCCTTGCTCAAGCACCACGTTCTCGCGCACGATCAGCCGGTGGGCCGCCATTTCCTTCAGCGTGGGGAGCACGCGGCTCACGTGCTCATCAGTGTCGACGAAAATGATGATCACCGGCAATTTTCCTCCAGCCTCGACCAGATGCGCCGTCTCCACGCGATGCCGCCCAAGGAATCCCGCAACACAATGGATCGCGGTCGCCGCGTAGACGTTTTCCTTGCGCAGGTAGTTGAGAATCTCCATGTGCAGCGGCCGGTGACGCCACTGGTCCGCTTCGTTCAGGTAGATGGTGACTTGAACTGCCATCGCGCTCGTCATTTTACAGCACCCGCGCCAGCGCCATGCCGGCGATCGCGGCGCCCAGGCAGAGCAAGTTGTTGCTGAGAACGTTGGTCAGCATCAGTCCCCACTGGCCCTGCTCGAAATACGCCATGGTCTCGAACGCGTAGCTGGAAAAAGTGGTGAACGAGCCGCAGAAACCCACGACCACTAGCAGCCGCCAGCGCGGGTCCAGCAGCACGCGCTCGCTGGTCCAGATGACGAAGAAGCCAACAATAAAGCTGCCCAGAATGTTGATGACGAGCGTTCCGTAAGGGAAGACCGGCCCAAATTCTCTGGCAGCGAGCCGGCTGAGGAAATATCGAAAGTTGGCGCCCACAATCGCGGCGACGGATATGGCGAAGAAATCTTTCACGATGGAGTCTCTCCTACAAAAAATGAATCAATTCTGTAGGAGTTATCAGCCCCGTGGCAAACAAGCAGCGCAGGCGGTTATGGCGAACTCCATCGCCGTCTCTAATTTTTACCACAGAGGACACAGAAGAGCACAGATGTCCGAAGTGTAACGTGCGACGCCGGCGGTTCTCATTTCTTCCGTTCCACCAAGAACCGCGCCAGTTCCTTCAACGTTTCCGCGGGTTCGCCGAAGCTGTCCAGTTCTGCGAATGCCTCGTTCACCAGAGCATCCGCCTTGCTCACCGACGCTTCAATTCCAAACAGCGCCGGGTACGTTGCCTTTTCAGACGCTGTATCTTTGCCGGCAGTCTTTCCCAGTTGTTCCGACGTCTGGGTCACGTCGAGCACGTCATCCACAATCTGAAAAGCCAAGCCGATCGCTAATCCGAAGGCACGCAACTTCGCAACCTGGCTGTCTTTCGCTCCGGCATACAACCCGCCACTCACCAGGCTTGCCGTGATCAAAGCGGCGGTTTTCGAGCGATGGATGTACTCCAGCATCTCCTTCGTGGGCCGGGTGTGTTCCGCTTCGAGATCCACGACCTGCCCGCCGATCATACCGTCGATCGTCCCCGTGCCGCGGGCGATCTCCTCGATAATGCGCACGCGCGCTTCGGCCGGACACTTCAAACGGGCCAGAACCTCGTAGGCCTGCGTCTGCAGCGCGTCTCCGGCCAGAATCGCGAGGGCCTCGCCAAATGCTTTGTGGCATGTCGGACGCCCACGGCGCAGGTCGTCGTTGTCGAGTGCGGGCAGATCGTCATGAATCAGTGAGTACGTGTGCACCATCTCGAGCGCCGCTCCAAGTTCTTCGATATACTCCGGCAACGACCCGGCCACCATGCGTCCTGCTTCAATGCAGAGCACGGGCCGCAGGCGCTTCCCGCCGGCAAACACGCTGTGGCGCATGGCCTTGTGGATCGAGACCGGATGCTCAGTCTCCAGCGGAATGAGCCGGTCGAGCGCGGCGTCGGTTAGCAGGCGTCCTTGTTCGAGAACCTCGTTGAGCATGAAGCAGTGAGTATAACAAGGCGGCGGATGTGGGAATTGTCTGCCGCAAGCGGGCTCACAATCAAAAAAGGACGCCCGTGGGCGTCCTCGTGGCACAGGAACAATCTAAGCGGCGGCGGTCCGCGAGAGCGCCGTACTTCGCAGAACTGAAGTCAGCACGTTCGCCACATCGTCCGCGGGGCATACATCGCTGGCGCCGGCCTCGAGCGCCGCCATCCACATTTCTTCGTCAGGAATGCGGTGAGTACAGACGATGGGGAGCCCTGGAAAGTCGCGATGCAGGTTTTCGACATCGGTCAACCGCCAAAATTCGATGTTGAGAACTACGGCTTCCGGCCGGTTCCGGGCCACGTCGTCCCGCAATTCCTCGCGGGATCGGGTTACATGCACTGAGAAATGAGGTCGTAGTCCACCGGCCAGGGACCGCGCCACTGTGGGATCTTGTTCGAGAACAACTACACTTTGAGCCATACTTCCCCCGATCTTCAACCGTCGTCAACGGCGGACATTCGACTAGGGCTGCGGGGCGTGGCTGGGAAATGCACAACTCCACAGACATCTAAAGCTCTCGAGTCACGGCCAGAAATCCGCACACTTACCGTCGTGCAGGCGTCTTCTCTGTCAGCGGCTCGAATGGTTCAGCTTGAAGCTTCCCGTTCTTTTTCAGCAGGATCTCGACTTTTCCTTCCGCCTGCTCCAATTCCTTCCGGCAGGCCGAAGAAAGCTGCATACCTTCTTCGAAGAGTGTCAGCGACTTCTCTAAAGGGATTTCTCCTTTTTCCAGGTCCTGAACAATTTTCTCCAGTCGCTGGAGGCACTCTTCAAACTTGGGCAACGGGGTTTCGCTCCGTCTCTTATTGTAATGCAACTATTTGGAGGAAGTGTCCAGTCTTTTTAGTGGGAAGGACCGAAAAAAATGGACCCTCCTTTCCCGGTGCGGGAACCTTTCTTGAATCGGACCCAAAGGAACTCCTCGCGCTCTGAACCGGATTACGGATCCCGACCCTCCGACGTCAGGACGAAGTGGTCGGTGCGTTGGTTCCCAGCGCTTCCAATACATCCACCGCCGAGCTGTAACGCCCTTGCGGAGCGCTGATCTGTGCTCCCTCTGCCATCTGCCGGGCGGCAATCAGCATTTCCCGCGCAATGGCCACTCCCTCGGCCCGCGCAGCCTCCGGAGTCTGGGCCCGTGCCATGCGCTCCAGGATCGCGTCCGGCACCGAGACCCTCAACTCATTTTTCATAAATTCGGCGTTGCGCACGCTGACCAGCGGCCAGATTCCGGCCACCACCGGTATGCGGCAGTGCTCGATGCGCTTCAGAAAGTTCTCCAATAGACGCAGGTCGAACACAGGTTGGGTCACCGCGTACTCTGCCCCAGCCTCGACCTTGTACTCGAAGCGGCGAATCTCCTCATCCAGGTCGGTCAACCCCGGGTTCGCTCCCACCCCAATCACAAAGCCAGTGCCGGTGCCAATCGGATTGCCGCCGAGATCAAGCCCGCGGTTCAGATTGTGCACGATGTTCACCAAGCCGATGGCGTCTACGTCAAACACCGCGGTCGCGTCCGGATAATTGCCCATCTTCGGAGGATCGCCGGTGATGCAGATAAGATTCCTGATACCCACCGCCGCCGCTCCCAACAGATCGCTCTGGATGCACAGCACATTGCGATCGCGGCAGGTATAGTGCAGAATCGCGTCAATGCCGACTTCGCGCTGAATGAGCAGCGAGAGCGCCTGGTTGCTCATGCGCGCCGACGCTCGCGGGCTGTCCGGGATGTTGACCGCATCCACGCCCACCGACTTCAAGAACCGCGCCCCCTCGACCTCCTTCCGAATGTCGATCCCTTTCGGAGGGACGATTTCAACCATGGTGACAAACTCGCCCCGAGCCAGCTTGGCGCCGAGCAGCGACCGGTCTTGCAGCGGCACGGCAGGAACTGCCAGGGGCACGGACTGGCTGCCGGTCGCTGGTTTGGAAGCCGCTTTTCCTCGGGCCTCACCTACACGCAGAGCGGACTTCATCACCCGAATGTGCTCCGGAGTGGTTCCGCAGCACCCGCCCACCAGCCGAACTCCTGCCGCCACAAATTTGCGCGCGTAGCTGGCCATATACTCCGGCGAGCACAGATAAATGTTTCTGCCGTCCACCGACCGTGGAATGCCTGCGTTGGGCTGGGCTGCCAAGGGAAGAGAAGTCGCTGCCCGCACTTTCTCCATCGCGTCCAGCATGGCGACCGGGCCCACGCTGCAGTTGCAGCCAATCACGTCCGCTCCCCATTCCACCAGTTTCGGAACAAACGTCTGCGGGTCAGACCCGTCCAGGCAGTTGCCGTCCTCGTCGATGGTGACCTGCGCCACCAGCGGCAGAGAGCCGCTCACATCCCTGGCGGCCAACATCGCCTGGTGAATCTCTTCCAGGTATCCGAACGTCTCAAGAATCAGCAGATCGACACCGCCCTCGACCAGCACCTCAATCTGCTGTCGAAAAGCATCCCGAGCCTCCTGGAACGAAGTTTTCCCCAGAGGTTCAATTCTGGTTCCCAGCGGGCCAACCGATCCCGCCACCCAGACATCGAAGCTCTTGGCGGCCTCACGGGCAATGCGCACGCCCGCCCGATTGATGTCGCGCACCTTGTCAGCCAAACTGTGCCGTCCCAGGCGAAACGAATTGCCACCGAAAGTATTGGTTTCAATAATCTCGGTTCCCGCTTGCAGGTACTCGTGGTGAATCCCGCGAATCAAGTCGGGCTGGGAGAGATTCAGTTCGTCGTAGGACCGGTTGATGAAGATGCCCTTGGCGTAGAGCAGCGTTCCCATGGCGCCATCGCACAACACGGGGGACTGCTTGATCCGGGCGAGAAAGTCAGATGCCATATATTTTCAGAGAATACAGGATAGGAACCGGTTCGTGCATCTCCATCATACCGGGGCGAAAGGGGGCCGGAAAAAGCGGAGACATCTTCGCTTGATCGGGTGAACCCCGCATGAGCCCAGATTCCGGGTCTGTTATAATCCAGCATTTCGCAATTAAATCTCCCTTTTTCATGCCGTTAGGAGCCTTTCGTTTGAAGAGACGCATCCTCGTTCTGGTGGTCGGATTGTGGGCCAGCCTGAGTTTCCTTTCCTGTGGTAATAGCAAGCCTAAGAACGCGGCCAGCGGACTGCAGAATCGTGTTCTGGCTTCGCAGGGGGTTAGCGCGACCTTTAGCTTCGGCGGCCTGGTGATTATCAATGGCTTTAACGACACTCTGCCGCGGATTTCTCCCCTGGGAGCCGGAAGTTCCCCGGGTCTGATGGCAATATCGCCTTCCCGGAACATTGCGGCAGCCTTCGATTCGGGTAGTAATACCGTGTTTGCGGTCGAACACAACCAAGGAGGCTGCTATCGGAAACGTGCGCCTCGCGGGGCCTACCTCCAGCATGGTGGTTCCCACTGCCACGCCTGTCGGGTATGCCGCAGTCCCCGGCGCCGCCTTCAACGGCTTTTCTTTTATCGGCGCCGTGCAGGTGATGAATTTCGCCGCCGGAGGGCTCACGACATCGATTGCAGTCAGCAACGCTAAAACTGTGATCGCGAACTCAAGCGGCACTCAACTTCTGGTTTTCAGCAATGATTCCAACTCGGTGACCGTGCTCTCACCCGGTGTTGCGGTGCCTCCGGTCGACACGAGTTGTTTATCCAATCCCCCGAACGCAGTGTGCACCATCGTCCCAGGCTTCGACCGGCCCGTCTATGGCATCATCAACGGCAACACCGCCTACATTTTGAACTGCGGTCCGCAGTGTGGCGGAATCCAGGCTAGTGTGATGCTCTTCGACCTGCCGAGCCTGACCATTACAAGTACGATTCCAGTCGACGCTGCCACGTGGGCCTTACTTAACGGCGCGACGCTCTACGTTGCCGGCACTTCGCCAACCAATAATGCGTGTACCGGCCAGACGACTGCGGCCACCACCTGCGGCCGCCTCGACATCGTCGATCTGAGTTCAGGAACGGTGACCGCCAGCGCCGCAATCACCGATGGCTACCATGACCGCATGGATCTGACCAACAACGGCCAAATCTTCATCGGATCGCACGATTGCACCAATATTGGCAATGTCAACAATCCCAGCGGCGAAGTCCGCGGTTGTTTATCCATCTACAAGACCGCAGACAACTCGGTATTCTTCCCTCCGGACAACGGCGACGTGAACGGCCTGCAGGGATTTACCAGCCGCTATGTGGAGTACGTGGCGGAGGGCGGTTCCCTGCGGGTGTACGACACTACCAGAGATATCCTGCTGATCAACGATTTCCTGCCCCAGGGGAATATCGATATCGTTGGCTACGTCGGCGACGTGAAGGCGATCGATTTCTTCTAGGAGTTCTCGGAATATTCTTGATCGGTATGGCGCAGCGCTAGGAGTGTGAGCGCTGCGAAATGAGTCACTTTTTGCAAACGAAGTACAGCCGCTCTGATTCCCTCGAAGGACGCTTTCGGTCAGTGTCGATGACCTCGACACGTGGGAAGTTCACTCGTAAGGCGCGAACAATCTTGCGCATCGGGAAAGATACCTCTTGAATGTCTTCCTCGTGCAGCAGGTATCGATTTCTCCCAGTTCTCTCAAAGACCTTGATGTTCCAGTTCGACCCTCTGTTTTTTTCCGTGACTTTCATGATCAGAATGTTATTTCCAAACCTGTGAACCCATGCCGGTGCCGCAATATGCCGGCTCAACTTCTTCTGCGTATTGATATCGAAGATAAAAACGCCTCCGTCTGACAAATGCCGATGGACGTTGGCGAAGAGAAGTTTCCATTGAGGGAAGCTGGAAACGTGGTTGATCGAGTCATAAACACAGCAAATAACATCGAACCTTTGCCGCAAATGGAACGTCAGCATGTTCTGACGCGACAGCCTCGCTTGTGGCACTTTCTTTCGGGCGATCGCGAGCATTCGTTTGGACAAATCCACTCCCCAGACGTCGTAGTGTTTTGACAAATGCTTCAAAACCGAGCCTGTGCCACAGGCCAGTTCCAGGACATTCTTTGCTTTTGGATTCGCCTTGCGAATAAAACCCCGAAGCTGTTCTGTTGCTTCGGCGCGATCTCCCATCACCGCGTCGTAGAATTTCCCAAAAATATCGTAGCTAGTCACGGCTCGGAATAGATCAGTTCATCTGCGAAACAGATTCAGCCCTTTACATAGGCGAGCTTCGCGGCCACTTTTCCGCTGCGTACGGTAAAAATGTCGACGCCGCGCAGGTGCCATGGCTGGCCGTTGCGCATCTTGTGATAGACCCACAGCACTGTGCCTCGGTTGCCGCTCACGATCACTTCCTCGGCCTCGAACCGCGCGTCGGGATTGCGGACGAACCATCCCCGCCAGAATTCGACCACCGCCGCCTTTCCCTCGATCCGTCGGCCATCCGGAGCGGGCGACGTGTCCTCGAACACCGTGTCGTCTGTCAAAAATGCTGCTAGCCCGTCAGCGTCGCGCCGATTGAACGCCTCGTTAAAGCGATCAATGCTTGCGCGCGTCCCTTGCTCCTGTGACTGCACATTCTGCTCCGACCTCATGCTGACCTCCCTCGAGGAACACAGACTCGCCAGTAACACAAAGCAAATTCCAACCAGGATGGGGCGATTTGCGGGCCGCAAAAGCATTGGTCCTCCGGGATGTCTAGGCTTCTATACGGTTGAGGGCGATTTCGATTGAGGGCAACGATTCGATGCTGATTGCCGGCCACACCTGCACTCCGCTTCTGCCTCATTACCTCCTACTTGCCTGGCTCCATGACTAACCGGTGCGTCTTGGCCGCTTCCACTGCCTTCGCGCTGAACGGCAGGGTAAACGTTGTTCCCTCATACCACGCCTTCCATTGATCCATGTAGTAAGGGCTCAAGAAATTTCCACCCTGCCCAGTGACGACGTTCAGCGTCGACTGATCCAGGTCCGCCAGATTCGCAGTGAATCTCTCCGACGGCCCGTGGGTCCGCGTTACTGCCTTTACCGTGTATCCACTGCCCGATTGCTCCTGCAGTCCAGGAGCCGACCAACGTCTCAGGATCGGAATCTTTCCCAGGACCGGATGCTCGATCTCAACCGCATTGAACCCACCCCAGCGCCACGACGGCAAATCTTTCGGTACCGTCGGCCCGTTGACCGCCGCTTCCACGGCCGCAGCGAGCAGTTCATCGTAGTTCGGAAATGCTTCGGGCAGCCATCGCTTCGGCCGGTGCAGCAGTATGTTTTCCAGCCACACCGAACGCATCTCCCACGAGTACGTTCTCCAATTCAAAGCTCCGTCGGCCTGTTTGGGATCGGCCGCCGCGTTTCCCAGTTTCGGTTCGAGAAGCAACCGCCTCAGCTCACGCATCGAATTCTCAGCGATCGTCGGCGCCGCCGAGGAAGCTTGCATGCGCCCATCCCAACTTCGCATCAGATCCGCCGCCTGCTTGGACCGAGCCGAAGGCTTGGCGGCGTGATCGACCGCATACACAAAGCGCTCGGCGGCGAACAAATCGGCTTCGGAATGAATATCCGTTTGCAGCGCCAACATGTCCGCCGCAGAGAACTGCCGTCCCGATTCCAGTACGTGGTAAATGCGTGCCGTGCGCCAGGGAGCTTCCCATTCCATGCTGATCGAATTCGGATAGTTGTCAGGCGTGATTCTTCCATTCGCCGTGGCAATGATTCCCGACGGCGGGTTGTAAATGCTGGGGAGCTTTTCAAACGCAATGTAAGAGGTCCACTCGTGCGCATTGTCGGCGCCGCTCACCGGAAGACTGCCGTCCCCGGCCGCGCGCATCGGAATCTTGCCCGTGGTCTGATATCCGATGTTCCCATCCTCGTCGGCATACACGACGTTTTGCCCAGGCGCGTCTAATTGCGAAAACGCGTGCCGAAACTCCTGCCAGTTCTGTGCCGCATTCACGTCAAAGAAGGGGATTTGCAAGCTATCGTAGAGCGTCCAACGCAACGCCAGCGGCCGCGTTTCGCCTGGAACGAGTTCCGTGATTACAGGCCCGTGACGTGTGATCTTCACATCCACGCTCACGTCCGGCCTGCCCTTGACGCGAATGACCTCGACGCGATGTTCCGGCTGCACCCATCCCCTCGGCGTCTGATACGCGCCCTGCTCGTTGAAATTCTCAATGTAAACGTCGGTCACGGTCGGGCCGACATTGGTAAATCCCCAAGCGATCCGCTGATTGTGGCCCACGATCACATAGGGCATGCCCGGCAGCGTGACGCCCGCAGCGTCCAGAGTGCCGGAGTGCAGATGGGCTTCGTACCAAAGGTTCGGCATCTGATGGCCGAGGTGCATGTCATTCGAGAGCAGCGGCTTACCCGTCACGGTGTGCGCCCCGGAAACCACCCAGTCGTTCGATCCATTCACCGGCAAGCCCTCGCCCGGCAAAGCTTCTGATGCGGGGACTTTTCCGCCCGTAACCGAGTTGTCGGGAGAATCCTCGTCGTCATCGTCATCGGAATCGCCAGCATTGTTGTCGGGTTGATTCAAATCCTCACGCATCACGGTCGGCGGACGGTCGTGCCAGGAGCGGTTCACATACAAGTCTGCGGTCAGCTCCGGCCCCAGCCTGGCAAGGATTTTTTCGCGAGCCAGCGCGTCATAAAAATAGTGATAGTTCAAGTCCTTGACCATCTGGTTGGCGATGACCAACGAGTCCTCCACCAGCCACGGCTTCGGCGCATACCCGAGAATGCGAAACTCAATCGGCAGCTTGTGACCACGCATCGCGATGTAGGCATTCACCCCGCGCGCGTAGGCTTCAAAAAAGCTGCGATCCCGCGGGCTCGCGGTCTGCAGAGACTTCCTCGCCGCCGCCCGCAGTCCCAGGATCCTCTGTTCCCGGTCCACCTTAAGCGTAGCCTCGCCCAGAATCTCCGAGAGTTCTCCACTGCCAAAGCGGCGCATCACGTCCATCTGCCACAAACGGTCCTGGGCCGTGACATAGCCCTGCGCGAAGAAAAGATCCCCAAGACTGGCCGCCTCGATCGTGGGTACGCCGTGACTGTCGCGCGTCACCGTTACCGGCGCTTCCAGCCCGCTGATCTGCGCTCGCCCGTCGAGTTGGGGAAGCGCGGACTGCGCGACATAATAGGCATACGCCGCCACTCCGGCCAGAAGGATGAGCACGGCCAGCAACATCCACGCCAGAATGCGGAAAATGGGCGTACGGCGGGTTTTGGGTGCGCTGATCTCTGCCAGGGTGCTCATGGGGAATCTCTGATTGTATTCCACGCCGCGTAGCCCTGCCTTGCGCTGAAAATGAATTTCATTTTCAAGATCCCTGATGGTATGCTGACCTCAGTTCCACCCGCCATGCTGCAGAAGCGCATCGATGATCAGCCCACCATCTCCCGTCAGATGGTCCGCGAAGCCCAGGAGATCCTTCACCGCCATCTGAAAGATGTCGGGCTGAAGCAGACGGCTCAGCGCGACGCCATTCTGCATACCTTCCTCGAAACCCGCGACCATCTCTCCACCGACGAACTCCACCGCCTGGTGCAGAAAAAAGATGCCCGCATCGGCTACACCACCGTCTACCGCACGCTGAAACTGCTGGCGGAGTGCGGCCTGGCCAGCGAAGTCGCCTTCCACGACGGCATCGCCCGCTACGAGCACCAGTACAACCGCCGCAGCCATCACCACATGGTCTGCACCGATTGCGGCAGTTCAGTCGAGTTCTTTTCCCGGGAAGTCGGCCAGCTCGAGCAGGAAATCGGCCGCAAGTACCACTACCTCACGACTCGACACACGTTTCAGATCTATGGGGTCTGCGAAGACTGCCGCAAAAAGAACCACGTCCCGCGTCCGGTCTAATCAATGGACGCCATCCTGAGCGTAGCCGTTTTCAGGCGGAGCGAAAGCCTGCCCTGAGCGAGCCCAAGCGGATCTCGCGCGCAGACCGGCCGCTCTCCTCTCTGCAACCATATCCTCAGAGTTGCAGCATCGTCCCCGGTGCCAGCAGATCAAAGGGATGCAAGGGAAGATTGCGAGCAATTCCGAACAGAATGATCGCAGCGCACAGCGCTCGTATCCAGACCGCCCGCAGGAACGGTTGCGGCAGTCCTCGCCCGCGAATTTCGAAAAGGGCCGACGACGCCAAGCCGTACGTCAGAAATGGCAGCAGAACCACAGTCAACGGATTCATGGCCCACGCGGCGCGCAGGTTTCCATGCAGCAGTTCATGGATCGCGCGCAACGATCCGCACCCCGGGCAATACCATCCCGTCAGATAGCGTACCGGACAGGGCGGAAATATGCCCGACGTGGCCGGATCGAAAACCCGCAGCATTACCGCTTCTACGGCAAAAGCTGTGAGCATCGCAGCCAGCAACCAATTCTTGCTCATCTTCAGCATCCCGGCAGTCTCCGATCCTAATGCTGATGAATGCCGCTCAGAACTCCTACCATGATCAGGATCGCGTACAACGCCATGATCCCGAGCCCAAGTCCCAGCGAGATCAAGCACCACATCTTTGCGTTGTTGGACGCGACCTGCGCTCCCGCCAAATCTCCACCCTGCAACTTGGCGTTCACCTGTGCGGCATAGACGATGGCCGGAATCCCGGCCGGAAGACAGCAAAAAACCGTGGCCAGAATCGCGAACACCAGATAGTTCTGCACCGCTCCCGGCGGTAGAACCACCCCGGTCGCCTGCACAGGAACTGCCGGAGTCGCGGGTTGCAAGTTCCTGCCGCACTGCACGCATACCGCCGCCGTGTCCGCGTTATTCGCCCCGCATTGAGTACAAAACATTCAGTTCCTCCTCAAAAAGATCGCGAAAACTTACGGCTGCAGGGCGCTGCCGTTCTCCACGCACCCCCGCGTCGAACCGTTGGAATCGACCTTGATTACACCGGATTCGTCCGAGCAAAAGGCGCGCACGCCAGTTTGGTTGACCCTCAGCGGATACGCCACCACCTGATATTTCACGTTGGCTCCGCCCTCAGTTCCCGCGGCGCACCCAGTCAGCTCGAACGCGTATCCATTCTTCTGGCCCGTCGCCAACGGACCTCGGATCGATACGGCCTCGGCCAGATCCGAAAGAGAGCAAGTGTAACCTTGGCCGGGATGCAATCCCGCGTACGTAACTTCCGCCGTGTTCAACGTCCGCACCGACGCGACGGCCGACGACTCGTTGGCCGCGATCCGCGCCCGCAGCACATTCGGGATCGCGATCGCTGCGATGATCAGAATGATGGGAATTCCTACAATCCAAAGGTAACCGAGGACTAGCCCCGCCATGGCCATCCCCTCCCCTTTCAGACGTCCCGCACTCTTACGAATCTCCGACAAGGCAAGGTGGCCAAATACAATAGCTGCGACAAAGAGCAACGGGATAAAAAACAACAGCCCGCAAATCAGGCTGACAATAGCTTTTCCGCTCGTCTCCGCGCTCCCCAGCGGAGCAGGCGCGCTGATCGGAGGCGCCGCCGCAGAACCCACTCGCCCGCAGACCCGACAGAATTTGTCGTCCGCAGTCATGCTATTCCCGCAACCTGCACAGAACGATGCCATGCAACCTCCGGGCGCGCGAAACGTTGCTACCGCTGCGCACTGAAATTTGCACGAAACATACTCTCCGCGCCCCCCGCCGTCAATGCGCTACCTTGATTCTGGCTATTTGCCGCCCACCCCCCGTTTTGATATGGTCCCGACAATGGACCCGACCAATGTCAAGCTAACAGCGTGCCCACACTGCGGTGCTCAAATGCCCGAGACCGCTGCCTACTGCCCCGGTTGCGGCCTCCCCATGCAAGCGGAGGCGCGCGCCCAAGGCAAGGTCGGCGTTCTTCCCGAACCGATTGCGGGAGCCCTCGCCTACCTCACATTCATTCCCGCGATCGTCTTTCTCGTTCTTGAGCCGTACAAGAAAAATCGCTTTGTACGCTTCCACTCCGTCCAGTGCCTCCTGCTTTGGGGGGCGGCGATCCTGCTCGCGATCGCACTCAAACTCGCAGGTCTCCTGCTCTTTATCATCCCAGTGGCCGGACCGCTCCTGGTGCTGCTGCTCTCCATGGTGGTCGGTCTCGCGGCGGTCGCGATCTGGCTGGTTTTGGTGGTCAAAGCTTTCCAGGGAGTAATGTTCAAACTTCCCCTGCTTGGCGATTTTGCCGCGCAGCGGGCAGCGGAGCCTTAGGCTTTTGTTCTGGCTCGAAATTGTTGATTGCTTTGCCTCAGGCTTTTTGGTACCTTGCCGCAGCGTCGCTTGGCAGCGGTCTCACGCACCCTGCAGGCCGCATCCCTTTACTCCAAACGACACGAGGAGGACACTTCTATGGCCTTTTGCAATATGTGCGGCGCACAGATCGCGGACGGCACCACCACTTGTTCAGTGTGTGCGGGCAAAGTTGCAACCGCGCCCGCTTCCACAACCACCACCGTCGGGGGAATGACGGACAATGTGGCCGGCATGCTGGCTTACATCACCATCATTCCAGCCATCATCTTCCTGGTGATGGAACCCTACAACAAGAATCGGTTTGTCCGGTTTCACTCCTGGCAGAACATCTTCCTGTGCCTGGCCGCCTTTGTGTGTTGGATAGCCTTCTTCATCGTCTCCGCGGTGCTGGCGTTCATCCCGATCCTTGGCCACCTGATTGCGTTCCTCCTGTGGATCGCTCTGTCTGTGGGCTTACTGATCGCGTGGGTTCTGCTGCTCATTAAGGCGAATCAGGGGCAAATGTACAAGCTGCCCGTGATCGGCGATCTCGCGGAAA
The DNA here is from genome assembly GCA_963791515.1 of uncultured Acidobacteriaceae bacterium. Lineage (GTDB taxonomy): Bacteria > Acidobacteriota > Terriglobia > Terriglobales > Acidobacteriaceae > Sulfotelmatobacter. The sequence goes on along the minus strand of CAWBSS010000002.1, from coordinate 149,806 downwards.
AGCAGGCGAACGCGATCTAGTGCGACGTCCGCCGCTTCGGCGTGGCCGGGTTTCGTCGGATATTTTTGTCGGACGTCTTTGTCGGACTGCGCGAGTTCATTCGCGGCGTGAGAATGAACTCGCGATGCTAAACCTGTCTCGCCGGACCCTGCCTCAAAACTTCCGCCCTTGACTTTCTTCCTGTAAGCTGTCAATCCTATTAGCTTTTACCCGCGTCGCCATCCCACGACTGCAGGGTAGTTTTCGGCCGGCGGGAATCTTTTGGGCGATTGGGGCATTCAGTGCGAGTACGGGTCTTCTATCACGACAAATGCTTTGACGGAGCCTCCTCCGCCGCGTTGTTTTCCCGCTTCTATCGCGAGCGCATTCGCAGCGACGCCGATTTCGTCTTTACCGGCCTGGTCCACCGTGCCGGCGCGCTGTTCGATGAAAACCAATTCGACGGCGACGAGAACGCCATCGTCGACTTCAAATACTCCAGTTCGCCCAGGATTACCTGGTGGTTCGACCATCACGAGAGTGCCTTCCTCTCTCCGTCCGACGCCGAACACTTCGAGCAGGATCAGAGCAATCGCAAGTTCTACGATCCCGATTTCAAGTCCTGCACCAGTTTCATCGCCATGATCGCGCAGCAGCGTTTCGGCTTCGACCCTGCGTCCGTGGCCGATCTCGTGCATTGGACCGACATCATTGACGGCGCCCTTTACCCCGACGCCAAGACCGCCGTTGAGATGGAAGCGCCCGCCATGAAACTGACCATGGTCATCGAATCGGCGCCCGATCACGGCTTCGTCCCCAACCTGATTCCACTGCTGGCCACGAAATCGTTGGCGGAGATTCTCGAAGAACCGTTTGTGGCACCGCTGCTTCCGCCCTTGCTCAAACGCCACGAACTCTCCGTCGGGATTCTTGAGCAGCGCACCGAGTGCAAGGACGGCACCATTTTCTTCGACGTCAGCGATCACGATCTCGAGGGCTACAACAAATTCATTCCCTATTTCCTGCACCCGGAATCGGTCTACAGCGTGGGACTCAGCAAGAGCAGTTTTCGCGTGAAGGTTTCGGTGGGATCAAATCCCTGGGCTCCGCAGGAACCCGAAGTAAACCTGGCCCGCATCTGCGAGCGCTACGGCGGCGGCGGCCACGCCCGCGTGGGAGCGATCTCTTTCAACGTGAACCAGCACGCCGCGGCCATCAAGGCTTCGCAGGAAATCGTCGCCGAACTGCGAGCCGCCATCCGCAAACAGTAGCGCCGCTATCGTAACGCCGGCATCTTGCCGGGCGTCGCGAGAGCCTGCCCTGAGCTTGTCGAAGGGGCGTCTCGCCCTCGCAGTGGCGGCGGGACATCGCTGGTACCTACTGCACCGGCGCCCCGCTGGCCAGGCACGTTGCCGGATTCCCGTCGTTCGACGACCGAATCACCCCCGACTGATCCGCACAGAATGTCTTCCGCCCCAAGCTGTTTCCATTCGGAGCGGCCGTAAGATAAAAACTGGTGGCGGGCGCGCCCGCCGCATCCGGAAAGCGTAAACACGAAACCGTACCGCTTCCCGCTCGCTAGTCCGCTATTAATCAGCATGGCCTGATGCTCGTTCCGTTCGCCGCCGCCAAATCCGTCCAGAGTGGAAAGCGAGCAGGTGTACCCGACGGCGGGGTAACTGCTGGCGTAGGTCACTTCCGCCGTCAGAATCGTTCGCATGGCAGATACAACCATGGCATCGCTGCCGGCGGCTTGTACGGAGATGTCAGTACGCGGAGTGAACGTGCCGGTCGCACCGGATTGCGGCTTCATCTTTTCTGTGATCGCCTTCAGAAAGTCCGGGTCCGCCAAGGGTAGGTGAATCGTGACGGAAATCTCATTCAGCGTCCAGACCTGGGCCTCCTGCTTCATCGAGAATGTCATCTGCGGCATGAATGGCGTTCTCTCCGCCTGCCCGTTCTTGTAAACCTGAAACGATAATTCAATGTCGTCCTGATCTCCCCGCAGCGCGTCGTTTTCAACCGTGACTTCGAACTTTTGATCGTTCTTTGGATCTTCGGTGGCCAGCAGCACCGATCCGGTCTCAAACGTCTTTACATTTTGTCCCTGGGTCTGGAGTTGGCTCGCCAGCACGGAGTACTGCTGCAGCGTCGCCAGCTCTCCTGCCTTCTCCATCGCCGTACGCGTAGCCATGGGCAGATGCTTGACGAAGGTCCCCGGCGTCTTGCTGAAAAACATTTCTATTAATGCCTGCCGCGCAGTTTGTGGTGCGGCCGCGGTTTGTTGAGCCCACGCGCTGGCGGCCCACAAGATCGCAACACCCAGAGAAACAACGACTCTTCGCATGTTCATCTCCCTCTCTGATCGTGACACTCTTCCTGTGTCCTCTCCAGTTACCGAGGTAAGTCAAGAGCATCTGCGGCGCGAGGCCGGCAGGGAAGTCCTGTATGTGCGATCGCTCAAGCCCGTGATACTCTGCCTTAAGTCATCGCCAGCATTCATGCACCAACCCGCAAACAAGCCTGATTCACACCGCCGTCAACGGCAAGTGCTCAAGGCCGTAGCTACCTTCGAATTCTTCAAGGGTGTTTTTGTGATGCTGATGGGATTCTGTGCGCTTGCTCTCGTGCACAAGGATGTCTGGCTCTACGCAGAGAGTCTGCTCGCCCTGTTCCATATCAGTACCGATCGCCGTTCCGCCCAGCTCTTTCTCGACTTCGCCGACAACGTGACCGACGCGCGCCTGTGGGCGGCGGCTCGCATCGCTTTTGCGTATGCAGCGCTGCGCTTCACAGAAGGCTATGGCTTGTGGAGAGGTCGCACCTGGGCCGAGTGGGTAGCCCTGGTTTCTGGCGCCCTGCTCTTGCCCCTTGAGGTCCGCGAACTTCTTCGCGGTGTGACCGCCCTGCGGTGCGCCTTGTTCATCGGCAACTTGGCCGTCGTTTTCTTCATGCTCTACGTCATCCGCGGCAACCGTCGAGAACGACGAATGGCCGCTGCCGGGAGCACGTGCGACTAAACACCTCGCAGAACGAAGCGGCTTCCAACTCCTAGCCGCGAAGCGGCGAAAGAATGCAGCCCACGGCGCAAGCCGTGGGTCGGAAGTGGAAAATGAGAAAGCCCCGGAGGGGCGAAAGAAAAGTTACGATGCAGACTCCGGAGGGACGGCACAGGTTCTTACCCGCACTCCTCAGCCCTTATTCCCGGTTTTCCCCATACCGCAGAACCCGCGCCAGAAGCCGGAATTGGCGTCCAATGACTGTGGTAATTCGCCCGCTTTCGGTTCATAATCGCAAAGGAAAACGAAGATGTCCGGAGGTTCATATGCGTCTCGCTAGCTTCTGCTGCTTCTTGTTTGCCCTGGTTGGAATCAGCGCCGCCCAGGACACGAACTTTCCCGTAGGCCCACAATACCTGATGACATCCGGTTCGCCGATGTTCGCCCAGCCCATCGCTACGCCGTCTCTTTCGCTGGAAGCCCCACTCCCCCCGATCCCTGGCCTCCCCGAAATCGAACCGGTAATCGGAAGTCAGCCCTTCATCGCAAATCCCGAACTTGCGCACGAGGCCGATCTGTTCCCGATCTATTACGGCTACCCGATGCCCAGCGTGGTCGAGCTTTCTTCGGCCGAGCCGCCCCGTGAACTGCCCGCGAGCATCATGGATGTGGGCGTCGTTCGGATGACGGACGTGCAGTCCCTACGCGAACGGGGATACGGGGTGCCGCTCGCGGTAGCGGCCTCGCTCTCGAAGGCTCACAAGCCCCACGCCACTCGCGTCTATACGAATGCGGACGTCGAGCGCCTGCACGGCAGCTAGCTTTGCACAGCCTGTTGTGACATCTGACCTTGTCATCCACAGGCAAATGAGTAGATCATCGTCAAGGCGATGGCGGTGCCTTCAGTCCGCCTGAAAAACGCTCTAAGTCATTTGTTCTCAAGATTTTGACCTCTAAGTGGTTTGCCCTCAAGATTTTGCAGATCATTTTTGCAAACCCCGCCCCAGTCAAGGCATTCACACGGGGTGGGGGAGGGGGGCATATCGAGCAACCAGGTTTTTCCCAGAATGGATTTCCTCCAAACCTTCCTCTACGAGCCTCTTTTTGAACTATTTTTCTGGGAGATTTCCACAGCGCGGATCGAGACAAACCTCCTCCGTTCGACCCCGCATCAGTCCTGGCGCGCGTGATAGCCTGAATCCATCTCACGCAGCCAACGGGGAGTTCATGCACGACACCAATCCTTCGCATCTTGACCTGCAAGCCACCGCAAAAGAAATCATGCAGCAGCGCGGTTTCGAGCCCGACTTTCCTCCTCAGGTTCCGCAGCAACTTGCCGAACTGAAAGCTCATCCACCGCAAGTCGCTGCCGCAGGCGATATCCGCGACCTGCGCAATCTACTCTGGTCGTCCATTGACAACGATACCTCTCGCGACCTCGATCAGATCGAAGTGGCTGATCGCCTCTCCAATGGCGATGTGAAAATCATGATAGGCATCGCCGACGTCGATGCCTTCGTCCCCAACCACACCCCCATCGATCAGCATGCCGCTCGCGAGACCACGACTGTCTATGCCGGAGTCCGCAACTTCCCGATGCTGCCGGAAGAACTTTCTACGGGCATGACTTCTCTGCTCGAAAACCAAGATCGCCTGAGTGTCGTGATTGAATTCGTGGTCGACTCTGGCGGAAGGGTGAACTCTCCCAACGTCTATCGCGCGGTTGTCCGCAATATAGCTCAACTGCAATACAACTCGGTAGGCGCGTGGCTGGAAGGGACGTCTCCAGCGCCGCCGAAGATCGCGGTTTCCAGCGATTTACAGACGCAACTGAAATTACAAGATGAAGTTGCGCAAAAGCTAAAGGACCAGCGCTTTCAGCACGGAGCCCTCAGTTTGCAGACCGCCGAACTTCAGCCTCTGATGCTCAACGATCAGGTCGTCGACGTTGTGCAACAGCAGAAAAACCGCGGCACCGAGTTGATCGAAGACTTTATGGTTGCAGCGAACGGCGTGGTTGCTCGCATGCTCGAGAAGGTTTCGTCTCTGCGCCGCATCGTGCGCACTCCCGAGCGCTGGGACCGCATTGTGCAGCTGGCCGCGACCAAAGGCGAGAAACTTCCGGCGCAGCCGGACTCCAAGGCGCTAAATGATTTCCTGTTGCGGCGTAAAGCGGCCGATCCCGATCATTTCGCGGATCTTTCTCTCGCCGTGATTAAACTTATCGGTCCCGGCGAATATGTTCTGGAGCGGGCAGGCGACGTTGCTCCTGGACACTTCGGTCTTGCCGTTCAGGACTACACTCACTCCACCGCGCCCAACCGTCGGTTCGCCGATGTCGTCACCCAACGGCTCATCAAATCCATGCTCGCAGGGCAGAAGAACCCTTACTCCGATGACGAACTAACAGCCATCGCGGCCAACTGTACGCAAAAAGAAGACGCCGCTAAGAAAGTCGAGCGTGACATGTCCAAGCGGCTCGCTGCCGTGGCCATGCAACACCGGATCGGCGAAGTTTTCGACGCCATTGTCACCGGTGTGATTGAGCATGGCACCTTCGTTCGCATTTTTCAGCCCAACATCGAGGGACTTCTTGCCCAAGGCGCGCAGGGACTCGACGTTGGCGATAAGCTGCGCGTCAAGCTCATCCGCACCGACGCGCAAAAGGGATACATCGATTTCGCTCGCGCCTAAAAGCCAATCCTCCTCGCGTTCGAGGTTTCGTTCCCACCTTTCGCTTTGGCACCAAAGGAGCCAATAGCGGACTCCGAAACCGCAGGCTAAGCTGCCGAGTAGTCGTTCGAAAGCTTGTGAGGAGTAATCTTGTTCAAGTGGCGCCATTTCTTTTGCCTGCCCATAATCGCAATTCTGCCGGCGTCGTTGCTGGCTGACGATGCCGCCGCCATGTTGCACAGCAACGGTATCGGCGTGCTGGTGAACAAGAATCCCGCTCCGTCTTCTACGGCTCTGTTTTCCGGCGATCTGATCGAGACTCAGAAAAGTGCGGTCGCCCAGATCGAAGTCAGCGGATCCGCCGCCAACATCGATCCAGAAACGTTGGTGCAATTTGAGGGCGACGAACTGGTTCTCGAACACGGCAGACTGTCCGTGACTACTACGCGCGGACTAAAAGTGCGTGCAGGCTGCCTGACGATCGTGCCCGAAAAGAATGCAGAATGGACTCAGTACGCCATTGCCGACGTGGATGGGAAAGTTACGATATCGGCGCTCAAAAACGACGTGATCATTAATACCACGTCCAGCAAGCTAGAACTGGCCAAGCAGCACGCGCAATCCAGCCGGTTCACGGTGCGCGAAGGCGAGCAGAAATCGAGCGAAGAGAAATGCGGCGCGCCCCGCAACACTCCCGCCTCCGCCATGGGTGGCGGAAACATCATGAATTCTCCATGGGCTATTGGCGCAGGCGCGGTGGGCATCGGGGTCCTGACTTGTTTCGCTCTGTGCCGAACTCCCCAGCCCGCCAGCCCCTCGCAGTAAGCGACCGTACCGCCGAAACCGCGGGAGCCCTTCCATCTCTATGTGATTCGCTGCGGCGGTTTTCCGCGCTTACTCGGTGACCACCGCCTTCACCAGATTTCTCGGATGGTCCACGTCGTATCCCTTGTTCACCGCGACGTGATAGGCGAAGAGTTGCAGGGGAATCACTTCGACAATAGGCAAGAGCAGTTCCGGAGCCGCGGGCACGTAGAACACATGTTCCGCAATGGTTGCGACTTCCTTGTCACCCTCCGTCGCCACCGTGACCAGCGGACCGCGCCGCGATCGAACTTCCTTCATGACCTCCAGCGTCCGCCGATACCGCAACATAGAGTCCGGATCGCGGTGGTCACAAGTTGCCAGCACCACCACTGGAAGTGTTTCGTCAACTAGTGCATTGGGTCCATGTTTAAGTTCGCCTGCGGGATATCCTTCGGCATGTGCATAAGAGATTTCCTTGAGCTTGAGCGCGCCTTCGCGCGCGATCGCGTAGTGCACGCCGCGCCCGAGATACAGAAACTTCTCCGCCTTGAAGTGCACCCCGCCGACTTCTTCGGCGAGAGTGTCCCAGGTAGCCAGTTGTTGTTCGATGGCGTCGGGAAGGCGCATCAGCCGTTGCAGATACGACCGCGTCACTTCCGACGTCATCCGCCCCCGCTTGCGCGCGAGGAACAGCGCCATCAGGTAAAGAATCGTGAGTTGCGTGGTAAAGCTTTTCGTCGCCGGAATCGAAAGTTCCGGCCCGGCGCCCGAGATCAGCGCGGCGCTGGCCTCGCGCACAATGGTTGTGTCCGGAACATTCGAGATGGCAATGGTCTTCACCCCGCGCGTCAGGGCCTCGCGTTGCGCCGCGAGCGTGTCCGCGGTCTCCCCCGATTGCGTAATCACCATCACGATCGGTTCGACCACCGCGTGGGTCGAGCGGTAGCAATATTCGCTGGCGTACTCGACATCGACGGCCACGCCCGAAAGATCTTCGATCATGATTTCGCCCGCCAGGCCCGCGTGCCGGCTCGATCCACTGGCGGCGATGATCAGCTTCTCGAAGGTGAGGAGCGCGCTTTCGATGGCATGCAGTTCCCCGGGAAAGATGATGTCGTCCTTGAGGTGCTTCTCGACGGTCTTCGCGATGGCCGCGGGCTGCTCGTAGATTTCCCGCCGCATGGCGTGGGAATGCTTCTGGTTGGTTGCGTCCTTCTTTTGTTGGGCAGGAGTCATGGGGACTGGGGCTGAGAGTAAATCATTTTCCGTGTGCGGGGCAAACGCCGCGCGGGAAAGCGGAAAGAATCACGGCGTTCTCGGATGGTGTTGGCGTGCGTCTCGCCCGCCGCGGCGAGGGCGAGACGCCCCTTCGGCAAGCTCAGGGCAGGCTCCCGCGACGGCCGGCAAGATGCCGGCGCTACGATCCGACAGTCGCGCCCTCGAAGTGCGCTTCAATTTCTTCCAGCGTTTTCCCCTTGGTCTCGGGTAAGAACCAGGTTGCCGTGATGAAATAGATTACGGTGCAAGCGGCAAAGCCGAAGAACATGGTCGAATATCCATATCTGCCGACGGTGGGCAGGAAAACCGCCGCGATGGTTGTAGAGACTGCCTGATTGAGCACTAACGCGATGCTCATCCCGTTGGAGCGGATGCGCGTGGGCATCAACTCCGAAAGCGCCAGCCACACGCAAACGCCTGGACCGATAGCGTAGAACGCCATGAAGACGAACAAGGTGATGGCCACCAGCCAGCCGTTGCGTGAACTCGGCACGGGCGTGATGAGCGCGTTTTCAATTCTTAGTGGCGCTGCGCGCGAGGCATCGAGGTTGCCGAATGGGTTCGAGAAGAACGCCACCACCTTGTTGGCGGGTACACAGCTCTCGCGCATGATCTCGATCGGCTTCGCGGCCAGGTCGTCGGAACGGACCACCTGGCTTGCCGCGCGAAAGTCTCCGTAGGAATAGATGAGGACCAGCGAGGTCGGACGATTGGCCTCTGCGTTCCCGGCGCTGCCTGCTCCATGCAGAAGCCTGGCAGCTAACCCTTCGTCGTAGAGGAATGTGAGTTTCTGGTCGGGAGTGACCATGGACTGAACTGTGTTCTTGGAATCTACGCGCTGGCTCTCCGTCCCAAGGAAAAGTATTCCGGTGCAAATCAGCGACACGATAATTCCGGCCGTGCCTATGCCCAAGAGGAACTTACGTCCTTTACGGTCCACCAGAACGACGCCCCCGAAGGTGACCGCGAAGTTGATGATGGTGAATACGACGTAACCCCAGTGAGCGGCGACGTCGGAGAGGCCACTCTGCAGAAGAATGTTGGTGTTGTAAGCGATGATCGAGTTAATGCCGGTAGCCTGATTGAAGGCGAGGATGATGCAAGCCAGCACGAACGGGATCACATATTTGCGGCGCAGGAGCGACTCGTGGGCCTTTGTCCCGCCTGCGTTCTTCCCCTTTTCCGCGGCGGTGACGTCTTGCATTTCCTTGAGTTCGAGATCGGCCTGCGCGGTTGTGCGGGAACGAAGGAGCGCGGCGTAGGCAGCCTCTTGCTTGCCGCGACGCAAGAGCCAACGGGGTGATTCCGCCACCATGAAACTGCCGATGACGAACAGAATTCCGGGCGGCAAGGACACCCAGAAGATTCCGCGCCAGGCCGTGTCTTTAAAGGCGAGGAGTCTGGCCGCGTCGCCGAGCTTGGCAACCTGATCTACGCGGAAACTGAAATAAACGCCGACGAGTGCCGCGATCACAATGCCCAACGTCAGCAGCCACTGGAAGATGCCTGTGCCTTTGCCCCGGCTTGACGCCGTCAGACACTCAGCCAGATAGAGCGGAACGACAACGCCGATTAACCCGGCGCTGACGCCCTGCAACAGACGGCCGAAGACTAACGGTCCATAGCCGTGCGCCAGGGCAATCATTGGAATGCTGATGACGAACAAGACTCCGCTCAGAGCCATCAGGGACTTTCGGCCCATCCAGTCGGCCAGCAATCCCGCGAACAGCGTGGAGATCACGCTGCCCAGCAGAACTGCGGCAACTACAATGGAAAGCTGTCCGGCGTTGAGGCCGGAGGTCGCCTCCAGATAGGGCAGCGCACCGGCAATGATGCCGACATCCACGCCATAGAGCAGTCCGCCCAGGCCAGCTACTATCAGAAGAAAGCGGTTATAAAAAATCTTTTTGTTGTCGAGTACGGAAGCAGTGCCGGTCGCGATTTCAGCAGTCATAGAGTTGTATTCACCTGGATGCTCCGGAAATGCACCTGAATTGTAGCCTAGCGAGCAGGACAAGCTGGCAATATTGCTTCATTCCTCAGGTTCCAAACTGCGCGGTCCGAAGCCTCAAGCCGGTCGCTAATCCAGCCTCATAGTCAGCTACAATACCCAAGCCGCGCGGGAGTTCGGTTGCGGGCTCTAAGAAGAAGTTCCGGATGCGATACGGATTCATCATCGACAACCGCAAGTGCATCGGCTGTCATGCCTGCACGGTGGCCTGCAAGACGGAGAACCACGTTCCGCTCACGGTGAATCGCACCTGGGTGAAGTACGTGGAGAAGGGAACATTTCCCAACACCCGGCGCGTCTTTCAGGTGACCCGCTGCAATCACTGCGAGAAGCCGCCTTGCGTGACCATCTGTCCCGTGACGGCGATGTACCAGCGCAAGGACGGCATCGTCGATTTCAGTTCTGAGCGCTGCATCGGGTGCAAAGCGTGCATGCAGGCCTGCCCCTACGATTCCATTTACATCGATCCGGATGAAGGTACGGCTGCAAAATGTCACTTCTGCGCGCATCGCACGGAAGTTGGCCTGGAACCTTCCTGCGTGGTGGTGTGCCCCGAGCACGCCATTATCGCTGGAGATCTTGACGCGTGCGATGGAGAGATCGCGCAACTGCTGGCGCGCGAACCGGTGCGGGTGCGCAAGCCCGAGCAGGGCACGAAGCCCAAGCTCTATTACATCGACGGAGATGAGAGCGCGATCGTGCCCACGGCGGCGCGCCATGAGTCGATTTACATGTGGTCGCAGCGCAACGAGAGGGTGCACGGCGGCGGAGCGCTCTATCCGCCGGACAGTCCGCTGCTGCAAAAAGATGCTCTGGCCGCGTATGACGTTTCTCACGCGCGTCCGTGGGGCTGGCAAGTGCCGGCGTACTGCTGGACGAAGTCGATCGGTTCGGGAGCGCTAGCCATTCCGGCGATCGCCATGCTGCTCGGACGTTTGGGGGCGGATCGTTTGCGGGACGTGGTGCTATCGAGCGTCGCTCTCCTCTTCACCGCGCTGACGACGGTGCTCCTGGTTTGGGATCTTGACCACAAGGCGCGCTTCCTACGCGTCGTATTCACGCCACAGAGCAAATCGTGGTTGGCACGGGGAGCTTTCATCCTGATCGCGTATAGCGGGCTGAGCGGCCTGTTCTGGGTGGCGTCAGTGCTCGGCCTTTCCGCGGTCGCATCCGCATTGCTGTGGCCGACGGTACTGATAGGGTTCTTCGCGGCAATGTACACCGCATTTCTTTTTGGACAGTGTGAAGGACGCGATCTGTGGCAGACTCCGCTACTGCCAGTGCATCTGATTGTGCAGGCGCTGATGTGCGGGGCTGCTGTCCTGGCGTTTTTGCCCTCCGCGTTCGGGGGTTCGCAGCAGCTTCTGGCGGTCGCGAAAGTGGCCCTCGGATTCAGCCTGATCTTGCATCTGCTGATAGTCGCGGCAGAATTCATGATGCCGCACGCAACCGACAACTCCGCTTACGCGGCGCGATTGATTACGCACGGACCTTTCAAGAGCTGGTTCTGGGGTGGCTCGATTGTGCTCGGTGGAATCCTGCCGCTGTGCCTTTTGTGGCTGATGCCTTTTGATTTTTATAACACCGCGTTCGCGGGAGCGCTGGCGCTGGTGGGGTTGTTGATCTTTGAATGGTGTTTCGTCATGGCTGGGCAGAGCGTGCCCAACAGTTAGGGCCGGTGTACACAGGAAGCCGAGCTTCGCTCGGCCGGACAGCCGAGAGCCTGCCCTGAGCTTGTCGAAGGGGCGGCTGTTCCCACATTTGCTTGCTGGGATTTGGAGATTCAGAATGAGTCATGATTTCAAACGGGACGGCAGCCATCTCGCTTATTGTCCTCCGGCGGAGAAGTGGGATGACTGGGTTGAACTCGATCCCGAAGCCTGGCCACGCCGCGTCGAGAAGCACTATCAACTCGTTCCCACGATCTGCTTCAATTGCGAATCTGCATGCGGGCTGCTGGCCTATGTCGATAAAGAAACGGGCCAGGTCGCCAAGTTCGAGGGTAATCCCATGCATCCCGCGAGCCGCGGGCGCCTTTGTGCCAAGGGCCCGGCGACCATCAATCAGATTCACGATCCGGATCGCGTGCTTTATCCGATGAAGCGCAGCGGGGCGCGCGGAGCAGGGAAGTGGACGCGCACGTCGTGGGAAGAAGTGCTGGAGACCTTCGGCACACGGATTCGCAAGGCGTTTCAGGAAGGGCGCGGCGAAGAGGTGATGTACCACGTCGGGCGTCCGGGGCACGACTTCATCATGGAGCGGACGCTGCAGGCGTGGGGGATCGACGGGCACAACTCGCACACCAATGTTTGCTCGTCGTCCGCGCGTCTCGGTTATATGCTGTGGCACTACGCCGACCGGCCGTCGCCTGACCACGCCAACGCGCGCTTCATTCTTTTGCTTTCGGCGCATTTGGAGTCGGGGCACTATTTTAATCCTCATGCCCAGCGCATCATCGACGGAAAAATGGCCGGGGCGAAGCTGGCGGTGATGGACCCACGGCTGTCGAATACGGCGAGCATGGCCGACTACTGGATGCCGACTTATCCGGGCACGGAAGCAGCCGTTTTGCTTGCGATGGCGAAGGTAATTCTTGAGGAAAATCGCTTCGACACCAACTTCGTAAAGAAGTGGACCAACTGGGAAGAACTGGAAGTCGAAGGCTTCCGAGCCAAAGGCCAAAGCTTCGAGGCGCTCATCGAAGCGTTGAAGAAACACTACGCGCAGTTCACGCCGCAGTTTGCCGAGAAAGAGAGCGGAGTCAAGGCGGAAGTGATCGTCAAGACAGCACGCGAGATTGCGACCGCAGGAAGTCGCTTTGCGTCGCACCTGTGGCGCGGAAGCGCCTCCGGGAATTTAGGAGGATGGCAGCCGGCGCGGGCACTGATGCTGCTGCACGTGCTTACCGGGTCGGTGGGAACCGAAGGCGGACACAATCTGAACGCGTGGAATAAGTTCGTGCCGAAGACGTTTAAAGTTCCGCCACCGCAGAAGCGTTGGAATGAATTGCTGTATCCGCAGGAGTGGCCCCTGTCCATGCACGAAATGTCGTTCCTGTTGCCGCACTTTCTGAAGGAAGGGCGCGGCCGCATCGAGGCCTACTTCACGCGTGTGTTCAATCCGGTGTGGACGTATCCCGACGGCTTTTCGTGGATCGAAATGCTGCGCGACGAGGAGAAAATCGGTCTGCACGCGGCCTTGACGCCCACCTGGAGCGAGACTGCGTGGTTCGCCGACTACGTTTTGCCCATGGGATTCAGCTCCGAGCGCCACGATCTGATGAGCCAGGAATCCTACGCTGGAAAATGGATCGGTTTCCGCCAACCGGTGAATCGTGTGCTGCGCGAAAGAAACGGTGAGAAATTCGAGTACACGTACCAGGCGAATCCGGGCGAAGTCTGGGAAGAGGACGAATTCTGGATCAATCTCTCGTGGGCGATCGATCCCGATGGATCGATGGGCATTCGGCAATACTTCGAATCGCCCTACCGGCCCGGACAGAAGCTTACCGTGGACGAATACTACGGCTGGATTTTCGACAACTCAGTTCCGGGCTTGCCGGAGACGGCCAAGAAAGAGGGATTGACGCCGCTGCAGTACATGCGCAAGTACGGTGCGTTCGAAGTGACGCGGGACGTTTACAAGCAGAATGAGAAGGCCGTGGCAGCCGCCGATCTCGCAGGCTCGAAAGTCGAGGCGAACGGAGTGGTCACCAAGGAAGGGAAGGCGGTAGGCGTGATGGTCGAAGACAAGGCGGTCGTCGGCTACAGAACTCCTTCGCGCAAGCTGGAGCTTTTCTCGAAAACCATGGCCGATTGGAAGTGGCCGGAGTTCACGTTGCCCGAATATTACCGCAGCCACATTCACCGCTCGGCGCAGGCGGCTTCTCTGGGACAATCGGCGGAGGACTTCGATGCGAAGTACATGCCGGTCGTGGAGTGGCCGACAGAGGCGCGCGGCGAGGTTTACACGCTGTTGCCGATTTTTCGGCTGCCGAATCTCATTCACACACGCTCGGGCAATGCCAAGTTCCTGTACGAAATTTCGCACAAGAATCCGCTGTGGGTGAATCCGGTGGATGCCGGGAAACTTGGCGGCGTGCGCACCGGCGATCTGATGAAAGTTCACACTGAGATTGGCTACTTCGTGCTGCACGCCTGGATTACGGAGGGGCTGACGCCGGGCGTCGTCGCGTGCTCTCACCATCTCGGGCGTTGGCGCATTAATAAAGAGGATCAGGTGGAACGCATGTCGAGCGCCTGGGTCGACCTGAAAGAAGTCGGCAAAGGGCAGTGGAAGATGCGGCAGATTGAGAGCGTTTCGCCCTACGAGAGCGCCGATCCGGAGACCAAGCGGGTGTGGTGGAGCGATGCCGGCGTGCATCAGGACATCACGTTTCCCGTCCATCCTGATCCCGTCAGCGGCATGCACTGCTGGCATCAGATGGTGCGCGTGGAAAAAGCTGGGCCGGACGACCGGTATGGCGACATTTTTGTGGACACGAATCTTTCGTTTGCCGTCTATCAGAGGTGGAAGGCTTTGACGCGTCCCGCTCCGGGGCCGGGCGGGCTACGGCGGCCGCTGTGGATCCCGCGAGTGGTGCGGCCGGAGGAAGCTGCTTTCTACATCAAGAAGCCGTGAATGGAACGGGTCTCATCAACCGTCAGCGGGCCTTGTCCAGCGGCAGGCTGAACGAGAATACCGAGCCGCTGCCCAACTGGCTGACCACACCGATCGTCCCGCCGTGGGCCTCCACGATCACTTTCGCGATCGCCAGGCCCATGCCCGTGCCGGGCGCGGTGTAGCGCTGGTGTTGGCCGCGATAGAACTTCTCGAAGATCAGCGACTGCTCGAACGAATCGATGCCGGGGCCGCGGTCGGCAACACTGGTCGTGAGGCGGTCGCCCTTTACCTCGCTGGTCACTTTGATCGGGACTCCTGCGTCGGAATACTTGCCGGCATTCTCCAGCAGGTGCATCAGCACTTCGCGAATGCGCTGTACGTCCATGTGCACTTTGGGTAGAGTCCGCAGAAGCCACCACTTCCACTGGATGATTCTCGAGCGACGCCTTGGCATCCTGCAGAGCCGGTTCGAGCGCCTCCTGAGATCGCATGCGGCTGCAGATCGAGTTTGAACATTCCTGAATCGAGTTGCGCCATCTCCGCGGCTTCGCCCACCAGGCGGTTCAGGCGGTCGGTCTCTTCGTCGATGACGGTCAGCAATTCGCGTCTTCCCTGGTCGTCGAGACTCGCGCCGACAACAAAGTCGTAACGCTGGCCTTGATGGAAGTCAGCGGAGTACGGAACTCATGGGTCACCGAATCGAGCAACGCGGTTCGCAGCCGCTCATGTTCCTGCTCCGCGCGGTTCTTGCTGAGCGCCTCGAGAGCGCGGGCGCGCTCGATCGCCAGCCCCGCCAGGCTTCCCAGCGCATCGAGCGTTTCTCGCGAAAGCTCATCTCCAGTGACGCCCAGGGCTCCGACCGTGCGCATTCCAAGGCGCAGAGGCACGTACGAGACGCCTGCCTGCGTGATGGGTTCTCCGCGCAAGAGTGTGGAGCGCAGCACGCTCTCTTCGAACGCGGCGTCGAGCGATGAGCGATAGACGGTAGGATGGTCCGCCGCCATGACGACCACGCTGCCCACCGAGAATGTCTCCTGCACATACTTCGGCAACGCATTCAGCAGTTCGAGAACATTCTCCGAAGCCAGCAACCGCTGGCTTAGACTGAAAAGCCGCTCCACTTCGCGGCGGCGTTGTTTCGCTCCCTCCGCCTCGCGACGTGCGCGTTCCGCCAGGTTGCTGGCCACGAGCGCCGTCACCAGAAAGGCGAACAATGCGACCCAGTTCTGGGGATCGGCGATGGTGAACGTTCCGACCGGAGGCAGGAAGAAAAAATTGAAGGCTGCAGTGGCGCCCACCGCCATCACCACCGCGTAGCGCAAGCCCCAGTAGGCCGAGGTCAGCAGCACCGTCACCAGGAACATCAACGCGACGGTCGTGTGATTGACGTGCAGCTTGAAATCTGACGGCCGTGATCGCGCCGATTGCCGCGACCACAAGGGCATAGCGTACCGCCTGCGTCCGAACTTTCTTCCGAACCCCGGTTTTCACTCCCGCATTGTACGATGGACGTGACAATTCCGACGCCGCGAAAGAGAATAGCTGCGATGACCAAGACGCCCGAGGAGTGGCTGAACGAAGTTTCTACGGAAAAGCCGCGAGGAATCTTCAAGCTCTTCCTCGGCTACGCCCCCGGAGTCGGCAAGACCTACAGCATGCTGAGCGAAGCCATCCGCCGCGCCAGCCGCGGCGAAGATGTCGCGGTTGGGGTGGTGGAAAGTCATGGTCGCAAGGCCACTGCGGAACTCGCCGCAAAGCTCGATCGCATCCCGCCTCGCAAACTCGAGTACAAAGGCACCACCTTTGAAGAGATGGACGTGGACGCCGTCCTTGCGCGTAAGCCGGCTGTAGTTGTGGTCGACGAGCTCGCCCATACCAACATCGAGGGCAGCAAGCACGCCAAGCGCTATGAGGACGTGATGGAACTACTGGAGGCGAAGATCGATGTGCTCTCTACCATGAACGTGCAGCACGTGGAGAGCGTCGGTCCGACCGTGCAGCAAATCACGGGCGTGCAGGTTCGAGAAACGGTTCCGGACTGGGTGATGCAGCGGGTGGACGAAATTGTCCTCGCCGATCTAACTCCCCAGGCCTTGCAAAAACGTATGCAGCGCGGCGACATTTATCCCGTAGACCGCGCTCAGCGCGCTCTCTCGCATTTCTTTCGACCCGGCAACCTGATCGCGTTGCGCGAACTGGCGCTGCGGCAGGTCACGGGAGTCGTCGACCGCAGTCTCGATGCTTTTCTGGACAAGGACGGGACGCAGCCGGCTCACACCGTACGCGAGCGCATTGGCGTCTGCGTCAGTTCGAATCCCGCGGCGCAGTATCTGATCGCCCGTGGCTCGCGCATGGCCCAGGCCATGGGCGGTGAGTTTTACGTTTTCTATGTCGATGTCGGTCGCGATACGCGTCCCGAGGATCAGAAGACGCTAGCGGAGAATGTCCGATTCGCGGAGAACCTGGGCGCACGGGTCGTGCGCGGATCCGGCAGAAGCATTGCCGATGGGGTTGCCCAACTCGTGCGCGAGCATCACATCACGCAGGTGATTTTCGGCCGATCCGCACGCACCGGATGGCAGCGATATCTATATTTATCGGCCATCCAGCGATTTCTCCGCGACTCGCCTTCCGTGGATGTGCACATTGTTACGCAGGAGGCTCGCTGATGGTAGACCGCCCCCACATTCTCGTAGTGGATGACGAACCGCAGATCACGCGCGTGCTGCGCACCAGTCTTTCGGCGCAAGGGTATGACATCCGCATCGCCAATAGCGGCGAAATGGCGCTGGAGATTATGAAAGACTGGTCGCCCAACCTGATTATTACGGACCTGTCGATGCCATCGATCGACGGCATCCAGCTTTGCCGCAGGGTTCGCGCTGTTTCCCAGGTTCCCATCGTCGTTCTCTCGGTTCGCGACAAGGAGCAACAGAAGGTAGAAGCCCTCGACGCCGGCGCCGATGACTACGTCACCAAGCCGTTCGGCATGAATGAACTGCTGGCGCGGGTACGGGCCAATCTTCGCCGTGTGCCCACGGAGAGCGATCCGGCTGAAGAAGTGATCGAGATTGGCGATTTTCGCATCGACACCTCGGCCCACAAAGTCACGGTCCGCCGCGGCGAGGTGCGGCTCACTCCGAAAGAATTCGACCTGCTGGTATTCCTAGCCCGCCGTGCCGGCAAGGTCGTCAACCACCGCACTTTGCTAGGCGCAATCTGGGGTGGACAAAGTACCGAGCAAGTGGAATATCTCCGGGTCTTCGTGGGCCAGTTACGCAAGAAGTTGGAACCGGACGCCTCCTCGCCGCGCTACATTGTCACCGAGCCTTGGGTTGGATACCGGTTTGAGCCCGGGGAATAAAACATTCGTCACAGCACCAGCTAACAACTCCAGCCTTCTTACGAACATTCTACGAAGCTTTTATTCAATCTTTACGCCTTTCGTCATCAAATCGATCGAGGGCGGAAGGGACGAAAGCAGTCCTGCCCGCGTGAAACAACATGCTTTTACTGCTCCTGGGATTCTTGATCAGACTGCGCAAGAGAGAAGGCGCAACCAACGGTCATCCGAAGCCCAGTCTGGCAGTCGGGCAGTTCACCGAACCACAGAAAGGCTAGCAAATTATGTTGACGATTCAGGATGTCTCCGCAGAACAACTGGCGAAGGTTTTCCACCACTACCGGGAAGCTCTGGCTCATGGCAGTAACGGTCACGAGAGCGAGAAGGAATCCTGCTCCTGGGACCGCGCTCCCCAGAACGAGCGGAAACTGATGGTGGCCGCGGCCCGCTTGGCGCTCTTGGAATTGACAACGACAGCCGCGGAAGCCACACCGAACCGGAAGTATTTCGCCAAGCCGGGCGAAGCGGAATGGGGCTGCTGAACGATCGTTAGCGTAGGGGTTGGAGTCTCCGGAATAACGCGCACCGCTTCCCTTACGAATTCTTTATGAACTCTTGATCCCGGTTTTACGCGAGGAGTTGTCCAATGGTGTTGAGAAGCCTGCCAGTGATAGGTGTGCCGGCGGCGTTATGAGAGTGGCACTTTCACTGCTGTGTATCGGCGCGGTGACGTTTCAACTGCGTTTCCTGGCGGCTCTCGTGAAGGAGGCAAAGAGTATGCCTTCCAGCACCGTAATTTATTTGGTGAAATTCAAACCATCCAGGCAGCGAGGAGAACTCATAGAAATGAGTACGCAGACACGAAGCGTTTCTGCAAGAACTGGCGAGCGGATGGCTCTCTGATTAGCGCCGCATCACGAAATTAGCTGAGGAGATCAGGCATGCAGGACGTTTTGTGGGTCGCTGTCACAATCGTATTTTTCGCCGTGTCCGTTGCGTACGTGCGTTTCTGCGAACGCATGAAGTAGGAGGATGTCATGGACGTACAGTCTCTCATCATGCTTATCATCAGCGCGCTGGTGACCGTTTACTTGTTTTACGCTCTGTTGCGTCCGGAGAAGTTCTGAAATGACGATCAATGGCTGGCTGCAGATTTTCATATTCCTGGCGCTGATCTTCGCTGTCACCAAGCCGCTCGGCGTCTTCATCACGCGTGTGTTTGCCCGCGAACGCACATTTCTCGATCCTGTGCTGCGTCCCATCGAGCGCCTCCTGTATCGCATTACCCGCGTTGATGAATCGCACGAGATGCGCTGGACCGAGTATGCGACCACCATGCTGGTGTTTAGCGCGGTTTCGATGCTCGTCCTCTATCTGATCCAGCGGTTACAGGCTGTGCTGCCTTTCAATCCACAGCACCTCGGGGCGGTGGCTCCCGAACACCTGGCTTTCAATACGGCAGCGTCGTTCACCACCAACACCAACTGGCAGGCCTATTCCGGCGAGACGACCATGAGCTACTTCACCCAAATGGCCGGCCTCGCGTTTCACAACTTTGCCTCAGCGGCGACCGGCATCGTCCTTGCAATCGCCTTCATTCGTGGGATTGCGCGCCGGCAGATGAATACCTTGGGGAATTTCTGGGTCGACTTCGTGCGCTGCTGCCTGTGGGTGTTGCTGCCATTTTGTGTGGTGGGAGCTCTGTTGCTGGTTTCGCAAGGAGTAGTGCAGAACCTGAAGCCTTACGACACCGTGAAACTGGTCGAACCGCAACAGGTCCAACGCGTGGGTGCTGACGGCAAACCCGTCGTGGATGCGAGCGGCAAACCTGTCATGGACACTGTCACCACGCAGACGATTGCACAGGGTCCGGTGGCTTCGCAGGAGATCATCAAAGAATACGGCACGAACGGTGGCGGATTCTTTAACGCAAATAGCGCGCATCCGTTTGAGAATCCCACGCCGCTGACGAATCTGGTCGAAATGTTTGCGATTTTCGCCATCGGTGCCGGTCTTACCTACACACTCGGCCGTATGACTGGCTCTCCCGCTCACGGATGGGCGGTCTGGTCGGCGATGGCAATTCTGTTTCTCGCGGGCGTGACTGTCGCCTACTGGGCGGAGGCACAAGGCAATCCACTGTATCCATCGACCATCGCGCAGCACGCCTCGAACTTGCAGCCGGGCGGCAATATGGAGGGCAAGGAAGTGCGCTTCGGCATCGCCGATTCCGCCCTGTTTGCCACGGTGACGACCGACGCCAGTTGCGGGGCCATCAACGGCTGGCATGATTCCTTCACCCCGCTGGGCGGCATGGTCCCAATGGTCAACATCATGTTGAGCGAAGTTATTTTTGGCGGGGTTGGATCGGGAATGTACGGCATTCTGGTCTACATCGTACTTGCCGTGTTCATCGCGGGTCTCATGGTCGGTCGAACGCCGGAATATTTGGGCAAGAAGATCGAAGCCTACGACGTCAAGATGGCAATGCTGGTCTCGCTGGTTTTCCCGCTGATCATTCTTACGCTCACCGGAATCTCGGTGGTCAAGGGCTTCGGGACCGCAGGCATAACGAATCCCGGCCCGCACGGCCTCAGCCAGATTCTCTACGCGTTTACATCCTCCGCCGGAAACAATGGCTCCGCCTTCGGAGGCCTCTCGGTCACCACGCTCTGGTATGACACGGCCACGGGCATCACCACGCTGGTGGGCCGTTTTTTCATGATTATTCCGATGCTGGCCATCGCCGGCAACCTCGCGCAGAAAAAATACGTTCCCCCATCGGTCGGCACATTTCCGGTCACGACGCCGCTGTTCTCACTGCTGCTGATCAGCGTCATCCTGATCCTGGGCGCACTCACGTTCTTCCCGGCTCTGAGCCTGGGGCCGATTCTCGAGCACCTTCTCATGCAGGTTGGAAAGACTTTCTAGGAACCTATGGCAAGCCATCACAAATCAGTTTGGGATTTGAATCTCGTTCGCAGCGCCGCCTGGAGTTCGCTGCTTAAGCTGAACCCGCGCAATATGATGGGGAATCCTGTCATGTTCGTGGTCGAAATCGGCAGCGTGATCACGAGTGTCCTTTTGATTCTCCATCCTCACGAAGCGTTTGGCTTCAATCTCCAGATCACCTTGTGGCTATGGTTCACGGTTCTATTTGCCAACTTTGCCGAAGCCATGGCGGAAGGCCGCGGAAAAGCGCAGGCGGAAACGCTGCGTCGAGCGCGGTCGGAAACCATCGCGAGGCGCATTACCTCCGACGGCAAGATCGAAGAAATTCCGAGCGCGAAGCTGCGGGCCGGCGATCTGGTTTCCGTCTCTGCGGGGGAACTCATTCCCGGGGACGGAGAGATCGTCGAGGGCGTGGCATCGGTCGACGAATCTGCTATCACCGGCGAGTCCGCGCCTGTGATTCGCGAAGCTGGGGGCGACCGCTCGGCGGTGACGGGGGGCACGCGGGTGCTGAGCGATTACATCAAGGTCAAGATTACCTCGAACCCCGGCGAGACTTTTCTCGACCGTATGATCGCGCTGGTGGAAGGGGCCGCACGCCAGAAGACGCCCAACGAAATTGCTCTGAATATATTACTCGCCGGACTGACCATCATCTTCTTGCTGGCGGTGGTCACGCTGCAGCCGTTTGCGATCTATTCAGGATCGCCACAGACCGTTTTCGTACTGGTCTCGCTGCTGGTCTGCCTCATTCCCACGACCATTGGCGGATTGCTGTCGGCGATCGGCATTGCTGGCATGGACCGCCTGGTGCAGCACAACGTACTCGCGATGTCGGGACGCGCTGTGGAGGCGGCGGGGGACGTGAACACGCTGTTGCTCGACAAGACCGGTACGATTACTTTCGGCAACCGCCAGGCCACCGAGTTTCTGCCCGCCCCGGGAGTGACCGAGGCCGTTATGGCCGATGCGGCGCAGCTTTCCTCTTTGGCGGACGAAACTCCGGAGGGCCGCTCGATTGTCGTGCTGGCCAAGGAACGATATGGACTTCGCGGCCGCGATTTCGCGGCCCACGAGGCGGAATTCATCGCATTTTCCGCACAGACTCGCATGTCAGGAGTCAATCTCGATGGTCGAGAGATCCGCAAAGGCGCTTCTGAGGCTATTGCGCGCTACCTCGAGCAAAACAATTCCGCCATGCCTCAGGAGGTTCGTGCCGCTGTCGAGCGAATCGCGTCTTCCGGGGGCACGCCTTTGGTGGTCACTGAGAATCGCCGAGCGATGGGCGTGATTCACCTCAAAGACGTGGTCAAGGGAGGAATCCGTGATCGGTTCGCGCAACTGCGCTCCATGGGCATTCGCACCGTGATGATCACCGGCGACAATCCGCTCACCGCGGCTGCCATAGCACGCGAGGCGGGCGTCGACGACTTTCTGGCGCAAGCTACGCCCGAGGACAAACTGAAGCTCATCCGCAGCGAGCAGGCGGGCGGCAAACTCGTTGCCATGACCGGCGACGGCACCAACGATGCGCCCGCGCTGGCGCAGGCCGACGTCGGCGTCGCCATGAACACGGGCACGCAAGCCGCGAAAGAAGCCGGGAACATGGTCGATCTCGACTCCAATCCCACCAAGCTCATCGAGGTCGTCGAAATCGGAAAGCAGTTGCTGATGACGCGGGGCGCTCTCACCACCTTTTCGATCGCGAACGACGTGGCCAAGTATTTCGCAATCATCCCCGCCATGTTTGCCGTTACTTTTCCGGTGCTCAACGCGCTGAACATCATGCATCTCAAGACGCCGCAGTCGGCGGTGCTGTCGGCGGTGATTTTCAACGCGCTGATCATCATCGCCCTAATCCCGTTGGCGCTGCGGGGCGTGAAATACCGCGCTATGAATGCCGAGGCCTTGCTCCGCCGCAATCTCTTTATCTACGGAGTGGGAGGATTGATCGCGCCCTTCGTGGGCATCAAGATCATCGACATGCTCATTACGGCCGCCCATCTGGCCTGAGGATTCTAATGAAAAAGCATCTGATCACCGCGTTCCTGATGACCATCGCCACCACGATCCTGCTGGGAGTGCTCTATCCGCTGCTGATCACCGCGCTGGCGCAAGTTCTCTTCAAAGACAAGGCGAATGGCCAGATCCGTTATCGCAACGGTGAGGCCATCGGTTCGCGCATCATTGGCCAGCCGTTCACTTCTGCGAAATATTTCCACTCGCGCCCCTCTGCGGCCGGCAATGGATACGATGCCGCCAACTCCGGAGGCACGAACTACGCTCCCACCAACCAGAAATTGATTGACCGCGTTCGCTCTGACTCCAGCAGCCTGCATCAAGAGAATCCCGCTCAACTCATTCCGGTGGATCTCATCACCACCTCCGCGTCGGGCCTGGATCCCGACATTTCCCCTGCCGCTGCGGAGTTTCAGGTCCTACGCATCGCTCGGGAGCGAGCGGTGCCCGAATCCGCGATTCGCGACCTTGTCCAGAAGCATACTTATCAGAGAGTGTTCAGTCTCTTCGGCGAACCAAGGGTGAACGTCCTGGAACTGAACCTGGCTCTAGACGAGGCCGTAAAGGGGCGCTGACAGTCGGTAATCGCTGACAACCGCGGGCTGCCAGATCAGCCAGCCCCGACCGCAAAAATAATTGTATTTGCGCGAGCCATTTCCTTCTATTATTACGCGATATGTAATGTACAGCCCCCCCAAAGGCTGCGAAGTAGCAAGTAAAGGGCCCCCCCGAGAGATAAAATCTGCCGACTGGATGATCTGAGGAGGAACCTATGTCCACACAGCCAAGCCGCATACCACAAGTCCCCGAGACCACTCCGGCACTGATGCCAAACCAACAGAGGAGTTGGTTGGGAAGACACTGGAAGAAGCTACTGGCCGCAGCATTCGTGTGCGGGGTCGTTTTCGTGGTGGGCATTTTTACCTTGCTCATGGGAGCCATGCGAGGTTCCGACGTCGCCAAAGAGGCGGTTGCCAGAGCGCAATCGAACCCACTCGTGATGCAACGCCTTGGAGCTCCAATTAACGAAGGCTGGCTCGTGGGTGGTTCGATCAATGTTTCGCCCGGTTCGGGCAATGCCGATCTTTCCGTTCCGATCTCCGGGCCGAAGGGGAAGGGGACGGTTTATGTCGCGGCCCAGAAGACCGCTGGGACGTGGACCTACAGCCTGATGCAGGCCGCGATTGAGGGAAGCAGCGACAAAATTGACCTGCTGGCCAGCGCGACCGCGGCCGCACCGCAAGCGAGCGTGCCCAGCCCGGTGCCCCCGCCGGCGGCGACAGAGATCCAAAGCGCACCCGCCCAAACCGATCCGTCCGTTGCCATGGCAGCAACGCCGCAACCTGCCCCAGCTGATCCAGCCCCCGCTCCGGCGGCCGCAGCCGCCGCCACACTTGGAGTAATCGCCAGCGCGCAGTATGCAAACGACCCCAATCTGCGATGCGACGTGCTGGAGCTGAAGCGGGTAAGCGGAGGCGCACTGTTAGCCAGATGGCGTCTCGTTAATACAGGCACGAAGGCTAGTAGTTATGATTTTAGCTGGGACGATATTTACTACATCGACCCCGCAACGAACAAGAAATACAACAATCTCACCATCGACGGTAAGAGGATCCTGGACATGTGGTGGGGCACGCTGCAGCCCGGCGAGCAGCACACGATGTGGGTTAAGTATCCCGCCCCACCGCTGACGTCGAAGCGCATCAGTCTCAATGTACCGAAATTCGCGCCCTTTGAAGACGTTCCGGTCTCCGAGTGACAAGGGCTACGTCGGGATTGTTTCGGCACGGTCGGGGATAGATTCGAACCGTCCTCGCTCAGGAACCGCGGGGTTGCGGGAGGACGGAAATGAATGCTCGGTGGCTGCGGCGACAACGGCGGTCGTTTGCAAGTCTTTCGGAGCTGATAAATCAGCCCGCGCGAACGACAATTACATTAGACTGACGGTCACAAGGATGGCACTTCTCAGTCGAAGGAGAATCCAGTGGGCAATGATATTCGCGTTCAAGACCAGGCGGTCTTCGCGGCTGCGGCTTTACAGATAGGCGTTTACATCCTGGTGCGCGGAACCAACGAAGCATCGCTGAAGTACATCCCCGATCCGCTTTTTATTCCCAAACCAATCGATTGCAAAGCCAAAACCGCTGACAAGGGAGCTCTGGCGGGCTTGGTGGTTGATCCCCGCGTAAACGCTGAGGCATTCTCGGAGAAAAGGCTAGCGAAGGCGGAGGAATGCATTGCTTCATTGCCGGGTAGGTATACGGTCGAGAAGGCAGATGCCAAGTTCCACGGTTGCGTAAAACTGGCCGGGAAGTGCATCCACGGCGACTACGACCTGAAGGCGATCGTACTGCCGGGGCAGGAGTTTCGCATCTTGTCGTTAGTGACGGAATCGCTTGGGCAAGACGCGCGCCGCGGGCCGAAATTCTATGAGGTCCAACGATTTGTGAATCATGCCATCGGAAAACCCATGGTCCAGCATGGAGCCGAGGATGAATACCTCGATCACAGTAAAGACCTGGATGAAAACATTTTCGTTTTCTTCCCCGAGGAAAGAGATCCCAAAGTTCTGCACGGACCGGCGGAAACAAAAGCCTGGTACGCGAAAGAGCTCAAGGGGCGTACCCCACTCATTCACGATGCAGCCCCCACAGGGACTCCGCCTGCCGGGGCGTCGCCTATCCGAGGCGTGATTAGCAACGGAAAGTTCCGCCCCGTGGACGTTTCACAGATCAGGAGACCGTCCTAGCCGGTGACCAAGGCCAAGTTTCCACATTGCCCACCGTTTCGGAATTATCCGCAACGGAAGCGGCCAACTATTCTGCTCGACCTGCTCCAGGAGGAAACGAGCAAGTGCATCAAGCGGGCTTCGCCACCTCCCCAGGAGTGCTCGCCTTGGCACGCCACTCTGGCTTTCGTTCTCTGCTAGCTTGGGACAACGCGCGTCGGACACCCTCGGCGTCAAAGTCAGTCGCGTAGACCGGAGTGCCGGGTTGCTGTCTCCACGATTCATCCAGACCACCGGCATCGATGCCATCGAATCCCAACTCGTCCACAAGTCGCAGCACGACGGCTTTCGCGGCTTCGTCATCCCCTGCAAACGGCAAGGCGACGCGCTGCGGTGTACCCGCGGGCCGACCGAGGTCCATCAGGTGTTGAGCGTAGATGTTGTTGAATGCTTTGATAACGGGATGGTTCAGTTGCTGTTCAACCCATCGGCTCTCTGTCATCCCTCTTTCAATCGCCTCGATGCGGCCGTCGCGTTGTTGCGGATAGTAATTGCAGGTATCGACGACGAATACCCGATCGGCCGCTCGCTTAAATAAATCGCGGGGCAGGTTGGGAAGATTTTTCATGGGAATCGTGACAATAACCACCGCTCCGCTGACCGCCGCTTCGGTGACGGAGACTGCCTTTGCGCCAGTATCTGCCGCCAAATCGCTGAGGGTTTCCGGGCCTCGAGAATTAGCCACGAAGACCGTGTGTCCTAATGTGGTAAGCCGCCGTGTCAGGGTTCCACCGATATGCCCTGCTCCAATTATGCCGATGTTCATGTGTGCTCCTTGTCTTCTCTAACGGAACGTTTGCAGGAATAGATTCAAGAAACAGATCAGAGGCTTGCGGTTTTTTTTGAGTTCAGATCGTCCAGCCATCAGCCAGTTCCAGTCTGCCCGCTTCTCGCGCGATACCTGCCTCTGTAAGAAGCCGATTCCCCAACCCAGGCCACAAGACGCAGGATTTGCCGGAACGATGTTGTACACATACAGAAAAGCAGCATGGGAGGGGCCGGTAAACGAATAGCCTGTCGGCGTCTTCTATAACCCTGCAGCGCACGGACTGGCTCGCGCGAGCCAGTCCTGCTCTGATGTTTGCAAATTACAACTACTCTACCGTGATCGTTAAAGGCGTTTTGTACACGCCGCCGCAATTATCCCATGCTTGTACGACGACATTGTAAGTTCCAGTCGCCATGTTCAAGTATGTGTCCAGCGAAGCGCCATTTACGGTGTAGACTCCGACACCCGGCGCAGTGTAAATACGCATCGCCGAGATGCCCTTAACGCAGTTCGGTGCGCTAGCGCTCGCCACGAAGTGGACCGGTGAGGTGACAACGCCGGCATTGGTCGGAGATACGACGTTCGGATCGCCGGGCAGAGGCGGCCCTTGAACAACGATCGGGACCGTCATGCTGAACGCCTTGCCGCAGTTATCGTAAACCACGATCACGGGGTTATAGGAGTGGGTGTTCGAATTCGGCGCCGCAAACGAAATGTTCGCGTCGAGGGTTGCGCCGATAGTGGTATAAGCGATGACGCCTGGCGAGGTATAGACGCGCATCGCGGCCACGCCAGAGGAGCATTGCGGACTTCGCCCAGTGGCCCGGAACGTCACTGGCGTAAAGTACGGGAAGTTCTCCTGCACAGGAGCGCTCAAGTTCACGCCGCCAGGACCGGGCTGGGTGAGGTCGTACTTTCCCGTCCACACATAATAGCCGTCTCCCGAACTTTGTTGTGGCGGAGTCTTCTGGAACGCGTTCGGCGAGGTTTGGCCGAAGGTGTTCAAGCCGTACAACTTGTTATTGCCATCGAGATATAGCTGCGACGCATCGAAGTATGGAATTCCTCGGAACTGTTCCACCGTCTGGTTATCTGTTTGATTAATCGGCGTACATCCTGAGTACACCAGGGAAGCCCGGCCTGAAGCTTGCGTGTTGAATTTGGCCAGAAAGGAACAACTGTCCTGTTCATACGTCCGATCCGTGACCGGAAAGTAGGGATCAGTGTTGCGATTGCCGGCGATCACTACGCTGTTCGGTGAGACGAGCTGAACCTGCGTGTCTTCACTCTGAAACGGAGGGTTACCGGCCAAATATGACGAATAAACCAGGTTGCCCGAAGGGTCGATCTCAGTGAGAAAGCCAAGGTGAATGCCTGAGCCCGTAGCTGGGAAAGTCTTCTGGAAGGCGTTTGCGGTCGTCGGCAGGTTGGTCCCTGCTGTGCCTCCCACGTAGTAATAACCTGCGTTATCGCGCTTTACATTGGGGCTCAGAACGTGATTCAGCACCGTCGAGTAGACCAGGCCGGTACCGGCGGAATTCAGGGTGGTGACAAAACCGCCTTCGTCGGTTTGCTGTTTACCGTTCGCGGTAATCGGATAATTCGGAGAATAGGTGTAACCGTCGATGGTTGCGTCGCCATCGGAGCTTACCAGAATCTGATAGGCAACATCGTCATGCACGCCGCCGACTAGCGTGGCATAATCCAGCGCTGTCGCCGTCGAATTGAACTTCATAATGAACGCGTCATTGTCTCCCCCATAGGTCGACTGGTACGCACCGGGTGTAGCCGGGAATGGCGCTGTAAAACCGCTGGCGTGGTTGTATTCTCCCGTCACATACGCATTGTTCGCGGAATCCACGGCAACCGCATAGGCGATGATGTTGGGTTGATTACTCAGGAAAGTCGAGTAGTCCAGAGCGCTGCCTGAGCTGTTCAGTTTCACAAGAAAGAATCGCCAGGCGGCGAGTTCCGCATGATTGTAAGCGTTTGAACTTGTAGGAAATGTGGAAGCGTAGAAAGTTAGACTTCCATCGCTATTGTCTATAAAGTCGCCGGTTAAGCCGACAATGTACACATTGTCGTTGGTGTCTAACGTGAGGCTGTTCGGGAAGGATGCATTGTTGGGGCCGGTGCCACCAAGAATGGTCGACCACACAAGGTAGGAGCCGTCCTGGCTTAACTTGGAGACGAAGACTTCGCCAGCGTAATTCTGAGTAGGATACTGCTGGTAGGCGCCAGGAGTAGTAGGAAAGTCGGAGGATCCGGTCTCTCCCACAATATAAGAGTACCCTGCGGAGTCCACGACGAAGCTGTTGTATCTTTCAAAGCCGCTTCCATCGAGAAAAGTGCCGTAGACCAGCGCTGGGTCGATGACCAGAGATCTGCTGCTGTCGTAAGCGCCTAGCTCGAAGCTGATCCGCTTTCCATGTACGCGGTATGCCGCGTTGACTACCTGACGCCCGCTTTCCGACTGCTGATACGCTACTGGCTTGAGCCAACGCACCTCTCCCGCTGCCGTTTTCAGCACGAGCGACCCGTCTTTATCCGTTCTGATTTTCTTCGCGCCCTCTATATTGAAGGAGATCATCGAGGGATCGGCATGCGGTGCGACGTCGAAATCATATTCCAGTTGCCGCTGCATGCTGTAATACTTCAGATCGATTCCCGGGTAGACTGCCTCATATTCCACGGCGGCGAAGTTCGGCACGCCGGTCTTCCAGGCGCTGCGAGCGCCCAGTAAGTAGTTCGTCTTTGCGGCTTGCTGCTCCACTCCCACGACGGTCGCATTCTCGTTAGCCTTTCGCAGGGTAGCCTTGAGCACAGCGTCGCGCTTCTCGCCAGCAACCTTCAGCACTGCTGCGTTGTGGGTCAAATAGATTTGATATCGTCCTGAGTGAGCCAGATATCGCACCTGAGCATTGGTCTGTCCGACGTTTTGCTCGAAGAGCAAGGGCAGCTGCGCCTCGAGAGCCTCGGCCTGCTTGGCAGACGATTGACATTGGCCATGTGAGCTGAACGCCAAGAAGAAAAGAATTGAGGCAGCAGCCATCAGCTTGGCTGAAGGATTGGAGGGCGGCATCGGGGATACTCCTGAAATACAATACTCACCTGAGTGGGTGGAACTGTTGGAGGGACTGGGAAATGGCAGGGTTGCCGCGTCAGGTATCAAGCTTTGATTCCTACGCTCAACGCTGTAGGCGGACTGCAGCCGCGGGCCTCGCCACGGCAACGTTTACCGGCCTTCGCAAGGGCGAACTACGGGCTGGGTATTCGTATCTGGCAACGGTAGTCCGCTTCACCTCGACAACTTGGTGCGCCGTGAAATTCGGCTGTTGCCGGAAAAGCGGGAGTGAAGTGGCACGGCTGGCATGCCTTTCGCCGCGGACTGGCGACCAGGTTCCAGAGGTTGGGCGTACGATCACGGTTGCACAGCTTTTGCTGCGGCAGGCGGACTTGGCGCCGGCCGCCAACTACTACGTAACGGTCGAAGATGAAGGTGCCAGGCAGGCAATGCAGCGCTTGCAGTCGGTGTGCGATGCACGTGCAATGTGCATTCGAGGCGTCGAACGTGACTGATGTAAACTGAAGTGAAAGAGCAGGTTAGAGAACTGGGCCCCGTAGCTCAGATGGATAGAGCAGCGGTTTCCTAAACCGAAGGTCGGCAGTTCGACTCTGCCCGGGGCCACCATTTATCTCAAGTGCTTCCATCCACTTTAGGGGAGCCAAGTCAAACTGCGCTCGGCGAAGATTGCACGCTTACTGCACACTGTTCGATTTTTTCCGTCGTCGAGAAGCTCGGCGGCATGGACGTGGTATATAGACCTGAGGGCACAGGGCTGCAGGCTTAGCGGAAGGAGCTAGCCCGTCTCGGACGTTCTGACGACCAACAACCGAACTTAGGCAACGCACATGGATTTCGCATTCAGCAAAAAAGTCGAAGACCTGCAACGCCGTCTGCGGGCCTTCATGGATGAACATGTCTATCCCAACGAGCAGCGCTTCCAGGATGAGATTGAGTGCAACCGGTGGTTGCCGACGGTTGTGATGGAAGAGCTAAAGGCGAAAGCTCGCGCGGCCGGTCTGTGGAACCTGTTTCTGCCCGATGACGAGCACGGCGCCGGACTCACCAATCTCGAATACGCGCCCTTATGCGAGATCATGGGCCGCAGCATGATGGCTGCTGAAGTATTCAACTGCTCGGCGCCCGACACTGGGAACATGGAGGTGCTCGCGCGTTATGGGACGCCGGAGCAGAAGGAGCGCTGGTTGAAGCCCCTGCTCGCCGGCGAGATCCGGTCGTGTTTTGCCATGACCGAACCTGCGGTGGCTTCGTCGGATGCGACCAACATCGAGGCGAGCATCGTTCGGGAGGGCAACGAGTATGTCCTTAACGGCCGTAAGTGGTGGGCTTCGGGAGCGGGCGACCCGCGCTGCCAGCTCGCGATCTTCATGGGCAAGACGGACCCTTCAGCCCCGCGTTATCAACAGCAGTCGATGGTATTGGCGCCCATGTCCGCACCGGGAGTGAAGATCGAACGGCTGCTGACGGTGTTTGGCTACGATCATGCGCCTCACGGACATGGCGAAGTCGTTTTTGAGAATGTCCGGGTGCCGGTCTCGAACATGCTGCTGGGGGAAGGGCGGGGCTTCGAGATCGCGCAGGGACGGCTGGGACCTGGCCGCATTCATCACTGCATGCGGTGCATCGGGGTGGCCGAGCGCGCTCTCGAAATCATGTGCGAACGCGTGCAATCGCGCGTGGCTTTCGGCAAACCGCTGGCCGAACAGGGAACCCTGCGCGCCCACATTGCTACCTCGCGCATGGAGATCGAGCAGGCTCGTCTTTTGACTCTGCAGGCTGCTTACATGATGGACACGGCCGGCAACAAAGCCGCGCGGGCCGAGATCGCCATGATCAAAGTCGTTGCGCCCAATGTGGCGTTACGAGTTCTGGACAGGAGTATTCAAGCGCACGGGGGCGCTGGCGTTTCGCAAGATACTTTTCTCGCCAGCGCGTGGGCCAATGTTCGCACACTGCGATTGGCCGACGGCCCGGATGAAGTGCACACGGAAGCGATTGCCAAGCTGGAACTCGGAAAGCGGAATAAGCTGCGTGCGCAATCGCCACCACACTGATCCGCCTGGCCTCGAGGAGAATCCCATGCCACCGCTGGTCGTGGAAACACCGCATTCCCTGATACGCTTCGTGGGTCGCGAAATCGCAACTACGGAATGGTTCTCTGTCACCCAGGACCGAATTCGGCAGTTTGCGGAAACCACGGAGGACCGGCAGTGGATTCACGTCGATCACGAACGTGCACTGCGGGATTCACCCTATGGCACCGCGATTGCGCACGGCTTTTTGACCCTTTCCCTGCTGAGTCACTTCTTGCAGCAAGCAATTCAGATCGGGAGTGGCGTGCGGATGAGTGTCAACTATGGCCTGAATCGAGTCCGCTTCCCGTCTCCCGTTCACGCAGACTCCAGGATCCGGGCCCATTTCACATTGCAGGCGCTCAAGGACATTGCCGACGGTGTGGAAGCTACGTTTTCGGTAGTCATCGAGGGCGAGAATTCGGAAAAGCCCTGCTGCGTAGCAGAGTGGTTGATCCGCTATTACGTTTAGTCCGGTAGCCATGGTGACCTTCGATCCATCCATCGATCAAAGGGAACCGTTCTCGGCTGACCGCAAGGCCGCACGCAAGACAACCTGGATAACCTCCGGCAGAGTGGCGAAGCGGACGTCTTTGGTCAGACCCTGATGATAGCGGTAATAAATCTGCTGGATAATGACCGCCACCTTGAAGAGAGCGAGAACGCGATAGAAAACCATGTTGCTGACGTCCCGCCGAGTGGTCTGAGCGTAGCGGCGGACAAGTTCTGCCCGCGTCAAAGTGCCAGGCAGTGTTGTAGGCCCCCAGCGCATGTGCTGCAGTTCTTCGGGGTCTTGTGGGTCGACCCAGTAAGCCAAGGCTGTGCCGAGGTCGGTGAGTGGATCACCAATGGTGCACATCTCCCAATCGAGCACGCCCACAATCCTGGTGATATCGGTTGGATCAAGCACGACATTGTCGTACTTGTAATCATTGTGAATCAACGCGTAGGAGGCCTCTCCAGGTCTGCGTTCCTTCAGCCAGACAGAAATTCTCTTCACTTCCGGCAAATCGTGAGTCCGGGAACCGTGGTAGCGCTCGATCCAGCCCTCGACTTGACGATCCAAGTAGCCTTGTGGCTTCCCCAGATCCGCCAAGCCTATTGCCGTGTAGTCCAGGCCATGGAGTCGGGCAAGATTGTCGACAAACGCTTCGCTCAACCGGCGGGTCGTCTCGGCGCTAGTCCCCAGCGCTTCCGGAGGATCTCTGCGCAGGATGATTCCTTGAACCCGTTCCATCAGGTAGAAGGGAGCACCGAGCACCGACAGGTCGTCACTGTACAAGAGCGCCTGCGGTGCTTGCGGGTAAACGGCGTACAGTTTTGAGAGCACGCGGTACTCCCGACTCATATCATGCGCGGTTTTGACCTTACTGCCGAACGGAGGACGGCGCAGCACCATCTGGCGGTCGCCCAAGCACACCAGATAAGTCAAGTTGGAATGGCCACTGGGGAATTGTGCGACGCTAACAGCGCCGGTGGCATCGGAGAAATGGCTACGCAAGAACGGTTCGAGCCTGGCCAGGTCGAGTTCTTCCCCGGCTCGTACAGAGGTTGGATGATCTCGAAGATCGGCCATATCAGGCTCGTCAAGTTCCCCGAACTGCGCCCTCACTTGCGTGTGTCACGAATGCTATCTGTAAGTCAGCAGCGAGGCGTCTTCCAGATGCGGAGAGGCATTAAACGTACTCAGAGTAAAGCGATCTTTGGAGAACAGGAACTCGCTGTAGGAACAGTTCCTCACCATCCAGACTGCTCGGAGCGTGTCCTGCGATGAGAGTTGGAAGGCGCGCCCCATGGCTACCCCTATGAGTCCAGCCGAACAGAAAATCGCCAGTTGCTGGCCCCGACCATTCGCTGACATACATTGTGATAGACCTCGGTCGGCCCGGGCGCAGAATTCCGGCCACGACTCCACCGCGGGGAGCACGACCTCCCCGTCGACCCACTTGGCAATCAGCATCTCGAACATCTTCTCGAAATTCGCCCGTCGTCGGTCAGAACTGCTCGAGTTCTGAAACGCCCGGTGCAGGTTGCGAACCTCGCCGTTGCTTTCGACCAGGCCAGGGAGCCCTTGGTCCAGCACCGCGTCGGCTGGGTATTCGTCGAACTCCTGGATAACCATCGGCTCGGGGAAGGGGAGGCCGGCATCGCGATAGACGGTGGCCACAATCCTAGCGGTGTCCTTTTGCCGGACACGTGGCCCCGAGCAGACCCGGTCAAACACCATTTTTTGTCGCACCCAATATTCCCCCAAGCAAAGAGCCTGCGTTTCCCCGATCGCGGAAAGCTTGTCGTAATTCTGCTCGAGAAAGGACGCTTGTGCATGCCGAATCAGAAGAAGACGACCCATGCGTCACCGAGCGGTTTCTCGATATGTGTACATGTCATTAGTTTTCACGCGGCTGTCACACCCTGGCTCTGGTGGAATTCGGCGAAGGTCTTGCCCTCTTGAGCTAGTCGCTTCAGCAGAGGAGCAGGTTCCCAGAATTGGCCTTGCTGTCGGTGGAATTCCGAAATGCGGTCGCGGACCCTGTTCAAGCCCACAGTGTCGGCATACCACATCGGTCCTCCGCGATACGCCGGAAATCCGTACCCGTTCAGGTAAATGATGTCGATGTCGACGGCACGCAGAGCGATGCCCTCCTCGAGGATGCGTGCGCCCTCATTCACGAGGGCTAGAATACAGCGGTCGACGATCTCTTCTGGCGAGATCTTGCGCTGCGGGATGCCGGCTTCGGCAGCCCACTTGCCCAGCAAGTCCGCGACTTCGGGATCGGGAATCGCGCGACGGTTCTCGTCGTACTTGTACCAGCCGGCGCCGGTCTTCTGGCCATGACGTCCGATTTCGCACAGACGGTCTTCGGCGAACGGCTGCCGTGCGCCGGGCGTTTCCAGATGCCGATATTCTTTGCGGATGCGCCACCCTACGTCCAGTCCGGCCAGATCGCCCGTCGCCAGCGGGCCCATCGCCATGCCGAAGTCGTAAAGCGCCTGGTCAACCGCTTCGATGCTTGCGCCCTCTTCTACCAGAAACTGCGCCTCGCGACGGTAGGGCCCGAACATGCGGTTTCCCACAAACCCGCGGCAGTTGCCCACCAGAACGCCGACCTTGCCGAGCTTCTTGGAGAGTTGCATGCAGGTTGCGATGACCTCCTTGCTGCTGGCCTGGCCACGCACAATTTCGAGCAGGCGCATCACGTTCGCCGGGCTGAAGAAATGTGTACCGATTACCGCTTCGGGCCGCTTGGTGGCCGAGGCTATTTCGTCAACGCTAAGGGTTGATGTATTACTCGCCAGAATCGCGCCGGGTCGACACACGCGATCCAAATTGTCCGAATACTTCTTTCTTAAGCTCCATGCCCTCAAACACTGCCTCCACGGCCATGTCCACGCGACCGAAATCGTCGTAGTTGAGCGCCGGCTTAATCAGCTGCAGGCGCTCAGACACGAATTGTTGGGTGAAGCGGCCGCGTTTCACTGAACCTGCGTAGTTCTTGCGAATAACCTCCATCCCACGATCCAGCGCTGGCTGGTCGGCGTCCTTGAGCAAGACGGGGATGCCGGCGTTGGCGAACACCATGGCGATCCCGCCGCCCATTGTTCCGGCGCCCACCACCGCCACCGAGTTCACCGGGATAATGGAAGTCTCTTTCGGTATGTCAGGCACTTTGGCTACTTCGCGCTCTCCAAAGAAGACATGCATGAGCGCCTTGGACTGGTCTGAAAAGAGGCAGTCGGCAAACAGTGTTTTCTCGACCTCACAACCTTCGTCGAAGGGCAGCCGGGTGGCAGCTTCAACCGCGTCGATGGCGGCCAGTGGGGCCATCATGCCGCGCTGCTTCTGGCGCGCTATCGCGCGTGCGGCAGCGAAGGCGGGCACATTCTGTTCCGGGTTAGTGAGCTTCTCGTTGCGCTCGCGAGTTTTGGGCGCTGGCTCTTGCAGAATCGCGCGCGCGAAAGCGACAGCACCGGTCAGCAGATCGCCTTCGATCAGCCGATCGAGGATACCGAGGTCCAGCGCTTCCCCTGCAGGAACTGGATTGCCCTGGGCGCACATGTCGATCGCCTTGGCAACGCCGGCCAAGCGAGGCAACCGTTGCGTCCCGCCTGCGCCCGGAATGATGCCGAGCTTCACTTCGGGTTGGCCGACCTGCGCACCCGGCGCTCCAACGCGGTAGTGGCCCGACATGGCCAGCTCCAGGCCACCGCCGAACGCCGTACCGTGAATAGCCATTACCACGGGTTTGGGACAATCTTCGATCTGCCGTAGCAGGGGCAGGAGGCCGGCTCCGCGCGCGGTCTTCCCCGAGGTTATCTTGCCAAACTCCTTGATGTCCGCTCCGGCGACGAAGGTGCGCCCACCGCCGATGAGTACGGCAGCTTTGACACTCTCGTCTTGGGTAATTTCCTTGATAGCTTGGGAAATAGCTTCGGGTACGCCAGGGCCCAAGGCGTTCACCGGAGGGTTATTGATGGTGATGATCGCGACGTCTTTATCTTTCGTGAGTTGGACCAGATCGCTCATGGCAGGGACACTCTTTTCTGAGGTATGCAGTGCTACACCTGACGCCGCATGAACCGGACGCTCCCTTCAGAGCTTCACTTGCGCGGTGTAAATTCGGGCAAAACATTCGTTTGTCCAGCCCAATACTTCTTGCGCAGATTTTTCTTCAGGATCTTTCCGGTTGCGGTCTTTGGTAGAGCGTCCACGAACTCGATGGAACGCGGGCACTTGAAATGGGCCAGACGAGAGCGGCAGAACTCAAGCAATTCCAATTCGCTCAGTTGTGATCCCGGTTTCATGACCACCAACCCTTTGGGGACCTCGCCCCATTTGTCATCAGGGACGGGGATGACGGCAGCCTCATAGACGTCGGGATGTGCCGCCAGAGCTTTCTCCACCTCGAGCGAGGAAATGTTTTCGCCGCCACTCACGATGATGTCTTTCCGGCGATCAACAATGAGGATGTAGCCGTCCTCGTTAAGGACGGCCATGTCTCCGGTGTGAAACCATCCACCGCGCAGGGCCTGGGCGCTGGCCACGGGCTGTTGCCAGTAGCCGGCCATGACACCGTCACTGCGAGCGATGATCTCACCCATGGTTTTGCCATCGCGAGGTACATCCTTGTCTTCGAAATCCACGACCCGAAGCTCGACGCCGGGAATGGCGTATCCGGTCATGGCCTGCGCCACAAAACGCTGTTCCCCCTCCCGTTGCAATCCTGGCTTGATCTGGGAAGTGGAGAGCACCGGCGCAGTTTCCGTCAGGCCATAGCCCGAAAAGCAGGTGCAGCCGAGTTTTTCCTCGACCTCGCGCACCAGGGTTGGCGAGGACGCGGCCCCGCCAATGGAAATCCATTGCAGGCTACTCAGGTCGTATCTTGGCCGCTCGGGTGAGTTGACCAAAGCAAGCGCCATGATGGGCACAAGGCTCAAGGAGTGTACTCTCTCCCGCTCAATCAAACGAAAGACCTCGGCGGGAATGAAGCGCGAAATCATGACATGGCGGCCGCCCGCAAAGGTAATGGAATGGGCTGCGCCCCAACCATTGGCGTGGAACAACGGAATGGTGTGCAACTCCGCGCTATCGGCGTTCGTGTTAAACCGGAGAGACACCGACAAGGCGTGGAGATAAACGTTCCGGTGGGTCAGCATTACTCCTTTGGGGTTGGCGCTGGTGCCGCTGGTGTAGAAGAGTTCGGCCAGGGAATTTTCGTCGAATTCCATGACGTCGGAGCGGTGGGGCGCGGCGCTCGCCAAGCTATCTTCGTAATTCTTCGGCGAAAGCCAGGGCGCCTCAGGTGGCGCATCGAGCAAGAAAAAAGTCTGGATGTTGGGAACGCTCTCCCGAAAAGAATTCACAACCTCCAGGAACTCTTTCTCCAGGAAAAGTACTTTTGCTCCGGAATCGTTCAGAATGTAGGTCAGTTCATGGGGTGCGAGCCGAAAATTCAGAGGCAGCAACACCGCGCCCGCCTCTAAAACCCCGTAATAGGCTTCCAGAAGTCGATGGCAGTTGAGGCTGAGAAACGCGACCCGGTCGCCGAGTAGTACTTCTGCGTCCCGTAAAACACCAGCCAGACAGCGTGCCCGTTCCGCAAATTGCGCGTAAGTGAACCGCTGCTCTCCACAGACAATGGCGGTCTTGCCTGGGAACTGCTGCTCAGCGTAACGCAAAAAGCGAACTGGAGTGAGAGGGATATTCATGACGAAGCCGAGTACTACCAGGCCGACTGACCTCCATCCACCACCAAAACGTGGCCGGTGATGTAATCGGAAGCGTCGGAAGCAAGAAAGACAGCAGCTCCTTTCAGGTCATGTTCATTGCCAAAACGATGCAGAGGAATCTGGGAAAGGAAAAACTCCCGGTTGTGCTCCAGCACCCTGCTCGACATGTGCGTTGGAAACCAGCCCGGAGCAATCGCATTGACCTGTATGTTGTGCATCGCCCATTTGCAGGCCAGGTCTTTGGTGAAACTGATGACTCCGCCCTTGCTGGCATGATATGCAATGGCTGGGAGTAAGGGCGGGGCACCACCCAGTCCAGCCACCGAGGCAATATTGATGATCTTTCCGCGCCTTTGCTTAATCATGACCTTCCCCACGGCTTGTGCGCACAGAAAGGTCCCGGTCAGGTTGGTCTCGATTACTTTGTTCCAATCTTCGAGATTCATCTCTTCCACGGGCGCGCCCCAGGAAATCCCCGCATTATTCACCAGAACATCGATCCGTCCGAATTGTGAAAAGGCGGCGTCGACAACTGCCTGGATGTCGGCCGGATTCTTGACATCGCAGCCTAGCGCGAGGGTTCTTACCCCCAGTTGCTGTAATTCTTCCGCGGCTTGCAGGCAACGCTCTTTCTTGCGGGCGCAGAGCACCAGGTTAGCGCCCATTTCCGCCAGCCCTTCCGCGATTTGACGTCCCAGTCCGATGGAACCCCCGGTGACAATGGCGACGCGTCCCGAGAGATTGAAAAGATCCCTCACATTCCTGGAGGACTCCTGAGTAGTATCGGCGACCTCCTTCACCATGAAGGTTTCTCCTGGTCGCTGAGGTTCTCGCACAGGGAATCGCCAAGAGACTCTCCACCGCCGCGCTCTCGATCCCTACCGGCCGCCATCCCTTCACTCTGAACCGCCAGAAAATCCAAAATCGCGCGTTGGGCAACTTCTGGCTGATCAGTGAGGAAGAGATGGCTGGCACGCGGAATCAGGACCAGCTTTGCACCTGGGATTCGCTCTGCAATCAAGTTGGCGTTTCCCGGTGGCACCAGCCGGTCGGACTCGCCATGGATCACTAGTGTGGGAGCGATGATCTGGCCGAGGCGGCTGTACGCCTCCCAGGCGAGGATTCCCTGCAACTGCGCTGCGTATCCTTCTGGGCTGGGAAACCATGGCCTGCGAATCGCCAGGTCTTCATCGACCCGTTCACGCGGAGTCGTCCGATCGTAGATGAACGGCACAGCGGCTTCCGCAGCTTGTTCCGGGCTCATCTTTTCACGCTTCATCAGCATCTGGGTAGCCTCCGGTTCGGCGCGTACCGCGGTGCGCCCGCCCGCCGCAGTGCAACCCAGAATCAGCGACAAGACTCGCTGCGAGTATTGCAGCACAAACTCCTGCGCGATCATTCCGCCCATCGAAATGCCGAATACATGCGCGCATTCGATGCCGACGGCATCCAGCACCGCCGCTGCATCGGATGCCATCAGCCGGATCGAATAAGGGCCTGGAGGTACATCGCTTTGTCCAGCGCCCCGGTTATCCAGGGCAATCGTGCGATAGCGTGCTGCCAATGCGGGCCGGATTCGGTGCCACATTGCGGATGGATACCCCAGCCCCATGATGAGCAAAACCGGCTCACCTTGGCCTTGCTCATCCCAATAAAGTTTGGCTCCCTGATTCTCAACGAACGCCATCTAGTACTCCCTCTTAGAACGTCAAACGCACGCCGAGTTGGATCTGACGCTTGGGGAACGCCGACGTGAAGGCCAGCGGCGTGCTGGGCGTTGCCGTCCCGCCACCCGCAAGGGCAGTGCCCGGTCGAATCCCACTCACGTTGAACGTCGTGAACCCCGGGGTCAAGCCGAAAAGAGGGCTTACCTCGTTGTTTACACTGGCAAAATTTGTCCGGTTTGCGATGTTAAATCCTTCTGCCGTGAACTGCAGGTTAGCCTTCTCGCCTAGTTTGTGCCGCCAGCTCAAACGCATGTCGAAGTTGACGTAATTGGGGCCCAGGCCCGTATCACGCGGAGCCCCGATGGGCCGTTCATTAGTGGTGTGATTGTCGCCGTTCACCTCCCCACCCGCGAGCAAGTTGAAAGGATGTCCGCTGTGATACGAGAAAATCGGAGCCAGCTCAAAACCCGACAGGACACTTTGTTTCCAGGGGCTGTCGAACACTCCCGCAATCACCACTTTGTGCCGCTCATCAAACTCGGAAAGACCGCGATCCAAGTTGAGGTTCGTCGGATCTTGCGGCCCGTAGTCAGAGTTAAAATCCGTGGACGTGTCAAAGCCTTTACTAAAGGTGTAATTCCCGAACAATGTGAAGTGATCACTGAAGCGCTTCTTGATTTCCACGATGCCCCCCTCGTAAAGAGAGGATGCCTCAGAGCTATATTGGTTGTTCTGTACAACCAGCGGATTCACAAAGCATTGCGTGCTTGGGTTATCGCAGGGCAGGCCGCCAGGCTCAGTGCCCCCCAGTGGGTCGGCCCCCGCGGCCGTCGTATTCCAGTTGCGGTAGGAAGCCGTCTGGCCATTGGCCAGAGTTACCGTGCTGAATGGCGCCGGCAGCAGATTAGTATCGATTGCGACCGGGAGTCTCTGCGTGTGCGAATAGATACCGCTGAGGGAAATCGAGAACCCAGGTCGGATCTCACGTTCGATTCCAAATGAAGCCTGTTGCGCGATCGGGGGACGATAGCCCGGTTGGTTCACGAAAACGACCTGCAGCGGACCGATGGGCCCGCTATTCGTAACATTGATGCCCAACGGCGCCACAGCAGCCGGCGTGATGCAGGCAGCATTCCCTGGCGCCGGCGTTGTACACTGAATCAATCCCTGCCCAAAGAGTGTCTGGAAAACAGTGTTCGCGCCTGCTAACCCTAAAGCCGGAACCCCACCGAGCGGATCTACATAAATAGAAATTTCCCGGTTGCAAGGACTGGAGCCGTTACCGGGGATTATCGCTATGCCAAACTGGGAAACCCCACAGATCGCGGTCAGGTTTGCGACCTGGCCGGCTCCTGAGCTGTTCTCGACCGCGGACTTATTGCCGTTCACAACACCGAGACTCAAGTCGACGTCGGGGATCTGGACGTCAACCGGTCCGTAGAAGATTCCGTATCCGCCCCGGACCACCGTCTTGTGATCCTTGAAGGGGTCCCACGCGAAGGACACCCGGGGGGAAACATCTTTCTTATAGGTGGTCAAAGGAGCGAACTGCGTGTCCAGTTCGTAGCGGAGGCCATAGTTCAAAGTGAAGTTTGGTTTTATCTTCCAGGAGTCCTGCGCGTATAGCGCAGTCAGCGGCCGGGTGTAATACGGGTATGTCGGATTTCCAAAACCCTGCTGGTAAACCTGCGGCAGCCCGAACGATGCCGATTGCAACGGGTTGACGGTGGTGTCGGCAAGCTGCGGGCTGATTAAGAACCCGGGGAGCGACCCGAACACAAAGCGACCGGGGAAAAATGTATGTGATTCAGTGTGATTGCCGCGGAGCAGCTCGGAACCGCCGAACTTAAAGGCGTGATTGCCGCGGATGATGGTGAAATTGTCCGCGAATTCGTAGCGGCGCAGGATGGAGATGTTGGGTAGGAAAATGTTCGTTCCCAGATTATTGATGAAACTGGGAATCTGAAGCCCCACCTGTCCCGGCGCGTTAGGAATCACGTTGAAGCTGTTGTAATCCCACTGTATCCGGGCCTCGTTCTGCGTTGACGGATTGATCTGGCGGTACCAGGTGGCTTGCAGATTATTATCATAGGTGTGGATCGAACTTCCCGCCGAAAAAGCTGTCAGGGATTGCACATCCGGCGACTGTTCCAAATCGTGTCCATACCTGTACGTCACAGAGAGCTCGTTGTTCACATCAAAGCGGTGATCCAGGCGGCCCGACGCCAGGTATTCGCGCGTGTCGTAAGGGAAGACTCCACCCTCGGTTTCAAACTGGTTTACGAGGAAGGCATTCAACGCGGCCTGGCCCGGCGTCACGAACCCACCGGGATTCGGGTTTACCGTCAAAATACTCTGGAGAGCAAAGCCGCAGACACTTGGCGGCAGGGGCAAATTCGGCAAGCAAGCCACGGGCGCCGGTGAAAGGTTCGCTTCCAGCGGGGCAATAATGGCATTCTGCGCTGCCGTCGGGCGAAAAACATTGGTGTTCGTCAACAGAGGAACTGCGTTCTGCGCATCCTGTCGCAAGCCTTCGAAAGCAACAAACAGAAACGTCTTATCTTTCTTGATCGGGAAACCCAGTGTTCCGCCGAATTGCTGGCGAGTCAAAGTATCCTTAATTGGCGAACCTAGAGAGTCTGGGCTGGCAGGATTGAAGGTCTCGCCGGGCTGCAATGCCTGACTGAACGAAAACGGATTTTGGGCGTCCAGC
This sequence comes from uncultured Acidobacteriaceae bacterium, assembly GCA_963791515.1. GTDB lineage: Bacteria > Acidobacteriota > Terriglobia > Terriglobales > Acidobacteriaceae > Sulfotelmatobacter. The sequence continues at coordinate 107,800 of CAWBSS010000002.1, read as the reverse complement.
GCGTCGTCGCGGAAAAAACCATAGAGGCTGCCGTGCACATTGTTGGTGCCGGATTTGGTCACAATATTGATGGAAGCGCCGGTGGCGGACCCCAGGTCCGCGGCGTAGTTGCTGCGATTGATTTGGAATTCCTGCACGGCGTCTTGGCTTAACGTCAGGCGCTCGCCCCCGCTATCGCCTGAAGTCTCGCCACCGTCAACCGTGACGCTGTTTCCTCTGCCATTACTGCCGTAGAACGATAGGCCGCTCGTCGGCGTTTGCTTGACTCTAAAATCCTGATCTCCCGCCAGCCTGGTGGCATCAGAAACACCAGGCGCGAGCAATGTGAACGTGAGGTAATCGCGCCGGTCAATCGGCAGGTCGGTGATGTACTGTTGCGAGATTCTGTCCGCTTGGCTCCCTCGTTCAGTTTCCACCACGGGCGGCTGGTCCGTTACCTCGACAACCGTCGCGACCTGCGACGGTTTCAGCTTGAAATCGGAGATGACCGTCTGCCCGATGGCGACAGTTACGCCTCTTCGAATCTCCGTCGCAAAGCCCGGCAGTTCCGCACTGACGTCGTAGGTGGCCGGCGCCACCCCTGCTGCTCGGAACTGACCTGTGCCATTCGTCACTGCCGTGCGCTTCAGACCGGTTTGTGTATCGACCACAGTGACAATAGCCTTGGGCAAAACAGCGCCCGAAGAGTCCGTTACAGTCCCAGTGATCTCCCCAGAGGAGCCGACGCCCTGCGCGTAAGCCACGCTGCTCGCCAACACTATGCACACCACCACACATGCCAGTGACTTCATAGGATTCTCCTTCTCGATACTTGAGGACATCGCCGAAGAGATTCTCTGTAACTCCATAAGCCCTTCCGTTCCTCGGGCACGCCGCCCATCATGACCTTGGTCGTCGCCGAATGATCGAGCACCCGCTTCTTTCGCCAAGAAGGCATTGGAAGTTCCGCAGAACTCCAATCCAGCAAGTCCGTGTTTTTCGTTACAGAATTGTGAATGGACAGGTGTTTCTTAAGGATGAGCCCTTATCAGCGCGGGCGCCTCCCAGATTGTGAGAGTGAGTATCACATAATAGTTACTAACGTCAAGATGTAAAGTCAGCCGTGCTCGTGGCCGACTAGCCGGGTGAGGCCGGATCGGGCGGCATGTCGGCCGGGGAAGTGAGACTGTCATGGGCCCGGTTGGCAGGACTTCGGCTGGCCCAGCCCTCCTCAGCCGGGAGCGAGAACAAGACGGCCAGAAACCTGGCCACGGCGGAGTTGGTCCAATGCCTCATTCGCTTCCGCAAGCGGACGCGCCGCCACCTGGCAGAGCACCTTGCCGGCGGCAGCCATTGCCAGAACCTCCCGCAAATCCTGTCGGGTGCCGACCGTGGAGGCTTGGATACGGATTTCCCCCGCGGCCATCAGGATAGGGGGAAAGCAGATCGGATCAGCCGGCAGGCCCACCACCAGGAGAGTGCCCGTGGGCCGCACGCAATAGAACGCCGCTTCATAGGACGCTCGCGCTGCTGAGGTCACCAGCGCTACGTGAACCCCGCCTCGATCGCGCAGTTCCTTGATCACATTGGTGGTAGCAGCATTGATCGTGGCAGAAGCGCCTAACGATCTGGCAAGTGCCAGCTTTTCTTCGGAGATGTCGACCGCTGCGACCTCCGCTCCCAGCGCCTGCCCGAACTGCACACCCAGGTGTCCCAGGCCGCCGATACCGAAGATCGCGAGGCGCTGCCCGGGCAAAATGCTGGCGTGTTTGAGGGCACGGTAGACGGTAATGCCGGCACAGAAAAGAGGAGCAGCTTGGACTGAAGAAAGACTGTCGGGAATCCTGAGCGCGTGGCTCGCCGGCGCCTTCACGAATTCGGCATAGCCACCATCGACGGTGACGCCGGTGATCTTTTGCCGCCGGCAGAGGTTTTCATTTCCTTCGCGGCAGAACTCGCATTCGCCGCAGGTCCAGTAAATCCAAGGGACTCCGACCCGATCGCCGATTTTCAGATCTTGTACCGCCCCGCCTTTTTCGACCACCACCCCGGCGATTTCGTGGCCGGGGATCAAGGGTGTCTTGACGATCTTCGCGAACTGCGACCAGTCTCCATCGGCGACGTGCACATCGGAATGGCAAACACCGCAGGCTTCAATCCGAATTAGGATCTCATCCGATCCAGGCTGGGGTTGGCCGACTTCTTCTATCGTGAGGGGCTTCTTGAATTCGCGCAGGACAGCAGCCTTCATCGGTTCGCCTCACGTTCCCGGGAAAGGGCAAGAGTGGGTAGGGCATCCGAAATGGTCAGGGTTTGACGCCGCGCAAGAAAAACTCCACGGCACTATCGACGCGTTCCCCCAGCTTGTGGGGCCCCGTGAGATCCACCGCCCATTGCCGAACTACGGTCTGATAGAGTCCCTCCATGAATTCGGAGAGATGAAGGACTGGGACGACGCGCGTGATTTCACCGCGCCGCTGGCCCTGGACGAGAATCTCTCGGAGCAATCCGACCGCGATCCCCTCGGGCTCGCGCATCTCCGGAGAACGCACGGGATCCATTGCGCCCGACAGCACCACCGCTTGCCAGAGGGGACGGTCGGCTTCCACCTCGCGCGCCATGGCGCGATATAACCGGCGCAAACGCGCTGCCGTGTCAGCTTCATTGGAGAGTTCCGACTTGAGATGTTCGACGATACACGCGAAGCCGCGCTTGCCGACGTCTCGCAGAACTGCATCTTTGCTGGGAAAATACCGGAAGAACGTTGGCTGGCTGATCTCGAGAATCTTGACGATATCGTCAATACGGGTGTTCTCGTAGCCATGTTTGCGGAAAAGTCTGAGAGCGGTCTCGATAATCTGCTCGCGCAGTCGTGCCTTCTTTCGTTCGCGCAGGCCGACTGTCTGGCGGGTCGGCGCTGACTTCTTTCGTCTCCTCAAGTTTTGCCGGTTTTGCGCCTTTCGGCTCGATCCGGCAACATCAGCACGGCCCATGATCTCGACCCTCTCCTGGATCCATCGAGTGTCGCGATGTCGCGCACAGCGGCATCAATCGTCACTCTAACATCCCGCTGGCGATCATCACAAACTGAACCAAACCATTGCATGCCGATGGGAAGCCAGTCTGCGAGCGTTCAATTCGCGGTGTTTTGACTTGACGTTATCTACTAACAGATGATATAGACTAACACAATTTGCGGGAATGGGCAGTCAACGAGTTTGGTCAGTTCCAAGGTGCACCCGCAACTGCCTTGACAACGAACCGACCGAAACGCCACCGGGGTGAACCATGACAACAGCGGCAGCTACTTCTCCCAAGATAAGCGGCGGTGCATTTCTTATCGAAGAGTTTTCGCCCGACGAGATCTTCACCGCGGAGGACCTGAGCGAAGAACACCTTGCCATCGGCCGTACGGTCGATGAATTCTGGGCGAACGACGTCGAGCCCCATCTCGAAGCCATCCGCCAGCAGAAGCCCGGCATCGCGCTCGACGTGTTACGCAGGTCGGCCGACCTGGGACTCACCGCCGTGGCGATTCCTGAAAGATTCGGCGGAATGGAAATGGATCTGGCTTCCGTCATGATCGTGGGCGAGCGCCTGGGACGAGATGCTTCCTATGGGTCCTGGCACTCGGCGCACACCGGCATCGGCACGCTACCGATCCTCTTCTTTGGAACCGAGGAACAGAAACAGAGGTATCTGCCCCGGCTGGCGAAGGCCGAGATCCTGGCGGCCTATGCTCTGACCGAACCGTTGGCGGGTTCTGATGCCCTTGCCATACGTACCCGGGCGGATCTGAGTCCGGACGGCAAGTACTACGTCCTGAACGGACAGAAGGCATGGATCACCAACGGAGGTGCCGCTGATCTCTTTACCGTATTTGCCAAGGTTGGCGGAGAGAGTTTCACAGCATTCCTGGTGGAGCGTAGTTTTCCCGGTGTTAGTAGTGGCGCTGAAGAACACAAGATGGGGATCAAAGGAAGCTCGACCACGGCCGTGTATTTCGACAATGTTCGGGTGCCGGTCGAGAACGTGCTGGGCGAAGTTGGCCGCGGACACATCATCGCCTTCAACATCCTGAACCTCGGGCGGCTCAAGCTTGGCCCGGGCGCGCTCGGGGCAGCAAAAAATGTGCTTGGCGTGAGCCTGAAATATGCCAAAGAGCGCAAGGCTTTCGGTTCCGCAATCGCGGAATTCGGCGCCATCCAGCACAAGCTGGCGGAGATGGCCATTCGCATTTATGTCGTGGAATCGATGGTCTGGCGGGTGGTGGGGCTGATCGAAAGCCAACTGAGAGCGGCTTCCCAGGACAAATCCGATGCCTCACGAACGGAACTCAAAGCCGTCGAGGAGTATGCCTCGGAATGCTCCATGATTAAAGTCTACGCCTCTGAAATGCTGGACTACGTGGTGGATGAAGGAGTGCAGATCCACGGCGGCTATGGCTACCATCAAGATTATCTGGTCGAACGCGCCTATCGCGATTCCCGCATCAACCGTCTCTTTGAGGGTACCAATGAGATCAACCGTCTGCTCATACCGGGGATGCTGCTGAAACGCGCTGCCCGCGGGCAACTGGCTTTGCTCCCCGCTGTTCAGGCGGTCCTGAACGGAAAATTCACGCAGACGCCCGATTCCGGGAACGGCGATGAAGAGATGCGGCTGGTGCACAACGCGAAACAAATTGCACTGCTGGCCATCGGGATTGCAAACCAAAAATACGCGATGGAGGTGCAAAAGCAGCAAGAAGTCCTGATGAGCATTTCCGACATCATCATGCAGGTCCTGGCGATGGAATCGAGCTTGCTTCGAAGTCGCAAACTCGCGGCTTCTGGAAGAGGCAGGAACGCCGCAGAAATGTGCTCCGTTTTCCTGCGTGAAGCGATGGATCGAATCGAGATCTCCTGCCGGAATGTCTTGGGTGCCTGCCTCGACGGCGATGCTTTGCGACAGAACATGTCAGGGTTGCGAAGCTTTGCCAATTACGACCCTGCAAACGCAATTGCGCTGCGCCGTAATATTGCCAACCACCTGCTTGCCAATGAACGGTATGTTTGCGACTGAGTTGCCGGGGGCCTCCACTCCATCTCAAGCAAAGGCCACTCGTTAACGGCGGAAGAAGATGTCCTCAATCGTTCGCGCTTACGGCGCTGGCGGCTGCTCCGTCTCCTCTTCCTCAGTCCGGTGGCTCTCCGCCGACAATTTGCGTAATGACAATCTTTCGTGATGCGCCAGCGCCAGACCCACCGGCACGACTGCGGCAAAGGTCACCAGCCAGAGCAGGATCCCACAACTGGCCGCCATCTCCGGAGGTACATCAAACACGGCCGACAGCGTCGCGATGGTTGCCATCTGGGAACCGCCGCCTACCGCCGGCAACTGAAGCATCGATCCGGCCATGCTCGCTCCCATCAGAATCAGCAGCTGCGAGACCGGGATCTCCAGCGCATCCACGCCGTAGGAGTGGGTCACTTCTTTGTAGGCCAGCGCCGTCACATACCAGATGATCAGCGACAACAGCGCAAGCCACAGCAGCGACCAGGGCCCGTGAAGGGTCTTCAAGCCCGTGCCGAACTCGCGCACTTTCTGCGCCAGCCGGTGTCCGAATCCGGAAGGCAAATGAGAAAATCGGTTTTCGATCCATTGCGCGATCACTTCGCCGCTACGGCTGATCAGCACTGCCGCCGCCGCGGCCGCCGTAACTCCCACGACCAGCACAAATCCCGCATCGCGAAACTGCCGGTAATATTCTGGATGCGGAATCGATTGCAGCGCGCTCGGCAAGAAAATCGCCAGCACAATCAGCACCGCGAACGCGCCCACATCGAAGGTACGCTCGACCGCCCACACTCCTAATTGTGAAGAGAAGGAAAGATCTGCTCGCCGCGCCACCAGATAGGGACGGATAAATTCGCCGGCCCGCCCCAGCAGCGCCAGCCCGGTAAAGCCGATCATCATCGGCGGCACCAGTGCAATGGTGCTCACCTTCGGCCGTACCGGCTTCAGAAAAATCTTCCAGCGCAGCGCGCGCAGCACATACGCCGCATAGACCAAAGCGATCGCATGCAGCACATGAATTTTCTTTATGCGATGAAGCTGGCTCCAGAATGTTCCCCAGTCAAAGCTCCGCCAATGCCGGTATTGCAGGTAAACCAGAACTGCCAGGATGAGGAACACGACCGCACTGGCCAGAATGCGCTTCTTATCCATAGAAGGGGAAAGACTCCGCGCCGCGGTCCTCGCAACGCGAAGCGGGAAACGGCAGTTCCAAGGTAAATGACCACGCCAAAGGGGTCAAACCATGAGATGGAGGAGAGATGTGCCGCGTCGGCCTACTCGCTGGTTTGCGTCGTGCTCACCTTCGCCTGAACCAGGGGGGAATGTTGCGCCTTGCCGGCGGGGACTCCATTCTTTGCTCTCTCCCGCTTCGCTTTCGGGGAACTGGGGGCTACCTTCTCCTGCGCCGCCTTCTTCTTATTGAAATCTTTTACCACCCGCGCCACATAGGCCCGCGTTTCGTAATAGGGAGGCACGCCCTTAAACTGTTCTACCCGAAGCGGTCCGGCGTTGTATGCTGCCAGCGCCTTCACCAGGTCAAAGTTGTAGCGCTCCAGCAGTTCCCGCAAATATTTCGTTCCGCCCTCGACATTCGCTTGTGGATCGAACGCATTCGGCACCCCCAGTTGCGACGCCGTCCCGGGCATCAACTGCATCAGCCCTTGCGCCCCTTTCGGAGACACGGCCCGCGCGTTGAATCCGCTCTCGGCCTTGATCACGCTATTTACCAGGTCGGGATCCAACCGATAACGGTTGCTGGCAGAATGGACTACCTCCTCGAGATTCAGCGCGGCTTGAGAATTCTGTCCGTTTCTGGCGAATGGCGAATACGTTGCCCCCGATTTCACCCCCGCAGCCGGAAGCCGAGACCCGGAAGCCGGCGAGTCGGGCGCCGCCTCAAAATGTTCAATCTCTGCCGTGGGGACATCCACGAAACTCGATCCATCCGCGCTCACATACAACCGCGTCGTGTCTCCGACCACTTCGCGCCGCTCATGCCGGATCGAAAATCCGTTGCGCAGCACCGCGACTTCCCCGGCAAAACAGGGAAGCGTAGTCATCGCCAACGTCACCAGGACGGCAAGACGTAGCCGAAATGAAATCAGAACTCGCATCCCCAATCAAGTTGCTAACTACTGACGATCAGCGTTTCCGCGCCCAGTACCAAATCTACCGCTGCCGCGATGCCGCAGGCATCATTGCCGCGGGTCACGGTCCAGCCGCGGCCGCGCAATTCTTCGCAGGCATTCCCCATGATAACCGGATGGCCGGCAAACTCAAGCATTTCCACGTCATTGTGGTTATCACCGATGGCCATGACCTCTTCTCGGCAGTAGCCGCGATGGGTCGCCCAGCGCTCCAGCGCATGCCCTTTTGAACAGCCGGCATTGAGCACATCGATCATCGACAAGTCTCGCGCCGGATACTCGGTCCGTAACACGGTTACCGTACTATCCATCCCTGTGCCATCGAGCGCCTGCAGCGCCTCGCTCATTCGCGACATTGTTCCGCAGAACATCGCCTGCACCGGATCGCTCACCAGCGCCTCTTCGATGGGCACCACGAACTCGATATACTCCATATTCTTCTCCAGCCATCGCCGGATGCTGGGTCCCAGCTCATCGAGCCGCTCGAGCACAATCGCGCCCTTGGTTTCCTTATCAAACGTAAGAACGGTATGCCCGCGGAATTCTTGCATCGCGCCGCAAAGCCTGCGGCAGGTTTCCGCGGGCATCAGGTCGCGATGGAACGTCTCTCCAGCCAGCGAGCGCGTGACCGCGCCATTCGAACTGATCAGCCACAAATCGAAGCCTAGCTGCTTGGCGATGGGCAATGCAAAAGTATGTCTTCGTCCGGTCACGAGCACGATTTCGATGCCTGCGGCGTGCACGCGCCGCAAAGCCATTAGATCGCCTTCGGAAACCTGAAATTGTGGGTTCAGAAGCGTGCCGTCGATATCGGTCGCCAGCAGTCGGATGGAAGGCCTGGAAATCTTCACCACCCCTGATTTTACCATCGTACATGTGGAGACAGCCGCCCTCGGCTGTCCGGTCGAGCGGAGTTCGACCGCATCTCACGCCGCAGGAAGGCGTGCGAGCAGGCTGCTGGCCTTGCGGAACCATGGGCGTTCGCGGCGCCGAAGATATCCGGGCATGGTCGGTTTCTTTTCGAGAATCTTGCGCGCCCATTCGCGAGCTTCGGCGGCGCGTCCCTGCGACTGCAGAAAGAGCGCGTAGTGGTAGTAGGTTTCGGAGATGGTGGAAATCCGGGTTGCTTCGCGAAACATGGCATCGGCTTTCTCCGCCTGACCGGTCTGCGCATAGGCCCACGCGAGCAGTCCCTTGGCGCGGTGGAAGTCATAGTCGGGATCGGAATGGACGGCGCGCTCCAGGTCGGGAACGGCGGCAGCGAAGTCTCCGAGTTCGACCTCGGCAATGCCGCGGCGGTAGAACGGATCGGCGTGGTCCGTCCGCGAGGAGATGGCTTTGTCGTAGCAAACGACGAGCCTGCGCGAAGTTCCCGTCATCGAGGTACAACAGCCCAAGCTCTTCGTAGTTTCCCGCAGAAGGATTGTCGAGGATAGTGCGCTCCAGCTCCTGAATCCGCCGGCGTCGCGGAAAAACCTGAAAGGAACTGCGCAGCAGGCCCGCGTCGGGAATCACTTCCACCAGGATATAGACGAGCGCTCCGACCCAATGAAACAGGATCACCCAGATCCAAAAGAAGTTTGGACGGCGGCGGATGAAGTGAACGATGGCCACAACCCGCAGCAGTATGGACCACCACGAAAAAGCGAAGAAGAGAAAAGATCCCATCGCGAAATCGCACTATAGCATGCGCAGGGAAGCTTTTTGGGTCACGTTGCGATAACCGAACTCCGGGAAATCCCATATGCAAGGGGGGATTGTGATTCTCCACCCCCCCAGCGTCACACTTCACATCACCATCCGCCACGCTTCCCGAAACTTCTCGAACTTCGATCTCCTCCTCCTGCTTGAGGGGAACAACTTCATCGATTTGTATTTTCGGAACTCCTCCACCGGAAACAGATACCACGTATCCACCGGCACTACATACGCCGCCAGGAAATCGATCTCGCTCGATCGATACGCGCGCGCCGTGTTTCCGTGCGCATGAAACGTATATCCTCCAAACTCGTCGGCGCGGTGCGCGGACTTCACCTGCACTCGCAGCAGCTTTCGCCCGTTGTCCACGATCAGGTCATACCGTGAACTCTCGCCCCACGGCTTCGACACCCGGAATCCCAACCCCGCCGCCTTCGCCAGAAACGCCGCCTCCGCCATCTCTCCGCGCTGCTTCCGCGTGAGTGACACAGGCCCCAGATGCAGACCCAGGTGCCCCACTTCCTCCGAGTGCCCCAAGTCGTGCTGTGGGTGCCCCGCGTCGTGCCGTGGGTGCCCCACGTCTCGCCGCTTTTGCGAGACGTGGGAATCCCTGCCCCAGTCCTTCCGCCCGCCTCCCCGAAAGACTCCCTCATCCGCCGGGTGCCCCACTTCTCCCTGATTGTGGGAGAAGTGGTTTTTTTGGCGTGCGCCTCCCCGATCCCTCTGTCTCACTCCGAACTCAAACCCCTCATCCGCCACCGCCATAATCCGATCAATCATCATCCCCGATTCCATACGACACCTTTGTTCTTCCCGCTTGCAAAAGAAGATCCTCTCCCAAAGAATTTCGATTCAAACTCAACCTACCTTCGTTTTTCCAGACAAGCTCCGCCCACCCCACCCCTTGCACCAAAAGCGAAGGGCAGGGCCGTTTCCCGCCGCCGAATTTTCAAAGATCTCAATCTCAATCAAATTGTCATTTCGAGCGAAACGAGGAACCTGCTTTTCGTCCGCCGATCGGTCCTGCCGCGCCCGCAAATACAAAGCCCCCATCGGACCTGAGTCCGTTGGAGGCTGAGCCACTCACAAGTGGCTAGATTAAATTCTGAGCAGGCAGACAGCTCGAGTCAAGGAAAATCGCCAAAATCACGCGACCCTATTCCCAAAACGGGAAAGCCCGCGCCTCATTTGGCGGCCGCGTGGTGGTCGTAGCTGATCACGCGGGTGATTTTCCAGGCGCCGTCTTTGTACTGCCAGAGGTGAATGAACTGGCCTTCGCCGATCCCTTCGGTATCTTCGTGGCCGGGATGATGGAAGCGGTGAACGCCCATCTCGACAAAGCCGTAACCCTTCATGTGGTAGACCTTCAGCGATCCGGGAACGAGTTCGCGGGTGACTTTGCCGCAGATGTTTTTCTTGACGCTGTCGGTCAGGGCCGCTTTGCCAAGGGTCACGCCGCCCTGATCGTGGTAGAACTCGACATCGTCCACAAAGAAGGATGCGAACTTGTCGAGGTCGCAGCGGTTGTAGGCATCGAACACCGCGGCATCGAGAGCGGCGCCGGCGCGGTCGAGTTCCTCCTGGTTTTGAATCTTGTCCAGCGGCGGCACACTTTGTGCGCCCGCGTTGCAGAGAAATACGAGAGGCACAGCCAGGAGCAACAGAACCGGGGACAGCCGTCGTTTCATGAGGATCTCGCTTTCGGTGAGGATGGGTGCGTGCGGCAAATGAGAGTACGGAAGGGAAGAGAGGAATGTTCCAGTTGTTGCGAGGGTGCCCCATTCTAACGTCGCGCATTTTGCGACGTTAGGGTGGGGATTTTGACTTTCGATCTGCCAAAAAGCCCGCCCAAGCGAAGCTTGGACGCGGCACCGTTCGAGGTGATTGTGATGGGCGGCGCCATCCGCCGGGTGCCCCATTCTAACGTCGCGCAGTTTGCGACGTTAGAATGGGGATTTTGACTCTCCACCGGAAGAGAAAATCCCCGCCCAAGCAAAGCTTGGACGGGGCACCCTCAGGAGTCGATGCGAACGCCGTCCGGGACACCCGCCTTCGGGGCGACCTCCTGATTCGGGAATCAGCGAGCCCTGACGCGGTGAATCCGCGTGCAATCTTTCCGCTTAGGCTCAGGGCCTGTGTAGCGGAAGCACAGTACCCCGTCAAGGTCGCAATTTTAGGGGGACTTTGACTCTCCATCTACCGAAGAAAAACCGGCCCAAACTTCGGGACTTAGCACGCCATTGATCGTCAAAATCTCTAGATTTCTACAACATCGTGCCCACGCTTCGGACACCGCGACGCGTGCGGCAGTCGGAGCTTGGATGGGCCAACCCCAGCCGGTTCGTTCGGCTCGTGGCTGTAAAAGTAAAACCGATACGGGCCGGACCGCAGCACAGTCGGCATGCGCGGATTCTAACAAATCCCCCGCAGAACACGAGATGGAGCATTGAAGTTTCGGCGCCGCTACCTTTCCAGGAAAGAAAAACCCCGCTCTTGCGAGCGGGGCGTTGTTCTTGCTGAAAGCCGACAGCTGATTGCTGACAACTCGCGGGCGAGGGCGCCCTCTCTGCACGTTTCTAGCTAGAAGCTAAGAGCTAGTAGCTAGAGGCTGTCCTGGACAGCCGCCGCTGACCAATAGAAAGGGCGGCCTCGTCAGCCGCCCTTAACTCAGCCTAGTCGAGACGACCAGGTTCGCACCTTACATTCAAAGTCTTGCGCCCACTTCTGCTGACGTCAAGAAGAATGCTCTCTTCAACCAGACTTTAAGTCTGGCTTTGGGGCGACTCCTGATTCGGGAATCAGCGAGCCTTAACGCGGCGAATCCGCGTGCAATCTGCATAGCATGAAACCGCGCAGGCGGGGGCGCGGTTCTTATTACCCTAAAGTTTCTTGATTGCCAGCGGAAGACAGGTGATAATTAAGTTGACCTTGACGGGGTGCTCAGCACCTGAGACGGCCTGTTATTCGGGCCGTTTTTCTCTTGTCCTTTTGCCCCAGAGTTTGAACTCTTCCTTCACATCTCAGGACAAACGACAAAAGCCCCGCTCGCGAGAGCGGGGCTTCGATTCAAGCTAGAAGCTAAGAGCTAGTAGCTAGAAGCTGTTCCTAGTACATGTCGCCCATGCCGCCGCCGCCGTGGCCGCCGCCCGGCATCGGAGCTTCCTTCTTTTCAGGAATTTCCGCAACCAGGGCTTCGGTCGTCAGCATCAACGACGCGATCGATCCGGCATTCTGCAGGGCGGTGCGTACGACCTTTGTGGGGTCAAGCACTCCGGCCTTGACCAGGTCCTCGTACTCGTTGGAGAAGGCGTTGAATCCGTAGTTGGATTCCTTGGATTCAAGCACCTTGCCCAGGACCACTGCACCTTCTTCGCCGGCGTTCTCGACGATCTGGCGCAGGGGCTCGGTGATGGCGCGCTTCACGATGTTGATGCCAATCTGCTCATCGCCGTCGGCTTTCACTTTTTCGAGTGAGGCCGCGCAACGGGCCAGAGCCACTCCGCCGCCCGGGACAATTCCTTCTTCCACGGCTGCGCGGGTGGCGTGCATCGCGTCTTCCACACGGGCTTTCTTTTCCTTCATTTCGGTTTCGGTTGCGGCGCCGACTTTGATGACGGCTACGCCACCGACCAGCTTCGCCAACCGCTCCTGCAACTTCTCGCGGTCGTAGTCGCTGGTGGTCTTCTCGACCTGGCTGCGAATTTCCTTTACGCGGCCTTCGATCTCAGCGTGCTTGCCCTTGCCTTCGACCACCGTGGTGTTGTCTTTGTCGATGGTGATCTTCTTGGCTTGGCCGAGGTCGCTGATCTGAACGTTCTCGAGCTTAATGCCGAGATCCTCAGTGATGGCCTTGCCGCCGGTCAGGATCGCGATATCCTGCAGCATCGCCTTGCGGCGATCGCCGAAGCCAGGAGCCTTGACGGCCGCGACTTGCAGCGTGCCACGCAGTTTGTTGACGACCAGCGTAGCCAGCGCTTCGCCTTCCACGTCTTCCGCGATGATGAGCAGCGGCTTGCCGCTCTTGGCGATCTGCTCGAGCAGCGGGAGCAGGTCCTTCATCGAGCTGATCTTCTTTTCGTTGATCAGGATGTAGGCGTTCTCGAGTGCGACTTCCATGCGCTCGGGATCGGTCACGAAGTACGGGGAGAGGTAGCCACGGTCGAACTGCATGCCTTCGACGACTTCGAGCTGGGTCTCCAGGGTCTTCGACTCTTCGACGGTGATGACGCCGTCTTTGCCAACCTTCTTCATGGCTTCGGCAATGATCTTGCCGATGGTCTCGTCATTGTTGGCCGAAATGGTCCCAACCTGCGCGATCATTTCCCCCGTTACGGGCTTGGACAGCTTGTCGAGTTCGCCATTGATGCGGTTGCCTTCTTTGTCGAGCTTGCCGGCGATGATGGTGACGGCTTTCTCGATGCCGCGCTTCAGGGCCATGGGATTGGCGCCGGCAGCAACGGTCTTGACGCCTTCGCGGAAGATGGCCTGTGCCAGGACGGTGGCGGTAGTGGTGCCGTCGCCGGCGACGTCGGAGGTCTTGCTGGCAACTTCGCGGACCATCTGGGCGCCCATGTTCTCGAGCGGATCCCGCAGGTCAATTTCTTTGGCTACGGTGACGCCGTCTTTGGTGATGGTCGGCGAACCGAATTTCTTTTCGATGACTACATTACGACCCTTGGGGCCGAGGGTAACCTTCACGGCATCGGCCAGAAGGTTGACGCCGCGGAGGATCGCCTGACGGGATTCTTCTCCGTGAACGATTTGTTTTGCCATTGCTTTTATCTCCTAATCTAGTGTGAATTCTGTGCAGGCAGTGCCTGCGGGAAGTGTTCTTGCGGCTACCGGTTTTCGACGCTCGGCTTCCGGAAGACGCTATGTGGCTTGCTGCGGTTCCCGGAAGCCGGGAGCCGGCCAGCGGAAGCCCTATTTCCTCGAGCCGGCGAGTTCTTTCTTGGCCGGGGTAGAGGCGCCGGTGAGGATGCCTAGGACTTCTTCTTCTTTCATGATGATGAAGTCTTCGCCATCAATCTTGATCTCAGTGCCGGAATACTTGCCGAACAGGATGCGGTCGCCTTCTTTGACGGCCAGAGGGAAGGTCTTGCCTTCGTCGTTGGTGCGGCCTTTGCCGGTGGAGATGACTTCGCCCTCCTGCGGCTTGTCTTTGGCTGAGTCGGGGATGATGATGCCGCCACGAGTGGTGGAAGCTTCTTCCACACGACGGACCAAGAGACGGTCATGGAGTGGTGAAAATTTCGCCATGGTTTGTTACTCCTTTCAAGGGATTAGACGGTTGTGTTGCTTCAGTTGATTTGCGTAAACCTATGATTTGGTTGGGTTAGGCAACGCTGTTAGCAGTTACGCCTATCGAGTGCCAATTCTAAAAGATGAGCAGGGAATTGTCAAGGGGGTGCAAAAGGGGATAGTGTCCTAGTTTGACGCGTTGGCGGTTTTGCTGCATATAAGGAGGGCAAAGGAGAGACCCTGTGGGCGCAAAAGAGAAAATGAACTCGATTGGGCGGCCAGTGCCGGAGTTGCCGGTCGCCGATGTCGAACGCGCACAACAGCACTACAAAGATGCACTCGGCTTCGAGATTGGATGGCTTTACCCAGGCAAAGAGATTGGGGCCGTGTCACGAGGTGATGTAGCGATCTTCTTTCGAAAGAAGAAGCCGCCGTTCGAACCTGCCGTTCTCTGGTTGTTCGCTGAGGACATCGACGATTGGTACCAGGAACTGAAATCGTCAGGTGCGAACATCGTGGATCCTCTGGAAAGAAAGCCTTGGGGATTACGGCAGTTCACCGTGAAGGATCTGGACGGGAACCTCTTCTATTTCCACCATGACTAGTCGCTCAAACTTAGGACACTACCCAAAAGGCTGTGGTGCTGCAGTTTGGATCTTTGAGCCCTCCTTTTCCGAGGCGATATCCCGATCCCGCGCATTTCAGCCGCGGAGAGGGATCTCGCGTGGGAGCTTCCAACGGATGCGCTGCGGGTCACGCGGGAGACCCTGCCCTCCGCCGAAAAAGCGGCTCCGGTCAGGATGACGCCAGGAACGGAGACTGTCGAAACTCAAACTGCACCACTGCCCATAAAGGTCGCGAACCGCGCGCCATCCAGGAAGAGCGCGGCGGGCTGGCAACCCTGAAGTTGCGTGGAAAGAAATCCGTCCCGTTTACAGCTCGGGCTGCGCGGTGCCTTTCGTGATTGCTTCATCGAGAAGCTGCTTCATTTGGCGCGTAGCCTGCTCAGCTAGTTCGCCCTGTTGGCGGCCTAGTTCGCCTTGCTGTGCGCCCAGTTTGCCCTGCTTTTCTCCGAGGGCGCCCATTTCCTCCCCAAGTTTGCCTTGCTGGTCGCCAGCGTGGGACTGAACTTCACCAATTCTGCTCTGCAGCTCTCCAATTTCCGACTGAATGTGGCCGACTTGCTCGGTGGTGGCGCCGGAGCTGAGTTGTTTCAATTCCGCTTTGAGTTTTTCGAGTTCTGCAGTCAGGTCGGGAACGTTGACGCGAATCTGTTCCATTCTTGCGCCGAGCGCTTCCTGTTGCTTTCCCAAGGCTTCCTGCTGCTTGCCGAGCGCTTCCTGTTTCTTGCCGAGTTCCTCTTGAGGGGCCCAGAGCTTCCGGGCGCGATCGATCGTGGCCTGGTCGCGAATGACGTAGGATTTTTCGTCACGTTGGAACCAGATGAAGTCGCCCGGGATGTTTTTCCTGAGCTTCTCGACATGGCGGGCATCTTCTGCCGAGCCGGACATGGTGAGGGAATCGGTCTTGCCGGAGACGATCACGAAGCGCTGTTCGTCGTCGTAACCATAGGCATAAGAAAAGCCGTGACCCGAGGCCGCCTGCGCGACCAAGGGCATCGCCGAGGTGATTGGCGCGAGCGGGGTCATTGGAGCAAGCGGCGCAACCGGTGCTACCACCCCCGCAGCAACACCCGCCACAGGAGCAAGGCTCGGAATTGGAATGCCGGAAACTCCCCCGCTGATCGTTCCGCGGATCCTGGCCGGTGCAACTGCCGGCTCAGTTGGAGAAGGTGATTCGGGTGGAGGAGTCGCTTCCGATGTTGGGGTCGGTGCAGGAGTCGGCGTGACACTGGGCTGAGCCTTTGGGTTGCTCGCGGGGTCCGGCGGCGGTGGCGGCGTCTGATCCTGAGCGAGTTGTACACTGCCGAGGCCCACATGGTGAGCCGGGTGCGCGGAAGCAGCGAGATAGACCACCGGAACCGCAAGGGCGACGACCACAACGGCAATCGATTTCTTGAGACGCATGGCAACAGATCCTTTCCAAGCGAGAATTCTTTCTACGCGGTGCTCGGCCTGACCTGCCTTGGCCATGGAAACGCCCTGCCACCACACACGTCCTGGGGCGGCGTGCAAGGCTGCGAAGAAGCCCAACAAGATCCTGGCGTAATGCTTGCGGTCGGCGCCGCAGGACAAGGCCGCCTCGTCGCTCGCTTGCTCTGCGAGGTCGGCGAGATTGCGGTCAAGCCACCAAGAAAGCGGGCTGAACCAGAAGATCGCGCGATGCAGAAGGGAAAGACGCTGGGTTAAGGCGTCGCGCCGGGCAACGTGCGAGACTTCGTGCGCGACGACCGCATCGAGCTTGGCATTGTCCCATTCGCGCCATGCGGTGGGCAGGAGAATTGTGGAGCGCAGCGCACCCATGGTGAGCGGCACGGAAATCAATTCGGATTCGGCAGCCCGCGGAACGCAGGTGAGGCCTGCGGCCCTCGCGTGAGAAGCGAGCCTGCTGGCGAGGCGCGGTTCCGCAATGGTTTGCGATGCTTGCTTTAGCCGACGGGCGAAGGTGAGCCCTATGAGGAAGCGCAGGAGAAGAATCATAGCTCCGGCTAGATAAATAACGGTCGCGATTGCATTCCATGGAGTCGTGGACGGGAACCAAGGAGAGGCTGCGGGAGACCGCATCGCAAGTGGCGTCTGTTTTCGCGCCGTTGTCATGCCGCTTGCTGGAGCCAGCTTTGGCATTACGTCTTCTGTTTGAGTGATCGACGGCTTGCCCGCGGTAGCGGCGACAACACGGTTCGTAGCTACTTCTTCTTTTTGGATAGATTGTGCCGGCTGGTGCCTCCTAGGGAAAACCCCGCCCAAGCGAAGCTTGGACGGGGCACCCTCGGGATGTTGAAGGAGTGCGCTTTGCAGGAAAGCAGGCGTCGGAATTGGCAGCGGCGGCACCATTTGTTCAAGCAGAGGCATGGCGAGGGCGGCATAAAGGACCGCGGTCCAGGTGAAGAGGCGTACGGACGTGGTCTTCACGCGAAACGCAGCCAGCCCCAGCCCCGCGAATCCACTCAGGGCCAAAGCGCGTGCAGCAGGATTCGCGAGGTGTGCCAGAAGGTTTGTGGATGCTTGGATGGCAACCGTGGGCGTCATGTTTTTTCTTCCTCTTTTTCAGCAATCTTGCGGGCGAGCCGTTCCAGTTGTTTGCGGTTGAGCACGGCGTTGTCCACCATGCCGAGGACGAGTTGCTCGGCTGACCCGCCGCAGAAGCGGTCGATGATGCCCTTGACGGCGCGGACAGCGACGTTCTGGCGCGCGTCCGACGCCTTGTAAATAAACGTGCGGCCTTCAATCTCGTGAGTGAGGTAGCCCTTTTCTTCCAGCCGGCGCAGGACGGTGCGGATGGTGGAATCTTTCATAGGACGGGACGAGGCCAGCCCTTCGCGGCAAGCTTCGGAGGACGAGGGGCCATGAGTCCAGATGTAATCCATGACGAGCTGCTCGACTGCCCCCATGTTCTTTAGACGGATCTTGGATGTGTTAGTCATTGTAGCGTTACAAGATGTAACATACGACTGCAGAGCTGTCAAGAAGAGAAATTCGGAGTAGCTAATTGTCGAGTAAACTGGAAAAGTTCAACCATGCCTCCCACGCGTGGCAACGGCAAGATCTGCTACATCCAGATTCCGGCGACAGACATTGCGCGGTCGGCCGACTTCTACCTCCGTGTCTTCGGCTGGAACATCCGGCAACGCGGGGATGGGGGTACTGCATTTGACGATGGGGTTGGCGAAGTGAGCGGCGAATGGATCATTGGTCGCGGGCCCTCCTCGGAACCAGGTCTGCTTGTGTACATCATGGTGGATAGCGTTGCCGCGACGGTCGACGCAATCATCGCAAACGGAGGCGAGATCGTGCAGTCGATCGGTGCGGACGCTCCAGAGATCACAGCGAGATTTCGCGACCCGGCAGGAAATGTGATCGGGATCTATCAGGAACCGGCGTGAAAATGCGGGCACTGTAGCACTTCGTGAGCACGCGGCATTGCTGAGAGTTGCAATCCATCGCCTCGCACCCATTGCTCCCTCTCGATTTCCGGGGAGCTTCTATTGGGGCTTTTGGTCGGCGTCGGGCTTCTTCTTGGCCAGAGAGCGGACGTAGTTGACCAGGTCCCAGTTCTCTTCCGTCTTGACGCGCTGACCTTCGGGGGGCATGTCCTCGTGGCCGGTCTTGATGATGTAGAAAATCTCGCCGTCGGTGCGGCTTTTGAGAGTCGCGGGATCGGTGAAATCGGCAAGGGTGAGTTTCATGTCCTTGGCGGTCTCGCCTTTGCCGTCGCCATCTTTGCCGTGGCACATGGCGCAATCCAGCGTCCACCACTTCTTGGCGCGGGCGATGGACTCAGGGGTGGACTTGACTGGATTCGGCTGCTTGGCGACTTCGACAGGAATTGCGGCGTAGGTCGGAGTTTTCTGCGGTGTGGCGGTTGAAGGCTGCTGCGCGGGTAGCGCGGGGATGAAGAGAAAGAGAGCGGGAAGAACCAGTGTGAATCTGCTCACAGGAAGCTCCTCTTAAATTTGAGAGCGGCGTACGAGAGGATTGTAGCACCGTCGCTGCGCAGCGAATCGCCTGGTCTCAAACTTGCAACGGACGCAAGGGGGAAACGCCGGATTCATTACACTTCGTCAGCCAGTGGTTTGCCGTCGGCCCCGACCTGGATTTCCTTTTTCTTACTGCTTCGTAGGCGAGCAGTTTGCCGGGTTTGGTGAGGGACTCGACTTTGAGAAGTTTGCCGGTGCCGGCTTTGGCCCGGAGTCCGTCTTTCACCGCTGCCGGGAGGGAGTCGAATGCCACCTGCTCTTCGATTTCGACGACGGCGCCGTCGACGTCAATTAGAACGTCTTTGCTGTGGCCGTTGACCGTCATTTCGGCTTCGTAGTAGGTCCGGCCTTTTTCCTTTTTTTGAGAGAATCCCTTGATCGTGGCTCCTTGACTCTGGGCGGCCACGGTTCTTTCTACTGCGGCAGGCAGGGCCTTGCGCTCGATCTTCTCTTCCTGGGCAAGCGCGATGGTGGTGAGGGAGAGAGTTGCAATGACTGCAAGGCTTGGGATGCGCATTGTTCTCCGGGAACAGGGGCGGCCATACTTCGGGGCGGCCGCCCCTTTTTCCGTTCAACAGCAGTTTTATTACACGCGAGTAGTCTGAAGATTGGATGAAAAGAGTGCCAGAGCTTTACGGATGTGGGGATCGCGAAAAAGTGAGCGCGCACTCCTGCTTCGACGATTGGCTCGGGATGGAGCACCGTCGCGTATGATATTTCGACGGTCTGCGCTGTGGGGGCAGACTCGAAGGCATCGCGCCGTAATTATCCTAGAAGGAAGATCTTTCCGAAAAAACCATGGACAACAGATTTCGCGTGTTCGCTACCTGCGACATCGGAGAAGCGATTGACCTGCTGCGCACGCGAGGATATGAGGTTGAAGTCTATCCGTATCCGGAAGCGCCGCCGAAAAGTTTGATACTCGACAAGGTGAAGTCTGGCGTGGACGGACTGATCACCACGTTGCGCGATCCAATTGATGCGGAGGTGTTTGAAGCGGGCAAGGGCAGGTTGAAAGTTGTAGCGCAGATTGCGGTTGGATTTGACAACATCAACCGCACGGACGCCAACCGCTACAAGATTCCGTTCACGCATACCGCCGATGTGCTGACGGAAGCGACGGCGGAGTTTGCATTTTTCATGATGGGGGCTCTGGCGCGGAAAATGTGGACCGCCGAGCATCTCACGCGCGAGAACAAGTGGGGGTATTGGCATCCTTATTTGCCGTTTTTGGGGGATGAAGTCACGGGAAAAACTGTGGCGGTGATTGGGACCGGTCGCATCGGGCTGGCATTCATCAAGAAATCCGTCGGGTTCGATATGAATGTTCTGTGCTATGACCCGGCGTATGAAAATCAATCGTTTGTGCGGACGATTCAGGAGATCCACGGCCTGCGCCATGCGAGAGGCCTGATCAAGGAAAAGGCTTGGATCAAGTACGTGCCCTTTGAAGAGGCGTTGCGCGGATCGGACTTTGTCAGCGTGCATGTGCCGCTGCTGCGGGCGGGGGAAAGCGCGACGCCGACCTATCACCTGTTCAATGAGAAGAATTTGAGGCTGATGAAACCGACCGCTTATTTAATAAATACATCCCGGGGGCCGGTGGTGGATGAGGCGGCACTGGCGCTGGCACTGCGTGAAAACTGGATCGCAGGCGCTGCCTTGGATGTTTATGAGGAGGAGCCGCTGCCGGCGGATTCTCCCCTGCGTGATCCGGCGATTGCGGATCGCTGCCGGTTGTTGCCGCACTTTGCCAGTGCGGCGCGGATCACGCGGCTCTCCACCGATCCGGACAAAGGGATGGCGGGCCGGTGCGCTCAAGGGCTGATTGACGTACTGGAGGGCAACTACGGCGGGGATATTACGAAAATGCCGTATGTTGTTAACAAGGAAGGATTTGAGAAATAGCTTTTGCTGGGAGGAAGCGTGCAAGATGCGGGGCTTAACTAACAGGGATCAGAAGGTTTCATGGCACGATTGAAGCCGCTTGCGCGTACAATATGGGGTTAGGTTTTCGAGTTCAAGGATCTGTAATGAATAAACGAGTTTTGTGGGTTGTTCCTTGCGTGGTGCTTTGTGCTTCGGCACTTTCGGCGCTGGATTCCGATTCCCGGCCGCAGTTGAAGCTGGTGCCTGCGCCAAAAGAAGTACAACTGCGCGATGGCGGGTTTCAAGTTGGGCCGCGGACCAAGATTTTCGTGCAGCTTGGGCATCAGTCCGAGGATCGCATAGCCGCTGAAACCCTGGCCGAAGAGGTTGCCGACCAGTCGGGGTTGAAACTTGACATTCTGGGTATGAAGGCTGCGGGCAAGGCGGAGGGCGGCGCGATCGTGCTGGCTCGATTGCAGGATTCGCGGGTGCGGCGTTTTCTGGCGCGGAACGGGCTCAAGGCCGACGACTTGGTGGGCGAGGATGGTTACCTGCTGTTCTCCGACAAGTCACATCTGATCGTGGCGGCCAACACGGGCCAGGGATTGTTTTATGGCGTGCAAACGCTGCGCCAGTTGCTGCGGCCGGACGGCAAGGGTTTGATCTGTCCGGCGGTGGGGATTCGCGACTGGCCCAGTCTGGAAAGACGCGGCGTGCAGGAAGATCTGAGCCGTGGGGCGCCTCCTGAAATTCTAAAGAACATGTTCCGAGGGCCGGGCGCGTAGAAACGGGCCTCGAGTTCCGGGTTCAGCCGTCCCCCGGGACGCCGTTAGTTTTTGCGGCTTGGACTCGGCATTGGAAACGCCGGGCTATTTTCGGGCGCGCCTCCGGCGCTTAGTTTCATGGCTAATCGAGGCTGCGAAGGCGAGGTCGCTGCGCGTTCATTCGCTCACCTCTTTTCATGCCACTTACCCGCAGTTCTTCCTTCCTAATCGCATAGAATCCCATTGATGTTTGCTGATCGAACCAACTGGAAGCTGGAGCAGAATCGCCTCTCGCAAGCGCTGGAAGAGGTGCGCACGGGCGGAGCGAAAATTCTCGATCTTACGGTTTCGAATCCTACGCGCGCTGGGCTGCATTACGAAGAGCAGGCGATCGTGGGAGCGCTGTCATCGCCGCGGGCGCTGGATTACGATCCGCAGCCGAAGGGGCTGCGCGAGGCGCGGGAAGCGGTGGCGGGGTACTACAGCGAGGAGCACGGGGTTCGCGGTCTGGACGCGGAGCAGATCATTCTCACTACGAGTACGAGCGAAGGGTATTCGTTCGTGTTTCGGCTACTGTGCAATGCGGGGGATGAGTTGCTGGTGCCGAAGCCGAGTTATCCGCTGTTTGAGTTTCTGGCGGATTTGCAGGACGTGAAGCTGGTGCCGTATGGGCTGATCTACGACCACGGATGGCAAATGGATTTTCCGTCGCTGGAGAAAATAGTGACGGCGCGGACCCGAGGCGTGGTGGTGGTACATCCGAATAATCCTACTGGGTCGTATGTGCAGGCCGCGGAAGTCGAGATGCTGAATTCGTTTTGCCGCGAGCGTGCACTGGCGGTGATTGCGGATGAAGTGTTCCTTGACTACCGGCTGGGGAACACGGCGCACGCCAGCTTTGCCGGAAATCGCGATGTGCTGACGTTTACTCTCAGCGGCCTGTCGAAGATTGCGGCGTTGCCGCAGATGAAAGTTGCGTGGGTCGTGACGAGCGGGCCGCAGGACGAAGCTGCTGAGGCGATGGGGCGGCTGGAGGTGATTGCTGATACGTATCTTTCCATGAACGCGCCGATGCAGTGGGCGACGCCAGTGCTGCTGGCGCAGAGGAAAAACGTTCAACCACAATTGCTGGAGCGGGTAAAAGCAAATCTAGCGGAACTTGATCGGCAGCTCGCGGCGCAGAAGGCTTGTCAGCGACTGGGCGTGGAAGGGGGATGGTACGCGGTGTTGAGGGTTCCGGTGACGCGCTCGGATGAGGAACTGGCAATCGAACTGGTGCGCGAGAAATCGGTGCTGGTGCATCCCGGGCATTTTTATGATTTTCCCAGCGAAGGGTATTTGGTTTTGAGCTTGATTACGCCGCGGCTAGAGTTTGCCGAAGCAATAAGCGCGGTCGTGGAGAAGTTGAGTTCGTGAGCCCGACCCGACGCAGGTCGAAATTGGGTGTGTATGGTGCAAGCGCCAGAACCTGAGCGATTTAGGTTCCAACCCTGGAGTGTCCCGACATCATCTTAGGTTCGCATTACTGGAGGAAAACTATGCATCGTGGAAATAAGTATGTAGCATCGTTCTTTCTGTCTGCTGCACTGTTGGCGCCAATGGGTGCGTTTGCTATGGCCGCGCCACAGGATGAGCACGAGCGGCACGAGGAAAAAGAACGAGAGCGACGGGTATATGACCCGTATCACAAGGACTATCACAACTGGGATCAGCGCGAGGACGGGGTTTATCGAAGCTGGTTGAACACGCGGCACGAGGCGTATGTCGACTACGAGCATCTCAAGAGCAAACAACAGCGTGCGTACTGGAACTGGCGGCACGAGCACGAACAGCACGAGCACATGGAGCACCAGTAAATAAACGGCTGACTCGCTCGGCTCCAATCGGGAGCCAAAACGGCGGAGGATTTGTCCTCCGCCGTTTCTTTGTCTGCGATTCCGAATTCCTGTATCTCCCTGAGGTTTCGAGCTGCGCCTCTCGCATCCTTCGAATTCGAGTCTAGCCCTTGACCAGAAACGGGTTGGTCTCGCGCTCTTCGCCGATCGTGGTCAGCGGGCCGTGGCCGGGGACAACCACCGTTTCGTCGGGCAGAGCCAGAACTGTGTCGTGCAGGGAGCGCAGTATCTTCTGCATGGAACCGCCCGGCAAGTCGGTGCGGCCGATGGAACCGGCGAAGAGGGTATCGCCAGCGATGAGCTTATTGTCGGCAGCGAAGTAGAGGCAGATGCTGCCTTCGGTGTGGCCGGGAGTGTGCAGGATGTTGGCGGTGAGCGTTCCGGCGGTCACGGTTTCTCCGGTGGTGATGCTGCTATCGATTTCGACTTTGCCGGGCGAGGGCATGCCGACCCACGCGGCCTGGGCATCGAGCATTTTCAGAAGAGCATAATCATTCTGGTTGAGCAGGATAGGAGCGCCGGTGGCGGCGCGGAGTTTCATGGCTCCGCCGACGTGATCGATGTGAGCGTGGGTGATGACGATTTGCTTGACCTGCAGGTTGTGCTTGCGGATGAGTGCGAGAACGTCTTGAATGTCATCACCCGGGTCGATGACCATGGCTTCGCGGGTGGTCTCGTCGCCGATGACGGAGCAGTTGCATTGCAGCGGGCCGACGGGAAGGATTTCGTGGATCATGGGTCTATTGTAGCGAGTATCGAATAGAGAGTAGCGAGTACAGAGTACCGAACGCACTTGCCGCGAAGGGCGTGCAGGGGAGACAATACGGGCCGCGTGCTTGGGAGGTTCTGTGGCAGCAAAATACCGCCAGCATGGTTATCAGGACCGCGACCACGAGTCGCGCAAGGGGTCGGGAGAAAAGTCTGGCGCGCCGCCGCCGAAGAAGGACAACAGCTTTTGGCCCGAGGCCCGTCAATCTGCCGGGTACGCACGCGGTTTCACGCTGCACGCAGTGCGGCACGGTGTTGCAGGGAATGCCGACGAGCGGTCAGTGTCCGAAGTGCGGATTTGAACTGCATTCGTGCAAGCAGTGCACATATTTCGATCCGGGCAGCCGGTTTGAGTGCATGCAGCCGGTGAAGGAGAGAATTGCCAAGAAGGATACGCGAAACGAATGCGCGTTGTTTGAAATTCGCGTGACCAGGGAAAAAGAGACGTCGACGCCCGCCAGTTTGCGGCCGAACGATGCCCGGCAGGCGTTTGAGAATTTGTTCAAAAAGTAAGAAGGACAAAGCGAAAACCACAACAGGTACTCAGGCTCGGGGAGAAAACCCAGGGCACGCCTTGGTGGCGCGGCAAGCAAAAACCAGCGGAGCTACGCTCCGCGGACAGCCGGGGGCGGCTGTCCCCACAGGAACATTCCCCACACGAGCATTCACGGTTTCTGCGTTGGTCTCAGAAGAATTTCACTTACAAACGATTGCGGTGCCTGCGTTACCAGCATGGCTACGGCGTGGGCGATGTCGTCTGGCTGCAGCATTTTCTTCAGGTCTTTGCCGGCGTGCGGGCTGAGCTCCGTGTCGGTCGAACCGGGACAGATTACGGCCGCTCGAATATTGTGGGGGCGCAATTCTTCCGCGATGGAGTAGGTCAGCCCGTTGAGGCCCCACTTGGAGGCCGCGTAGGCTGCACCTTTGGGGAGAGCGTTTTTTCCGGCCAGGGACGAGATGTTGATGATGTGACCGGAGCGGGCGCGAATCATCAAGGGAGCGAAGGCGCGGACGGAAAAGTAGACGCCGCGCAGGTTGGTATTGAGAATCCGGTCCCAATCCTCGGGCGGAAGTTCGTGTAAGGGTTTGGTGAAGCCGCCGACGCCGGCATTGTTCACGAGGATATCGAGGCGGCCGAAGGTGCTGTCGACGCGGGCCGCGGCGTATTCGAGTTGATGCAGCAGGGTCACGTCGCAGGGGATAACTTCGGTTTTGCCTCCTGCATCGAGAATGGTCCGCGCGGTGGAGTCGAGCGTGGATTGAGTGCGTCCGCAGAGAACCACGGTGGCGCCAATTCTGGCAATTTTACGCGCGATCGCGGCGCCGATTCCGCGGCCTGCTCCGGTGACGACTGCGACTTGCCCGGCCAGAGGTTGCTCGGTGTCCATATAAAAGGCTCTCCTGCGAGTCCGATTGGGATGCGGCCAAAGCAGATCAGGAACATCCGCCTTGTCCGCTATGCGCATCTTAGCAATAAATAGGAGGGTGATTGGGAAGTCGCTTGCCTTCGGCAGGAGAGGTACTTATAATCCGGCCAACCGGGAAAAAGGGTTAGGCGCCTTGCGTTCAAGCAAGTCACCCTTCTCCCCGGCGCCCTGCCAGAAAGCCGGGCATTCCAAAGCAGGATCCGGACGCAGAGCGGTCCAGACGGAATGCAGTTGCTGCTAGTTTAGGAAAAACGTTTCCCAGAAAAGCTATTCCCCGAAGATCCAAGGAGCCATACTGATGAAAAAGATTCTGCTTACGGTTGTGCTTGGGATTGCGGTGGGTGCGGCCGCACAGACTACATCGCAGCCAGCTCAAGGACAACCAGCCACGCCGCCCGCGCAAGCGCAAGCCGCCGCGCCGCAGGCCGCCCCGGTGATTAAGGATCCGGCTGAATACAACGCCTACGTAGCTGCGGTGCAGGCGACAGATCCCAATGCGAAGATCAGCGGGCTGGAGGCGTTTCTCAACCAATATCCCAACAGCGTCATGAAGAATCAGGCGCTCGAAATTCTGATGCAGACCTACCAGCAGGCCGGAAACGCGAAGAAGACCATGGACACGGCCACAAAACTGGTAACGGCGGACTCGTGCAACGTGCGCGCTCTGGCGCTGCTGGCGTACTTTGACCGTGTGATCGCCCAAGGCGGAGATCCGAACGCGAAACAGATGCTCGCGGACGGTAAGAAGTACGGTCAGCAGGGACTCGATTGCATGCCGAAGTTCGTCAAGCCCGAGGGCACTTCGGACGCAGATTTCCAGAAGACGAAAGACCAGATGACTGGGATTTTCAATGCCGCCATCGGGATCTCGTCGCTGCAGGACAAAGATTACCCAACCGCGGTCAAGGCTTTACGAACGACGGTCGACCAGAACCCGACGGATTTCAGCGTGGTGTATCCCTTGGCTCTGGCATACCTGGGGCAGACGCCGCCCGACTATCAAAATGGAATCTGGTATGCGGCGCGTGCCGCGGCGGTGGCTCCTCCCGCAGCCCAAGCGCAGATTGAGAAATACGCGCGCTCGCAGTACGTGAAGTTCCATGCGGGAGAAGATGGCTGGGCTGAGTTGTTGGCAGCGGCCAAAGCCAACGGTCCGCAAGTTGCGGTCAAGCCGGCGCCCTCACCAGCAGAGCAGGCGCACAACATGATTGCGGCAACATCGCCGGAGAAGATGGACTTCGCCACATGGGAGTTCGTGCTGAGCAACGGGAGCCAGGAGGATCAGGACCAGGTTTGGAACGCTATCAAGGGCAAGGCCGTGCAGATGAATGGCACGGTCATCAGCACCACTGCGACCGAGTTCATGATTGCGGGCAGTTCCGACGACATCGACGCGAAGAAGGCCGACATCACTCTGAAGTTCGAAGACAAAGTTCCGGTCAAGCTGATTCCCAAAGACGGAGCCTCTTTCGACTTTCAGGGCGAGCCCGCGTCGTACACTCCCAATCCGTTCATGATGATCATGGAAAAGGGGCAATTACTGAGGGCAAAGGCGGCGCCTACAACAAAGAAGCCGCCAGTGCATCATAAGCCGGCCGCGCAGTAACGGAAGGCTTCTATCTGCAGAAAGGGCAGCCCGCGAGGGCTGCCTTTCGTTTTTGGTTGGCTCAAACTGACGGACGGCCCCGAGTCTGAATGGCTCAGCGGACGATCTTTTTTTCCATGGTTACGGGGCGGGTACTGCGGGGCGGACGCTTGCCGCCATCGCGGAGCTGGCGGACGTCAATCTTCAGCTCGCTGATCGTGCGGCTCAGTGTGTTGCGGTGCATGCCCAGTTCGCGGGCGGCGCGGCACTGGTTGCCTTTGTTCTCCTGGAGAACGGTCAGGATGAAGCGTTTTTTGAACTCGCGCACTCCCTCGGAATAAAGAATATTGCTTCTGTACATTTGCAGAATAAGTGCTTCCAGTTGATCTTTCACGATGCATCTCTCTCTTTGCTATGAATTTTTCACTGCACCGCGGCCTATTTCGGCGGGGAAGCATGGGAGCCATCTAACTTCTGCGGAGCCTGATGGACTAGATCGAGACCCTGATAGAAACGAGCACGCAACTCCGAAGGAGCCAGCCAGATCGCAGCCCGGCCCAAGACGAGGAAATAGGGCGCCAGTTGCGAATTTTGCAGCAGTTTCGAAGTTGGCTCGAATGCCGTCATACCCATCAGGATCACCGCCACCATCAACCCGCCCTTCAGCAGTCCCAGGATTGCGCCAAGGAAACGGTCGAAACCGCTGAGCCCGGATTCTTTCATCACCCAGCGAGCGATCCTGGCGGCCAGGCCGAACAGGAGCACGATGGCAAAAAAGATGACGAGGAAGCCAAGAATCTCAGCTAACCACGCATTCGTCAAGAACTTCTCAAACCACTCCGCGAGGCGGCGGTACTGCCACGCAGCCAAGATATAACCCACAACCAAGCCAGCCATGGTGAGGGCCTCAGAAAAAAAACCCTGCATGGCGGCCGTGACGACGTTCAGCAGCACCACTGCACAAATGATCCAGTCCGCGAGGGTCATACCGTGCTCCTGCGGGTGGAGATCGTTCCAGACACCCGGTTACACATCCAGCTTGTGACCGGTCAGCTGGAAATATGCCTCAAGGTACTTTTCGCTGGTGCGACGAGCCACGTCCGGCGGCAGCGCCGGCGCCGGCGGTTGCTTGTTCCAGTGAATTTGCTCGAGGTAATCGCGAACATACTGCTTGTCATACGAATCCTGCGGCCGTCCCGGAGCGTACTTGTCCGCGGGCCAGAAGCGGGAAGAATCGGGAGTCAGGACTTCGTCGGCCAGGGTAATCCCCTTGGCGGTGCGTCCAAACTCGAACTTGGTGTCGGCGATGATAATGCCGCGCTGCCGAGCATAGGCTGCCGCCTTCTTGTACACGCGCAACGTCAGATCGCGAAGATGGCTGGCGGTTTCCACCCCGACAATCTTGCACATCTGGTCGAAGGAAATGTTCTCGTCGTGTCCGGTGGTGGCTTTGGTGGACGGTGTGAAAATGGGCTCCGGGAAGGCGTCGGACTCTTTCAGCCCATCGGGAAGCTTGATGCCAGAAACCTTACCGGTGGCCTTGTATTCTTTCCATGCCGAGCCTGAGATGTAGCCGCGCACCACGCACTCGACCGGGAACATTTCGGCGCGTTGCACGAGCATGGAGCGCCCGCGCAACTGGTCGGCATACTTGCGGACGGCTGGCGGGTATTGGTCGACATCGGCAGTGATGAGGTGGTTCGGGACGATATCGGCGAGGTAGTCGAACCAGAACATGGAAATCTGGCTCAGCACGCGACCCTTGTGGGGGATGCCGGTGGCCAGAATGTAGTCGAAGGCGGAGATGCGATCGGTCGCGACGAAAAGCAGTTGCTGGTCGCCGACGCTGTACACGTCACGCACCTTGCCGCTGGCGTGAAGGTGGAGATCGGGGAAGTCGGTTTGTAAAAGGACGGAATCGAGAAGATCGGGGCTCATGATGAAATTTTACAGGGAAGAAGCGAGGCGTATTCTAGCTGGTCCGAAAAAAATGTCAACGATTCTGATCACACTTCGGGGTGTACCGCACCGTCCGTTCGCTCGAAAAATGTTGACACCAAAGCTTATGGCCGAGAATGCCCGTTGGGCAAGGGATACCGAGGCGCGTAGCTGTGGAAAAGCTGAGGATGGTAGTGGATAACTGGGCCGTAGCGCAGTGGTCTAACTGCCGCTTTTCTTCGCGAGCAAGGCTCTGACTGCGTCGGGCATCGCGAATACGGAATCGGAGACGTCGTCGAAGGTCACCGAGGTTGTGGTTTGCACCTGCGTGCCGTCGGCACTCTTGTGCGCGTCGCGGGTGGGTATCAGCCACCCGCCGAAGTCTTTGTAGTCCGAGAACACTTCGATCTCGTCGCCCGCCCCGCCAGGCTGAATTGAACTCGTATCCCGCCAAGAGTCCGGTCGAGGTGTCGTAGAACTGTTCATTCACGATGCCCCACTTGTTCGTTCCTTTGAGGTGATAGCAGTTGTGGCCTTCGAAGTCGGAGACGCCTACGACGTCCATCGAACTAAAGTAGTCCAGCACGCGAGTGGGGTAGTACATGTCGGCATCTCGCTGCTTCGATTTGACCTCTTTGCCTTCAGAGATGGCGGCACCGCTTTGAGGGTGGAGTTGCCATGCGACGGTTCCGTCGAAGCCTTCCTGGTAGCGGCTACTGTTCGGCAGAGTGATCTCGTAGAGCATCTTGCCGTCTTTGTAGTAGGCGGTGCGATCAAGGCTGAGACCTTTTTCCGGGAGCTCAAACTTGCCATGAACGGTCATCGACTTGTGTTGGAGTATGTGATCGCGGCCACCCAAGGCAGTCACGTAGTGGTCCATCACCTGCTGGGCAGTGGGAACGGGTTTCGCGGTGGTTGAATCCTGTGTGAAGGGGAAGGAGGCGGTGAGAAGCAGAAACGCCGCGTGTTTGGCGGCAGGAACAGAAAGTGCGGAGCGAATGTTCATGATCCCACTCCTGCGGAAGGAGACAGACGTGTACGTAAGACCTTGGACTGAGACAGGGAAGTTTGGTTAGCGAGGCCAAACCGGGCCTGGTCTCGTTAATTCCGCAAATTCCGCATCTGCCACATTCGGTGCTGGCTCAGGCTCCAGCGAAACGTACTGAGACGAGCTTCGAGACGCCGGGCTCCTGCATGGTGACTCCGTATAGCACCGGGGCGATGCTCATGGTTTTCTTGCTGTGGGTGATCAGCACGAACTGGGTCTGCACGCTCATTTCCTTGACCAGTTCGGTGAAGCGGCCGATGTTGGCTTCATCGAGCGGAGCGTCGACTTCATCGAGGATGCAGAACGGGCTGGGCGCGTACTGGAAGATGCCAACCAGCAGCGCCAGCGCGGTCAGCGCCTTTTCGCCGCCGGAAAGCAGGAGCACACTCTGCAAGCGCTTGCCCGGTGGTGAGGCCACGACGTCGATGCCGCTCTCGGCGCTGTTTTCTTCGTCGGTCAACTTCATGAAGGCGTGGCCGCCGCCGAACAGCTTCTTGAACGTGGCCTGGAAGTTTTCGTTAATCTTGGCGAAAGCTTCCTCAAATTTCTGCCGCGAGATCTGATCGATTTCGCGAATAGTGGCCGTGGTGTTCTCGATGGAAGAGATCAGGTCCTTGCGCTGGGTTTCCAGGAACGAGTGGCGCTCCGCGGTCTCTTTGTATTCTTCCAGAGCCATCATGTTGACTGGGCCCATGGCTTCGAGTTTGGAGCGCATGTCGCGATAGAGCTGGTCTTCGGCGGCGAGTTGTTCGCCGGCGACCGTGGCCAGGGTGGTGTCGGCCATCAATGCGGCGCGCTCGACGCCGAGCTCGTTGATGCAGGTTTCAGACATATACTGCGCGTCGGATTCGAGTTTGGCGGCGGCGGCGGACAAGTCTCCGCGGCGGTCGCGAGCCTGATCGAGAAGCAGGCGGCTGGTGCGCAGGAGTTCGTCGATTTCGCTCAGGCGGGCGCGCAGTTGTTCGGTCTCAAATTGCAGCAGGCCTTCACGAGTCTGCGCGGCATTACGCTCGGCTTCGAGGTCGGCGGCATGCTCCGCCAGTTGCCCGTTTTCCGCTT
Organism: uncultured Acidobacteriaceae bacterium; assembly: GCA_963791515.1. Taxonomy (GTDB): domain Bacteria; phylum Acidobacteriota; class Terriglobia; order Terriglobales; family Acidobacteriaceae; genus Sulfotelmatobacter. The sequence goes on along the minus strand of CAWBSS010000002.1, from coordinate 76,727 downwards.
CGCGCTGCAGCTTTTCCGCGGCGGCGGCTTCGATCTGTGAGGCCAGTGCGTGGACCCGCTCACCCATCTCGGAAAACAGGGATTCGATGCGTTGCAGCACAGATGCGGCCGAACGATGGCGCTCTTCGAGCGTGGCCACGCGAGCGGCGTGCTGAGACGTCGTCTGGGCCGATTCTTCGCGGCGTTGGCGCAGAATAGTCAGGGACTCCTGCGCCGCTGCGATTTGCTGTTCGAGCTGGACGCGCTGCTCTTCCAGGGTTGATATTTCGGACTGCCGGGCGCAAACGATGCCTTCCTGCTCAGCTCGTTCCGCGGCAAGGCGCTGCAATTCGAGTTGAGCGACGCTGAGACGTTCGCCGACGCGGGTCATCTCGGATTCGAGTTGCTGCAGCAGATGGCCAGACGTCATGGCCTGATGCTCGGCGTCGCGTTTTTCGTCGTCCAGTCGATCGAGCAGGGAACTGAGGTCTTTGATTTCGCGGCCCAGGGAGAGCACGCGCATCTCTTCATCGCGCAGGGCGCGTTCCAGATCTTCGAGCTGGCGCAGGACTTCGCGCAACTCACGTTTCATCGAAAGCGGGCCTTCGGCGCGCTGCCTGCCTCCGGTGACAGTGACGTTGTGGAAACATTCGCCGGCCTGAGAGAGGAAGAATGCGTCCGGATTTTCGAGCGCCAGGCCGCGAGCGACGTTCGCCTCGGGAACGATGTAGCCGTCGCGCAGCTTGGGCAGGATCACTTCCAGCGACTTGCCGAAGCCATCCAGCACGCGAATAGTGTTTTTCAGGGGGACGATTTGCGCCGCGGGCGGGGCGCAGTGCGCGGCTTCATCAAGAACGAAAGAGAACTTGGCCTGCGAGTCTTCAGGATGGACAAGGAACGTGGCGCGGCCATCGACGCCGGTGCGCAGCATGCGTAGGCCTTCGTCGGCTGCGTCCCACGATTTGACGACGACGTAGTTCAGTTCGTCGCGCAGGAAGTCCTCGACTACGCGCTCATAGCGCGGTTCCACTTCGAGGAAGTCGGCGAGCACGCCTACGGGCGCAAGCCCTCCATGCATGACGCCGGACTGAAACAGGCGGCGGACGGACTCGGTGGAGTATCCGTGCTCGGCGATGACGGCTTCGAGCGAACCTTTCTTGCCGAGAGCGGTCGCGTACTCAGCGCGGAGAACATCGAGGTTGGTCTTGGAGCGGGTTTCATCCAGCTTTTTCTGTTCGATCAAGCGGCGCAGTTGGCTGATCTCTTCGGTGATGCCGGTGACGCGCTGGGTAACGGTTTCAAATTCGAGAGCGAGTTGGCCGCGTTGTCCACCGAAGGCGTCGACTTGGATGTTCGCGTTGGTGATTTCGCCTTCGAGGCGGCGGGCTTCGCGGTCGGCTCCGGCCAGTCGTTCTTCGGCCTGCGCGAGCTGATTGCGCAGACGCGATGCGGAGGAGACGGTATCGAAGATGGCGACGCGCGATTCCTCCTGCTGGCGCTCGATTTCGGCGAGGCTGGCGGCGGCCGCGGCGGCGTCCTGCTGGCAGAGAACGAGATCGCTCTGCGCGGCGGCGAGGTCAGCGGCGGCGGATTCGAGAATCTGGCGGTTGGATTCGCGCTCGGATTCGAGCGCAGCCAGGCGGTGACGAGCCTGTGCCAACTCGGCTTCGGACGATGCGACCCGCACCAGCAACTCGGCGCAACGTTCCTGGTTGTGGCGGCGGCGGGCATGGGCGCGGTCGATTTCTAGGGTGATCTGGCTGATGCGCTCACGGTTCTCGCGCAACTCGGTCTCGATCGTGTAGCCACGCTGGGTGCGCTCGGCGTGCTCGGCTTCGAGTTGCTGCACGATTTCGGTGCGATGCTGCATTTCTTCGGCGAGAGCGTTGAGCTGGGAATCGAGCTCGGCGCTTTCCTGCTCGATTGCGGCGAACTTGCTGGCCAGAACTAAACGCAGCTTAGCGCGCATTTCTTCGCGCAGGCGAGCGTAGCGCTCGGCCTTCGAGGCTTGGCGCTTCAGCGAATTCATCTGGCGGGTGACTTCTTCGAAGATGTCGTTGATGCGGGAAAGGTTCAGCTTGGCGTCTTCGAGGCGGGCTTCGGCCAGACGCTTCTTCGTTTTGAATTTCGTAATTCCCGCCGCCTCTTCGAGAATTGCGCGGCGGTCGGTGGGACGGCTGCTGAGGATCTGGCCGATGCGTCCCTGCTCGATCAGCGCGTAGGACTCGGGGCCCAGTCCGGTTCCCATGAATAATTCCTGAATATCGCGGAGACGGCAGAGTTTGCCGTTCAACAGATATTCGCTGTCGCCGGAGCGGAACAGCCGGCGCGTGACCACGATTTCTCCAGCACGGAACTGTTGCTGATTGAACTTCCGGCGGCGGATCTTGAGAACAACGTGCGGAGCGGCGATTCCGACGGACGCGGCGGTCGCAGGTGCGATGACGTTATGCGCAGGCAGCGCGAAGATTGGTTCGTCCTCGGGGAAGGCGACGGCGATCGTGTTGACCTTCGAGCGAAGGACTTCTACCTCTTCCGTTTTACCGGGCTGCGCGTCTTCGACGGCTTGTTCGGTCGCTTTAGCGGCGCGGGCGCGGATAGAGGCTTCGTCCCAGTCGTCGGAGATGTTGGCTTCGGGGAGATCGTCCTGGATGTCGATTTCGGTCGGCGCATTGGCGTCAGGACCGTTGTAGGCTTCGGGATCGATCAGCGTGAGCGATACTTCGGCCATGCCCGTGGGCTTGCGGTCGCGCGTGCCGGCGAAGATGACGTCTTCCATGCGCGCGCCGCGCAGCGTCTTGGCCGACTGCTCGCCCAGCACCCAGGAGATGGCGTCGGAAATATTCGACTTCCCACACCCGTTGGGGCCGATGATGGCCGCCACACCGTCCCCGTGGAACTTAAGTTCGGTGCGGTCGCAGAACGACTTGAACCCCAGAATCTGAAGCCTCTTCAGTTTGAGCAACGTGAACTCCTTAAAATTGGCCAGTTGTCAGTGGCGAGTTGCCAGTTGATGGGCCTCGCATCGGCGTGCCGACTGCTTGCGCATGCCTGTTTACTAACGGGATTCCTCTCGTCAATTCGATGCCTGCCTCGGTCCCTTTCGGACCATTTTTCCGCGACATTCTCGCCCCAGGCTGGCGAGGGCGGGTACAAAGTTAAGCTACTGTAACGGTGAAATCGGGGCGGGGTCAAGCAATATAACACCATATATGGTGTGGGCTTACGAGAGACCGCGTTGGGTTGCACACACATTGCAGCAGATAGAGGGTTTTTCAGTGGGAGAGGAAAAAGAGGTGGGAGCACCGCGAGAGCAGAATAAGCCTAGCTCAAGCCGAGAGTGGAATCAATGGGGACATCGAGTCTAAAGACTGCGAAGGAGGTCGTCTAACGCTAGCTCAAGATCGCGCAGGATAGACCGCAAAAGGCCGGGGCCAAGGACTTCGCCGGAATGTACAGGAACGGTCGTCGTTCTCCCGTCCGGATGGCGAGGAAGAAAGTGGCTTCCGCGAGTGCGTACGACTTCGAAGCCAAGCCTCTCCAGGAGCGAATCCGTTCCTTGCCTTTCAGGGCGCGGAAGGCGAGTCATACCGAGATCTGCCGAATGCCGACCAGTTCAAGGCTGGGAGTGCCACGGTTGTCTTCCAAGCAAAGCTCGACGACTTCTCGGACACGTTTCATGAGTGTGTCCAGATTCTTAGCTTGGGTATGGCAGCCCTTGAGAGCAGGGACCGTCGCAATGTAGTAGCCATCCTCATCCCGCTCGATGAGGGCGGTGAATTTTCGTGGCTGTTTCACAGAGTCTGATTTTAACATGGCGGGAAATGGCGCCTGAATCCTAATCGGGGATGATATGTCGAGGTCTGAAATGGAAGAATTTGGGCGGATAGTCGCGCGAGAAGTTCGAGATGCTGCCATTCGGAGCACGGACGAGAAGCCGCGAAGGAACTAATCCAGTCGCTAAGTCACGCGGCTCGGGCTGGGACAGCCGAAGCGGCTGTCCCTACTCGAGCATCTTGAACCTTGCTATCCTCCCAGCTTCTCGAAGAAGCGGCAGATGGTTTCGATCCCGTGGTAGAAGTTGGGGATGTGGAACTTCTCGTTGGGGGCGTGCAGGTTGTCGTCGGGAAGGCCGAAGCCCATCATCACGCTGGGAATCTTCAGCACGTCCTGGAAGCCGGTGACGATGGGGATGGAGCCACCGCTGCGGATGAAGACGGTCTCTTTCTTGAACGTGTCGTGCAGGGCTTCGGTGGCGGCTTTAATGTAGGGGTTGTCGGTACCGACGACGGCGGCCGGGCCCTTGCTATGGATGGTGATTTTTGTTTCGATGCCTTTGGGGGTCAGCTTCTTCACGTAGGCTGCGTACTTCTTGAAGACATCGTCGGCATCCTGATTGGGCACCAGGCGCATCGAGACCTTCGCCGCTGCCTTGGCGGGAATCACGGTCTTGGCGCCAGCGGCGATGAAGCCTCCGGGCATGCCGTGGACTTCCAAGGTCGGCCGCGCCCAGGTGCGGTAGAGGACCGAGTAGCCGGGTTCTCCGGTGAGGACCTTGGAGCCCACTTCGGTCTTGCGGTACTTCTCTTCATTAAAGGGCAGACGCTTCCAGGCTTTGAGTTCGTCCTTGGTGGGAGCCTTGACGCCTTTGTAGAAGCCGGGGATCAAAATTTTGCCTTTGGAGTCTTTGAGTTTGCTGATGATTTCGATCAGCGCGAAGAAGGGATTCGGCGCGGCGCCTCCGTACACGCCGGAGTGCAAATCGGTCATGGCGCCCTTGGCTTCGATTTCCGTGTAGACCAGGCCGCGCAGGCCTACGCACAAGGTGGGAAGATTGGGCGCGAAGAGTTCGGTGTCGCAGACGAGCGCGAAGTCCGCTTTCAACTTGGCTTTCTGCTTGACGATGTATTCGTCGATGGATTCGCCGCCGACTTCTTCTTCGCCTTCGAAAATCACTTTCACGTTGATGGGCAGCTTGCCGCCGCCGGCCTGCATGAGGGACTCGAGGGCTTTGACTTCCATCCAGAGCTGGCCTTTATCGTCGACGGCGCCGCGGGCATAGATATTGTTATTGCGCTCGGTGGGCTCGAAGGGCGGAGTGTGCCACTCGTCGAGCGGCTCGGCGGGCTGAACGTCGTAGTGCGCGTAGCAAAGCGCCGTGGGCTTGCCGGAGGCATGCAGCCAGTCGGCATAGATGAGGGGGTGTCCCTTGGTGGGGATGACCTCGACGTTTTCCATGCCGATGCGGCGCAGTTCGTTGGCGACATAGTCGGCGGCTTTTTGAATATCGGGCTTGTGCTCTTCAAGGGTACTGACGCTAGGGATGCGGAGAAGATCTTTCAGTTCGCTCAGGAAACGCTGCTGATTACTGCGGGCAAAATCGACTGCGGACGAAGCCATAGGATAATCCTTTCTCGCGGAGGAACTAGAACACTTCGGAATCGCAATACCGTGGAAACGCAACAGTATACCGCGAAGAGAAGCGCAGATGTGGCGGCTGGCGACTATCCCGGTCGTGGAGTGCATGCCGAGTCAAGCGTAGGCAAGGCGAACAGGCGTCTAGAACCTTGCGGGAGAGAACGGAGCGAGATCATGGTCGGGAGTGCGGCCTTCGATTGCCGCCGCCATTAGCTCCGCGCTGATGGGAGCGAGAAGGATGCCATCGCGGAAGTGGCCGGTGGCGACGTAGTAGCCGGGGGTTGCGGTTGGGCCGAGGATGGGCAGCGCATCGGGAGTACCGGGGCGAAGGCCGGCCCAGCTCTCGAGGATTCGGGCGTTGCTCAGTTCCGGGACCAACGCCAGCGCCGCACGATGCAGGCGCTGGATGGTAGCGAGGTCGGTGCGCTTGTCGAATCCGGCTTCTTCAACGGTGGCGCCAACGAGGAGGCGTCCGTCGCTGCGCGGGATCAGATACGCATGGGGAGAGCGGACTACGTGCTTGAGTAGGGTGCGCGAGGGCATCAACAGACACAGCATTTGTCCTTTTACGGGGCGAGTGGGGAAAGCGTGGGGCCCGATTTGGCCCGACCACGCTCCGGCACAGTTGACGACTTTGGCGGCGTGGAATGTGGTCTTGTTGGTTTTGACGCCGCTGGCGCGGCCATCAGTTAAGGTGACGGCGGTGACTTCGTCGCCGGAAGAGAAGTCCACTCCGCGACGTTTCGCTGTTTTCCATGCAGCTGTGGAAAGCGCCCTCGGATCGACGCTGCGCTCCTTTAGATAAAACGCCGGCCGCTTTGGCGCTGCCAGCGCGGGTTCCAGTTCAGCCAGGGGAACGGGTAACAAACTTGCAAGCGTGAATCCCGGCCGCTCGTGAACATGCTCCGGAGGCGGAAACAAAATCGTCCCGTGATCGCGCAGATCGACGTTCACTCCAGATTCGACCTGGAGTTCATGCGCAAACTCGGGATACATGCGCGCGCTGGCCGCCGCAAGAGGCTGGAGGATGGCAGGGGTTTCGAGGCTGCAGTCAACCAGCATGCCTCCGGCGGCGTGGGAAGCTTCGCGGCCGGGCTCTCCGCGCTCGACTACCAAAACGGTTGCGCCACGCTTGCGCAGTGCGATGGCGAGCGAGAGGCCGATGATGCCTCCGCCGATAACAATTATGTCCCAAGTCTTCACCCCGGCATTGTAAAAGAGCGGAGGCAGAAAAGATCTCAAGGTTGCATCGTGGACTCCTCCGTGGGACTCACCCGTTTTCAGCGAAGAAGATGGGGATGACAGGGAGCGCGCGGCTGCATAAAATGGCTCGCATGAAGAAGATCTTGGTGATTGGGGTCGTGCTGGCGATGTTCGCGATGGCGGCGCGGGCGGTCGGGCAAAAAGATAAGGACAACGAACCGACGTCGTTTCTGTATTTCCTCGTCATCAAGGACGACAACGGGAAGCCGGTACGGAATGCCGCGGTGATCATGCATGCCGTGAACGAGAAGGGCAAGCAGGAACGCGGCGACATGGAATTGAAAACCGACCCGGAGGGGAAGACAAATTTTGACGGCATTCCGTATGGCATGCTGCGGGTGCAGGTGATAGCGACAGGTTTTCAGACGTTCGGGGAAGACTACGACATCGGGAAGGCGAAGACGGAGATCACGATCAAGCTGAAGCGACCGGCGAATCAATATTCGGTATATGACGATCACGCGAAGGACTCAAGCGCGCCGCCCAAGCAAGACCCTCCACCCCCGGATCAGAACAAGAAGCCGAACTAAAAACTGCGCGCTCTCGAGCCGCAATGATGGGGGACGTGATGGACTACTTACTGAAGACGGAGCCGTCAACGTATTCATATGCAGATCTGCAGCGGGAGAAGACGACCACATGGGATGGAGTCTCGAATCCGGTGGCGTTGAAGAATCTGCGAGCGATGAAGCCGGGCGAACGGCTGGTTATTTATCACACAGGAGACGAGAAGACGCGCGGTGGGGACGGCTTCCGTAGTGTCGGTGGATGCATCGGACGCGAAGAATCCGCAAGTGACGATCAAGGTCGGCCGGGCCAATTCGAAAGCGGTGACGCTGGCCGAGGCGAAGGCGAACGAATTGTTTGCGGAATCTCCGCTGGCGCGGCAGGGAAGACTGAGTGTGGTGCCTTTGACGGAAGCGCAGTTTAAGTTTCTGACTGGGGAGTGAAAGCGAGAACCCCATCCTTCGCAACGAAAGCGAAGGATGGGGCAACCCACTTCATTCTGGTTCCCGCTGATTCCAGTGCCGGTTTGCCCGAAGCTTACGAGGCGCGAGCGTCGCGGCGGATCAGCGTCGAGTCCAGGAAATAACCCAGGCCCAGGGTGAACGGGATCGCGCCGAAAGCGGCGGCCATCAGGGCGTCGGGTTCGACTCTCGCGATGATGGTGAAGGTCAGCATATAGCCGACAGCGCCGGCGATGAGTAAAATTCCGGCGCGCCTGGACTTGGCTACCTCGGAGAGTTCGGGCTCCATAGGCACGCTCACGCCACGCTGCATGGCTGCGAGGCGCTCTTCGGTGCGGAGTTTGCGTACGCGATAAAAAGTATACATTCCCAATATTGCCGTGGGCATTCCGAAAATCATGACAATTGCTGCGAGACCAGTGAGTCCTTCCATGGTGGTTCTCCTTCCTGTTGCGCTCGGGGCGCGTTGCCGGAGCTGAAATCGCTTTCAAGAAAAGATACGCAGACTGGGACAGGAAAGTTCCCTTGGCAGCCAACTCGCACCAGATCAGACGCTTCCAAGCAAGTGAAGTTAGCTGCTTGGGTATTCGGGTCGCACTTCTGGAGACAAGATGAAATCTCGAAACTCGTACAGGATGCGTTGGGTGGGGGTGGCTGGCTGCTTTGCGCTGCTATTTGCCGCTCAGGCTCTCCGGGCGCAAGAAACCAAGGAAAAAGTCACGGTCGACGATGTCGACCGCAACTTCATGGTCCGGTTGCCGAAGGGCTACGATCCGCAACAGCACTATCCGGTGGTGATCCTGCTGCATGGCATGAATCAGGACCCGGAAGACATAGAGCGGCTCACGCGATTCAATGAACTGGCGGATAAAGACGGCATTATTACCGTATATCCCGCCGCCTTGCATGGGCGGTGGAATGTGGGGGTTCGGCCGCAAGAGCGCCGGCCGACGACCATGGGGCCCGGGAGGGGTGGACGTCGCGGCGGCGGCGGTTACCCCGGCGGCGGCTACCCGGGTGGAGGTGGAGGTGGCTATCCCGGAGGAGGGGGTGGGGGATACCCTCGGGGCGGACAGCAGCCCCAAGGGGGCCAGCCGAGCGAGGAGAAAAGGGCGGCTCCTGCGGACGACATTGCTTTCTTCAACCAGATGCTGGACCACCTCGGGACCAAGTTTTCGGTCGATGCTTCCCGAATCTACGCGGCGGGCTTGTCCGAAGGCGGCTTCATGAGCCTGCGCCTGGGGTGCGCCTTGGGAGATCGAATTGCGGCGATTGCTGCAGTGGGTGCGGCGATGCCGAAGACGATGATTTGTCTGCCTTCGCGTCCGGTACCGCTGGTGATGATTAATGGTACTTCCGACCCGGTCGTTCCTTATGGCGGTGGCACCGAGCACAACATGAGTCTGGCGACCGTTTCTGTGGAAGATAGCGCCAAGGCCTGGGGGAAGATTGACCGCTGCGAGGAGAAGCCGGAGAAGAGCAAGCTAGCGGCGCGCGAGAAGGGCGGCATGGAAACCAAAGTCGATACGTACAACGGCTGCCAGCACAACTCGCAGGTTATTCTCTACAGCGTAAAGGGTGCGGGCAATACGTGGCCTGGCGGAGAGCAATTCGAAGTCGAGAAAACCATCGGGAAGACCAGCCAGGATCTAAATGCCAATGAAGTGATTTGGAGTTTCTTGGTGACGCGGAAGCTGCCGGGACAGGGCGGAGATCAGAAGTAGTGACGACTTTAGACTTTAGGGTGCGCTCTTGCCCTACCTTCGCAAAGAACGCGAAGATGGGACAACTCTCAGTTTTTTGTGTTTCAAGGACGGTCGGGGGGGTTATTCAGGCGATGGACTTTCTCAATTCGCGGCGCAGGATTTTCCCGGAGGCAGTCTTAGGAACGGCATCCACGAAGTGGACTTCGCGCGGTTGTTTGTAATGCGTGAGGCGGTCTGCGACGAAAGCGCAGAGCTCTTCTCCGAGCTTGTGGCTCTCGACAAATCCGTCGCGCAAGGCGACAAAGGCGACGGGAATCTCTCCGGCTACGGCTTCAGGACGACCGATTACGCCGCACTCTTTCACCGCGGGGTGTTCCAGCAACACGGCTTCGACTTCGGCTGGGGCTACGGGGAAGCCCTTGTACTTGATCATCTCTTTGCGGCGGTCTACGACCCGGTAGAAGCCTTCACGGTCGCGAGTGACGATATCGCCCGACCAATACCAACCGTCTCGCAAAACGGCAGCGGTGGCTTGCGCTTCCTTCCAGTAGCCCAGCATGAATTGCGGGCCGCGCATAACGAGTTCTCCAGGCTGGCCCGACGGCGCTTCTGTCAGATTGTCGGGAGAGTCGCCGGGATCAATATCGGACTGCGACAGCACGCGGCAGTCGGTTGCGGCGACGGGATGGCCGATGGAGTCTGGACGATAGCGGGAAGGTTCGAGAAACCCGACGTGTGTGACGGGTGAGGCTTCCGTCATGCCGTATCCCTGGCACACCGGAATGTTGGTAAGAGCCGTGAAGCGGCGGGCAAGATCTGGAGCGAGAGGCGCGGCTCCAGATTTGACCCAGTGGACCTGGTGATCGCGAGGGAACTCTCCGGCCTCGGCCGCCTGGCACAGTGCATTTATCGCGGGCGGGACCAGAGGCATCATCGTCACCGCTTCGTCGATGAGCAACTTCGCGAGCATCGGCACATGGAAGCGCGGCACCAGAACCAGCTTCGCGCCCAGAATCAGAGCGGGATTGAGAATCACATTGAGGCCGTAGATGTGGTAGAGCGGAAGACAGCAGAGAATATTGTCGGCGGAATTGAGCTTCGTCGCATTCGGGCCAAGCAACTGATAGACGTTGGCGACCAGATTGTAGTGCGAGAGCATGACTCCCTTGGGCAGTCCCGTGGTACCGCTGGAGTACGGAAGCGCGGCGAGAATTTGTTCGGGAGACTGATCCGGCTTGTGCTCGACCGCGGTCACTGAATTCAGCAGGTTGGCGAAAGGCTCGGCGCCCGACGCGGGCTGGCGCGTCGTGTAGACGCGGCGGAGATTGGGCAATCCTCCGAGGTTGATGCCTTCGATGTTTCTGCCATCAGTAATCAGGAGAACGGCGCCGGAGTTTTCCAGTTGATAGCGAACTTCGCGCTCGCGGTAGCTCGGATTCAGCAGAGTAGGAATCGCGCCAGCCAGGGTGGCGGCGTGGTATGCGGTACAGAACTCCCACGAGTTCGCGAGGAAGATGGCGACCACGTCGCCGGGCTTGACGCCCGTCGCCATCAGGCCGCGGGCCAGGGACTCTACCGTGTCTCCATATTCGGCGTAGGTCAGGCGGCGTCCGCAAGAGGCATCAACCAATGCCGTCTTCTGCGCATTGCGGCGGCAGGAGTTGAGCACCAGATCGTGCAGAAAGAGGTCGTGGGGGTCAGCGTAGAGTTGCGTTCGCAGCATGCCGGGAGAGATTGTAATGGAAACCGCCAGATTCGGACGAACTGGCTCCGAACGAACTGGCGCTAGCTACTTTCCGTCGCAAAAATGGGCTTTCTGACGTAGGCCGGGGAACATTACAGGCAAGGGATATAGTCTTCCGTGGTGATTTTGCCCGTGTCCATTCTCGTGCGCGCGGCAAGTGGACTGTGCCGGCTTAGGTGTTCTGTCGCGCAAGATAGCACCCCATCTGGATGAAATTGTCTGCAATCACGCCCAGCCCTACCCAACGGCGCATGCCGTCCAGACCGGGATAGAGGCAACGTCGCAGCCCATGTCTTCGTTTGAGCACGCTGATTCGACCCTCCGAACCGGTTCTCCACTTTTGCCCGCTACGAAACCAACGCTGGTGCTGAAGAAGTTTCCGGTCGCTACTTGTAGTTTTCTTATTGGGCACCGACATCCACCGCACCCCGAGCGCTTGTCCCGCTTTCTCGTTCTCGCGCGAATAAAATCCCGCATCGGCGGCCACCAGGCGCGGGATTCGTCCCAATCTCTGTCGGTGCACCTGGATCGAGGACAGCAACAGAGTCGAATCCGCAGGCCGCTCGGCATACACCTCAAAGTGGGTTACGATTTGGTTTTCCGCTTCCTGGATCTTGACCAGCTTGCCAAACTCGTTGGGCTTGCTCGCTTTCCCCTTGCGAATAATTTCCGTCTGCGGCTCGAACACGCTCACGATCTTTTCCGGCGACTTCGTGTCGCCGGCGAAAATCCGTATCCGCGTCTGTTTCAGTACTTGCCGAACTCTCACTACCATGGTCTCCAGCGATTGCGTCAGACCTTCCACCGGAGCGCGACGACGACGCGGCGCCTGCTTCACTTCGGCCAGTACGGTCTGCGCCTGATTGATTACTTTTCGCGTCAAGCTGAGAAGCTCCCGATACTGCCGCTTTCTCCGTTCTTCCCCGGGCGCTCCCAGCAGCCGGGTCGATAAAGCAATCGCCAGCACTCGCTTGCGTATGCTGCGCATGCGATCCCGCACCTTGCGTTTCAGACCTCCGGACTTGGACTCGATCTTCTTCATGGTGCGGGTCAGCACTCGCGTCCCGTCCCCCAACAAACTACTGTCGGTCGGATAATGAATGTTGCTCTCCACCACCGTCGTATCCACCCGCAACTTCCTTCCCTGCGTCACTCCTCGCTCCTGCGCCAGTTCCACCACCCGTTGGTGCAATTGCTCAATCACTTTCGGTTCGATCAACTGGCCCAGTCGTGCCAGGGTCTTGGCGTCGGGCACTTTTTCATCCCCGATCCGGGTAAAGGCGCGATACACCAAATTGGCCCGCACCTCTCGCTCCAGCACGTCATAGCTCCAGTTCCGGATGTGCTTCAACAACAGCAGGCGCAACAATACTTCCGCCGGCGTTTGCATCCGGCCGCGAATGCGGCTCTGGGGATAGCGTTCCCCTTGCGCTTCATACACCGTGTCCAGAAGCTGCTCGTCGGTAAGCAGTTCGTCCACCAGCCGCATCCACGGTTCCCACAACCCCTCGATATCTTCGGCCAGACCTCGATGCCACAGCGACGGTTGTTGATGACGTAGTTTGATCATGGCCGCCATCCTAATCACTGTTACTGCCCAAAACAATATGACCTCAAAATGTTTTATTACTTTCTTGAATACCATCGCGCAAACTAAACACTCCGGTCTTTAACCCGGGCTCCTGCTTCGCTGATTACGCTCCACTCATGCCTCATTTTTGCGACGGAAAGTAGCTAGCCAGCTTCCGCAGGAATTCCCGCTCGTCCATGCGGTACTTGAAGGCTTTACGGCCATCAATGAAAACGACGGGGACCTCGTCGCTGAACTGGCGGCGAAGTTCGGAGTCAGCGTCAACGTCGACATCTTGCCAGGTGAATCCTCCGCGCCGCGAAAGCTTGGACAGACTCTCTTTGACCACTTCACACAGGTGGCATCCCTTGCGGGAATAGACCACGACGCTGCGCGACTCCGGCATGCGGGGGAGATTCTAGCGTGCGGAAACGGCGCTTTTCCAGTAACAAAGTAAATCGGAAGGCCGAGCGAATGCCGTTTTGGGAGGTCTGGTGGCTGGACCATTGCATGAACCTGGCCTCGAGAGACCGGGGTCCACGTGTTTCAAATCACTGCGCGTTATAGGAACTTCTGATATCAGGACCAATGAGAATTGGGGCAAGCCTGCATTCGGGATACCTATATGGCTCTGGGAAATAGGAAGACGCCGGTGACCAAGCGACGTCGTAACTCTGTTCTCTGTATCGGGAACGATCCCGTGCATTTGAATCTGCGCTGTTCGCTGTTGAAGGAGCACGGCTGGAACGTGCTCAGTTCCGGCAGCGGGCATGAGGGAGTCATCCGGTTTAGTCAGGACATAGTGAATGTGGTGGTGGTCGATCTCAACGACGACGGGACGGAAGCCGCACTGATCACCGGAGAACTGAAGCGGTTGCGGCCGGAAGTGCCCGTAATCCTTGTGGTAACGGACGGGAAGACCCTCGCCCCAGGAGCGACGCAACAGGCCGACGCCGTGGTTGTGAAGGCGCAAGAGGCCTTCAATCTGATCGATGCTCTAAAAGCCGTGTTGCCGCCTCACTAAGAGTCGAAGCCTTCAGTTCGTCCTAAAGGGAATCGCATGCCTAGGTCTTGAATCGGCGGCCACGAGCGCGAGGCGGTAGAATTCCTGCATGCAAGACCATCCGGCAAAACCTCTTTTTGGAAAGACTGCGCTAGTCACCGGGGCAGCCCGGCGATTGGGACGTGCCTCGGCGCTAAGGCTGGCACAGGCTGGCGCGGACGTGGCCATCACCTTCAGGAACTCGGCGCGCGAAGCGCGGGAGACGGTCGTTGATCTGTCGGGGTTCGGGGTGCGGGCGTTCGCGCTGCGCTGCGACGTAACCGATGAGGCCAGCGTTCGGACGATGATGAAGGACGCGGGGCGCGAATTGGGCCGCATCGACATTCTGGTCAACAACGCCGCCAACTACGAGGCGGTGGAATTCGAAAAGCTCACCGTGCGGCAATGGGATGCGATTTTCGCCTCCAACACCCGCGGTCCGTTTCTGGTGGCGCGCGAGGCTCTGAAATGGATGCGGCGGAAGCGCGGCAAGGGCCCGGATGGGCGCGCTGTCTCGCCGGTCGTCGAGGCGAAGATCATCAATATGGGATCGCTCGGCGGCCTGAGGCCCTGGGCGACGAACGCGCACTATTGCTCGTCGAAGGCGGCGCTGCACATGCTGACGAAGGTAATGGCCAAAGCGCTGGCACCTGAGATTGCGGTGAATGCCGTGGCTCCGGGAATGATCGACTTGGGCGAGAGGTCGGCGGCGGCCTTCATGCGACGCATGGCTAAGCAGACGCCGATGGGACGAAATGGGCGCGGGGACGAGATTGCCGAGGCGGTATTGTTCTTCGCGACCGCGCCGCAATTTATTACCGGGCAGATTCTGGCCGTGGACGGAGGCCTTGGTCTGTAGCGAGTTGCTAGGCCTCAGCCGAAGTTGGATCGATCATCAGCTTGACTTCAGAAACACGGTTTGCAGGGAATCCGCCTTGTCTGGCATGCTCGCGCACCATTTCTTCGTTGGGCGCGATGTAGACACAGTAAATTTTGTCCTGAGTGACGTAGCTGTGTAGCCATTGGATCTTTGGACCCAGGTTGTTCAGCACACTGCAGGATTTCTGTGAGATGCCGATGACCTGGTCCGGGGTCACATCGCCGATGTTGGGGATGTCGCGCTCGATGACGTACTTGGGCATGGGTTCCTCTTCAGGACCGGGGGCGGTGCAGTCTCGCCTCGCCGTTGTCCGCGGGCAAGAATTTTAGGTCATCTGGCGGGAAATAGCCATTGCCGAGGGCTCGCTGTATATTGGGGCGAATGAAGAAATCGAAAGGCAGTTCTTTTTCGGCAGCATCTTCGCAGAAGCGCAGCTCTACGCTTTCCCCCTATGGTTCGGGGGCGACGGCGAGTCCCCGCGTTGCCGTGGCCATCATGGCGGCGGGTAAGGGAACCAGGCTCAAATCGCAACTTCCTAAAGTGTTACATGAGGTCGGCGGAAAGCCGCTGCTGGAGCATGTGATCCGGGCCGCTGTGCGCATCGTCCCCGCGAAGGATGTATACGCGATCATTGGGTACGAGGCCGACCGCGTGCGGGCGGCGATGGAGCATACCGGCGTCAACTTTGTGGTTCAGGCGGAGCAGCGGGGAACCGGCCATGCGCTCATCATGGCGCGCGAGGCGTTGGCTGGGTATGACCACGTCATCGTGCTCTCGGGAGACGCTCCGCTGATCACTCCAGAAACCATTGGGCGCCTGCGCAATTTCCATCTGGAAGAACAGGCCGCCATGACGCTGCTGAGCGCGGACCTGGCGAACCCGGCCGGGTATGGCCGGGTTCTGCGGAAGACAACCCGGGGCGCCGCAGTGCAGGCGATCGTCGAAGAGAAGGCTGCCAGTTCGACCCAGAAAAAGATTCGCGAGATTAATTCCGGCTTCTATGTTTTTGCGGTGGAAGAACTCTACGGCAACATCGGGAAACTCTCGACCGCCAATGCGCACGGCGAGTATTACCTGACCGACATGGCCGAGGTCCTGCGCAAGGCGCGAGCAACGCGTGGTGACGTTCAAGACGGCAGACGCCAGCGAGGTGCTGGGCGGGAACACGCGCGCCGAACTGGCTGACATTGACGAAAAGATGCGGCTGGCCAAGTGCCGTCAATTGATGGCCGACGGCGTGACGGTGTTCTTATCCGGCAACCTGCGTGATCGATGCCGATGTGGCGATCGCGCCTGACACGGTGATCGAGCCCTACGTACAGTTGCTGGGGAAAACGCGCATCGGCTCTGCCTGCCGGATTCGGTCTTACTGCGTGATTCGCGATGTGCAGATGGAGGATGGAGTCATGGTTCTTCCGGGATGCGTGATGGAACAAGCGCGCATCGGCGCGGGCGCGGTGGTGGGTCCTTACTCGCGCCTGCGACCGGGCACCGAGATCGGCGAAGGCGCGCATGTGGGAAATTTTGTCGAGACCAAGAAAATCAAGCTGGGCAAGGGATCGAAGGCGAATCACCTGACGTATCTGGGCGACGCGGAGATCGGTGCGGGCGTAAACATCGGCGCCGGAACCATCACTTGCAACTACGACGGCGTTAACAAGTACAAGACCGTGATCGAGGATGGAGTGTTTATCGGCAGCGACAGCACGCTAGTGGCGCCGGTGCGAGTGGGCAAAGGCGCGTATGTGGGGGCGGCGTCGTGTATCACCGAAGATGTTCCCGCGGATTCGCTGGCGATCGCGCGCGCCCGGCAGTTTGTGAAAGCAGGCTGGGCAGCAGAGAAGCGCGCGGTACGAAAGAAGTAACTCCACCATGTAAGACAGCAAAGGCACTGAGACCCTAGATTCCAGCCTGTCTCAATGCCTCCGTGGTGAATCGTTCTTGCGTTAGTGCGTAACGGCGGCGAACAATTCCGAGTGCATCAGTGATTGGAACTGCTGGTCGTTAGCTTTGAAGTGCACTTGCACGTTCGAGCCGTCGGAGTCGACCGCGGTATTCTCCACGGCGATCTTTTCCGCGGGCGTGGCGCTCATCTTCTTATAGAGCATGTAGCCCTTGAGTAGCGACGAAACTGTGGAGGCCGTTGTAGTGTCGGAAGTGACCACGGTCATATCGAAGTTGACGCCGCTATTGAAGCTCAGAGTGTAGCGGGAGCCCAACAGGCGCTTCTTCACGGAATCGTAGTCGGCGATCTTCGAGGCGTCCCCCATGGCGGAGTGCATGGCGTTCTGTGTGCCTTGCTGGTCGAGAATGCTCCACACCGGTTCCGAGTCGACGCTCGACATCATGTCGGCCATGTTGCCGTTGGTATCCAGGCTCAGGACCTGGCCATCGCGGGTATCGAGCGCAATCCGGATTGAGGTTGAGTCGCCGAACAGCAGCGTGCTGTCATCCAGGAAGCTCATGACGAAGCCGCCGTCCATGGGATAAATCTGCGCGGTTCCGTACTTCTTGGGTACAAACTTCTGCAGCTTCATCTTCTTCAGCACGGCCTTCATGTTGAAGGGCCCGGCGGCCACGCCGACTGTCTTGACGCCTTGCTTGCCGGCGTGGAAGGAGGCGAAGGTCAGGGTATCGACGTCTTTCTCGGGATCCAGGCCGATGGCCTTCAAAGCGGCCTCGAACTGTTTGATGTTGTCTGGCAGCAGCTGCTGTTTCAGGGCCATCGCAGTAGGCGAATCCTTGAGGCTGCGGTAGTCCACCGAGATCAACTGCAGCAGATCGGCAGGAACGCAGGCTCGGGCAGACGAGTTCAGCGGCATGGCGTAGGCCATGCTCACCAGAAGGAGAAAAGCCAGACAAGTCTTGACAAGTTTCATAACGCCTCGAATCAGGGAACAGTAGGGTCGCGTGTACCTTTACTTGGATGCACGATCCGACCTTATCGTTAATAGATCGCTTTATTGTATTTTACTTGCAGCCACGGGGGATCGCACAAAAGTACAGCGCCCATTGACCGGTTGAGACCAGGAGATTCCCCAAGAGGCGCTCCTCAAGGGCAAA
Source organism: uncultured Acidobacteriaceae bacterium (assembly GCA_963791515.1). Classification (GTDB taxonomy): domain Bacteria; phylum Acidobacteriota; class Terriglobia; order Terriglobales; family Acidobacteriaceae; genus Sulfotelmatobacter. The sequence continues at coordinate 59,094 of CAWBSS010000002.1, read as the reverse complement.
GACGTAGCGCGCTGCGTTTTTTCGTCGCCGAGAAAACGAGGATGTCAGCAACATTTCTACGAACGAATGACTGAGACTCGCTTGCGTACTTCCGCCGTGAAAGCCTGATCTTTCAGCGATGCCAGATTGATCTCTACGTTGGCCAGAGCACCGGCAAGGGCGGCGCCGGCCAGTGCCAGAGCCGTGGTCAAGTCCGATTTCATATGGGGATTCGTAATGGGTTCCAGCGATCGCACGATCTGTGCGACTTCGTGCGCTTTTTCGGCGACTCCCAGGGGAACGTCGGTTGCTTCTTTGAGGGCGGCTTCGATCATAGCCTCGCCGGATTTTTCATCCCCGGCGGTCTTGGCCTGTTTGTAGGCCTTCATGACAGAGTCGTACGATTCGGCGTCGGCGTCGACTGCAGCCTTCAGTTCTTCTCGTAGCAGCGTGAGGCGCGCGATGGCCGCACTGAGTTGCGCCTCGTATTGCACATAGGCCTTTTTGCCGCGGGACATAGAAGCCACCATGGCGGCGAGGCCCGCGGCCATGGCTGCCGCGGCGGCGGAGGCACTGCCGCCTCCTGGCGTAGCCGTTGGGGCTGCGAGTTGTTCGACGAAAGGTTCGACTCCCGCGCGCAGGCCACCGACGGCCATCTTTCCGCCCATGACGGCCGCGAGGCGGTTTTCCAGAATCAGCGACGAATCGAAGTTTTCGACCTGCAGGAACCACTCGGCGGCTTGCTCCAAAGCTTTCTTGGGAATCAGTCCGACGATTTCACTCGATACCGGCGTGACGCCGTAGCGGGCTGCCTCGCGTCGTACCATCTCAAAGACGCGATGGACGGGGGTTTGTTCGAAGTCGGTAAGGTTCATCGAAACCTGGGCCAGACCGCGCACCAGGAAGCCCGCGCCCTTCACAAATCGCATTCCGCCAGTGGAGAAGCGCACGGCTTTGGCGATCTTCTTGGCGATGTCGACATCGGGCGTGTTGAGGAAAACGTTATAAGCGATGAGGAATTTGCGCGCGCCTACAGCCGTCGCGCCTGCCGTAGGATGCACACAGGGCTCGCCAAAATCCGGACACCGCGCGGGATTGGTGGCGATCTCGGCGCGGATGCCTTCGAACTGGCCGCGGCGAATATTTTCCAGGCCCTGGCGTTCGGGAATTCTGGCGGCGGCCTCGTAGAGATAAACCGGGAATCTGGTAGCGCTTCCAAATCTGTTCCCCGACGTGGTAGGCCATGGCCACGCAGTCTTCAATGGTGACGCCGTCGATGGGGATGAAGGGAACTACGTCCGCCGCTCCCATGCGCGGATGCGCGCCGGTATGGACGTTGAGGTCGATGAGTTCCGCGGCCTTGCCCACGCCGCGGATGGCGGCTTCCTGAATCGCTTCGCGCTCGCCGACCAGAGTGATGACGCAGCGATTGTGGTCGGAGTCCATTTCGCGATCCAGCAGGTAGACGCCGGGCATCTTCATGGCGTCGATGATGGCGTCAACTTTCGCTTTGTCGCGGCCTTCGGAGAAATTCGGAACACATTCGACGAGCGTGGACATAAGTAGGAAGGATAGCTGGCTCAGGTCAGGGCCGCAACTTCGGCCGCTGTGTGCAAATTGTCTAGTTACGACAGCCGCGTGATCCCCGGGAACCCGTCGAAGCCTGAATCAAAGGTCAGAATGCGATCGATGCCGTGCTGCTCCATGACCGCCAAATGCACGGCGTCGCGGGCGGATAGCCGCTGGTATCCGAGCACGATCTGCTTGGCTCGTTCAATGGCGGAACGTTCAATGGCGAAGACTTCATCGACCACGTTGAGAAGCGCGTCGAAAGCGGGTTGGATGTCGTGACGGCGATTGACCAGTGTGTATCGGTGCAGGATTTCCTGGAACACTTCAGCATCAGTAACCAGGCGCTGGCGCTCGCTGACTAATTTTTCCAGCAACCGCTGAGTGTCGGTTTTTTGAGGACTTGGTGAGCCGATCAGATACATCGGGATATTGGAATCGACCAGAATCATGGCTGATGGCCGGAGAGATACCCCCGCTCGATCTCCTCCAGCATCGTCTTGATGTCGGTGGTCGGTGATTCATACTTCGCCGCGGCCCGAATGGCGGCGAGCTTTTTCTCCACGTCGCCCAGCGGTTCGCGGCGGCGAGCGAGCGAGAGCGCCTGCCGGACCCACTCGGCGATCGACATCTGGCGCGACCGTGCCGCTCGCTGAATTTCCCGGTATTCCGGATCCTGCAGAATCACCTGTAGTCGCTTAGACACAAGATGAGTCTATATGACTCATAGCGATGAGTCAATATGAATGGGTCATAACTAGCGATCATGTCCGCCGAAGAACTTTCCAACTCCCAGCCGTACCTGCACAGTGTTGATTCCCGGATTCGGCGTGGCCAGGCCTGCGTTCGAGATGTGCATGTAACGCAGTTCAAGACTGACATTGTGTTTCGCGCCGAGGATGTGCACGCCTAACGCGGCCTGGTCAGTGAAGTTCACGGTGTTGGTGCCGGTGGGGACATTGTGGTTCGTGAACAGCGTGCCGCCGCAGAGTTCGAGGTAGGGTGAAAATCGGCCGTGACGTTCGAAGTTCCACTTGAGGCCGAGCGGGTCGAAGCCCACGCCGTACGCGGTGTTGGCGGGTTGGAAGACGAAGAAGACGGGGACGGCGTCGACCGCATATTCAAACCGTCCGCGGAGAAAGCCGGGCCAGTGCGGGCCGGTCAGGATCCACCCGTAGCGCAGGCCGGCGTTGAAGGTGCCGGTGTTACCTCGCCCCCCGCTGACGGAGTGTCCGCCGCCCGCCCAGAGCTGGATCTCATGGCCGCCTTGTTCTGGACCAGTCTGGGCGAGGCACAGTGGCGATCCGATCAGCACGACCGTGAGGATGAAAAGGGAAGAGCGCATGACGATTGACCTCGAGAGTGGTAGAGCCTCGAAGCGGAAGAATCACGATACAGGAAGCGGTTGCGCGGCGACAAACGGCATTCCGTGGAGGCTCCAGCGCAAAGCAGGTTCCTCGCTGCGCTCGGAATGACAAAAATCAAAGCCAGACAAAAATCCAAAGCTAGAGAAAAATCAGCCAGACAGAAATCAAGCCAGTCCACGCACCGTCTAGGTGGCGCGGGCTTGTCGCGGCTGTTGCGCCACGAGTTGCATGAGGTCACGAGCCACGCGGGAGGTGTTGTGGCGCGCGACTCCGGCTTCTTCGAGATAGTCGCCGAGAACGGGAATCACACCGAGACCTTCAACGACGTCGAGATCGTTCACGATCTGGCAGGCGCCTTCGCTGGCATACTTGGCTTGTAGTTCGGCGGAGGCGGGAGTTCGATTGATCAGCGCGTAGTCGAAAATCTGTTTCTGGGCGTGACGATTCAGCGCGCGGATGTGATCGGCAGCGGTCAGGCCGAGACTCTCGTTGGCCTGAGTCATCAGGTTGCAGATGTAGACCTTGGTGGCGGGCGATTCGACAATGGCCTGCGCAATGCCCCGTACCAGCAGGTTGGGGATCAGGCTGGTAAAGAGACTTCCAGGGCCGATGGTGATCATGTCGGCGTTGGCGATTGCCTCCAGAGTCTGTGGCATCGGTCCGACGTCCGGTGGGACGAGAGATAGTTCCCGAATGCGTCCCTTGCTGGCGGTGATGTTGGTTTCGCCGCGCACGCGTGTGCCGTCTTCCATGAGCGCTTCGAGTTCAATGTTGGATGTCGTCGCGGGATAGATGTGGCCGCGGGTGAGAAGAATCTCGGAAGAAAGTCGCACGGCTTCTGAAAAATCGGAAGTCAGGGAAGTGAGGGCCGCGAGAAAGAGATTGCCGAAGCTGTGGCCTTCGAGTCCCGAGCCTTTTTCGAAGCGGTGACGGAAAAGCTTGGAGAGCAGGGCTTCGTCTTCGCTGAGGGCAACGATGCAGTTGCGGATGTCGCCCGGCGGAAGCATGTTGAGTTCTTTGCGCAGGCGTCCACTGGAGCCGCCGTCGTCGCTGACGGTGACGACCGCGCTAAGATCGCGGATGGAGGGAAAATCCGGTTGTGCCGAAACCTCTGCCGGCGAGAGCACGAAACGCTTTAATCCCTTGAGCAGCGTGGAAAGTCCGGTGCCGCCGCCGATGGCGACGACGCGCAGGCCGCGCTCACGCGCGGTCTTCTCCGGGGGCCGAGACTCGGCGGCTTGGGTTTCCATCGAGTGTGCCCTGCGGCCTACGCAGGCTCTTCTCCGCCGAGGTCGCCGTTTGAGGAGCCCAATTCGGCGCCGGGATCCGGATAGAGCAATTCCGTGAAGCGCGGATCCTCTGCCAGATTCTGGAAGTCGGAATCGTTGCGCGCCTGGAAGCGCAGTTGGGCGTTCAGGCGAAGGGCCTCGTCCAGGCGTTTCAGCGAATCCTCGACGTGGCCCGTGAGGCAGTCGAGCGCAGCCAGGCCGTAAACCACATAGTCAGACTTGGCATTCTGCTTGAGCAGCTTTTCCAGATGCTCGCGGGCGGTCACGTAGTCGCCAATATTCATCAGCGAGACGGCGTAGTCGAAGTGCTCCTCGGCCGTCTTGAACTGTGTGGCCGTGGAGCGTTCCAGATGCTGGGTGCAGATGCTGAGGTGAACGTTGGCGCGGTCGGCCAGTTCTTTGCTGGGGCCGCCAATGACCTTTTGAAAATGAGGCTTCGCCTTGTCGAATTTGTGCTCCTGCATGGCGCGCAGTCCGGCTTCGTAGCTCTGCAGCGCCTGGGTGTAACGCGGATCTTCCGCCACGGTCTTTTTCGCGGTAGGTTTTTGAGCCATGTGCAAAACTCTTCCTGTGCTCTTGGTAATGGGGAACTCCTTGGAAACATTCATTCTAGCTGAGCAGTAAAGTATCACTCAAACAGTGGGTTGAGGTCCAGTTGGCCGTTGCGAGCCTGGTGTCTGATGACCTGTCGACATTGCACGGAAACTGGACAGCAAACTGACGGAAGTGAACGCGCCACATGCCAAGGCCCTCTCAGCCAAGAGATCGCATACGTTGGAGGCTTCCCCCGTCGATCCGTGAGACTCAATACTCGGTGTTAGTTGATCGTCGAGGCCGACAGCAGATCGACCTGTTTCCACTCTCCCTTGATGATTCCGGCGCGGATTTGCGCCGCGGTCTTGCCTTTCTGGTGCTGCTGGTAGGAGTAGTAAAGCTCCTTCAGGCAGGTCGCGCACTGCGCCCCGTGCGTGTTCTCAAAGCAGCTGTGCAGGCTGTTGTGGCCCATCCGGTCGCAATAGCAGTAGCAGGGCTGCTGGTGCAGCACGTTCGGGATCTTCGCCGCCAGTTCATAGGCATGAGTTTGGTAGGCATTCTGCGCGTCCGCTCCCCAAAGGTCGGACTTGGTCAGGATGGGAGGCAGCTTTGTCCCTCGAGGCGGAGGTCCGGCGTTGTAGGCCGGAACGCCTCCTTCTTCCGGCAGCGAGCCCCATTCGGCCGACACGCTCAGAGTAGTTACCAGGAAGAGGAAGGCCAGGGTCAGGCTGCGGTATACGATCTTGTTCTGGAGTAGAAGGCGTGTCATTAGGTTCCCTCGCGTGTTGGTTATTGTAACCCGCCGCCGGAACAGGCCGGAAGTGCGCGAAGACGGCAGTGTCCGATTGAGTCCGGAGTTCAGTACAACTTTCTGCCACGAGGAGTGGATCTGTATACAATAGGAAAACATGCCAGGGACGTTTTCAGAACCAAATTCAGTCGGAGAGACGGCGCCGCCGCCGTCTGCAAGCGCGGCCTCTGAGCCGGCATCGACAGCTCCCCTTCGCCTTGGGGCCGGGATCGGCGTCTGGGTGCGCGATCTGATCATTTCTCTGGCGATTTCCGCCTTTATTATCATCTTTCTCTACCAGCCGGTGAAAGTTGAGGGAACCAGCATGATGCCCTCGCTCGAAGATCAGGAGCGGATCTTCGTGAACAAGTTTGTATACCGGCTGGAACCGATTGAGCGCGGGGATATTGTAGTGTTCCGCTATCCGCGCGATCCCTCCAAGAGCTACATCAAACGCGTGATCGGCATGGAGGGCGACCGCATTCGCATCGACGGCGGTCAGGTGTACGTGAACGACCAGGCGCTCGGCGAGGACTACGTTCCCCCGGCCTATACCGATTCCCGGTCGTATCCCGAGACTACTGTTCCCGAACATTGCTTCTTCGTGCTCGGCGACCATCGCTCCATGTCGAATGACAGCCGCGATTTCGGCCCGGTCAACCAGAGCTTCATCTACGGCAAGGCAGTCTTCGGGTACTGGCCCATGGATAAGCTGGGACGGGTGCGGTAACCATTTAAGTTATCGTACCGCCGCTCCTTCAACGTTCGATCCGATGATTTGATCGCTTCTATCCACAGATTTCTTTCCCGATTCCGCGTTCCGCTCTTGGCCGCTGCGGCATTCCCTGATAAGATTCTGAAAATCCACTCACCGGAGCGAGAATGCAGGCTATCCTTGCGCTGGAAGACGGGCGAGTCTTCCGAGGCAAAGGCTACGGCGCCAAAGGCGAATGCTACGGCGAAGTCGTTTTTAATACTTCCATCACTGGCTACCAGGAAATTTTCACGGATCCCTCCTACTCGGGGCAGATCGTCGTCCTGACCAACCCGGAAATCGGCAATTACGGCACCAACCACGAAGACAACGAAGCCACGCGTCCGTGGATTGAAGGGCTGATCGTGCGCGAATTCTCGCGCGTGAGCTCGAACTGGCGCTCACAGCAAGTGGCCGAGGAGTACCTGGAACAGTTCAAGGTGCCCGTGCTTTCTGACATCGACACACGTGCGCTGGTGCGGCATCTGCGCGATCACGGCGTGATGCGTGGTGTGGTCTCGACCATCGGCAGCGATGCCGACAAGCTGATTGCGAAGGCGCGATCTATTCCCAAGATGGATGGGATGGATCTGGCAAAAGAAGTGAGCACGAAGCGGCCCTACGTGTGGGAAGTGGGCGAGCGCTCGCACGAGCCGATCGCCGTGGTCGGAGTGAAAGATGAGCCGCCGCGATTCCACGTGGTGGCGTACGACTTCGGCATCAAGCAGAACATTTTGCGCAAGCTGCGCGGCGAGGGCTGCAAGGTGACGGTGGTCCCGGCGCAGACTCCGGCGGAAGATGTGCTGGCTTTGAAGCCGGACGGAGTTTTTCTCTCGAACGGTCCCGGCGATCCTGAGCCGTGCACGTATGCGGTGGACTCGATTCGCAGGCTTATGGGACGGCAGCCGATCTTCGGCATCTGCCTGGGACATCAACTGACGGGGATTGCGCTCGGCGGCAAGACTTTCAAGCTGAAGTTTGGTCACCACGGCGGGAATCATCCGGTGAAGCAGTTGAAGACCGGCAAGATTGAGATTACGGCACACAACCACAATTTTGCCGTCGATCCGGATTCGCTGGCCGACAGTGAAGTTGAGTTGACGCACATCGACCTGAATGATCAGACGCTGGAAGGCCTGCGGCACCGGAACCTGCCGCTGTTCAGCGTGCAGTATCACCCGGAGGCAGCGCCGGGGCCGCATGACTCGCATTATCTGTTCAAGGAATTTACGAAGATGATGGAGGAGTGGAAAGGGTGAGCAAGAGTGGCAAACAACTGCGCTGCAGCAAAGCAACGGTAACTGGTGTGATGTTGGTCCTGGGTAGCGTTGCGCTTGCTCAGAAGGTGATAAGGCCCGACCAGGTTCCGTGTAGTGAAGAGATCGTCCGCTCAAATTTAGAACTCAAGGAAAAGCTGCATGTTTCGGGAGAACTGAGAGATCAGGCGGCCGCCCCGTTTTCGAACTCGAAAATTCTCTTGAATGTGGATGCTAAAGGCAAGTTCGTTCTTTATCGCTCGGTCGTAACAGACAAGGATGGCTACTTCGATCTCGGATTGGTGGATGCAGGTAAGTATCGGTTCCTGCCTGCCCCGAATCGCGGCTGGAAGCAGCCTCGGGAAGTGACATGCACCGGCGAACACGCTTGCGAGATCAATTTAGATCTGCAGTTGAATCCGAGTGATCAGCCCTTTGCCGGGTGTCCGATTCGATGAAATTAAATGCCCAAACGCACTGACATCTCGAAAATCCTGATCCTCGGCTCCGGGCCCATCATCATTGGGCAGTCGGCGGAGTTTGATTACTCCGGCACGCAGGCCTGCAAGGCGCTTAAGTCCGAGGGCTACGAAGTGGTGCTGGCGAACTCGAACCCGGCGACCATCATGACCGACCCCGAGTCGGCCGACCGCACTTATATCGAGCCGCTCACTCTGGAATATCTGGAGGAGATCATCCGCATCGAGCGGGAAATGTCGCCGGGCGCGGGTTTTGCCGTGCTGCCGACCGTGGGCGGACAGACCGCGCTGAATCTGGCTATCGAACTTTCTGACGGCGGCGTGCTGGAGAAATACAACGTGGACCTGATCGGCGCCAACGTTGCGGCCATCAAGAAGGCGGAAGACCGCCTCGTCTTCAAAGATGCCATGCAGCGCATCGGGCTCGACGTGCCCAAATCGGCCCTGGTCAACAACACGAAGGATGGCATCGAGTTCGCCGGGAAGATCGGTTTTCCGGTGATCATCCGGCCATCGTTCACGCTGGGCGGTTCGGGCGGTGGCATCGCCTACAACCGCGAAGAAATGCTGGAAGTGCTGAGCCGGGGCCTCGATTTCTCTCCGGTGCACGAAGCGCTGATTGAAGAGTCAGTATTGGGCTGGAAGGAATTCGAACTTGAGGTGATGCGCGACACCAAAGACAACGTCATCATCATCTGTTCGATCGAGAACTTCGATCCCATGGGCGTGCATACGGGCGATTCGATCACGGTGGCGCCGGCCCAGACACTCACCGATCGCGAGTACCAGGCGATGCGCGATGCTGCCATCGCCGTGATCCGCGAAATCGGCGTCGAAACAGGCGGATCGAACATTCAGTTCGGCGTCAATCCCGAGACCGGGCGGATGGTGGTGATCGAGATGAACCCGCGGGTCTCGCGCTCGTCGGCACTGGCATCGAAGGCGACCGGGTTCCCAATCGCAAAGATTGCCGCCAAACTTGCGGTGGGCTACACGCTCGACGAAATTCCCAACGACATCACGCGCAAGACTCCGGCATGTTTCGAGCCGACTCTCGACTACGTAGTGGTGAAGATTCCGAAGTGGCAGTTCGAAAAATTTCCCGGCGCCGACGATACCCTGGGCCCGCAGATGAAGTCTGTGGGCGAAGTCATGGCCATCGGCCGCACCTTCAAGGAAGCGTTGATGAAGGGCATCCGCTCGCTCGATACCGGCAAACGCGTGGGCGGCGGAAAGATCGAGCCCAAGATTCTGACGCAGCGCCTGGTGACGCCGCATCCGGAGCGGCTCGCGTATGTGCAGTACGCACTGCGCCAGGGACACACCGTGAAGCAGATCGCGAAGATGACCTCGATGGATCCGTGGTTCCTTTACCAGCTTAAAGAAATTAACGACCAGCAACTGGAACTGGAAAAGCACCCCATGGAGTCGATCCCCACCGAGGTGCTGCGCGAATCGAAGCGCATGGGATTCTCCGATGGACGGCTGGCCCAGGTCTGGCGACTGGAAGGCCAGGAAAAAGTTCGTCATCTGCGCAAAAAACACGGCGTGATGCCTGTCTACAAACGCGTCGACACCTGCGCGGCCGAGTTCGAAAGCTTCACGCCCTACCTTTATTCGACCTACGAAGACGAAGATGAGGCCGCCCCGACCGACAAGAAGAAAGTCATCATTCTCGGCAGCGGCCCCAATCGCATCGGGCAGGGAATTGAGTTTGACTACTGCTGCTGCCATGCGTCATTCGCGCTGCGCGATGACGGTTATGAGACGATCATGATTAATTGCAATCCTGAAACCGTCTCGACCGACTATGACACTAGCGATCGCCTCTACTTCGAACCCCTGACTTTTGAAGACGTCTGGGCCATTTACCAGCACGAGACGGCGAAAGGCGCGCCGGTCGGCGTGATCGTGCAGTTTGGCGGGCAGACGCCACTCAACCTGGCGTTACCTCTGAAGGCCGCGGGCGTGAACATCATCGGCACGTCGCCCGAGTCGATCGACCTGGCCGAAGACCGCAAGCACTTCAATAAGTTGCTCGAAGAGTTGCAGATTCCGCAGGCGCCCGGTGTCATGGCCACCTCGATCGACGAGGCCATCGAGGGAGCGCGGCGCATCGGATATCCCGTGCTGGTGCGGCCTTCGTATGTGCTCGGCGGCCGCGCCATGGTGATTGCCTACGACGAAGAGTCGATCATTCGCTACATGAAAGAAGCGGTGGAATATTCGCACGACCGCCCCGTGTTGATCGATCACTTCCTGGAAGACGCGATTGAAGTCGATGTCGATGCACTCTCCGACGGCGAAGATGTTGTCATCGGAGGCATCATGCAGCACATTGAGGAGGCCGGAATTCACTCCGGCGATTCTTCGTGCGTGTTGCCCGCGGTCGATATTCCGCAGCAACTCTTGGAGCGCATGCGCGACTATACCTTCAAGTTGGCGCGCGCGCTGAAGGTCATTGGGCTGATGAACATTCAGTTCGCCATCCCGCGGGGAAACGGCGGTTCGAGTGGCAATGGCGAGGGCGGCAAGGTTTACGTACTCGAAGTGAACCCGCGAGCCTCGCGCACTGTGCCTTTTGTTTCGAAGGCGACGGGGGTTCCCTTGGCAAAAATTGCGGCGCGACTCATGACAGGCCGCAAGCTGCGGGAGTTCTTGCCGGAATTCATTGAACGCCGCGCCGATCTGGACACGGGAAGCCACTACTACGTGAAGTCTCCCGTGTTCCCGTGGAACAAATTTCCGGGTGTCGATACCGTGCTCGGGCCGGAGATGAAATCGACCGGCGAAGTGATGGGCGTCGCCGACAACTTCGGCGAAGCGTTCGCCAAGGCACAACTGGCCGCGGGACAGAAGCTGCCGACGCAGGGAGCCATCTTTATCAGCGTGACCGACCACGACAAGCGCCATGTGGCACCGGTAGCCCGCAAGTTTGTGGACATGGGATTCAAACTCGTGGCCACGGCCGGCACAGCCGACGTGATCGAGGCCGCCGGCATGAACGTGGAGCGCGTCTACAAAGTGAAAGAAGGACGGCCTAATGTGGTCGACTTCATTAAGGGCCAGCGCATTCAACTGATCATCAATACGCCCACTGGACTCGAGCCGTGGTTCGACGAGAAAGCGATTCGCCGCGCGGCCGTGACCGCGCGCATCCCTACGATCACGACGCTGGCAGCCGCGCGGGCTGCGGCAGAGGGGATCGCGGCCTTGCAGCGCGGGGAGGTGAACGTGAAGGCACTGCAGCATTTGCACGCAGACAGAGGCGCTGGAGTCAGGCACTAGTACGGGCGTCAGCCGGCTGTTGCTGACAATCAATTCCATTCCCACTCTGTCCGTGGTAGCATTCCCACCAACAAAAAGGGCTCTGTAGTGATCTCGCTTGGGGAGGGCACAATGGCCCACGCCACAATTTCCGCCCCCGCTGGGGCGCGCTCGGGAAATCGCAGAGTAAAACTGACCGCAACAACCCTGGCCTGGACTGGTATCGTGGTGCTGGCGGTCGGTTTCGTTGCTAAATACGTTCTCTTTTACTACCGTCACTACGACGCGGCGTCGCTCGATCCCTACTGGCCGCGCCGTGGATGGCTCTTCCTGCACATTAACGGTGGTACGTTGGCTTTACTGACCGGTCCCTGGCAGTTCTGGACCGGGCTTCGCCAGCGAAATCTAGCGATCCACCGTTGGACTGGGCGGCTCTTTCTCGTCGGAGTCGCCATGGGCATTGTCGGGGCAGTCGGACTCTCGGTGACGAGCACTTACGGCTGGGCGCTTGTGAATGGGATCAGAGGGCTGGCGTTAGCGTGGCTGGTGACGACCGGCATGGCGTATTACACGATCCGGAAAGGACTAGTGTCTCTCCACAAGGAGTGGATGATCCGCGCCTACGTGGTTACGTTCGCGTTTGTGACCTTCCGGCTCTTGAGCGACTATGGCCCGACTTCGCGGCTGCAGCCGGAAAACGACCGAGATATCACTATCGCCTGGGCCTGTTGGGTTGTGCCTCTGGCGATCACCGAGATGGTCTTTCATCTTAAGCGGGTGAGAGCTGCGGTTGCAGCTCGGCAATCGCGATAGGGAACTGCTAAGCTTCAAGTATGCTACTTCACGGAATTTTTCCTCCCATCACCACGCCGTTTTATCCCGACAGCAACGTTTATTTCAAGAAGCTCGAATCCAACGTGGAGCGCTATTCGCGCACGCCCGTCGCGGGTATCGTCGTGCTGGGCTCGACCGGCGAGGCGATCCTGCTCTCCGATCAGGAACGGCGCGATGTGTTCAAGGCTGCACGCGACGCTGCTGCCCCCAACAAAGTGCTGGTCGCAGGAACCGGTATCGAATCGGCGATTGAGACGCTACGCCTCACCGAGTACGCCGCTGAACTCGGCTACGACATCGCCATGGTGCGCACGCCGCATTACTACAAGAAGCAGATGCAGACGGCCAACATCCTCGCCTTCTACCGGACCGTGGCGGATCGCTCGCCGCTGCCAGTCATCATTTACAACTTCCCGCAGGCCACCGGGTACGACATGCCGGCCGACGTGGTGATCGAACTCGCCGGGCATCCCAACCTGATCGGCATCAAGGAATCGAGCGGCGACGTGGAAAAAGTCCGCAAGATAGTCGCAGGAACGCACCACATCAAGCGCAGTGCTACCGTCACCGAGACGTTTGATGCAGTTACGCCGCGGATGCTTGCCGCCGCGGCTGCCGGATCTCGAGCGCTGAGGGCGGGGAACTGGTGCAGGTAGGAGGGTTGTCGGGCGCCTCGGAGATGAAGCCGTCTTCGTCCGCCGTGACCGTCGTAGGCAAGATGAAGACGCGTCAGAAGGAAGTCGGATTCCAGGTGCTGGTCGGCGCAGCGCAGAAACTGCAACCATCGCTCGATGCCGGTGCGGTGGGAGCGATCCTCGCCTTTGCCTGCCCGGCACCCACGGCCTGCTACGAGATCTATGCCGCGTGGAAAGAGGGGGACGCAGAACTTGCCCGCCTAAAGCAAGAACGAATCGCGAAGGCTGCGCAGCGAGTTGGCGATCTCGGCGTTCCCGGATTCAAATACGGTATGGATTTCAACGGCTACTTCGGAGGGCCAGCGCGGTTGCCGTTCCTCCCGCTCACGGCGGAACTGAAGGCTGAGATCGAGTGTATGCTGGCTGACGTAAGAAACTAGCGCACTGCCGATGAAGCAACCGAGAGCTGTCCGCCCTAATCTACCCTCCATCTCCGAGGAAATGAAGGCCTGGTCTGCCGCATTAGCGGACGAAGTCGCCGGCTGGCCCCAAGTGAGCACACGCGCCTTCTTCGGATTCACCGCTCTCTACCGCAAAGGCAAAATATTCGCCCTACTGCCGCGCACACGAGGTATGGGGACCGCGAACTCGCTGGCGTTCAAACTGGAGTCCCCGATACCTGCTGTTCGAACTCGTCTCGACAAAGACTCCCGTATCGGGTCAACCCAAATGCAGAAGGCCCGCTGGTTCGCCTTCGAACTCTCTTCCGACGCCGACCTGCACGATGCTCTCGACTGGCTAGGACGGGCTTACGAGGCGGCGGGTAAGAGTAAGAAATCACGTTAGTTGTGCCGCCCTTGTGATCAGAATCACACCGGGGTATACTTGGTTCGAACGAACGTTCGAATTATCGCTGCAGAATTATGGGGAGCCCTTCCACTGCAACCCGAACTACTCCGCGGCGGCATCGTGCCGCGACCGTTCCGGTGACGCGCTATGACCGTCGCCTGGCGGAGATCCTCGCTCATGCTACTGAGGTCTTCTGCAAGAAGGGATACGAAGGCGCCTCGATGCGCGATCTCTCGCGCGCGAGCGGCATGTCGCTGGCGGGACTTTACTACTACTTCGAGTCTAAAGAGCGGCTGCTGTACTTGATTCAGAAGCATACCTTCACCACGATTGTGCAGCGCCTGAAAGCTCGGCTGGAAGGGATGAACAACGCGGAAGAGCGCATCCGGATCTTCATCCTCAACCATTTGGATTATTTTCTTGCCAACCAGGCGGCCATGAAGGTGCTCTCACATGAGGCCGAGATGTTGAAGAACGGCTTCGCTTCAGAAGTGGCGGCCATCAAGCGGGAGTACTACCGCATCTGTGTTGGCCTGCTCGACGCCTTGAAGGGCGAACGCGGCTTGCAGTTTTCCACGCGCATTGCCGTACTCAGCCTTTTCGGCATGATGAACTGGATCTACACCTGGCACAACCCGCGCGTGGACGCGGATGCCGCATCGATTGCGCGCGAAATGGGCGATGTTTTTCTACGGGGCGTAATGGCGGACGGCAAGAAGCGCAGGGACGGGCGCTGAGTCGGAGTTGGGTTGGGCACCGGCGAACCGCAGATTCCCTTCGGCTTCGCTCGGAATGACAAAGGGTTTTACGGACACAGTAAGGAGACATAGATATGGCGACTACAGTGCAGCCGGCAACCGGCGAAACCACCAAGCAGCTTGTCAACTACCGCACCGACGGCGGCGTAGCGGTGATCGAGATGTGCGATCCCCCGGCGAACACCTACACCTACGAAATGAACCGTCAATTCGACGAAGCCATCCTCAAGGCACGCATGGACAACGAGGTCTATGTGATCCTGCTGACGGGCGCGGGCGACAAGTTCTTCTCCGCCGGCGCGAATATCAAGATGCTTTCCACCGTCGATCCGACCTTCAAATATTACTTTTGCCTGCACGCCAACGAAATGCTTCTGCGCCTCGAACATACGCCGAAGCTGGTGATCGCAGCCATTAACGGCCACTGCGTGGGCGGCGGTCTGGAAATCGCCATGGCGGCCGATATCCGCATCGCGCGCAAGGATGCCGGCAAAATTGGCCTGCCGGAAGTGAACCTCGGCGTGCTTCCAGGAACGGGCGGCACGCAGCGGCTCTCGCGCATGGTGGGGAAGAGCAAAGCGATCGAACTGATGGTGACGGGCAACACGTTCTCGTTTGAAGAGGCGCAGGAACTCGGCATCGTCAATGACATCTTCGAGCGCGACGGCTTCATGGAGAACATCATGGAGTACGCCAAGCAGTTCTGCCCGCCCAACAAAGCGTCGAAAGCGGTGGGACGCATCAAGCGCGCGGTGCAGACGGGCTGGGAGATCCCCATGGAGTCGGCATTGGCCGTCGAGCGGGAGAACCAGCAACTGCTGTTCCAGAGCGAAGATGCGAAAGAAGGCCTGGCGGCTTACGTGGAGAAGCGGCCGGCGCAGTTCAAGGCGAAATAGCAGGAAGAATCTGAGGTCAACATGCCGGGCAAAGTAGCAAAAATCGGAACGTTCAGCGACTGGATCGGTCTATTCAACGACTGGCGCAAAGACATTGGTGTCAACACCGACGACATCGATGCCTTCCACTTCGACACTCTGTATGGCGCCATCGACACCGAGGAGATCGAGTTCGGTTCCTATAAGGGCCGCCGCAAGTGGGAGAACCTTCGCCAGATTCCAACCCAGCAAATGCGAGACGCCCTCATGAACATGATTGTCTACCAGGGCGATACCGAGTTCGCCAGCGTCGAACAGCAGCGCAACCTGTTGGAGAACGCGCCCACCGAGTGGGATCGCCGCGCCATCACCCGCGTGATGATCGAAGAAATGCGTCACGGTTGGCAGATGTGCGCTTTGCTGGTCGACCATTTCGGCTACTCCGGCAAGGTTGAGGCGCAAAAGATGCTGGAGCGGCGCGCGTTTGAGAACAAGCGTCTACTGGGTGCCTTCAATGTCGAAGTCGACAACTGGATGGACTTCTTCACCTACACCGACTTCGTCGACCGCGACGGCAAGTTCCAGTTGCAGATGCTGAAGTATTCCGCATTCGCTCCGTTGGGACGCTCCATGTCGTACATGCTGCGCGAAGAGGCCTTCCACATGGGCACGGGCAACGATGGACTCCGGCGCATTGTGGAAGCGGGCGTGATCCCGGCATGGCTGATTCAGAAATATCTCAACAAATGGATTTCAAGTTCGTACGACCTGTTCGGTACGGATCATTCTTCATCAGCCCACTGGGCCTATGTGTGGGGCGTCAAGGGCCGCTACGACGAACCGAAGAACACCAAGGCCCCCGACCTCGACGACCTGAACGATTACAATCGCAACCTTTATCGCGACGAAGTGGCGGGACTGATTGAGCGCTTTAACGGCGCGCTGAAACCCGGCGAGCCGAAACTGTATGCCCCGCACATCAAGTTTAATCGCGCCATTGGGAAATGGGCCGCACAGAAATTCCACGCTCAGTCAGGCGAACTGCTGGACGATCGCGCCTACGAAGAGCACGTGAAAGATTACATGCCGTCGGCGGAAGACAAGAAACTTCTGCTCGACATCATCGGCAACGAGAAGAAATGGATCGCGGAGAAGACAGGTGCGCGCGATCCGCTCTCGACCATCGGCGAAGTGCGGAAGTCGGCGATCAACCTGTAGCTCGCACATGACGACTACATCCATGGACGCCAAACTCGGCACGGTCTCGCTGGAAGTCGACGGCTCGGTTGCGCGGATCGTGCTGCGCCGTCCGCCGCTGAACATCATTGACATCCTCATGATGGAGGAACTAGCGCAGTCGCTCGCGGAGATCGAGTCTCGGCCGGATGTTTCCGTGATCGTAGTTAGCGGCCAGGGAACCGCGTTTTCAGCGGGCGTGGACGTGGCTGCCCATGCTCCTGACAAAGTCGAGGGGATGTTGACCAAGTTCCACGCTGTGATCCGCGCGCTCGTGGCGACGAAAAAGGTCACCATCGCCGCGATGCATGGGCACTGTCTGGGCGGTAGCGCTGAGTTAGCCATGGTGTGCGACATCGTCTACACCACGGAATCGGCACAGTGGGGATTTCCGGAGATCAAGCTGGCCTGCTATCCGCCGGTAGCGTGTACCGCGCTGGCTGCGCTCGTGGGACAGAAGCGCGCAGCGGAACTGATTCTGACTGGGCGGACGATCGGCGGCAAAGAAGCGGCAGAGATTGGTCTGGCCAACCGCGCTGTACCGGAGAATGGATTGTCTGCCGCGGTGGACGAATGTGTCGGACATTTGCGCAAACTCAGCCCGGCAGCGCTGGCTTTGGCGAAGAAGGCATCCTATGCATGGGACTCGATGCACTTCGATAAAGGTCTGGCTCGGGCCGAGCGGATTTATTTCGACGAGCTGATAAAGACCTCCGATGCTCAGGAAGGAATTCGCGCGTTCATGGAGAAGCGCGAGCCCAAGTGGGCAGGGAAGTAGCACCTCTCCCACAGCCTATGGACTACGAAATCACTCCCGAAGAGGTGAAGAGCAAGCTCGACGTGGCCGAAGCGTTTACGTTGCTCGATGTTCGCGAGCCCTGGGAGTTTGAGACTGCGCGGATCGATGGCGCGAAGTTGATGCCCATGGGCGATATCCCGTCGCGGGCGCATCAGGAACTCGATCCAGAGGAACATGTGGTGGTGGTTTGCCACCACGGCGTTCGCTCGATGAATGTGACCGTGTGGCTGCGGCAGCAGGGATTCGAAAAGGCGCAGTCCATGCGTGGCGGCATCGATGCCTGGTCACGGCGGGTAGATGGAAAAGTGCCAATGTACTAACGCTCTCAGCCTTCAGCTATCAGCCTTCAGAAAAGGTCTTAGCGGATGGCTGAAAGCTGAGAGCTGACAGCTCCCAATGAAAAAAGAACTCATCGAACTCCGCGTCAACGGCCGGCCTCGCGAGCTTGCCATTGAGCCCAGCGTTCTTCTGCTCGACGTACTGCGGCAGGAACTGCAGCTCACGGGTTCAAAGCGCGGCTGCGATGATTCGTCCTGCGGCGCGTGCACGGTGCTGGTCGACGGTGTTGCCATGATGTCTTGCACGCTGCTCGCGGCCAGTTGCGAAGGGCAAGAGATCACGACGGTTGAGGGAGTGAGTGAGCACGGCGCTCTCGCGGCGATTCAGAAGGCCTATGGCGACTGGGGCGGCGCGCAGTGCGGCTACTGCACGCCCGGCTTCATGATGACGGTGAAGTCACTGCTGGCGGAGAATCCAGATCCATCCGACGCCGATGTTCGCGCCGCCCTCAGCAGCAATCTCTGCCGCTGTACCGGCTACAGCCAGATGTATGAAGCAATCCGATCAGCAATCGCAGCGGAGCGGACCGTAGCACCGGTTTAACGAGTAGCGATGACTGATTACTCCATTATCGGCAAGCCCACCGCAATGATCGACGCGGCGCAGAAGACCACCGGTGCCGGCAAGTACACGGACGACCTAAGCGTGCCCGGCATGCTGACCGGCAAGATTTTGCATTCACCGTATCCGCACGCGCGCATCAGGCACATCGACACGAGCCGGGCCGAGAGTTGCGAAGGCGTCGTCGCGGTCGCTATTGGTAGGGATGCACCGAATCCTTATGGCATTCTGCCCGTGGGCCACGACGAGTATCCGTTGGCTCTCGACAAGGTTCGCTATGTCGGCGACAACGTCGCTTGTGTGATCGCCGTTTCCGAAGCGATCGCTGAGAAAGCTCTCGAACTGATCGAGGTCGAGTACGAAGTCCTGCCCGCGTACTTCGATCCCGAACAGTCGATGAAGGCCCAGACGGACCTCATCCATGAATCGAAGCCAGGGAATCTGGAGAAGGATTACCACCACGTCTTCGGCGATCCCGACAAGGGTTTTGCCGAAGCCGACCAGGTGGCGGAAGCGCGGTTCATCGCAAATGAAGTAACTCACGCAGCGATGGAACCGCATTCCACGTTGGCCTCGTTCGAACTCGATCCCCACACCGGCAAGCCCGGACGCCTGACCGTGTGGTCTTCCACCCAGGTTCCGTACTACCTGCAGCACAAGCTGGCGCTCGTGCTCGAAATGCCGATGTCTCAGATTCGCGTGATCAAGCCGCTGGTGGGCGGCGGATTCGGCGGCAAGAGCGAAGTGATTCCACTGGAGATCATCGCCGCCGTGGCCGCGCGCAAGGCGCAGGCTCCGGTGAAGATCACCTACACGCGCGAGGAAGTGTTCTGGGCGCATCGCGGTCGTCCACGCACGATCATTGACCTCAAAACCGGCGTGAAGAGCGACGGCCGCATCACCGCTGTGAAAGCGCGGGTGGTGCAGGACGGCGGTGCGTACTGCTCCTACGGCGTGGTGACGATTCTTTACTCGGGGGCGCTGCTGGGCGCGCTCTACGATATCCCAAACATTCAGTATGACGGATACCGGGTGCTGACCAACAAGCCTGCGTGCGGCGCCATGCGCGGCCACGGCACGGTGAATGTGCGGTTTGCCTTTGAATCGCAGCTGGACGAACTGGCAGCGCAAATTGAGATGGATCCGGCCGAGATTCGGCGGCGCAATTTGCTGCAACCGCCATGCATCACCGTGAATGGCCTGCGAGTTCAAAGTTACGGATTGCCCGAGTGCATCGAGAAGACGGTGGATCGCTCCGGCTGGAAACAGCGCAAGGGCAAACTGCCCCAGGGACGCGGGCTGGGCATAGCGTGCAGCCACTACGTCAGTGGCGCGGCCAATTCAATTATTCGCTCCGACATGCCGCACTCGACGGTCAATATCAAGATCGATCGCGATGGCGGTGTGGTCGTCTATACCGGAGCTTCGGAAATTGGTCAGGGATCGGACACCATGACCGCACAGGTCACGGCCGAAGTGCTGGGATGTTCGCTGCCTCGGGTTCGAGTGATTGCCGCCGATACGGACCTGACCCCGATTGACATCGGTTCCTACTCGAGCCGTGTAACCTTCATGGCGGGAAATGCAACCCTGAGGGCGGCCGGGGAAGTGAAGAAGCTGATCGCTGCTGCGGCGGCGCAGAAGATGAAATGCGCTGCGGGAGACCTGATATTCCGTGAAGATCTCGTTTTCAAGCAGGGAAGCGAGCCGCCGGTCGTGAAGAAAGATGTCAAGAAAGATCACGCAGAGGAAATCGAAGTGACGCAGGCCGGAGCCTCGGTCAGCGGACGCGTGGAAGGCCAGATCTTGCGGGGATCGCTGCAGCAGAAGCGCAAAGAAGAAGGCCCGAAGGACTGGATGACCTTTGAAGAGGCTGTCGTCGCGGCCATCGACTTTCACGGAGCGCTCACCGGCACAGGTTCCTACGCTCCTCCGCAGGACGCGCGGGGCGGCAAACACAAAGGCGCAGGAGTTGGGCCATCGCCGGCATACTCGTACTCCGCACAGGTCGCCGAGGTCAGTGTCGACGAAGAAACCGGCGAAGTGATCGTGCACAAAGTCTGGGCCGCTCACGATTGTGGGCGCGCCCTGAATCCTGTTTCCGTGGAAGGTCAGATTATTGGTTCGGTCTGGATGGGCATGGGACAGGCGCTCACCGAAGAGATGGTTTGGAAGGACGGCATGCTGATGAATCCCGGGTTGCTCGAATATCGCAGCCCGTCGTCGGTGGAGTCACCCGAGGTCGAGCCCATCATCGTGGAGAGCATCGATCCGGAAGGCCCGTTTGGCGCGAAAGAGTGCAGCGAGGGATCGCTGGCGGCAACGATCCCGGCGATTGCAAACGCAATCTACGATGCGGTCGGCGTGCGCTTGCATGAGTCGCCGTTCACGCCCGAGAGAGTACTGGCGGCGCTGCGCGCGAAGAGAAGTGCCAAGGCACTGAACCTGACTGAGGGCGTTGATCCGACTTCGCCCACACGCTTCCGCGAACATGGTGGTGCGCTCTGCTTCAACGGGAAAGGACCGGCACGACACGCACTCGATCCCTCGCGACGCGAAGCGCCATCCGTAACAGGAGGCTCGGATTGAGTCTGCCGGAATTCAAACTGCTGCGCCCGCACTGCCTGGAAGAAGCAGTTTGCCACTTGGGCGAGCATGCGGGAAACCTTCGTGTGCTGGCTGGGGGCACGGATCTTATTCCGTCCATGCGGCAAAAGCTTTTCGAGCCGGAGTACGTTCTCGACCTTCGCGGAATTACGACGATGCGAGGGATCAGGCCGCAAAGCGACGGTGGCGTCGAAATCGGCGCCTTGACCACGCTGCGCGCGATTGAGCGGTCGGATTTTCTGCGGCAGCACTACCCGGTGCTGACCGAAGCCGCCGCTACCGTGGCCTCGCCCGTGCTGCGGAACATGGGAACGATCGGCGGCAACATCTGCCTGGACACGCGCTGCCTGTGGTACAACCAGTCGCTCACCTGGCGCAAGGGTTGCGGATTCTGCATCAAGAAAGACGGCGATCTTTGCCACGTAGCCCCCGGTGGAACGAAGTGCTGGGCAGTATTTTCGGGAGACACGCCTCCGGCGTTGCTCTGCCTGAACGCGGAGATCGAAATCGTCGGCGCCAGCGGAACGCGCCGCCTTCCATTGCGCGATTTCTACTCCGGCCTCGGCGATAACTATCGCAAGCTGCAGCCGAACGAACTGGTCACGCGTGTCTTCCTGCCGGCATCGACGGCAGACTACCGCGGCGTCTACCGCAAGCTGCGGGTTCGCGGATCGATCGACTATCCCCTGGCCGGGGTCGCCGTTGTGATGAAGCGATCCAACGGCCACGTCGCCGACGCACGGATCGGCATCACCGCAGTAAATCCCGCACCCCTGCTGGTAAAGGGAGCGGGCGATCTGCTGACGGGCAAGGTGGTGGACGAGGCATTGGCTGCGGCCGTCGGCGATTTGGCCGCAAAGACTGCGAAGCCGCTGACCACTTCCGCGTTGACGCCGGAATACCGCCGCGAGATGATTCGCGTGTTCACCAAAAGAGCAGTGCTCGCCGCAGCGGCGAACTGATTCCTCTGATATTCTTCTGGCGACCGTTCGAATCATCACCAATCACTAGCCACGCAATGATCACCGACTGCCACATCCACATCCAGCCCATGGAAATGTTCAAGCCCCATGCGCTGGAACTGATGAAACAGAAGCGGCCAAACTTCGACCAGATCGTCGAGTTCTGCCGCTCGCCCAAAGCTTTCCTCAAGTTTCTCGACGCCAGCGGCATCGATCGTGCCATGCTCATCAACTACGTTGCCCCGGAAGTCATCGGGTTCACCAACGGAGTGAATCAGTTCGTCGCCGACTATGTGAAGGAAAATCCGAAGCGCCTGCTCTCATGCGGCAGCCTGCATCCGCGGCACACCACGAACGTGCTGGCCGATGTGGAGCAAATTCTGCGGTTGGGGCTGCAGATGATCAAGATTCATCCGCCGCACCAGTTGCTGTTTCCCAATGACTACCAGTGCGGCGTAAAGGAACTGGAGATCATTTACCGCGCCGCCGAAGCGAATGGTGTGCCGGTCATGTTCCACACCGGGACGTCGATCTTTCCCGGCGCGCGCAACAAGTATGGCGATCCGATCTACGTCGACGATGTCGCGGTCGATTTCCCCAAGCTGAAGATCCTGCTCGCCCACGGTGGACGCCCGCTGTGGATGCAGACCGCATTCTTTCTGGTGCGACGGCATCCCAATGTCTATCTCGACATCAGCGGCATTCCGCCCAAGACGCTGCTGAAATATTTTCCGCGCCTTGAAGAAATCGCCAGCAAAACGCTGTTCGGCACGGACTGGCCCGGGCCGGGCGTGCCCGACATCAAGAAGAACCTGGAAGAATTCCGGGCGCTTCCGCTAAGCCCAGCCGTTCAGCAACAGATTCTGACAAGGACCGCGTTGACGATTTGGCCCGCCTGATTTATCGGGTTGCGCAAACAAACGGCTCGCATCGAGATGCGGGCCTTGATTCTGCGATAAACGCAATGCCTATTTTCCTGCCTTCGCCCCTTCGGCCTTGGTCCCCATCAGTTCATCCGCCAAGGCGCTTGCTCCGTAGATCTTGCGCAAGGCCGCCTGAATGCCGCGCGAATCTACAGAAACAGCGCGTCCCTGCACATCGCTGAAGGCGAAGTTCCAGGGCAGCGACTCGATGTTGCCGTCGAAGATGATTCCCACCACCTCCCCCTTTTTGTTCACCGTGGGTGATCCGGAGTTTCCTCCGATAATGTCGGCCGTGGAAACAAAGTTCAGAGGGGTCTTCAGGTCGAGATTCGCTTTCGACTTCATCCAGCTTTCCGGCAGGTTGTAAGGCGGCTGGTTGTTGTGTTCGGCCGCATGCTCATAGGCTCCGCCGATGTTAGTCTCGAAGGGAATCGACTTTCCATTCTCTTGATAGCCTTTCACCGCGCCATAACTCAAGCGGAGAGTAAATGTGGCATCCGGCGGTTGGGTAAATCCGCTCTGGGCGAAACGTGCCTTGGCCACGATCGTGCCGTCCCGCCGCACGACCGCGTCAACCTTGTCTTCAAACTGCTTGCGCGCGGCACGGGCATCGGGATCGATCGCGCGCATGACAACGATCAAAGGATCGGTGCTGGCATCAACGGCCGCCTGCCCGCCTCCGTAAAGCTGCTTGCGCACGGCGACATCCTCCAGCTTCGTGTTAGTAATGTAGTCCTTCGCGGCTTCCGCAGTCGTCTTTCCTTGCAGAACCTTCTGCACGTCAGGATTGTCTTTGCCCAGCGCGTCCTGCATCTCGCTCAGCGAGTCTGCGAGCAGCGCGATCTCCAGGTTTTTGTAAATCGGCTCAGTCGAGAACAACTGCTGCTCAAACGACGGAAGGTTCGAATCGCGGAACTCTCGCATCCGCTCCTGATTCGGTTTCGGTTTCTCCGCCGCGGCGCGCACCAGAACGCGCGCTGTCTGCGCCAGGTGCGAGTTGAACCCGCGCATGCGCTCCAGATAAGTCAAGTTGGGATAGATGGATTGCTGTACTTTGATTGCCTGAGCGATCTCATCCCAGGGGTCGGCGGCCCCGGCATTCTTGGGGTTGGCCTTGAACGAGGCCCGGAGTTTGGCCTCGTCGGCGGCCTTGGCATCCATGATTGATTTATCGAGTAGTCCCGACTGGTAGCCGGTGATCGCTTTCTGCGAGTTCTGCAGCCCAAAAATATCTTCGTTGGCAATGCGGGCATTTTCTTCCGACTGCTTGCTGAACTCCTGCAGCAAGGCAATGCGCCGTTGGAAGAGCTTCAGGTTCATGGGATATTGCACATCGCGCAGGAACTCGAGCTGGGCCATGGTGAGCATACGCCCCGTGTTTCCGGGATGCCCCGAAACGAAGATCAGGTCGCCTTCTTTGACTCCGGTCTGCGACCACTGCAGATAGTTGTCAAGGTGTGCCGGTTTGTCGTTCTCGTATACCCGGAAGAAAGTGATGTCGAGATCGTAGCGGGGATAGGTGAAATTGTCCGGATCGCCGCCGAAGAAGGCGATGCCGAATTCCGGCGCGAACACCAGCCGGACATCCGTGTACTTCTTGTACTTGTAGAGGTTATAGACCTGGCCGGAATAGAAAGTAACAACATCGCAGCGCAGGCCAGTCGCGGTCGTGCAATCTTTCTCGACCTGCGACATGGCGGCACGCTGGGCCTGGCTGGCATCTGCCGCGGACATCTCCGGCTTCACCCCGGCGTTGAGCTTGTCCGTGACGTCCTCAATGCCGACCAGTTGGTTGAGTTCCAGGTTCGGGCACTTGGCTTCGTCGGCCTGGGTCTTGGCATAGAAGCCAGTCTTGATGTAGTCGTGGCCCTCAGTCGAGAGTTGCTGCACGCATCCAGCGCCCACATGATGGTTGGTGAAGGTCAGCCCGTCGGCCGACACAAAAGAGCCGGAACCGCCATTGTTGAATCGCACCGACGACAGGCGAACGTGGTCGAGCCATTCCTGCGTCAGTTCGAATCCGTATTTGGCTTTGATTTTGTCCTTCGGGGGAGCGTTGTAGAGCCACATTCCCTCGTCGGCTGAGGCCAGAGTCGAAAAGATGAAGGCAAAGGCAAGCAGAACCGAGAAAAAACGCTTCATTTCGGGTAGTTCCTCCATGAGGAATATGACAAGCTGCTACAGAAGCTGCGGCGATGTGCCAGAGAACTCTTCACTATACGCCGCGCCAAAGGCGCGTGGCAAAACGGTTGCGCGCTGTGCCGTACGTGAAAGTGCCCGCGAACAGCACATTTGGGTCTTCCCGTGCCCCGTTCCCGCGCTTCAAAGTTGTGCTGTGCAACGGTTGGAAAGATCGCTGCGTTTCAGGTATAAAAAAAGGTTGCCCTCCCGCGTCCGCCTCGCGTGTCCGGCAACGCAAAATCCGGCGATCGAAGCGAGAATCCAATGTCCAGCGTGACCACAAACCACGCCCCCAAAGGACTTGAGGGCGTCGTTGCCACCACTTCCAAGATCTGTTACATCGATGGAGATCGCGGCGTCCTGGCGTATCGCGGCATCGACATCCACGAACTGGCCCACCAGTCGAACTTTGAAGAGACCTGCTACCTGTTGTGGTTCGGAAAACTGCCCACTCGCCTCGAACTGCGCGAACTGCACGATCGTCTGGCCGAAGAGCGCAAGCTGGATGCGTCCATCATCACCCTGCTGCGCAATGCGCCCCGGCACGCTCTTCCCATGGACGTGCTGCGCACCGCGGTCTCGGCGCTGTCGTTCTACGATCCCGCAGGAGAAGAGCAACGACAGCAAGGCCAACGTCGACAAGGCGATTCGCATCACCTCGCAGACTCGCCATGATCGTGGCGGCCTATGACCGCATCCGCAAGGGACATCCCGTGGTCGAGCCCGATCGCTCGCTCTCCCATGCTGCGAATTTTCTGCTCATGCTGAACGGCAAGCAGCCGTCGCCGACCGCCGAGCGTGCTCTCGACATCGCGCTGATCCTGCACGCCGACCACGAACTCAACGCTTCGACCTTTGCCGCGCGGGTTACCGCTGCAACTTTGTCGGACATGCATTCCGCCATCACCTCGGCGATTGGCGCGCTGAAAGGACCGCTGCACGGCGGCGCCAACGAAGCCGTATTTCTCATTCTGGAAGCGATTGACGCATCGGGCGCTGACCCCGTCGAGTACGTCAAGGGCATGCTGGCGCAAAAGAAAAAGATTCCCGGCTTTGGCCATCGCGTCTATCACACCGAAGACCCGCGCGCTACGCACCTGCGCGCCATGTCCCGCGATCTGGGCAATGCCAGCGGGCAGGCCAAGTGGTTTGAGATCTCGCACAAGATTGAAGAGTTCGTGAAGGCCGACAAGAAGCTGAATGCCAACGTGGACTTTTACTCGGCTTCCACCTATCACACGCTGGGCATCGACGTGGATCTGTTCACGCCCATCTTCGCCGTCTCCCGCGTCAGCGGCTGGGCCGCCCATGTGATCGAGCAACTCGACGACAACCGCCTGATCCGCCCGCGCGCCGAGTACCTGGGCCCGGATTACCCCAACCCATTACATCGCAATCGACCAGCGGTAGTGACCCGTGTAGGGACGGCCGCTCGGCTGTCCGGGCAGGGCGCAGCCCCGGAGGTCGACAGTGCTGTTGGAGAGACGTCCGTTGCAACGTCTCTCTCACCATCTTCCGGAATACCCCCCGCAAGGTAGAATAGAAGCGGGTTCTGTATGCATCGCATCTACCTCGACAATAACGCCACCACCCCGGTCCTGCCCGAGGTGTTCGAGGCCATGCGGCCCTATTTCGGCGAGCAGTTCGGCAATGCCTCGTCCATCCACCATCATGGGCAGCAGACGCGGGCGGCTGTCGAAGACGCGCGCGAGTCGGTGGCCGCGTTGCTCGGCTGCCGCGCTTCGGAGATTGTTTTCACCAGCGGCGGTACCGAGGCCGACAATCTCGCCATCGCTGGTCTGGTTGGCGCGGGCGATCACGTCATTACGTCGAGCATTGAGCATCACGCCGTGTTGCTGGCCTGCAAGCATCTGGAAGAAATTGGCGCGGAAGTGACGGTTCTGCCGGTGGACGGTCGCAGCCTGGTCGATCCGGCCGACGTGCGCCGCGCCCTGCGCCCGAACACGAAGCTGATCTCCGTCATGATGGCGAACAATGAGACCGGAGTCCTGCAGCCGGTCGAAGAGATCGGCCGGATCGCTTCCGAAGCAGGCGTTCTGCTTTCACACGGACGCGGTGCAGGCAGCCGGCAAGAGTCGCGATCGATGTGAACCGAATCGGTTGCCATGCCCTCTCGATTTCCGGCCATAAGATTCATGCGCCGCAAGGCGTAGGCGCGCTCTACGTGCGAAAGGGAATTCGAATCCGGCCGCTGTTTTATGGAGGGAGGCATGAGCGTTCGCGCCGCGCCGGCACGGAGAATGTTCCGGGAATTGTGGGTCTGGGCAAGGCGGCAAAGATGGCGAAAGAGGCGCTTGACCGCGGCGACGACAAGAAAATGGCCGCGATGCGCGACCGCTTGCAGCAGGGAATTCTCGCCCAGGTCGAGGACGCGGGAGTGAATGGCGACGGCGCGACGCGTGTGCCCAACACCACGCAACATTCACTTCGACTACATCGACGGCGAGGCCCTGGTGATTGCACTCGATCTGAAGGGGCTGGCAGTCTCGACGGGCGCCGCCTGTTCTTCAGGTGCGATTGAGCCGTCGCATGTGCTGGTGGCCATGGGTCTGCGCCCGGATCAGGCGCGAGCCAGCATTCGCTTCAGCCTGGGCAAGCAAACGGTCGGAGAAGACATCGATCTAGCTCTCGCGCTCGTCCCGGAGACGGTGGCCCGCCTGCGCGAGTTGTCTCCGGTGCATCGGAAAGCGGCTCTTAGTTCTTAGGCGTTAGCTCTTGGCTTGAACCGAGTATGAGAGGATAACGATGCGTGCAACCCCGATAGCCTTTGGGATGATTGGAATGTGACGCCGCGATTTAAGAGGATAGTGGAGGCAGGACTCTGATTTGCCGCCGGATTTATCACCCACGTGGTGTTGCTCTACTTCCATCATCACCCGTAGGCGACGCGTGCCCCAAGCTAAGAGCTAGAAGCTGACTTATGATT
This sequence comes from uncultured Acidobacteriaceae bacterium, assembly GCA_963791515.1. Taxonomy (GTDB): domain Bacteria; phylum Acidobacteriota; class Terriglobia; order Terriglobales; family Acidobacteriaceae; genus Sulfotelmatobacter. Next base: position 31,304 of record CAWBSS010000002.1, on the reverse strand, counting down.
CCCGAGACCATAGCCGTAGCGATGTCGGGCGGTGTGGATTCTTCCACCGTCGCGGCCATGCTGCGCGCCGACGGACACAACGTCATCGGCCTGACCATGCAGCTCTGGAACCAGCGCCGCCTGGCCGGGCGCGAGGGCATGCCCGAGTCCGTGCAGGGACGCTGCTGTTCGCTCGACGACGTCTACGACGCCCGCCGCGTGGCCCAGCAGATCGGCATCCCGTACTACGTGGTCAATCACGAGGAGCGCTTCGAGCGCGACGTGATCCGTCCGTTTGTCGAAGAGTACGTTTCCGGGCGCACGCCCATCCCCTGCAGCCTCTGCAACAATCACTTGAAGTTTGATCAGTTACTCATTGTGGCCCAGCAGATTGGTGCCGAGCGCGTTGCCACCGGACACTACGCCCGCGTGGCCTTTGACGACGCGCGAGGCCGCTGGCTGCTGAAGCGTCCCGCCGACTCGAGCAAGGATCAGACCTACTTTCTCTTCGGCCTGACCCAGGAGCAGCTCAGCCGCACGATCTTCCCGCTTGGCGACATGACCAAGCCCGAAGTCCGCGAACTCGCCCGCCAGCACGGCCTCGCGCTCGCCGAGAAGCCCGACTCGCAGGAGATTTGTTTCGTCCCCGGCGGCGACTACAAGCGCTTCATCGACGCCTACCTCGCCGAGCAGGGCGAGGCCTTGCCCGACACCGCCGGCGACCTCGTGACCACGAACGGCGAAGTCATCGGCGAGCACGGCGGCATTCACAACTTTACCGTGGGCCAGCGCAAGGGACTCGGCGTGGCCACGGGCTCGCCGCTCTACGTCATCCAGATCAGCGGCGCGAACAAGCAGGTGATCGTGGGTGGGGAAGAGCATCTCTATTCGCGCACCCTGCGCGCCCGCCGCGTGAACCTGATCGCCGTCGACGACCTGCGCGAGCCTCTGCGAGTGACGGTGAAGATTCGCCATCGTCACGAGCCCGCTGCAGCCACGATTGAAAGAACCGGCGACGACGAATCCTCGCCACCTTCGACGAGCCCCAGCGCGCCATCACGCCTGGGCAGGCAGCGGTCTTCTACGATGGCGATATCGTGGTCGGTGGCGGCTGGATCGCCTAGTTCTTTGGGATGTCCGCGCAGGATTTGAAGCAGGAATCAACGCTGCCGGAGCTTGCCTGAGCAGGGTTTACTTCGCAGTTCGTCGAGAAAAGACGTGCCGGACGCCGTCAGTCTCTCTTCCAACCGCGCCGTGCAGTCGCAGTCGCCGCACGCCCATGGTGTAGTCCCGTTCTCATCGCGGCACTTGCGGCGGTCGTGCGCATCCTGCACGCGAGTCAGGTCGAAGTATTGTTCCCAGTAGGGCTGCTCTTCCTGCAACGGGGTGGGACAGTAGCAGACTTCCACCCAGCGCGCGGTTTGGTCCGAGTAGAGCCGCGCGTCCTGCATGTTTCGCAGATACTCGCCCTCGGCGACCGATCCCTGGCCCAGCGTCTCCCGCTCGATAGCCTCAAGCAGATCAGCCTCACGACCGGGTTTCACGCTGGCTCGAACGAGATAACGCATCCTTAGATGAACATCTCATCCTGGGGCACGGGCCGCCGCGTCTCGCGGCTACCGCCGTTTCTGCGGCCGCGGTGGGCAAACAAAAATTCCAATCCCACCGTGAGTCCCTGCATCAACCCGGAAACCTGCCGAACCGGCGAAATCACAGTCCTGTGGACCATGTCGGAGGTCCGCTCCACGCGGTCCAGAGTGCGAGTAAACAGTTCATCGGTACGGATGATCTGCAGGCGGGCGCGGTCCACTACGTCGTTCACAGTTGCGTCCACGCGTTCCACCTGGTTGCGGACCATGGTGGTCGATTCCTGCACCTGCTCGGCGATCGCCTCCACCTTAGGACGAATCTCCGTCAGCATCGCCTCCGCCTGCGCGATGGTCGGCAGGACCTTGGTCTTCACTTCTTCGGCCAGCACTTCCATTTTCGCGCTGGTCTTGCGTAAGACCACAAATATGGCGATCAGAACGCCTGCCTGCAATAGGACCGCAATCCCGGTCAAGGCGATGAACACAGGGGTGAGATTTTCCATAAGCTTACTCCGGCAATTCCATTTGAGTTCGGCTCCGCAGGAAGCCTGGCTCGGTAGTGCCTACAAATTCTTAGGCGCCGTCGTCTCCGTCGTAGCTTCATGATAGGCCTGACGACCCGCCTCATAAGCGGCGCGGAACTGTTCTTTCTGCTGGGTAACTGCGTCGCGACCTTTGTCGGCCCACTGCGACGCCTGTTCGCGCGCCTCACGCGCACGATTGCGGACATATTCCCGGCCTTCTTCGGCGCGCGCACGTAGGACTTCCCGGGTCTCTGTGCCCGACCGAGGCGCATACAGCACTCCCGCCACCGCTCCCAAACCTAAGCCTGCCAAGAACCAAACCAAGCTGCTGCCGTCACGATCCGACATGATAATTCCTCCTCGTAAGGACTCAGTTGGATGGTACATCCTCCGTCACGCAAATTCAATTACAGGGGATTCTGTAAATTTCGCAGGACTGCACAGGGGACACGCCTGCAGAAGCACCGTTCGTTCTCTACCGATTCCGAGCGACAAAAGCTTCAAAGTCTCGGCAAAGGACCTTGAAACTGCCGGCTTAACGGAACCGAGACACTACTTCTGCTGTGTAGGCGGAGTCGAGGGCTTTGGCGCCGGCTGCGTCTTGACAGGTTGCGACTTCAGACCTTGCAACACTGAGGTCGGGCCGCCGCGCTTGGAAGCGTAGAGTGACAACGTGATGGAAGTGATCATGAATGCCACAGCCGACCAGGTCGTAGCTCTCGAAAGCGCGCTGGCCGCGCCGCGAGGACCGAACGCCGTCTGGCTGCCCTGCCCGCCAAAAGCCGCGGAAATATCGCCGCTTTTTCCGCTCTGCAGCAGAACGACTACGATGATGAAAAAACAGACCAGAATGTGGATGGTAGTGACGAGGTAAATCATAAGTTTTGGAATTTTCCTAAGTATTCAGGCGATGTTTGAGTCCTGTGGAGGCTTGCCCTTTTTGCGTTCTTCCCGCATCCTTGGCGTCCTTTGCGGTGAGTTCTTCTCATCATCCACGCTGACTAAATCATGGTGCGGAAGGGGGGATTTGAACCCCCACGCCTTTCGGCGCCACCCCCTCAAGATGGTGTGTCTGCCAGTTCCACCACTTCCGCAGGTCGTAAACTACATGCTATCAAAGAGTTGTCAATGTTTTTGTCAGAGGGCATTTTCCACTGCACCGGATTTTGCACCCACCCCTTCAAAGCGACGCCTGACTCCGGCCGCTCCAGTCCGCCCAAGCGAACAAATAGCTTCCGGACCGCCTCTTCGCGTGGGTGCACGTAGCGCATGGTGGTCTTAATATTATCGTGTCCAGCCACGTACTGCAACGTGAACGGGTCAGTGTACTCCCCGGCCTCGGTCAAAAAGGTGTGGCGCAGGGCATGCAGGCCGGCATCGGGGTGAGGCTTGATCTGCTTCCGTACCTCAGCCATCTGGGTTTCAATCACCCAGGGCGCCAGCGGCTTGGTCCGATCGTGCGGGTTCGTAAACACATACTCGCATTTCGACTCGGCGATGAGCCGCTCCAGCACCTCCTTCATCTCGCCATCGACCAGCAGCTTGCGTTTGCGTGCCCGCCGCTTTAAGCCGCGCTTGATGGTGAGCTCACCATAGACGTTCGCGTCGCCACTAGACCCGGAGGGGAAGCGGTAGCAATCTTTCATCAGCTTCAGCATTTCGTTCCGACAGATCCCGCAGTGGCGCGCCAGAATGGAAGCCGAGCGCAATGGCTCGGAAGCGTGCGAAATCCATTCCGTATACTCGACCGCGCTAAAGATGTAGTCGGTTTCGCGCTCTGCTCCTTCGTCCCGGCTGTACTGCTCGACCACCGGCACCTTGTCAATGAGCTTCAACTTGCGCTGCGCGTAGCGCAGCGCCTTGCGAAGAGTGGCCAGATAGCGATTCACCGTGGTCTTGCCAACCGGGGTAGGTTTTCCGTTGTGCGATCGGCCCGCGAGCTGCAAAGCCCAAGCCTTGAAGGCTTCGATGTGCGCCTCGTCGATCTGATCGAGGCCGAGATCTGCCCAGGGACCGAATGCCAGCAGCTTACGATAACTCTCCCGATAGAACTTGACCGTGCCCTTTTGTTCCGCTTTGGCGGTGGCGACCCATTGGTCAAAAGTCGTCTGGAACTGGCGCAGCGTAGGAATGCTCTTCCGCCTTTCCTCCTGCGCCGCCGACCTCCGCGGGGGCTCGGGTTGTTCGAGACCAGCCACCTGGCGAACAATGCGCGCCCGGGCGGCGGCGGCGAGCATTTCCGCCTCGCGCCGGTTTTCGCTTCCAGTCGAGCGGTAGTATTCTTTGCCTCGGTACTGGAACTTGTAGGTATAGTACGAACTTCCCGAACGTTTGAAGATTTTCATCAGCTCGCCGCACGGGTGTTGCTGGTCACAAAGCGACGGATGGTTTCGGGCCGAATCATGACCCGGGAGCCGACTTTCACGTGGTCGATCTTGCGACCATGGATCCAGTCGCGCAAGGTCTTGACCGAAATGCCGAGCAGATGGGCGGCCCTGGTCACGTCGAGTAAGGGCTCGATGGGATCGAACTGCAAGGCTGGGGGAATCGCTTCGTGCAATGCCATGATGTGCTCCTTCCGGGACCGAGATGGGTGCCACGGGACTGGCGATTCCCCCTAACTTGACTCATTCCGGCCGCCCTGTCCAATGAATTTTCGGCGCGCTGTTATTCCTGCCAGGAATAACAGCCAACCCTCGGCCCATTCTTAGCAAAACACTTCTCCTCGTATTCTGCCTGGTTGAGCCAGGCGGTCACCACCGTACTCCTCCTTCCATCGGGCTAGCGTGCACCCCGTCTCCTGACCACCATTGAGGTAACTCCATGATTCTCGAGACGTAAGTCGAATGGACGAAAGACAGCTGTAAGCTGCGGGGAAGGTTGTCGTCTAGCCCTACGCTTCCATGAAAAGGCGAGGCACATGAAAACAAAATCCTTCGACAAAACTGGTCAGTGTTTCGTCGAGCTGCACGAATCCTGGCACAGCATGATGCCATTTCATCCGGGTGCCGAGGTGAGTCAAACGCGGTCGGCTCCAGCCGCGAGAGATCCGGAGGACCATGACTTTGTCTTTTGTCGCGTGTTACTTATCGAAGCTACCGCGCCAGAAGCGAGCACTAGTTGCGGACCGCGTCCCGCCTGGTTGTCCCGTGTTATTCCTCCCAGGAATAACACCGCGCCGAAAATTCATTGGACTTCGGGATCGGAGTGAGGTTATTTTCTCCGAACCGCAGCAGCTCGACGCTGCTACCGGAGACGTCTAGGGACGAACCAACTCTCCGAACTGCTCAAAGATGCCCATTCTTGTTGCCAATCCGGCTGTCTGTCCGTCCTCTCGATCTTCCTGCGCGGTCCTGTCGGCGGACCTGAGCCTTTCGGCCTGCCACGACGGTAGCGGACGGCGCTGTTCTTACAGGGCTCTTGCAGAGTTCTTGGAAGCTCGCAGAGAGCCGCAATGGCGACGGACTTCTTTCGGCCAGACGCCTATGAAAGGTTGCTCTGGAGAGGGTTTTCCGTTTTGTGGCCCGTCTTTGTTCGGGCACCGCTTCGGGGCTTTTCATGCGCCCGGCGGCAGCTTGCTCTTCTGCTTCGGCTGCGCCGCCCTGCGGGTTACGGTTTCCCTCCCAATCTTGTTCGGAAAGTACGCCGAAAAGATTTTTCCGGGACCCTCCTTAAATGCAGAGCTTCGGCACTTGGGAGCATGGCCCACTCGCCCGAAGGTGCCCCGATCAAGGACGGGACAAATTCAACAAAACGGAGAAACTCTCATGTACCAGAACAAAGTAACCCTCATCGGCTTTCTCGGCGGCGATGCCGAAGTTCGCGCCAACGACAATCGCGGCTTTACCACTCTCTCGCTGGCAACCAAATCCGCCTACAGAAAGGATGACAAGTACGTCTCGCACACCGAATGGCACCGTTGCGTCGTCTTCGGCAAGCTCTCGGAGTTCGCCTCGACTCTCAAAAAAGGCGCACACATCCAACTGGAAGGCGAACTGCACAGCCGGGAATATGTCAGCAAGAAGACGGAATCCACGCAGCGCATCTGGGAAATTCGCGTCGCTTCCATCCTGAAGCTGGACCGTGCTGAAAAAGCCGTCGCAGACGATCCGGAGCAGCAGGGATCGCCCCAGGAGGAAACGGCCGCATAGGCGTCTTTCTTCACTCTCGGAAGCTCAACTAGCCACTGGGCTTCCATCTCTGTGAGGTTCTAGTTTATGAGATTCGAATTGATTCTTCGATTGCTTCGCCGCGAACGCGATTCGATTCCGCGCTCTCAACAGGGAATCGGTTTCGGCGCCGGTAGGCTCGGCACCAGGCTGGAGGCGATCGTTAACCAGCATGGCGAAAGGTTCGCTGAGCGGCGGCCGTGCCGCCGCATCCTGCGCCAGGTGCTAACGCTTCGCAGATTCGATTGCGACACGCAACCCTTCCTGATAGAGCCGGCCTTCGAGGTGCAGCATGCGGCCGTCTAGAACCCAGAATGCGACGAATGTTGCGGTCCGCTTCCTTACCCGTTCGTTTGCTCCGGACGAAACGATTGCCCTTCTCGTCCGGAGTGAATCTCCGAGCCAGACGCTTCAGCGAATTGTTCCTTTGGAACACGTGCTTGCGCCTCGTTACCTCGGCTGGCTCGCGCACGAGAACTCTACCGGAGCGAATATCTATGTGGCGCCAACCCGCTTCGCCGTGCCAGCCGCAAACGTACCAAAGAGTGCATCGCCGCCGTCCGGCATCTGTACCTTGATTTGGACACCGACGGCGAGGCCCGGCTCGCTTCGCTCCGCGCCTCGGATGCGGTTCCCCCGCCGAATGCGATCCTCTCGACATCGCTCGGTAAGTACCAGATCCTCTGGCGAGTTGACGGCTTCACTCTTGAACAGCAGGAAAGCGCGCTGAAACTACTTGCGCTTACCTTTGGCGGCGATCCCGCTTGCACGGACTGCAATCGGGTTCTCCGCCTTCCCGGATTCCTGAATTGCAAGTACGATCCGGCGTATCCCGTCACCGTTGAATACCCCGGCGTTTCCACTTGGAATTCCGATGACTTCCGGCTGGATATTCTGGCCGCCGATGCCGTGCTTTCGTCCCGTTCAATCACACCGCGAAAGCCTTCCGGCTAACCACAGCAATTCCGAGCACGATTGGGCATGGGTTCTGCATCAACTTGCCCGTGGAAAGGACGCCGCGAAGCTCACGCGCAAGCTTGCCTCGCGCCGCACCGATAAACCGAATCCCCTGTACTACGCACAGCGAACCGTGGATGTCGCATCGGCCAGGCTCTGGCTCGTCGAAGGTATTCCGATAGATGACATTGTCACGATGCTCGAAGTCCGCCGGCGCTTCGAGATTCCCGCTGCACTTTGCCGCGCTCGTGCGCGGGAGATTGCGCTAACGGCGCAGCGGATGATTGCCCGGAGAAAGATTGCGTGATTCACCACCCAGAAGGAGAACACTATGCCACTACTTGAAATCAACTTGAGTCGCTTCGTCAGTGCTTCTGTTCGGCTGGACGAGTCCACCGCCGAACAGGTCGATCAATATGCCGCTTTCGTCCACGCATCCGCAGACGATGTTGTGGACAAGGCGCTCAACTATGTCTTCTCGAAGGACCGCGACTTTCAGGACTTTCTGAAGACGCCTCAGGCCAAGCAGGTTGCTTCCGCGCTGCGCGTTCGTAGAGGTCCGAACAAGGATGCGGAAGGCGCGACGGAGCAGCCAGCGAGGAAGCTTACAGCCGGGGTGGAGTCCACGGCTTCTGAAAGGGTAATGAAGGCGTGATCCCGCATTCAATTTCGTGCCGGAGCAAGAACGGTGCTTCGCACCGGAAGAATTTTGACACTCCACCCCCTACCGGGCGCTGCCGGGCTACCCAAGGTAGCTCGAGAGCGATGGAAAGCGATCTGTGACTTACGAGCGTGCGCTGGCTGTCTAGCTACGCCGGCGCGCTCGTCCTGGAGACCTCGTGATGTCTGACGATTACGAAACTTCGCTATTCGAAAAGGGAAAAGCCAAGACCAGGGAGAGGCGAACTCAGACGGTCAGCACCAAGATCACGCAAGAGGAGGAATGCGAACTGCAACGAGTCTCTTCCGCCGAAGGTAAGAAGATGGGGGAATGGGTCCGCGAGGTGCTGCTGCGAGCGGCTCGACCGAACGTCCCAGCCATCAGCCACGAGCCCGTCGTGCTGACCGAAGTGGTAGGAATTCAGTTGTTCCTGATGAACGTTCTTTCACCGTTGACGCGTGGGGAACGCCTCAGCCCGGAGCAGTACCAAAACATCATCAAAGGCGTGCAAGCCCACAAGGGTCGGACAACTCAGGAGCTTCTTGCCAAGCGCTTGAATACCGAGAAGGAGTAGCCGTGTCCAAGGTACAAAAATGGGGTCGAGAAGAATCGTTAATCTGGCCGCCACGAGGCTTCTACTACACGTATGGGGCGATCTTTCTCGCGGTTGTGCTGGCCGGCTTCCTGGTATACCTGCGCTTTAGTTTCGGGCTAAGCCAGCTCGAGAAGTATTACCTGCCGTACTATTTGCGCACCGAGACGACTGGCATCGTGCACCCCACCGGTGTCTACCAGTTGATCTATATTTTCGATCGGCAACGCGCCCTGCGTCCGGCTCTCGACTCGGACCTGCAACCCGGACTCACACCCCAAATGGTCGGGAAGGCTCTGCCTTTCCAACTCTCGCCGGCGGCACTTCAGCAAGGGCCACGACTTCTCTGGCGAGAACCGCCTCGGGTATACCAAAACCAGGCTTTGCATGCCTATCTCGCGCAATGGATCTATGGTGGCGCCACTCCGTTGGACTTGTTCGAGACTCCGCTGCTTTGGGGGGCGCTCGCCCTGGTTCTCGAGCTGCCTTTCTCCCTCCGCAAAGATATCCGGCGCCGGCGACAACTGCGGTATGGTCGTCGCCTCAAAGGGCCGCTGCTCGTATCGGGGAGTGAATTCTCAAAAGCCCTCGGCGGCGATGGCATCGGACTCGTGGTCGACGGCGAAAAGAAACCGCTCCGCATCCCAAGAGCTGCCGAAAACAAACACATCCTGACCGTGGGCGATACCGGCGCGGGCAAATCTACGATCATTCGCCAGATCCTATTCCAGGTTGCGGAACGCGGGCACGGCGCGATTGTCTATGATCCGGCCTGCGAGTTCATCCAGCAGTTTTATGACGAGCGTCGCGGCGACATCGTGCTGAATCCGCTCGACTCCCGCTGTCCTTACTGGAGTCCGTCGGACGAGTTGCGTCGCAAAGCCGAGGCTAAGGCCATCGCAGTTTCCCTTTTTCAGCCCGCTGGCATGAGCCATCGCTTCTTCGTAGAAAGTCCACAAAAAATCTTCGCCCACCTGCTTAGCTTTTTGCCCGCACCGACCCAGTTGGTGGATTGGATGGCGCACCCCGAAGAGATCGATCGCCGGGTTAAGGGCACCGAATTGGCGGCGCTGATCGATCCCAAGGCCCCCAATCAGCGAACCGGTGTACTGGGTTCACTGAATATGGTCGCCGATAGCTTCCGGCTGCTGCCAAAACCAGAGGAAACAGCGTCCACCTGGACGGCCACGAAGTGGGCGGAGGAGCGGCGCGGGTGGATCTTCATCACCTCGCGTCCCGCGCTGCGGGAAGCCCTTCTGCCCCTCATCAGCCTGTGGCTCGACCTGCTAGTATTGCGACTGCTGACCGAACCGCATCCCCACCAGCGTCCAGCATGGTTTGTGATCGATGAACTGGCCAGCCTGCAGCGCCTGCCGCAGCTTCATACAGCGATCACGGAAAACCGGAAATCGAACAATCCAATCATCCTCGGTTTCCAAGGCCGTAGCCAACTGGAAGCTCGCTACGGGCCGGATGCTGAGGCCATGCTCTCCCAACCCGCAACCAAGATCTTCTTGCGTACAAGCGAACCGAGAGCCGCCAAGTGGGTGAGCGAAGCGATTGGCGAAGTCGAAATCGAACGATTGCGCGAAACCCATTACGACGGCACGCGAAGCGGTAAAAACTTCGCCTTGGACCGGCAGACCGAGCCGCTGGTTATGCCTTCCGAAATCTCCGGCATGGACGATCTCCGAGCCTACCTGAAGTATGGCAACTACGTGGCCCAATTTTCTTTTCCCTACATTGAAATGCAGACCAAGTACAAGGCATTCATGGAACGAGACATGGACGATTTTCTGCCTCGCGCCGTGACTCCGCGAGACCTGACTCCGGAAGGCGAAGGGCCATCGCAAGGCGTGGGGAACGTGGAACCAACGACGATGGACTTCAACGCGGAACACCTGTAGGACAGTCATGCTCACGATTTCAAAACCGCTCACCGCCGGGCAAGCGCAGAGCTACCACCAGAAGGAATTCACCTCGACGGAGCAAAGCTATTGGGCCGGAGGACAGGAAATTAAGGGCGCGTGGCAGGGTCGCCTAGCCGAACAGTACGGTTTGCGAGGGGCGGTGGGCGCGGAAGAGTTTTCGCGACTGTGCCAGGGCCAACACCCGGTCACGGGTGAACAACTGGTGCGACATCGCGCCTCTTTCCGATACGAAAATGCCGAGGGAAAGACGATTACGACCGCTGCGCATCGTGCCGGGTGGGACGCAACTTTCTCGGCACCGAAATCGATTTCCCTGACCGCTCTGGTCGGTGGTGATGAACGGGTCCGGGAAGCTCATCGCGAGAGTGTCCGCCTGGCATTAAACGAGCTCGAGCGTTATACCCAAGCTCGCATCGGCGGCGACCATCCGGCCAAGACGACTGGCAAGTTTATCGTCGCCACGTTCGAACACGACACGGCTCGGCCCGTCGAAGGCTATGCCGCGCCGCAATTGCACACTCACGCTGTGATCTTCAATATGACGGAACTGGAGAACGGGCAGACACGGGCGCTACAACCGCGAAGCCTCTTTGCCTCGCAGCAGTTTGCCACTGCTGTCTATCAATCTGAACTGACCTATCGGCTGGCACGGCTCGGATATGAGTTGGAACGGGGCAGGAGCGGTGCCCCGGAGATCAAAGGCTATTCGCAGGAATATCTCGATGCCTCCAGTCCCCGCAGCCGGCAGATCCGAGTCCATCTGGAAAGCTTAGGGTTGAACAGCAAAGAGTCCGCCGAGATTGCTGCCCACTCGACGCGAGACCGGAAACAAATTCTCTCTCCGCGGGAGGCGCTCGCTGCCCACCGAAAGCTTGCCGCCGAGTTCGGACACCAGGCAGCCCGAGTCGTCGCCGAGGCGCGCGTACGCGTCCGGAGGGTGGAACAAGTCAACCCTGCGCTGTCGGCGTTGCGGGCGCAGGAGGCAGTTACCTTTTCCCGCGACAGGCACTTTGAAAGGGAAGCTGTCGTGGACGAACGCGTGTTGATGCGCGACGCGCTGCGTCGCGGCATGGGCGAAATCACCTACAGCGAGGTACACCAGAATTTTGAGACACGCTTGCACCGGGGCGAGTTTCTTGCCGCTCCGAGCACCCCGAACCCGACCTTAAGGCTCTTTACCACTCCTGAAACCGTGGCTGCGGAACGTGCAGTCATTCAACAGATGCGCATCGGTCAGGGGCAGGTCGCGCCGATTCTGTCGGCTCGCGATGCCACTGCCGTGACCGACCAGCACTCATATCTGAATTCTCAGCAAAAAACTGCCATCAAGCATGTGTTGACCTGCCGTGATCGGGTTCTGGGAATTCAAGGTGCAGCCGGAGTGGGAAAGACAACGGCACTCGACGTCATTCGCAGGGCCGCCGAGGCCAGAGCATACGAGGTGGAGGGCTTCGCTCCCACTTCCCGTGCAGCCAAGCAACTGAGAGAGGCCGGTATCTCAGCGGGAACCCTGCAGGGGTTTCTCGTTCGGAGGAGCACCCCCGACCCTCCAAATGAAAAGCGCCTGTACCTGGTGGATGAGTCGAGTCTGACGAGCACACATCATGTGAAAGAATTCATGCATCGCCTTGGACCGCAGGACCGTGTGGTTCTGATCGGAGATATCCGGCAACATCAGGCGGTCGAGGCAGGCAAGCCCTTCGAGCAATTGCAGGATGCCGGTATGAGCACGGCAAAACTAGAGCAGATTGTGCGCCAGAAGGACCCGGACCTGAAAGCGATTGTGGAACACTTCGCTCGCGGCGAGGTCAGCTCCGGAATCCAGGCCCTAGCGAAACAGGGCCGCATCACCGAGATTGGTGACGCCGCCGAGCGCATTCGCGTGATCGCCAGGAGTTTCGTCGAAAATCCAGAGAACACGCTCGTCATCTCTCCCGACAATGCGTCCCGTCGGCAACTGAACGACGCAATTCGAACCGAGTTGCAATCGAGGGGAAGGGTTGGTGCCGAAAATCACTTGTTCAGAGTCTTGATACCGCAACAGGATATGACAGGCGCCGACCGGCGATGGGCAGCTCGGTACAACGTCGACGACGTTCTCCGCTACTCGCGTGGCAGCAAGTTCCTTGGGATCAGGGCGGGCAGCTACGCACGCGTGCTGTCAACAAATCTTCCGGAGAATCTTCTGACTGTCGAAACGAAAAACCGTGGACAAGTGACCTACGATCCGAGGCGGCTAACCGGAGTGAGCATCTATCGTGAGAACGAGCAACGGTTCGCCGTGGGAGACCGGCTGCAGTTCGTTGCACCGGACAAGAACATTGGAGTCGCCAATCGTGAGCTCGGCACCGTCGAAAACATCTCACCACGAGGAGATCTTACGATTCGCTTGGAAAAAGGCCGCAGAGTGGAATTGGATCCGTCGGAAAATCGACATTTTGATCATGGTTACGCGGTGACGAGCCACAGTGCCCAGGGCCTCACCGCGGATCGAGTGCTGATCAATGCGGATGCCAAGGCTCACCCCGACTTGGTGAATTCGAGATTTGCCTATGTCGCGGTTTCAAGAGCGCGGAGTGACGCCCGGATTTATACGGATGATAGGGCTGCGATGGAAGCGAGATTGGGTACTGAAATTTCGAAGTCCTCCGCACTCGCGCCATCCGTATCTCTAGAACACGGAGCAGTCCGAGATCTGGCCATTACCTTGTAGATGCAGTCGTAGGCCTACACTTATCTCGGCAAGGACGTTTATATCCGCTTCTTCCTGCCTACCTGATCCCGCGCTACCGATATGAGGAAGACGTCATGAGGTAGACTTCGGAACCGCTGGCAACGGCTCGCCAGCCAGCCGCTTCCGAACCAGCCCGGCGAGGAAGTCCGCGAAGGGAACAATGTCCTGGCCGACGCTCGCTTTTTCGAGGGTATTCAAATAAGCATTGCGCTCGCCGACCGGGATGACTGTCCACGGGTATCCCCCAGACGCCATCATCGCGTTCATGAGGAAACGCCCGACGCGGCCGTTTCCGTCCATATAAGGATGGATATAGACAAACACGAAATGCCCGAGCACCACGCGCACGGCCGGGTGGGATTCTTCGCGTAGCAGATCGAAGAACGCCGGCATGGTGTCCCTCACCGCCTCCCGGTTCAATGGTACGTGCATCGACTTGCGGATATAAACCGGACGGTTGCGGTAGCCGGCGAGGTCGGCAGGTTTCAGCAGGCCCACGAAAACGCTCGGCGCGAACAGTTCGCGGTACCAAGTTCCGTGGTCCTCGTAAGCAACCTGTCCAGGATTCTCGCCCTGCAGAACGCGGCCGACGCTTTTCTGTGCGGCTTGGAAGGCCTGCCAGTAGCCGCGCGCCGCTAGGGCGTTCCGCTGTTCGCGGTCGCCTTCATTCCTTTCCGGATTCCATGCGCCGCTGCGGACGCGCTCGATCAGAGCGGGCGTGACGCGATAACCCTCGATCGAAAGCGAATGATAGGCGTCGGTAACGTAGGCGTCGTTGACGAGCTTCATGTATGCCTCGATATTGCGCGGTGGGCCAGGCGCGCTCGGAAAGCGCTCCAGCACCGGCTCCCGCATCTTCTGCCACAGCAACCGTATCCGGTTCACATAAGGAGACGTTTCGCGGGGTCGGATGACCAGGGAAGGTTTATCCGTGAAGGGATCGTTTTCCCGCACGGCATACCCGGCCGCGGACATCGTTTTCACGATATCGTCCGCGATGCGGTCGCGTCCTATGTTGCGGAAGGCTCCGGCCAATCGCCCGGAGATCACGCTGTGACCGCCTTCAAGAAGTCGGGCGAGAAGGCCGGAGGCGTCCCGGATCATCGGCAGCAGGGCGCGGACATCCGTCGCGTGGTTCGAAAAATAGTTGGAAGAGCACGTGATCAAAGCCGATTCCACCGAAAACAGCCGCAGGCCCTCCTCTTCCTCTAGGTCTGCCACGTCAGGCAGGGCAATGCGAAGCTCCAGCAGGGAGGTGCCATGCGGGAATTTGGTGACCTTGTTGCCGGCGCGCGGCGACCGCGCCGCGAGCTGCCGGGGCACTGTCCAGTTGCCAGCATGCAGCGACAGGGACTGTTCTGGCGAGAGGCACCATCGCGCACCGAAGCGCGCCTCCAAATAAACGGCACAGAAGCGCCAGAAGGATGCATACCAGGCCGTGCTATCGCCTTTCACTGCGTCGGGACGGCTCGGGATATACCAGCCTTTGATGACCTCCTGCAAGAAGCCATTGGCCAGGAGGCGTTCGCGGTGCGTGCGCGACAAGCTCCGCGCCCGGATGGCCCCTGCCCCCGCGGCGGTCTGCAGCGACCGCAGGATTTTGAGGGACTGTGCGAGTTTTTCAGACGGCATGGCGATGGGGCGTTCCCTGGGTGCCTTTGGCACGATCGCGCCTTTATTTATCTCATTGCGCGTCTCAATTATTATACTATTAGGCTGTATGTTTATTAGCGTATTACGTTGCGTCATTATTATCGTATTGTGTCGAGCAAATTAATGTGCTCGTCTGTAGACGAGGGAAGGGAGAAGGGAATCGCCAGAGATCTTCTACGGCTCGCTTGCGGGAAGTAAGAGCCGCCCAAGGATCAATCTTTGTAGGCTACTTGCGTCAACTTCGCCCCGACGATGTTGTCGCCCCATAGGCAGACGAAACTCCCGGCGCGGCTATGGTCGAGCAATACTCATTGAGTACCCACTCAGTTGCCATTTCCGATCCGTGCACCGGTAATGCCGCTCAATGGATCCACTCGTCCTCTTCGCTGTCTTCCTCGTCTGAAGCCACGTCAGCTGGCGCCACGGCCTCCTCAACGGCCTCAGCGATTTCCTCGTCATCGGAATTGGCCAGATCAACTAGGATTTCCGGCGCCTCATTGGGACGGATACTGCCCACGGCGCCGATGGCGGCAAGCAGAAAATGTTTTGGGCAGTGAGCGTCATTTAGGAGTTCGACGATGGGCGACCAGGCAGCGTCCAGTCCCCAGTTGCCCGCCGCGATGACTGCCTGGTATTTGATTTCGAGATCGCTGCTTTTCAAGGCCGCCAGTATTTGATCGTCAAAACCGCGAACCCATCGCATCGCAAACACGGCGGTCAGCATCCACTCTTTGTCTCCGCTGGAATACGCCTGCTCGATCGCACCCTGATGCCATATCTGGGGTGCGCGCACCGATGCTTCCAAACTTCGCCGCCGCACTTCCTTGGGAGTGCTTTCACCGAGATAAAGCTTCTCGAGCGATTCCTGGATGGTGCGAAACGTATGTCTCAGTAATGGGTACGTCATCCGGATCCTCGAATCCATCGGTGTCCGCCTGTTCCAGGACTGGCCCAAGGGAAATTGCCGCCCGTGCGCGTAGTTGCTCTGGTTCGTCGGCACTACTTGCGATCGTCACTAACGTATCAGCCAATTCGTCGTTGATGACCGTAAAATCACCCGCCAGTTCGGCGGCGACCAGGCGGTCGGATTCTTTGGATCGCGGATCAGTCAGAATCCTCCAAAATGTTCTCCCGGCATCTCCTGGCCAGTCCCATGGGGGGGTATCGAGCAGAGTTTTAAGGTCCATATGCGCTCCCTCACGATTGCGTTCAATTCCGCAATTTCCATGCACCTTTTGCATCCGATCATCTCCTACACCGGCGCGTAGAGCAAGTTCAAAAGGATGTAGGATCCGGTCTGGACGGGCTTGTAAGCCGAACTGGACGTAGATATAATCCGAGATAGACGTTAATATAATCCGGGATGGACGGAGTAGTGATCCGAATTGGACGAATCGAACACCAAGCTATTTCCTAGGTTCTCCGTCGATCAGGTGAAAGCCGCCCTCATCGATACGCCCGTCGTCATGATTACAGGGCCGCGTCAGTGCGGTAAGACTACGCTGGTACGGGGATTTACTAGTCATCGCTACATCACCCTGGACGACGATACAGTGCTGGAAGCTGCTCGGGGCGATCCGAGCGGATTCGTACGTGGACTTGATCAAGCCATTGTCGATGAAATACAACGCGCTCCAGATCTACTGCGTGCCATCAAGAAAACCACCGACGTCGACCGCCGCCCAGGCCGCTTCCTTCTGACGGGTTCGGCCAACGTGCTCACCCTACCCCAAGTCTCCGAAAGCCTTGCTGGACGAATGCAAGTCGTGAATCTTTCGCCCCTCTCACGAGCTGAGATCGGAGAGAAGAAACCTACGTTCCTGCAGAAAGCGATGGCAGGCAGAGTCGCCAAAACAACCGAGTACTTGATTGGAGATGGTCTGGTAGACGCAGTGTTCACCGGCGGTTACCCAGAGATGATTCAACGAAGAGATCGACAACGGCGCCGAGCGTGGGCTCGCGGTTACGTCAACGCAATCGTGCAGCGCGACGTGCGCGATATCGCCGAGCTAGAGAAGATGGACCAGATGCCGCGCCTACTTAAAGTTCTTGCTCATCACTCCGGTCAACTGACCAACTTCACGCAGATCGGCGGTCAAATTGGTCTCGATGACAAAACGACAAGAAAGTACGTAGCCGTCCTCGAGCAACTCTTCTTGGTTCGTCGCCTAGAACCTTGGTTCCGCAATCGGCTTAAGCGACTGGTGAAGACTCCCAAGCTGCACTTTCTTGATTCGGGTTTGCTGGCTGCGATCCTGGGTACCACCGAGGAACGAATCGACAAGGATCGATCGGTCTTTGGCCCGCTGCTGGAGACTTTCGCTTTTGCGGAGGTCATGAAACAGGTGGATTGGCTGGCCGAGACGTGCAGGCTTTACCACTACCGAGATAAGGATCAGGACGAAGTAGACATCATCGTGGAAGGTGAGGGTGGAGATGTACTTGGTATTGAGGTCAAAGGGGCCGCAACCGTCACTGCCAGCGATTTCAAGGGGCTTCGAAAGCTGTCCGCTGCCAGCGGCAAGGATTTCAAACTCGGTGTCGTTCTCTACGACGCTGAGCAGACGGTGCCTTTCGGCGAGCGCATGTTCGCGGTACCTATCTCCTGCCTGTGGGCGTAAATGGCACATCTAACTTGAGTCTCTCCGCGTTTTAAACCTCTCATTCCCTCGTTCGAAACCCGTAGCAGAGACGGCCCTTTCCGCCGTCAAGGGTAAAGCTGTCGCCAGCCACAACCCGGCTGCCCTGTGACTGCTCGGGCCGCTCTGCACAACACCTCTCCACTACGAGGGAATGAAGTTTTTTAAACGCTCGTAAAGGAGAAAGACAATGCAGCGAACCGAAAAGCAGGACATCTACACCCGGATTACTAATCAGATCGTCAGCCACTTGGAAAAAGGTGTGAGGCCGTGGGTTAGGCCGTGGAACGCCGAGCATGCAGCCGGACGGATTACGCGCCCACTCCGGCACAACGGAAAGCCTTACGGTGGAATCAACGTTCTCTCTCTGTGGGCGAGCGCGATGGCGCAAAATCTCGCGGCTCCCATCTGGATGACCTTCAAACAGGCCTTGGAACTTGACGCCCACATCCGCAAGGGCGAGAAAGGATCGCTTGTCGTCTACGCAGACAGCATCAAGCGAAAAGAAACCGACGAAAAGACAGGCGACGAAATCGACCGGGAAATCCCGTTTCTTAAGGGGTACACGGTTTTCAACGTCGAGCAGATCGAAGGCCTGCCGGAAGTTTATTACGCGAAAGCCACACCCACACTCGACCCTGTGGCCCGCGTCGATCACGCGGAGAAGTACTTCGCCGCCCTGGGAGCAACCATCCAACACGGCGGAAATCGTGCGTTTTACAGCATCGCCGCCGATGTGATCCAGATGCCGCCATTCGAGAGTTTCCAAGACGCGGACGGCTACTATGCGACGCTTGCCCATGAATGCACTCACTGGACAGGAAGCAAAACCCGGCTCGACCGTGACTTCGGCGGGCATCGCTTCGGGAGCGAAGGTTACGCGGTCGAGGAACTGGTGGCCGAACTCGGGGCCGCGTTCCTGTGCGCAGATCTGGAGCTTGCTCTGGAGCCCCCCGAAGATCACGCATCCTATATCGCAACCTGGCTGAAGGTGTTGGCTGCTGACAACCGAGCAGTGTTCACCGCCTCCGCTCACGCACAACGCGCCGCCGAATTTATCAACCACAAAGCCACGGAGGCCGCCGCGCAAGTCACCACGACTTGCGCGGCGTGACGCGAGTGCCGACATCAACGCTGACATCAAGAATCTCCACCCGGTGGCTCGATACCGGAAGCCCTCGCAATGGCCTGCTCTAGTTCCGAGATCGTTTCATCGTCATAGTCGAAGACATACTGTGCTGTTTTCGCTGAAGGCCACGAGTGTTGCCTCGTGGCTCGCTCAGTGCTGGACTTCACGGCAGCCAACGCCGTGACCATTGCATGCTGATCAACGCGCAGGTACAGATCGGCTGTCGTGCTGAGATGTGAATGTCCGAGAATCTCCTGCGCGACCTTGATGTTGCCAGTGGCTTCCAGTACGCCTTGCGCGAGCGTGTGGCGGAACAGGTGCGGATGAACCGAGATGCCTGCCTTTCGACCGATGTAGCGCAGGGCCGACTCAAAACTCGCATAGCGAAGGGGCTTACCTTGGCTCTTCCGCGAAGCAATCCAAACAGCTCGAACGTCCGGCGCCGCGCGGCTCTCGGTGCGTAAGTACTCTTCGTAAATCGGCCAGAAGTCGTCGGTGACGGGCACACGGTGCTGATCGCGCGCCCCCTTCAGCCGCACTGTGATGAATCGCCGCTTGCAATCGACATCCTCCAGTTCCATACCCAGAATCCCGTGTCGGCCAGGTTTATAAGCTTGACAGTAAGGCAATATTGCCTTACACTAAAACTGGCTCAGGAGGCAGAATGACCGTTCTAACCATTACCGCTAAAGGGCAGGTCACATTGAAGCGGGATCTTCTCAAACATCTTGGTGTCAGTCCCGGGGAGAAGATTGAGGCTGACAAACTGCCTGACGGCCGGATCGTCGTGAGAGCGATGGCGCAAGATGGCGCTATTACCGACTTTTTTGGTTGTCTGGCACAGCGGCGTGGGCCGAAATTCACCATCGATGAGCTGAACGAGATCGCAACCCAGGGATGGGCGAAGGCCAAATGAAAGTTACTGCCGATACCAACGTGCTCATTCGCGCTGCTGTTCAAGATGATCTTCATCAAGCCCGGCGAGCGGCAAAGATCTTGGCGGAAGCCGATCTCGTTGCTGTGCCGGTGCCGGTTCTTTGTGAATTCGTGTGGGTGCTTCGTCGAGGCTACAGGAAATCAGCGACCGATGTTTCCGACGCGATTCGCCGCCTCATGAGGAGCCCTAATGTGGTGATGAATCGAACCGCAGTGGAGGCCGGCTTGCCCGCGCTCGATGTGGGCGGGGATTTTGCGGATGGCGTAATTGCCCACGAAGGGGAGTGGCTGGGTGCCGAGGAATTTGTTTCGTTTGACTCGAAGGCGGTTTCTTTACTGCAAGCACAGGGCAGCCGTGCCCGTTTGCTGTCGTAGCTCAATGAATGCCCGAATACACGACTGCAGGGAGGAGTCTTAGCTCTTAACTGGACTCTGCCTTCCACTGACGGCCGATAAGACGTCCTTCGATCCGGTGTACCAACTCAAGGCACTTATCTGACTCTGAAATCCGTGCCACTGTGCGGCATCGGGCGGGCCTCGTTCTTGTAGACCGCTCCACCCTTCATCACGAAAACGACTCGGCGCACGGCGGTGATGTCCTTCAGGGGATCACCATCAAGCGCAATGATGTCGGCCTCGAGTCCGGGCGCAACCGTGCCGATGTGCTCAGACATCTTCATCGCCTCGGCGGCAAGTGAGTGTGCGGAGACTAAAGCATCCATTGGGGCGATGCCACCCTCGACTACTCGGTTAATCAGGTCTTCGGCATTGTGGCCGTGCATACCAGCGAGCGCATCCGTACCGAAGACGATCTTCAGGCCGGAAATCCTGCGCGCACGTTGGATGACTTCGTGGGCGAGGGGCAGCAGTTCCTTCATCGGCTCGAACTCTTGCGGAGTCTTGGGAAAAAAGGGCGTACCGGCATAACGCGCGGCGTTATCCAGGTAATTTTGGATGAGCTGCCCAGCTTGCGGGTCGAAGTAAATACCTTTCTCGGCCATGAGGTGCAGGTCGGCATCCGTGGCGCCGAGGCCGTGCTCGACCTGTGTACAACCGGCGGCGATGGCGCCATGCACAGCTTCGTAGTTCGCGTGGACAATCGCACGCAGGCCAACCTTGCGCGCTTCGTCACAGGCCGCGTCCAGCACGGCTTGCGGAATCGTCTGCGCAGTTTGGCGCATGCCCCCCGAAGCATAAATCTTCAAGAAGTCGGCCCCTACCTCTTTTTGTTTACGGACGAAGGCCCGGACTTCCTCAGGCGTTCCGGTCTGCTCACCGCGGCCCACGAGCGGCTCGACGATAGACACGATCCGTGGCGCCGGCAGCCCGCCGCGAGCAGCCGCCTCGCGAAGTGCTACCACGCCGTCCATGCTCTGGATCGTGGTGAAGCCGCCCAGCAGCGTCGCGTAAGCATTTGCGGCAGTGCGATATGCGGCTTCGGGTGTGGCGACGCCCATGCCGGCGTTCTTGCCGTCCGGTCCGAAGCTCGACGTGATGTGCACATGTGCATCGATCCAACCAGGCATCACCGTCAGGCCACGTAGGTCGTAGTCGATTGGCGAAGCGTCACGATCTATGGCGACGATCTTTGAGCCAGAAACGACGATGCGCGTATCGTGCAGGACCCTCCCTTTACCGTCTAGGGCGGTGCTGACGCAGATGACAACACGATTCTGCGCTTCTGCAAATTGGCTCAAGCCGATCATCACCAGCAAGAAAAAAGAAGCCGCGGCACGCATCCCGCCTCCGCGCGAGAGACACACTAATTCCGGGTGCCCCCGCCTTCTTATCTGTAGGTCTGTGTGCGAATATTGTGCCAGATTGCCGTGGATCTTTCTGCTGCGTCACTGTGCCTGTCTGACTTGCGGCCGATCAGCTCTTCATTTGTGCGATCAATCGATAAATGCACGCTTCGCAGGGCTGGCAGTGCGCCAGATGTGTGCCGCCAGTTGCGAGCCAAAGGAGCTCAGAGAAGAAAGAAGTAACGAGGGGGAGCCGGCGGGAGCAAGAAGTTGCCAGCATCGGAAGGTTCGGCAGCGTGAAGCAACTACCCTAAGTGCGCCAGAAATGTGCACTTTGGGTAAGAATCAAGTAAGCAGCAGCTTCACTCTGATGAGCGTGTGTGGCGAAGGAGTGGCGGAGAGGGAGGGATTCTATTACAGCCATTTCTAGCAAGTGCCGATGAATACTACACTTCCGCGATAATACCCGGTGTTTGAGCGGGTTACGAGGAAATTCGATCTTCGGCTACAGTTTCTATAGTTTCCCCTATTCGCTGGATTTCCGCACAAAACGGTATCACTGGTATCAGGTGTTCACAGTGGAGCGAACGCCTCAAAGCACGGCATTAAAGCAATGGCCGCGACGCTTGGGCAAGCAGATTACGCCTTTCATTCGTCTAGCCTAGTGGCCTCACGTCAGGTTGTTAACAATCTGTGGGGTTAGGAAGTAGAGCGTTTCAAAGTTGCACCCCCCTCCCCAGGCCCCGCCCCTATACGGTCGAGTTGGGTTCCTCGACAATCGGCCAGTGACAAACGTTCGGATGTGGAATTAATCGAAAGAAGTCGAAATTTGAGCGCAAAGGCCTGTTCTCGACAGTTGCCAATCAGGCGCAGATAATGTCGCCAATGTGAGGTGGTTGGCCGAAGCTGATGCTAAAGAAGGGTCGCCAATGAAACTTCTGACCGTCCTACTCCTTGCCGTAGCGTTGACTGCTTGCGTCCGCAAACCGTACACGCTGGCCGCGGCAGTCGCAACCCGCGACCTCTCCGTTGGTACCATCGTCACGCAGGACGACTTTGATCTTATCCGCGTAGAAAAGGAGGCTTTGCCGCTAAATGCACCGCGCAAGAGAACGGAGATGCTCGGGCATACGGTAATCGCGCCGATTCCCAAGGGTGGTTTCATTCTCCTGTCAGAGTTGAGCACGGACGTGAAGCCGGGATTCGAACTGAAAATAACGCCACTCAAATGAGCAGCTTTGGAGATTCGCCAGAAACACTAATGATGGTTGGTGAAAAATCTCCATTGCACTTAAATCCCCACCGAGAGGGGAACTTGAGTGTAAAGGCCTGGTTACGTAAACTATCCAGACAGAGGGGATCAATCCCGCACCCATGACTTGGTTGCGGTCAGGGCAATCACGATGGCTGCCAGCCCAATCACAATCGGCAGTGCGATCTTCTCGCCCTTCGACCATCCCTTTTGCCTGACTTCCTTCACGTCTTGGTACTCCAGCTTCGTAGCCTTGCCTGTTTTCAGGTCAGTAAGTGTGAAGCCCGCATGGGAAACCTCGCTTACTCTGCCAGCCAGCTTCTTCTGATTGTCAACCTTCTTCAGGAAAGTGACCTTCACCGATTTGTCCTTTTCCTGCGCCGTGCGAACGATTTCCTGCATCTTTGCTGGGGACTGCAGCGCGTGCTGCTCGGTTTGTCCGACGAGGCTCCCGTGAAGGAGGACGGAGACCAGCGCTACTGCGATCATGCTGTAGAGCATTACGCACCTCCTGCGGACGCGGGACTTCGCCGTTCCCGCCGCAGAGAAAGGCTCTGATGCTTCTGAAACAAGTATCTAACCTTCCCCCTCGGAGCATGGCTCGGGCGTAGCCGCCGGGCCGAGCTCTTTCTCCGAACTCTATCGCCGCAGCCTAAAAGCGGCGGCGACCCCTGCATGATCGGACGACCAAAGTCCATTCCGCGGATTGAGACCCGTCAGCACAATTCGCATCGGAGCGACGCCACTGCCCCTGGTCAGAATCAGGTCAATCCGCTGCGGTGTAGAGGGACCTATTCCTGAATCCTCCAGGAAGAGTGGCCAGGTAATTCCTGCGTTGTTCGGATGTATCTTGCTCCAGACGTCCACGAACCCTGCGCTAGTCAGGATCCCGTAAGCCGGACCATGCTCCCAACTGGGGGCGTGAGCGTCAGAATTGAGGTCGCCAGCCAAGATCAGCGGCAATTCAGTGTTCAAAGGGCCACTCAGCAACTCATTAGTCTGAGCCGCCTGGTAGTCGGGACTGAAGGTTTCCAGGTGCGTTGTGGCAAACCGATAATTCTTGCCGCGTACCTTCACATCGAAGGCAATCCATCCGCGCAGAAACGGGATCGACTGACCGGCAACGGTGAAATTCAGCGTCGCAGCCGCGCTGAAATGGTCGGCTTGCTGATTGCGCACTTTGAGGTCTGCGGCAGGAAGATCGGTGCGCACCAGCACCGCATCGTAATCCGTGAGCCCGACCTGGATCATGTTCTGGTAGTTGGCGTCGAACGCCGGCAGTGAGATGTCGGCATTCTTCTGGATCATGATCGCTCTGTAATGCAGCCCGCGGGTTTTGAGCGCTGCCATCAGCGAGTCCAACCCGCTCACCACGACCGTCAATTCGGTCGATCCATACGGACCCGAACTTAAGGTTGTGACTTCCTGCAGAGCGACCATGTCGGGATGCTGCTTCTGAATTTCGGCGGCGATGCCGTCGGCGCGCTGGGCAATGTTGCTGTTGAGCATCTCCTGATAGGTTTGCGTGATCGCGACCAGAATTGCGTAAAGATCACTCGGGTTAGCCGTCAGCACGTACCAGAAGTCTGAGCCGGCGTCCATGTTACGGGTCATGACATTCAGTCGGGGAGGTTCGCAGGCGCTTACACTCTGCACTCCAGCACTGAGCAGCACCAAAACTACGAGCAGGGATACTAATTTTCGGATCATAGCTTGGCTCCTAACTTAACTTGTTGGAATTGGAAACGAGCAACCAGGTGGTGGACGAGTTTCTTACTCCCCAACCGGGCGCTAGCCAACTTTTTCAATTTGGCCACGCGATTCGACGGGTGCATTGCGATTCCAGACCGCAACCACGAGGCAGCGTTGTTAACAGCGAAGAGAATGATTGAGGGTGGTCAGGGAGTTGGTGACGCAGCGCGACCATGCGTTGTTTTCACGACGGCGCTGGCCGCGTTTCGTCAAAGAGGTGGCGCCAAGCGGAGAGCCGCCAATCAACTCGGCGGCCGTGATCATCCGGGCCGAAGCTTCCGGTATTGCCATTGAGAACAGAGGAGTGCCCTCGTAAGGCAGCTGCTCCGATTCGTCGTACGGAGTTTCCGGGACATCCTCTGCCGGAACAACCACAGACACCCCGAACACCAAGAGCAGAAGAAGAACGAGAACGGAGCGCGGTTCTCTCATACGCGCACGCTGACTGTAGGGCTAATGCTGCCTCGACGGGTGGGTGCACTCCGACACTATTGGGAGTGGTGCTCGTTCGGGGAGGCTAACGCACCCTTTTTATCGCAACAACGACCCACTGTCTGTGATGCAGGTCACGGCAAAGCAGTAGAGCTGGCTTACTGGCTTTCCCACCTGGCGTGGGCCGAGAGAGCGTGGCTGTGCGGGTGCAGCTTTTGTCAGTTGGTGATCGGAGTAGGGATCGTGATTACTCACGACTCCCTCCTCGGACCCGGACGAGCGCTCCTTAGCGCATCCGGTTCTTCTCGCAGATAAATAGCGGACCCCAAAAGCAACACTAGCCCGCACACTCTCGCACCTGTGGGACACGCGTAGTCCCGCTCTGTGTCGGGTACGTGTCAGATGAAAGAGCGTTCTCCTTGAGCCGCAGCCTTCCCTCCTCACCCTCCGCCGACGAGGCTCCGTCTGTTCGAATGATTCATCGGTACTATGCTGCAGTGTGACTCCTCGCAAACGTACACGCGGGCCGTGCGGCCTAAGCCTTCACTCGCCGACCTGCTGCCGGACTGGCGTCAGGTGTCTCCGAGGTCTCCCGGTTCTCGTGCATGAAGTTTCTAGGCGTGCCGTGGGGTCTTCGACCACGCCGGACTGAACAGAAACTCGTGCTGTCGCTCCTGTCCATGTTGCCTTCCGCGCATGTTAACCGCGTCGGCGTCCGGGTTGTATATTTTCGCGGCTCAATGGCCACCCCGTCTATCCTCTATCTACGCTTCACTGGGTCCCTCACGGTAGCAGCGCAAGACTCGAGGCCAAGTGGTTCGCTACTCCTTTCTTGTAAGGATTCTTCCTCCTCTGCTTCAGGCCGGTTTATCCCGGCGCACTAATATCGCCATATCGCTCATTGACCGACCGGCGACACTGCCGCCAGTTTCGCAAGGATTTTCCAGTGCCTCTGATGCGGTCGGCGTCGTCCTGCGCGGATGAGCGCCGCGTAAGGCTTCGAAACGTGCAAGGCCTCCGAGATTTCCCGAACCTTGATCGTCCTGAGTCGCGGCTGAATTCTCTGAAGGCAACGGTCGATTGACGGGCTTTAAGGACAATGCCAAAGGCCCTACGAAGCCTTCGTGACGAGATGCAGCCGGGAGCGGTGCTCTTCTTTCCTCTGTTCGATCGACAGAACTCGTCGGCCAAGGCCCGCGAGTTGGGTCAGTTCCTGCTGTATAGCTTGTAGCCGTTCATGCCTCTGGCCGTGAGCGATCTGAGCCTCTGTTTCATTTCGGTCCCGATTCCCCGTACGCCGATACTGGTCGTTCAACTCTTGAAGGTGTGCGATCTCGTCGCGGAGACACCCGATCTTTTCGCGAAGCACTGTTAGCTGATCCATAGGTACTAGAATAGCTCATTCGAACGACTGAGCGGCGGTAGCCACTCGGCAAATTGAAAGCCCCAGCGCTGTTACAATGCCGCACGAGGGGGAACTCAATGACCAATTTGACCGGAGTCGTCCGGTTGTTAAAGAAGGAACAGGATCGTCTGACCAGGGAACTTCGCGGGATTGGTGCGGCGCTCGCAGCTTTTGGCAAGTCATACGGAAAGGGAACAGCCAAGCGAAAGCTGTCGGCTTCAGGAAAGGCGCGAATTGCGGCTGCCCAAAGAGCGCGTTGGGCAAAGGTTCGGGAGAAGGCGAAGGTTGTCCCTATACGTCGTAAACGCACGCTCTCGGCGGCCGCGCGAAGGAAGATCGCCGCTGCACAAAGGGCCCGATGGGCGCGGGTGAAGGCAGGGAAGAAGACGGCTTAGGCGCAAGCAGCAGTCATCCCGCGAGTCAGAGGAGCTAGGCGGGTTTGTTCTGCTGCTCTACGCCTTTGAGCCAAGACGAAGGAGACTCGCCAGTTCGCCTAACGTCCCCGTCGTCCGCAAGTAAGGGAGCGACAAATTGGAGGGCGGCAATCTCCTTCTGAATGCGCTCGATCGCCATCTCTTTCTGTCGTAGAATTTCGCAAAAATCCTTCATGAAGCACCTCAACGCAGGGTGATCCTACCGCGGCGCGGGTTCAGCTCCTAGCACTTCTTGCAATAACAAAGACTCATGAGTGCACGTTCCCATCGGCGAACAAAAGGCGAACACGACAAAATGCTCGCCCATGGCTCGGCGTCCAGACCAGCGAGAGCAAGAGATGTTGAGCGAGGAAAACCTCAAGGAACTCCGTCACAACCTTGCTCATCTGAGTTTGCCAGCCGTCCGGGAGTTCTACGAGACGGCCTACCGAGACTGCCGCCTTGTCTATAACAACCTTCCCAGCCCGCGCCAGATACAGACGCTGGTGCAAGTGTGTAAGCAGTTGTGGAAATGGCGTTAGCCCGCTGGGAATAACGGCAGAAGAGACGGACTGTCCACTATTGACTTTCCCCAGTCTCTTCGACAGTCTTGAGCCATGACCAGACCTGCGATGTCAGACCTGCAACTACTCGATTATGGTTAGCGCAAAAATGATGGCAGCTTGGGTAGAGAGTTTTTACAGTATTCTCACGACCCGCCCACTCTCCCAGGCATTCGACTATGCGCTCAAAGCAAGCCGGGCTCCGATGCGTTTTTATGGCCGCCAGTCGAGGTCGGAGGACGTCATGTTTACGGTCGGGCCAGAGAAGATCAGCGTGGCCTGAAAACCCTCATATGAGATGTGGGGAGAGACGGATCTAGCTCATTGGGCAAACCTCGTAGACTTGGCAAGGATGTCGTATTTGCTGCGGGTCACATCGCACCCCAGCTCACAAACGTGTTTCAGGGAGATCTCCTCGAAGCCGACTTCGGGCCAGCGTCAAAGTCCGTGATCAAGTGTCGCATCCGCACAGCCTTGACTGAGGCAGAAGCGGCAATCGCAATCGCTACCTCTCCATTGGCAAACACTAGCCGACTTCCGAGACTAATCACTGCAGCAAGATCCCCAACGCGCGCGCATGCGGCAGGACGTAAGACTTGCGCGTACATGCGCCCAGGATACGGCCGTCCTCAATGACGGCATTCTCGTAAATGCGATGAACGCCGCGCCGTAACAAATTCTTCCCCAAGAAAGAAACGTTCGGCACCGCTCAGGGGCCGCTGGGCGCTTTTAGAGCTGGGTTTACTTCGATTCCTTGATGATCGCGTCCGCAGCGTTGCCGGCGACGATCCAGCTTGCCGAACCAGCGACGACGGCTTCATCCTCAAACCACAGGAATCCGAAGTCGTCGATGCACTCCGGAAAATCCGGCTTGATGATGATGTATCCCGGAATCACGGCACCCGGGATGAAAGCATTGTCGGCGCGATTGTTGCTATACGTCATCGTCTTCGAGACCGTACCGACTCCAGCTACATACGAAGTGCTAGATACCGGGTGCGTGCCGAGAATGTAGTTGACCCCGCGAAGTGTGTATTCGGGGCTCACGAGATCCGGAAACGCCTTGTGCAGGAAATACATTCGGATGGCCATGTCCACCACGGCGCCCGATCCGCCCCAGGTGCCGAGGCTCGGGGGCACGCCGAACGGGGTGGCGTCCAACCGCTTGTCCAAACCCGCCATGTATGTCTTCACCGCTTCGCGCATTTGATCTTTCGCGCTCGCATCCAGATAAGGCAATGCCCGGACCGCTGTCCAACCACGGAGGTCCATCTGCTGCGCGACAATCATCTGAGGGAACAATTCCTTCAGACGAGACTTGTATGGCTCGGCACCATTCGTGGCGATGGTCAATTCCAGGGCCGCCGCCCAGTCCAGTCCGACGCCAGATCCGCCACGGCCGACGCCGGCCGGCGGAGCTGTTTGTGCGCTAGTGGTGCCAGAGCTTGTCGGAGCGCCCGAGTTGCCCCCTGGCTGACGACCGCCTTGAGCGCCAGAGACCACACCCTGAGACGCAGCCAGCACACCAACTCCGGAGGCACCTGCCGGGGCCTCTGCGGTCTGAGCCGCCAACCGGATACTGCGTTGGGTCAGCCCTCGTGTCCTTCCATGCTTTGATCGCGGTCTCGAGGCAGTCTTTCGCTAATGCGTCGTCCCAGCCTTTCAGCGTATCCGCCGCTGCAGCCAGCGCCGCAATGGCATTCCACTGGAAATACGGGTTGTTCGTAGTGAAGATCCAGCGATCGTCCGGCTTGCCGGAGTAGTCGCCCTTCACTTCGTTCGGGCCGAGCTTCGGGTCGTAAATGCGGCCGTCAGTTTTCGACGCTCCGTCGCCCACCTGTGTGTACTGGCGCAGATCTGGCTCGTGAGTGCCGCGGATGGCGTGGCCGATGTTGTGAAACTGCGCCAGGATGAGCAGTGCGCCGTGCTTGACTTGCTGCACCGTATCCGGCACGCCATCGGGACGGTGCATCTCAACCTCACGGGCGGCTTCATCCACCGTAAGCTCGTCGTACGTGAGATTGAATTCGCGATACGCCAGAGCGAGGCTCTGAATCACGCTCAACTGCGCAGGCTCCTCGAGGTCGAAGTCGCCGGCATCGTACCAGCCGCCCACGTTCATCCCAGGGATGTGATCGCCGCCTTTGTACTTCCCGTCCGTTGCCTGTGACCTGGTTCCAGCCGTCGAATTGCTCCCCAACTACGGGCGCCATGCGGCCATCATCCAGGTGCGAAGCACCGTGCCACACGCGGTAGCCTTCGCGAACGGAAACGTGATCCATCTGCTCCGCAAGGTGATGATCCAGGCTGTCCTGCCAGATGTTCGCGTAAGCATCCTTTGAGATGGGGAAGGGCGCCGTACGCTGGTCTCCATACTCGACAACATAGAGGCCGGGATCCTTCACCGGGGTGAAGTCGAATTTCGAATAGACGTAGCGCAGCCAGGGTGTTGAAGGCGTGATCGGGCCCTCGAACACCTGCTTGTAAGATCCGTCTTCCATCAGGCGCAGCACTCTGGCCGTCTTCGGGGCGTTGTACTTCGGGTCGAGTTCGAGCACCGCCACCTTTGAGAAGCCCGGCGCATAGCCGACCTGGCTGTGCGCGATCATCGGCGGCCGCGTCCAGTTCGGAATCACGTCCGGCCTGATGTGCCAGACGATGGCGCCGGTGGTCTTGCCCGAAGGGATCAGCGAACGCAACACGAACCAGCCGTTCTGCGCGCGGTCGCGTCCATCGAACAGCATGAGGTTGGCCGTATCCGAAACTACATTCACCCGGGCCAGCGCGTTGTCGATCCCCAGGGTGATGCTCTTGCCCTCGGCGAACGGCAGCGGCTGAGTGTATCCCTTGGCCTTATCCCAGTCCTCCAGGTAGTACGCCTTTTTCGGTTCATCAGGCAGGGGCAAAACTCTCGTCATCGGATCGTTAGGCGTACGCGGGAAGATGCCAGCTTTGGTTCCGTCCACCAGGTACCAGTACGGCAACGAGGCCAACGCCCGCGCGCACTACGAGACCACCGGCCCGGAACTGCTGGCCGACCTGCCGACGATCACGCACTTCGTGGCGGGCCTGGGCACCACGGGCACGCTGATGGGGGTGGGCCGCTACCTGCGCGAGCACAAGCCGGACGTCAAGATCGTCGCCGCCGAACCCCGCTACGGCGAGCTCGTCTACGGCCTGCGCAACGTAGACGAGGGCTTCGTCCCCGAGCTGTACGACCCGTCCATCCTGACCACCAGGTTCTCGGTGTCGTCCGCCGACGCCCTGCGCCGCACCAGGGAACTGGTCGCCGCCGAGGGGATCTTCGCCGGCATCTCCGCGGGCTGCGCCCTGCACGCGGGCCTGGCCATGGCCGCCAAGGCGGTCGCGGAGGGTCGGCCCGCCGACATCGCGGTCCTGATCGCCGACGGCGGCTGGAAGTACCTGTCCACCGGCGCGTACGAGGGCACGCTGGACGAGGCCGAAGAACGGCTGGAAGGGCAACTGTGGGCGTGAGCCCGCCGTAATGCCAGTGCCATAATGCCAGCCATGCGGCTCACCGTGATCGGATGCTCGGGCAGCTTTCCAGGCCCCGACAGCCCCTCGTCCTGCTACCTGCTCGAGGCCGAGGGCTTCCGGCTGGTCATCGACATGGGCAACGGCGCCCTCGGGGTGCTCCAGCGGTACGCGGAGCTCTTCAGCATCGACGCGATCTGCGTATCCCACCTGCACGCCGACCACTGCATCGACGCGGGCTCGTACTGGATCGCGCGGCAGTTCGCCCCCGACGGCCGTAAGCCCGCCATCCCGGTCTACGGTCCGCCCGGCACCGCCGATCGCATCAGGCCCTACCTGGGCAACCGTCCCCGCGAGTTGGACCAGGCCCCGTTCGAGTTCAGTGACCTCGCCGTGGGCCAGCTCGAGATCGGCCCCTTCCGCGTGGCCACCGACCACATGAACCACCCACTGGAGACGTTCGGGTTCCGGGTGGAGCACGCCGGCGGCCGGCTCGCCTACTCGGCCGACACGGGGGAGTGCGAGGCGCTGGTCCGCCTGGCGCAGGGCGCGGACCTGCTCCTGTGCGAGGCGTCGTACCTCGAGGGGCCCGACAACGCGCCGGACGTCCATCTCACCGCCCGCCAGGCGGGCGAGCACGCGGCGCGGGCCGGGGTCGGGCAGCTGATCCTGACCCACCTGGTCCCCTGGAACGACCGGGAGCGGTCGTGGTCCGAGGCCGCGCAGACCTACCACGGCCCGCTGTCGCTGGCCACCT
>CAWBSS010000001.1:0-391377 GCA_963791515.1 uncultured Acidobacteriaceae bacterium | reverse complement strand
TCAATGACCAGCGGTCAAAACGCGTAATTGATTCCATGACAATGTCGGCTCCCTGGCCCCGAGTAAACTTGGTGGTGCTAACCAACCAAAAGGCTCGGGAGAAAAGGAGCCGACATGTTGATTATCGGATGCGATTACCACCCGAGCTTTCAGCAAATTGCGTTTGTCGATACGGACACAGGGGAATTACAGGAACGGCGACTCGAGCACCGCGAGGAAGCAGAGAAGTTCTACCGTGAGCTCGCGGTCCAGGGAATGAAAGTACGCGTGGGGATGGAAGCCAGCGGGCAAGCGCGCTGGTTCGAGCGACTGCTGGCGGAGCTGAACTTCGAGTTGTGGATCGGGGACGCCACCGAGATCGCCAGGAAGCGGGAACGCAAGCAGAAGACCGATCGCCAGGATGCGCAACACATTCTGCACTTGCTGCTGAAGGATGACTTTCCGCAGATCTGGGTGCCGAGCTGGGAGAATCGCGATCTGCGGCAACTGCTGTGGCATCGGCACCGCATGGTGCAGGCGCGCACCCGCATCATGAATCAGCTGCAAGCCGTAGCCCTGAACGAAGGCCTACGCTGCAAGAAGAGGTTATGGCGGGAGCACGGACGAGAACAACTGGAGATCGTTCCGGTTGGCGCCATGGGCGAGCCGGCGACGACAGGATCTGCTGGAGTTGCTGGACCGACTGAACCCGACGATCGCCGAACTGAGTCAGGCGATTGAGCAAGAAGTCGAGAAGTCTCCGGAGGCACGATCGTCTGATGACCCATCCCGGAGTGGGTCCGCTGACCGCACTTAGCCTTCGTGTTGATCATCGGGAAAGCGGAGCGCTTTCAATGCGGCAAGCAGATCGCCGCGTATTTGGGGTTAGTGCCCTTAGAGGACTCGAGTGGCGAATCGGCGTCGACTGGGACATATCACCAAGCAAGGCAGTTCGATGTTGCGCTTCTTGATGGTGGAAGCGGCCCAGGTGACGGCGCGCAGTCTTCCGGAATGGCGCAATAAGTACTTTCCATCTGGTGTGCGACGGGGACGGAAGATCGCCAAAGTCGCCATGGCGCGAAGACTGGCCATTCGTTTGTTCTGGATGATGGCGCAAGGGATGGGACTACGAGCAGGTGAAAAAGTTCGGTTCGCACGCGGGACAGCCCGGAAATCGCCATGGTGTGCAGTAGAACATCGAGTAATTGTAGGGTCGAGGACTGGCGCCAAGCTCCGTAGACTCAGCCTATCTGTTGCTCCCCGTTTCCTCTGGGAGTGCCTCACTAGCCGAATCGTAAGCTGGTTTCCAGTCCCCGCCACATCAAACCCAGCGTGCAGATTTCCTGCACTGGGCTTTCCTGTGTGTTTCACATCAAGGGTTATGTGGCCGATGCGTGCTGGATGGCTTTCAGCTGATGGCTCGAACAACTCGGTACCCGTTGAACAGTCCGAGAGTGTCGTAAAGCCACTGCCTACTCCACCGCTTCCAGCCGAATCCTTCGCGCCCTCGGGCGCGCATCAAATGCCGCCGCACCTTCTTCTCCACCCAGAGCTTAATGTAGGAAAAGCACCGGCTCGAGTCCCCTACCGCAAAGTAGTGAACCCAACCCCGCAGAATCGGATTGATAAGTTCGATCACCCGT
This sequence comes from uncultured Acidobacteriaceae bacterium, assembly GCA_963791515.1. Classification (GTDB taxonomy): domain Bacteria; phylum Acidobacteriota; class Terriglobia; order Terriglobales; family Acidobacteriaceae; genus Sulfotelmatobacter. Next base: position 389,755 of record CAWBSS010000001.1, on the reverse strand, counting down.
CCTACGGGTTGGCTGACGCATCGTCGGAAAAGGTCTTTGAGCTTCCGCAGGAGTGCCGTCCGTTTCTTCGGCTTAGGCACGTAGTGAGCTCGCCACTTTCCCTTACGGCTGCGGATGCGGCGATACTCAAACCCCAGAAAGCCAAAGCTCCCTCCTTTCGATAGATCAACTTTCCGGCTCTTCTCCTCATTGATTTCAACTCTGAGTTTTGCCAATTCTTCCCGCAGCCGTCTCTCCACCGCCCCTAACAGCCACTCATGCCTCGGACGGGAGTCAATCAACACCACCAAGTCATCCGCAAATCGCGCGTATTGAACATTGGGGTATTTTCCTCTTCGCGTGGTCGCTATCGCCTTTTCCAGCATGCGATCTACCTCAGTGAGATAGAGGTTACTGAGCACTGGCGAAATTACCCCGCCCTGAGGAACTCCCTTCGTTCCGGTTGACTTCAGGATCATCTTCAGGAGTCTCATCACCGATCGATCTTGGACCCGCCGTGCTACTTTCTCGAGCAGCAGCGAATGCTGCACACTGTCGAAGTAGGCCCGAAGGTCCAAATCAATGATCCGTGTTAGCCCTTGGACAATCGCTTGAGCCACTCGGTCTACCGCTTCATGAGTGGTCCGCTTGGGTCGATAGCCGTACGACCCCGATTGGAAATCAGCTTCGAAGATCGGTTCCAGGATGAGCTTGAGCGCACCCTGTACTACGCGGTCACGGATTGTGGGGATCGAGAGGACGCGGACTTTATTGCCCCCGTCCTTGGGAATCTCCTTCTTCCGCACCGGCATGGGCTGATACGTGTTGTGAACTAGTTCATCCTGGATCTGGTTCAGAAAACTCTCCACTCCGCTTTCTTCGATGACATCAAACGTGATGCCGTCGATCCCAGGTGCGCCATGATTGCTCTTGGCCATCCGGTAGGCTTCCTGGAGCGTTTCCATCCTGCAGACATGGACGTATAGTCCCCAAAAGCGCCAAGTTGGTTCTGCCTTCGCCTTGACGTATATCCTCCTCCTCAGGTCTTGCAAACTGATAGGTGACTTTGTCATTCACCCTTGCCTCCCCTATGGTTGGAGTTCGTACACAACAGCAGGGCCTCTTCGCTCCACGGGCATTACCCCGCTTCCCCGCTACTGCTGGCCCCTCCGCCACCCTCTCGCCGTCCACCGACTTCCCGGTGTCACCGGTTATACGGTTTCCTTGCTCCGCGGATTTCGCCACGGGACGAGGAGGGCTTCTCCAGTTGCTTAAGGTATCCTTGTCATCGTGCCGTCGCTAACGCCCCGCCAGAGCTTCTCGCCGCGTCAGTCAGTTTGCGACGATCCATGCTGCCTTCACCCCCCAATCGTGGGCTCGGCCTCTGGATCTCGGATTCTCGAGGTCACCTACGCGTTCACTTTCGTTACAGCCCGATGACTTGCTCACCATCCCAGGGATGGCTTTGTCGATCGACTCCATACGCTTCGTTTCCTCCGCGCACGCGATCCTAGCTACAGGGGTCTGACTTCTTACCCTGGTGGGCTCACCTCCCACCGAACACCTCAGCCTTTCCTGGACATACGATTGGGCGTCCCGCTCCTCCTTACACGGAGGAGTTCGAAGTAGTAATCATGATCGAGTTGCGACCGAAGAGATGCATGGGTCGGACTGAGTTTCTGACCTGAAACGATTACGAGCGAGCCTTGGTTGGTATGGCAGAATCTTCAACTAGAGCGAAATGGCGCTCTCTTCCGAGTGCACGGAGCAGTACGCTCAAAAAGTGTTTGACAGGGATCCACATTGTCAGAGATGCCCGTGTTTCGTCAATTGCGCAGGTCACAGTCCCGTACTTGCAGTGCCACAACTTTCTCCTAGACTAGTTCGGTTCAGGTGCCTCTACGTTGGGCTTGATGTCGACGTTGTGGTAGACGACAATCTGCCATTCGCCGCTACGTTTTGCCATCACTTGCAAAAGACGTGTGCGGAGTCGGCCTTTCGTGTCGAGCTGAAGACCGGGAGGCGCGCCGCTCTTAAACCCCGAAACCCACGTCAGGGTCTCGCACACGGCAACCTCACCTGTGAAGAACCGCAACGACACGACTTGGAGCTGCAGCATCGTTCCACGGAATGGTCCCTTGAAAATGATCTCGTGCCGGTCACGGAATGCCTGCCGCCCGGTAAAAAACATTCCCATAACGTTTGTAAAGGTCCCATCAGCAGCGAAATGCTGGGAGTATCCATCAGTGTCGCCGTGGTTCCAGGTGGTGATCTCGTCATCAAGGATCCTATGAATGGCGTTCTCGTCAGGCTTCGATTGCGCAGCTCCGACTACTCCGGCCAGCAATACGATGACCATTGCTATTGCTTTCATACAAGACTCCTCGCCCAGGAATGCGGGAAAGTCTACTCCTTGGTTCACTTGTCCGTATAGTTGGCAACTCGGAAATTTAAGAGGGTCGGTCAGCTGGCGAAAAATCGCGTGGCTGTTGAAAAACTCCATTTTCTCCAAAACAGCTGAAATTTGGGGGATAGAAAATGTCTAGGAAAATCAAGAAAGTCGTTTGTAGGGCTTCCTAATGCAAAGTTTTTTCGGCCATTTTCCGGCGAGTGAGTTTTTCAACAGCCACTCGCGATTACACTCATCACCCGCAGCAAGAGAGCCCCTTACTTGTAAATCAAATATTTCTCCCGCATCTTCGCAAACTTCTGCAGCCCGTCCTGCCAATCCTGCGCAATCCTCCGAGGATCCTGCCCCGCCACCAGCGCGTCATACGCATTCTGATTCATCAGCAACTCCGCCATGCGCTCGATCTTGAAATCCGCCGTGTACAACTTCCGCAGCGCCGCCGCTAACTCCATCCCTAACTCCGGCGCGTCAAATCCGTTCCGATCCGTCACGATGATGTTTACACCCGAGCATATCTGCCCTGCATAGTTGCTCGCTGTCGGCGTAAACGTCACAGGAACGAACCGCACGCCCGCGATCCCGCGTGCATTCAAATAGGCCGCCAGTTCCTTGCTCTTCATCCACGGCGCGCCCAGCAACTCAAACGGAGTATCCGTCCCCCGTCCCACTGAAACATTCGTGCCCTCGATGATCGCCACTCCAGGATACAGCGCCGCCTCGGTCACGCTCCTCAGATTCGGCGAAGGACTTACCCACACCAGACCCGTCGAATCGAACCAGTCCCCACGTTGCCATCCCTCCATCGGCACCACGGTGAGCTTGGCGTTGATGTTCCGTTCCGCATTAAACATCTTCGCCAGTTCGCCCATCGTCATCCCCGGCCGCACCGGGACGGTCCAGTAATTCGTAAAACTTTCCCGCCCGGCGTCCGACACCGGACCTTGCACAAACGACCCCGTAACCGGATCCGGACGGTCCAGCACGATCAGCTCAATTCCCGCCTGCGCCGCGCCCTCCAGAAAATATCCCAGCGTCGTTTCGTACGTGTAATAGCGCGCCCCCGCGTCCTGGATATCAAACACCACCGCATCCAGATTCTTCATCACATCCGCCGGCGGACGCCGCGCCGCATCCGTCCCCCCATACACGCTGTATACGGGAACCCCCGTCGCAGCGTCCACGGAATTTCCAATGCCCGTTGTATCCAGCGTCCCCGTAACACCGTGCTCCGGACTGAAGATCGCGTCCAGCGAAACTCCCGGTGCCTTCGCCAGCACATCAATGGTCCGCAGCCCCTGGCTATCGATTCCCGTCTGATTCGTCACGACTCCAATCCGCTTTTTCCCGGACGCTGCCTGCAGCACGTCAAACCCGTGCTCCTCGAGCACCTCGATCCCAGTCTTCACCGTTCCATTCCGCGTGCTCATGTGCCGCGACGCACTCAGCGCCTCGTTGTATCCGGTGATGCTCTTCCACCGCAGCGCTTCTTTTTCCGACGGATTCAACGCCAGCGACGCCGTAACTTCTGTCGCCACCTTCGTCCGCAGCCCGATCGCGTTTCCTTTTCCGCGCGGATGCACCGAATTCGTCAGCAAGATGATGTAGGTCTGCGTCGTCGGATCAATCCACACTGACGTCCCCGTAAACCCGGTGTGCCCAAATGATCCCACGGGCAGCAGGTCGCCGCGATTCGACGAAAACGGAGAATCGATATCCCACCCAAACCCGCGCAGCACCGGCGCCTGCGGCGGCTGTTCCGGCGATGTCATCTTCTCCACGGTCACCGCCGACAGAATTCCTCCACCCCCATTCAGCAGCGCCTGCGCAAACTTCGCCAGATCATCCACGGTAGAGAACAGGCCCGCATGCCCCGCCACTCCGCCCATCCGCCGCGCCGTCGGATCATGCACCACTCCCCGCAGCATGTGCTCGTTCTCGTCATACTGCGTGGGCGCAATCTTCGCCCGCCACGCCGCCGGAGGCACAAACCGCGTCCGCGTCATCTTCAGCGGCGCAAAAATGTGCTGGGTCGTATACGCATCCAACGTCTCGCCCGACACCCGCTCCACGAGCGCTCCCAAAGTAATGAAGTTGATGTCGCTATACACGAATCCCGACCCTGGGGTTGTTTCCGGCGGCTCGACAAATGCCAGTTGGTAGGCCGTGTTCTTCCCTTCCCACGGCGTCGTCAAATCCAAGTCGGGCGCAAGCCCCGAGTAGTGCGTCATCAACTGCCGCACCGTGATGTCCTCCTTGTCGTTCTGCGCAAACTCCGGCAGATACTTTGCCACCGGATCATTCATCCGCACCTTACCCTGCTCGACCAGTTGCATCATCGCCGTGGTTGTCGCAATTACCTTGGTTAGCGAGGCCAAATCAAACACAGTATCGAGCGTCATCGGCTCGCGTCGGGGCTCCAGCGCCCGGTTCCCATACGCCTTGCGATAAACCACCGCCCCGTCGTGCCCCACCACCAGCACGGCCCCAGGAATGTTCCCATCCGCAACCGCCTGCTCAATGATGGAATCGACCCCGCCCAGGCGGCTGAGCATTGCAGGATGCTTGACCTCGGCAATTGCTTGGACGCAGACCAGCGCGAGCACCCCAATGAGAGCGCACCCAACCCGTAACCAGCAAGAATTTGATTTCATTTTGAGGTTGTCTTGACTGTACACAACTCGGCAAGTCGGCTCAAGATAACTCACGCACCAGAGTGCTTGACCTGTAGTCGCCATCCGGAGGTAATCGCGCGATCGGGCCTCCCGAGATTAATTCCGAAGTACCCGTTATTCCAGCGGAGTCCGGGTTCAGCGGTCCCCACTGAGTTGGAAAATTGGCAACTAAAAGACAGGTTTGTCGCCGTCCCACTTCACCTGCTCCAGGTTGGATGGCGGGACCGGGTCCTGCTGAGGAATGCGCAGCACGAGCTTGCCGGATCTGGATACTACCTCTCCGCCGTTCGCGAGCAAGACTTTGAGGCCAATCTGGGCGGTATCGCCAGAGAGAACATCGACCTCGTACGAATCAGGAAGACCGGCGAGGGACTTGTTCCAGTAAGTGTTATGAACAGGTTCGCTGTATTTCGCGGGAATCGCATGCGCCCCGATCAGCGTGCCTAAAATGCCCGCGGCGTTGGCCGGATTGCAGTCGGCATCCTGGCCGCTGCGAGTCGCGTAGTTCATGGTCTTGTACCAATCGCCGTCGCCATAGAGCAATCCCATCACAATGTAGGCGCCATTGAGCTTCGCGTCGATATTGAACGGCTTCTTGTAACCCTCCGGACAGTGATCCACTTCGCCCCACTTTGCCTGCACTAGATGCCAAGTCTTCAGCCAATCGTTGGGATACTGGTCGTGCCACTGGATGACGTCGTGGATCGTCTGTGCGTACAGGCTTTGCGCAGGAATGGCTTTAATGCCGTTTTCGACAACCTCTCGAATATTTCTTGCGAAGAACGCCTGCGTATACATGGCGGAAACGAACATGCCGCCGTAGACGCCGTCTCCGTAGTTCATGATGTGCCCCATGCGTTCGCCGTAGCAGTTGGAGACTTGCGGCATGCCGGGAGCGATCATGCCAAAAATATCGGACTCAATCTGGAAGTCGATATCATCCGCGTGCAGGTTATTGCGCGGGTTGCCGGAATCGGGCGGCAGGATGCCCTTGCGGATGTTGGCGAGCCCGGCCTCGTTCGCATGCCACACTTGGCGAATCTTCTTGTCCCATTCGCGGGCAACCGTGACCGGATCGACGTCAATACCGTAGCGGCGCAAACAATAGAGGAACAGCAGATTGATGTAAATGTCGTCGTTGTCGGGAATGCCGAAGCTAGGATGCTCCTTCTCCGAATCGATGATGAAGTCAAGGTTAATGCTAACGTTCCGGTTGTTAGCCTCGCTCGTGATCGGAGTCCAATCGTCTGGCTTGTTGGAAGCACGCTGCCGATACTCCTTCATGCGCGTTGGAGAAAGCGGCCAATCGTCGATGTCGAACCCGATTGGCGTGTTCTGGTATCGGAATTCCCAGGGCGCGCCGAAGGTGACGCCGATCATCTTTCCCATCCATGCACCCTGAACTTTGTCGAGATAGGTGTCCCAGTCGAGTTCCCGCATGAGCGGTCCCGCCACACCTGCGGGCACGGTGTTTCGGTTATCGGATTGCTGCGGACGAGCGATCGCAGGCGTCCAGAAAAAAACGACCGTCAAACACAAAGAAAGTATCTTTGTCATGGAGATGGTCTCTTACGGGGAATTCTACCCCGCAAATGCGGGTTCGACATGTATTTGCAGGCTGGGATGCGAACACTACTCTCCAAACGAGGTCAGGACAGCGGCTTTTTGGACGGAGGCGCGGCCGATCCGGCGATTCCGCAAATGGCCGGAAAGCCGGAAGTAATCGCGCGATGGCGCCTGCCCGAGATTACTTCCCCGTTGCCCGTCACTCGGCGCTATCGATTGTTGCTGACATCCTGTCAGCAAGATTATTGTGAGCACATGGTCTCGATTCGGGCTGCAACGCAGCACGATGCCGTGGAAATTTCACATGTACACGTACTCAGCTGGCGGACGACCTACGCGGGCATCGTTCCTGATGAATACCTGGCCGCTTTGAACGAGGCAGAGCGTGTGCCCCTTTGGCGAGAATGGCTCACCCGTGACGTACAGGTCTATATCGCCGATCTGGACGGAAAAGTCATAGGGTTCATCAGCGGAGGGCCGATCCGCGAGCCAGTGCAGAATTACGATGCCGAGTTGTTTGCAATCTACCTCTTACAGCAGGCCCAAGGACAAGGGATCGGAACAGCTCTTCTCCGAGAACTTGCAGGATCGCTGATCAGCAAAGGCTTTACGAGCATGGCCGTTTGGGTGCTTGATAGAAATCCTTCTAGACACTTCTACGTGAAATCAGGCGCCCAGCTCGTAACCTCCAAAGAAATCGAAATTGGAGGCGCGATGCTATCCGAAGTAGCTTATGGCTGGCCCGATCTAGAAGCGATCAGATCGCCCAAATAAAACCACTCCGGTGTGGTCGGCGGCTCGGAAAATCTCGCGAGCAGCGAGCACGTACCACCGCAGTCCTCTCCCAGATATCGCGATCATCCAAGTCTGAGACCGTGTAACCCACAATTGCTTCCGGCATTGCTGGGCTTGCAACCTTGTTTCTGAAGCGAATAGCGGATGGCGCCGGAAGGCTCAAAAAGAAAATAAAAACACTTGACATGTTAACTAGTGCTATAGTTAACTATATCACTAGAGGTCAAACAGAGGTGATCGCTCTCAACCGGAGTATGCGGGTGAGAACCCTGACCCGAAAGTAAAGAAGCTTTGAGGAGAATCAACATGAAATCCCTTCGTTTTATGCTGTCCGTTGTTCTGATGTCGCTTTCCACCTTGGCTTTCGCGCAGTCCGACGCGCAAAAGTCCTCCGTGGCTCCTGCGCCGTCCGAGGCGCAGAAGTCCTTCGCAACCCTGAAAACCCTGGCGGGAGAGTGGGAAGGCCCCGTCACCGTCCCGGAGATGCCGGAGATGTCAGGGGGCAAGCCGATGCACCTCTCGCTGCGCGTGACCTCGCGGGGAAACGCCCTCGTGCACGAGTTCCAGGAAGCGGGAACGCCGTTGGATGCGACCAAGTACGACCATCCGGTCACAATGCTTTACGTGGACGGAGACCAGCTCACGCTGATTCACTATTGCGATGCGGGGAACCGGCCGCGCATGACCGGCAAGATGTCGCCCGACGGCAAGACGGTCGAGTTCGAGTTGAAGGACATCAGCGGGAGTACGGAGTACCACATGCACCATTCGGTGTTCACCGTCATCGACGCCAACCATCACACCGAGGATTGGACTTTCATGATGAAGGACAAGCCGATCCACGCGCACTTCGATCTGCAGCGGAAGAATTGACGGAGCGCATCCCTGTAAGGGCTATCTGGAGAACCTGATGGACCGTGAGTGGAACGACAATCAGCCGATTTACCGTCAGCTTCGCGACCGCGTGGTCGCCATGATACTCGACGGCGTGCTCAAAGAAGGCGATCCGCTGCCCTCCGTGCGCAATGTCGCGGCCGAATATCGCGTCAATCACCTCACGGTTCTCAAGGGCTATCAACAACTGGTCGACGAGCAACTCGTCGAAAGTAAGCGAGGTCGCGGCATGTTCATCAATGCGGGCGCGCGCAATCTCCTGCTGCGGGGCGAGCGCCAGAGGTTTCTAGCGGAACAATGGCCCATGGTCTACGCCACCATTCAGCGGCTCGGCCTGACAGCCGAAGAGCTGCTGAATGGTGCTGCCAACCGCCGGTCGTCGAAAGCTGCGGAGGAGGCAAAGAAGCCATGACAGTCATAGAAGCACGCGGCCTCCGCAAGACCTTCGGCACAGCGATCGCGTTGGACAATGTGAATCTGCGCGTGGACGAGGGCCGCATCCTCGGACTTATCGGACCCAACGGCGCAGGCAAGACTACCGCGCTCAACGCGATTCTCGGCCTCACTCCATATCAGGGAGAACTGAGGGTGCTCGGACGCGACCCCTGGATCGAGCGCGATCAGCTCATGCGCGATGTCTGCTTCATTGCCGATGTTGCCGTACTGCCGCGCTGGATGCGGGTCTCGCAGGCGCTCGACTACGTCGCCGGGGTGCATCCGCGATTCGATCGCGCGAAGGCGGAAGGTTTTCTTGCCAAGACCGACATCCGCCGCGCCAGCAAGGTCAGGGAATTATCGAAGGGCATGGTGACCCAGCTGCACCTCGCTCTGGTCATGGCCATTGACGCAAAATTGCTGGTGCTGGACGAGCCGACGCTTGGCCTCGACATCTTGTATCGCAAGCAGTTCTACGATGCGCTGCTCAACGACTACTTCGATCGCAGCCGTACCATTGTCGTGACCACACATCAGGTTGAAGACGTCCAGAACGTCCTCACCGATCTCATGTTCATCCACCGCGGACGCATCGTACTCGATTGCAGCATGGAAGAATTCGAGTCGCGCTATCTGGAAGTGACGGTGCATCCCGAGCAGGTCGCCGCAGCACGGGCGCTCAAACCCATTCACGAGCGCCAGGTGCTCGGTCGCAGCATCCTGCTGTTCGATCGCGTCGATCGCCAGCAACTCGCAGCGCTTGGCGACTTGCGCACGCCCAGCATCGCCGACTTGTTCGTTGCCCTGATGAGCAATCACGCCAGCCAGCAACAAGGAGTATCCAGATGAATATTCAATCGAATCCTACGGCCGAGTCTTTTGCTTCCCCGGTCGCCGCACCGGCGCCAACGTTGGTGACTCACCCGTTCTACTGGTCAGTGCGTCGCGAGTTGTGGGAGAACCGTTCCATTTATCTCGCGCCTCTGGGCGTGGCCGCCGTATTTCTATTTGGCTTTCTGATCACCACGATTCTCCCGGGCAAGGCTCGTGGCCTGTGGTTGATCAACCTGGGACACCAGGCGGACGGAGTCGCAACCCCGTACGACATGGTGGCCGGTCTTATGATGCTCACCACGATCCTGGTGAATGTGTTTTATTGTGCCGACGCGCTGTACGGGGAACGCCGCGATCGCAGCATCCTGTTCTGGAAGTCGCTGCCGGTCTCCGATCGCACTACCGTACTGGCGAAAGCGAGTATTCCGCTGCTGATCGTGCCGGTGCTCGCATGGGTCATTGCCGTGGCTGTGCAATGGATCATGCTCCTGAGCAGCTCCGCCGTGCTGTTGGCGAACGGTTTGGGCGTGTCGGCGTTATGGACGGAGTTGTCGTTCTTCCGGATGTCTATGCTGCTGCTCTACCACATTTTGACGGCCCATACGCTCTGGCCCGCGCCAGTCTATTGCTGGCTGCTGCTGGTGTCCGGCTGGGCGCGCCGAGCAACATTGCTATGGGCGGCGTTGCCGGTAGTCGCCATTGCCGGCCTCGAAGCGATTGTGTTCCATACCTGGCATTTCGCTGCCCTGGTGGGGACTCGATTAATCGGCGCCGCGCCAGCCATCGACTTCAGATCGCCGGATACCTTCCCCACGAATCCGATGACCCACATCACTCCGGTTAATTTCCTGAGCAGCCCGAGTCTGTGGCTCGGGCTGATCTTCGCTGCGGCGTGCCTCGCAGCGGCGGTCCGGCTGCGCCGTTATCGGGAGCCACTCTGATTCGCATGCACTTGATTCAGTAGCTCGCATTAGGAGGAAAGAGTATGAACCCACCTGTGATGCTGGAACGGATTGCAGAAACGTCGCCGCGTCTCAAGGCCAGGATTACGGGTGTGTTTTATCTCCTCACCATTCTGACGGGAATATTCGCCCAGGGTTTCGTGAGCGGCAGGCTTGTGGTAGACGGCGACGCCGCGGCTACGGCGACCAACATACTGGCGCACCGGGGCTTGTTTCAATTGGGTTTCGCAACCTACCTCATCGAAATGGCGTGCCAGATCGCTATGACAGCCCTCTTTTATGACTTGCTTAAGCCGGCGGGCAGGAGCGTCTCTTTGCTTGCCGCGTTCTTAGGCTTCGCTGGTTGCATCATCAAGACTTTTAGCCGCGTTTTTTTTATTGCCCCCTTGTTCGTCTTGGGAGGCGCGCACTACTTGCGCGTATTCAGCGCGGAACAGTTGCAGGCGCTGGCTCTTCTCCTTCTCAAGGTGAATGACCATGGCGCCGCGATCGCCTTGGTATTTTTCGGATTCTATGCAGTCCTGACCGGCTACCTCATTATCAGGTCCACCTTCCTGCCTCGGATTCTGGGCGTGTTGTCGGTATTAGGAGGTTTGGGTTGGCTGAGCTTCCTGTATCTGCCGCTCGGATACCTTCTGTTCCCCTACGTTGCAGCCTTCGGCCTCCTCGGGGCAGCATCGCTACTCCTGTGGCTCCTCGTGTTCGGCGTGAACGAACAACGATGGAAGGAGCAGGCCACTGCAGCAGGGGGAATGACTCATTAAGGAGCGGGAAAATGCGATCGCCACTATTACTTCTTCACATGATCGCTGGCACTTTGGGAATGCTGTCTGGATTTGTCGCAGTGTTTCTCCTCAAAGGTTCCCGCCGGCATGGCCTCGCGGGAAACGTATTTGTCATAGCAATGCTCAGCTTGGGCGCAAGCGGCGTGTCCCTGGCGCTCATGAAATCCCAACCGGGCAATGTTCTGGGAGGCACTCTAACCTTCTATCTGGTAGCAACTGGATGGATGGCCGCCAAGCGCAGGGACGGAGAACCGGGCATTTTTGATCGGGGCGCGCTTCTGGTTGCTTTGGCGGTCGGAGCTGTCACGGTGACCTGGGGATTAGAAGCGGTGAATAGTCAGACGGGCCTAAAGCATGGATCTCCCCCTGGGCCTTACTTTTTCCTTGGTTCCGTGGCTCTGCTTGCTGCCACGGGTGATGTTCGCATGCTCGTGCACAACGGCATTTCTGGCACACAACGTATCGCGCGTCATCTTTGGCGCATGTGCTTTGCGCTGTTCATCGCCGCAGCGTCCATATTCCTGGCACGGCAACAAATATTCCCCGCTTTATTACGCAAGACAGGCGTACTTTTTCTCCTGAGTTTCCTGCCACTCATATTGATGGTTTTCTGGCTACTCCGAGTTCGGTTCACAAATGCATTCAAGGAAAGGTCGATGCCGCGCAGAGGCGATGTTCACCTCGCTACGGACTTAACCTTCGACCTCTCTTTCCCGCAAGACACAGGCGGGGACAGCTCTAGAAGAAGGATGTCCACATGAAAGCAATCGTCTATTCCAACTACGGTTCGCCCGATGTTCTCAAGTGTGAAGAGATTGAAAAGCCGACCGCTGGGGACAATGAAGTCTTGATAAAAGTTCGCGCGGCTTCCGTCAATCCACTATGACTGGCACTTTATGAGAGGCACGCCGTACGCTGTTCGCATACCGGCTGGGCTGCGCAAACCAAAGGTGACACGACTAGGCGCGGATGTGGCTGGCCAGGTGGAAGCGGTTGGCAGGAACGTAACCCAGTTCAAACCAGGCGACCCGGTGTTCGGCACGTGCCGTGGGGCCTTTGCCGAGTATGCGTGTACTTCCGAGGCAGCATTGGTCATGAAACCAAGTAACGTGACATTTGAGCAAGCGGCTTCTGTACCTATCGCGGCATTCACGGCGTTGCAGGGTCTTCGCGACAAGGGACACATTCAGCCGGGGCAGAAGGTCTTGATCAACGGTGCGGCCGGAGGCGTGGGTACGTTCGCTGTGCAGATCGCCAAATCGTACGGCGCAGAAGTCACCGGCGTATGCAGTACGAGGAATGTGGACATGGTCCGATCCATTGGCGCAGATCGAGTTATTGATTACACCCAAGAGGATTTCACCAAAAGTGGGCAACGTTACGACCTGCTTTTCGACGCCGTTGGGAACCATTCGTTGTCAGCATGCCGGCGAGTCTTGAATCCCAAGGGGGTATTAATCATGGCCGGAGGAACGGCCGGTCGGTGGATGATCGGCGCTCTCGCTCGCGGAATCGCAGCGCTTGTGTTGTCACGGTTTGTGAGCCAGAACCTGGTCGGGATTCTGGCGAGAACGCGCAAAGAGGACCTGGCCATCATGCGCGAGCTCATAGAGGCCGGAAAGGTAACCCCGGTCATCGACAGGCGTTACAAGTTGAGTGAGGTCCCTGAAGCTGTCCGGTATCTGGAAGAAGGACACGCTCGAGGAAAAGTAGTAGTAACTTTGGAACAATAACAACAAGTGACATCTTCACCCCTTGTAATTTTTCATATTTGCGCGGCACACCGCGGTTCAAGTTCTCACAACCCATCCCTCCTGAAACGTGAGGCCCAGAGCCATTTCCCAAGACGGGAAGAATCGTTCACATTCCTCGGCTACTTCCTGCTTTCCTCTTGACTTTCCCTTACCCTCAAGCTAATCCTGAAGACTAACTCTTAGCTCATTGACAACGAAAGAAGAGCTAAATCCTTTGAATGGAAGATTTTGCCCGTAACTTGTTGTGGCCCTTAGATTATTCTGCGTTTTTCCGCTAAGTTGCTGATTCCAATAGACCAAGGGGGAGGGGGGTAGGGATAACAAGAAGGTAAACCCCGCCCCAAATCGGGAATCGCCGAACGGCTCAACATCCCCGGATCCGAATTAATTCTCCGACTGCTCCTCGTTCTTGCCACCTGCGACCCACAGTCGTACCATAGCGCCTTCCGTTCATCCCTGCTCGCAGGAGGCTTCATGCTCGACCGCCGTCATTTCCTTTCCACCGCAGCCACCGGAGTTGCAGCCTCACTCGCCTTCCGCGGCAACCTGCTCGCCCAGCTCGAAAAGAGTCCACCCCTTCCCGACCACTCGCTCCTCGACAAAAACGAAGACGCCTTCTGGGCCGAAATGCGCCGGCAATTCATCATTCCCGAAGACGAGATCTACCTCAACAATGGCACGGTCGGTTCGAGTCCAGCCCCTGTGTTGCGCGCCATCTTTGACGGATACAACACTACGGAAAAAATGGACCAGCAGGATCCCGAAGACTATCCCATCTGGGGATATGCGGCGTGGAATGAATTCCGCGACCCGCTCGCCGAATTCGTGGGCTGCAAGCGCGACCAGATTGCCCTGCTCCGCAATGCGACCGAAGCCAACAGCTACATCGCCAACGGCATCGACATGAAGCCCGGCGACGAAGTCCTCATGACCGACCAGGAACATCCTGGAGGCGAACATCCCTGGGACCTCAAGGCCAAACGCTACGGCGTCGTCGTGAAGAAAGTCACGCTTCCCCGCCCCGTGAAAGATGCTGCGCAGGTTCTCAATCTGTTCAACGACGCCATCACGGCGCGCACGCGTGTGCTGTTCTTCAGCCACATCACGACGTTCTCAGGAGTCGTGCTTCCCGCGAAGGAACTCGCTGCTCTCGCTCGCACAAAAGGAATACTGTCGGCCATCGATGGAGCGCACGTCCCCGGAATGATGCGCCTCAATATCAGTGAGCTTGGCTGCGACATGTATTCGGCGAGCCCACACAAGTGGCTGATGGCGACCAAAGGTACTGGTTTCCTCTACGTGCGCGATGAAGTCATCGACCGCCTGTGGTGCACGATCGCCACCGAAGGCTGGGACGATACCAAGATCCGCGCCGAACGCTTCCAGCGCATTGGCAGTTCGAACGTACCCGCGCTGTGGGGATTGCGCGCCTCCATCAAACTGGCGAACGACATCGGCATGGAGCGCATCGAGCGCCGTCACCGGCAGTTGGCCGACTACATCCTCGGCGAAATGAAAAAGCGCGGAGCCGAATCGTGGACGTCCCCCGACCCTGCGCTGCGCTGCGCGATCGTCAGCGTGAACGTCCCGCCAGTCCCGCGGCTGGATCTCGAGAACTGGTTGTGGAAGACGCACAAGATCCGCATCCGCGGCGGCGATCCAAACAAACTACGGCTCTCGACTCCGTACTATCTGCAGAAGAAAGACATCGACCGCTTCCTGGAAAAGTTCGACGAGTACAAACGGGAGAAGAAGCTCGCGTGATTAGTAAGTGACCACGTTACAATGACCACGTCTTAGAGGAGTTGGTCATGAAGACGATTTCCGCCGCTGGTCTCCGGAACGCCGTAAACGTCAAGCGTGCCGCTCCAGAGGAGACTCACACAGCGACGGAATACGCCGATGCGTTTCTCTTTGCTGATGAATATCCGAATGCCTCGGAATCGACTTCCCCTCCATCAATTCTCGATAGTCGACGGCGCTAGCTTTGCTGGGACTCCTGCTAACCCGTTTTCAGTCGTAGTACTCCAGGCCCAGATGCGTGATCAACCCCTCGCCTCTGAGGTGACGCAGAGTGTTCTTGAGCTTCATCGATTGGATGAAGAGGTCGTGCTCGGGATACAGGCCCGGAGCGGTCATCGGAGACTTGAAGTAGAAGCTGAGCCACTCTTGAATGCCCAGGCCGCGCAACGCGGAACAGCGCTTCGCCAAGTCGAGAAATAATACAAGGTCGAGTACGATTGGCGCGGCGAGGATGGAGTCGCGGCACAGAAAGTCAACTTTGATCTGCATGGGATAGCCGAGCCATCCGAAGATGTCGATGTTGTCCCAACCTTCTTTGTTGTCGCCGCGCGGAGGGTAATAGTTGATGCGAACTTTGTGGAAGATATTTCCGTAGAGTTCGGGGTACAGCGCGGGCTGCAGGATATGCTCCAGCACGCCCAGTTTGGATTCTTCCTTGGTCTTGAACGAGCCGGGATCGTCGAGCACTTCCCCGTCGCGGTTGCCGAGGATGTTGGTGGAATACCATCCGCTCAGGCCGAGTAACCGCGCTTTGAACGCGGGAGCCAGAACCGTTTTCATCAGGGTCTGGCCAGTCTTGAAATCCTTGCCGCAGATCGGGGCTTCGTTCTGGCGTGACAACTCCAGCATTACCGGAAGATCTACCGTGAGATTGGGCGCGCCATTGGCAAAAGGCACTCCTTCCATCAGAGACGCGTAAGCATAGATCATCGAGGGCGCGATCATCTCATCGTTCTCACGCAGTGCTTTCTCGAAGGACTTCAATGACTGGTGCGCCGCAGTCGGCTCGATGTAGGACTCGGTCGAACCGCACCACATGGTGATCAGGCGGCTGGCACCGCTGGTCTTCTGGAAGTCGCGGATGTCGTCGCGCAACTGCTCGGCGAGATCCATCTTGGTCTTGCCCTTCTTCACGTTGGGCCCGTCAATCTTCTTCACATAGTTGTGATCGAACACCGCGGCGCGCGGCTTGACCGACGAAAGGAACGGCTTTAACTGCTCGAGAAGGCGGTAGTCGAGCACGCCCGCATTGGACGCGGCTTCGTACATGTTGTCTTCAAAAATGTCCCATCCCGTGAAGACCAGATCGTCGAGTCCGGCGAGCGGAACGAATTCCTTAACTTTGGGCGAGCGGCCATCGGTACGCTTGCCCAGACGTACGGTGCCCATCTGCGTGAGCGATCCGATGGGCTTCGCCAGGCCCTTGCGAATCGCCTCTACGCCCGCAACGAAAGTCGTCGCCACCGCGCCCATGCCGGGGATCATTACGCCGAGCTTGCCTTTTGCGGGCTCGATGGTGCCATTGGCTTTGGAACTGCTGCGCGCCTTCGCTTCCGCCTTCGATTCACTGTTTACTTCGACCCGCGCTGTCTTCGTCTTTGCGGACTTCTGCCGTGTCGCCATAGGTTGGCCGCTTCCTCAGTAAGAATCAGGATGGAGGTGCAAACCTTGTATGTTCTCGTACTTGGCGGGAGTTTGGCAAACTAACGGGGCCAAACGTGGAGAATTTCGCTTCAACGGCGCCGCTTGGTCATTGAGCGGAGAGATGCTTGTAGCGTTCGCTTCGGGGTCGCTGGGCTTCGCCCACGCGGGACGGCCGAGGCGGCTGTCGCTACCTGAGTGGATACAAATCGGGCTCATCGATTCTTTCCATTGGACTCGCGGGCCGGGTTCGTTCAAAATGAACTCACTTCGCAACCGGCTATGCAGCAGGTTCCCGCGAAGCTGATGTTTGCATGCAGCCTTGTAGCGGCCTGCAAACCTTCTGACCCCGTTGATCTCCACCAAAATCTGAGCCCACGCCGCCCGGCTTTACGCGGGCAGTGTGCTCTTCAGACGCGCTTTTCACCGCATGACATAGCAAGACATGTGACGAAGAGCAGAACAGGAGATTCCATGACCTCGATTCGTAAATTCGCATACGCCACGTTGCTGGCGTTTACCACTCTGAACTTTGCGCCCAGCTTGGCTTCGGCCCAGGAGCCGGCGCGCGGCAAGTTCACACTCACCCACGATATTCGCTGGGGAAACGCCAAGGTTCCGGCGGGAGACTACGAGTTCTCGTATGATCCCGACGGTGCTTCCCGCATGATGTACCTCAGCAAACTCAGCGGAGCTCGCGCCGGGTATCTGCTGCTGGTGACTAGTACCGAGGATGTGAAGCCGTCTGATCAGAGCCGGCTCATTCTCGAAACCACACCCGTCGGCAGCTACGTCAGCGCCATGCAGTTGCCGGAATTCGGCATGACGCTACACTTCACCCTGCCCTCGCGTACAACCGAGAGACAGATCGCCAAGGCTGCAACTACGGCCGCGGCCTCGGGTCAATAGTCCCTCGGCTGGGCCACAAAATCGAGGGCGGATAGCGAACCTGTTATCCGCCCTTGGTGTTTTAGCGGTTGAATCTGATTCGTTGAAGCCGGAAGCCTTTGATAGCGAGAGGTCCCTCAGCGGCTAAAGCCGAGATGGATTGAGCGGCGTTTACGGCCCGACTGAACTCGGGCCCTTCCCCATTTCGGTTCGGTTCTCATTCGCTCCGTAGGCTGGCTGGGCCTGCGAATTTCCGCGGACGTCGTCGCTCAAGACGATGGCTTCTGCAATTTCCTTCATGGGTTTGCGTTTCTGGCGGCTCTGGCGTTGCAGCGCCAGATAGGCTTGCTCTTCGTTCAGAGCCAGATCGCGCTGCAGGATGCCTTTGGCGCGCTCGACGATTTTCCTGGTCTGCAATTGTTCGGCGAGGGTGGAGTTGGCTTCCTCCAAGCGCGCCAGCTCAACTTCGGCGCCCACGAGAAATCCGACGGTCGAGATCATGCGAATCTCGCGACGGCGATAGACGTGGTGCTGGCGGTGCTGCAGGTTGATCACGCCCACGACGCGGCCGCGGCACATCAAGGGCACAGAAAGAAACGCCTCGTAACTGTCCTCCGGCAATTCGTGGAAGAACTGGAACCGCGGATCGTGCGAGGCTTCCTCCGGAATGGCCACCGGCTCGCGGTGTTCCGCCACCCATCCTGTAATGCCTTGTCCGACGCGAAGTTTCAGGCGGTCGACCACCTCGGGATGGGGGTTCTTCGAGGCGCGAAGAACGAGTTCGTCGCCTTCGAGGATGTAAATGAGGCAGGAGTCGCACTTGACCAGCGCAGAGGCAAATTCGACCACGCGGGTGAGAACTTCGTGAAATCCATCCGCCGTACCGAGCCGGACACTGATTTCGTGGAGTACGTCAACGTGTGAGTCCTCAACAGATATAAAGGGGTCCATGGGGTACATTATCGATCTTGTAGAGAGTATGTCTAATTGCAAATTTCGATGGCCGCGATAAAGGATTTCCGTCGAGATTATTACCAACGTTTAACATCTTTTGTGAAGTTCGTGCATCGAACTGCGGATGGAATGAAGCGGGGGGAGGACAAATTTCGCACAAAGCACCTCGGGAGCTAAAGTCCTAAGGGAAAACAAGGGCCTTATCGCAGCGCTGGAAGCGCTGTGCCACTCAAACCCTTTTTTTACCCCACCTTTTTCCGCCAACCTGCTAGCGCGCCGGTACGGCTAGAAACCACACCAGCAATCCAAACAGGATCAGAGCGCTGAGCAGGGAGAAAAGCGTGTGCAGCGGATGAAAGTGGAAGTAGGGATTCCGCGTGAGACGATATCTTGAGGCCAGCATAAGACCTCCTTGGCACGTGTTTGTGTGCGAACGGACGGCCTGTCTGGTTCTATTCTGCCACTATTTAGAGCATCGGGCTCCTGTTTTTTGTGGGTCTGTGTTACACCATTGCCATGCCTGAGAAGATTGCTCTCGTTACTGGCTCCTCCAGCGGCTTCGGATTGCTGACATCCATCGAACTGGCGAAAGCTGGATTTCACGTAGTGGCTACTATGCGTGATCGGGGGCGCAGCGACCGGCTTGAGCAGGCTGTGGCGGCGGCAGGAGTCGGCGCCAAGATTGACGTTCGTGCCCTCGACGTCACGAAGTTTGAAGCGATCCCGGGCTTCGTTGACAGCGTAGTCGGCGACTACGGACGGCTGGACGTGCTCGTCAACAATGCGGGATTCGCCGTGGCCGGATTCGCGGAAGACATCAAGCTCGACGAACTGCGGCTGCAGTTTGAGACGAACTTTTTCGGCGCGGTCGCCATGACCAAGGCCGCGCTGCCCACCATGCGGCGGCAGCACTCCGGACACATTATTCAAGTCTCGTCGATCTCGGGATTGCACGGGTCGGTCACGGTGAGCAGTTATTCAGCCTCGAAACACGCACTGGAGGGATGGAGCGAATCGGTGCGTATGGAAGTGAACTCGCTCGGCATCAAGGTTGTGCTGGTCGAACCGGGAGCGTTTCAGACCGACATCTGGACGCGCGGAGCGGTCATGGGAGAGCAAGCTACGAAAGAGACATCTCCCAATATTCGACGGAGCCTGCGCATGCGCGAACGCGTCCAGAAACTCCCCAAGGCCGATCCGATCGCGGTGGCACGCGCCATTGTTGCCATCGCGCAAGACCAGAACCCCAAGCTGCGCTATCTGGTGGGGCGCGACGCTAAGATCCAACTTGCCATGAAGCGCATCCTGCCCTGGAAGTGGCACGAGAAGGTGGTCGCGAATTTTCTGAAGATCGATTAAAAGCCTTAACCACAGCGGGCACCGGGGAACACAGAAGAATTATTGGTTGGCTTCCCTCTGGGGTCGAAGCTTCAGGGTTTCGCGTCGAGCTCAACCACTTTGACGGGCAAGTCCCAATGCGCATCGAGGATTTCGAAACGGCGCTGCTCTTCCCGTTGGAAGGTATCCTGGTCGGGGTACATCTGCTTCTGGAGCGCGGCCTCGTCAAAGGTCTCATTGGCGACGGTGGCGTTCTTGAAGACGATGGTCACGCGGAAATCCCAGCGGCCGTCTTCGGTGGTGTGATAGCGCGGCTGGTCCATCCAGACTTTTGTGATGCGGCCCATCTCGGATTCTTTTTTCAGGACAGGATAGTGGTTCTTCTTGAACAGCTTTAGAAATTCGTCGGCGTGGCCCCACTTTGCTTTGTAGTAATACTCCACTACGAAGGGGCGGTCGGAGGCGGCGGGAGTGGACTGGGCGTATGAGGCGATCGGTACGGCGATGGTGACGAACAGCAAGGCGGCGAGAATGCGGCGCATGGGATTCCTCCGGGGGAGTGGAATTGATAGCTTGTACAGTAACATTTGCTCGGGGAACGGTGCTTGCAAGGTTCCGCGGACGGCGTCTCGAGTGGTAGCGAGAGAGACGTTGCAAGCAACATCTCTACGACCGAGCGTATCGTTGGCAACGACTGCTATGCTGACGGCTGGGTGCTGATCCGATTCTGCCAGTGACTCCACACAAACCACACTGCGCCCGCAACCAGCAAAACTCCAATCACGGCATCGAACTTGTGGAAGTATTTTCCGAGTTCGCGCCAGTTCTCGCCCAGCTTCATGCCCAACCAGGCCAATGCGAGGCACCACGGCCATGATCCCAGGAATGTGTAGAGGTGAAAGCGGCCGCGGGGCATGCGCGCGACTCCGGCCGGCAGTGCGATGAAAGTGCGGATCACAGGCAGCAGGCGGGCGATGAACACGGCGAGATATCCCCAGCGCGCGAAGAAGCGGTCCGACCAGTCGAGTTCGCGGCGTCCCATAAGAATCCAGCGGCCATAGCGCTCGACCAGTGGGCGGCCGCCATAGCATCCAATCTCGTAGGCGACCAGCGAGCCCAGGTTGCAGCCGATGGCGCCCGCCGTCGCCAGCCATAGAAGCTTGAACGTGCCCTGGAACACGAGATATCCGCCGAAGGGCATGATCAATTCGGAAGGGAGCGGAATGCAGGCGGACTCAATCGCCATGAGAAGAGTGATGCCGGCATAGCCGGTCGCGGCGATTACCTTGCTGATGAACAGGAATAGGACTGCGAGAAGTTTTTCGGTCATGAAGGACAGTTCTCAGTTCTCAGCTGTCAGTTCTCAGGTAAGGCCACGCATTCTCGGCTGAGATCCCCAAGCGAGGGCTTGCCTTCCAGTGTAATGGAAATTCGTAACGGAAGTGCCTCGCTAGAACGAGCCTTCCTGGGTGAACGCGTAGCCGGGCAGGGTAGCGCCCTGGGGACTCTTGGTGACCTTTACCCGGACCGTGGGGGCATCGGGAGCGGTAATTCCAGCGGGGCGCAGCATGGCGTACTGCGAAAATACTTCGTTGTAGACCTTGGTGACGAGGTAGTCCTGACCGTCGGCTTCGCTGCGCCACACTTGCCCGAGTTGTATGGAGTTCACTGCCACGGGATTATTCCTGACTCTTGCTGGAGTACTTCCAGACTACCGGGGGGCGTGGGGGGCGTCAAATGCCGGGTTGGTTACCGACGGCCAGTGCGGGACCGCGCTGTTGGCTCTGTTAAGATGTTGGCCCCAAGGAGACGCTCATGCCTCGTGGTGTTGTTCCCCGCCAGCCCGCTCGCACCGGCCGTCAGGACCGCGTGGCCCGGGCGGTACCGCCGATCAAATCTGCCCCGACACAGGCCGACCGAAGAAAGGATGCCGTCGGTCGTCCCGGAAAAATGGGGGTCAAGACTGCTGCTCCGGTCAGAAAAGTCAAACGCTACAATCCCGTGGCACCGGAACGCGTGGCGGAGATTCTGAAGCGACTCGACCAGCTTTACCCGGACGTCACCTGCGCCCTGACGCACGCGAGCGCATGGGAGCTGGTAGTGGCGACCATCCTCTCCGCGCAATCGACCGACGTGAATGTGAATCGGGTTACGCCCGAGTTGTTCCGAAAATATCCGACGGTCGAAGCATTCGCCGCGCTCACCCCGCAACAATTGGAACCGGACGTGCGCTCCACCGGATTCTTCCGCAATAAATCAAAATCCGTGGTGGGAGCTGCGAAAAAGATCGTCGCGGAGTTCGGTGGGCAAGTACCCAAAGACATGGAGAAACTCCTAACGCTACCCGGCGTCGCACGGAAGACCGCGAACGTCGTGTTGGGGACATGGTTCAAGAGAGCGGAAGGGGTGGTTGTCGATACGCATGTGCACCGCATCTCGCGGCGGCTGGAACTCACGACGCAGGATGATCCCCAGAAAATCGAACAGGATCTTATGCGGATCATTCCGCGAGAAAAGTGGATTCTGTTCTCGCATCAGATCATCTGGCACGGGCGCAAGCTGTGCATCGCACGCAAACCCAAGTGCGCGGATTGCCTGCTGGAGAAAGTGTGCCATGCAGGGGATAAAACCTGGAGCACCGTGGAGATGCACACGAGCGCGAAGTAAGTATCTCCCTAAAATGTCATCAGCCGGGCAAGAGAATTGCAAAGGTCCTTCGCTGCGCTCAGGATGACAAAATCAGTTCGCGCCCTGGGCCACCTCATCCAATACTGGGGCACGCAGGCCACGAATGTGGTGGCTCTCGGGCTGATCCTGAGTAAACACAACTACTTCGTTGCTTCCTTTTCGGAGCCGGGGAGCCGGGACGTACAAGGTCTGCTGTGGGCCGAGATTCCAGAAACGCCCGAGAGCGTGGCCATTGATCCATACGGCTCCCTTGCCCCAGCCGCGCGTGTCCAGAAAAGTGTCACCGGTGTCGTGCAGATCGAATTGGCCGCGATAAAAGGCGGGGCCGCGCGGCGCGTCGGCGCTCGTCTTCGAAAACCGTATCTGCGAGAGATCGTCCATTGGCATTGGAAAGACCTGCCAAGCCGTCAGTTCCTGTCCGGCAAGAGTCACGGGGCCGGTGATTCCCTGGCGCTCCGAGCGCAACTGGGTGGTGAAATTGATGCGGCCTGTGCCTTCGACCAGGATGTCGAGAGTCGACTCTGCGGCGGCTTCAATCCGCAGTCGATCCTGCTTCAACCTGCGGTCCAACGTGCCCGCGGGCTTGCCGTTGACGAAGACTCGAGCATAGCTGCGCAACTCGTGAATCACGAGATCGCCCGCGAGTGGGCCTTTGATTCTTGCGCGGTAGAGGATGTATCCATAGGACTGGCCGAACGTTTCCATGGGCCGTGGCGTCTCCACGGTGACCGGATTCGGCAGGCTCGCCCACAGCGGCGCGCCTTCTGCCAGTTCAAATTCGGGCACTTCGATCACGGGCAACGGCGCTGGCGGGTCTGGAATTTTTACTTCCGGGTGATGCTTGGCGATCACGGCCCGGAAAGAGAAATATTTTTTCGTCAGCGCGCCCGACTCGCTCACCGGAGAATCGTAGTCATAGCTGGTGACATCCGGCTCGTAGGCTTTCTCCCAGTTCGCACCGTTCATGAAGCTGAACGTTGTTCCGCCGTGGAGCATGTAGAGATTGATCGAGTATCCCTGACTCAGGATCCAATCCAGTTCCTGCGTCTGCTGATTGGCGTCCGTGACGTGATGTTTTTCACCCCAATGATCAAACCATCCGTCCCAGTATTCACCGCTCATTAGCGGACGGCCTGGCCGAAACTTCTGCAGCTTCGCGAATTCTTCTTTCGCTTCGCCCGCACCAAAGTTCACGACGGCGTGAACGTCGGGCAAAGTTCCAGCCGCCAACTCGTCGCCACCATCCGCGGTGTAGAGAAGCACTTCGCCCAAGCCTGCGTTCCGGAGTGCTTGGAGAATGCGCTTCAGGTATTCCTTGTCGTTCTTCGACGATCCGCCGAACGAGCCGTACTCGTTCTCGACCTGCACGGCCAGGATCGGTCCGCCATGCGTGATCTGCAGCGGAGCCAGTTCCCTGCCCAGGCGCTGCAGCCAGCGTTCCGCCGGGGCCAGGAACTTTTCGTCGGAGCTGCGCAGAACCAGGTTGGGATCGGCCAGAAGCCACGCGGGCAGGCCGCCTAGATCCCACTCGGCGCAGACATAGGGCCCGGGCCGCAGGATGACATAGAGACCTTCTTCTTGGGCAGTCCGGATGAAGGCGGCCACATCGAGGGGTCCGCTGAAGTCATAGACTCCGGGCGTGGGCTCGTGGAGATTCCAGAAGACGTAAGTCGAGATCGTGTTCAGGCCCATGGCTCGCGCCTTCCGGAGGCGATCCCGCCAATACTCGCGCGGGATGCGCGCGTAGTGCAGTTCCCCCGAAATAATCTGCAGGGGCTTGCCGTCGAGCGAAAAGTTGTCACCTTCAATGCCGATATGGCGGGCCGTCGCGGGAGCGTTCTGCGCGCGGGCTGCCGCGGCACCGGCGAACGCGAGCGCGCTGGACAGCACAAACCTGCTAAGGATGAGACGAAGTGTAGAACCGTCCATGGATGGCACGACCTAACGAACGTGAAGTGCTGACAGAGCGGAAAGGGCCTCTGCTAGACTCTCTTTTCTACCCTACTTTGAGGTTCCGCGCCATGCGCCTGTGCGCACTCTTTGCTATTGTCACAGTTATGAGCACCGTCGTCGCCGAGACCGCGGCCCAGACTTTGCCTGTGCCTCAGGCGGTTACCGATCCAAAGAAGATTTCGTCCAAACCCAACGCGCAGGTCGAACCGCGCAGCCTCACGATCGAGAAGCTCTATATGACTCGGCAGGTCGGGCGTCCGACGTGGTCGCCCGATGGCCAGAGCATCGCCTTCATCTCGAACATGAGCGGACGCAATAATCTCTGGCTTGTTCCGGCGGAGGGCGGATGGCCGGTGCAGCTCACCGTCAGCGACCAGCGGCAGACTGCGCCGGCGTGGTCGCCTGACGGCAAGTGGATCGCTTACCAGTCTGACTTTGACGGCGACGAGCAGTGGGACATCTTTCTCGTTTCGCCTAAAACGGGCAAGGTCGTGAACCTTACGCAGACGCGCGAGATCGCGGAGATCAACCCAGCGTGGTCGCCGGACGGGCGCTACCTGGCCTACGAAGTGAAGCCGAAGACCTCCGCGGCCTACGAGATCGACATCTACGACATGGTGATGCGCGAGGTGAAGCACGTTACCACGAATACGCCGCAGGATAGAGGCAACTCTAATCCCATCTGGTCGAGGGACGGGAAGTACATCGTCTATACGCAGCAGCAGGCCAAGGGCACGGACTCGAATATCTTCATCGCGGACGTAGCTACGCAAAAGAGCACGCTGCTTACGCCACATGAGGGAGAGCAGCATTTTTCTGCGAGCGATGTTTCACCCGACGGCAAACGCGTTCTGCTGACTGCGAACGCTTTCAATGGATACGAGAATGTCGGGCTGATCGAGATTGCGACGAAAAGGATCAAGTGGCTCACGAAAGACAAGTGGGAGATTCGTGGACACGAGTTCTCGCCCGACGGCAAGCACATCACCTTCACCGCCAATGTCGACGGCAACGAAGACATCTACCTCTACGATTTCGCTACCGGAAAGTCGGTGGCTCTCCCCATTCCGAAAGGTGTGAACGAACCCGCGGGCGGGCATTCGGCGTTCAGTGCAGACGGGCAGCGCTTGCTTTATAACCACAACGGTCCTACCGCTCCCGGCGATCTGTGGGTCTATCACCTGGCCACAGGCAAGTCGCAGCAGATTACGCACTCATTGGTCGCGGGGGTGCGCTCGGACGACATGGTTGAGCCTCATCTGGTGCACTATCCCAGCCGCGACGGCAAGTGGACCATCTCTGCGTTTCTCTACGTGCCTTTCAACATGCCGCGAAATGGGCAGAATGCGGCGATCGTCTACATCCATGGTGGACCCACTTCGCAGACCATGAATTCTTTCAACCGTTTCGTGCAGTTTGCGGCAAATCAGGGATACATGGTGCTCGCGCCCAACTACCGCGGGTCGACCGGATACGGGAAGGAATTTCAGCAGGCGAATTTGTTCGACATGGGCGGCGGCGATCTGCAAGACGTTCTCGCGGGCGTGGACTGGATCAAGCAGACCGGTCATCTCGATCCGAAGAAGATTGCAGTCATGGGGGGAAGCTACGGCGGATACCTGAGCATGATGGCGGTGACAAAGGCGCCGGAGATCTGGGCTGCGGGCGTGCCCATTGTGCCTTTTGTGAACTGGTTCACCGAGATTGAAAATGAAGATCCGGTGCTGAAGCAATCCGACCTCGCCACCATGGGCGATGTGGTCAAGAATAAAGCGCTCTATGAAGAGCGCTCGCCGATCAACTTTATTGATCAGATCAAGGCGCCGCTGCTGCTGCTCGCCGGGGGGCACGATCCGCGCTGTCCGAAATCGGAAACCCAGCAGGTCGTCGAGGCAATCAAGAAGCGCGGAGGCACCGTGGATTATAAGATTTACGAAAACGAAGGGCATGGATTTGCGCGCGTGGAAAACCAGATCGATGCCTATAAGCGCGTCGCGGATTTCCTGCTGGCGCATGTTGTCCCGGCGGATTGCAGTTGCTCGGTGACCGAATAAAGTTGCTCTTTCACTTCTGGTGTGCTCTGCGACCTTCGCGATGCCTCTGCGTTCTTCGCGGTTCGATCTTTTTCAAGCTCTTAACCGCGAAGAACGCTAAGCACGGCCGCAGAGTTCGCGAAGAAAGCATTCGGGACTTAGGTCCGTTTACGGGGAAGTTCTGTATGAACTACTTCAGGTCCGGAGCCGTGCGGAGATGGCCTGAACCAGTCCTGGGATGGTGAACTCCTTGGCCGCGATATCGACCGGCAGGCCGAGTTCGCGCAGGGTTTCGGAGGTAACTGGTCCGATCGAGGCCATGCGAATCCCTGCGAGTTCCTTGTAGCGCGCTTTCCTCGTTGAGCCCAACAATTCCACGAAGTTTTTGACTGTCGAAGAACTAGTGAATGTAACGACGTGCGGGCGCTTTTTCGGGTCCTTCAGGGCAGCGCGTAGCCGGACGCGAGAGGATTGCGGCACCACTGTTTCGTAGGCTTCGACGACGTCAACGGTCGCGCCCGCTTTGCGCAGCTCGCGGGGTATCACGTCCCGGGCAACCTTGGCCCGCACCAGCAAGACGCGCTTCCCTTTCACCTTTTTCTTCAGACTTCGAACCACTGCTTCGGCGACATATTCCTTCGGGACGACGTCCACTCTTACGCCGCGCTGCTCGATGGCCTTCCTTGTAGCGGGACCGATGGCGGCGATGCGCAGGCCGTCAGCGGCTAAAGCCGAGTCTGATTTTGACGCTGCTACGGCACGACTGAAGTCGTACCCTTCCCGGGTCTTTTCCATCCGCTCCCACATGGCCTCGACCCCGTTCACGCTGGTCAGGATCAGCCAGGCGTAAGTGCCAAGACTCTTCAGCGCTGTATCGAGCGGTTTGAATGACCTGGGCTTGCGAATCTCGATGAACGGGATCTCGATGACATCAGCTCCCAACTTGCGCAATTCGGCGGAGAGGGCGCCAGCCTGATGCCGTGCGCGACCGACCAGCACGCGGACTCTGCGCAGGGGATGATTCGTGTGTATGTTGGTGTTTTTGCTCATGATCAGTTGTCGGGCAGGAGCTCCTTCGACCTCGCTCAGGACAGGTCCGCCCACACAGGTCTACTCGCGCTCCTTCTTCACACCCAGTCCCTGGTCCCGCATCAGGCGCGACACACCCGAGATCGCCGTGTCCTCGGCTTTCTCCAGGGACACGATTACGTTGGTCTGCTCTTCGCGGGTACGATTCTGACTTAATTTGAATTTGGCTTCGATCTTAGTGACGGCGATTTCGAAGCCGACGATGTGGCTTAGCATGCGTTCGCGATAGGTCTCACTGAGGCTGGCCCATTGCTCGGCGTAGGGAGGCTCGAATGTAGCGATCAATTCGTGAAGCATGCCTTGCAACTCTTCGGCAGAACTGAACACCCGAGCATTCCCGTAAACATGCACCGCACCGTAATTCCACGTGGGCACGGTTTCGCGGGTAGTGTAGTTTGCGGTGGAAACAAAGGCATGCGGGCCGTGGAAGATGGTTAAGCAGTTAGGACGTTGCTCGAGATGCTGCCAATGTGGGTTCGCCTTGGCAACGTGGCCGCGAATGACAAGGCGGTCTTCTGTTGTGCGCACGAACACCGGCAGGTGCGTAGCGAACGGTCCGTCGTCAGTGGGCGAGACCAGGATCGCAAACGGATTCGCGTGCATAAACGTAATCGCGTCGGCATGATCGCGCACACGGAAGTGTTCGGGGATGTACACGGCATTCTCTTCCGCCCCTTCGGGGCTTGGTCCAAAATCTGCTGGGGCCCACGGCTTACGCCGTCGGCTGCACTCTTTCGCCGCTTCGCGGCTCGCCGGGTGCAACACCCGGCTTCTTGCGCACGTGGAGCACTTTCTCGATCTCGGCAATCACGATTCCCCGCTGGTCTTTCACGTCCACGGAAAAAACCGGCTCGTACTTGGGCAGCGTCTTCAGCTTCTCACGAATATCGTCCAGCTGGGCGTTGGTCAGGCGGAATTCGGCGCGAACCGTTCCTTTTCCCGGCTTGCGGTAGCGAATGCTCGCCGCTTTATCCCAGACGATATAGTCGCGGCCCAGGTTTGCCATCAGCATGAGCATATAGAAAGGGTCGGCCATGGCAAAGAGCGATCCACCGAAATGTGTGCCCACATAGTTGGCGTTCCAGAAACGCAGCTTCATTTCGACGTCGACGGCTTTCATGTCCGGCGCGATGTATTTAATCCGGATGCCCGCGCCAGCGAACGGCGGCCAGAGGTTGACCATACGGCGGAGGTGGGCCGGGCTCTTGGTGCCGCCCAGGAGTTGCAGGAGAACATTGCGGCTCATGGTTGACGATCAGGGCTGCGGAAGTACAGCCAAGCCGCGGCCGTAGACGGCTTCGAGAATTTCATCTCCGCCGCGGCTGAGGAGCGCCGTACCGGCATCGTTGCCGAGTTTCTCGGGATCGTCCCCGTCGCGGGAATCGCGGAGCAGTTTGGAGCCATCGGGGTCGGCGACGATGGACTCCAGATGCAGCTTGCCGTTTCGCATTTCCGCGAATGCGCCGATGGGGACCTGGCAGCCTCCGCCGAGGCGGTTGAGCAGCGCGCGTTCGCAAGTGGTGGCGGAGCGTGCAGCGGGATCGTTTAAAGAGATCAAATGCTCACGCGTGACTGCGTCACCCTCGCGGATTTCGATGCCGAGCGCTCCTTGTCCGGCGGCGGGGCACATGATTTCGGCGGGGATAATCTGCTTCACCAGTTCCGTTTTGCCCAGGCGCTTCAGCCCGGCCGAGGCGAGAATGATCGCGTCGTACTCGCCCTGCTCGAGTTTGCGCAGGCGCGTGTCAACGTTGCCGCGCAGCGGATGAATGTCGAGGTCGGGGCGGACGGCCTTGAGTTGCGCCTGGCGGCGCAGGCTGGATGTGCCAACGCGCGCGCCCTGGGGCAATTCCTGAAAGCTCGAATAGTGGCGCGAGCAGAAGGCGTCGCGCGGGTCCTGGCGCTCAGTGATGGCGGCGATTTCGAATCCCGGGGGAAGTTCGGTGGGCAGGTCTTTCAACGAGTGCACGGCGAGATCGACGCGGCCGGCGGCGAGGGCTTCTTCGATTTCTTTGGTGAACATGCCCTTGGTGCCGACCATGGCCAGGGCGACGTCGGTGATCTTGTCGCCGGTGGTATGAATGATTTCAATTTCGACTTCGTGGCCGCGGGCGCGCAAGAGCGCGGAAATGTGATTCGCCTGCCAGAGGGCAAGCTGTGAGCCGCGGGAGCCGACGCGGAGCATGGGCATCACTGCCGCGTCCCCACTTCGTTCTTCTTTTCCGAAGGCGTTGCATCTTTATCGTGCAGGTTGAACAGACGGCGGACTACGTCGACGACGGTCGTTGCCTCAGATTCTTTAGCCGCGGTCTTCAGCGTGGTGATCGGGGTGTGCATGACTTTGTTGATGATGCCGCGCGTGAGCGCTTCCACTGCGATTTCCTGCTCCGGGCTCAACTGGCCGAGCCTGCCGCGCACGCGATCGATTTCGGCCTGGCGGATGGTTTCCAGATGATCTTGCAGCGACACGATTGTTGGCACGACGTCGAGCGTCTGCAGGCGGGCTTCAAAGCGCTCGACTTCGGCGGTGATGATGGCTTCGGCGAGTTCGGCTTCCTTGCGGCGGTCGGCGACGTGGCTCGAGACCGCCTGCTGCAGGTCGTCGATGTCGTAGGTGAAGATGCCGTCGAGCTTGCCCATCTCGGGGGAAACGTCGCGGGGCACGGCGATGTCGATGAAGAACATCGGCCGGTTCTTGCGGCGGGAAAGGAACTGCTCTCCGTGTTCGCGGCGGAAGATGGCGTGGGGCGCGCCGGTCGAGGTGATGACGATGTCGGCGCGGTCGCAGGTGTTGTACAAGTCATCGAACTTGATGGCCTGGCCGTTGAACTTCTGCGCCAAGCCGATGGCTCGCTCATAGGTGCGGTTGGCGACGAATATTGATGCGCAACCGTGGGCCATCAGGTGGCGGGCTGCGAGCTCGCTCATCTTGCCGGCACCCACGATGAAGACAGTCTTCCCTTCCAGTGTTCCGAAAATCTTCTTGGCGAGTTCTACCGCGACCGACGCGATCGATACCGACGAAGACCCAACGGCGGTCTCGCTGCGCACGCGTTTGGCGACGGCGAAGGCACGGCTGAAGAGTTGGTCGAGTTGCCCGCGAACGGCGCCTACGGCGCGGGCGGTCGCGTACGCCTCTTTTACCTGGCCGAGAATCTGGGCTTCTCCGACGACCATCGAGTCGAGGCTCGACGCCACGCGGAAAAGGTGGCGGACCGCGTCTTTCTCGCGAAACTCATACAGGTGCGCGTCGAGCTCTTCCGGCTTCAGATGAAAGTGATCGTGCAGGAATCCACGCAGGTCGGCGTGGCCGTTGGTCGTGTGCGTCACCAGTTCGACGCGATTGCAAGTGGAGATGACCATGCCCTCTTCGATGCCGGGATAAGCGGCGAGATCGCGGCAAGTGTCGGGCAGGCGCGACTCCGGGATGGCCAAACGCTCGCGCAGTTCGAGCGGGGCGCTCTTGTGATTCACGCCAATGAGTTGGAATCTCATGAGGCGGCGAACCTGTGAATGGCTGAGAAGTAATTGGCGGCCCACGCCGCCAGCGCGGCGACGAAGGCGAAAGTCGCAAGAAAGGCGGCGCGGCGTCCGCGCCATCCTGAGTTCCAGCGAGTGAAGACCATGAGCATGTATACGGCCCACATCAGCACCGACAACAGAATCTTGGGATCGAGAAAGTCGAGGCGTCCGTAGGTGGAGATCGCAACCACCGAGCCAGTCAGCAGGCCGAGCGTCATGAAAGGAAAACCGAGCAACAGCGAGCGGTAGCCGATCTGGTCAATCACTTCGAGCGCGGGGAGGAACGAGATCAGGCTGGTAGATTTCTTGGCCTTCAGGCGGCGCTCCTGCAAAAGATAGAGCAGGCTGGCGCCGAAGCTGACCAGCAGGGCGGCATACCCGATGAAGATCAGAAAGATGTGGGCGGCCAGCCATCCTTTGTGAGAAACGAACTGGGTCAGCAGCACCGGTTGCTGGTCGACGGCCGCCACGAAGGTTAGGAAGAACACGACCGGGAATACGACCACGCCAGGGGATGTGGTCTGGTAAATCGCATAGATCACCATGAAGAACGTCATGGACAGAAAGGCCAGCAGCGATTCCCCGTTGTGCACCGACGCCCAGACGACATGGCCCGAAAAAAATAGTTCGGTCAGCGAGACGAAGTGGAAGACCATGCCCAGGCTGGCCGCATGGAGAGCAATGCGGCTGAACAGATCACTGGTCCGCGTCAGCGCCACGAAGGCGTAGACCAGTCCGATGAAGTAGCAACCCAGCGCGAAACGCAGCCAAAGCAGAGACATAGGCCTTATAAGTTCCGGAATCCCTTGAGTCTACCCCAAATCGCGGGTCCGGACCTGAATCCTCATAGTACTGTGTTCATTTTCTATGCGGTCGGGGGTAAGGCAAACAAAGGGGGTCACTTAAGGGTGTGATTAGGATCACAGACGGTTCCCTATCCGAGTCCACGCTGATAACTATTCCGGAGGGAGCGACAATGATTCTCGGCTTCGCAACATTTCCCGGATCATGGCGACGCTGTTGTCGACCGTACAAGCGGCGGTATCGATCACAAAACGCTCGCGAGCCCAGGAGTGATACTCGCGAGAAACCACCTCTTCCCAGGTGGGCAACTGCAATCCGGAGATATCAGTCGCCCTGGTCTCCACCCGTAGTCGATGTTCGTTCGGGTCGGAACATTTCACTTCGATTTCGACGGCGCTGACCCGCGCCCTTTTTGCGACTTCGATCCAAGCATCACGTGTGAGCGAAAGGGGATTGACCGAGTCTGTAACGACGGTGCGACCGAGGCGGAGGTTGTCTTCGGCAACGGCATAACCTACGCGATATCCAGCATCGCTGAGAGGCTGGGTAACTGCTCCGGAATCGCGCACGGCTTGTTCGATTGAATCGATGCGCACGTACGTCGCTCCGATCTGACGAGCCAACTCTCTGGCGATCGTCGTCTTGCCAGCAGCAGGAAGTCCGCTGAAGATGATTAGCATTGGCCGCCGACCGCCTCTTACGGCTTGTTGACCGGCGGTTTAGTGGCAGCCGCACCGTGGGGATTGGCCATCCCGGCAGGCATAGCGCCTGCTGCGTGATTGCCGCCCATTGAGCCCATGTCGCCGGGAGCGAAACAGGTGACACGTCCGCTGGAAGCAACGCGTAACTGCGACGGGCACTCGCCGCTCGTCAAGGCCGCCGAGGAGCCAGTGCCTTGCGCTTGCACGGTGAACAGCTTGCCCTCAGCGTTGCCTGCGACGCCGATTGCCATGCCGGGCATATCGTAGGCGACATAGAACGGATGTTTGCCCTGGCTCGCTTGCACCGCGCAGTCGGCAGCCGTCTTGGACTGGTCCGCACTGGCCTGCACGTTGAGGCGTCCACAATCGGTGGCGGCGGCTCCGGAATATTCCTGCAGCTTCTGTTGCACGGCGTCAGGAGACTTCGGCGATGAGGAAGGCGAACCGCTGGACGCAACTGGACCTGCCGACTTGCTGCAGGCGGCCAGACCAGACAGCGCGATGATCAAGACAACCGAGAGTTTTTTCATGGCACCGTGATTGTAAAGCCGGCGGCCGGCGGTTCGTGATTCATTAGTGCCAGCGGACACCTCCGCCGTGACGGCAGGGGCTATCGCTTTCCGGTCAACTGCCGGATCAAATCGACTTCCGCCTGCCGGTATGGAGTCCCGTCTGAGCGCAGCACTTCGTGAAACCACACGGGAGGCTGGTTCTTAATATACGGATGCTGCCACGATTCCCACGGATAATACGTTTGCGTTTTGCCCGCGACGAATCCCCAATTGATGGCGCCCACCCGCTCCTGCTTGGCGATGGGCAGGATCGTATCGAACGTGCTGCCCACGGAGCGGGCCATGTACTCGGTGCAGATCACGGGGCGATGGAACCTTCTCAGCCACGTGATTTCGGCTTTGAAGGACTCGGGCCAACTGTAGTTGTGAAACGTGATGATGTCGGACTCGCGCAGCTGAATCCGTTCTATCTCGTCGACTGAGGATTCATCGCGAGACGTATCGACCTCATAGACTCCGCTGGTGAACGGCTGAGTGGGATTCATCTCTCGGGCCCACGCGAATGCCTGCGGCAAGAGGGCGGCGACGCGGGTGATTTTGTCTTTG
The DNA here is from genome assembly GCA_963791515.1 of uncultured Acidobacteriaceae bacterium. Classification (GTDB taxonomy): domain Bacteria; phylum Acidobacteriota; class Terriglobia; order Terriglobales; family Acidobacteriaceae; genus Sulfotelmatobacter. The sequence continues at coordinate 356,137 of CAWBSS010000001.1, read as the reverse complement.
TTTTTCAGCTCCGACTTCGGGTAGTTGTCGGTTTGATCCGATCCGGGCTCGTTCCATATGTCCCAGCCGAGGATGCGGTCGTCTTTCGCGAAGGCTCCCACTACTCCCTGCACATACTCCTTCAGCCGCGGATACTGGCTGGGGTCGGCCAGCGCCTTCGCGCCCGGGCTTTGTACCCAACCCGAGTTATGCACTCCGGGAACGGGAGGATGCTGCGGGCCCAGCTGCGGCAGCGGATCCCAGCAGGAATCGAAGAGCACGAACAGTGGGCGGATGTGATGGCGCGCCGCGATCGTCAGGAACTGGTCGATGCGCTTGCGAAAACCGGCGGCGTCCTGCTGCCACAGCAGATCGTGGAGAAAGACGCGCATGGTGTTCATGCCCATGGCTTCGGCCCAGCTGAGTTCCCTGTCGATCTGCGCGGGATCGAAGCTGGCCTCCTGCCACATCTCCAATTCGTTGATCGCCGACCTGGGGATATAGTTACTGCCGACCAGCCAGGGCTGTTGCGCGTACCATTCGTTGGCCTGTTGTTCGGACCAGCGCGCGGTTTGCGAGGACGCGATGCTTGTGCACAAGGCCATCGCGATCAGGATCGCGGTCATAAAGACGTATCTGGTTTTTCTCATGGGTGGAAGTCCGTCAGTCTCGAGGCTTTTCTGGATCAGGGAGAGGCGCTTCGGCGGTCAGAATTTTAGGGCTTGGTCCTCCGGACCTGGGAACAGCGACCGCGGAAAAACCTCTTCCACCGCCTCCCTCCATGCAGCACTTCTTGAACTTCTTCCCACTCCCGCATGGGCATGGTGAATTTCGTGGCGGTGCATCGGAGGCGGGAGCCGGCATAGGATTGTTCGCCATTCTATTCCACCCTCGGTCATTCCACTCCCAGGCTGGACAGCGCTTCCTCGAGCAAGCCCGTATCAATGGTAAGCCGGCGACCGTGGGTTTTCACATCTTCGATCTCATCGAAGGCTCGGAAGAGGCGGAGCTTGACGGCGCCGTATTGTTCGGCGTCGTTCAAGAGACGTCCGTGGGCCTTGTTCCAGGCGGCGCGCGAGCGCTCGGGAAGAAAGATACTCACGGCATAGGTCAACTTGCGGTCGGAAGTCACGTCAAAAACAAATTCGGTGGCGGGAGCTTCGGGATCGTCGGGCAGCGCTGGCCGTTTGCCGACAAAGTAGTACTGGTAGACGTATCCCTGGGCACCGGTGTAAGTCTTCAGGCGGCGGATCGGCGGATTCGGGGACATGCGGACATTATGGAACGCGGACCGGGCGCTTGTCGCGCCGGGTGCCGCCAGGCCCGAAGTTTAGAGATGCCCCATCCTTAATGCTGTGCTTGGCAAATCGGCTGTCAGCGCCGCTTCCGCTCTCGTCCGAACAACATAGAACCTGCCAGAACAATGCGGAAAGCTCTAGCTCGATTCATAGCTAATAAGCCAGGAGCCAGTCTGACAGTCGAATGTTCGTGGCATCACATTGAGCGGTGATTGAAATCACTGCGTTGCGTGGAGTTGGATGTTATTTAAGCGGGAACCGTGCCCAGGGAAAAGAGACTTCACCCCGATTTCCGGTGACCAGCGCCGACGCGCTCCCTGGCAAAAAGACGACCCGAGAGGTGAGCCCATGCTCCCGCCGAATCACGCGTTGTCCGGGGCCCTGCTACAAAAAGGAATCAATCGCCGCCGCTTCCTGAAATTCTGCAGCCTCATGACCGCTACTCTGGCACTGCCTCCGCGCTACGTCGCCCAGGTTGCTGCCGCGCTGGAGAAAGCCAGGAAACCGGTGCTGGTCTGGTTGCAGTTTCAGGACTGCGCCGGCAATTCCGAAGCCATCCTGCGTTCCAGCCACCCATCGGTGCTGGAGGTCGTACTCGATCTCCTGTCCTGGGAATACCACGAAATCATAATGGCCGGCGCCGGCCACCAGGCGGAAGCTGCACTGGAGCGTGTGGTGAAGGAAGAAAAAGGCAAATACCTGGCGGTCGTGGAAGGCGCCATTCCCCTGGCCGACGACGGAATATATTGCACCGTCGCCGGCAAGACGGCGCTCGAGATCGCCCGTCGAGTATGCGGCAATGCCGCAGCAACCATCGCTGCCGGCGCCTGCGCCTGGGATGGGGGCCTGGTCGCGGCACACCCGAATCCCACTGGAGCGGTGGGCATCTCGGAGGCTGTCCCGGAAGCTACGGTAATCAACCTTGGCGGATGCCCCCAGAATCCTGCCAACACGGCCGCCGTGTTGGTGCACTACCTGACTTTTGGCCAGTTACCCGCAGTGGACCAGTACAACCGTCCTCTGTTCGCGTACGGGCGCATTATCCATGACCAATGCGAGCGACGCGCCCACTACGATGCCGGCCGTTACGTTCAGGAGTGGGGCGACGAAGGCCATCGCAAGGGCTGGTGCTTGTACAAAATGGGCTGCAAGGGCCCGCAGGCGACCTTCAATTGTCCGTCGGTACGTTGGAATGACGGTACAAGTTGGCCGGTGAAGTCTGGTCACGGCTGCCTGGCGTGCGCCTCGCACCGCTTCTGGGACACGCGCTCACCTTTCTATGACCGCCTGCCTTCGGTTCCCGGATTCGGCGCGGATGTGACAGCTGGCCAGATTGGAATGGGTGTAACCGCCGCGGTCGCGGGCGCCACTATCGTGCATGGAATCGCCAGCGCGGTTCGGGACCGGATGCGAACAGCCCCCGGCGCTCCCACTTCGCCTGCAACTCGTGGGCCCGTAGAGAAAAGCTAAGCCGAGGAGGCGCATATGGCACGCATCGTAGTCGATCCCGTAACCCGGATTGAAGGGCACCTCCGCATCGAAGCCGAGGTCAACGGCGGCATGGTGTCGGACGCCTGGAGTTCCGGAACAATGTTCCGGGGAATCGAGCTGATCCTGCGCGGCCGCGATCCCCGTGAGGCCTGGATCTGGACCCAACGCATCTGCGGCGTCTGCACCACCGTCCACGCGCTGACCTCGGTACGCGCTGTCGAGGACGCGCTGGGCATCGAGGTCCCGGAGAACGCGAACCTCATCCGCAACATTATCGGCGCCAGTCAATACGTGCAGGATCACGTCATCCACTTTTACCATCTGCATGCCCTGGATTGGGTCGATGTCACGCTGGCTTTGAAGGCCGACCCGGCAAAGACTTCACAGCTTGCCGAATCGATCTCGCCTTGGCCGAAATCCAGCCGCACCTACTTCAAAAGCATTCAGGACCGCGTCAAAGCCTTGGTGGAAAGCAAGCAGTTGAGCCTGTTCAGCAGCGGCTATTGGGGACATCCCGCCTACCACCTTCCGCCCGAAGCCAACCTGCTGGCGGTAGCTCACTACATCGAGGCGCTCGAGTTCCAGAAGGACTACATCCGCATCCACGCCGTACTCGGCGGGAAGAACCCTCACCTGCAAACTTACCTCGTGGGCGGGATGGCCACTTCCATGGACCCGGACGAGCCCGGCGCTACCATCAATCCGGAACGAATCACCTTCCTCACGGAACTGGCAAGCAAGGCACAGGCCTTCGTAGACCAGGTTTATGTACCCGATGTACTCGCGGTCGCCAGTTTTTATCGTGACTGGTTCGGGCTTGGTGAGGGCTTGGGGAACTTCCTCTCCTATGGCGACTATCCTCTGGGCGGCCTCAAGGATCCGGCCCGCTTCTACCTGCAGCGCGGTGCAATCTTCAATCACGATCTCGCGAAGGTCCATCCCGTCGATCCCGCGAACGTCACGGAATACGTGACGCACTCCTGGTATCAGTACGCCGACGGGGATCAGAACGCGAAGCATCCCTATCAGGGCGAAACCAGCCCGAAGTACACCGGACCAAAACCCCCCTTCGATCATCTGCAGGTCGATCAGAAATATTCCTGGCTCAAGGCGCCACGCTATCAGGACCACCCGATGGAAGTTGGCCCGCTGTCGCGCATGCTGGTCGCCTATGCCTCAGGGCATCCGGAAGTGAAGGCTACCGTTGACGGTGTTCTGGCCAAGCTCAACGCTCCCGCAACGGCCCTCTTTTCGACTCTGGGACGCATCGCGGCTCGCGCGATCGAAGCCCACGTCATGGCTGGACAAGTCAGCAAGTGGGTGGTGGAACTCGGTGACAAACTGGGCCACGGAGACCTGCGCATCCACAACGGTGACAAATGGGATCCCGACACCTGGCCCAAAGAGGCGCAGGGCTTTGGCTTCCACGAGGCGCCTCGCGGATCTCTGGGCCACTGGGTCCACATCGAAGACAAGAAGATCAAGAACTACCAGTGCGTGGTGCCCACGACCTGGAACGCTGGGCCGCGCGATGCCAAAGGACAACGCGGCGCATATGAGTCGGCTCTGCTCAAGACTCCGATTGCCGATCCGGAGCGACCGGTGGAGATCCTGCGCACCGTGCATTCGTTCGATCCGTGCCTGGCCTGTGCCGTTCACGTCGTCGACGCCCGCGGACGCATCTACGCGCACCTCAAAGCAAGTTGAGTCGTAGCAGCGGTGATCTGTCCAGAGCAGCTGGAAAGGAGGCCCGCAATGAGTGAACTCAGGGCATACGCATGGAGCGAAGCGCATAAGCCCGAGCCCGCTTCGGCTCCGGTGCGCGTCTACGTCTGGGAACTGCCGGTGCGCGTCTCGCACTGGTTTATCTTTCTGCCGGTAGTGGTCCTCTCCTTCACCGGTTATTACATGCACAACCCCTTCATTGTGGCCAAAAGCAGCACCCCGTTCTTGATGGCGACGATGCGCTTCACTCACCTGGTCGCAGGTTCGGTCTTCATTTCCGCCTTCATTCTGCGCATGTATTGGTTCTTTGTGGGAAACCACTGGTCGAGTTGGCGTTCATTCTGGCCGATCCGGCGTCGGCAATGGCGAGGCATGGGCAACATGGTCGCCTACTACAGCTTCCTGAAAAAGGATCTGGCGCACCACGTCGGCCACAACGCCCTGGCCGCCGTGACCTACCTTTTCATGTTCACGCTGATGTTGATCGAGATCATCACCGGCCTGACTCTCTATACGCAGGTCCGCGGAGCATGGCTGTTAGCGGCGTTTTTTAGCTGGATCCCCCGCGTCATCGACATTCAAAACCTGCGCCTCATCCATTTCTGCATCATGTTCGCCTTCTTCGCATTTGTCATTCACCACGTATACAGCGCGGTGCTGGTTTCCTGGGAAGAGCGCAACGGGTTGATCGAGAGCATCTTCACCGGATACAAGTTCGTCCCGCGCGATGAACTCGAAGAAGACTCGTCGCTGTGGAAGGGCAAGTAAATGCCGGGCGAGCCCAAAGTCGTGGTGCTCGGCCTGGGCAACATCCTGCACTCCGATGATGGAGTCGGTCCTCAGGCGATTGGCAGGTTGCGTCGGGACCCCAGAGTGCTCAACGATGTGAATCTGATTGATGGCGGTACTCTGGGACTGGAGCTGCTTACCTATGTCTGGGATTGTTCCTACCTGTTGGTCCTGGATGCGGTGGATATCGGACAACCTCCCGGAACGCTGGTTCGGATGTCAGGCCAAGAACTGCGAGCTTTACCCGGCCAAGGAAGTGTGCACCAATTGGGGGTTGCGGACCTGCTGGTAGCGCTCCGGGTTATGGCAAATCGAACTCCCGAGGTCGTGCTGCTGGGAGTGCAGCCCGCCAGCACGGAATGGGGCACGGAGTTGTCGCCCGCGGTTGCTGCTGTCCTGCCTGCGCTCGCAGATGCTGCAGTCGCAGAAGTGAGCCACAGAGCAAATGCGCAGGCGAAATAACAGCTTAGAATCCTCGCCATCTAGCAAGGACCGAGACAAACACTGCGATCGGTCTTCACTGGACAGCGATCAACCGCTCGAACAGTACAAGTCGTATCGCGATTCGTCGACCGGGTCGTAAGTACTCTGGTCGTCTGCACGTAGAGCTGCCTTCATTCGCCAATTATCGCCTCTGAGGATTGTGCCTGGATCACGCTAGTGCTGACGAGCAACCCGGAAACAGACCCAACACCCTGTGACATCTAACCTTGCCATCCACAGGCAAGGAAGCAGATCATCGTCAAGGCGGAGGCGGTGCACAAAGAAACCGCGACACAGGGCATAAGTTCTTTGTTGTCAAGATTTTGACCTCTAAGTTCTTTGTCATCAAGATTTTGCAAAGCATTTTTGCAAACCTCGCGCCAGTCAAGGCATTCGGAGGGTGGGTACCCGAGGGGTAGGTCTTCGACAGGAGATTTTTCCTGGAACGGAACGGTTCGGCGACCGACCTTATAGCAGCGTTCTCCAACTATTTTCGTTGGAGATTTCCACAGTTTCCAACATCTCCGTTCGCGCCCAGCCTTCTCGCAATCCTCGATTCAATCTACCGTGCCATCCAGCCGATAGGTCTTCTCAGGAGACCTCTGCATGCTGCTGCAATGGTTCTGGATTCCGCTGGGCGCGCTGGCCATTCTGGTGATCTACCAGCAGTTCCGGATTTGCCAGATCCATCGGGAATCCAAAAAGAATGAAGAGCTTTTCCAGATTGTCACCGAGAACGCCGCGGACATGATTGCTCTCGTGGACGTGAATGGACGGCGGCTGTACAACAGTCCCGCCTACAAGAGGATCCTGGGTTACACCGCAGCAGAGCTGGGCGAGACTTCCTCCTTCGAGCAAATCCATCCCGACGATCGCTTCAAGGTGCTTGAGGCGGCAAGAGAAGCGCGGGAGACTGGCGTGGGAAAACGGCTGGAGTACCGGATCAAGCACAAAGACGGCAGTTGGCGGGTACTGGAATCCGTGGCGAGCACAATCCGCAACGCTAAAGGTGAAGTCGCGAAGCTGGTAATTGTGAATCGCGACATTACCGAGCGCAAGCGGGCGGAACAGCAACTCGAGCACAATTTGTTTCACGATCCGTTCACGGGGTTGCCCAATCGCCGGCTGTTTCTTGACCGGCTGCAAAACTCGTTTGTGCGAGCGCGGCGGGACCCCGGGAGACCGTACACTCTGCTTCTGGCGAACTTGGATCACTTCAAGGTCTTCAATGAGACCATGGGCGCGGCTGCGGGCGATCATATTTTGCTGGAAATTGGCCGCCGGCTCGGAGCGCATTTACGGCAAGACGACACGACCATAGGACGCGAGAGCGGTGGGGTTTCAGGGGACGTTATGCTGTTTCGGCTGGGGGGAGATGAATTCGCGATCCTGCTCGACGGCATCGCCGATCCCAGCGATGCGATGCGGGTGGCGAAGAGAATGCAGGCAGGAGTGGCGGAGCCTCTCTTGGTTGAGTCGCACGAAGTTCGGGCGTCGGTGAGCATCGGGATTGCCCTAAGCACGCTCACCCATGAGCGAGCGGAGGACGTGTTGAAGGATGCCGATGTGGCCATGCGCCGTGCGAAATCACTGGGCGGATCACGCTGCGAAGTTTTTGATGAGGCCATGCACACCCGCGCCGTCGGTCGACTGCGGCTGGAATCGGATTTGCGCACGGCGATGGCTGAACGCCAGTTCCGTGTCTTTTATCAACCGGTGGTTCAGCTCGCCACGCGCCGCATCGTGAGTTTTGAAGCGCTGCTGCGCTGGGACCATCCTTCGCAGGGACTGATTTCTCCTTACCGGTTCATCGAAGCAGCTGAGGACTCCGGAATCCTGGTCTCCATCGGGCACTGGTTGCTGCTGCAGGCTTGCCGGCAATTGAGCGAGTGGGAGACAAACAACTATTCCGAACAGCCGATGAACATTACCGTGAACGTATCGGCACGGCAGTTTGCTGACGCACGGCTGGCGAGCGACATTCAGGATGCGCTACAACAATCGGGTGTTGATCCTTCGCGACTGCAACTGGAAATTACGGAAAGCATCGCCGCGGCGGATCCAAAACTGACGATCACCGTGCTCTCTCACCTGAAGCATCTGGGGATCGGCGTGATTCTCGATGATTTCGGCACGGGAACTACATCGCTCCGCGGTCTGAGGCAGTTTCCTGTGGATGCGCTGAAGATTGACCGTTCGCTGGTGCGGGAGATGCAGTCAGACCGCGCCGCCTGCGACATTGTTGAACTCATTGCTGCCCTGGCGCACAAAATGAACCTGAGAGCGATTGCGGAAGGCATCGAGACTGCCCGGCAAGCGGAGCGCTTGCTTGAATTGGGATGCGAGTACGGACAAGGCTACTACTTCTCCCAGCCGATGGAAGCGAAAGCGGCGCAGCAATTCATGCGCCAGCACGTTGCTCCGGCCAAGACAAGCGGGGCGGGAACGCGGTAGACCCGCCAATTCTCCGAACTGGTTTACCTCGTCCCGTTTCCTGGGGAGACGACTCTTCCATACTGGGTCGCCCGGCTGAGGCGGTCGAACATGCGCCAGGCGTCGAGCGACACTTTGCTGATTGCCTCTTCCCCGTCGCGCTCGTTGCGGAGAAAAGACGTCATGACACAGATCGCGTAAGGGCGGCCTTCGACAAAGACGATGCCAGAGTCGTTGCGCACCGCCTCCAGCGAGCCGGGCTTGTTGGCGATCTTGAGGTCGGCGGGCAGGTCGCGCGGAATCCAGGAATCTTTGTTTGTACTCAGCATTTTGAAAAAGTCGGCGGTCGACTCTTTATTCAGGAGCTTGCCGTGGTAGATGGCACCGAGCAGAGTCATCATTTCGCGCGGGGTAGAGATATTCTCGCGGCCTTCCTTCGCGGCCTGAAGGTCCATCATCTTGCGGCGCAGGCGCGTGTGTGTGAGGGCGAGCGAGTCGAGCATGGCATTCACGTTCTGCATGCCGACACGGTCGATAAGTACATTGGTCGCGGAATTATCGCTGACGGCGACCATCATCGTCGCCAGATCGCGCAGCGTAAGGCGCGTTACGCCGGGGCTGAGTCCACCCATGATATCGCTGTCGGGAACGAGATCGGACGATTGCACCGTGTATAGATCGGTGAGTTTGAGCTTGCCTTGCTGCATTTGCAAGTACAGATTGGCCAAGACCGTGATCTTGATGGAACTGGCCTGCGCAAAGACTTCATCCTCGTGCAGGAGGAAGTGGTCGCCGGTGGTGAGATCTTCAATAGCGACGCCCATGACGCCGTCGAGGTGCTGGTCGACCTCTTGAATACTGGACTCAAGTTTTTGCCAGAGGACTTTCTGTTTGCCGGGGGAAGGCGCTGCAGTCTGGGCAAGACACGTGGCGAGGAATAGTAAGAAACAGAAAAGATGCTTCACGGGACAGGTCTCCTGACGGCAGGGATTGTAGCAGCAGGTTCGGTGTGCTGGGCCCTAGTCCGGCTGGCCGATCAACAGCGCGTAGCCGTCAGGATCGTCAAAGCGAATCTCGCCCTTAGGCATGTAGTCGGGATAAATCGGCGAGACTTTCACGTCGCTCGCCAGCAGATGCTCACGCAAAGCGATCAGATCAGATGAGTAAAGACAGAACAACACGGCTTGCTGGCTGGCGATAACCGGGTCGGAGGCGCGCGAACATCAGTTCAGCGCGCTCGCAAGCCAAGAAGATCTATTTAAGTTGGCCGGAAGAATCCTGCAGGGTGTGGCGAACTTCCATCCCGAGCAGTTTGTAAAAGTCGACGGAGCGCTGCAAGTCGGCGACGAACGCCATGGGGACGAGGCCGGTAACGCGGGCTTGGTGAGAGTTTCAGCCATCGATTTTTGCCTCCCGCAATTGCTTAACCGCAGTCTCGGAACTGACTGGCGAATAGTACACCTCCTTAAAGGTGTACGACCGCGCCTTAGAGCCCAAGACAGGAAGGATCTCAATGTGCCAGTGGTAGTCGTCGTCAATCGTTTTCCAGTAGCCGAGATTCTTGGAGGGGTGCATGCTGCTCGGCGAGGTATGCAGCACGAGATGAAATTCCTCGGTAACGGAACGCACGCGCTGCAGAGTACGGCGAAGGAGGGCCGCCAAGTTCACCCGTAGCCCGGGCTTGTTCAGTCCGGTCCGTTCGAAAGAAGCGTCGTGGTTGCGCGGCATAATCCAGGTCTCATAAGGAACGCGCGGGGCGTAGGGACCCAGCGCGAGATAGTCCCCGCGGGCCTCGATGACGCGCAAGGCCTGTCGCTCCTCCTGTTGGATGATGTCGCAGAAGACGCAACGTTCCTTGCTGACGAAGTACTCGCGGCCGGCGCGCAACTCGTAGAGCACGCGCCGCGGAACGAACATGGTGGCGGTAATCTGTGACGTGGGATGACTGAATTCCTGGCCGGCGTTCTTGCCGTAGTCCTTGAACAGGCTGACGTATTTGATACGAGGGTCGCGCTTGAGGTCGAGGATGCGCTCAGCGGCCAGGCGGAGAAAGTGCGCAATCTCATCGTCGCTGGCACTCCACAGATGCCGGTCGTGACGCGGGTTTTCCACCAGCACTTCATGGGCACCGACGGAGTGCATGCGGTCATAAATGCCGTCGCCGCGGCGGCCGGGTTCGCCCTCGATGCGATAGAGAGGCGTGGGATGCACGACGGAACGCGCGGACCAGGGAACGCCGGGCGCGTTGGGGGATCTTGCGATCACGTGCAGGGGCGTCGCAGAGCTATCGCAAAAACGGCAGACAGACTCGAGACGTGGTCCGGTTTCGGCAGGATCATCGCCGGTAATGACCCAGGAGCGGGTGATGGGATCCTTGCGGAGTTCCATAAGGCAAGGAGAACACCGGAAGAGAACCGGAGTCAACCGCGATCTCTTGCCGTAATTGGCCGCCGGCCTACGCCCAATGCGGCAGAAGACGGAAGGCGCGCTTTGTTATAATCCGCCGAAGCCCGCCCAGATGACCGAGCCGTCCACTCCGCTGATGCGGCAGTATGCCGCCGTCAAGAAAGAACATCCCACCGCGCTCCTGTTTTTTCGATTGGGAGATTTCTACGAGCTTTTCTTCGACGACGCGATCGTGGCGGCGAAAGAACTGCAGATCACGCTGACTTCCCGCAATAAAGAAAAAGGAATCGCTGTGCCCATGTGCGGCGTGCCCTATCACGCGGCGGAGGGCTATATCGGGAAGCTGATTCGGAAGGGCTTCAAGGTGGCCATCTGCGAGCAGATGGAGGATCCGCGAGAGGCGAAGAAACTGGTGCGACGGGAAGTGACGCGCGTGGTCACGCCGGGAACTGCAGCGGATTCGTCTCTGGGATCGGATGAGAATAACTTTCTGGCGGCCTTGGCGCAGGTTGGGGAGCGCGTGGGATTTGCGGCTCTGGACTTGTCGACCGGGGAATTCCGAGCCACGGAATTTTCGGGCGAGGGCGCGCTGCGGCGGGTGCAGGAGGAGTTGGAACAACTGCGACCCAAAGAACTGTTGTATGGCTCGGCGGCGCCGCTGTTTGAGAGTGCAGCAACTCGAGGAAAAGAAGAGCCGAGCTTCGCTCGGCCGGACAGCCGGGGGCGGCTGTCCCCACATGGTTCATCTCCGCGGGAGGGAGCTACTTGCGCCGAGACGCCGCTGGATGACTGGATCTTTGCCCCGGATCATGCGATTCCGTTGCTCGAAAATCATTTTGGAGTTCTCTCGCTGGAAGGATTCGGCCTGTCTGGGCGCACGGCAGCAGCGGCCGCGGCAGGTGCGATTCTTTATTACGTGCGGTCGACCCAGCGTGGGTCGCTCGATCACGTTGACCGCATCGGCTGGTATGAGCGGCAGAGCTGCCTGGTTCTCGACGCAGTCACCGTTCGCAATCTGGAGTTGATCGAACCGCTGTTTGCAGGCACGGATGCGGGCATCACGTTGTTTCGGTCGATCGATTGCGCGGTTACGCCGATGGGCAAGCGGTTGCTGCGCGCATGGCTGCTGCGGCCGTCGCTCGATTTGAGCGAGATCCATGGTCGACTCGACGCCGTGGAGGCGGGTGTGAAAGAGATCGTCGCGCGCGAGGAGTTGCGGCGGGCGCTCGATGGCGTGCTGGACCTGGAGAGGCTGTTGAGCCGCGTCACGCTTGAGACCGCGAATGCCCGGGACGTGCTCGCGCTGGCGGCATCGTTGGCAAAGATTCCGGCAGTCCGGGCCGCGCTGGCCCGGCTCGCCGCGGAGCGGCTAAGAACTCTGCATGCATCGCTCGATGAGCTTGGGGACGTGCGCGACCGTATTGAGAAGACGATCGTGCCGGAGCCGCCTCTGAGTTTTGCGGACGGCGGGGTGATCGCCGCGGGCGTGGACCGCGACCTTGATGAACTGCGGGAACTCTCGCGCAACAGCAAGCAGGTGCTGGCGCAGATCGAACAGCGGGAACGAGGGCACACCGGGATTTCCTCGCTGAAAGTGAAGTTCAATTCCATCTTTGGCTACTACATCGAGGTTTCAAAGCCGAACCTGCACCTGGTTCCGCAGAACTACGAGCGGAAACAGACGCTGGTCGGGGCGGAGCGCTTTACCACACCCGAGCTGAAGGAGTACGAGACCAAGATTCTCGACGCGCAGGAAAAGATTGCCGAGATCGAGCGCCGACTCTTTACGGAATTGCGGACGGCGATTGCCGCTGAGGCCAAGCGCATCCGGCAAACTGCCCTGGCGCTAGCGGAAGTTGACGTGCTGGCGTCGTTGGCGCACGTCGCCGCTCTGCGCAATTACTGCCGCCCGACTTTTGTGGAATCTGCCGGAGGCAGCGAAATAGAAATCATCGAAGGCCGCCATCCCGTGATTGAGCAGCAGGAAATGGCGGGGGGCAGCGAGCGTTTCGTACCCAACGATCTTTACTTGGATGGCACTACGCACAACATCATGCTGCTCACTGGGCCGAACATGGGCGGCAAATCGACTTACCTGAGGCAAACGGCGCTGATCGTGATTCTGGCGCAAATGGGATCGTTTGTGCCGGCGCGATCCACGCGGCTGAGTGTGGTCGATCGCGTCTTCACCCGCATAGGGGCGAGCGATAATCTGGCACGCGGGCGGTCGACTTTCATGGTCGAGATGACGGAGACGGCGGCGATCCTGCACACGGCCACGGCGCGGTCGCTTATCCTGCTCGATGAGGTGGGCCGTGGTACGTCCACGTATGACGGGCTGGCGATTGCGTGGGCTGCGGTGGAATATCTTCACGCGCGGGTGCGGGCCAAGACCTTGTTCGCGACGCATTATTTCGAGCTCACCGAGTTGGCTGAGCAGCTTTCGGGGGTGAAGAATTATCACGTCTCGGTCAAAGAGACTGGCGGCGGGATCGTATTCTTGCGCAGGGTGGAGCCGGGCGCTGCGGATCGCAGTTACGGCATCGAGGTTGCCAAGCTGGCGGGGTTGCCGAACGAAGTCATCTTACGGGCGCGGGAAGTGCTGGCTGAGCACGAGTTCGCGGAGCAGCAAGCGACCGCGCATCTTTCGCCGGGAGCGACTCCGCCACCGACGCAGTTGACGATTTTTACGCCGTTGTCGCAGCCCGTGCTGGAAAAATTGCGGGAGGTGGATTTAAACCGGCTGACGCCGCTGGAAGCGTTGAACTTATTGGCAGAACTGAAGAAGGAAATCTAACTACGGACACAGGGGACACGGAGGAAGTTCTCCAGCAAATGACGATCCAACGCAAGACTCGCGGTGTCGAAGAAATCGGCCAACTGCTGATCGTTGGTTTCGACGGGACGGAGTTGACGCCGCGGCGCAGTTCCCTGCTCACTCGGCTGCAACCGGCCGGAGTGATCCTTTTTGCACGGAACATCAAGAATCCGGAACAGACGTGGCGGCTGTTGCGCGAGTGCCAAAAGTGCGTTGCCACACCACTGTTTACCTGCATTGATGTTGAGGGCGGGGAGGTCGATCGCTTTCGCGACGCACTTGGAGCGGCGCCTTCGGCGGCGGATGTGTTCGGCACCGGCGATCGCAAACTCTTTAGCAGGCATGGGCAAATCATCGGTGAGAACTGCCGATCCCTGGGATTCAATGTCGATTTCGCTCCTGTCCTCGATCTGGCATTTGAGGCGTCACGGGGCGTGATGGGTTCGCGTGCAGTGTCGGCGAATCCGCGCGAAACGGTGACTTACGCGCGTGAGTTTCTGGCGGGTCTCCGGGCTGCGAACGTGATGGGATGCGGCAAGCACTTTCCCGGCCTCGGCGAGGGCAAACTCGACAGCCATCACGAATTGCCGGTGATTGAGAAACCGTGGAAAAGGCTGTGGGCTGAGGATCTGCTTCCCTACCGGACGCTCCGCCGACAGTTGCCGTTTGTCATGATCTCTCACGCGGCGTATCCCCAGGTCACGCGCAATCAATCGCCGGCGTCGCTCTCGAAGATGTGGATCACGGACATACTGCGCAAGCGCATCGGTTATCGGAATCTGATCGTGTCGGACGATCTGGAGATGGGCGGGGTGCTTTCGACGGCGCCGATTGGCGAGGCGGCTGTGGAGTTTGTTCGGGCGGGCGGCGATTTGTGCCTGCTTTGCCATCGCGAGGATTACATTCTCCAGGCGTACGAAGAACTGATTGAGACAACGGAACGGGATGCGAAGTTCGCGCGGCGCGTTGCGGAGGCGGCGCGGCAAGTAATGGCATTCAAGAAAAAGAATGCGAAGATGCTGCGCGCGGGAAAATCGCCTTCGAGAGCAACCGTCGAGAAGCTTTCGCGCAGATTGTGGGAATTTGGGGAACAGGTACGGCTGGAGGGGACGGTTTGAGCAGCAGGTTGCAGCTTCATTTTTGCAACACACGTTCGTCGAGCGGCGAGCCAGTTGCATAGGTCCTTCGCTTCGCGCAGGATGACAAGGCTTTCGAATGACGGGTCAAAAGAGTCAGGCATGATCGTGGCCGGAGTGATGAGTGGGACTTCCGCGGATGGGATCAACGTTGCGCTGGTGCGTATCGGCGAGACTGAGAATCCAAACGTCCGACAAGCGTCCGGCTCTGCCGCGGGATTGCGCGGGCGAGGGCGCCCGCTCCAAACGGTCAAACTGCTGGGACACGCGGAATATTCTTATCCCCCTAAAGTCCGCGCGGTCGTTCTCGCTGCGATGGATGCCGAACGCGCCCGTGTGGCGGACGTGGCCCGGCTTAGTTTTCTTTTGGGCGAGTTATACGCCGATGCGGTGCTGGCCACCGAACGGCAGTTTCGCGTGAAGGCTGAGCTCGTGGGCTGCCATGGGCAGACTCTGTACCATCAGGGCGACCCGCAGCCATTCCTCGGGCGAAAGGTGGCCGCGACCTGGCAGACGGGAGAAGCCGCGGTGATTGCAGCGCGAGTGGGCACACCTGTGGTTTCGGATTTTCGTCCGGCCGACATGGCCGCAGGCGGCAAGGGCGCACCGCTCGTTCCCTATCTCGATTCCATGCTCTTTCGTGATCCGAAAATCGGTCGCATTGTGCAGAACATCGGGGGGATTGCAAATCTTACAGCGATTTCGGCGGGCGCCAACTCCGGCCCGTGTGTTCGCCTTCGACACCGGGCCGGGAAATATGGTGATCGACGCTCTAACTGAGGCACTATTTGGCCGAGCGTTTGATCGTGGTGGAAAGATTGCCGCATCCGGGATGGTGCTGGAGCCCGTCATCGGGGAAATGCTGCAGCGCAAATTCTTCCGAGCAAGACCTCCGAAGACCGCCGGGCGCGAGGAATTTGGGCGCGAATTTGTTCGCGACTTCTTACGCCAATGCGGGGGCTTTCGCAAGGAAGACGTTGTCGCCACGGCCACAGCCCTGACAGCGCGGTCGATCGCTGACGCGGTGCGGCAATTCGTGACACACGAATCGGGCGCGGCTTCGAAACACTCTTTTCGTGAAATGATCCTCTCCGGGGGCGGCTCCCGGAATGCCACGCTGGTCGGCATGCTGGAGGAAGGCCTCGCGCCCCTCGGAATCCAGGTGCGATTCTCAGACGAGTTCGGCTTGCCTTCGGAGGCCAAAGAAGCGGTGGCGTTTGCCGTTCTGGCCTATGAGACGTGGAATCGGCGGCCTTCGAATGTGCCATCCGCCACGGGCGCAAAACGAGCCGCCGTGTTGGGAAAGATCTCGTATGCGTGAAAGCAAGACCGCTGACCTCAGACGTCGGACTTCGGACCTCAGCAGCCGAGATCCGGGGGCAGAGGCCCGACGCCGTGTCGCCCCAGGGGTAAGTGCGTTTCTCTGCCTTCTGGTACTCTTCCCGCTTTTTTCGTGCTCGGCCAAACCCGATCCCACCACCTTGGTCATGATCATTGAGTCGAGTCCGACGAACCTCGATCCCCGCGTGGGAATCGACGCGCAGTCGGAACGAATCGACAACCTGATCTTCGACGATCTACTGTCGCGCGGAGAGGATCTGAATGTGGCTCCTGGTCTGGCAGAGCGCTGGGAGATTCCCGATCCGCTCACTTACATTTTTCATATTCATCGCGGCGTTAAGTTTCACGACGGGCGTGCGCTGACCTCGCGCGATGTGAAGTGGACTTTCGACTCGCTGCTGCAGGGCAAGATTCGCAGCACCAAAGCGGCGGTCTACCGTTTCGTGGACCGGATCGATGCGCCTGACGATGCTACGGTGATTTTCCACATGAAAGAGCAGGACGCTACTCTGCTGTGGAATCTGTCGGACGGCGCGATGGGGATTGTTCCGGATGGCAGCGGCGAGGAAGTGACGCGGGATCCCATCGGCTCCGGACCGTTCCGGTTTGTCAGCGCTGAGACCGACCGGGAAGTCATCGTCGAACGCAATGACGACTATTGGGGAGGAAAGGCCAAACTGGCGCGCGTGCGCTTTGCGGTGGTGCCCGACGCGACCACGCAGGCTCTCGAATTGCGCAAAGGCAGCGGCGACGTCGCCATCAACTCACTTACGCCCGACACCGTACTTACGCTGGCGCGCGATCCCAATCTTGCGGTCGAACGCGCAGCTGGAACCCGGCTGGCATATCTCGGCTTCAACCTGCGCGATCCTATCTTGAAAGATGCGCGGGTGCGGCAGGCGATTGCCTACGCACTGGATCGGCGGCCGATGATCGAATATTTGTGGCGCGGGCAGGCGGAACCGGCGCGAAGCGTTCTGCCGCCGCAGAGTTGGGCGTACAACGGAGGGGTGCCTGGGTACGACCACGACCTCCACAAGGCGAATCAGTTGCTCGACGCCGCGGGCTATCCCTCGGTGGATGGCGTGCGCTTTCACATCACGATGAAGACCTCGACCGACGAAAACACCCGTCTGATGGTGGCCGTAATGCAGCAACAGTTGCGCGACGCGGGGATCGCGCTCGATATCCGCAGCTTCGAATTCGCCACGTTTTTCTCGGACGTGCAGCATGGCGCGTTTCAGATGTACAGCCTACGCTGGATTGGGGGCAACGAAGATCCCGATATTTTCGAATACGCATTTGACTCGGCCAAATTCCCACCGAACGGGGCCAACCGTGGCTACTATTCAAATCCCAAGGTGGACGCTCTCATCGACAAAGCTCGGCGGGAGATCGATCCCAATGTGCGCAAGCCGCTGTATGCCGAGGTGCAACGCATCCTGGCTGAGGACCTGCCTTACATCAATTTCTGGTACCTCGACAACGTTCTGGTGCATACGCGCCGGGTGCGAAATCTGAAGCTGAATCCTGCGGGAAACTTTGACTTCTTAAGGACAGCGGAGTTGGCTGATTCGAGCATCGGCGTGGCGAGTTCTGAGGCGCGCCGGAGAGAATCGCCGCCTGCGTGGTACCATCGAATTTTGGCGTTAATCGCATGCGAATTCTCTTTATTGGCGACATTTTCGGACGGCCGGGGCGGAACATCGTCAAAGACCGCCTGCCCGGAATCGTCCGCGACCATGCCATCAACCTGATCATTGCGAATGGGGAGAATTCGGCGGCTGGCTTTGGCATCACTCCGGCGCTCGCGGAAGAGCTTTTCGAGCTCAACATTGACGTCATCACTACCGGAAACCACGTCTGGGACAAGCGCGAAATCATCGACTACTTTCAGATGGTCGAGGGCAATGGGCACGGGCCGGCGCGGCGGGTCCTGCGTCCTGCGAATTTTCCAGCGGACATGCCTGGGTCCGGCGTGTATGAGGGGTTCAAAGGGAAAGTCCCATACGCGGTGATCAACCTGCAGGGACGTGTGTTCATGGCCTCGAACGACGATCCCTTCCGCACCGCGGACCAGCTTTTGCAAAAGATTCAGGCGAAGGTGATTCTGGTGGACATCCACGCCGAGGCGACATCAGAAAAGATTTCACTCGGTTGGTACCTGGATGGCCGCGTGACCGCGGTGGTGGGCACGCACACGCATGTGCCGACGGCCGACGAGCGCGTTCTGCCCAACGGAACCGCCTATGTGACCGACGTGGGCATGACCGGGCCCTACGATGGCGTGATCGGAGTGAAGAAGGAACTGGTGGTGGGTAAGTTCCTGAACGGGATGCCGGTGCGGTTCGAGCCCGCCACGGGCGACGCGCGCCTGTGCGCTGTGGTAATCGATTGCGATGATGACACGGGCAAAGCCCGTACAATCGAGCGTCTGATGCTCTCGTAGGGCCTTTGCAAACTCCCGTCCGCGGGCAAGAATCGGCCAGCCCATCTTCAGGTTATCCAGAATGCAAGAACGGGGTAGTCCTTCGTTCTTCCTCTGCGTGTGATCCGGGAGGCCTGTGGCCATTGAACCCGAAGGTACGAGGTCCTATTGGCCTGTCCCGCACATGCGGAAAGCACGTTAGAATCACAAGATGCGGCGGACCGGATTCATCATTGCGGTGGGACTTCTGGCGGCGACGCTGGTCTCGCCGGCATTCGCCGCCGGCGACGATCCTGCTTCTTCCCCGCCCATTTTTTGTGGGAACGGAATTCCGGGCGGAGTTAACTGCATAGCTTCGAAGAAAGAACTCAAAGAGGCACGCTATGCCTTCGACCGGGGTGTAAAGCTGAAGGACCACCGGCGGCTCGAAGAGGCCTTCACTCAATTCGATACCGCTACGCGGCTGGCGCCGCAGAACATTCAGTTTGTGACGGCTCGTGAAATGGTGAAGGCACAACTGGTCTTCAACCATATCCAGCGGGGAAATGTGCTGCTGTTGGAAAACTCGCGTGCCCAGGCTGCGGCTGAATTTCGGTCGGCTCTCGATCTCGATGGGGAAAACGAGTTTGCCCGGGAGCGACTGGAGGAAGCGAGCCGTGAATTGGCTCCCGCGCTGCCCCGAGCTTTACCCGTTCGTGTGGCCGATTCCGGCGAAATTCACCTCGAACCCAAAGATGACCGGGCCACTTTCCATTACAGCGGTGACGTTCACGGCCTGTTCGCCGAACTGTCCACGGCTTATGGAGTGACCACGCAGTTCGACGATTCGGTGCAGTCCCGGCAGGTGCGGTTCAACATTGATGACGTGGACTTCTTCACCGCGGTGAAGCTGGCGTGCCAAGTCAGCAAGACCATGTGGGCGGCCCTCGACACGCACCGGTTACTCCTCGCCGCTGACAACCCGGAGAACCACAAGCAATTCGATCGCATGTCGCTGCGGACCTTCGTTTTGCCGCCGCATTCCACGCCGCAGGAGTCCACCGACCTCGTGACGACGATGCGCAACATGTTCGACCTGCGCTTCGTCAGTTCAGGACAGACCGCGGACACGGTGGAAGTGCGTGGGCCGCAACCGATGCTGGAGGCCTGCTCCAAATTGCTGGAACAGCTCAGCAACGAGCGGCCGCAGGTGA
This sequence comes from uncultured Acidobacteriaceae bacterium, assembly GCA_963791515.1. GTDB lineage: Bacteria > Acidobacteriota > Terriglobia > Terriglobales > Acidobacteriaceae > Sulfotelmatobacter. Next base: position 336,617 of record CAWBSS010000001.1, on the reverse strand, counting down.
TGCTCGATGTTCGCGTGTACCAGATCAGCCACCAACTTACGCGAAACATAGGAGTGCACATTCCCAACACATTCAACATGTACAACATTCCGGCGGTGGCGCTGGCCGGACTCGCGGGGCTTGGAGGACAGAACATTCAGCAACTCATCAACCAGTTAATCTCCTCGGGCGGCATCAACCAGGCGGGCGGTTCGGCGCTCTCTGGACTACTGGCGCAACTGGGAGGGCAGCAGAATTCCATCTTCAGCCAGCCACTGGCCACGTTCGGCGGCGGGCTCACCTTCATGGGACTGAGTCTCGACCAGTTCGCCGCGGCACTTTCCGTGAACGAATCGTGGGTGCGCAGCCTGGAGAACATGAATATAAGGGCCAGCCAGGGGAACGACGCTACCTTCCATCTGGGAGAGCGTTACCCGGTTCTGAATGCGAGCTACGCGCCCATTTACAATTCGCCACAGATTTCCGCGGTGCTGGGAAATCAGACTTATGTTCCGCCGTTCCCTTCCGTCAGCTATGAAGATCTGGGCTTGAACGTGAAGGTGAAGCCGGTCATCCACGGCGACGGCTCGGTCAGCCTGGAACTCGAACTGCAAGTGCGCTCGCTTACCGGGCAATCGAACAACGGAGTTCCGATCATCTCGAACCGGGAATACAAAGGTAGCATCAACCTGAAGGATGGCGAGCCTGCCGTTGTGGCGGGTGAAGTATCGCGTACCGATACTGTCTCCATGAGCGGGATCCCGGGCCTCGGTTTCTTGCCAGGGTTGAATCAAGCGATGGTAAACAATACGAAGGAATCGGACACGGACGAACTCATGATCGTCATCACCCCGCACGTCCTGGCAAATTTCAATCGAACCACTCCGGAGATTTGGGTGAGCGAGAAATAGGCGGAGTCAACCTATCCTTCTGCTACTTTCCTTGCTTCGCGGCGAAGTCGACCAGGCTCTTGTACACATCCGAAAGGCGTGAATCGAAGCTTCCGATCTTGCGTCCATTGATAAAAACGGTCGGCGTCCCGTTCACGTCCACAGACTTGCCAAGCGCCAGGGAGGCATCCACGCGAGCCTTCGTCTCGGGCTTCACGGCGCAGGCTGCGATCTCGGCGCCCTTTACGCCCGCTTCATCGGCGATCGCAGTAAGCTTCTCGTCCGCGTTCTCGGCAGTGATGTCAGACTGCGTCTCGTAGGTCTTGGAGACGAATTTCCAGAAAGCTTCGTTCGAAGCGCGGCCGACACAGTCGGCATAAGCTGCGCCCTTTGCCGCCCAATTGTGCATTTCCAGGGGGAAATTCTGGAACACGAAGCGGGCCGTCGGTTCGGCAGCCACGAGCGCCTCGATGGTGGGCTGTGCCGCTTTGCAGGCAGGACATTGCAGGTCACCAAACTCGACGATCGTGACCGGAGCATCCTTGGGGCCGCGTTCCGGGCCTGTGATCCCCTTGTCCAGCAACTGTTTCGCCGGATCAAACGGCCTGGCTCCGAACGGAATAATTTCGCCGACCAGGGCGTGCTGGCCGTCGGGAGCGACGAAGAAACGAGTCACCTGCTGGCCTTGCGGGCTGGCGAGCACCACCGTAACGTCCGCCAATCCGGTGACGGTTGAAGGCTTGATGCTGGAAATTTTCCAGGTTAAATCCGTTTCGTAGCCAAACTGCTGATGCAGGAAAGAGTCAACTGTGGCTTCCGAGGGGAGATTCACAGATCCCGAGGCCGCGGGCTTTTCCGCAGGCTTGGATGGAACTGGTTTCGCTGGGCCGGTTTGAGCCGTGGCCAGACCGCCGGCCAGCAGAAGAATACAGATCGAGTTCAGAAAACTGCGCATGGCTTCCTTTCGATTTCAAGGTCTTGGACTTTCAGGAAAGCGATCTATCAGGATACTTCAAAGTAGGTACTTCAAGCTTCACACTTGGCGGCAATCGGAAAACGGCGCCCGTAGCCGAACGCCTTGGGAGAAATCTTGAGACCGGGCGCAGCCTGTTGGCGTTTGTATTCGGCGCGATCGACCAGGCGGATGACGCGCCGCACTACTTCAATGTCGAGTCCGCGATCTGCGGCGATGCGCTCCGCCGGATGGCAATCCTCCACATAATCTTCAAGCACTGCGTCTAAGACTTCATAGGGCGGCAGCGAGTCGCTGTCTTTCTGGTCAGGCCGCAATTCCGCGGAGGGCGGCTTCTCCAGCGTGGCTTGAGGGATCACCGAGCGTCGCGAATTCACATATTCGCTGAGCCGATACACCAGTGTTTTTGGCACGTCGGAAATGACCGCCAGGCCCCCGACCATGTCGCCGTAGAGTGTACAGTAGCCGACGCCCAACTCGCTCTTGTTTCCGGTGGACAGCACAATCGCTCCGAACTTATTGGAAAGAGCCATCAGCAACGTGCCCCGGGCGCGCGACTGTATGTTTTCTTCGGTCACGTCTTCTTTCTGTCCCGCGAACACATCCCGCAGCGTCTGGCGGTACGCCTCGTACGCGGGGTTGATCGAAAGCAACTCGAAACGAATTCCGAGATTCGTCGCCAGGGAACGCGCATCATCGATTGAGCCTTGCGACGAATAGGGACCGGGCATGCCGACGCCGATCACATTTTCCGGCCCGACCGCATCGGTGGCGACGACGGCTGTCAGGGCGGAGTCAATGCCGCCACTCAGACCGATAATCGCTTTCTGAAACCCGCATTTTTGCATGTAGTCGCGCGTGCCGAGCACGAGCGCGGAATAAACGCTCGCTTCCTCCCCTGCAATCTGCTCATGCAACTCACCCGACAAATCCTGCGAATCGAAATAGATGAGATCTTCTTCGAAGGACCGGCCCTGCGCAATGACATGCCCTTCGCGATTGAGGACCAGGCTGGAGCCGTCGAACACGAGACTATCGTTGCCGCCGATCTGGTTGACCAGTACCACCGGAACCTTGTGCTGGCGGGCGATGCTGGCGAGCATGTCGCGGCGGAGTTCTCTTTTGCCGATCCAGAACGGCGAGGCAGAAATGTTGAGCACGAAATTTCCACCTGCCTGAATCAGAGACTCTACAGGATCGACGGTGTACAGCCGCTTGTCCCAGAATCGCTTGTCGTTCCACGCGTCTTCGCAGATGGTCAGGGCCATGCGATTGCCGCAGAACGAGAATAATTCCTGACTCTTGGCGGGGGCGAAGTTGCGCATCTCGTCGAAGACGTCGTAAGTGGGCAGCAACATCTTCGACTGGGTAAAGGCGACCTTACCGTCCATGAGCAAGGCCGCGGAATTCATAGCTGCCTTGCCCGCGTCCGAGTGGGCAGCGGTGACCAGCCCGCAGATCACGGCGATTCCCCGAGTGTCTGCAGCAATCCTCTCCACCGTCTCGCGGTTGCGTGCCACGAAAGAAGGTCGCTCGACCAGGTCGCGGGGCGGGTAGCCGCACACCGACAACTCGGGAAATAGAATCATGCCAGCGCCGGCGGACTGGGCGCGCCGGGAGAAACCAATGATCTTTGCGGCGTTGCCAGAGAAATCTCCGACGGTAGGATTGATTTGGCCCAGCGCAATCTTCACTCTTCTAGTGTAAAGCCGTGAACTACAGCGGCCAAGTGACGACGCATCTTGCCCTCGCAATTGGGGGCTGGGACGCGCGCCCACGACAGCCGCCGAGACGGCGGCGCTACTTCGTTTCCTTCTCATTTCGGGTTTTGTAATATTCGATGTTTGTTCGCCATTCCCGATCCGGCCGTGAGTATGCGGGTACTCCGAAATTAAACAGCAGACTTTTTGCAAAAAGGCGTAACATTAACGATTTGGCAGTAAGATTTCATTCGAGGAAATACAATGCCCCTGCACGGCCTTTCTCTGCTAAATCGACTTTTCACTCTCACGATGATTCTCAGCATGGTTCTCGCGCCGTCCTGGGCGCAGTCGGGCGGCAAGGCTCATCCCTGGACGAATTCCAGTCTCTCTCCTGACGAACGTGCATCTTTGGTGGTCAAGGAAATGACGCTCGACGAGAAGATCTCGTTGTTGCACGGGACGGGCATGGAGGGACTCAGTCCGATGAGCCCACTGGCGGTCAAATCAAACGGCGGTGCGGGATATGTCGTTGGCGTTCCCCGCTTGGGCATTCCCGCCATCCAGATGTCGGACGCCGCTTACGGTGTTCGGAGCAGCGGCGAGAATGGCCGCTACTCGACCGCGCTGCCCGCCGACGTGGCCGCGGCCGCGAGTTGGGATCTCGATGCGGCCCACGAGTACGGCGCTCTGATTGGCCGCGAACTGCGCGCCCAGGGCTACAACATGTCGCTCGGCGGAGGCACCAATCTCACCCGCGAACCACGCAACGGCCGCACCTTCGAATATTTGGGCGAGGATCCCATTCTGGCTGGAAAGATGGTTGGATCGGTCATGAAAGGTCTGCAGGCGCAGCATGTCCTCGGGGACATCAAGCATTACGCCCTCAACGATCAGGAAAGCGGGCGCAATGCGGTCAATGTGAACATCGACAAGCGCGCAGCACGCGAGAGTGACCTGCTTGCATTTGAGATTGGATTGCAGGAATCCGACGCGGCCGCCGTGATGTGCTCCTACAACCGCGTCAACGGCGACTATGCCTGCGAAAACAAATATCTGCTCACTGATGTCTTGAAGAAAGACTGGAACTTCAAGGGATTTGTGCTCACCGACTGGGGAGGAGCCCACAGCATCGCGAAAGCTTCAGCCGCTGGACTCGATCATGAGGAACCGGGCTGGATCTTTTTCGGAGACGATTTGAAGAAGGCGGTCGAGTCGGGCAAAGTGCCGGCGGCGGAAGTGGATGATCACGTTCATCGGATCCTCCGGTCGATGTTCGCCACTGGCGTGGTCGATGATCCACCACAGAAGAGCGTGGTCGACGTCGTGGGCGGCTTCGCGGTGGCGCAGAAGATCGCCGAGCAAAGCACCGTGCTTTTGAAGAATGACCACGGGCAGCTTCCGCTCGATGCTTCCAAAATTCACAGCATCGCGGTGATCGGTCCGCACGCGGACGTGGGAATGATCTCCGGCGGGGGTTCGGCGCAGGTTGATCCTCCGGGTGGAAACGCGATCATGCCTTCGGGTAAAGGCCAGACCCACTGGCTGGAAGAGATTTGGTTTCCAACGTCGCCGCTGAAGTCGATTCGGGCGAAAATTCCGGCTGCGAATGTTCAGTTCGACTCAGGGGCTGACCCAGCGGCGGCGGCGGCTGTGGCCAAGAACGCCGATGTGGCCATCGTCTTCGCCTACCAGTGGGAAAGCGAGGGGATGGATCTGGATAGCCTGTCTCTTCCGCACCATCAGGATGAGCTGATCGCGAAGGTTGCGGCGGCCAATCCGCATACGGTAGTCGTGATCGAGTCATGCAGTCCCGTGACCATGCCGTGGGTAGATCAGGTCAGCGCCGTTCTCGAAGCGTGGTTTGCGGGCAGCCGGGGGGCTGAAGCGGTAGCGAATATCATTTTCGGCGACGTAAACCCCAGCGCGAAGCTGCCGATCACCTTCCCCAAGAGCGAAGCGGACTTGCCGCATCCGACGATCGTCAAACCCCCGAAGGCCACCACGGATGCGGACAGCCAAGGCTGGAAACGCATCGCGGCAGGCTTGCCGGCATTTCAGATCACCTACGACGAAGGGGTGAAGGTCGGCTACAAGTGGTATGACGCAGAGAAGAAGCCAGTGCTTTTTCCCTTCGGTTATGGCCTCTCTTACACCACTTACTCGTACTCAAATCTGAAGGTGAGTCCGGGAAAGAATTCGCGCGTGACTTTCACCGTCACGAACACAGGGAATCGCGCTGGAGCCGAAGTCGCGGAAGTCTACGCTTCCCTTCCCCCCGGGGCAGCGGAGCCTCCGAAACGTCTGGTGGGATGGAGCAAGGTCAAACTCAACGCGGGAGAGAGCAAAGACGTTGTTGTCGAAGTAGACCCGAAGTATCTCTCCATTTTTAATGTTGAGCACAACGGCTGGCAGTTGATTCCAGGAGACTATGGCATCATGGTCGGCGGATCGTCGCAAGACCTGCCGCTGAAGGAATCCGTCAATTTGAAATAGAACGACCGGGCGGCTAGGGACTAACCAATCTCCCTCGCCGCCGCCAGCACCTCTGGAATGATGCTATCGACGTCCGCATCCTTGGTGCGATGGTTCACGATGCAAGCCCTAAGACAGAACTTGCCTCGGAGTGAGGCATTCGAAAGATAGACTCGCCCACGCTCGACGACGCGCTTGAGAAGCGCCTGGTTGAAGCGATTCAACTCTTCTTCCGGCAATGCAGCAATTCCTTTGTTTCGGAAGCACACTGCGCTCAGTTCCACCGGCGCCAGCAGTTGCAGTTGAGGTTGTTCTTTGATTGCTTCCGCCAGGCGGCGGGCATGCGCCAGATCTCTGGTAATGGATTCGCGAAACGCCGCGAAGCCGTGGTAGCGCAATGACAACCACAGTTTCAGGGCGCGGAATCTCCGCGACAACTCCAGCGATTCTTCGAAGAATACGAATCCTTCCACCGGGTCTGCGGTGAGGGAACGCGCGTAGTCCCCACTGTGTGCGAAGGTCTTTCGAGCCGCTTCAGGCGAGCGATAGAGCAGGCAGCCACAATCTAACGGCTGATACAGCCACTTGTGCGGGTCGAGAGAAATGGAGTCAGCCAGTTCCAGACCATTGAACTTGGCCGGATCCGCAATGGCGGCTAAAGCTCCGTAAGCGCCGTCAATGTGGAACCATGCGCCGTGGCGCTGAGCGATCTGCGCAATCTGCCGAAGCGGATCAACTGCGCCCGTGTTGACCGTGCCGGCCGAAGCCACCACCGCCAACGGGGTCTTGCCCGCCGCCTTGTCCTGAACGATGCGCGCCTCGAGTTCGTTGGGAATCATGCGGAAGGACGCGTCGGTCGCAATCAGGCGAAGGTTGTCCCGTCCGATCCCAAGTAAGGCCACACTCTTGGGAATCGACATGTGGATCTCGTCGGAGGCGTAGATTACTCCGCCCGAGGCCGCTCCCTTTTCGTTGGCAGCTGCTTTGGTCTCTCGGGCCATGGCCAAACCCATCAGGTTGGCGGAGGAGCCTCCACCCGTAAGATGGCCGCAAAACTCAGGACAGCCGATCGCCTGCGCCAGCCACCCCACCACGGTTTGCTCAATTACCACGGCCGCAGGACCGGAGCGCCACGCGGTCACGTTTTGGTTCAGGACACTGGCCAGCAAATCGGCTACGGCTCCGACTGGCTCCCCCGATCCCAACACGTAGCCAAAGAAGCGGCCGTTTTGCACGCGTGAGAGCCGTATCACTTCCGGCAGGCGGCTCAAGGCGGCTTCGCCCATTCCCTGTTCGGGTATTGGGGTACGGAACAGACGGAGCGTCTCTGCCCCGTTCGTTGCGGGGGATATTACCTGAGTGTCGATATTCTCGAGATACTGTGCCGCGAGCTTCGTAACGTGCTCGGCCAGGCGTTGAAACTGGTCAGAAGAAATCTCGAGTGGGTTCATGGCGGTTAGTCGCCGCCTGCCGGAAACACGGTGTGCTTGGGAGCGGGCATGGGCGTCGAACCTTTCTGGTCGCGCCACAATACTTCATTCAGACGGCTCGCCCCCGCCGCATCGGGACGCGAAAAATCCATGCGCGACGAAATCTTCGCGCCCGGCGCTTCACGCTTATTGGTCTCGTAAATAAGTCCATTCTTTAGATTTCGATAGTCAGCTCTATAAGCCGGTTGATCGCCGGCTCCAGAAAACAGCCGCCCCATCACCGGCGCATACGCGTCGTTCTGATTCATGGGCGGCAGGCGGAGCAGCGTTTCCATCGTGTGAATCATGTTCACCGTGGTGTAGAAGCGATGCTCCAGATACGGCTGCGCGGCCGATCCCGCAGAATACTTGCTGATGACGAATGCGATTGAGCGATGCGCGTCTACGTGGTCGGCGCCATTCTGGGCGTCATCCTCCAGAACAAAGATCGCGGTGTCTTCCCAATAGGAACTGTGCGAAACAGCTTCGACCACGCGGCCGAGCGCCAAGTCATTGTCGGCAACGGAGGCTGCCGGGCGCGGCAAATTGGGACGCGTGCCTCCCGTGTGATCGTCGGGCAGGTACAGCAAGACGAATGCCGGCAATTCAAACTCCGAGCCCTCGTGCGCGTCGCGGGCACGAACGTAGGCGCCAAATTCGTTCATGAATTCGTCGGCGCGGAGTTGGTCGGGATAGTCCGTATTGAAATCGGGATAAAGTGGATCGAAGTGGTCGCGCAAAACAGCCTTCGTCGGCTTCACCCCGCTAAACAGGGGCACCGGCCACGGCCACGGACTCGGCCCGGCGTGCGGATCGCCGACATTCGGAGGGAGCGGTTCCCCCTGCTGAACTACGGTTCGAGGACAGCGCGCTTCTTGCCCCGACGGCGTTCCCTGCTTCGGACTTGCCGCTTGCGCTTCTCATTGCACCACTCCGCGTTCACATATTCGCCATAGTCGCGATAGCTGACGTGGTTGCGCGCGAGATTGTCCCAGAGGAATCCGGTGGAAGGATCGTCAATGTCGGCCTGATTGTGTTCGAGCGGATATTCGTCCGCCACCTGGCCCTGGAAATCGTACGTGCGTTCTTTGCCGCGATAGGCGATCTGCCACGTCTTCTCGTTGTAGTCGGAAGTGATCGCGGCGGTGGACCAGAGATGCCCGTCGCCGGAGACCTCGCCACTGTCGTAGAAATTGTCGAGCACGCCGAACTGCAGAGCAAGTTTGTGCTCGTTGGGCGTGATGTCTGCGCCGTACATGGTGAGCGAGGGATCGCCGTCGCCGACTTTCAGGTCGCCGAGGATCTGGTCGTAGGTACGGTTCTCCTTGATGACGTAGATCACGTGCTTGATGGGATTCTGGTCGCCCGCAAAGGAAATGTTTCCAGGATCGCTGTGCAGCAGGTTGTCTCTTTCGACGACTTGCGTCAGCTGCGGGAGCTTTTCAAGAGTCGCCGGAATGTTGAGGCGGGCGACCGATCCTTTGAGCAACGTGGGGATGTAGGGATGATCGTGGTGCTTGGTCTCGTAGGCCGTCTTGCCCAAGTTCTTATTCGGCCCCGAGCCTTCGCCCTTGGCCGTGGCGATCAGGAGATCATCGCCGTGCACTGCGAGGGCGCTGGGATACCAGTCGGTGGGGATGAAACCGAGCGGCTCCTGCGAGATCTGGACGTTCGAGGTTGCAATTGGTTGTGACAGGTCGAAGACGGCAGTCGCATCCAACGAAGAATCCGCAACAAACAGATACCTGCTATCGGAAGACTGGGTCAGCGCCGTGGGATAACTGCCGGCGTATTTCTGCGCGGGGGCCGTAGTCGAGAAGAAGCGAGAAAGTTGGCCCGACGCCGTAGTAACGGCAGCCACCAGATCGGAATTGGAGAGCGCGACGTATAGGGTTTTCTCATCCGGGCTCAACAGCATTGCGGTCGGGTGGGAACCCGGCGCGAGTGGATCTTCCGGCGGTTTCAGCGTGATCCAGCGGGCAACGCTCTTACCCGGCAGATCGAGCTCTGCCACTTGAGATCCATTCCACAAACTGCACCAGGCGCGGTGGCCATCGCGGGTTGCGACCACCGCATAGGGAAATGAAGATGGCACCAGATCATTCGTGCTGAGGTCGAAGCTCTGCAGCAGCTTTCCAGTGGCCGGATCCAACAGCACCACGTTGTCCGAGAGATTATTCGCGATCAGGAGTTTGTCCCGGCCTCCGTCGGCCATCACGGCTAGCCCGGCTGGATACGGAATTGCCGTGTGAGGAGGAGCCTTCAGACCAACTGCGATTCTCTTTCCCGTCGAAAGCGGCTGGAGCGCGATGGGAATGAACCTCTCGGGCGCGACCTTCCCTTCCGAAAAGCGGTAGACCGCGATGCCGTTTCCCGTGTTGCCGGCTTTCGCGCCCGTGGGATCGGTGAGCGAACCGACCGAGGCATACAGATGCTGACCGTCAGAACTGAAGGCCAGCCCGAGGAAGTAACTCTGGTGCGATTCGTCGCCGAGCCGCGCGTCGGGATACTCGACGATTTGATTCGTCTTCAGATCGAGAACCGCGATCGATTGGTGCGCCTGCGTCTCTTGAGTCCCATAGCCATCGTTCAGCAACGCGGCATAGAGTCCATCCGGACTCAGCACCATAGTCGCCGGAAAGCTGTTGGTGCTGCCAATGCGTCCCGGCGAGGGAACGGTCAGCATCTTGCTGGTCGGTAACATCACGGGGGGCCTGTCGCCAGAAGGCGATTGCGCGCAAACCACCGTAGCCCCACCCATCAGTAAAGTGCAAAAGAAACGCAGGAATGAACGAGTCACGGCGCCTCCGCGAAGCGATTGAATCAGAAATGAAAGAGGAGATGAGCGTAATGCAATGCAGAGCGGATGGTCAAAGCCGCCAGGAACAACTGGCTGCTATAAGCCCGAAAGCCTCGACGTCGGCCGATCCGGCTCCGGGCTTTCCGAATCCTCGGGATGCACGTTGTGCCGGACATCGGCGCCCTGCACCCAGAAGATTACGTCCTCGGCGATGTTGGTGGCGTGATCAGCGACCCGCTCCAGGTTGCGGGCCACGAGCAGGGCATCCAGAGCTTGCCGCACAACCTCGGGCCGCTCGTTCATCGTCTTGACCAGTTGGATGAAGGCGTCGTCGCGCATGCGGTCGATGACGTTGTCCATTTCGAGCACAGCCTGAGCGAGTTCGACCTTGCCTTCAATGAAGGACTCCAGAGCTCTGCGCACCATCGCGCTCACGGCAGTGCCCATGCGGGCGATGTCCACCGGCAACTCCGCCGCGGGAAGTTCCACCATGTCCATCACACGTTCGGCAATGTTTACCGCCTGATCGCCTACGCGTTCGAGATCGGAATTGATCTTGGTCACCGCCAGAATGAAGCGCAGGTCGACCGCCATGGGCTGCTGCATGGCTAGCAGGTCGAACGCCGCTTCGTCGATCTCGCGCTCGGCCGTGTTGATCAGGCTCTCGCCTTCCAGCACCATCTGGCACCTTGTAAGGTCGCGCTCGATGTAAGCCTGGCGGGCGCGATCCACCGCCTGCTCCGCCAGTCCTCCCATACGAAGCAACCGTTGCCGCAGATCGTCAAGCCCCTGCTGAAAGCGCGTGCGCATTATCCGAACCTGCCTGTAATGTAGTCTTCCGTCTTTTTGTTCGACGGCTTGGTGAAAATCTTTTCCGTCTTGTCGAACTCGATCAACTTACCCAGCAAGAAGAAGCCCGTAAACTCGGCTACACGCGCCGCCTGCTGCATGTTGTGGGTCACAATTACGATGGTATACCGCTCTTTGAGTTGGAAGATCAACTCTTCAATCTTCCCAGTGGAAATCGGATCGAGCGCCGAACAGGGCTCGTCCATCAGCAGAACCTCGGGTTCGACCGCGAGAGCGCGCGCAATGCACAAGCGCTGCTGCTGGCCTCCGGAGAGGCTGGCCCCGGACTTCTTGTGTACCTGGTCCTTGACTTCTTCCCACAGCGCCGAGACCTCGAGCGAGTGCTGCACGATTTGGTCAAGCTTGCGCCGGTCGCGGAATCCGTTGAGCTTCAGGCCGGACGCAACGTTGTCATAAATCGACATCGTGGGAAAAGGGTTCGCCTTCTGAAACACCATCCCTACGCGGCGGCGAAGTTGCGTCGCCGAGGTTCCGTTGTAGGCATCGATTTCGCCGATGTGGACCCGGCCCTCGACCCGCGCCTCAGGAATCGTCTCGTGCATCCGATTGATGCAGCGGATAAACGTCGACTTGCCGCATCCCGACGGACCAATCAGGGCCGTGGCATGGTTCGCCGCCACCTTCAGATTGATGTCGTACAACGCCTGGCCCTTGCCGTACCAGGCATTCAAGTTCTCGACCTGGACTCCAACGCCCATAGGTTATGCCGCTCCGAACGTACCGCGGCGGACGGCGTAGCGTACGGCCGCGACAGCGGTGACAATGAGAATAATCAGTACCAGCGCTCCCGCCCAAGCCTGGCGATGCCAATCGTCGTAGGGCGAAAGTGCGTATACGTAGATCTGCAGCGGCAGTGCGGCTGTCGGCTGATCGTAGTGCAGACTCCAGAACTGATTGCCAAAGGCGGTGAAAAGCAATGGCGCGGTTTCGCCCGCTACTCTGGCAAAAGCCAGCATGATTCCGGTGATCACACCCGAGGTCGCGGTGCGCAGCGTGATTGAAAGAGTTGTGCGCCAGCGCGAAATGCCCAAACCATACGCTGCTTCCCGCAATGCTTGCGGCACCAGCAAAAGCATCTCTTCTGTCGTCCGGCAGATCGTCGGGACCATCATGATCGCCAAAGCCACGCCGCCGGCAAGCGCGGAGAAATGTTTTTGATAGAGGACAACGATCGAGTAGGCGACAATGCCGATCACGATCGATGGGACGCCATTCAGCACGTCGGCCGTAAAGCGAATGCCGCTGCCGAAGCGGTTGCGTCCAAACTCGGCCAGGTAGATGCCGGCGCCGATTCCGAACGGGACACCGATGATGCTGGCGATGCCAAGGATGAATGCCGACCCTGCAACGGCGTTGGCCATGCCCCCGCCCAACTCTCCCACGGGTTTGGGAGTCTGGGTCAGGAACGCCCAGTTTATCGAGCCCACACCGCGGTAAACGAGGTAGCCGAAGATAGCGATCAGAGGCACCAGCACCAGCACCACGGTCAGGACCGCTACGCCCGTCATGAGGTGATCGGTAATGCGGCGGCGCCAACTGATGGCCGGCACACCCTGCTGGACGGCAACGCTGTCAACTGGCTCAGGCATTTCCCCTCGCAGGCTGTCCGCGGGTCACGGTCCACACCAGGAGTTGTGCCAAGGCGTTTACGATGATCGTGACCAGGAACAGGGCCAAGCCAATCTCAATCAAGGCTGAAAGATAGACATCGCCCGTAGCCTCGCTGAACTCATTGGCGAGCACGCTGGCCATGGTATATCCAGGCGCGAATAACGACTTCGCAATCTGCACCTTGTTTCCGATCACCATGGTGACCGCCATGGTTTCTCCAAGAGCCCGGCCTAAACCAAGAATGATCCCGCCGAGAATTCCGGCGCGCGCGTTGCGCAGCACGCCGACCCGGATCATCTCCCAGCGCGTCGCCCCCAGGGCCAGGACACCCTCGCGCTGATGCTGGGGCACAACCATGAGCACTTCGCGCGTGATCGAGGAAATGATGGGCACGATCATGATTGCCAGGATAATCCCCGCCGCCAGCATGCCATATCCGTATGGAGGTCCATCGAACAGCCCGGTCCAGCCAAGGGTCTTCGCTAGAAAGGGCTGGATGTATCCACTCAAGAGCGGCACGAGGACGAAAATTGCCCACAATCCGTAAATCACGCTTGGAATCGCGGCCAGCAATTCCACGATGAACGAAAGCGGGCCGCGCAGCGCTTTGGGGCACATCTCGGTGGTAAACACTGCGACGCCCACGGCAAGGGGAACCGCAAGAATGAGTGCCACCAAGGACGAAACCAGCGTCCCGTAGATGAACGGCAAGGCGCCGAACCGCTCGTTCACGGGGTCCCAATCGCTTCCCGCGAAAAATTTGAGGCCAAATGCGTGCCAGGAGAGGCCGGAACGCGACACCAGTTCGTAAACGATCAGAACCAGTACGCCGAGGACGGCCAAGCCGCACACCGTCATGGCAGTTTGGAAAATGCGGTCCTGCACCTCGCCGCCAGAGGTCTGCAGCACGGGGGTTGCCGGGTGCACCGGTACCGATGTAACCTTCGTCCCTTCAACGGGTTGAGGTCCGGACATATCAGGCCGAGGAAAGGCTGGATTGGCCATTCGGCTTAACCCTAGCAGAGACGTGTTACAAAAGTGTTAAAATTAGTCCGCTGTATCATCAATCAACTTGAATTCTGAGTTGTTGCTGTCTGCAAGACCATGATTCTTGAGTGAGCGCAGTATTGATCCTCTCCCGCTGCCAGGATTTGTCTCTTTATGTCGATTGCACCCGAACGTAGCAAACTCGTGTTTTGGAAGATGGAGCGGGCTGTGCTGAAGCTGTCGTCCGAACAACACGCGGAGAACGTCCACGCCTTCCGCACGACTAGCCGGCGGCTGCAGACTCTGCTCGAAGAAATCATTCCCGATCGCGACCGCAACCAGAAGAAACTCCTCAAGATGCTGGACCGGATTCGCAAGCGTGCGGGTAAGGTACGCGATCTTGATGTTCAACTTGCCGCTTTGCGCAGCCTGAAGGTCCCTCAAGAACCCCGCCGCAAGACGCAGCTTATGCACGGCCTGATCGAACTTCGCGCAACACATGAGAGAAAGCTCCGCAAGGCATTGAAGAAAGAGTTAATCCAGGAGATTCGCAAGCGGCTGAAGCGAGCGTCGAAAGAAGTCGCACCGGAAGCCAGCCGCGATGCTCTGCGTGTCGCCCGGACAATGCTGGCCCAAGTGGTACGCCCGGCTGGTCCGGTCACCGAAGACGTGCTGCATGCATATCGCACCGTGGTGAAGCGCGCACGTTATGCCGCGGAGTTCGCCCCAAGATCCGCTGAGGTCGCGCAATTCATCGCCCAGGTTAAGCGGCTGCAAGATGCCGTGGGCAATTGGCATGACTGGCTGACTCTGACACAGACCGCTACCAAGCGGCTTGGCGACGTCGACCAATCGTCGCTGGTGGCGGCGCTGCACAACGTGACGGGAAGCAAATTCCGTCAGGCAGTCGCTGCACTCTCGGCCTCCTCTACAATCCAGACTGTGGTAAAGCCAGTCTCTACTTCATCGGAACAAACGCGCAAAGTGAACACCAAGGGCCCGACTCTGGTGGAGCAGACCGAGTCTGCCGCGTAGGTTTCTCCGCGGCAGATTTTCTCCCGACACACCGCCGTAAACTGCGGTGACGATCTGGCCGCGTGCATGTAAACTGTGAGCCTTCCCCATGCCCACGTTTGCCGCGGTCGATATCGGTTCCAACTCCGTGCGGTTAAAGATTGCGCGCCTGCAAGCCGGGCGCCTCCGCGCCCTCCACGAAGACCGCGAAGTCACGCGGCTCGGCGAAGGAGTTTTCGGTTCCGGATTCCTTACTCCCGATTCCATCGCAGAGACGGTCAAAGTTCTGCGCCGATTCCATCGTGCCACGCAACAGATTGTGACTGACAGTGTGCGCGTGGTGGCGACCAGCGCCTTGCGGGATGCCCGCAATTCACAAGCTTTCCTGGAGTGGGTGCGTTCGGCCACCGGGTGGCGAGTCGAGATCATTTCGGGCGTGGAAGAGGCGCGGCTCATCCACCTGGGACTCGTCTCCAGCGGGCGCGTGGATCGTTCTCCCACGCTCATGATGGACCTGGGCGGCGGCAGTTGCGAACTGACCGTCTCGCAGGGCGGACACATTCGCGACGCCGTGAGTCTTCCTCTGGGTGCGGTTCGCTTGACGAATGAATTCCTGCGCCACGATCCCACACGCAAGGGTGAACTGAAGCGCCTGCGCGGCTTTGTCACCCGCGAGGTCAATAGAATCATCGACCGCATCGCAACCGCGAAGGTGAAGAACGTGATAGCTACATCGGGGACAGCGGCGGCGTTGGTGGCTGTCGCCAGCCACCTGCGTCACGGCGCAAGCCGTCAGCGGCTAATCGTGTCATACGCAGAAATGACCCGCATTGCCAAGCGCCTGGCGCGCTTGCCCGTGGCGGAACGCAGCAAGATCGAAGGCATCGGCCCGCGGCGGGCGGAGATCATCGTCGCCGGAGCCACCGTCTACCAGGAACTGCTGGACCGGCTCCGCCTCAAAGGCTTCCGCTATTCGCCGCTCGGCTTGCGCGACGGAATCCTCGCGCAGATGGCCGCCGACTACGATCGCAGCACCCGCTCCGGCAGGCAAATCGAATTCGAACGGTGGGAATCCATCATGAACGCGGTCGACCATTACCGTGTCGACCGCAAGCACGCCCTGGATGTCCGAGACGCCGCTACGTTGTTGTTCTTGGCGCTGCGGTCGCTGCACCGCCTGCCGCCCGAATACCGCGAGTGGCTCTCGGCGGCGGCCATGCTCTACGAAGTGGGCGACTACGTGAATCGGAACGGCCGCCACCGTCATACCCACTACATCATTTCCAACTCCGAGATTTTGGGGTACACGCCTCAACAGCGGCGTATTATTGCGGCAATTGCCCGCTATCTGGGAAAATCACGTCCCGCCCTGGAGGATGGTCCTATGAAGCTGTTGGACCCGGGCGATCGTCTCAACGTGCAGAAGGCAATTCTGTTGCTTCGTCTGGCGCGTGCCCTGAACCTGGGACGCAGCCGCGCCGTTGAAAAAACACGTGTCGGCGTGCGCTCTGGGGAAGTGAAGTTGACGCTGGTCCCTCGGCGTCGAATGGGAGTGGATCTGGAGCTCTGGGCGATTGAGAAAGAACGTGACTATTTCCGCGAAGTCTTCGGACGCGAACTATCCACGGCTGTTTCATAAAGAGTCCGCAGAAGCTTCGGTGTGACGCACCACTGCAGAGTGCCCGAAGTGCGGCGCATCTCCACCTTGGCCACCGCACCCTTCTTCAGTTCCACCGACGCTTCGCAGCCCGAGTCGCTGATGATGGCTCCCAGGAATTGGCTTAAGTTCGGATTGTGCCCGACCACCATGACGGCTTCCTGGCGAGAATATTTTTCCAGGAGCTTGCGGAAATCGGCGAGTCCGGCCTCCGGGCGCAGGCCGGTATCGATCTGCAATTTGCCTTCGTAGCCCAACTCGTTGCCGACCAGCGACGCGGTCTGCGTGCACCGCTTCAATGGACTGGAAACGATGGCATCCACCTGTACATCCAGCGCGGACAAAGCGCGCCCAATGTAGCCGCACTGCTCGATTCCCTCTTTGTCGAGGGCCCGTTTCTCGTCCTTCTTTGGATTCGCAAAGTGGTCACCCGCGCTCGCGTGGCGTAGAAAATAGAGGATCATCTAGGCTCATCGTTCCTTTCCCACCATCACTTTACGCTTTCGCACCGGAACAGGCGCAGGGACCGTGGCGGGTGCCTTCCCTTCCGCAACGCTCATCAGGAAATCCTGCGCGCTGAAAACCGCGGCGCCCGTCGGCGGACGTCGGTTCCGTGTGCCGCGCAGGGATTGCCACGCCCGGATGTAAGTCGCATCCTTCAGGAGGACTCGCGCCTTGCGGTTGTCGGCCAGGTACGCATCGAGTATCTCGTGTCGTACCCGTTGCCGCAGCATCTCATCGCGCAGCGGTACCAGCACTTCTACGCGCTCGTAAAGATTGCGTGGCATCCAGTCCGCACTGCCCATGTAAATCTCATCCTCGCCCCCGTTGGCAAAATAGAAAATGCGGCTGTGCTCCAGGAAACGGCCCACAATGCTGCGCACGCGGATGTTATCGCTGACCCCCCGCACTCCCGGACGAAGCGCGCAAATGCCGCGTACGATCAAATCGATCTGCACTCCGGCTTGCGAGGCGCGATACAGAGCCTGCACGACCGTCTTGTCGAGCAATGCATTCATCTTCGCGATGATGCGAGCGACCTTGCCCTGGCGAGCATGCTCCGCTTCACGATCAATCAGCGCGATGCATTTTTCCGCCAGATCGAGCGGCGACACCAGAAGCGGGTTGTAGCTTGGATTCTCGGCATAGGCCGTCAGAAAACTGAAAACATCGTGCACGGCGCGGGTGATCTCGGGATTGGCCGTGAACAAGCTTAGGTCGGTGTAAATGCGTGCCGTGGTCGCGTTGTAATTCCCCGTACCGATGTGGGCATAGCTGCGGGTCACCCCGTCCGGATCGCGCCGCACCAGCAGCGATAGCTTGCAGTGCGTCTTTAGACCCACGAGGCCGTGGAAGACCTGTACGCCCGCGTCTTCCAAATCGCGCGCCCAGCGTATGTTCGAGGCCTCATCGAAACGCGCCTTCAACTCCACCACGGCCGTGACTTCCTTGCGCGAGGCAGCGTCCATCAATGAAGGGACGATCAGCGAATGTTCGCTCGTGCGATAGAGAGTTTGTTTGATGGAAAGAACGTTCTCATCTTCAGCTGCCGACTCAATAAAAGAAACGACGGCGTCGTAGGAGTCGAAGGGGTGATGCAGCAGGATGTCATGCCCGCGCAATTCCTCGAACAGATCCTTCGATTTCGAGGTCAACCGCAACTCCCGCGGCGAAAACGTGCGGTATTTCAAGTCCGGACGCTTCACCTGCTCGTAGACGTTGAACAGACGCGAAAGGTTCACGGGCCCGTTCACCGGAAAGACCTGCCACGGATCAAGCTCAAACACAGTGCGTAAGCGGTCGATAATCTCGGGGTCGGCGTCGGCTTCAATTTCCATCCGCACCGCGTCCCCTTTGCGCCGGTTATGTAGTTCCGCGCGCACCGACTCCAGCAGGCTTCGCGCCTCCTCTTCTGCCAGATACAGATTACTGTTGCGAGTCACGCGAAAGGGTGCCGACGAAACAATGTCATAGCCGTGATACATGCGTACGGCGTGATGTGCCACGAGATCCGCCAGAAAAATAAAGTCCGACGTGCCCTCTGACGGCAGCCGCACGAGCCGGGGCAGAGCCCGCGGGACCGAGACCACGCCCGTGTAGGTCAGCGCCGAGCGCCGGCGACGGCGCAACAGGAAACCGAGACACAAGGCTTTGTTAATGACTCGTGGAAATGGATGCGCCGGGTCTACGGTGACCGGCGTCAATAGCGGGTCGAGTTCCTTCTCGCAGTATTCATCGACAAAGCGCAACGCATAGGGATCCAGTTCGTGCAATCCCAGCACGCGAATTCCGTTCTCCGAGAGCGCTGGGCGTAACTGGGCATTCCAACAGTCATACTGGTCATCCACGAATTCGTGCGCCAGCGTATTCAGCAGATCCCGTTTTTCCGTCAGGGTCAGACCGTCGGGACCGGCCTCGTTGTAGCCGTCCTCGATCTGCTGCACCAAGGCAGCTACGCGCACTTCGAAGAACTCGTCCAGATTACTGGCGGAGATGGAAAGAAATTTCAGCCGCTCCAGCAGCGGATTGCCCTCGTCTGACGCTTCTTCGAGCACACGGCGGTTGAACGCGAGCCAGGAAGTGTCGCGATTCAGGAAGTACTGTGGGTCGTCGAGCGAGATACGAGCCATGAGGGACGCACTTAGCGTTTTATCCGTGTGATTCTGTCTTGCCGAACGAAATCCCTTCAGTGAAGCTCAGACCAAGTACGGGAACATCAGTATAAAGCATCCCGCGCGCGAACGCAGTAGGACGACTTAGCGGACCCCGTGTTCTTTGGGCGTCCCCCCGAAAAATCAAAACCGGCACCCGGACAGCGTTTGTTCTGTCCAAGTGCCGATGTGTGCACTCATTCCGCCTTACGCGCAGCCTCCGACCGGATTTAAGGCAAGTAATAACGGAACGACGTAAGGATCATATTGTCGATTCCGTGCGGCTCGCCTGGGTACGTCGAACCGGACCACGTGTTGCGTGTCACGTAAGAATACTGCGGACCGAACTGTATCCGGCCCCAGTTCAGTTTTTCCTTCGAACCATCGTACAGCTTGAACCAGACGCCCGCGGTCCCCTCAACCACCACCCGCGTGTCCGCCGTGCAATTGGCGAGACCGCCCGGAAGGAATCCGCCCGCCCCCGGCCCAGTCTCGGTGAAACAGCCTGAATTGCTGAAGAACGGCGATCCGTAGCCAACATACTTCTTGGTGACCGGATCGTAGTCAGCCGCGCGGCTGGCGTACTCCGCCCCTGCGTTGAGATAGACGTCAGCCTTTTTTCCATGGAACTCAAGAGTCGTTAGGCCTTGATAGCTTCGAATGAGATCGAGCGTTCCGTTGGCTCGAACGGACAAGTCGGAAAGACCACCTGTGCCATAGCGTCCCACTCCACTGCCGCCAAGAGCATGCAATCCGAAGTCGACATGCTTGTGTGCAAATGACCAGCGGGCATTGGCGCCAAAGCCGCCGCCGTTCGCTGAACTGTTGTACGCGAGTAGAGCATTGGGGCCGGCTGTGGCACTGCCGCCGCAGACAGTGGCGGCGGCTACGTCTTCGCAAGGGAAGATACGGTCGCGGAAGCGGCTGTAGACGCCGAAAATCTCGTAGTGTCCGAAGCCGGGCTCGAAGGCAAGCTTGGCGACGATATCGGGCGACGGATTAAACGAGTAATTCGCGTTGAGGTTGTAGAGACCGCCTCCGGTTCCAGCCGACCCGACCAGAAAATTGGAGGCGTTGTTGTGGGAGGTCAGCGTCGCCTGCGCATTTTCCACTGACACCGCGAACCAAACTTTGTTGCCGAAGTTCTTCGCCACGCGCACACCATATTGCCGCGCCCAGCTGAAACCGACGGTGTACTGCGGATCGATGGTCATGGGAAGTGCTTCCGTACGATTATCCACGCCATGCTTGGTTTCCGTCACCAGGCTCCACATCTGTCCACCGGTGATGCTCCATCCGTTGTCGAAAGCGGCCTGGCCCCACGCTTGCCTCTGGCGGAGCGTGTAACTGTTGCTCTGGTTATTATTGGAGGTAACGCCGGCTGAGAGGAAGTCCGCTTCCACATAGCCCGACAACTTCGCGCTCTTCAGCCGACCTTCCGCCAACATGGAAATGCGCGACTGGCGTCCGGAACCGAAGAATTCCGACATGTTGCTAGCGGAGGAGCCGGGCATAGGCACGGAGTTGAAGGGCGTATTGATATCCGACCCCAGAGCCTTCGATCGGTATACAGATTCAGCCGCTAGAAAGCCGCCGGGCGTGATGGTGATTCCTTTCACGTGAATCGTCGTCGGAGGTCCAGAAACATTCTTCTGCGTTTCCTGCAGGGTCACTACGGTACTCGCCATGTTGGTCTTCAGGTCCGTCACATCGCCCTTCAATTCGCTGACCGTCTGCTGTTGCTGGGAAGCTTGCGCCTGGGCTGCATCCGCCTTGCTCACCGCGTCGGTGGCAGTGGTCTGTGCCTGCTGCGCAACCTGATCTTTGTTGTGCAGTTCATTCCGCAGTTCCTGAATCTGTTGTTGCTGCTGGGCCAGCGCCGCCTGTTGCGATGCGATCGCGTCCTTCAGCGCCTGCACGTCCGCCGCCGTCACTGTCGGGGTCGCAGGTCTCGGCTTCCGGGGTTTGGGCGCTGTGCTGGTCTGCCCTACCAGTCCTGTCGCTAGAAACAGAATTGCACCCACCTTCCACGCAGACTTCATTGTTCTCTCCTTTTTGTAGCGATGAATGAAAATATCCCGTGCTTGCGGGAACTATTTGACCTGCTTGATCGCTTCCTTCACTTTCGCCGCGACGCTTTCCGGCAACGGAGCGTACGCCAGTGCAGAAGTCATCTTCTGGCCATCCGTGACCATCCAGTTCAGAAAGTCGGCCAAGATCTTGCCTTTGGCCGCATCCTTGGACTGGGCCGGAATCAGCAGCCAGGTAAAGCTGGAAATCGGATACGCATCCTTCCCCGGAGCATTCGTGATGGACACGCGGAAATCAGCCGGCATCTTCGGAGCCGAAGCGGCCGCCGCGGTTACTCCTTCCAATGACGCCTTCAGGAAGACTCCCGCGGAATTTCGTACGCTGCCGTACGGAATGTTGTTCTGCATAGCGTAGATCAGCTCAACGTACCCAATCGAACCGGACAACTGGCGGATGAATCCCGCGACGCCTTCGTTGCCCTTTCCTCCCATCCCGACGGGCCATTTCACCGAGGTGTCGGCGCCCACCTGGCTCTTCCACTCCGAGCTGACCTTGGAAAGATAGTCCGTCCAGATGAAGGTGGTTCCGCTGCCGTCGGAGCGATGCACCACGATGATTTCCTTGTCGGGAAGATTTACTCCCGGGTTCGCCGAAGTAATCGCTTTATCATTCCATTTTGAGATTTTGCCCAGGAAAATTCCTGCCAGGGCCTCCGGCGTGAATTTAATTTCCCCGCTCACTCCGGGGACGTTGTAAGCCGGGACATCTGCGCCCAACACGGTCGGAATATTCAGTATTTTCGATTTCACTTCCTGCAATTGTTTGTCGGTCATGGGCATATCGCTGGCGCCGAAATCCACGGTGCCGGCGGTTACCTGGCGGATTCCGCCGCCACTGCCGATGGACTGATAGTTGACTTCCACCTCTGAATGGATTTTGTGGTATTCGCTAAACCACTTCGAGTAGATGGGATAAGGGAATGTGGCGCCCGCTCCGTTCAGTGTAGTCTGTCCTACTACCGGCATGGCCAGAAGGACACACCCCAACAGAAGCACGATTTTGCGCATCTAGATCATTCCTCCTCGGATAGATGTTCTCCTTCTATCGGCGAAATGTTACAGGACGGTTACAAACGGATAAATTTCTTATGAATGACCTGAGGTCAGACGAATCGCGCCGCGAGACTTGAGGGAAGAATGGTTGGGAAACAACTTCTGCGTTGCGCTAATGTGCCGCCTGCAGATGTGCTATCTCGCGAGGGAAGAGCGTATTTGCGGGGAACTGGCGGCGCAGCCCGGTTAGCAACTGCAGCGCCCGCGAGTTATTTTTCTCCCTCACATACGCAATCGACAAAAGAATCCGTGCGAACGGCGCGAGGTAGTGTCCATGCTCCGCGGTGGTTTGCAGGTCGGCAATTCCACCTTGCTTATCCGAAGGCAGCCCGCCCATGCGAAGAATCCATCGTACGGGAGCTGCCATGCTTCCGATAATGTACTTGCTGAAGCCAGTCGCCAGCAGTGCGTCATAGCAATCATGACAAACTGCAAGCAGTTCCTGCGCCGACGCGGAAGCCTCCTTGGTGAAGTGCAGAGACGCAAAATTGCGTTTTTCAATAAGCGCCGCATAATCCGCCTGCAGACCCGACGATAAGGTCTGGGCAAACAGCGCGTCACGGTCTTTGGAGTCTTGTGCCAGTCGAGCGCGCGAAAGATTGTCGGCTCGTCCGATCGCGTCCATAAAATGTTGTCGAAGCGCTGGATCGGGTGTCAGCTTCGGGCGTCCCTCGAACGCTTTATCATTCTCGTAGAACTGCGCCTCCAGCACCCCCAGCCGGTCAAACTCGGAGAATAGAAAGCCGGCCGCTTCGCTGACCGGGCCCACCGGATCGTCAGGATGCAGTCGTTGCCACGCCGCGAAATCCTTTTGAGCGCCCGCGAAGTCGAGATTATAGAGCCCGGAAAATCCATGGTCGAGCGGAGAGGATGTGGCAACTATCGGGAGATTTATAGCTTTCGCGGTGAGGCTGAAAATGCAACAGGCACACAAGGCTGCTACTATTCTCCACGCCCGTGCATCGAATGTTTTGACCATGTTTTCGCGCTCGTGTCGTCTATTATCGTTGATCTTGTATTTAGTTGCAGTTTACTCTCTCAGTGCCGCTAACTATTTGATGACACCTGCCGCAGAGTCGAAGGTCCCGCCTTGTAACAAGTTTGTCAATTCCGCCCGTGTTGTATCCCCAGCCCGAGGACAACGTCTGCATGACTGATTCCTCTGCACGTTATGCTCCCGGCTGGCCCGGCATTCCGCCGCGTTGGACCTCGAGCGCCAAGACGGGTGCCGGTACGGCACTCAACCAGCACAGCAAAGTCTGGTTCACGCTGAGTCACGGCATCCTCAACGAAATCTATTTTCCCCGCGTCGATCAAGCGTGTACCCGCGACTTGGGATTTATTGTCACCAACGGCCGGGATTTCTTCTCCGAGGAGAAGCGCCATTGCTCGTTCGAAAACCATCCCTTCGAGCCCGGTATCCCCGCTTATGAGCTGACTAATACCTGTAACAGCGGACGCTATCGCATCCACAAGGAAGTCCTTACCGACCCCTACCGCAACGTCGTTCTGCAGAAGGTCCGCTTCGAGCCTCTGCAGGGGAAGCTCTCCGACTACCACCTTTACACTGTGCTCTCGCCACACCTGGCAAACTGCGGATACGGCAACACCGGCTGGATTGGCGACTACAAGGGCGTCCCCATGTTCTTTGCCGAGCGCGACGGCGCCACTCTGTCGTTCGCATCCTCGGCCCCGTGGAAGAAAACGTCCGTGGGATTCGTCGGAGCCTCCGATGGCTGGCAAGACCTATCCCAACATTTCCAGATGGAGTGGGAATACACGCGCGCGGAAAACGGCAACATTGCGTTCACCGGAGAGATCGATCTCGCCGCCTGCGACGGCGAGTTCCTGCTCGCCCTGGGCTTCGGATCCATTTGGACAGAGGCTGGACAGCAGGCGCGGTCCACGCTGTTTGAGGACTACGAAGAGACTCGCCAGCACTACGTCTCACAGTGGCAAAACTGGCAAACCACGTTGCTCAAACTCGACGAGCCGCTACGCCAGTGCGATCTGTATCGCGCATCGACCGCCGTGCTGCGAACGCACGAGTCAAAAGATTTTCTCGGCGGCATCATTGCCAGCCTCTCGATTCCCTGGGGATTCAACAAGGGCGACGAAGATCTCGGCGGCTACCATCTAATCTGGCCCCGCGACCTGGTCGAAAGCGCCGGCGCGCTCCTGGCCGCGGGTGCGGTCACCGACTCGGTGCGCGTCCTGCGATACCTTGAAGCCACGCAGGAAGCTGCCGGCAACTGGGCGCAGAATCTGTGGCTCGACGGACGACCCTACTGGAACGGCATCCAGATGGACGAAACGGCGTTCCCTATTCTGTTGCTTGATCTCCTCCGCCGCGAAGCGCCAGAGGCTCTAGGCAAGCTCGACCGATGGTGGCCGATGGTGCGCAAGGCCGTCAGTTTCATTCTTCGCAACGGTCCCGTTACGCAACAAGATCGCTGGGAAGAAGACGCGGGCTATTCTCCGTTCACTCTCGCGGCCGAAATTTCCGCGCTTCTGGCCGCCGCCGATATCGCAGACCTCACCGGGCACACGGAACAGGCACCCACCATGCGTGATACGGCGGACGCCTGGAATGACAACATCGAGCGCTGGGTCTACGCCAACGGGGGCGACTTGGCGCAGCAATTGGGTGTTGCGGGCTATTACGTCCGCATCGCCCCGCCCGACAGCGACGGCGCCGCGTCGCCCACGCAAGGCTTCGTCCCCATCAAGAATCGCCCGCCAGGGCAGGATCCTGAGCGCGCGTACCACATCATCAGCCCCGACGCGCTGGCGCTAGTGCGCTTTGGCCTGCGCGCGCCCGACGATCCGCGCATTCTGAACACCCTGCGCGCGATCGACGCGCTGCTATCGGTCGAGTTGCCCCAAGGCCCATGCTGGTATCGCTACAACGGCGACGGCTACGGGGAACACAAAGATGGCTCCGCCTTCGACGGGACGGGCATAGGACGCGCGTGGCCCTTGCTCGCCGGAGAGCGCGGCCATTACGCGCTCGCAGCCGGGCACCCCGATGAGGCCGAAGCACTGCTCGCCGTCATCGAAAATTCGCCCGCAGGACAAAGCCGCCTGCTTCCCGAACAAGTCTGGGACGCCGCCGACATCCCGTCGCTCGAGCTTTTTCGCGGTAAACCCACCGGCTCAGCCTGCCCGCTAGTCTGGGCCCACTCCGAATACGTAAAGCTGCGCCGCTCTCTTCATGACAACAAGATCTTTGACCAGCCTCCACAGACCGTTAAGCGGTATTTAATTGATAAACATGGGAGACAACACTTCGGATGGAGGTTTAACAATAAGACCCGTACTATACCGCACCACCAGACCTTGCGCATCGCGCTCCTCACGCCGGCACGGGTGCGCTGGAGCATCGACGACTGGACGACGGCACACGATACCGACACCCGCGACACCGGCCTCGGCATCTACACACTGAGTCTGCCGACTGCGTCGTTGCCGGTTGGAGGCCACGCTGTTTTCACCTTTTTTTGGCCTGCGGAGAATCGCTGGGAAGGCAAGGACTACACCGTCACCGTCGAGGCCGGCTGATCGGAGCTTTCTCGTGGGAAGGAATTCATCCCGGGAATGACAGCGGGCCGAACTCCGCCGGCCATGAAATCCGGCTCAGGCATCCACGCTGGTGTAGCACAACTCCACCACCGTGCAATCGTCGCTAAGGGGATTTCCACTGCAGAATGCGGTCACGGCGGAAAAAATTCCGTCCAGCGTGGGAGACTTAGCGGCCGCCTCTTCCAGACGGAAGTCCTCAAAAAACTCGCCCATCGCGTTCTCCGCCTCAGTTACGCCGTCGGTCACCAGAATGAACCGGTCGCCGGATTTCATCTGACATCGAGCGCTTTCGAAAGTCGCGTCTGGAAGCAGGCCCACCGGGACATTCCCGTGCGGCGGACGCATCACCTCTCCCGCGCACACCAAGAGGGGCTGCACATGGCCACAATTTACATATTCGAGGTCGCCATCCCGGCGCAGGCGCACCAGCAGCACGGTTGCGTATTTTTCCCCACCCATCTTTTCGGTGAAGAACCTGTTCACCGCAGTCACCACTTCCAGCAGGGACATGCCCGCGATCAAGTGCGAATAGATCATCCCCTGTAACGTCGAGGCCAGCAGCGCCGCCGAAACTCCCTTGCCGCTGACGTCGGCTAGCACTACCGCGAGCCCTTCCTTGGTGTTGACGGCATCGTAGAAGTCTCCCCCGATTTCTTTACATTGCAGGTTCCTGCCGTCCATCCTCGCGAACGGGACTTCGGGAATCTTCACCCTCATCAGCCGCTGCTGAATACTGGCCGCGATGCTCAACTCCTGCTGGTAGCGGCGGGCTTCTTCCTCGGCCTGCACCAGTCGCGCGTTCTCGATGAGCGACGCCGCTTCCGTCGCGATCGCGTGGAGGATATCATGGCTCACTCCGCCGATGTCGCGCGAGGCGAACCGTGAATCGACGTACAGAACTCCCATCGCCTCGGCGGAATTCGCGTTCGGTACAGGCGTTTGCGCATCGCGCGTCGCCTGAACCTGCATCTTGCGCAGCGGAATGCAGACTACAGTCCGCAGATCGTACGCCACGATGCTCTGCCTGCCCGCAAGGTCCAGCGACCGGCTCGTGTCGGTCAGGAGAAATTCGGAGTTCGACCGCATCGATTCTTCCAGGATCGAGTGGGAAATCGTCTTGTCGTCGAGCAGTGGCTCCTTCTTGGAGTTGCGGCCAGCGGCCAGCCGAAGCTTTCCTTCTTCCTTAAGGAAAACATAGGCGCGTTCGGCGCTTGTGAGCTGCAGTGTGACGTCGAGCATCGTAATCAGAATCTCGTCGAGCACTCCCGCCGTATTCAGCTTGCGCGCGGCTTCCAGAAACAAGGTGAGCTTTTCCAGGTCCGTCGCTTCCTGCTTGATCTGAATGCCGGAGATCTGGCTGAGAAATTCTCGAGCCGTGTTGGAAGTGGCGTGTCCAGGATTGAAGAGAAGATAAGCCGAATCGCGGGCCCCGAATTCCAGCCGGTCACCACGCTCCAGTTTCTGCCGCTGGATGCGCTCTCCGTTCACGAACGTGCCGTGTTTGCTGCCCAGATCGACGAGGAAAAAATCCTGCTCTTCCTGCATGATCTGCGCATGGTCGCGCGAGACGCGCGGGTCGGCGATCACCAGATCCTTATCCACTTTCCGTCCGACGGTGAACGGGGTGCGATTCAGAATGATGTCCTTTTGCTCGCTGCCCTGCACGAACTTAAGGACCGGAAAGATACCCGAGCCCGAACTGAGAGGACTGGTTGCGGTCAAGGTCATGGATGGTCATTTAGCGCGCTCTTCGCCTTCGCCGGTAGCGACAGCCAGCGCTCGTGTAGCAATATCTCTTGCCGCAACAGACTACTCTGCCGCCGCGCTGTCCGGCAAGCTACGCGGCTCGCTCCTCCACGTATCCAGCAGCGCCAATCCGAAGACGAACACGGGCACCATGAAGTTGGAGTAGAACGGTATCGGCCAGACCCGCTGCCTCAGTTCCGGAGTCAACCAGAAGTAAGCAAGGCTCAACCCAACCGTGGCGATCCACGGCCACACCAGTAAGATACCGCCGACCGCGCGAGCCAGTCGAATCGCCGGAAGGATGGGGTCGCCCACACTTTCGCTGCGCAACAAGGCCAAGATTGCAGGCGCCAGTAGCACCTGATTATAGGGAGCGAACATCGGAACAACCACCACAGTCAGCGCCAGCACTAAGCCAAACGCTCGTCCAAATGCCGCACTGGTCGCCAGTTCTCCGCGCACACGCCACACGCAGATCGCGCAGACAAGCATGCTCCCTGCCTCCAGAATCCGCCCTGCGATGGATCCGAACAGCCAGACGAGCACTGATTGATTCTGCGTGTAGCGGTGATATTGACCAATCGCCTCGGCGAACATCCGCAACCATCCCGGCAACATCAGTTGCGCTCCACCCAGCAGAAGCAGCATGCCCAATCCAAACCCGAACACAAATCGTCGTCGCGCACGCCAGTCGCTGCCAGCCCAGAGCAATAGCCACAACACGAGTGGCCACGTCAGTTGCGGCTTAGTCGTCGCCAGCGCCAGCAGTCCCCCCGCCAAGAAAAGCCATCCGCCGGCCAGGCATGCGCCACACACCGCTAGCAGTCCCGCCACCAGCAGACTGAGTTGCTGCAGCTTGATTCCCTGCACCATGGGCAACCAGCCGAGCATCAGCACGATGAAAATAACCGCCATTCCGAGCGACGCTCTCCAACGCAGAACATGAAGCCACAGAAAGACGGTTGCCACCGCCAATCCTACCAATAACCATCGGAATCCCTTCTGCACCACGTCAAACGGAAGATCAACGGTTGGCGCCAGCAGAAACACAACGTATGCCGGATAAGCGAATCCCTGCTGGTCTTTAGGGTCATCGGCACGCGCAGGATCGAGCGGTCTGCCGTAGTATCCCCGCTGAATCTCACGGGTAATCTCCGCGCTATAGGGATTGCGTCCGCGCCGGAGCAGTTCGCGTGCTCCCAGCCACCGTGGATAGAGATCCGAGAGATTGCCGCGTGGCCGGCTGTGCGCAGCGGCATCGGCAATCTGTTGCGCCCTCAGAATCCGATTTACGTAGAACCAAGTACTCGCGGCCACAAGCAAAGCAAGGAGAAGTGCAAATTGCTGGCGTTTTCGCGAGTTGGCGAACACATGTCCCCTGGTGGAATGGATTGAACCTAGCGAGCCCGTTCATGTTACAACTTATCGCTCGAACCAGTTATGCGGTGGCGGATCGCGATCTCGGGGCTGGTGGGCATGGGTGCAGGCTCGTTCTGCTTCTTCCTTGTCCACAGCCTGCACCAGGGGGCGGGAGATTTCAGCTGGGCGATTCATCTAGTGCGGCAGCTACTGGCCCGGCAAACTCCCTACGACACACCGCTCGAGCAATATCCTCTGACGGCTGGCTTGTTCGCTCTGCCTTTTGTCCGGCTGCCGCCCGAGTTCGCGGCCGGCCTTTTCTATGGGCTCAGTTCTTCTTTACTCGCCTTCGGACTGACGCGTCATGGCTATCACCGTCTTCTCGTGTTTCTAGCTTACCCCTACTGGGTAGGACTTCTGACCGTACAATGGTCCACGGTGATCGCCGCGAGCGCATTCTTTCCGCTGCTTCTGCCGGTTACCATGGCGAAACCGCAGGTTGGACTGCCGGTATTCCTCACTCATTGCAATCGCCGCAGTCTGTTGGCTTGCATTGGAGTGGCCCTGCTGAGTCTGATCGTGATGCCCCGGTGGCCGCTGCTCTGGATTGGGCAAATGGGTTACTACCAGCATTTCATCGCCGTTCTGGTCTTGCCGGGTCCGCTGGTGCTGCTGGCCTTGATGCGCTATCGCGAGCGAGACGCACGCTTGCTCTTCCTCACATCTCTGATGCCGCAACGCTGGTTTTTTGACACGTTCATTCTCTGGCTCATCCCCAAGTCGCGCCGCGAAATTCTGGTCACGGTATTTTTCAGTTGGTGTTGTGGAATCTGGCGGTGGTACCACCCGCCCCAGAGCTTCACGCAGGTCGGCCGATGGATCGTACTTTCGACTTATCTTCCCATGCTGCTGATCGTCCTGCTACGAGAAACACCGCCAAAGGTGTCCCAAGAGTAGCTAGGCGGGCTAGACGTACATCGCCGGATGAGATTCTCAGACTTCCTCCTTCGAGGTCTTGACCCCGGGAGATGCGAGCACCGCGACGCGCAGCCGCGCGTGTAGAAGCAGGCACACCACGAGCGTGAAAGCGATTAGCATCCAGGGAATGATCGGACTTGTCCAAGCTGACTGCAGACCACTGCGCAGCAGGACGACCCAACCCAGCATCAGAATCAGTCCCGTCAAGAAAGGCAGGAACCTCCGCCGGTCCAGGATTGGCACTTGCAACGCACATCCTGCCTCAATCATTACCGCCAATGGAAACGCCGCAATCAGATCAACGAAATAGTGTTCCCCTAGAGCCAGAATCGCAAATGCAGTCCCGACCAGAAACACGAACAAAGGAAGTCTGGCACGCAACGATAAGCCGTCCGAGTACCAGTAGACCAAAAGCGCCCAACACATGTGCAGCGACGGAAATGCATTCCGCGCGCCGGAAACCGCCCCCGGAATGAGAGGCAACTGTCTCAACCGCTGCAAGGAAAGCGGATCGAAGGGAAAGCTCGATCCCAGCAGATAAATTGGACCGCAAGCTGGAACCAGATTATAGAACACAACGCCTAGCGGTCCGGTGATGAGAAACGCCAAAAAGGCAGTCAGCGCAAAGCTTCTTTCCCGAAGCAACTGCTTGCTGTACACAAACATGACCGCCAGTGGCAACACGTAGTACAAACTTACCGCGGCTGAAGTGAGCCAATGGGAGCGCAAAACAATTTGCCCCGCCTTGCAGCTCAGTTGAACACCAAGACTCTGATCAAAGTCATACAGGAATAAATCAAGCGTCCTAGGGTGCAGGGTGCCGGTGATCCCCAAAAGAGTGGATCCCCAATAGCTGATCAGGACTAGCAGAAGGGGTGGAAAGAGTGCAAAATACAGCGACTGCGATACCTCGCCTGCGCTCCAAATCCTTCTTATCGCCACGAGCAGGAATCCGCCCATCCCTAACATTGCCAAAGCGGGCAACGTCTTGAAAGGCATTTTCAAGACCAACATCTGGAGTGCAACTAAAACCGAGGCCAAGGCTGCAAGCTGCAGAGCGTCCAACTTCGGCCGTGTAGAAATGGAAATGAAGACGATCGTGAAACCGGCCAAAGTGAGGGAAAAGAAGGCGTCCGCAGCCATCCGCTCGTAGAAACCCCGGTCCAGCGTCACTGCTAGAACAAGCACCACTAGAGAACCGGAAACCGTAAACAAGACGCGACGGTTCGCTGCCGTTCTGGCGCTCCGGATCATGCAGCGATTGATCCTGACGACATTTCAGGCAGGCAGGCTGTGCCGACAGAGCGCAACGTGAAAGAGTCCATGGGGTCTCGTGCCGCGCGACAAACCTCGTGGAGGAAGAAACGGGACGATTGTACTCCACGGCGGCGACCGGACACGATCCTGCGCGGAGGAAACGGTGCAGGGAGAAGATTCTCACGCCAGACTTATGCTAGGAACCTAAATCACACGGACGCCGGGGCTTAGGCCTCCAAATGACGTAACTCGGCGGTAACCCTTTTTCCCCAGGTATGCAAGAAATTACGACCTTTCCTTCATGTTGCAGGGTATTATTAGCCTAGTCGGGTGGGCAAATCTCCGGCGGTTGGGCGTCGACGCTATAGGGTGTATTCCACTCGATCTCGAAAAAGCGGAAAAAAGGGGCCTATCTATGGAGCTTGTACGCAGACTTTGGTGTGAACAGGACGGACAGGATATCGCGGAATATGCGGTCATGCTGGCGGTGATCCTGATCATTGTCGTCGGAACCGTCCGGTTAATTGGGTCCAACGCCAATAACGTGTTCTCCTCTGTCGCCAGTTCCATCCAGTAGCGAACAACCCGATTGAGGGATAAGGCCGCAGGCACTCCTTTGCGGCCCGCGTGAGAGTCTTGGTTTCTAAGGGAGCAGTATGAACCGCACACGTTTGTTGATGATCGGAATCCTAGCGCTCGTGCTTGGCTTGCTGGCAAGTGTGTATGTCTACCGGAGCTTACAAACAAGGTCAGGCCCCGGCTCGGAATCCGGGGTCGATGTGATTGTTGCGGCGGCCGATCTGCAGGTAGGGGCGCGGGTAGAAGAGCACGACATAAAAATCATCAAGATTCCTGCAGTCGATCTGCCTCCCGGGGCACCCAGGAGGCGTTCCGACGTACTGGGACACGGTGTCATCGTCCCCATCTCGAAAGGTGAATTCATTCTGCCCAACCGGCTGGCCGGTGAGAATGCGGGGGCCGGGCTTCCTTCGCTGATCCCTCCGGGCATGCGCGCGGTTTCGGTGCGAGTGAATGAGGTAGTCTCAGTTGCTGGGTTCGTGACGGCGGGGACGCGCGTCGATGTGCTACTGACGGGAACACCGGGAGGGGGCGGCGAACAGCAGACCACGACCGTTCTCCAGAACGTCGCAGTCCTTGCGTCGGGCCACACCTTGGAACGAACCGCGACCGGGGAGGCCCAGAATACGGCGGTCATCACGCTCATGGTTTCGCCCGACGATGCCCAGCGGCTCACACTCGCCAGCTCTGAAGGACATATTCAACTCGCGCTGCGCAATCCGCTCGACACCAAGCAGGACGAGGTTCCGTCCTCCAATTCCCGAGGTCTGTACCGGGGGATCGCGAACCCTCCACCTGTACAGCCGGTCGTTCATCACGCCGCGATGAAGAAGGTTACGTCCATTCCTCCAGCTTCCACCGGCGTCAGCGTTGAGGTATACCAGGGCGACAAGAAGATGGATGTGGTTAAATTCCCAGACGAGAGTTCCGAAACCAAGTGAGTGGAAAGAATTCGATTCTGCAAGTTGCCTTGTTGCACACCGGCAAGCGTCCTGCGGGGAGAGAAATCTGAAAATGAGAGTTCGCACGTCGTTCCTCGGGGCTCTGCTGGTCACTGTTGCCTTCACCCCTTTCGCGTTTTCAGAGACCATGCAACAGCCGGATACGGCCGGCCAATCTCAGAGTGCCACACCCACCGGCACCCAGACCACGACGCTCCCGCCGCAGTCCCAGCAGATTCAAGGATCGGCTCCTTTGCGCGTCATGGTGGGCAAATCTCTGCTGATTAACACGACGGAGCGGCTCAAGCGCATCTCCGTCACCGATCCGGGAATCGCCTTCGCCCAAGTCATTACGCCTACCCAGATTTTGGTTCATGGCAAGTCGCCGGGAGAAGTTTCACTCCTCATCTGGGATGAACTGGAGCGCTCCCGTAGCTTCGATCTTCGCGTCGATGTCGATGTCAGCGCTTGCGCCGATGAAGAGCACCGCGTCTTTCCCGACGAGCAGATCGCCGTCACGCCTTCGCGCGCCGCCGTGGTTCTTTCCGGACACGTTTCCACTGAAGACATCGCCAAGCGCGCTGGAGAACTGGCCAGCGCCTATTCTCCCAAAGTCGTGAATGTGCTAACCTTCGGGCCGGTCGGCGCCCAAGAAGTTTTGTTGCAGGTAAAATTCGCAGAAGTGGACCGCTCTGCCCTGACCCAACTGGGGGTCAACTTCATTTCCACGGGAGCCGCCAATACTGTGGGCAGCGTGACTACAGGGCAATACGGCGGCTTCGGTCCTGCGACCCTGACTCCCGGCACGCAAAGTACTCCGGGCTCTCCAACCACAACGACCACGCCCGGTACGACCATCAACAATGTCCTGAATCTGTTCCTCTTTCGATCCGATATTAATCTCGGCGCCACGATCGAGGCTCTTGAAACCAAGAATCTGCTGCAGATTCTCGCCGAACCCAATCTGATCGCTGTCAATGGCAAGGAAGCCAGCTTTCTTGCCGGAGGTCAATTTCCATTCCCCATCGTGCAACCCGGCGCGGGCTTTACCGCGGTTACGATCTCGTTCAAGGAATTCGGTGTGCGCTTGCAGTTCACCCCCGTCATCATGCCCAACGGGAATATTCACTTGAAGGTAGCTCCGGAAGTGAGCACCTTGGACTTTGCCAACGCGCTGACCATCTCCGGATTCACCGTGCCCGCGCTTAGCACGCGCAAAGCCGAAACTGAATTTGAGTTGCAGGATGGACAGAGCTTTGTGATCGCGGGGCTGATGGACAACCGTGTGACCGACATCTATAACAAGATTCCCGGCCTTGGCGACATTCCGATCCTGGGCAACTTTTTTCGCAGCAAGAGCCTGCAGAAGAGCAATTCGGAACTCATGGTCTTGTGCACAGTGCGCCGCATTTCTCCTAACGCGGAGCAGCCTGCACTCCCCAAAGATCCGAAGCCTTTTTTGGATCCCGGCAAGTTCGACAAAAGAAACTAGGCAGCGAATTGGTGAAGCGCACCACAGTGAGACAGAGTTCCGCAGGGAATTAGGACCGCAGGTCGTTATGCCAGAGCTTTCCGTCGTCATCGTCGCCACGGACAACGAGCAGCGCGCGGTGCTGCAGGTGCTGGTCGACGGTACAAGTGTGGCGCGCACCGTCCACACCTGTGCTAGTTTTCCGGTGGCTGCTTCTGATCCTGTGACACGGCGCGTGCGCGCCGCCAATCCCGACGTTACTCTGGTCGATATTCCCGCTGACAATCCTGCTCTGGCTCTGCGAGCCATTGAACTGCTGCACCAGGAGATGGCCGACACCGCCATTTTTGCGATCGGCAATTTGAACCAGCCTCAGATCATCGTCAACGCCATGCGGGCCGGAGCCCGCGAATTCATTGAACGCCCCACCACTACCACCGATCTGCTTGAGGCCTTCGTGCGCCTCACGACCGCGCAACGCCGGGGACGGCAAGAGGGCATTCGCGGCAAAGTTTTCTCGGTCATCAACGCGAAGGGCGGGAACGGCGCGACCACAGTGGCCGTCAATCTCGCGCTGGCTCTGCAGTCCGCCTATGGACAGACTGCCCTTGTGGACCTAGCGCCTCTCGGCCACGCCGCGCTGCATATGAACCTCAAGCCCGTCTTCAATCTGGCCGATGCTACGCGCAATCTTCACCGCTTGGACGCTTCCCTGCTCGAAAGCTTCATGACACGCCACAGCGGCGGTTTGCAATTGCTGGCGGGAACCAATGTGCCCGCGGCTGTAGATCCTTCGACTGCGGAGTTTGTTCGCCTGTTCGACATGCTGGTAACGCACTTCCGCTATGTGGTGGTCGATGCTTCTTCGCGTTTTGACGCAGCCAGCCGTCTTATCGCGAGTCTTTCAGAAACCGTTCTGCTGGTCGCCTGCAGCGATGTCGCCTCGCTTTGGAGCGCCGCCCGTGTACAGCAGTATCTGGGAGAGTCCGGCAGCCGCGACCGCGTCCGCCTGGTCCTGAACCGCTTCCGTAAGGTGCCGGGCTTCAGTGAGGCGGACGCCGAGGCGGCTGTCGGCGCCAAACTGCTGTGGCGGATTCCGAATCAGTATTTCGCCGTATCCGGCGCCATCGACCGGGGCACGCCGGTGATGGACCAGCGAACTTCCGAGATGGCCCGCTGTTTTGCTGGACTCGCGCAGGAATTGACTCGCAATGACGCCGACGTAAAGCGTGCCGCTTGGTCGTTGTTCAAATCGGTTTAAGAATTTAGGGCCCAATGGCAAATACTCAATCGTTCGAGCGCACCGATTACCAGCAAGTAAAAGCCGACCTGCATCGCAAGATCCTCGATCGCCTTGACCTGGAAAAACTGGGCAAAGCCGCCGGCGATTCCGCCCGCGATGAAGTTCTGGTCGTGATTCGCAATGCCGTCAACAGCGAAGTTGTGCCTCTTAGCTTTGCCGAACGCGAACGACTCTCACGCGAGATTCTCGACGAGATTTTCGGCCTCGGCCCCCTCGAACCGCTACTCAAGGACCCCAGCGTCTCCGATATTCTGGTCAACCGATTCGACCGCGTCTACGTTGAGCGCGCCGGCAAACTCGAGCGCACGGCCTTGTCCTTCAAGGACGATTCGCACCTCATGCAGATCATCGAGCGCATCGTTTCGCGCGTGGGGCGACGCGTCGACGAATCTTCTCCCATGGTCGACGCTCGTTTGGCGGACGGATCGCGCGTCAATGCCATCATTCCACCGTTGGCCATCGACGGCCCTTGCCTTTCCATCCGCCGTTTTGGACGCGATCCCGTCACCGCTCGCCAGATGATTGAGAACCAAACCCTGACCGAGTCGATGCTCGAACTGCTCTCGACTATGGTCAAGGGACGGCTTAACATCCTGGTGTCCGGCGGAACTGGCGCCGGCAAGACGACTTTGCTGAATGTCCTCTCCGGATACATTCCCAACTCCGACCGCATCGTCACCATCGAAGATGCTGCCGAACTTCAACTCAAGCAGGAGCACGTTGTCCGCCTGGAAACTCGCCCGCCTAACATCGAAGGCAAGGGCGCGGTGCGTCAGCGGCAACTGGTCATCAACAGCCTCCGTATGCGTCCCGACCGCATCGTGGTGGGCGAGGTGCGTGGCGAGGAGGCCTTCGACATGTTGCAGGCCATGAACACCGGCCACGAAGGATCCCTTACCACGGTCCACGCCAACTCCCCACGCGACGCCATGGCGCGCGTCGAAAACATGGTCTCGATGGCGAACCTCAATATCCCTGAGCGCGCCGTGCGTCACCAGATCGCGTCCGCAGTGCATGCCGTCATTCAGATCGCGCGCCTCTCCGACGGTACCCGCAAGGTCATCACGGTCTCGGAGATTACCGGGATGGACGAGGACTCCATTGGTATGCAGGATATTTTCAGCTTCGACCGCACGGGCACCGATGAAAGCGGAAAGGTTCGCGGTGTATTCCACGCGACCGGCGTCCGCCCCCAGTTTGCCGACCGGCTAGCAACATCTGGAGCCCGCTTGCGGCCAGCTCTATTTGAATCTAAAACCGAGGTCTGATTGCCGGTATGCAGGCAACTCTGATTGCACTTCTCGTGTTCGTCCTGGTCGCGCTCGCGGTCTTCACCGCAGTGTCGCTTCTGGACCAGCGCAGCGCCCGCGCCCGTCTCATTAAGGAACGTCTGGCCAACGAGCGCGCACCCCAGCGTGCCCCCGAGGAAGAGCTCGCCCTGCTGCGTGACGAGCAACTGAGCCAGATTCCTGCGCTCGATACCCTGCTCCGCCGGTCCACACGAGTCACCGACATCCAGAAGATGCTGACGCAGGGGGGTATGTCCATGCGTGCCGGCAACTTTCTCGGGTTCTCGGCTCTTGCCGGCGTCGTAGCCACCATCTTGGCTTATGGCCTGAGCAAGCGCGTCGAAGTCGCATGGGTGGCTTTGCTCGTCGGCTTTCTGCTTCCCTACTCCTACGCTTCGTTTCGACGCAACAAGCGCTTTGAGAAATTCGAGGCACTTTTCCCGGAGGCTATCGATACCTTGGCTCGAGCCGTTCGGGCCGGACACGCCTTCACCACCGCGCTCGAGATGATTACCAACGAGGTGGCCGAACCAGTCTCCGGCGAGTTTCGCCAGCTCTACGAAGAACAGAAGTTCGGCATGCCTGTCCGCGATGCGCTCATCAATCTCACCGAGCGCATGCCCCTGGTCGACGTAAAATTCTTCGTCACTGCGGTTATGCTGCAGCGCGAAACCGGCGGCAACTTGGCTGAGATCCTTGACAATTTGTCCTATGTCATCCGCGAGCGTTTCAAAATTCAACGTCAGGTACGCGTTTACACTGCCCAAGGACGCCTTACGATGGCCTTGCTGATGGGGATGCCCCCCATCATCGTCACCGTCATGCTCGTGCTCAATCCCAGTTTCATTCGCCCGCTGTTTTCTGACCCGATCGGACACACGCTGCTGGTCGCCGGGATCACTCTGCAAACGATTGGATATTTCGTGATCCGCAAGATCATCCGGATCCAGGTATAGTCATGCTGCCTCTGATCTTGATTGTCGTCGTGTTCGTCACCGTCGTGATGGCGGTATTCGCTTTTGGCGCCGCCGCGGTGACTCCCAGTTCTGTCCTTGGTGCCCGTTTGCGCGCACTGGGCGGCCAGCAACAACCGGTCGAAAACAAGCCTGCATTCCGGGAACGGATGGAGCAAGCGCTGGATCCCCTGAGCAAGGCCATTCCGCTTTCTCCGGCCGATGTTTCCCGCACCCGGGCCTGGCTGATTCAGGCCGGATTCCGCGATGCCATTGACGTCAACTATTATTTCGGCGCGCGCCTTCTGATGGCTGCTGCCGGCTTTGCCGGCGTCGCTTTGTTTTCCGGCTTTGATAACGTTTTCCTTCTCGCGGGTGTTCCCGGCCTCGGCTTCTTCCTTCCGCGCTTTATCCTGAAGCGCATGATCAAAGACCGGCAGCATCGCATTCGCATCGGCTTGCCCGATGCCCTCGACCTCACCGTCATTTGCGTCGAGGCGGGTCTCGCGCTCGACCAGGCTCTGATGCGCGTAGGGCAGGATCTGCACCACGCCCACCCCGATCTCAGCGATGAGTTCCATCTGGTGAACCTCGAGATGCGCGCCGGCAAGCCCCGCGCCGAGGCTCTCCGGAACCTCGTGGACCGCACAGGGGTTGACGACATCCGCTCTCTTGTTGGTACACTGATTCAAACAGATCGCTTCGGCACCAGCGTCGCCCAAGCCCTCCGAGTGCATTCCGACTCCCTCCGCACGGAACGCCGGCAGCGGGCCGAAGAACAAGCTGCAAAGACCACCATCAAGATGGTTCCCCCGTTGGTGATATTTGTTCTGCCCTCGATTATTTTTGTCACGATCGGCCCGGCGGTCATCGAGCTGATCCGGCAACTGGGGCCGGTTTCGGGCGGACGGTAGAAGGTGGCGCTAGCAACAAACTGGGACGACGGAGTTATTGGCATTCATGGCAGTTTTTTCCTCGCAGGGGCAAGCGTTCAATCAAACGCGTCAGGCATACCTCGCCACGGCTCTGGCGATAGCCAACACGCACTGGAGCCGGCTGCGTGGCCTGCTCGGGCTTCGTTCCAGTGACTTTCGTAATGGCGACGGACTCTGGATTGTCCCCTGTCACGGCGTTCATACTCTAGGCATGGGATTTCCCATCGACGTCGTTTATTTGGATGAGGCTATGACGGTAATCCACATCCAGCGTGACTTGCAGCCCTGGCGTTTTGCCGCGGTCCGGACGCAGGCGGCATCGGTTTTGGAACTGCCGTGTCGCACGGCGGCTGAAACCAGAACTACGGTGGGGGATAAAATTGAAATCAGGATCGAAAAAGATGGTAGAGTACCCCGCGCGTGATTGAAACCCTCGAACTCGAAGAGTCCGTCGAACTTTACGACGCTCCCAAGTTGCTGGTCGACTGGTCGTCGCCCTGGCGCGAGTTCGTCACGTCCGTCCGGCCCGCGCTGGTGCGTTCAGAACGCCGACTGGCCGGCGAAGCTCCTTTCGGATTGGTTCCCTTGCGGATCATGATCCCCTCCTATGCGTTGGAGGCCTTTCTGATCTTTGCTGTGATCCTGGTGCAGGTGAAAATCGCGGAGTTGCGACCCTTCGTCGCGCCCAGATTTTCCAGTCATGACGTGATCTACTACAGCGGCGACGAACTTCCGCGCACCCAAGATCTCGGCGGCTCTCAGGCTGGCGCCACCGGCCGCGCCGGGGGCGCTGAAGCGCGCCATCGCACGCAGACCATCAGGATCGTCCGCGGCGGCTCTCTCGTTCCCAAAGTTGTCGACGCGCCTAACCTGAAGCTCCCATCCTCGCGCGACGCGGTGGCGAACCTTTTGGCCATCGAGCCAAATCCTGGCCCTCCGCCTTCGGATGGATTGCGTTCGACGCGCTCCGCACCAAGTCTAGCGACCGCCTTAGTCGCTCCCGCTCCGAATGTAATCCGGGACTACACCCGCAACGGTCTTCAACTCGAATCGGTGATCGCTCCGGCGCCTTCGGTGTCACGCGATCATCAGATCACCGCTCCCACTTTTGGCGCGACGCTGATTCCGCCGGCGCCCAACATTACGCACGACCACACTCTCGTTGCTCCGGCTTTGGGACCCGCGGTAATTCCTCCAGCGCCCAGTGTCTCCCGCGAGCGCGCGCTGGTTGCACCCTCTCTCAATACGTCGGTGGTAGCGCCCGCGCCGAGCGTCGCCCGCGACAGAGCACGCTCCACTCCGGCACTTGCCGCCAACGTAATTCCGGCAGCACCCGGCGCAGTGAGCCGGGAATTTTCCCATTCGCCCGTGCAAATGAATGCCGCGGTAGTACCACCGCCAGTCTCGGCTCCGGAGCGGGCCCCCATGCGCAATCCCAAGCTGAACTTGCCTGCGCCCTCCGTGATAGCGCCGCCGCCCTCGGCCGACGTGTCGCAGGACGTGCATCGGCTCGCCAGCGGAAGCCTTCCGGATTCGTCGAAGTCGGTTGTGCCCCCGCCGCCCACGCAATCGGGCACCGGATCCTTCATGAGCAGCCTGATCGGCAAGATCTTTGGCGCCACCGAAGTCGTGCCACCTCCTCCATCCGTTCATTCGAACAATCCAAGCAGTGGAACTGGTACCTTGCTGGCCGCCAATGTTGTCCCGCCTCCGCCGACTGTAGGCGCGAGCACGGCTGGAGGCAGTCCGCGCGGCATTCGCAACGGCATGGGCACAGCGCTCGGCCCGAACGTAGTCGCTCCTCCGCCCTCGACTGGTATATCGGGCGGCATGGGCACGCGTTCACTTTCCTCTTCCTCTGCGCCAACGCTCGGCACCCCCAGCGTCGTTGCGCCCCCGCCTTCGTTCTCAGGAGCAGGTGGCGGCAGAAGTAGCACTGGCGGTGGCGCGGGAACTCCAGGCGGAACACTGCTGGCTAACAATATTGTCCCGCCGCCACCTTCCATTGGTGGAGTTTCCGGTTCCATTGGCTCCGGCCTAGGTCGCAGCGGCGCAGGCCTCGGGGCACCGCTAGACGCCGGCACAGGCCTCTCCCCGCCCACCACGGGTGGCAGCGGCGGCGATGCTGGCGCGGTAATCTCCAGCCAGCCCGGCTCCAAAGTTGGACTGCCCAGCAGCGGCGGCACAGGTTCGCTCGCCATGTCGCCCTCAGGCGGAGACAAGCCCGGCCTCGGGGCATCCGGAAGTGGCGCCAGCATTGTCCGTGGCGACGGTCCCGGCAGCGGCATGAATGGCGCAGGGCCTGGCGCTGGCAAAGCCGCGGGCGAACATGGGTCTGATACCGTCGCGCGAGGTGGCATCTCTCCGACCACAGGCCCGGGTGGCGCTGGAAACGCACCCTCTGGCACTCCGCCCGTCCGCGGCGTCGACATCAGCGGCGGCACCGGCCAAGTCACGATTCCCGGCTTTGGGTCGGATTCCTCCGCCGGCGATCTCCAGGCTCCCGGTCATTCCGCGACCAAACAGCGGCAAGCACTGGGCGTAACCGTTGTCGCCACTGCGACTTCGGGAGGAGCTTTCGAACCTTACAAGAACCTTTTGCGGGGCGAAAAGTACACCACTTATTTCGATACTTCGTTGGGTACCGTGGTGATGGAATTTGCCGACGAAGGTGCGACCGGCCATCCGTTTGGTGGTACCCTCGCCGCCCCCGCGGCGATGCGCACTGATCTCGCCGGGGGCTTGCCACGCGCCCGCATGGTGGTCACTTGCACCCTCGATGCTTCCGGCAACTTGAAGAACGTGCGCGTTCTGGAAACCGGCCCCGCCGGTGTGACTGCACGAATCCTCGTTGCCCTTCGCAGTTGGAAGTTCCAACCCGCCATGCGCGGTAACCAGCCGGTGGAAGTCACCGCTATCCTGGGCTTTGGCATCGATACCAACGACCGCTTCTAGCCCAGGCTCCAACTGGCACGCTTAGTCCATCCTTCACACTCTCACGTCTCCTATTCAGTAATTTGTTTGGACATTGTTGCCGATATGCCTAGAAGGGCGATGCCCGCCTGGAACCGGAGGGGCAATGGATTTTGACGAAGCCGTCGCCGCCCACAGCAAGTGGAAGCGCAGGATGCGCCGTTCTTTAGCGAAACACGACGGCGATCTGAATTCCGCTGAGGTTGCTCTCGATCACAAATGTGTGCTGGGCGAGTGGATCTACGGCGAGGGTGCGAGCTACTCCTCGCTCGCGGAATACGCGAAGCTGAAGTATGAGCACGACCGCTTTCACAAAGTTGCCGCAGAGCTGATCCAGCGGGCAAACTCCGGAGAATCCATCTACGCGGAGCTAGCCCCCTGCTCGAACGGTGAATTCTCGACATCGTCGTCGGCCGTCATAATCGCAATCGGGGCCATGAAGAAGTGGCTCTCAGATTAGTCGGCAGTCAGACCGCTCCCGATCGAATCACTTCGCACTCCGCCTGCTCCTGCGCCGCGATGGCGGAATCACACCCTTCTCCGGACGCTCCTTCTCGATCTTGTCCGACAGTTTGTGCAGCGGCTTGTCCCCAGCCGCGGACAACTGCCGTCCGGCCGCCGCAACAGTCAGTCCCTGCCCCGTATAGATCGCCTCGTTGAGGGTCGTTCCCGAGCTAGCCGTCGCCACCGCGAAGACTCCGTGCGGCACGCCATTGGTGAACGCCGTCGCTATGTAATCTCCCACCATCAACCCGTTCTGCGAATTCGGCAGCCAGCTCAGCAACATCGGCCCGGCGAGCGCCACCGGCACATTCCACGTCGAGCCCCCGTTCGCCGACGAAATGTAGCCCACAAGGAGCTGGCACGTCGACGCCGCGCAGTCGCTCTGCGAATAATAGTAGTAGTGAAGCGCCACGTGCGCCCCAGCTCCCGAAGTCGCCAGATCAATCCCAATACCCGGGATGAAATGATCCACCGTACTCGAGGTTTCATCGATGGGAATGCGCGTAACCCCGCTCCAATTCACGCCGTCCGTCGAAGTGTTGTAAACGAGGTCGTTGGTAGAGCACAGCGAACGAAACCGGCAATCTTCCCACACTACCCAGACCGTGCCCGCACCATCCACCGCAGCCGATGGCAGCGGCCCGCTGCGGATTCCTCCTGCATCTGCGTGAAATTGAACGTTCGAGATCGTCACCGGAGCTGTCCAACTCAGGCCTCCATCGCTCGAACTGAATGCCGACATAACGGTCGTCTCGATGGGTACGACCACTGTGCCATTCGGCTGCACCAGAGGCTGGCCGCCGATGCCCTGGGCCAGGTTCGCGGTAGGCGTCGCCACGCCCCACGTTAGCCCTCCGTCGGCGGAAGTGCTCATCAAAATCTCACCAGAATTGAGGGGATCGTCCCACTCCAGATAGCAATTGCCGTAATGGGAACTGCTGGCCCAACTGTCGCACACAATCCAATTCTTGTCGGAGCTGGAAGCGGTCGGGTCGGCGCTGACTGGGCTTTGCCAGCTGAGCCCGTCGGTAGATCGGCTCACCACCACAGCCGGCGTCTGCGAAGTATTTGACAGCGGCAATGAAGCGATCATCCACACGCCGTGCTTAGCGTCATAGGCCACGGCGGGGTCGCTGGCCGCGTCGTACGGCCCTGAGCCTTCCCCAGTCGTCAGGCCCGGCAGAAATCCGTGGCTCCAAGTCGTTCCCCCGTCGGTCGAAGTCGCCCATCCAATGGCAGTCGCGCCCCCGGGTGCGATGCGTCCGGTCTGAAACGCCGCCACCAGCGTGGTCCCGCTCGCCAACATATGGGGCTCAACCTCGGTCGCATGCTGCCCAGGAGCTGCGGTGTATGGATCCGAACTCACTTGCGTCAGGTTCGCCCCAACGGGATTCCCCGGAGGCGTCTGGGACGACGAAGATGAGGATGAAGAAGACCCCGAACACCCCACCAGCGCGAGTATCCACACA
The DNA here is from genome assembly GCA_963791515.1 of uncultured Acidobacteriaceae bacterium. Lineage (GTDB taxonomy): Bacteria > Acidobacteriota > Terriglobia > Terriglobales > Acidobacteriaceae > Sulfotelmatobacter. Next base: position 293,059 of record CAWBSS010000001.1, on the reverse strand, counting down.
GCGAGCAGGGGGACCACCACTGTCCTCCTGCAGAAAACATCAAATCTGGTTCCCATTGTTAGAAGCCGTGCGTCCAAATAGCGCCGCCGTCCCGGCGGCTGTCATGGGGGCGTCCCCGCCCACACCCGCGAGGGCAAGATGCCCTCGCGACAGCCGGCAAGATGGCGGCGCTACGAAAGGTGAGGATGTGTTCTGAAATCAATAATCGTTAATTTCATCATCATTGGCCTGACTTCAAACGTCAATCACTACTTCTCGCCGCTTCGCCCCGGGGCAACGGCGAAGCCTCATTTCTTTTATGGATTCACCGGGTCGCGCACAAATGCGACGGCAACATCATCCGCGTAAATCTGTTTCCATCCCTTCGTCGCTGCCAGAATGTTCGCCAGCGCCGCATCTCTGGGCAGCAGGACGCACGAAGTTTCGTGCGCCTGCAGGAATTCCTCCCATCCGCGTTCCACGCGCACCATCTTCAAGTAAGACTTGAAGAAGTCTTCGCCGTACAAATCATGCCTGTCATCCACAACGACGCGCGACAGTGGATAAAGGCGGTAAATCAAATACCCGCCCCAGAAGTCTGGACCTAACACCGGTCCCTTCACTTCATATTTCGACAGATAATTTACTGCCTCCACCGGTATCCGCCTAGGATCGAAGTGCGCGTCCATCAATACCCTGGACCTAGACCCGGACCCGGTCCGCCCACCGTTTGCGGCTATCGCCAAGGTGACGACAATCGCGAGAATCGGCCACAGGTGGCCTCGCAGTCCCACTTCGACGGCAGCCATTCTCTGAGAGAATCCGTGGGCGTGTACCGCTACGGGCACCAATGGTCCCACCACCATCACCAACAGAACGGAAGACACTGGAATATTTCGCGACGCATAAAGCCCCGCATACACTGCGAACAAAACCGTCAGGCTCTCGCTCATCCGCAACTCGCGGCCCCGGATCGTCAGAATCGCGACTGTGATGAGCAGCAGCCCCAGAAAACACTTCTGCGCGACCCCGTGAAAGTTGGGCGACTGAAACTCATCAATATGATCCATCAGGAAGCGATTCGACAGATAGTGGTACACGTGCAAGTACAGTGTCCATCCATAAGGATTCACCAGACTCGCCGCCGCTGAAAGCAGCGACACCCACGCGAGATTCCGCACTCTCTTTCGCGCGGCGATCTTCTGCAGAAGTTCCTCGATCCGGCCCTCCTTCGTTCTGAACTGGGTCCACGCTGCTCCCAACAGGAAGATCCCCAACAGCACAAACCCAACCAGAAATCCTCCATGCACGTTCACCCACACCAGCATCAGCAGCGGGAGCGCCCATAGCCATCGCCGTCCCGGTCCGCCAGACCCGTCGAAACCCTCCCTCTCCGAAGAATCGAGGATCCAGAACCACGCCAGTGTGAACAGCCAGCTCACCACGTGTGGTCGCGCCAGAAAATGGATCATCGACGCCGACACCGCCAGCAGCACCAGCACCAGCGCAACCGGCACGTTAGTGCCGCGCCCAATGAGTAAACGAAACATCCACGCGAACACCGCCGCGATCACCACTGCCGTAAACCACACCACCCCATTCAGTCCCAGCGTTGCTTTCCAACTGGCCCACAACCAGGTCATAGAGCCACTCCCAGGCAAACCATGGCCTGCCTGCCATCGTCGAAGAAAACGAATCCACGCGTGGAACGGCATGCGTTGTCAGAATTTGCTGCCCCGTCCGAATGTGCCATCCGATCCCCGCGTCCCCCAGCAGACGCACGGACAGGGCGTGAACACAAGCGCACCCAGCAGCGCGAGAAAAATCAGGTCTGCCCCCGAAGGCATCGCTACGCGAACCCAGCGGAGTTCCTTCCCGGAACTTCTGGAACCGTCTGCCATCGCGCTGAATCTTATAGAGGTGGACCCTATAACAGCAACCCGTGACGGCAAGATGCGCAGCAAGCCGGCACCTCGAGTCGTGATTGTGGGCGCTGGTTTCGGCGGCCTGAATGCCGCGCAGGCGCTGGCTAAGGCGCCTGTCCAGATCACGGTCATCGACCGCAAGAATTTCCACACATTCCAGCCGCTTCTTTACCAGGTTGCCACTGCCGGATTGTCGCCGGGAGAGATCGCCGCGCCGATCCGCTCCATTCTTCGCTCCCACAAGAACGTCGAAGTGCTCATGGCCGAAGTCACCGGGTTCGACCTTGACCGCCGCATCGTTGAAACCTCTGAGACCGGCATTTCCTACGACTATCTGATCGTCGCTGCAGGCGCGCGCCACGCCTACTTCGGACACGATGATTGGGAGCCCTACGCCCCCGGCCTCAAGACGATCGAAGACGCGCTCGAAATTCGCCGCCGCGTACTGCTCGCCTTCGAGTTGGCGGAGCGACAAGCTGCGGCCAGCGAGACCGAAGCTCCTCTCGACTTCGTGGTGGTTGGCGGGGGGCCCACCGGAGTCGAACTGGCCGGCACTCTCGCCGAGATCGCCCGCCACGCCCTCGCGCATGAATTCCGTTCAATCGATCCAGCCCGCACGCACATCCTGCTGATCGAAGGCGGTCCGCGCATCCTTCCCGCCTACGCGGAAGATTTGTCCCGCAGCGCGCAGGAACAGCTCAATCGCCTGGGAGTTGAGGTCCGCACCTCGACAACCGTGACTCGGATTGAACCCGGCGCGGTTGACGTGGGGAATACGCGCCTCCCCGCGACGGTAGTCCTGTGGGCGGCGGGAGTCGCAGCTTCCCAGCTCGGCAAGAACCTGGGCGCACCGGTCGATCGCGCAGGACGCGTGCTCGTGCAGCCCGACCTCAGCGTTCCTGGTCATCCCCAAGTATTCGTCATCGGCGACCTCGCCGCGTTGAAAGATGAGCATGGCAAAATGCTCCCTGGCGTCGCCCCGGTAGCGATCCAGCAAGGCCGCTTCGTCGCCAAAGTGATCCGCGAGGAACTGGAAAAGCACACAAATCCGGGTGCTCCATCTTTCGTGTCCTCTGCGAAAGAGCCTGTCCTGAGCGAGCGCAGCGAGTCGAAGGGTGGGGAAGTCGATCGTGCTTCCTTCCGCTACTGGGACAAAGGCAGCCTGGCCACCATCGGCCGCGCCGCGGCAGTAGCCGAGTTCGGCAGAATCCACATCTCTGGCTTCGTCGCCTGGTTAGCGTGGCTGTTCGTCCACATTCTTTTTCTCATTGGTTTTCGCAACCGGCTCTTGGTTTTCATTCAGTGGGCTTGGTCCTACGTCACCTACGAACGCGGCGCGCGCTTGATCACAGGCAGTACCTACCTGCCCGGATGGAGCGCCAATCAAAACTCCTCCGCCGTGGCCGCTGAGCCTGCCCCCCAAGAAATCCATTCCAGCCTGCCCAAAATAGGGGGACAATAGCCTATGGGCCTTGGATTTCAGACTCCGCGCCAAGGCCGGCCCTGGTTGCACAAGGCAATGCTTTGTCATCCTGAGCGAAGCGAAGGACCTATGCACTCCTCGTCGACCATAAAGAGCTACTCGAAGTTGCGTCTGATCATAACCATCGCAATCGCTGCGATCTTCTCTTTCCCAGCATCCGCCGAAGTTCTCAAAGTCGTCGTCAACGACACGATCCAGCCCATCAGTCAAGAGTACATTGCGCGCGCGATAGACGAGGCTCACCGCCGTAACGCTCAAGCCGTATTGATCGAGATGAATACGCCCGGCGGCCTTGTCAGCTCAACGCGGGAGATCATCGAGAAGATCTCAAGCTCCCCCGTGCCGGTCATCGTTTACGTGACGCCCACCGGCGGTCATGCCGGTTCTGCGGGAATATTCATCCTCGAATCCGCTGACATCGCCGCCATGGCCCCAGGAACGGCGGCTGGCGCTGCCCATCCAGTCACGCTCATTGGTCCAGTCCAAGTCAAGCCGGACGACGAGATGAACCGGAAAATCGAGAATGACGCGGCGGCCCTGATGCGGTCCGTCGCATCCAAGCGCGGACGCAACGTCGAAAGCGCCGAGAGTGCCGTACGGGAATCGAAGTCCTTCACCGAGCAAGAGGCCCTTGCTGGGCATCTTATCGACTACGTCGCCTCGAGTCCCGAAGACCTGTTCCGCCAGATGCAGGGAAAAAACTTCAAGCGTTTTAATGGCGAATCTGCTTCGTTGAACCTCACCGGTCAGCAGGTTGTCCCTTTTGACATGACCCTCAAGGAGCACATTCTAGACACGCTGATGGATCCCAACATATCGTTCCTCCTTCTTGCCATCGGCGCACTCGCGCTTTACGTTGAATTCAACCATCCTGGTGCGGTCATCCCTGGGACGGTCGGCGTCGTCTTCATCCTGCTTGCTGCCTTCGCTCTTAATTTCCTTCCCACTCGCTTTGCCGCACTAGGACTGATCCTGGGAGCCTTCGCTCTTTTCGCCGCCGAAGCCAAGTTCGCCACGCACGGCGTGGCTACCATCGGAGGGATCGCGCTTCTCACCTTGGGCGGCCTGCTTCTGGTTGATTCGCCGATTCCGGAGATGCGCGTCCACCTGCTGACCGCGTTAGCCGTCAGCATCCCGCTCGGCCTGATCACCGCCTTCCTGATGACCATCGCTCTCAGAGCGCGGCGCAACAAAGTGGTCACCGGAGCCCAAGGCCTGGTAGGCGAAACCGGAGTCGCGCAAACCGCGCTTTCGCCGCTGGGCAAAGTCTTTGTCCACGGCGAGCTTTGGGACGCGGTCGCATCCTCCGCCCTGCCCCCGGGGCAGCTCGTTGTCGTGCGTAGAATCGACGGCCTGACGCTCCAAGTCGATGCGCTCGGAGCAACTCCGCGGCCAGCCAGCCCTGCAGCCGCGATCCTCTGATGGGTGGATAAACAACGATGTAGCGACAACCGCCTCGGCTTTCCCGCCAGAGCCTGCCCTGAGGAGGCGCGGCGAGCCGAAGGGGCCGCAGCCCGGCGGAACACAAGGGGGTCGGATGGCTGGCCCTGATCGCAGCCCCCTACTTCAAATTGAACAGCGCATTCACATGTGCGGTAACAGTCACGGTCTGCGGCGTAAATTGTTCGCTCGGAGCCGGAGGTGCCGCATTGGCCATAGCGGACATCGTACGTGCCATGTGAGGCATGACGACCCTCGGGTTCTCGAACGTGTCGACCGATGCGTAAGAAAGATCTCCCAGCGTCCGGCGACTGGCGCGAGCCAGTGTATCGGCGGAGTTGTGCGCCCGGCGGTATGCATCTTCAACCGCCTTGTTCTTGGCCTCGTCGATATTCTCGAGCGTGTAACTGAGGGTTTGGGTCTCGCTGACATTGGCGTCGGCGAGTTGCTGGGTGATGGGGCCGACTTTCGCAAAATCTTTCAGCTTCAGCGTAACGTCCGTCGCGACGCGATATCCAATGACTCTCTGCTTCGGCTTCCACTCATAGACGGGTTGAACGGAAAGAAATCCAATGGTAGCCGCTTTGGGATCGATCCCATTGGCGCGAAGCACCTCCCGCACCTGCTCCACGTTCTTCGACGCGCGCTGGAAGGCGGCCTGCGACGTCTCATCCTGCACGGATACGTTGAACTGAATCTGCGCCGTGTCCGGGGCAGCCTCGAACTTGCCATCGGCGCCCACATAAACGGTGTTCGCCTGCGCGCTGACCGCGGGGTGATCCTGGGTCAGAGCTGCGGTCGCGCCCAGAAAAAGAAAGAGAAGAAAAGCGAGAAAGAAATGTGCGGATTTCATGGCAGCCCTCCAGAAGGATTCTCCCACGTGGAAGGATACTCCCACATGTGACCTCTCTATGGAGGAACGTTGGCTAGCCTGGATCTTGCGAGGTCCGCAAAGGATGCTCCACTCCTTCGCAAGCTCTATGCTCGAAATGCTTTGACCCCTATCGCGATGGAACTCCCAGGTTGCGATCCAGGCGAATCTCGAGAGCAGTTCCCTTTTCGAGGATCAGGTCGTGTCCCGATTCAAAGGCCGACACCGCTCCTTCCGCGGCTCCGGAACCCGCCCCGGCCGCGGCCGCGCGCTTACCGCCCGACCGTTCCCCTTCCGCTGCCCCTTTGCCAGCTCCCACAACGATAGCCTCGGCAATCTGTTCCTTAGTCATTCCTTGACGGCCGATTTCTCCCTCTTCGCCGACTTGTCTTAGACCATGTTCGCCCGGAACCCCGGTAACCGTAGCGATGAGCGGCACCCATCCCCTCGCAGTTTCGATCTCGTCGAAGCTCAGGATAAGACGTGTGCGCAGCCCGGGCTCGACAGCGCTGATATGCCCCTTGATCTTTTTTCCCGACTCAATTGTCTGGCCGTTCGCTGTGACCAGTGATTCGGCCAATCGAGCATGAAAATGATCGCCTGCCTTCACCGTCGTCGTGTCAAGCTTATCCGAAAGCTGGATGAGAAAGACGGTACCTTGTGGCACAACGTTGCTGGGCGCCGGCAGCGCGTCTTGCGCCACCATGGTTATGCGGAAGAGGACAACCAGCGGGACAGCAACAAGAAAGGGCAAACGGAGAGTGCGAATGGACATAGGGACCTCCCTGGGTTAGGACTATTATGCGATTGGATGGAAGAAAAAGGGAAATCGCTGCCTCAAAGCCTGCCAGATCGACGATATTCCTCTCAACCTATATCCAGCGGGGCCCCCGCAGGGCCCGCACATCGACTTGAAGACAAACAGCTTCCACCTTTGCGCGCGGATTTAGGCCTTGGCCCCTGTGGAGGCTACCCGGTAGATCTGGGCGTGAATTTCGTTGCGCAGATCCTCCCAAATATTTTCCGGCATTTCCAGGAACACTTTCACGACCTCGGGATCGAACTGCCTTCCGGCCCACTTACCGATCTCGATCTTGGCAGCTTGCAGGGTTTGTTTCGGCCGGTAAATCCGATCGGAGGTGATGGCATCCAGCGTGTCGGCAACGGAGAAGATACGTGCCCCGAGGGGAATCTCCTCCCCCTTCAGGCCGCGAGGATAACCACTGCCGTTGAACCACTCCTGGTGCGAGTACACGATCTCGGCGGCCTCGGCGAGGAACGGAATCTTCTTGACGATCTGATAGCCGTGGTACGCGTGCTCCTTCATGACGTTGAATTCCTCGGGCTCAAGTTTCCCGGGCTTATTCAAAATCTTGTCTGGGATGGCTATCTTCCCAATGTCATGGAGGAAGGCTCCGCGGGCGATGGTATTGATTTGTTCGCGAGGCAGGCCCATGGCGCGTGCAATGGCGATGGTGAACGCCGTAACCCGCTTCGAGTGGCCTTCGGTTTCACGATCCTTCAGGTCCAGAGCATCGCCCAAGGTTTCGAGCGTGATGTCGTAAGAGCGCTCCAGGCTGGCCATGGCGGCCTGCAGTTGATCGGTGCGGGCCTTGACCAGAGACTCCAGGTTCGTCTGATAGGTTCGGTTTTCCACCTTCAGTCGCCGGTTCTCCAAGGCACGGCTGACCGTGTTGAGGAGTTGCTCGCGCTCGAAAGGCTTCAAAAGATAGTCGTAAGCCCCGTTCCGAATGGCGGCCAGCGCGACGGAAATATCGTGCACGGCGGTAACCATCACCACCGGCATGTCGGGATACTTTTCCTTCGTTCGCTCCAACAGGCCAATGCCGTCGAGGTCCGCCATCATCAGATCGGAGAGCATCAACTCAAACTCTTCTCCGGAGGTGAGAACGGCGAGGGCTTCCATACCGGAAGCCGCCTGTTTGCAGGCATATCCGGCTGTACCGAGCATGGAGGCGACGATTTCCCGAATCGGTTCTTCGTCGTCAACTACAAGAATGCGATCTGGCATGGGAACACACGAAAGTCTATCGGCGATTGTAACCCACCGGCGAGATGCCGAAAGTAATCACTGAGGTCCGGAAACTCCATCGAGAAAGTGCCGGACCATGATATTCAGAAGCAAGGAAGACGTACGTCCGCAATGTGATGAGCGCAACCCTCTGGTCGATTTGGAATACGGCTGCAAGACTTGGTTTGGCCAAGCCGACGGCGGCAGAATTGGCTCTGCTGATTCTGCTGGGCGCCTCTTTGCTCGCTCTGCGTGCCTTCCGAGAGAACTATCTCAAAGTTTGGGTCTTGGGTTGGACCGCCTTCGTGCTTTGCCGCCTGGCCGAGCATTCCTTCGCGGCGAAAATACCTGCTCCTTTCGATTTGCTCGCTGTGCAGACGACGTTCTTGCTCGCCGTGGGATTGCTGGCGGGAGCCGTTCTGCTCTACACGCGCGGGCGCGATCTCATCCTTCCGCTGATGGTGATTACGCCCATCCTGGTGGGCTTTGGCGGAGCCCGCGTCCTGTTGTGGCCGGATTCTGTGCCCTTGCGCGTCGCCGTAGAAATCGGTTACCGGATCATCCTGCTGACAGCATCGCTTGCGCTACTTCGCGCACGCCGAGGGCGCTGGCAACCATCGGCGTGGTTGCTCGCGCTGTGTCTGCCGTCGCTCCATCTTTCCTGGTCGCCTTTCACCGACCGCGTGCCCGCTGCGGCATTTCTGGCAGCGGAGATTGCCCTCGCTGTGAGCATGTTGCTCGTGGTGTTTGACGAGTCGCGGATGCGGACGCGAAGGTTGTGCGCCGTGCAGGCCATTACCAACAGCCTGGTCAGCGCGCAGCAATATGGGAACGTGGTCCAGTCGGCTATTGAGGAATTGAAGCGTCTGACCGGGGTCCGGGCCGCATGGTTCCGTCTGCTCGAAGGTGGTCATCTGGTCGCGACTCACGCGGTCGGGCTCTCCCCCGACTTCCTGCGAGATGCTGGATTTGCCGAGATTAACGACGACATCCACAAACTGTTGGCGCAGCCCGGCCCGCAGGTCACAACCCGGGAGGCCGCCGGTCCCGAACCTAAAGCGTGTCTTGAGGCCGAGAAAATTCGCCAGCTTGTGATGGTCCCGGTCACGGGCAACAAATCGCCCATTGGTCTTCTGCTGCTCGGTGGTTCTATTAGCCGTCACTGGACACCTGAAGAACTGGAATTTCTTCAGGTCTGTGCGAAACAGCTTGCGGTGGCGGTGGAAAACTTCCGCCTGCTCGAACAGGTTCTCCGTTCGCAGCGGCAGTGGATCAATACGTTCGATTCGATCCACGACATCATTCTGGCGCACGATGCCGACTTCCGGATCATTAAGGCCAATCAGGTTCTGCTGGAACAGCTCGGCCAGGCCGCCGCGGATGTAGTCGGCAACTCGTGCGAGTCTTCGTTGCCTCACACCTTCGGGAACTGGACTGGATGCCCTTACTGCGCAATGGGCGGGGACGAAGAATTCACCGAGGGCGCCGACCCATGCTTCGGCGGCTTTTCAGTGGTTTCGACTTCCTCTTACACCGAGCAAGGCAGTCCGCAGAAGGGCACCATTCACGTTGTCCGCGACATTACCGAGCGGCGTTCCGCGGAAGAACAATATCGCCTGCTCTTCGAGCAAGTGCAGGAAGGCGTTTACGTTGCCAATCCCGCCGGACGCATCCTCGATTGCAACGATGCCTTCGTGCATATGCTCGGCTACAGTAACCGCGAAGAGCTACTGGTTCTGAATCTGGATTCGGAAATCTGCGTCGACCCCAAACAACGCGACTCCTTCCGGCGCGAAATTGAAACTCACAACTACGTACGCAATTTCGAAGTCAGCCTGCGCCGCAAGGATGGCACGCTGCTGCTGGCCGTGGAAAGCAGCTTCGCCAAGCGCGATGCGACCGGCAAAATCGAACGCTATCAGGGATTCGTTCTCGACATGACGGAGAAGCGCCGCGCCGAGGATGAGATGCGGCGCCGCAACCGTGAATTGAACGCGCTGAACGCCATGGCCGTCGTCGCCGCGCAATCCTTCGACCTCGACGAGATTCTGAACCTGACCCTGCGACAGGTGGTCACGTTGTTTGGCGCCGAAAGTGGAACGGTCTACCTCTCCGATACCGACGCGACTACCTATCGCCGGCGCGCCGCATGGGGCCCGCGCAGCCGCGACAAGATGCGGACGGCGGAGGTTTGTTTCACCGAAGGCTTCGGCGATCTGGTGATGCGCTCACGCACCGAAGTGGTCACGGCGGAATATCTGCCACACCTGCCGCCCAAAGTTGCGGAATTTTTGCGTTCCGATGCAGACCGTTCCTGGCTCTGGGTTCTGTTCTGGGGAAAAGACAGCCCGGTCGGCATCATGGGGCTGTGCAGTCAATTGGGATACGAGTATTCCAGCAACGACGAAAATCTCCTGGTAGCCATCAGTCGCCAACTCGCCACTACCATCGAAAAAGTCCGGCTCTACGAAGAGACCTGCCGCGCCTACGAAGATCTCCGCAAGACCCAGGAACAACTGCTGCAGAGCGAAAAAATGTCGGCCGTCGGACAGCTGATCGCCGGTGTCGCCCATGAACTCAACAATCCGCTCACCGCAATTCTCGGCTACGCGCAGCTGCTCGAAACCGAAGGCCTGAACACCCGCGCGCAAGACTACGTCAGCAAACTCTTCAAGCAGGCGCAACGGACGCACCGTGTCGTGCAGAACCTCCTCTCTTTCGCACGCCAGCGCAAGCCGCAACGGGATGAGGTCGACATCCGGAAGGTACTCGACGAGACTCTGGCGCTGCGCGACTATGACCTCAAGATCAACAACATTCGCGTCGACCGCGATCTTCCTTCGGAGCCTGCCCTGGTCGTCGCCGACCCGCACCAGATCGAGCAAGTGTTCCTGAATATCATCAACAATTCGGTCGATGCCATTCTAGAGACCGGGCGCACCGGGAAGCTCAAGATTCGGATCTCTTGCCAGGGTGGACACGTTTGCACGCAGTTCACCGACGATGGCGCTGGAATCAAAGATCCCAAGCGCATCTTCGATCCCTTCTACACTACCAAGAGCGTAGGCAAAGGCACCGGACTTGGGCTTAGCATTTGCTACGGGATTGTGAAAGAACATGGTGGCGACATCACCGCCAACAATGCACCCGATGGCGGCGCTGTCATAGAGGTGCGGTTGCCCGCGGTGGTAACGGCTCGGGTCGAAGCTGAATCGCCGAAGGCGGCTCCCCGTCCGCACGATGGCGCCACGAACGGCCGCGTGCTGCTGGTGGAGGAAGAAGAAGCCGTGCTTGAGTTTGAGCGCGATGTGCTGGCGGGTGCAGGCGTCACGGTCGTGACCGCCAGGACCGCCCAGGATGTGAAGACTCGCCTGCTCTCGGAACCTTTTGACGCCCTCATCATGAACGGCAACATGCCTGGCCAGTGGACCGCCAAAGAATCCTACGAGTGGCTCAGAGAAAATTGCCCCGGAATGGAAGGCCACGTCCTGTTCACCTTCTCCAACGGAGTGGAACCGGGTAATGGACGCGCCTACCTGCAGGAAAACAGCGTCCCCTGCTTGGTAAAGCCCTTCGAAGTGGCAGAACTCATCTCGCAAGCCCGTCGCCTTCTGCAAAAAGCTCAGGCCGCGAGTGCCGGCGCCAGTTAGCCTTCGCCCCTCCTCAAATTGCCCGGTTTTCCTCTGTCCCTGTTGCGGTAGACTGGTTCTACCGAACCCATGTCCCAATTCGTCCACCTGCACCTGCACACGGACTACTCCCTGCTCGACGGCGCCTGTGATGTCGAAAAGCTTTGCCAGCGCGTGAAAGAGCTGGGCATGCCGGCCGTGGCGATGACCGACCACGGCAATATCTTTGGCGCAGTCCATTTTGTCAACGCGGCTAAGCAGGCGGGCGTGAAACCCATCGTCGGCTGCGAACTCTACGTCTGCAAAAAAGATGACCACCGCGCCCCGCCCGAAGGTGATACCTACAACCATCTGCTCGTGCTTGCCGAAAATGACGAAGGCTACCGCAATCTCGTAAAGATCACGTCCGAGGCTTCGCTGCACGGCTTCTATTACAAACCCCGCGTGAGCAAGAAGTTTCTCGCCGAGCATTCCCGCGGCCTGATCGGCCTCTCCGGATGCCTCAAAGGAGAAGTCGCGGAACGCCTGACCGAGAGCAATTACGACGCCGCCCGCTCGGCCGCCGGAACATTCGCCGATATTTTCGGCAAACAGAACTTCTTTCTCGAGATTCAGGATCAGGGACTGGAGATGGAGCACCGCATCCATTCCGGCCTCTTCCAGCTCGAGAAAGATCTCGGCCTGCCGCTCGTGGCCACCAATGACAGCCATTACCTCTGCGAAGACGATGCCCACGCCCAGGACGTCATGCTGTGCATCCAGACCGGCAAGTCCATTCACGACACGGGCCGCATGAAGTTCGACGGTACGCAGTTCTTCGTCAAGAACCACGACGAAATGTCGCGCCTGTTCAAGGGCTCTCCCCAGGTACTCACGCGCACGCTCGATATCGCCGAGCGCTGCAGCCTCCGCCTGGAAAAAGTTGCGAATCCGTTTCCGCAGTTCGAGGTCCCAGCCGGCTACACGATTGACAGCTACTTCGTCCACGTAGCCCGCGAAGGCTTCGCCCGCCGCCTGGAAACCCTGCGTCCGCTGCAGGAGCAAGGAAAGCTGAAGCATTCCATCACCGACTATGAGCAGCGCTTGGAGCGCGAGCTTGGAATCATCCAGCAGATGCAGTTCCCCGGATATTTCCTGATCGTCTGGGACTTCATCCGCTACGCCAAAGACCATGGCATTCCGGTGGGTCCAGGCCGCGGATCAGCCGCAGGTTCGCTCGTCTCCTACGCGCTCGGCATCACCGACATCGACCCGCTGCAGCATGAACTGCTGTTTGAGCGCTTCTTGAATCCCGAGCGCGTGTCCATGCCCGACATCGACATCGATTTCTGCATGAACCGCCGAGGCGAGGTCATTAACTACGTCACGCAAAAATACGGTCGCGACAATGTCGCCCAGATCATCACCTTCGGCACCATGGCTGCGAAGGCCGCGATTAAAGACGTTGGCCGCGCCATGGACATTCCCTACGCCGATGTTGACCGCATCGCCAAGATGGTGCCGACCCAGCTGAATATCACGCTGGAGCAAGCCATCCAGGACTCCGCCCAACTGCGCGAGGCGATCGAAAAAGACGGCCAGATCCGCGAACTGTTCGAGACCGCGAAAAAACTGGAAGGGATGGTCCGCAATTCCGGGGTGCACGCTGCCGGCGTGGTGATTTCGCCGCGCCCGCTCACCGACCTGGTTCCACTCCATCGCACCAAGAACGACGAAATCGTGACCGCCTTCGACATGGTCGCCATCGAAAAGATGGGACTGTTGAAGATGGACTTCCTCGGCCTGACCACGCTCACGATTCTGACGGATGCGTTGAAACTGATCGTGCAGACCCGCGGCACTCCGCTCACGCTCGAACAGATTCCACTGGAGGACAACGAAACTTATGAAAAGGTCTTCCACAAAGGACTGACCTCCGGCGTCTTCCAATTTGAATCGCACGGCATGCGGGATGTGCTCCGCAAGTACCAGCCGAATTCCATTGAAGATCTCACGGCTCTGAACGCTCTGTACCGGCCAGGTCCGATTCAGGGCGGTATGATCGACGACTTCGTCGACCGCAAACACGGCCGCAAGAAGGTGGAGTACGAACTGCCGGAGTTGAAGGAGATCCTGCAAGAGACCCTGGGCGTAATCGTGTACCAGGAACAGGTAATGCAAATCGCGAACCGCCTGGCCGGCTACTCCCTGGGCGAAGCCGACCTTTTGCGGCGCGCGATGGGAAAAAAGGACGAGAAAGAAATGGCGAAGCAGCGCGAGCGTTTTGTCGACGGCGCCGCGCAGCGAAAATTTCCGCCGAGAAAGATCGAGAAGATTTTCGATCTCATGGCCCAGTTCGCCGGCTACGGCTTCAACAAGTCGCACTCCGCGGCCTACGCCTTACTGGCCTATCACACGGCGTATCTGAAAACACACTATCCTGTGGAGTTCATGGCAGCCCTGCTGACGTCAGTCACCGGCTCAACCGACGACGTCGTCAAGTACATCAACGAATGTCGCGAGATGGGCATCTCCGTCGAAGCTCCCGATATCAACGTCTCCGACGCCAACTTCACCCCGCACGGCGAGTCGATCCGTTTTGGCCTGGCTGCCGTGAAAAATGTCGGCGGCAATGCGATCGAATCGATCGTGGCAGCCCGCAAGAAACTTGGTCGCTTCCAATCCATTTTCGAGTTCTGCGAGCACGTCGATCTGCGCCTGCTGAACAAGCGCGTGCTGGAGTCATTGATCAAGAGCGGCGCCATGGATTCGCTGGGTCGCCGCGCTCAGTTGATGGCAGTGCTCGACAAGGCGATGGAACAGGCGCAGAAAGCGCAGCGCGACGCTGAATCGGGCCAGCACGGTCTTTTCGGAGTCTTCCAGCAGGAGAATCCCGAAGCGCACAACGACAAATTGCCTAGCATTCCCGATTGGGACGAGCACATCCGCCTCAGCGCCGAAAAAGAGATTCTCGGCTTCTTCATCAGCGGCCATCCCCTGCAGAAGTACAAAGACAAGCTCACGGACCTGCAAGCGCTCAGCGTCGAAGAAATTGCCGCGATGACGAAATCGACCGGCAAAGACGAAACCATCGTGACGGCCGGCATCATCAGCAATGTGCGCGTGCTCAAATCGAAGCGCGGAGACTTCTATGCCCAGTCCACGCTCGAAGATATGTCTGGTTCGATCGACATGATCGTCTTCCCCGAAGCCTTCAAACGCATCGGGGATAAAGTGAAACTCGAAGTACCCGTTCTCGTCAAAGCTGGCGTACGAATCGAGGAAGGCGCCAATCCCAAGATCACCGCGGCGGAAATCCAACCGCTGGAAGAAGCCAGGGTTCCGCTCCCACGCGCCATTCGCATCCGCGTGCCGCTCGAGACGTCCATCGAAGCGACAGTCGACGATCTGCACACGCTTTTCTTAGAGCGCAAAGGCGAGGCTAAAGTGCTGTTTGACGTAGAACGGCAGGGCGATTTCATGGTGGTGATGGAAGCGGAAGGCTATAATGTGCTTCCGGACCGTAATTTCATCGCCCGTGTCGAACAATTGTGCGGCCGCGGCAGCGTCCGCATCATCGCCTGAATTGAAAGCATGACAATCATCGAAAAAGCGCAGCAGGAGTTGGAGCAGATCGAACGTCAGGTCGCGGAACTGAAGTCGCCCGACGCCGACGATGCCACCCGGCATCAGATCGCCAAATTGCAGGATCGCATCGACACGCTGAGACGACAGATGAACGCGCCCCCTACCGCCTGGCAGAAAACCGAATTGGCGCGGCATCCGCAGCGTCCCCAGTCGCTCGACTACATCGACCGCGTCTTCACCGATTTCAGTGAAATTCACGGCGATCGCACCTTCGGCGACGACGCCGCCATCATCTGCGGCATGGCGCGATTCCACGGCCAGGAAGTACTGATCGTCGCTACCCAGAAGGGCCGGGACATGAAGCAGCGCGTCCACCGGAACTTCGGCACGCCGCATCCTGAAGGCTATCGCAAGGCAATCCGCGTGATGCAGATTGCGGAGAAGTTCCGGCGTCCGATCTTCACTTTGATCGACACCGACGGCGCCTATCCCGGCATCCACGCGGAAGAGCGCGGGCAGGCAGAAGCCATTGCCTATAATCTGCGCGAGATGGCGCGCCTCGAAGTCCCGATCATTGCAACGGTGATTGGCGTGGGCGGCAGTGGCGGGGCGCTGGCGATCGCGGTAGCTGACCGCGTATTAATGATGGAGAACTCGATTTATTCGGTCATCTCTCCCGAAGGGTGCGCTGCCATCATGTGGCGCGACGCGACCAAGAAAGAACTCGCGGCTGAAGCTATGCGCATCACGGCAACCGACCTCAGTGAACTGGGTTGTATCGACGACATCGTTCCCGAGCCGGAAGGCGGAGCCCACCGCGACCACGAAGCGGCTGCCAATTTGCTCGATGCCAGCCTGCAGAAACACTACGCCGAACTGAAGAAGATCCCCACCGCTGAATTGCTCGTGTCACGATATAATAAGTTTCGTAACATCGCCCAGTTCTACAAGACAGAATCCTGAGTCCGCGGACCTCTTCCCTCGTTTCCAAAGCAGGTTCCTCCGGGCAACAGGCGGGCGATTTGACGCCACGGAGCGGGCAGCCGCCCTTATAATGGAATGTTTCGTCCTCCGTGATCTACAGATCAATGGGCGACAGGGTTCCGCCCGATAACTGAAGGAAGGTGTTGGGATGGCCACTACGGATGTCGTGCCGCAGGAGTCCGCCGGAGGCACTGGGCACAAGCGTATCGTCAACGACATGAGCATTCAGGTCGCGACGGTGAACGGTTCCGGCTCGCAGAGTTCAAATACCGTTCTCTTACGCAGCATTTTCCAGATGGGCGTACCGGTCTCCGGCAAGAACATGTTCCCCTCGAACATCGCCGGACTTCCAACCTGGTACACGATTCGAGCCAATAAGCACGGCTATATCGGCCGCAAGAAGGAAATCGATTTCCTGGTGGCCATGAATCCCGAGACCGCGCAGGAAGACACGATGTCGCTGGCCGCGGGCGCCTCGGTCCTCTACGACGAACCTCTCGCTTTGCACAAGCTGCGTGATGATCTGATCTTTTACGCTGTGCCCTACGACAAGCTGGTCGCCGCCGTCTGCCCGGAAGCCAAGCTGCGCAAACTCGTCAAGAACATGGTCTACGTCGGCGTCGTCGCGAGCCTGCTAACTGTCGAAATGGCCGAGGTCGAAAAGGCCATCCGCAAGCAGTTCGCCAAGAAAGTGAAGGCCGCTAATCTGAACCTGGCCGCGGCCCAGGCTGGATTCGATTACGCCAAGGCGAACCTGCAAAAGCGCGGTGTTTTCTACATCGAGCGCATGAACGAGACCGCCGGCAAGATCATCATCGACGGAAATTCGGCTGCCGCGCTCGGCTGCATGTTTGCCGGATGCACAGTCGTGACCTGGTATCCGATCACGCCGTCGTCGTCCCTCGTGGAGACGATGATCGAGTACATGAAGGAGTACCGCATCGGCCCCGATGGCAAGGCTACCTTCGCCATCGTGCAAGCCGAAGATGAACTGGCCGCGATCGGCATGGTCATCGGAGCAGGATGGGCGGGCGCGCGCAGCATGACCGCGACCGCCGGCCCGGGAATCTCGCTGATGTCGGAGTTCGCCGGACTCGCCTACTACGTCGAGGTTCCCGGTGTGATCTGGGACATCCAACGCGTAGGCCCGTCAACCGGCCTGCCGACGCGTACGTCCCAGGGCGATATTCTTTCCACGGCGTTCCTCTCGCATGGCGACACCAAACACATCATGCTGCTTCCCTGTTCCGTCGAAGAGTGCTTCAGCATGGCGCCGGAAGCTTTTAACCTAGCCGAGCAGTTCCAAACGCTGGTCTTCGTCATGTCAGATCTGGACCTGGGAATGAACAACTGGATGTCCGATCCGTTCGAATATCCGACCACGCCGATCAATCGCGGCAAGGTGCTCAGCAAGGAAGACCTCGATCGCCTCGGCGGTTTCGCGCGCTACAAAGACGTAGACGGAGACGGCATCGGCTACCGCACACTGCCGGGAACCATCCATCCCGCGGCCGCCTACTTCGCGCGCGGTAGCGGCCACAACGAGAAAGCCCAATACAGTGAGCGCGCCGATGACTTCGAAAACAACATGGAGCGTCTAAACCGCAAGTTCGAAACCGCGCGGTCGTTCGTTCCGCGGCCCGAGATCACCAAGGGCAACAACGCCGGGGGTAACAAAGTAAAGATCGGAATCATCGGCTACGGAACCTCGCACTGGGGCATCACCGAGAGCCGCGATCAACTCCGCGACGAATACGCCATTGAGACCGACTACCTGCGCCTAAAGGCGTATCCCTTTACCCGCGAGGTGCATGAGTTCATCGAGCAGCACGATCGCATTTACGTCGTCGAGCAGAACCGCGACGCGCAAATGCTCACCCTCCTCAGACTCGACCTCAAGCCGGAGCTCACCACGCGCTTGCGCAGCATCGCCCATATCACCGGACTGCCGCTCGACGCGCGGTCCATCACCGACGAACTGACCAGTATGGAGGGTAAGTAGATGGCCACCACTCCCACCGTTGAGCCTGGAGCAGCCGGACCAAAGACCAACCGCATCGGCCTCACTGTGATGGACTACAAGGGAGGCAAGACCACGCTGTGCGCCGGTTGCGGCCACAACGCGATCTCCGAGCGCATCATTGAGTCCATGTACGAGATGGGTGTTCAGCCCGAGTTGCTCATCAAGCCGAGCGGCATTGGCTGCTCCTCGAAAACCCCCGCTTACTTCATGAGCCGGTCCCACAGCTTCAACGCGGTGCATGGCCGCATGCCCTCCGTGGCTACGGGAGCGATTCTGGCGAATCGCAAGCTCGTCTGCATCGGCGTCAGCGGCGATGGCGACACCGCCTCTATCGGCATCGGACAGTTCGTCCACCTGATGCGCCGCAATCTGCCCATCATCTATATCATCGAAGACAACGGCGTTTACGGTCTGACCAAAGGCCAGTTCTCGGCCACTGCTGACCTGGGCTCAAAGCTCAAAAGCGGCGTGGTGAACGACCTTCCGCCGATCGACACGTGCGCCTTGGCCGTTCAACTCGGTGCGACATTGGTAGGCCGATCGTTCTCCGGAGACAAGCGCCAGTTAAGCGCCATGCTCAAGGCTGCGATTGCTCACAAGGGCACGGTAATGCTCGACGTGGTCTCGCCCTGCGTCACTTTCAACGATCACGAGGGTTCGACCAAGTCCTACAAGTATGTGAAAGAGCACGAAGAGATCTTACAGGAAGTCAGCTTCGTCCCGCACTTCGAGGAGATTGCCGTGGAGTACGATCCCGGCTCAACCGTTGAAGTCACGATGCACGACGGCTCCCGTCTGCACCTGCGCAAGCTGGAGGAAGACTACGACCCGACTGACAAGATTCGCGCCATCACACGACTCACCGAGGCCCACGACAAGGGCGAAGTACTGACCGGCGTGTTCTATGTGAATCCCGAGGCCCCGAACTTCATGGACATGCTAAACGTGGTCGACCAGCCTCTTGCCACACTGCCGGATTCGATGACGCGTCCGGGTAAAGAAGCGTTGGATGCCGTCATGGAAGAGTTGCGCTAGCGCGCACCAAAAAAGGCCCTCTCCTGAGAAAGGGCCTTTCACTGTTGACGGCAAGCTGTTCACGCAGTTTTTCGTTCCGGCTCGCCGCTATGTTCTGGATTTTGCCCAGGTTCGGGAAAATCGGAGTCTGCATCCTTCAACATCGGGTCCTGATCGCGATGCCCAAGCTGTTCTTGCAGGCCCACATTCCCCGGATCCTTGTGGTCCTCAGCTTCTGTGGCACCCTTCGCCGTGTCCTGATCGGGCGTCTTATGTGGCATCTTTAAACCTCAAATCCTACGAAAGCAGTTTAATGCTGGAGCTTTCCGAATAATATAGATATAAAGTAGGAGAAGTTGGTCGGAGAGAAGGTATATGAAGCGGTGCTTTTCGGTACTCATGCTCGCCCTTTTGCCCAGTTTCGCCGTGGCGGCTCCGACGGACGCTGCGCTCATCCCCGTGAGGGCGAATCACCAGCGCGTGCAGCGCCATCGCGCCCACAAAGCCGCGAAGCATCATCGACCTAAGCGGCCGCACCACCGCCGAGCCTAGCGGTTGCTCCCGCAATCTCGTCCGTGGACTTCCATCCACAACTTCAGGAATTTCTCCCCGTAGTCGGAACTCCCAGCTTCCGCAGCCGTTCCCGAGCCTGCAGCGCCTCCGGAGAATGCGGATAGCGTTGGATCAGGTGCCGCAACTCGCTGACCCCATCGTCCTGTTTCCCGAGTTCAATTAACGAAAAGCCTTTCTTCAATTGCGCGGACGCGGCTTTGTTTCCGCCGGGAAAGTTCTGCAATACGGCGTCGTAGCTCTGCGCCGCCTGCTGGTAGTTTCCTTGACGAAATTGGATCTCTCCCAAATAGAAATAGGCGTTTCCAGCCAGATCGGTGTTGGGATAGAACTTGATGTAGTCCGAAAATTCCTGCAACGACAAGTCATTCTTTCCGCCGTTGTAATCGCGCAGGGCATTGTTGTAGAGAACATCCGGAGCCGGAGCTTGCGCCTGGGCCTGCTGTTGCGCCTGTTGCTGGGCCTGCTGAGCGCCCAGGCTTTGCTGCGCTGCCTGCATGTCTTCGAGCTGCTTGCTGACCTTGGCCAGGCGCGCCTTCAGTTCATCCAGAGTATCGTTGAGTGACTGGATCTGGCCCGAAAGCTGGTCGGCCTTCGAGCCCCCTTCCGACTGCTGCTTCTGCAGCGTCGTCTGCAGCCCGTTGAGGGCATTTGCCACTTTGTTCACTGCGTCCGTGTCCTGCTCGACCAGGTTCTTCATCACGCCCATGCGCTCGTCAAAGCTGCGTTGCATGGCCGTCATTTGTTCTTGCAGTTGCTGTACCTGCGTCTGCAACTGGACCATGTCCTTATTAGCGCCCAGCGCCGGAACCACTCCCAGCGAGAGCACCGCGAAAAATACGGAAATGCGATGTAGTTTCATAGAGATTCCCTGAGCACGCCTGTCTTAGATGCATTGATTGTCCCACAGGCTGGGAGGATTCACACAGAAAGGGCCACCCCGGAACCGTAAGCCTAAATGGGAGAAATCCCCATTCCAGCTCGCGTCCCCGTTCGGCGCACACCAATGCGCATTTTCATGCAACAAGAAACGGGGGACGCTTGCGGCGTCCCCCGGCAATCCTTACTTTTGATAAACGAGATGGCCGCGGCGGTTCTGCTGCCAGCAAGCTTCGTTGCTTTCTGTGCAGAAGGGCTTTTCCTTGCCGTAGCTGATGGTTTTGATCCGGCTTGCGCTGATGCCGCCCGCCGTCAGTGCATTCTTCACCGCACTGGCGCGCTGGTCGCCCAGAGCCAGGTTATAGTCAGTCGATCCGCGCTCGTCGCAGTGTCCTTCAATCGTGATGTTTACATTGGCATGCTGATTGAGGAATTGCACGTCGGCCTGCAGCGAAGACTGTTGGTCACCGCGAACGTCGGCCTTGTCGTAGTCGAAGTAAACATCCTTCACGTTCTGGCTGAACAAGTCCTCGTCCGACACCGACGGAGTTGGCGGCGGCGGCGGTGGCGGCGCTTGGGTTACGGTAAGCCGCGCGGTGGCTTCCTGGCTGCCGCCCGATCCTTTGGCCGTCAGGTGATAGGTCGTCGAATCCGTCGGGGAGACGCTCTGCGAGCCGTTGGGCTGCACCGCTCCAATGCCATCGATCGACACGTCGGTCGCATTGCTGGTCTGCCAGGTCAGTGATGCCGACTGTCCCGCCTGAATGGTGTTGGGACTCACCGAAATCGAAGCTGTCGGCTCCGGCGGAGGCGGTGGCGGTGGTGGCGGTGGCGGAGTTGCTTTCTTTCCGCAAGCGCCAAGCGTCAGTAGTGCTGCGAGTGCAACTATCAACAGGAACCACTTCATACTTTTTTGATTCACTTTTATTCCTCCCTGCGACCCCAAAGGCTTGCCCCCAAGGTCAGACGAAGCGTTTTTACTATTTCCAACTCCAATTCGGTTGGGTGTTACGTCCAGTAAAAGTCAGTTGCTGAACCTTGGTCCCATCAGCCAGCATCGTCCAAATTTCTTCCTTGCCGGACCGGCTGGATTGAAACACGATATGCCTTCCATCCGGCGACCAGGAAGGAAAATCGTTGCGTCCGCCATCGTGCGTCAACTGCACCCACTGCTTGCTGGCAATGTCCATCAGGTAAATGTCCGACGCGCCCGGTTCGCCCGGGCCATACTTGCGGATCCATGCTAGACAAAGAAACTGCCCGTTGGGCGCCCAGTTCGGCGATACGGCGTAGCCCTGATCGGTCATGCGCTGCTGGTTGGTGCCGTCTGCCTCCATGGTATATATCTGCGGCAATCCCGTGCGCCCGCTGACAAAGGCGATTTGCGCATTCGTCTTCCGGTTCCACACTGGCGAAACATCCGGCCCCTTGGCCGTGGTCATTCGATGCAGATTCCCACCGGAGGCATCTGCTACATAAATCTCCGGCTCGCCCCCGCGCGACGACGAAAACGCCAGCTTCGTCCCGTCTCCCGACCAAGCCGGCGACAAATTCGTTCCCCCCATGTGAGGAAAACCCACGGCCCGGTTAACGTCGAGCGAATACATCATAATCTCCCAGCCGCTTTTGGTCAGGCTGCTGAAGGCGACGCGAGACCCGTCGGGCGAAATTCGCGGCGACAATGAGATCGAACCCAGATGCGTGATCTGATGCTGGTTCGAGCCATCATAATCCATCGCCCAGATTTCCTTGCGCCCGGTCCGGTCGCTGACAAAATAAATCTGCGTTTCGGCAATGCCGGTAATGCCTCCGCCTAGCCGAAAGATGATTTCGTCGGCAAACTTGTGGGCCATCAGTCGCGCTGCCGCATCACTGGAGGTATCAGAGTATTGCTTGCCCAAAATCTGTGGTGACTGAGTATTCTTCACGTCATACAGCCAGCCCTGAACCGTCAGCTTTCCTCCCGCAACGCCCAGGCTTCCGAAAGCGAGCATCGCTGCATTTGGAGGGGGCGCATTCCACGCAAGGTAATTCACCTCCGGCGGCTGGCCGGGAACCTGCAACGGATAGAAACTCTTGGAGACCAGTTCGACTATGCCGGAGACGTCGAGATCGTTCCACAGTGTGTCGTTGAAAGTCTTCAGCAGCGCGGCGTTCTGCGGGTCGGTGGTCGAAGGCTTGAAGTCTGGGACAGCCAGCCGTACCTTCTCCACTCCCAGGCTCGTCCCCGTCTTAACCCAATCCTGCGCGAAAAGTGTGGAAGAAACAAAGCAGCAAGTGAAAATGAGAACAAGCACCCACACCGGGCCGCGAAATCTGTTTGGCCAGCGCCAGGAACTAGGTCTGTCGACTTCGTCCATCCGTGTGGGGGTGAAGGATACTCTATACGACAATATCGTATTCCGATAGGAATTGCTTTGCAAGGTTTCTTCTTCCTTCTTGCCGCGTATCACTGCCCTGAATACTCCTCATTCTCATTGTGCCCCCGTTGTGAAGCACAAAGTCACTCAGTAGTGCATCCTTATTACTCGAAAGATTCACTTCTTGTAATCGAACCAGTACTCCACGGAAATCTTGCCACCGGAGTACTCCGGCGGCAACGGACCGAAAGTATCAATGCGCTGCAGGGCGCGTACCGCCGAAATGTCCAGCGAAGGTACGCCGCTGGATTGCTCGACTTGCACGTTCGAAGGATGCCCGTCGCGCGCGATATCGAAAACGATATACACACGTTGAGCATTCGAGATCCTCGGATCGACCTCGTACTTCAGCCAGTTTTCCGCCACCTTCTGCTGAATCACGTGCACATACCAAGCGTACTTTGTGCCAAAATCGCCGCCACCTCCGGTAATTCCAAACCCACCCTTGGCGCCGCCTGCGCTGAAGGTTCCGTAAGGACCGCTAACCGGACCACCTTCTCCAAATGCAACCTGATTGTTCTCTTCCTCCGGCGCGGCCAGCGGCTTTTCCTTGGAAGCCGTCTCCTGTTTCTTCTTCGGTTTTATCTTGGCATTCTTGCCCTGAATCTCAATCGCATCCGGCTCTTTCTCTTCGATCTTGGGTTGCGACTGCGTCAGCCCCTTCGATTCATTGGCCAGCACGTTCTTTGTCTGCGCCGGATTCGCCGGCAGAGGAACCGTGCTCACCAGCGTCGCGCCAATCGCTTCCCCGCCTCCACCCGCGCCCCATGTGTCACCGCTCGGTCCAGAGAAGACTGTGGAGTAGATCAACATTGCTGCCGTGATTCCCACATGCAGCCCCAGCGACCACGCAAGCGCTCGGCCCCAACGGTCATGCTCGAAGTAAATCTCAGCGTTTGCTGCCATTTTGCTCTAGAGGTTGCGTCACAATGCTGACGTTGGTGATTCCCGCCTGCTTCACCGCGTCCATTACCGTGGCGAAGGCGCCGAAGGGAACGTTTTCATCCGCGCGCACAAAAATGAACTGGTTGCGCGGATCCCGAATCTTTTGCCGCAACTTGCTTCTGATCTCATTAATATTGATCGCATCGTTGCCCAAGAAAACGCGTTGATCCTTATTGATGGTGATCACCGTCCGCTCTTCTGTGATCTGCTTCACCGTTCGCGTTTTGGGCACGCTAACGTCGATTCCCGACTGCAGGACCGGCGCCGTTACCATGAAGATAATCAGCAATACCAGCACGACATCCACGAGCGGAGTAATGTTGATGTCGGCCAGCGCCGTCTGCGTGCGTCCGTTGGAGGTGGTGAACGCCATCAGCGCCTCACTTCACTGGCAGCCTGGACCGGAGCCTGCGCCTGCGTGTGCTCCACCGCATTAAGCACCTCAAGGGCAAAATCATCACTACGCGCCGCGAGGTCGCGGATCGACGCGCCAATCAGGTTATAAGCAATGACGGCCGGAATCGCAGCCGCCAGTCCGGCAGCTGTGGTAATCAGAGCCTCTGAAATACCCGGGGCCACGGCCCGCAACGTCGCCGCCCCCGCCGTCCCCAACCCGTGAAACGCGTCAATGATGCCCCACACCGTGCCAAACAGTCCGACAAACGGCGTGACCGCGGCCGTAATCGCGAGCCAAGGAAGATTCCGCTCGAGACGCGTAATTTCTTCCGATGCTCCAATCTGCATCCCGCGCTGGATGGTCACCAGATTCCGCAGCGTGCCGAACGTCCCGGCCTGCCGCTTATATTCCTCATATCCGCCTTCGAATACGCCGACCAGCGGGCTGGGCTTGAATTGCTCCGCCACCGCGGCAATATCCTGCAGCCGCTGCGCCTTGCGGAACGCGCGCACGAATCGTCCGCTCTGCGCGCGCGCCCGCCGCAACAGACTCCACTTAGTGAGGATGATGGCCCACGAGATCAGGCTGAACGCCAGTAGCGCAAGCAATACCAGCTTGGCCACCGCGCCAGTGTTGGAGATCATGTCGACGATTTCGCCGCCGACGAACGCTGCCAGCAAAGGGAAACAATGCATCGCTTTTTTCTTAGAGAATGCCTTCCCTGATTATAGATGAACTGAGTCGCGCACTTTCCCACACGTACCCGATCTGCCAACCAAACACTTGCATCTGTGCGCGCTCATCGGCTCGATCTCGGATCGCTGTTGCTGAACGCGAATTGCACGGCCATCGAATCCAGATACGGCGAGTCCAGCGGCGTGAAGTGAAGCTTCTTGACCTGGATTACCACATAAAATCCGTCGACCTTCATGATCCGTTTCGCGCGAATTGGCACCGCACCAAATCGGTTCGGATCCAGCCGGCCCAGATTGTTCTTCGCGTCCGCCGAAGGCTCCTGCTCCGCCACGAGAATGTTGCCGTAGATGCTGTGATGCAAATCCTTGAGCGTTACGCCCCAGGACGTAATCTTGTTGTCGCCCTCCGGCCCATGCGGCGTGATCGTCAGCTCGTAACGATCCTCGCCCCGGGAATCCTTGATCCGCTCCCGGTAGGTCGCATTCTCAGGAGTGAGCTCGGCTTCGAAGGTTTCGTCGGTGACGCGCGTCGGACGCTGCCGAAAGCTCTCCGCATAGATCGTGGGCGGATCGCTCTGCCCGAGCAACGGCGCCGCGATCATCAACCACGCAAGAACTGAAACGGCAAGCCAATTCATCGGCGGTCGAGTGCCTCCAGGGTGTGAACGTCCGAAGACGCTGCAATCGGTCCCTTCATCTTTCGCAGCCAGTCGCAAAGAACGCCCGAGGCGCGATTGCTGTTCCGTGCCAGTCGCGCAACTTGTGGCCACAGCCAGGGCCGTAAAACCGTGAACCACGCAAATCGCGTCTCCAGAAACCGACCGTTGGAGTCAACAAAACGATCCGTCGACGGGAAGCTGAAATCGAATTCATCAGAAATTACTTTCACCACCGCGAATCCAGTTCCTCGAGCCTCTGCAGCGCGCGCCACTGCAGCCGCCTCCATGTCAACCGCCTGCGCTCGAAACGAATCTCGCAGCCGCGCCTTCTGCTCCGGGCTCGCGACCGATCCGAAGCTGACCAATACGCCCTCGCCTTGATCGAGGTTCACACTGCTGCCGTCGCCCGCATTGACAACCCGCCGAGGATGCACTACGTCCCCCACTTTCAGCTCTCGGTTGAGCGCTCCGGCAAAGCCCGCCGAATAAATGACCGAGGGCGCGTAGATAGCGATCACCGCCTCCGCCGCTCGCCGCGCTGCCTCCGCTCCAATTCCTCCACAAACGAGCACGAAGTCATCTTTCTCGAAAAAGCGAAAGCGCCGGCCGCCTACCTCCTTGTCGATGACGCGCCACTCCCTAATCAGCGGACCCACCTCGCGCTCCAGCGCGGCCACAATGGCGACTCTAGACATATCCGTTGCCTTGAAACCACTCCACCGCTCGCCGCAGTGCCCCTTCGACCGGCACGATCTTCCAGCCCAGTTCGTGTTGCGCCTTGCCGGAACTGGCAAACATCTTTTTCCTTCCCATGCGAACCGTGTCCACAGTGGCGCGAGGCTCGCGGTGCAACATACGCCCGGTAATCGTCTCGTCAACTACTCCCGCGGCAAAGGCGAACACGTAGGGCAACTTCACCTTCGGCGAAGGCAACCCCGTGATCTCTCCAAGCTTGTCCAGAATCTGCTTCAGCGTAAGATTCTCGCCGCCCAAAATGTAGCGCTCACCCGGCTTCCCTTTTTCTAAAGCTGCAACGTGCCCCACCGCGCATTCCCTCACGTCGACCAGGTTCAATCCTGTTTCCACATAGGCGGGGAATTTGCGCTTCATAAAATCGACGACAATGCGGCCCGTCGGCGTCGGCTTCACATCCTGCTCTCCAACCGGCGTCGTCGGATTCACGATCACCACATGCATCCCGCCGCGGCCGGCCTCGAGCGCCACCTGCTCCGCCATGAACTTCGAACGCTTGTAGGGGCCGATCATATCGGCCAGCGACACTGGAGAATCCTCATTCGCAGGATGTCCGTTGCCCGTGAACCCCACGGTCGCAACGCTGGAGGTGTACACCACGCGCCGCACGCCATTCTTATGCGCCGCTTCCAGAATCGCCCGTGTTCCGTCCACGTTGGAACGGTACATCTCCGCCGGATCGCGCACCCAGAGCCGGTAGTCGGCTGCCACGTGAAAAACCGTATCGCAACCCGACATGGCTTTTTCGACGGAGCTGGCATCCCGCAGGTCCCCGGTCGCGGTCTCCGCTTTGAGCCCTTCCAGGTTACGCAGATTGCTTGTGGAACGCACCAGAAGCCGCAGGTCCGCGCCTTGAGCGGCAAGAGCGCGGGCGACGTGGGATCCCAGAAATCCAGTTGCGCCGGTGACGAAAGCTTTCAAAGGCAATTCTCGGTTCTCCGTTCTCAGTCCTCAGTTCTCAGTTAGGATCTTTGCGAGGGGTACTGAGAACTGTGAACGGAGAACTAATTGCTATTCTTCTCCATCACTTTGGCGTATGTTGTCAGCGCGAGCAAAGGGAAGTAATCCCGGTAGAGGTGGTACATCAAATAGAACACGCGCGGGAATCCCGTCCCCGTGAAGTACGGCTCATCCCACGATCCGTCTTTTCTCTGCGTGCGCAGCAAGTAGGCAATACCGCGGGCCACTGAGTCGCTGCGAATGTCGTTCGCCGCAAGCAATCCCAGGATTGCCCAAGCGGTCTGCGACGGCGTGCTGTCTCCCTGTCCCCGCAAGCTCGGATCATCATAGGACCCGACTGTTTCGCCCCATCCGCCGTCGGCGTTCTGCACCATCCGCAGCCACTCCGCCGCCTGCTGTACGCAAGGTTCGTGCAGATCCATGCCGATCGCGTCCAGTCCGCGCAACACCAGCGCGGTGCCGTAAATGTAATTAACTCCCCAGCGCCCGAACCAGCTTCCGTCCGGCTCCTGCTCGTCGCGAATGAACTGAATCGCACGCTTCACCGATCGATGGTTCTTGTCATACCCGTAAGTCGCTAGCATCTCCAGAATGCGCCCGGTAATGTCCACCGTCGGCGGATCGAGCATGGCGTTGTGATCGGCAAACGGAATATGCTCGAACACCATCTTGTCGTTGTCTTTGTCAAACGAAGCCCAGCCGCCGTTCTTGCACTGCATCGAAAAGATCCAGTCAATCGCGCGCTGCACCGACTCGCGCTGATAGCGCCCATTGGGATGCTCTACGCGGCTCAGTCCCAAGCAAACCATCGCGCTGTCATCGACATCGGGATAAAACTCATTGTTGAACTCGAAGTACCAACCCCCTGGCTGGCCCTGCTTGTTCTTCACTTTCCAATCGCCCACGTTGCGCACTTGTTTTTGCAGAATCCAGTCAGCGCACTTGACCATCCGGGGATCATTCGCCGGGACTCCCGCCTCGCCCAGCGCGAACATGGCGTATGCCGTATCCCAAACCGGCGACATGCAAGGCTGCATGCGGAACGTGTCTTCCTCTTCGATCCCCAACTTCTCAAACTCGTCCAACGCGCGAATCACCTGCGGATCGTCCAGCGAATATCCCAGGCACCGCAGCGCAATGATCGCGTTCATCATCGAGGGATAGATCGCGCCCAGCCCGTCGCTCATCTCGAAGCGCTCAAGCATCCATTTCTCCGCGCTCCTTAGCGCGATCGAGCGCAGCGGCCGCACGTGCACGCGTTCCAGCCAATGCGTCATGCGATCGAGCACGAGAAAGAAGTTGCGCCACGAGACCAACTTCTTGGCCCAATGCAGGTGCATGCGCGACTTCTGCATCCCGCCAACAAACAACTCCTCTACGCCCATCTCCCGCGGAATCTTCTTGAACGGCTTCTTGGCGTAGCAGATCGACAGCGGCACCAGAATGGCGCGCGACCACGAAGAAATCTCGTAAATGTTGAACCAGAACCAGTTGGGGAAGAGCACGATCTCCGGCGGAATCGCCGGAACCGCGTCGTAGTCATACTGCCCGAAGAAACACAGATAGATCTTAGTGAATGTATTAACTTCGGTGACGCCGCCCATCTCCAGAATCCTCTTGCAGGCACGTTGCAGAGAAGGATGATCCGCCGTATATCCTGCCAGCTTCAATCCGAAGTAGGCCTTCACCGATGCGCTGATGTTAGACGGTCCGGCGGCGTAGATGCTCCATCCGCCATCTTTGTTCTGGTGCCGCAGAATCCAGTTTGCCGCCTTCTGAAACCGCTCCTGGTTCCCCGTCCCGAGCAAAGTGTGCAGCAAAATGTAATCCGACTCGAGCGTAGTATCCGCTTCGAGCTCCCCACACCAGTACCCCTCTTCGTGCTGCTGCGAAAAAAGATATTTCCGCGCGGCAGCAACCGCCGCGCCCACGCGCGTGCCCAGTTCCTCAATTTTGCCGAAGCGAAGCTGTGGGTTCGAACCTAGAGGTACGGAAGCTGTATGGGACTCGGGGGAGTCAGTGTTCATTAATCGCGGCTCCATTCATCCGCTAATCCGCAGTCGCGCTGGCCGGAGCGGCGGCGATCGCCTCAACAATCTCCGGCGGCAGCCCGAAGCGTACGTTTTCCGGCATCACTTCGAGTTCCTGCAGGTTGTCGAATCCTTTATTGCGCAGGAAGGTCACGGTTTCTTCGACCAGGCACTCCGGCGCCGATGCCCCCGCCGTCAGCGCAATCGTCTTCACACCCTTCAACCACTCCGGTTCAATGTCGTTGCAGCTATCGATGAGATGCGCATTTGTACCCAGGTTGCGCGCCACTTCCACTAGTCGATTAGAGTTTGAGCTGTTTTCCGATCCCACCACGAGCAGCAGATCGGCTTCGGAAGCCACCTGCTTCACGGCGACCTGGCGGTTCTCTGTGGCGTAGCAGATATCCTGCGCCGCTGGGCCCTTGATGTTGGGGAACTTCTTCTTCAGCGCCGCGATAATGTCTTTGGTCTCGTCCAGGCTCAAGGTCGTCTGCGTGAGGTAAGCCACGCGGTTCGGGTCAGGTACACTCAGCGACTTCACCTGTTCCGGCGATCCGACAACCTGAGTCACCAGCGGAGCCTCGCCCAGCGTCCCAATCACCTCGTCATGATCCTTATGCCCGATCAGGATGAGCGAATACCCTTCCTTGGCAAACTTCACGGCCTCCACGTGGACCTTGGTGACCAGCGGACAGGTAGCGTCAATCACGCGCAGCCCGCGCCGCGCGCTATGCTCGCGGACATCCGGAGAAACTCCGTGCGCGCTGTAAATGATGCGCTCTCCGTTGGGCACTTCGTCCTCACTGTCCACAAAGATCGCGCCCTTGCCACGAAGTTCCTCGACCACAAAGCTGTTGTGGACGATCTCCTTGCGCACGTAAATCGGCGGCCCAAACGCCTCCAGAGCAATGCGGACCACGTCAATCGCCCGCACCACTCCCGCGCAGAAACCCCTCGGCTTAAGCAACAGCAAGGTCTTCCCGTCAGTTTTCGCTAAAATTCCAGCCACGATGTAAGCCCCGCTCCTCAAAATTGAGTAATGTCATCCTTAGGCGCCCGCTTATGGCGCCGAAGGACCAATGCAATCCGGCTCTCACTGGACCGCCGCGACCCGCTCGGTGTCAGATGTAAGAACCGCCACAAACCCCGTGCCTTTAGGGTACACGATCCCCATTGCGGCGATACTAATAAACTACCGGAAAGTACCGGGATGGTCAACGTAAGCCACAGAAAGCGCGGGAATTAGCAGCGAATAGCGGAATCCGGACCTCGAATGGAAGATGCCCCAAAAGCCCCTTACTCGATTGCGCCTACAGAGCTGGGTTGCTCCGCATGCCGGACGTGGAGTTCCGTAAGGGTTCTCTCGCAAATCGCGTCGGGAGATCCTGTGGCGACCACCTCAATCAGCAGACCAAGGTTCTGGTAAAACGCGATCAGTGGCGCAGTGCTTCGCTCGTAGGCTTCCAGACGTACTTCGATCGATTCGGGCCGGTCGTCTTCTCTCCGCAATAGCTTCCCCTCACAGCGATCGCAGCGGCCCGCGATTTTAGGAGGACGCTCGGTCACATGGAAAACCGCTTTGCATTTCTCGCAGGTCCGGCGGCCACCCAACCGAGCCACGATTTCGCTGGCGGGCAGTGCGTAGTTCACCACCGCCGCCAGCGCGAGTCCCTCGCTGTCCATCAATTGTTTCAAGGACTCAGCCTGTCCCAGCGTGCGCGGAAATCCGTCGAGGATGAACCCACCGCTGCAGCGCAGGCAATCAATTCGCTCCCGAACCAGCTCCCACACAGTGGCGTCTGGCACCAGAGCGCCGCGACGCATGTATTCCAGAGCTTCTTTTATGGCGGGGCTCTGTTCGCAGTCGCTGAGGTATCCGGCAGCCCGGAAAATGTCGCCCGTGGAAAGATGACAGGCGCCCAGTCGCTGGTTCAGTAGATCGGCTTGGGTACCCTTGCCTACCCCAGGTGCTCCCAACAGAACAATTCTCCAGGTACGCGCACTCTCCGGCACACTCTCGCACCGAACCGGAGGCCCCTGAAGCCAGGCTGCTCGATCCTTTTGGCTTTGTGGGCTCATGATTTTGGGTATATCGCTCTGCAACTGGCCCCGCAATGACTGAAATCACAAGCAAGTTACTCCCGAAACACTAAAATCAAGGCGGTCCCCTCAACATGGCCCGCTCGTGCCCCCAACCCCCCGCCGCGTGCCATGGACATCGCTTGCCAATCGACGCAATATATCGAGGTCACAAGCTTCCAGGTCAAAGAAAATGCTGGAACCAAAAACAGGATCGACGGTTGGAACCTCACTGGATCGGGCGGCTCTGAAGACCCGACAATCCCAGAGGCTACTGTTCGCGCTCGTACTCCTGCTGGTTGCCATTGCCGTCGTTGTGGTGACAGACCGGCAATTCTGGTTCGGTTCGAACCAACTAATTCTGGATGGCGATGAGAGTCAACCTGCAGTCGCGCCCGTAACTTCGACTCCGAGCGCTGCCCAACATTCGCAGCCATTTGCCACGAAAAAGCACGCCCCTGCCGCAAATTCCACCGCTCAAAAGCTTACGGCACCCGTCGTGGTGACAAACCGCACTGTGCTGCCTCCGCTCGACGTTGAAATAGTGGCCGGCGGTGCACATCGCGCGATTCATCCCAACGCTCCGAAGATCGAAATTGCGCATCCCGCTTCGAACGATTCTGCAGTGACGGATGCAGCCGGGCGCGAGCGAATCTCGGCTGAGGCTCCGCAGGCCTCTTATCCGCTGCTGGCGCAGCATATGAACGTGCAGGGCTCGGTGGTGTTGAAAGCAGTCATCGGCGCAGACGGCATTATTCAGGATCTCCAAATACTCAGCGGTCCGGCGATTCTAGCCGCAGCCGCGCAGCAAGCGATTCGCGAGTGGCATTTCAAGCCGGTCTTGCAGAATGGTCAGCCGGTCGAGACCATGGCCAAGATCGTCGTCAACTTCACCATCAAGGTCGCCGATAACTCGGAGAAGACCACGCTGGCCGAGAGCCGCGCCGATGGCCTCCTAATCTTCACGCGTTAGCCTTAATCATCTGCTCCGCATGCTTGCGCGAAGTTTCAGTCAATTTTGCCCCGCTCAGCATTCGCGCTACTTCTTCCGTGCGCTCCTCGCCGGTCACAGGGCGAATGCTGGTGCGCGTGCGCCCTCCGGACTCCTTCTTCTCAATCACGAAATGATGATCTCCGAAAGTCGCAATCTGCGGCAGATGCGTCACGCACAACACCTGATTCGATCGGGCCAGCGACTTCAGTTTCTTTCCCACAGCTTCCGCCGCGCGACCTCCGATCCCGGTGTCGATCTCGTCAAACACTAGCGTTTTTTGGGTGCCCCATTTCTCGCCTCCTTTGCGAGAAGTGGGGTCGTGCGCGCCGCGCTTCCTGGAATCACCACTTGCCTCCACGGTGGCCTTCAGCGCCAGCATCACCCGCGACAGTTCGCCGCCCGACGCAATATGTTCCAGTTGCCGCAACGGTTCGCCGGGATTCGTCGAGATCATGTACACCACCTGATCGATGCCCGAGCCACTCCAGTTCCCTTCCTCCTCCGAACTTGTCATCTCGATGCGGAACGCCGATTTCATTGCCAAATCGTTGATCTCCGCCTCCACCAATTTTTCCAGCCTGCGTGCCGCGTCCGTCCGTTTCTTCGACAGCGTCTGCGCGACCCGCAGATACTCGCTACCCGCCTTCGCCAGTTCGGTCCGCAACCCCCGCAGAATCTCATCCTTGTTCTCAACCTCCGACAATTTGCGCGAAACTTCCGTTCCGAACTGCATCACCTCATCCAGCGTCGGACCATACTTACGCTTCAGCCGGTCCAGCAGCGCGAGCCGGTCTTCCACCTGCGCCAGATGTTCCGGCGAAGCCTGAATCCCTCCGGCATAGTCACGAACGCTGGCGCCCACATCCTCCACGCTGATGCGCGCCGTGTCTAGGGCAGCCAACGCGTCTTGAAACTTGGGCTCGTAACGCACCAATTCTTCGACGTGTTTCTGCGCCGCCCGCAGCGACGACGCGGTCGAACCGTTGCCCTCGTACAGCAAGTCAAAAGCATTCATCGCCGCGTTGTAGATTTTCTCCGCGTTGGCGAGGACGCGCTTTTCCGTCTCTAATCGCTCGTCCTCTCCGCTCTGCAGCCGCCCTTCTTCGATCTCCCGTTTCTGGAAAATCCAAAGGTCCACCAGTCGCAGCCGGTCCTGCTCTCCGCGCTCCATCTCCTCGATACGCGTGTGAATCTCCTTCCACGCCGCGAACCCGGTCTCCACCGCCTCCAGTTGGCTGCCGGCAAATGCATCCAACAACCCCAACCGGGCCGGCCCATCAAAAGACAAAATGGATTCGTTCTGTGCGTGAATCGTCGCCAGATAAGGCGCCAGGAGCCGTAACACAGCCACGGTTGCGGGCTGGTTGTTCACGAACACGCGTCCCTTTCCACCACCCGCAATCTCCCTCCGCAAAATGAGGGACCCGTCGTCCGACTCGTCCAATCCGTTGGCTTCCAGAATCCCAGCCACCGGCTTCTCTGCGGCGCCCTCCGACTCAAAGACCGCGGACACCATGGCTCGCTCCGCGCCCGTTCGAACCACATCACTCGAAGCCTTTTCGCCCAACAACAAGGCCAGAGCATCCACCAGAATTGACTTCCCCGCCCCGGTTTCGCCCGTCAGCAGGTTCAACCCCTGCCCGAACTCCACCACCAGGTTGTCGATCACCGCATAGTTCTCGAGCCGCATTTCAATCAGCACAATTAGTCCTGGAAAGCCGAAGTTTGCGCAGCATAGCACGAAACTCCGTCGCCGTCCTTTGCGCCGCCGGAGTAGCGCCGCGGAAGGGTAGCGCCGGCATCTTGCCGGGTGTCCCGAGAGCGGCCCTTCGCGTCGACAGCTCAGCAAATGCCAGTACGTACGCCACCGCACAGCATTCCGCGCCCGTTACCATCAGTCCACCCATCCCACTGATTTGAAACGAACTCACCCCATGCATCATCTAAAATATGTTCATGGCCATTGCCGGACAGCACACGCTCGCGACGGACGCGCACTCGATCCCCGCGAACATGCTCGCCGCGGTGTACCGCGGCGTGAATGACGTCCGCCTGGAGACTGTGCCCGTTCCCAAGATCGGTGCTGGAGAAATGCTCGTCCGCGTCCACTCCTGCGGCGTCTGCGGCACCGACCTCAAGAAGATTTCCACCGGTTCCCATTCCGCACCCCGCATCTTCGGACACGAAACCTCCGGCGTCGTGGCCGCAGTCGGCGAAGGCGTACAGAACTACCGTCCCGGCGCCCGTGTCATGGTCTTCCATCACATCCCTTGCCGACAATGCTTTTACTGCCAGAACAAGACCTTTGCTCAGTGCGCCACCTACAAGAAAGTCGGATGTACCGCCGGATTCGAACCTGCCGGAGGCGGTTTCTCCGAATACGTCCGCGTTATGGATTGGATCGTAGAGCACGGCACTGTCCGCATCCCCGATGGCATTTCCTTCGAGCAGGCCTGCTTCGTCGAACCGGTCAACACCTGCATGAAAGGAATCGACGCCCTGCGCCTGCGGCGAGGGGAAACCGTCCTGGCTATCGGCCAGGGCCCAATCGGCATCATACTGAGTGTGCTGGCCAAGCAGGCCGGGGCCACCGTAATTACTTCCGATTTGTATCCCGAGAGGCTTAGAATGGGGTCAAGTTTCGGCTTAGACCTTACAATTGATGCTTCGCGAGCAAACGTGGTGGAGCGCGTCCGCGAGTTGACGAAAGGGCGTGGAGCCGACGCGGTAATTCTCGCGGTTGGCGGCAATTCCCTGATTCGTACCGCGATGGATGCGGCCCGTCCTGGGGGCCGGGTATTGCTTTTTGCACAGACGCAGCACGGAGAAACCGTAATCGATCCAGCGGCCGTCTGTGTCGACGAGAAGGCTTTAGTGGGGTCCTACAGCGCATCGGTGGATTTGCAGGAAGAGTCGGTCTGTTTTGTCATGAACCGTGAGATGGATTTGGAACGGCTGGTCAGTCATCGCTTCCCGCTCGCTCAGAGCGCGCAAGCCCTGGATCTGGCTGCTAATCCGCAACCTTCGTCAATGAAGATCATGATTCAGCCCGGCAGTATTTGGGCCGGCAGTACTCGGGAAGGAAACCTGCAGTGAACGGAAAAATGACCGCTGCTGTCTTGTACGGCAAAGAAGACCTGAAGATTGAAAAAGTACCCATTCCTCGCGTGGGAGACGGCGAGGTTCTGGTCAAAGTACAAGTTGCCTTGACCTGCGGCACCGATCTCAAAGTCTACCAGCGCGGCTATCACGCCCGTATGATCGTTCCTCCCGCCCTGTTTGGCCACGAGCTGGCTGGCGTCATCGAGGAAGTCGGCGCCGGCGTCAGCGGCTTCAAGA
Organism: uncultured Acidobacteriaceae bacterium; assembly: GCA_963791515.1. Lineage (GTDB taxonomy): Bacteria > Acidobacteriota > Terriglobia > Terriglobales > Acidobacteriaceae > Sulfotelmatobacter. Next base: position 257,392 of record CAWBSS010000001.1, on the reverse strand, counting down.
AGGGCATGCGCGTTGTCGCCCTCAACTCAGCTCCCTGTCAAATGTGCTTTTACTGCTCCAAGCATCAGGAGAACCTCTGCGAAGACCTCCTCTTCAACAATGGCGCCTATGCGGAGTACATTCGCGTCCCGCGCCGCATTGTTGATGCGAACATGCTGATCATCCCGCCCAACGTCAGCGTCGAAGACGCCGCCATGACCGAGCCCTTGGCCTGCGTCCTCCGCGGCTTACATGAAACAGGAGTTGAGATCGGGGACACGGTCACCATCCTCGGCGGCGGCCCTATTGGCCTGATGTTCGTGCAGGTAGCCCGCGCCATCGGCTGCAACGTGATCTCCGTCGTCAAGCGCGACGGCCAGGTGGAAGCCGCGAAACACATGGGCGCGCACGAGATTATCCAAACCACCAAAGTAGCAAACGTGGTCGACGCCGTCCGCGCACTTTCTCCGCAGAAGCGCGGGTGCGACGTCGTAATCGAAGCCGTAGGCCGGCCGGAGGCGTGGGAGTGGGCCGTCGATATGGTCCGGAAGGGCGGCACCGTTAACTTCTTCGGTGGCTGCGCCAGTGGAACGAAAGTGCAGCTTGAGACCAACCGCTTGCACTACTCCGAGATCACGCTGAAAGCAACGTTCCACCACACTCCGGAAACGGTTCGCCGGGCGTTCGGATTGATCGCGGCCAAGAAGATTCGTCCCACCGACTACATTACCGGGGAGGCACCACTGTCGCGTCTGCAGCAGGTTCTGCGTCACATGCTGAACCGGGGTGGCGACATCAAAACCGCAATCATCCCCGGCCATTGATTTGGGCGGATGGGTTGGGAAGGGCCCGACTTCAGTCGTGCCATGCAGGATCTAGAATGTAGCGGGCTTCAGCCCCTGGGGGACTTCTTCTCCGGAAGCCGCAAGCAGCGTTGAACGTCGCCTGTGCAATGACTCAACTCGCCAGCCAAAACCCGCCCATCTCCTCGACCTCCAACGCCACTCTGGGCTGGAGCCGCTTGCCCGCCCACTACGCCATCCCTTCCACTCCGGCCACAATCGCCGAATCCCGAGAATACTGCGCCCGCCTGGCTCGCACCCACTACGAAAATTTTTCCGTCGCCAGCTGGTTTCTTCCCAGCCGCCTCCGCCAGCATTTCTTCAACCTCTACGCCTACTGCCGCATCTCCGACGACCTGGGCGACGAAGTCGGCGACGCCGCCGCCTCGCTCGAACTGTTAGATCAGTGGCAGCGCGAACTCGACGCCTGTTACGACGGCACTCCAAAACATCCGGTCTTCGTCGCTCTGGCCGAGACCGTACGCGAGTTCGCCATTCCCAAGCACGAGTTCTCCGACCTGCTCCGCGCCTTCCGCCAGGATCAAACTGTCACAAGCTTCGAAACTTTCAATGACGTGCTGGCCTATTGCCGCTACTCCGCGAATCCGGTCGGCCATCTCGTTCTCTACCTTTGCGGATACCGCGACCCCGAGCGCCAACAACTCTCCGACTTTACCTGCACGGCATTGCAACTCGCCAACTTCTGGCAAGACGTCAGCGTCGATTACGAAAAGGGCCGTATCTATCTTCCGCTCGAAGATCTTCGCCGCTTCAAGGTCGGCCAGCGCGACATCGCGGATAACCAGAACACCCCAGCCTTTTGCACGATGATGGAATTCGAAGTCGAACGCGCCCGCGACTGGTTTCGTCAGGGCATCCCGCTGATTGGAAAAGTCGATAGCGAATTGGCCATCGATCTCGATCTTTTCAGCCGCGGCGGACAGGAAATCCTGAACGCAATTCAAAGGCAGGATTACGCCGTTCTCGGAAATCGTCCCGCCATCTCGAAGCCCCGCAAACTCGCTCTAGTCGCGCGCGCCGCCATGGCAAAACTTCTGGCAATCACAGTTGGAGGAACGCGTGGAGGAAAACGATGAGCGCCGGCGCGCAGCAGGTCCCCATTCCCTGGACCCCCGCCCCGCCCCAGCTCGTCATGGCGTATTCCGTCTGCAAAGGCATCACCCGCAGCACGGCGAAGAACTTCTACTATGCGTTCCTCGTCCTGCCACGCCGCAAGCGCGAAGCTCTCTGCGCTGTCTACGCCTTCATGCGGCGCTGCGACGACATCGCCGACGACCCAGCACTGGCGCTGCCGGACCGCCGTCAGAAACTGGACACTTGGCTTGACGCTCTTCACCGCGTGCAGCAAGGCCAGCCCACCGACGACGCTATCCTGCTCGCCCTGACTGATACCCAGCGCCGATACTCCATTCCCGCCGGATTGCTCGACGAACTCGCCCACGGCACTGCCATGGACGTTGAAGAGGAAGAATCCTCCGCACAAACCACCAGCGCTCCCGGCCTCACCATCCAGTACAAAACCTTCGAAGATCTCCGCCTCTACTGCTATCGCGTCGCGTCGGTAGTGGGCTTGGTCTGCATCCACGTCTTCGGATACCGCGATCCCGCGGCCGAACCCCTGGCCGAGCGTTGCGGCCTGGCATTTCAGCTCACTAATATCATTCGCGACGTGAAAGAAGACGCCGGCATGGGCCGGATCTATCTCCCGGAAGAAGACCTCGCACAGTTCAACCTCTCCGCCTCGGAACTTCTCGCAACGCCAGATCCCGCGCGCTTCCGTCCCCTGCTCGCGCTCGAAGCCGACCGCGCCCGCGAGTTCTACGCCTCGGGCGACGCACTGATCCCCTTCATTGCCGAAGACAGCCAGCCCGCGTTATGGGTCTTGGTGACCATCTACCGCCGATTGCTCGAGAAGATCGCCGAAAAGCAATACGACGTCTTCACCGCTAAAATCGCCCTGAGCACCTGGGAAAAATTGCGCATCCTTGGGAAAGGTTTCTTCAAGCGCCTCACGTGATCTCGAAAGCGAAATTCCTTCGATGTCATCCCGTACCCGGGTGCCCCATTTCTCGCGCGCTCTTTGCGCGAGAAGAGGGGACTTTCGCGCGAATCTGACTCGATGCCCTCCACCCCATCCCAACCCACAGTCGCGATCGCCGGGGGCGGCCTGGCCGGGCTCGCCGCAGCCTGCGCCCTATCCGACGTTGGTTTCCGCGTCACGCTCTTCGAGAAGCGTCCGTTCCTCGGCGGCCGAGCCTCATCATGGGAACATCCTGGCACCGGAGAAGTCGTCGACAACTGCCAGCACGTGCTCTTCCGCCTGTGCACGAATCTGATGGAGTTCTACCACCGCATCGGCGTCGCCCACCAAATCCGCTGGTACGACGAAATGACATTCATCGAACCCGGCGGCCGCACCTCGGTAATGAAATCTTCGCCGCTTCCGGCGCCGCTGCACACAGCGCCGTCCTTCCTGCGCTTTGCGTTCCTTAATGCTGCCGACAAACTTTGTATCGCGCGCGCGCTGCTCCCGCTCACGCTCACCGAACAGCGCGACACCGGAGAATCCTTCCAGCACTGGCTCGATCAGCACGGGCAAACCAAACAAGCAATCGAGCGTTTCTGGCGCCCAATCCTGGTCAGCGCCCTCAGCGAGGAACTCGATCTGATTTCCATTTCTGCCGCCGCGCAGGTCGTGCGCGAGTCGATGAAGTCTCCCGCCGCGCGCCACATGGGAGTGCCAACCGTTCCTTTGACCGACCTCTACAACGCCGCTGGCGACTACATCCGTGCGCGGGGCGGCGTACTGCAGTTCCGCCGTCCCGTCGAAACTTTCTCGGCCGATTCTTCGCAAGCGCGAGTGCGGCTAAGGGGACAAGAAGAAAATCAGGAAGAAGCGTTTGACTATCTCATCGTCGCGCTACCCTTCGATACCCTGGACCGCATCCTTCCTGAAGCCCCAGAGAGCGCGCCCATTCGCGAGAAACTCAGCCACTTCGAGACTTCGCCCATCACCGGCATCCATCTGTGGTTCGATCGTCAGATTTCCCATCTCGACCACTCCGTCCTCCTCGACCGCACCATTCAATGGATGTTCCACAAATCCCGCCTGCAGCCGATTCGCACGCAGGCCGGCACTGGCACAGCCGGAAGCTACATCGAACTGGTGGTAAGTTCTTCGAAGACGCTGATTGACAAATCCCGCGCCGAGATCGTCGATCTCGCCCTCAGTGAAGTCCGTGAATTTTTTCCTGCTGCGCGCGAGGCCATTCTCGTGAAGTCCACCGTAATCAAAGAACTTCACGCCACCTATTCGCCGCGCCCGGGAATCGACGCCCACCGTCCCACTACAGCCACTGCTTGGCCACGCATTTTTCTTGCCGGAGACTGGACCGCGACGGGCTGGCCTGCGACCATGGAAGGCGCAGTCCGCAGCGGATATCTCGCCGCCGAAGCGCTGGCCCGTGCCGCCGGCCTCAAAGATTCCCGCTTCCTGTCCCCCGACCTTCCCGCCACGGGCCTAATGCGCCTATTCGCGTGATCTGCTTTGGTGTGGGTCCGGGTCTCCGACCCCGACAGCCTGGAGGCTCGGCTGCTTCTTGCTCGTACAGGCGAACTATTTTGGGAAAAGTTCCGTTCTTGATCGCGAAGAACATCCCTTTCCCCGCCGCGCTCTCTCAATCCTCTGGTAACTAAACTCTGCTGCTGCAATGCCGATACAGATGGCATGGACGGCCGCAACATCGAACCGAGAACGGTCTTGTGGGCAGTGGCCGAGATTTCCTGGGAAGATCACAGTGGAACCCCATACCGTGCTCCTGCAACTCTCGAAGACATATCAGTCTCCGGGGCCTGCATTCGTCTCAAAACGCCCATCACGGTGGGATCCAAGCTCACTGTGAAGTGGCAACGGGAACAGTTCTTCGCGGTTGCCAGAAACTGCCGCGGCGATGGAAGAGAATTTCTCCTGGGAGTTCGACGCGATACGGGGCATCCCAGCCCGCCCTCAAAAATTGCTTCCGAACTGGCATCTAAGCTGGCGCGGCCCGAACTAACCAGTGGCTCGCCGAAAGACCTGCCTGCGCTTTCAGAGAAAGCGCAAAGCCCAGCCCAGCAGGAAGGCAATCGGAAGCAATCCTCTGCACCCAGTTCCCTGCCCGAATCTGCTCCGCCACCCGATGCTGCGCCGCGTCGCGTAAGCGGCTCCACGGGCGGCGAACATGAAACCAATCCTCAGGGCCGCACGGGTCGTCGGATCGATCCGGTTCGAAGTTCTCAGTCTCAACCCGAAAGCGCGTCCCCACGCCGAGAAAGGAAAGTTATGCAGTCCAAAGGATTCTTTCCCAAGTTCTGGCGCCAGCGCGTCGATACGGATGCGCCCCACAAAATTGCAATGACGGAGGCTCCTGTGAATAAATCGCAACCCCATCCCGCGGAAGGCCTCACCGGCCCCCAAACCGATCTGCTCTCCTACGAAGACATCTACCGCGCAGCTGGAATCTTGAGCCCACGCTCCGGATACGGCATCCATAAGGTCGTCGACATGCTGAACAGCGACCGCATCCGCAACTTGTCACCCGACGTCAAGCGCGCCTCCGTGCTCATGGCTCTCGATGCCGCCGGCACCTCGGCGGATGATCTGCTTCAGGACGCGACGCGGCGCCAGCAAGCTCTCAGTTCTTATGAAGCCGGCCAGCAGAAACAGCTTGAGGAATTCGAGGCACGCAAGGTCCAGGAAAACGCCCAAATTCAGGCCGAGATGGAGCGCGTCACGGCGCACTACACCGAGCGCATCCAGCACAATCACGATCAGGTGGCACAAGAGAAGGAAACGTTGCGCACCTGGCAGATACAGAAGCAATACGAAAACCAGCGGATTTCCGAAGTGATCGACCTGTGCGCGAAGCAGCCCCCTTCCGCCCCTCCCAGCAATGCGGTCGCTGCGTCATCCAGCTCTCGCGTCTCCGTCGAACCGGCAGGCAGCACGGCCGCAAGTCCGAACCGGGTCCCCGAGGTCTCAATTGGAAGGTGAAACTGCACAGCGGAACTATTGTGCTGTCCTTTCATGAAACCGCGGACCATCGATCTCTGCAGAAGTGCCCACGGGAATCTCTTCCGCGGCGCCGTCGTTGTAATTCATCGCTAACCGCGTCGGTAAAAGAAAACGAGAACGGCAGACCGGATTGCCTTCCAGCCTGCCGCGTTCGTCAATTCGAGATGACCATAGTCCAACTGGTGCTTCCGTCGCCTATCGACCTAGCCCCAAGGCCATGGTTTTTACCAGGCTTCCATTGGCATCGTCGTCTTTGAGTGCCCAAACATAAGCTCCGCCGAGCCCCCCAGGAACCTTCAGATCGATGTAGAGCATCTTCAGAAACGCCGTCGTGGGATTGTCATAGGTGTAGAAATTTCCGCTGGTGGGATCATAGAGCGTCACCGCGACTCGAATTGGATCGAAGTGTACGCTAAATCCATTCGCTGTGAGAGTCGCCAGCGTCGAATACGTCGCCAGCCCCGGCGTCAATAGCGTGTCGCATCCCGGAGTGTTGCCGCTCAGGTCCGTGCACAGGCCAGTTCCGTTTGCTAGCGGAACCGGGGAAGGGCCTGTGGAATTCTCGTACAGGCCATGGTTTACGTTGGGAACGCCAGTCCAGCCCGCTCCATAGGCAGGCACTCCCATCGTGTACTTCGAAGCCGGCACGCCCGCTTTCAGATAGGCATTCACCGTTGCATCGATATCGAGCCCCTGGCCGTACAGAGGGTCCTTCTTGCTATCAAACAACGGAGTAGCATCGTTGGTTTGCGTATCCCACGATCCGGCGTAGTTATAGCCATCAATCGTGATGAAATCCACTTGCTTGGCGGCAGCCTTCAGATCAATGTTGATATAGTTCTGCGAGCCGGCCGGTCCGTCGAACGACATCACATATCTTTTCCTGGTCACCTTCCCCAGAGCGTTTAGCTGGTTGCGGAATTCGGTCAACAGCGCGGTAAAATTTTGGGTGTCGCTCGCAGTCGGAAACTCCCAATCGATATTGAAGCCATCAAACAACCCGGGAGCAGTAATCCCCGGAGCGATATTGCCGTTCACAAAAAGGTCGATACACGAGGCAGCAAGGGCCTTACGCCCCGCCGCTGTGCTGGCGGCGGTTACAAAAGCCGCAGTGTTGGCCGCCGATGCACCACCAATCGATATTAAAACCTTGAGTCTGGGGTGGAGTTGCTTGAGTTGCTGAATCGCCGCAAAGTTTCCATAGAGCGGCCCCGCATACGCTACCCCACTGACACTCGGTAGATAGGGACTCTGATAGTCGGCCCAAAGATCCGCAAGCGAGCACGCGGCTGCCGGCGTCGCGATTACGTTCGCGAAGGCGTACATCAGGTGAGTGAGCTTTCCTGCGACCCCATTTTGTTGCAGGTTTGCAATGTTGTACCCGGCATAATAGATACTCCACTCTTCAAAATATCCCCCAAGAATCTTGTTGTCTTGTGCAAATGAAGGAGCTACCGATGCAATCAGTATTAGTACGCCGACCAATACTGCTCGGCAGGAGCGCAAGAAAATGATTTTCGACATGGCAAACCTCTCCAGTGCTGCGGGAAATGCGAACGGGCGGAGTATAGTACTCTATAGCGGATTTCGCAACAGCTCATTCGTTTCGCACCCTGTGCAAAACTGTCCTCATAGCTGCTCTATAGCAGCTTAGAATCGACGGGGATCGCTGGCCGCAGGCATTAACTGAGATTCTGCCGCATTCCCGAAGGTCTTGACAGGACTTTGTCCCGGGTTCATATGACTCAATTCAAGAGCGAGCCGCTTTTCCACGTTTCTATTGACAGTACATTTCGCTCGATGAGAAACTGCCATTGCTGGCTTCCAAAGTGGTTCGGCCCGCTCGCCCGCCCAAGCCTGCCAGGCAGTACAGGTGCGGCATGAATATCTCATCCAGCCTCGATCGCGAAACTTTTCAGCAGCTTTTGGCCAGCGCATTTGCGGTGCAGGAAAGTCAGATCAATTCTCAATCCCTCTCCGACATCATGGATGTCCAACGGTCGGTCGCGAGGGGGAAACTTGACTTGGATGGCACCATGCGTCACATCGTTGAGTCGGCGCGAAACGTCGCCAACGCCGCTGGCGTCGCCATCGCTCTGTTAAACGGAGGCCAACTCACCTATCGGGCCGGAAGCGGAACTAGCGCCTCCTGCATCGGACAGCATGTCATGGCCTTGCTGACTGTTTCAGCAGATGCCAGGACAAGCCGTGAAATTCTCCGTGTTGAGAATGCCCAGACAGATACCAGGATTGAAGCGGACATTTGTCGGCAGTTTGGAGCCAACGCTCTTCTAATCCTGCCGATCTATTACGACCGCGCCGTAGCAGGAGTGCTGGACGTCCGGTTCAGCGAAGCCCACGCTTTCCAGGATGGCGAAGTACGTACCTATCGCTTGATGGCCGAACAGGTCGAAGCGGCCATGTTTCAAGCCGCCCAGTTCGACCAGAAAAAAACCCGTGCAGCCGAATTGCCGCCCATTCCCGAGGTCTTTGAGCAAATCGCACCTCCCAGGGAGAATTTTGTCTCCGCTCCTGAATTCTTCATGCTCCCAGAAAACGAGCATTCTCTCTACGCGCGTTGTGGAGCCGTCCTGGTAGACGTCATGGAGTTGCCAGTATTCAAGCAGTGTGCTCGGCTCGCGCAGATGCTAACGCAGCGAGCGAAGCACTTGACCTCGCCCAACCCCCGGCGGAACTTGTCCCCGGCGGCGGTCAAGGAGTTGCCGGTATTCAAGCAGTCTATTTTGCTCGCGACGGTGCTCAAGCAGCGAGCGAAGCATCTCACTTGGCCCCTCCGCCGGCGGGACTTGTCCCTGGCCGCGGTCAAGCAGTTGCCGGTATTCAAGCAGTCTGTTCTGTTCGCGACGATGCTCACGCAGCGAGCAAAGCACCTCACTTGGCCCCTCCGCCGACGGGACTTGACCGTGGCGGCAGTTGCTGTCGTGCTCGCGTTCTCTGGCTGGATCGCCTATAAGGGGCGCGGCCAGATCTCACCCCTGGAATCTTCCACTCTACCGACATCAACCTCCGTGGATCAGCAGAGCCCACTCCCGAAGCCGCTGCCGGGGAAAGATGCATCCGCGGTCCAACCCGCGCCCGGTTCATCGAAAGAGGCCAGGCATGCGAGGACCGCACTAAGACGAGTGCGGGTAGGCCCGAATGAAGTCGATTACATCGGAGAAGATGTCACGGTGCGCATATTTAAGGAAAAACCCGCAGCCAAGCGGAGTCGGGCTCCGGACAGTCGGATCGCACACATCGGGGACGATGTGACGGTGCGCTATTTTACGCCACCCCCCCGAACAACCAGAACCGCCAGTCGCTAGAGTGTGAGGACAGCCGTCCTCGGCTGCGCTTCCCCCCACCACACTCTTCCAATTCCCTCCAAACGAAAATGGCGCAGCGCCCACAGGGCCCCGCGCCACCTGTTTTCCTCTATATATCCAGAATAAGTTTGTGGGAGTAGAGCACTCAGACACGGCCGTTTAATGAGTGTTCCCCTGAGCGCAGAAGCGTGTAGAGTAGATCGCTTCGGGCCAGGTTGTGCCGCGGGACTTGCGCTGCAGTCGAGTTTGTCCCACTTCGCGAACAGTTCATTGAAGGAGGTATATGTGATGGACAGCCGTCAGGTGTCGCTTGGATGCCGCTATCGCAATCGCTTGCAGCTATTCGTGGCCGCCATTTTCGTTACTGCGCTTGCTGCGGGAGTAGCAACCGCAGTGGCCCAGAGCACAGTTCCGGTCGTTACTGGCGATCCTCGCGTGGACAAACTCTTGAGCCAGATGACGCTCGAGGAAAAGACGGCTCTCATTCGTGGCGCCTCCGAAGATCCGGCCACCAATCAAGGGCAGGCCGGATATCTCGCGGGAGTGGCTCGTCTCGGCATTCCTCCGATTCGGATGTCCGACGGTCCTCCCGGCGTGCTCACTCGCCTGCCATCCCAAGCCGAGACCGCGACCATGGGCCTCGCTGCCACTTTCAGCGTCAAAGACGCCGAGGCCAATGGAGTAGTCATCGGACGCGAAGCAAAGTCGCTGGGTATCGATGTGGTGCTCGAACCCTTTATCAATATTGATCGCGACATCACCTTCGATCGTGGCTACAACACCTACGGAGAAGATCCAGTGTTAACCGGCGTCATGGGCGCGGGTCTTATTAAGGGCATCCAGGGCCAGGGCGTCATGTCTCAGGCCAAGCACTACGTGGCCTATGACACCGGAGCCGACAACGTAGTGGTCGCCCAACAGGCGCTGCACGAGATCTATGTTGCCCCGTTTGTGGATGCGGTCCATGCAGATGTCTCATCGATCATGTGCTCTTACAACAAGGTGAATGGCACTTACGCCTGCGGCAATTCAGATACGCTGCTCAAGATTCTCCGGCAGGAGCTCGGCTTTAAAGGATTCGTCACTTCCGACTGGGGCGCCACGCATGCGCCTTCGTTTATCAATCACGGACTCGACATGGAAATGCCAGGGCCGGGGCCAAAAGATAGCCCCATGGGCTCGATGATCTTCTCGTTTTTCACCACGGAGAAGCCGGAACCGCCTTCCGAAAAAAAGCCCGACACGTCGATCCTGGAGGGATTTCTGGGTGGAGATTTGCCCGAAGAGCCTCGTCCAAAGCCGTTTGATTTTGGGTCTTTTGGCACTGGTAAAGATCCCCGGGTAAATTTCTGGACGTTGCTGCAATCCGGCGACCTAAAGGAAGAGACCATCACGAAGGCCGCTGGGCATGTCTTGTATGAGATCGACAAATTCGATTATCTTGACCATCCGCCCAGCCACCAGATCCAACCGCACGCGACGGAGGCAAACGCGCTCATCATCAGAAAGACCGCCGAGGATGCAGCGGTTCTGCTGAAAAACGAAGGAAATATCTTGCCGCTCAAGACCTCCGACCTGGCGTCGCTCGCCATGATTGGGCCGGGAGCCGGACAGGTAGTGGCCATCGGCATTGCGGGCGAGCGTTCCCTGGGCTGGCCCTGGAGGCAGGTGGGCCCTTACCAGGCGCTGAAGCAGTTCGCCCCCGACGCCAAAATCACATACGCCGTCGAAGACGACATGACGGGCGCACCTATCCCCGCCTCCGCCCTGTCCCATGACGGCCAGCCTGGTCTGCTTCGCACCGACAAAGCCCACGCTACCCAGGTCGACAACTTTCTTGACTTCACCAAGCAGAGCGGCAGCCCACTGCCGGCAAACTTCGAAGCCACCTGGACGGGCACGCTCACGGTGCCCTCTGCCGGTTCCTATTGGATCTATCTCCAGTTGCTCAGCGCCTCGGGAAGCGTGAGCATCGATGGTAAGAGGGTAGCCGGAGCGAACGGTATGCGCGGCGGAGTGCACGGCGACACCGTGCTCGGCGGCAAGGATGGCCTGATGGCCACCACCGACGGCTTGGACAATCTACGCACTGCCGTCGACCTTTCCGCCGGACCCCACTCCCTCTCCGTCACTGTGGAGGGCGACACCTCGAACAATCCCGAACAGATACGGTTGGCCTGGATAACGCCCGCCCAGAGGAAGACAGACCGCGAGGCCGCGATTGCCGCCGCCAAAGTTGCAAAGACCGCCGTAGTGTTTGCCTGGACTCGCGGCCGTCCCGACTTCGCGCTGCCTGGGGATCAGAATCAGCTGATCGAAGAGATCGCCGCTGTGAATCCCAACACTGTTGTCGTGCTGAACGTAAGCCAGCCGGTGGCGCTGCCGTGGCTGAACCAAGTGAAGGCCGTGTTGCAGATGTGGTGGCCGGGCGACGAAGGCGGATGGGCGACAGCCAACCTTCTGCTGGGCAAGACCAGCCCCGCGGGACGTCTGCCGTTCACTTGGGGCAGGCAGCTGGAAGACTACCCGGCCACTGATCCGGCCCATCCCGAGCGCTCCTCCGGCGGTGTCAACGGGACTACGACCTTCAGCGAAGGGATCCACGTCGGCTATCGCTGGTTCGACAAGCAGAAAATCGCGCCGGTGTTTCCCTTCGGATATGGATTGTCCTACACGACTTTCGCCTACTCCGACCTCAAGACCGTACCCGCCAGCGATGGCGGTCTGGACGTAACCTTCCAACTAAAGAACACCGGTAATGTCGCGAGCGATGAGGTCCCGCAAATCTATCTAGGCGCACCCGCCAAGAGAACCAAAGGAGCTGACTTTGCGGTGCATGCTCTAGCCGCCTTCGATCGCATCCACCTGGATGCCGGCCAATCGCATTCCGTCAGTATCCACGTGCCGCTACGGAGGCTTCAGTACTGGTCGACTGCGGAAGGTAAGTGGGTCAAGGCCACCGGTCCGAGGGATGTGCTGGTCGGCAGCTCATCCCGCGACTTATCGCTCACTGCAAGCGTCTCCCTGCAGTGAGCACGGGGGTGTCGATCGCAAGTGCGCTCAAATCGCTCGTGCGCAGGCGAAGCAGCAACCGCACCGGACCCGCACGGCCGAACCTGCTGACCGAGGTTTCGGCCGGAGGCAAATTTTTTGAACACCGGATACTTGAAGAACAGGCCAGCCTTCACAAGCCGGTTGGCCTGATCCTTGATCGAATCTTTCTCGGACTCTTCCCTGGAACCGGAGCGCTAGCACTTATGGGTGCCTAGCCCGCCAGTAACGCCACGCCCGCCGCGACCAGCATGGCGGCGATCCACCGGCGCCGGTCGACTTTTTCGTGCAGGAAGATTTTCGCCGCGAACGCGTTGCCGATGAAGGTGAGCGACGCGGCAGCGGGAGCGACCAGGCTCACGTCCCCCCACGAGAGCGCGAACAGCAGACTGAAAAACGCGACCGCCATGGCACTCACGCCCAGAAAGAAGTTTGGATTGCCCAAGATTCGGGATACCAGGGACCAAAGTCCGGCACGGCGCCAGAGAGCATGCACGTCGCCGACCTGCTTCATGGCGCGCGCCAGAAGAACATCTCCCACCACGGAAGCGAAGACGACCACGAGAATCCCGCCCCAGGTATATGCGTTCTTCATCGCTGCACCCTGGAAACCGTTGGTATCTCATCTTCAGTGGGATTTCCGTTTCGCGGTCCATCTGCGGGTACCCCGTTTCTCGCGTTCTTCGCGAGAGGCGGGGATTTGGAATGCTCGTGCAATGTGAGCGCCGGCCCTCCCGCGACGAATCCCACTCCGCCGGAGATCAGTGCGATCCCAAGCCAGCGCAGCGGGCTGACCTGCTCATGCAGCGCGAACTTTGCCACCAGCGCCAGCAGAACGTATCCCAGCGATGTGGCCGGCAACACATAGGTCAGGTCGGCCCAGGAAAGCGCGTTCATATACGAAGCGAAAAAGACGAGCAGCAGAACAATGCCCGCCGCGACCCAGGGATTGAGCACCGCCAGAATGATGCCTTGCAGGTGATGGAGGGAAATGTTGCCGGTCTGCCTCATGCCGTGCGAAAGCATGGAGTCCCCCGCCGCTGCAAACACGGTCACTCCAGCCAGCACCAGATACTTGCGAAAGGTCACTTGGGACTCAGTTTTGTTGTCATCCGAGCCCGCTTCCGGCGCTGAAAGCATGGCCGGGGCGAAGCCGAAGACGATCTGGGCGCGGCGCGCAACCATCCTCGCGCTCTTCTTCGCGAGAATGCGAAATCGCCCGTTTGGCGCACATCCCTACGCCTTGACGGGCTCGGCAGCGGCGGCCGCCTCATGATGCTTCTTTACGATTTTGTTGCGCGCCGACCGCAGCTTCAAGAAGCTCTTCGCCTCTTTGTACAGCCGCTTGCGGTCGTTGCTGTCAAAAACCGCTTTTCTCAAGATGCGGTACACGGCCTTCGGACGGAAATAATACTCGTCATAGAAACGGTGCACGGCCGACATGATGTCGTCAGCAGGCAGACCCGGATATTGAATCTGCGCCAACTGATGCCCGCCCTCGTCCACCATCTTGTTGTCGCCGACCATGAATCCGTTCTTCACCGCATAGTCGTAAAGCTCCGTACCCGGATACGCATGCGCCACCGAAACCTGAATGGTCTCAACGTCGAGTTCCTTGGCAAACGCGATGCTGTTGTTAATTGTTTCGTGCGTCTCGCCCGGCAGGCCCATGATGAAGTCGCCGTGGATCACGAGGCCCAGTTTGTGACAGTCCTTGGTGAACTGGCGGGCGCGTTCGATCGTTGCGCCCTTCTTAATGTTCTTCAGGATCTGCTGGTCTCCGGACTCATATCCGACGATCAGCAGGCGGCATCCCGCATCTTTCATCGCCTTCAGAGTTTCGAAATCGGTGGTAACGCGCGAGGTGCAGGACCACGTCAGGCCGAGCGGCTTCAGCTTGGCGCAGAGTTCGACAGTACGCGCCTTCTGAATATTGAAGGTATCGTCGTCGAAGAAAAACTCTTTCACGTTCGGCCACAGCTGTTTGGCCTTCGCCATTTCACGCGCCACATCATCACTGGAGCGTTTACGCCACGGATGTCCACTCAGCGTCTGCGGCCACAGACAGAACGTACACTGCGCCGGGCAGCCGCGCGTGGTGTAGAGCGACACGAACGGGTTCAGCAGAAAAGGCACGTTGTACCGCGTGACGTCGAGATCGCGCTTGTAGACATCGGTGACATGAGGCAGCGCGTCCAGATCCTGAATCTGCGGAGCGTCGGGATTGTGCACGACCTTTCCGTCCTTCAGGAACGACACTCCCGGAATGTCTGCCAGCGGCTTGCCCTTGGCGTAATCGACCACGGCATAGTCAAATTCTTTGCGGCAAACAAAATCAATCTCCGGGCAATCGCGCAGCGATTTCTCCGGCAGCACGCTTACGTGCGGTCCCACAAAGGCAATCTTGATCTTCGGATTCGCCTGCTTGATCGCCCGCGACAAAAGGATGTCGCCCGGAAATCCCGGAGTCGAAGTAAACAGCACAAGGAACTCGTACTCCTTGGCAATCTCAATGGTCTCGTCGCCCGAAACGTGATGCGGTGGCGCATCCAGCAGCCGCGCCCCCTCCAACATCCCCGCCGGATAAGCCAACCAAACTGGGTACCAGTAACTTTCTATTTCGCGCGTGGCGGGCCAACGGGAACCAGCGCCTCCGTCAAAGTTTTCAAACGAAGGAGGATTTAGAAACAATGTTTTTAGAGGCATATTTGGGTATTCTTTATTTTAGCATTCGGACAGAGTTATTCCACGGTTTGACCCCGTGTTTCCGCAGGTTCCCCACATCCGTTGGTCATGACCTAAATGCTTGATTTCACTGTACTAGCTCTGTGGCAAAAAGGAAATATCGTAAGCCTGAATGCGCTGTCGGATGCAGCGAAAGGCGAAAGGCTGCGGTGAGTGGGCGCAGGGATGACTTGAGCCGGAGGCGTTATTGGGCTTGGTTGCTCGCTGGAACCCTGAACGTTAGGCCGCGATCGTCGTTGGCTTTCGTGGTTGCGGACAGGTCGAGATCGGACAGCGGAATCTTTTCCGTGCGCTGGGGAGCGAAGTTCCACAGCGTCTGAGCGACGATGGCGTAGTTTCGGATTTCAAGCTGGTGCCGATCGCGGAAGACGAGAACGGTCGCGGGCACGATCGCGGTTCCCGGCTGTTCGTTGCCAGCCGCGCGGCGCGGGCCGGGCGATGAACGCGCGTACCGATCGCGATCGCCGTCGGCTTGTTCCTGGCGGAGCATCTGCTGTTCTTCCAGACTTTGCTCGTTCATCTCGTTGGCCGTGGCTCGATCGCGCTCGTAGTCTTCGTCATACGAAGAGCCTGAATCCCACCACCAGTAGGGATCGTAATATTCGCCGTACGCCCAAGGATAGCCGAAGCCACGGCAGGCGAAACCCAAGCAGTCGTTGCGGAACCCGCGCGTGCGAATGCGGGAACCGCGAAATCCGTCATGCAAGAAGGGGCGATTCGAGAAGCTGCGCTGGGAGAAACTGGGACCGCGAGTGAAACCGCGTGAGGCGCCCGGGGCGAAGTGCATACCCCCGGAAACCTGGCCGCCCCCGATGTGACTGCCGCTAAAGCCACCGCCGTGGCCTCCACTAAAGCTTGCGTGTCCCCCCGCGGCGTGACCTCCGCCGTGCTGCGCCCACAGGGGCAGAGCCAGGATAATGGCGAACGCCGCGATGGGCATCAGGCGACGCATACATGGCTATTATAAGCCCACCCAGCAAGAAATTACGGGCCCTTTAGCGTCTCAATCAAAGCTAAAGCAGCTCCCTCTACCTCTTTTTCTTTCCTTTGGCGTGTTTCGATGGGGATTTGGGTGCAGGCTTCTTCGCTGGTTTCGCAGCAGGTTTCGATGGCTTGGGCTCAGGTTTGGCGGGCTTGGATTTTTCGGGCGCTTTCGCTGGTGGCTTTGCGGGTGGTGCTGCAGGCGTCGCGGCTGGGGTAGCGGCGGGGATGGCACCTTTCGCCTTCTTCCCTGCTTTTGGACCGGGCTTTGCCGTTGCGGTGGCGGCGGGAGCTTCAGCGGCGGCCTTAGCCGCGCGTCCGCGTCTGGGCGCGGGCGGTGGTGGCGGCGGCGGCGGCGCGAACGGCTTCAGAAACTTCAGCGTTTCCGTCCGGGAACGCAACTTTCCGTCCAGCAAGAGCATGAACACGTCGTGGGCGAGCTTGGCATACTCGGGCAACTGTGGCGTTATCAGCAACTCCGTCATTTCGGGCAACGGTATCTTCTGCTGCACCTGACGCCACTTGGTGAGGTAGTTCTTGATCTTCTGTTCCACCGACTGCTGCTTGGCCGTCACGGCGAGGAACAACACCATTTCCGGACGGGCCGAAGAGAGTAACTGCCAGGTGCGCGACGGGGTAGCTGCCTCCTTGCCCATGAGGCGCTTGGCGAGTTGTTTGGCGTGATCTTCAATGTCGCGCCAGGCCTCGACCAGGTCCTTTCGCGGAATCAACTTCTGGATATCCGAGACGTCCTTGTCGGAGAAGTGTGAGGTCAGGAAGTACATGAAGGCTGGGCCGGCGTCGGGAGTGTATCCCATGTCGACCATCTGCTGCCGCGTCTTCATCAGCTGGCTGATGCCGTTGGTGTCGACCTTGGCGACGGTCCAGTGCTCGTGCAAGACCTCAAGCCAGCCTTCTTTCTCCAGCATCTTCACCACGTGCAGCGGATCGTCTTCATGCGCGAGGGCGGCGATCTCGTGGCCGATCGCAGAGCGCAGGATGTGGTCGATGTACTTGCCTTCCTTGGCCGCGTCATAGCGGGCCTGGGTGCGTTCTTCGAGCGGCCAGTGGAAGCGCGCGGCGAAGCGCGTGGCGCGGATGAGGCGTGAGGGGTCTTCGAGGAACGAGTAGTTATGCAGAATGCGGATGACCTTGGTCTCGATATCGGCTACACCGTTGAAGGGATCGAGGAGGAGGCCGCGGGATCCGTCGTTCAGCGAGAGCGCCATGGCGTTGATGGTGAAGTCGCGGCGGCGCAGGTCATCGTGGATAGTGGCGGGCGTGACTATGGGAGGCTTGCCCGTCTTTTCAAAGCGCTCGGTGCGCGCCATGCTGATTTCGGCACGGGCGTTGCCCGGCAACGAAATGAAAATCGTCCGCATGTCCTCTTCGACCGCGGTGATTTTCGCGCCGGCTTTTTCCAGATCTTTTTGCAGCTTGAGAGGATTGCCCTGGACGGTGAAGTCCAGATCGCGGATGGTGAAGCCGCTGATGATGTCACGGATGGCGCCGCCCGTGAGGTAAAGATTCATGCCGGCGGCGCGGGCTACGTCTTGCACCAGCCCGACGCCCTTGAGTTGGTCCGGGGTCAGCCGGATTTCCATCGTGTAAATGTAGTCAGCCATTCGCTTTCAAGCGCCCGTCAGGCCCCGATTCCGGGTGCGATCAGTAGCGCAATCGCGACCAGGGAACGGGTCAGACGAGCCAACTTTCCACAAGATTTCCACAGCCTCGCCAACCACACCCTCTGGCCCCTCAGCCACCCGGATGCAAGTGGCTTAATTCAAAGTACTTATGCGAAGTGGAAACTTTGCGGCAAGCTAAAGAAAATAACACAACGTTTACATTTTGGCTACTGCCAAGGCGGATTCCGGTAGTTTCCGGCAAAAAGGTGCGAGAATCAAAGCGGCTTTCGGCCATCGGCTACCGGCTTACGCTCTGAGCACCAGTTGCACCAATTGCTTTGCGGAAGCCGAAAGCCGAAAGCGGAAGCCCGCTCTCATGCCCTCAACGCACAAGAAAGTGATTGTTCGCAAGATGGACCGGGACACCGTTTCGGGCTATGTGGCGCCTGCGCAGTACGTCCATGAGGGGAAACTGGAACTCTTGAATACCTCCGGGACCGTTATTTCGATGGACCTGCGCGAGATCAAAGGCGTTTATTTTGTGCGAGAGTTCGGCGATTCGGAGTCCCTGACGCGCAAGACCTTTACTTCGCGTCCGCGATCGGAGGGGTTGTGGGTGCGGCTGCGGTTTAAGGACAGCGAGATCCTGGAAGGGCTGATGCCCGCCGACCTCACGCAGACCACGCCGGAAGGATTTCTGGTCAACCCTCCCGACCAGCGGTCGAACACGCAGCGCATCTTTGTGCCGCGCACGGCGCTGGAGTCGCTAACGGTGCTGGCGGTGATTGGCGCGACGCGGCGCCAGCGGCGCGGTTCGCAGGATCAGCGGCAAGTGCCCATGTTTGAGGAGTAAGGCGACTGACTCTCGTCCGCATCTTCCCCAGCCTTTGAATCGCCTACGATGCGCGAATCGGTACGCGCTTCGAACTCGCCTGAAATGCGTTGAAATCGTGAACACGTTGATGTAGCGTGTGAAGTCCACACAGGCTTTGGGCCTGGCAAAAAGACGATCGGGTCCCTCCTTCTCCCGTCCGTTCGGCCTCATGTGGATGTCGCCCATCTCGATCATAGGTGTAACAATGCGAGCGATTCCGCTATCGCGTCCCCGTAGTCCTTTTTCTGCCGTGCCTTCAACCCTTATCGCGGCAATTATCTCCACAGTGATGCTCGGCGTACCGATGCTGGCGCAGGAAGCGTCGCAGTCAGCGGCCACAACTCCGCGCCCGCTGATCACACAGAGCGTGGACGAGTCGCAGCTCACCACTCTGAGGGGCAATACGCATCCTCTGGCGCGCCCGGAGTTCGATCTGGGCACAGCTCCAACCAGCCTCCCCATGAAGCGAATGCTGCTCGTGTTGAAGCGCAGCCGTGACCAGGAGACCGCGCTCACGCAGTTGCTCGACAATCAGCAAGACAAGGCATCGCCGAACTACCATAAGTGGCTCACGCCGGAACAGTTCGGCAAACAATTTGGGCCGACCGACACCGACATCCAGACCATTACCGCGTGGTTGCAGTCCCACGGATTTGAAGTGGGCGCGACCAAAGGACGCACCGTGCTGGAATTCTCGGGCTCGGCAAGCCAGGTCCAGGAAGCGTTTCACACGTCGATTCACAGATACATCGTCAATGGAGCGCAGCATTGGGCTAACACCAGCGACCCGCAGATTCCGACAGCGCTGGCGCCAGCGGTGGCCGGCATTGACTCCCTGCACGACTTTCGCAGGAAAGCAATGAACACATATGTTGGCAGTTATTCCCAGAAAACCAGGCGCCTAACCACCGCGAAACCGGAATATAGTTTCCCCGGCTGTGGCAGCTCCGAATGTTTCGGACTGGTCCCCTACGACTTTGCCACCATCTATGATGTGCTGCCGCTCTGGACGAGCGGCATCGACGGAACCGGACAAACGATTGCGATCGTCGGACGAACGAACATCAATTCTGAGGATGCAACGGACTTCTGGCAACTCTTCGGTCTAACTGTTCCCCCGAATAAACTCAATGTCATCCTCAACGGCCCCGATCCGGGGATCAATGGCGACGAAGGCGAAGCCGACATCGACGTCCAATGGTCGGGTGCGGTTGCGCCCCAGGCCACGATAGACTTCGTGACCTCCGCATCGACCGAGACCACGGATGGAATCGATCTCTCCGCCGTCTATATCGTGGATAACAATCTGGCTCCCGTCATGAGCGAAAGCTACGGCGAGTGCGAACTCGGCCTCGGCTCGGCCGGGAACCAGTTCTATTCCCGGCTGTGGGAGCAAGCCGCGGCACAGGGAATCAGTGTCTTCGTTTCTGCCGGCGATAATGGCGCCGCCGGTTGCGACAACCCCGGCGGACCTGCACAGTACGGCTTGAATGTGAATGGGATCGCTTCTACTCCTTTCAACGCAGCCGTGGGCGGAACGGACTTCAACCAATACAACAAGTGGACGACCTACTGGAATTCGACCAACGATCCCACGACGCAGGCCTCAGCCAAGGGATACATTCCGGAAACCACGTGGAACGATTCCTGCACCAATGCTCTTGCCGTCACGCTCGGATATGGCACGACGGAGGAGCAAGCCTGTAACAACCCCAATATGATCCAGGCCGGGGGGGTGAACTCGACCGCAGGCAGCGGCGGCCCGAGCAACTGTGTGGTAAACAGTCAGACCCTGGGAAGCTGCAGTCAGGGGTACGCCAAGCCTTCCTGGCAAAGCGGCGCTGGCGTTCCCAACGACAATCGACGCGACCTTCCCGACATTTCTCTTTTCGCCAGCAACGGGTTCCTAGGCAGTTTCTACCTAATTTGCCAACAAGATCAGACAGGCGGTGCGTGCGACTTGAATGATTTTGCCGGATACGGGGGAACCTCGGTCGCATCGCCCACATTCGCCGGAATCATGTCTCTCGTGAACCAGAAGACCGGCACACCTCAAGGCGTTCCCGGCTTCGCTCTGTACAAGCTAGTTACCAAACAAGCGAACGTCTTTCACGATGTCCCTTCGGGCTCAACCATCGCCCTGCCCTGCATCGCTGGTACCCCTAATTGCACGGTAGCAACACCGGGCGATGCTTACGGAGTGCTTTCGGGTTACAGCACCGGAACGGGATACGATCTCGCTACCGGCCTGGGCTCGGTGGATGCTGCCAACCTGGTGAACAATTGGACGAAGGCCGCCTTTACTGCCACGTCCGCCACCTTGCAGTTAAACTTCGGCAATGCCGTAAACGTAAAGCACGGGACAGCCGTCCCTGTGAATATAGGCGTGAGCCCAACCGCGGCTACTGGTGACGCTTCCCTGCTCGTCAGCACTGGCTCTGGAACAACCACGGGCCAGGCCATCGATCGATTCACACTAAGTACCGGCACTACGGGTGCGGGCGTCACCACGAGTCTGCTACCCGGTGGCACCTACAACGTGATCGCGCATTACACGGGGGACGGAAACTACGGCGGCAGCTATTCGGCTCCGGTAAGCGTCACGGTCTCTAAAGAGAACAGCCAGCCGCAGGTTTTTCTGGTCACCTTCGATACCAACGGACACATTCTCAGCAACAACACCACAACTACAACTTACGGTACGCCGTACCTGTTGCGCGTGAACGTGGAAAACTCTGCGGGAAAACTTTGCGCTCCAGTCGGCACAACGGGAGCGACCGGATGTCCGTCGGGTCAAGTCACTCTGACCAACAACGGAACCGCGCTCGATGCCGGCGCCTACACTCTCAACAGCTACGGATACCTTGAAGACCTGGCGGTTCAGCTTCCCGGTGGCAAAGATTCGGTGACGGCTGCGTACGCGGGAGACAACAGCTTCAACGCAACTACAATCACGAGCACGATCAGTATTACTCCGGCGCCGACCACGATGGCGCCACCAACCGGGTCGACGCCTACGATCCTTGCGGGTTCCAGTACCTTTTTCTACGCAACTGTGCAGTCTTCCAGTTCAGGGGCCGTGCCTACTGGCACCGTGACGTTGTACGCCAATGGGACAGCGCTTCCGGTTCCGACTTCGTATTCAGGAACCGCGGGGTCGCCCAATCAAGGTGCATCCCTGACTGCATTTTTCCAGCCGACGTTCACAACATCGGGAACAAAGACGATCACGGCCTCTTACAGCGGAGACGGCAACTACGCGCCTTTTTCGAGTCCAGCGACATCAGTCTCGGTGCTGTATCCGACGACCGAGACACTCACGTCGAGTGCACAGGTCGTATCTGCTGGAACCGCAGTAACCCTGACGGCAATGGTGGACACGACGCAGAAGAATCTACCTCCTACGGGAACGTTCACCTTTTACAGCACGAATGGAGTAGTCAATGCTACCCCTACCATCACGCAAGTAACCGACAGCAGCGGATATTCGGCGCTGAAGGCGACGCTTACCGTCACCATAACTTCGACGATTGATTTCTCGTTCCACTATTCCGGCGACAGCAACTATGTCGGTAACCAGAGCAATGACGTCCAAATTGGAGTGCCCGACTTTTCGATCTTCCCGTTCTCCAACGGTGTGACCATCGCCGCCGGACAGACACAACAACTCGGTTTCAACATTAATGCACTGTATGGGTTTACCGGCACAGTTGGAAACTTTGCTTGTAGCGGACTTCCGGCTGAGGCGACGTGCAGTTTCAACCCTACGCAGCTGACGAACAGCGGCACCACAACGCTGACGATAACCACCGCCGCTCTTGGGCAAGCGGCTCAACGCGCCTCTTCAGCACCGCCCCAGCGCTGGTGGTTCTCGGAAGCTGGCCTTCTGATTGGTATTTGCCTGATCCGCATGTCGAGGCGCAAGCGCGAGGCTGCGATCGTCATGCTGATCTGCGTTCTTGGATTGTTGCCGAGTTGCGGCGGAGGCAGCGCAGGTGGGGGTGGCGGTGGGACTACACCGAATCCGACGCCCTCGATCAAATCGTTGTCGCCGAGTCAAATCGCAGCGGGTTCGACCTCCGTTCCCACCGTAATGGTGAGCGGCTCTGGCTTTATCGCAACATCGACCGTGACCTATGGCGGAATTCAGCATCCATCTATAACCAACAATAGTAACCAAATCGGGCTCGAACTCTCAGCGAGCGACGTTGCTACGCTTGGAAAGCTGCCAGTCGTGGTTACGAATCCTTCGCCCGGCGGAGGCGCCTCGAACAGCATGGACTTCAATGTCACGACGGGAACGCCGACCGGTTTCTTCACGATTACGGTTACCGCGACGAGCGGATCGGTGAGTCACACCGGAACGTTCTACCTTACCGTTCAGTAGCCCGGTACGGTCTGGGGTTGCAAGTAAAATCAAAATCCCGGCTCTGTCACAGCGAACCCTACAAGGGCGGGACAGCTACATTTCGCGACGTGGTCAAGGTCGCCCTCGGCTCTGGTGTAGGATTTACTCGCAACTTCTTCCAACCATGAAACTCTCTCAGATCGCTTCCGCCCTCGATGCACGCCTCGAAAACGGTTCTCCGGACACGGAAATCTCCGGCCTCAACGGAATTGAACACGCCGGACCCGGGGAACTTACGTTCGTATCGAATCCCAAATACGCGGCGGCGGCGCGTTCCACTAAAGCATCCGCCGTGATCGTCGGCGAGGACTTCCCTGCTATTCCGGCGGCGGTATTGCGGGCGAAAGATCCTTATCTGACGTTCGCCCGGGCGCTCGCACTCTTCCATCCACCGCTCCGATATGAGCCTGGCATACACGTGACGGCAATCGTGCACGCCAGCGCACGAATCGGGGCGCACGCTCATATCGGGCCGTATGTTGTCATCGACGAGAACGTCCAGATCGGGGCGAACGCGGTGCTGCTGGCGCATGTCGTCATCTATCGCGGCGTGAAGATCGGCGACAATTTCTTCGCGCATGCGCACGCGGTGGTCCGCGAGAACTGCCGGGTAGGCAACAACGTGCTTCTGCAGAACGGCGTTGTAATCGGTGCGGATGGGTTCGGATTCGCCAAAACGCCGGAGGGACGCTGGCATAAGATTCCGCAGCCGGCGCCTGTGGTGATTGAAGACGACGTCGAGGTGCAGGCCAACTCGTGCATCGACCGCGCCAGCGTGGGCGAAACGCGAATCGGACGCGGCGTGAAGGTCGACAATCTGGTGCAGGTGGGGCACGGATCCCACGTCGGCGAAGACGTGCTGCTTTGCGCGCAGGTCGGACTCGCCGGATCAACCGAGATTGGCAACAAAGCGATTCTTACGGGACAAGTTGGCGTGGTGGGGCACTGCAAAGTCGGAGAAGGAGCCATCGTCACGCCTCAGAGCGGTGTAGCCCACGACATCCCGGCTGGCGCACTGGTCAGCGGCGCTCCCGCCGTTGATCACAGATTGTGGCTGAAGTACTCCGCGATCCTGCCGAAACTTCCCGACATGGCACGAGCGATCCGAGCTAAGAACCCAAAAGAATAACCACAAAGGCACCCTTCGACTCCGCTCAAGTCTGGCTAGAACGGCTCAGGCGTATGCTGTTCCTCCCTCTGCCCCTCTGTTGTCTGCCGGGGCGGACGCCGGCTGGCGATATTGTTCCGGCAGGCCGCTTTCGATGGCGGCACGCACTTGTTCCATCAGGCAATCACGGCTGCCAAAATCCTTCGGGGCAATCGGCGGATGAAAGATCACCTTCACCCTGCCCGGTCTGATGGAGAATCTTGCCTTCGGCATGGTGTAGTGCGTACCCACGATCGTAACCGGAATGACCGGAACCCCGCACTCCAGGGCCAGATAGAACGGACCTTTTTTAAACGGGAGAAGTTTTCCGTCGAACGAGCGCTTGCCTTCCACGTAGATGGTCATGTTCAGCCCCTGCTCGACGACCGACTTCGCGGCTCGCACGGCTTCGATGCCGGCGTCGCGATTTCCGCGGTCGACGGGCACCAGCGACCCCATGCGCATGGCGCGACCAAGGATCGGGACTTTGAACAGCTCTTTCTTCACCATCACCGACGTGCGGTGAGGAATCAGCGGGATTTGAATCGGCGGGTCCAGGTTGGAAACGTGATTCGTCATGAAGATGTGGCTGCGCGAGTGGTCGAACTGATCGAGTCCGACGGTTTCGACTCGCACCCCGGTAATCCACACGCCCGACCAGGCACCCCACATGAACAGACGATAGAGGACGCGGACGTCGCCCATGATGAAGCTTGCGGAGAAGCCGATGATCGCAGCCACGGGAGCGGCCAGCGCCCAGAAGATCAGCATGAGGATCGTGCGAATCATTTTCCTGTTCCTGATGCCCCTGACGTTGCGTCAGTGGAGCTCTGGGCTTCGCCTTTCAGCCAGGCGACGCGGCGCGCCCGCTGCTGGGACGTGACCTGGACGACGTCCTTTACCTCGTACGAGATTTCCTGACGACTGCCAACTTTCCATTTCAGTTCGCGCTCAGCTGCACGCCGGGATCTAACTTTCACGCTGAGCGTGTCGCCAGGATTCAGCCGGGCCAACTCCTGCCGAGATTCCTGACCGGCGGTTTTGCCTTGCAGTTCAACGATCGTGTCGCCTACGCGTAAACCAGCGTGCTCTGCCTCGCTGCCGGGCGTTACTGCTCCCACCGACATCGGGCCATCGAAGTTGCGCGATGCCGTGAAGCCTGCATCGGTCACTGTGTTCGGGACGGCCTCCACCCGCAGACCCACGGAGCGAAAAAAATCATCCCAGGGAATCTCGTCGCTTCCAGCCACGTACTTCGCGAAGAACGAAGCCAAATCGGAGTGGCTGACGGCCTCGGCGGCCTCGCGAACGCCTTCGGAATCGTTAAAGAAGCGGCCCTTTTTGGCATAGTTCGCATTCATCCATTGCAGAACGTCGCGCAGGGACGCCTGCCCGTGACTGGCATCGCGCACCGCAAGGTCAAGCATCACCCCCACCAGTTCGCCTTTGTTGTAGTACGAAATGCTGCGCTCCGGACGATGGTAATAACCGCTGCCCTCAAGCCAGGCGTCGAGGCTCGATTCTTCGGCCGACTGCGTGAGGTGCGCCGGACGCCGCTCGAGTTCCGTGATCTGTTCGCCGAGCCCGTAAAGATATTGCTTTTCATCAAGCAGGCCGGCGCGTAACTGAATGGTCCCTTCGGCGGTGCTGGTCACGCCTTCGCTGAACCACAGCGCTCGCGTGTAGTTTTCTTTAGTGTAGTCCACCGGTTCGAGCGTCTGCGGGCGGATGCGCTTGACGTTCCACAGATGGAAGAACTCATGCGCGGTGACGCCAGTCAGAGCGTCCAGAGACTTCTTCATCACGTCGGCATTCAGATCGATAGCCGTCGAGAAGGCGTGCTCCATGCCGCCGCCCGCCGGCCCGTGCGGAAAGTGATAAATAAACGTGTAGCTATCGAAGGGACGGTCGTTCATCCAACTGATTGCTGCGGCGACAATTCTGTGCAGCGCAGTAACAATCTTTGTCATGTCGTAGTCGGCGGAGTCGGCGTCGATGATTACCCGGAAATGGCCGCCGGACTCGTCGAACTCGGACTCCTGAAAGTTGCCGATCTCCACCGGAGAGTCGACCAGACGGTCGTAATTCGCTGCACTGAACTCGTCGCCGGAGGACGATGTAAGAGGAGTGGCAATGTGCCACCCTGCAGGAAGATGACTGAAACGCACGTACAGGGGAGCAGAGCGCGCGTCCACCGAATACATCAGAATCTGTGCCAGATTAAAGAAGGCATGATGAGTGTTCAGCTGCGCGTTGAATGGCCCCGGCGAGTCGACATAGATTTGATACTCCACAATGGCCCCGCTCTCCGCGCCTGAAATCTGCCAGCGGCTCTTATTGAGTTGGTGCACCAAGAGCGGACTGCCGGAACGATCTTTCGCGCGCACCCAGTTCACGAACTGGGCGAAATCGCGAACCTGATAAAGCGCGTTCCAAACCGGAAGTTGGAGTTCGCGCTGCGCGCCACCCGCAGGCAGGATGATCTGCACTTCTACCAGATGCTCTTCGGGTGACGCGAGCGATATCGTATAAGCAACCGAAGCCGGTGACTGCGCGATCGACGTGGACGACAGGGCGAGAATAGCGACACAAATCGTCAGCCGTAGAGTGCGACCAAGTCCGGGGAAGAAATTCATCGCTTCCCTGCCAATTCCCGCAGACGTGCCGGCAGCTTTTCATAGATTCCGCCGAAACCGCCATTGGAGAGAATTGCCACGACATCGCCGCTGCGCATCTCCGCAGCAATTGTCTGCACGATGGCGTCCGCGTCTGCCAGAAGCCGCGCCCGCCGGCCCTTGCCCTTGATCTCAGCGGCGAGGGCGGACAACTCCAGGCGTTCGTTTTCCGGAACCGCTTCCGAACGGAACACGCCCGCCACAATCACTTCGTCGGCCTGCGCCAGGCTGCGCGCCAAATCACTCTGCAGAACTCGCCGACGCAGTGTGTTAGAGCGCGGCTCCAGAATTGCCCATAGTCGCGCGTTGGGGTAGCGCGCCCGCAGCGCTTTCAGGGTTCCCGCGATCGCCGTGGGATGATGGGCAAAGTCGTCAATGATGGTGATGCCGTCCACCTGCGCCTTCACTTCGAGCCGACGTTTCACGCTCTTGAAGCTTTTTAGCGCGGCCGCAATCACGTCTTTCGGAACGCCGCAGGAAGCCGCCAGCGCGGCCGCCGCTGTGGCATTCCATACGTTGTACTCTCCTGCGAGCGCAAACTCGAGATCGGCCCACGATTGTCCGTCGTGCAGAACGGTCCAGGAAGTGCGCGCTGGTTCGAGGCGCAGATTCGTGACCTTCCAGTTCGCACGCAGTCCGGCGCCGTAGCGCTCCACAGGGCAAAACGCCTTGACCAAACAGCGCTCCAGGCTTGGGCTCTCCGTCGTCTCGCCTGCAACGCCGTCGAAGGCTACAATTCGCCCTCGGCGCGGGATGAGATTCACCAGGCGCTTGAATGCGGTTTCGACGGCGTCGAGATCTTTGTAGATGTCGGCGTGATCGAATTCAACCGAGGTCAGAATCACCGAGTCGGGAAAATAGTGTAGAAACTTCGGCCCCTTGTCGAAAAAAGCCGTGTCGTATTCGTCGCCTTCCAGAATGAAGTGCATGCCTGCGCCGAGATGAAAGCTCGAACCGAAATTTTCCGCAATGCCACCGATCAGAAACGACGGCTGCAGCCCGGCGGAGTGGAAGATCCATGCCAGCATGGACGTCGTCGTGGTCTTGCCGTGGGTTCCGGCCACGACCAGGACTTCCTTGCCACGCAGAAATTCATCGTGCAGCAACTGAGGAAGAGAACAGAATGGAATCCGCTGGTCGAGCACTTGTTCCAGTTCCACGTTGCCCCGCGACATGGCGTTGCCTACCACGACTAGATCCGGTCGAGGGTCAAGATTCTTCGCATCAAATGGCTGTGCCACGGGAATATCCAACTCGCGCAGAAAGTCCGACATGGGGGGATAAGCTGCGGCGTCGGAGCCCGTGACGTGAAATCCGCGCTGCTTCAGCATTCCCGCCAGCGAGGCCATGGCCGTGCCGCATATGCCGATCAGGTGAATGTGCTGTTTTTCGTTCATCTCGTTCGTAATTCAATAACTCGTTACGTCTTTGACCTACTTTTCCAGTCGAGCGATGGCTACTTCTTCCCTCTTGGAATCTCCCCAATCAGCGGCAATAATGCCGAAGAGCGGGTTGTGATACAGAATTATCGTTTGTGCACCAGGCCGGCCCCCAGGAATATTTCAGAATTGCGCGAGAGTGGGCCGCCCCCTCTCTATTTCGGCGCCGGAACCATTTTTTCCAGCTGCGCGATTTGCTTCTTCACGAGATCGGTATTCGGCCCACTCGGTAAATATGCCAGGCAGCTGCGCAGGTGCGCCAGGGCTCCGGCATAGTCCCGTTTGTCGGCGAGAATCACGGCGAGCAGTTGCTCGGTGTTTGGCTGAGTGTGGAGGGGGTCCATGGAGAGTGCCTTGAGGGCGCTGGCTTCGGCGACGTCTTTTTTGTTCAATTTGTAGTTTCCCAGCGCTTGGTAATACCAGATTTGCGCCGTGCCCCGCGGGTTGAGTTCTAACTCGCGAGCAGCATCATCCGCGACTTCCTGCCACTTCTCTGCCCGGGCAGCGGATGGAACAAGGTGCTCGTAGGGAAGAATAAACTTCGGGTCCGCGGCGACTGCCTTGGAGAATGAGTTCCCGGCCTCCTGCGGGCTTGATGACTCCTGAATCTTTCCGAGTTGGTACCACGCCTCCGCGAATTGCGGGTACGACTGAACGGCCTTTTCAAGATCGCGCTGCGCACGGTCCGGCTTCTGCTCCAGCCACTCGCTGCGTGCCTTTTCAAATGCCTTGGTGGCTTCCTTGGGAGCGGATGCCGTGGTACTGCTGACTGCGGCACCGGTTGCTTCCTCCTCTCGACTCAGCCTGACGGTGCCAATATCCGGATTGTCGAGGATGTTGCGATTTGCGATTGTGAGGGCGCTGGAGTTAAAACCCGGCAAAACAGCTTCGACTGTGCAACCGACGAATTCAGCTGCTGGTTTGGATGTCGCACCCTCGGTGCCGAGCGTGTAAGAAGATGTCTTGACAGCAGCGATCTCGAAGCTGCCCTTGGGGTCAGCGTTGGCGGTATAGCGAATCTTTCCGTCACACGTCACGGTGATTGGAATGGAGTCCCAGGGAAGGGCGCCGCCGGCGACAATCACCTTGCCAATCAGATAATCGCCGCTGCGTCCCTGGTGGGAGAGACTATCCCACTTGGCAGACTTGCCAACATCGGTGGCGGCTTCCGGCGTGTTACCGCTGCCGGTCTGGGCGACGGCCGCAACTCGAATTATCAGGAAAAAACATGAGAGAAAGAACAATTTCGCTTTCATTTCCGCCTCACCTCGCAGTCTCTACAAGACTATCGATTCCCTCCAGACGAAGCGCGCCGGTCCACAGGGAATCACCCGTATTGTGCCACGGGCAGCTATGCTTGAGGTACCTCGGGGCTAAAGACCACACTCCCAACAAGCCAGCTATCGCAGCGCGGAAAGCGCTGCGCCACCAAGAATCTATCGTGGTCTTAGGGCTTGACCGATGATTCCAAAATCCTCAAGGCTACCTGCCCGCGCCGCACCGCCAGTTTCGCCCGCACTCCAAACGGCAGCGTGATGTTGCCCGATGTAACGTGCCCCGACCGAACGCCGAAGGCGACGGGCACTCCCAGGTCACCGACAATTCGGCGGACCACATCCTGCAGAGTGTAACCCTGATTCGCGGTCTGCACGCAATCGAGCATTTCTCCGAAGACAATGCCGCGTACCGCGTCGAAATGTCCGGCCAACTTCAACTGCATCAGCATGCGGTCGATCTGATAGGGTTTGGCCGCGAGATCTTCGACGAACAGGATCGTGTCTGCAGTCTTGATTTCGTATGGCGTACCCAGCGATGCGACCAGGATGGAAACGCATCCGCCATACAGGACGCCCTCTGCGTCGCCGTCGACCAATCCACTGACTCCCGCGCCCAGCACTACGTCCCATGGTGTCGTCCCCGAGACAGCCGCCCGCCACGAGACCAGGTCGACACCGTCTTCATGCGTCCAATCCTTGGCTGCCATCGGACCGTGGAAAGTAACAAAGCTTCCGACATCGTGAACATAGGTCAGCAGTGTGGTGATGTCGCTGTAGCCGACGAAAATCTTGGGATGCGCGCTGATCTTTTCAAGATCAAGCTCTTTTAGCAGATAGTTCGCGCCGTAGCCACCGCGGGCGCATACGATCGCTCGCACTTCGTTACGTACGAACATCTCTTCCAACTCACGCGCTCTCCGCTCGACCGATCCGGCAAAATAAAGATCCTGTTCCACAATCGAGTCGAAATAAAACGGGCGGTATCCAGCGCGCCGCAGGGCTTCGCAGCCGGCTTCCAAATCCGCCCGCTTGATGTTGCTGGCGGGCGCGACAATCCCCACGGTGTCGCCGGGACGAAGGGCCGCCGGTTTAACGGGCTGAACGTGGGACGAAGACATTGGTTCCCAGCTGTCGCAACCGATGAAGCAACACCATCAGCGATTCAACTCAAAAAGAATTCCCCCCGGCACACCAGCCGCGCCGGACCTCGCAACAAAATATTGTTGCCTTCCCTGCGCACGCTTTGCGTTCCGCCGGGAGCGTGCACTTTCACCGGAGAATCTGCCCGGCCCGTCGCCATCGCGGCCGCTGCCGCTGCGCAGGAACCGGTACCCGAAGACTGCGTTTCCCCGACGCCGCGCTCAAAAAAGCGCGCCCTCACATCGTGCTTGCTATCGACCGCGACGAGTTCAACGTTCACTCCCTGCTTGAAGTGGGAACTTAGCTGAATTTCTGCCGCGTGTCCTTGCCAGTCTCCCGCGAACTCCGGGACGAAGACGACGTAGTGCGGATTGCCCATCGACACCGGAATCCCGCGCACTTCCCCGGTGCGCATCTTTAGGGCGAGTTCCCTCTCGACCACGGCTTCTCCCATTTCGATTTCAAACTCATACTCCCAATCGCTGTGCGAAATCAGAGCACAAGTCTTCAGTCCTGCCCCGGTTTGGATCGTAATCTTCTCTTTCCCCTGCTCGGAGCACAAGTATGCGGCGACGCAACGGGTGCCGTTGCCCGAAATCTCCGCCTCGGAGCCGTCGGCGTTGATGAGACGGATTTCGACGTCCGCCGATCGATGCGGCAGCATCCACTCCACGCCGTCGGCGCCCACGCCTTCGTGGCGATCGCAGATTCGCTTGGTAAACGCATGAATGTGTGCGTCCGGTGGAGCGAGGGAATCGTCGATCAACAGGAAATCGTTGCCGCAGGCACTGGCCTTCACGAAACGGATCTTGCGGACGCCCGAGTTCACTCGTGGTCCACCCGACCGAGGGAAATCGCGCCCAGCAATACATTCGACGCTTTCAATTGTTGCAGCAATTCTTTTTGCTCGCGGTTGCAGCCCTCGACATCGAACTGCAGGCGGACGTGCTGGTCCGTGTTCCCGCTGCACATGTTTTTCATCAGCCGGTGATGCGTTTCCAGAATGCGGTTGACCTCGTTGCTGATTTCTTCGACGCTGGCGCCCGTCACTTCATAACTGGTCATGAGCAGCTTGATGTTGAACGTTTCTTCCATGTGGCCCAGAGCAAAGAGCGCCAGCAGTACCAGTACGGTAGCGAACACTGCGGTCAGATAAAGGCCGCCGCCCGCGGCCATTCCGACCGAGGCGACTACGAACAGCGTGGCCGCGGTGGTCAGACCGGTGGTAAGCCCGCGCGTATGCAGAATCGAGCCCGCGCCGATAAAGCCGATGCCGGGGATGATCTGCGCCGCGATTCTAGCCGCATCCGATGGAACACCCGCCAGCCTCTCGGAAAGAAGCGTGAACATCGCCGCGCCGAAACAAATGAACATGTTGGTGCGCAGGCCCGCGGCCCGGTGTTTGAACTCGCGCTCTACTCCGATCAGCCCGCCAAGAAGCGCCGCCACGATCAGGCGCGTCAGCGAACTGCCAAGAGCTCCGCTCGCCATCTCCCAGCGCAGCACATCGACGAAGTGTTGCCAAGTCATTTAGGCTATCCGCCTGCCCGACGCAGGCTTCCGAAGCCGGATTCTATCATCGGACGCCTGCGGGCTCGCGTTACCTGCGTGATTACCGCGCGAGACAGAGGATGGCGCGCGCTTGCCCGGTGGCGTGGATTTCTACCAGTGCGTGCAAATGCCGGGCCGCCACCGCTTGCCACACGGGGTCGCCCTCGAAGGCCACCACGTAATCGGCATAACGCGCGGGATCCGCCAGAGCTTGCTCCCACAGACCATCGGGGTCAGCAGGCTGTCTCCACGTGCGGTGATTGCCTTCATTGATCACACGCTTGAGCGGAATCCCCGCCTGCTGCACTGCACCCACGTGATCCCCCAGATACATCAGCAGGGTGCAGTTGGGCGGCAGCTTTCGGAGCCAGATCGCAAGTTGGGTTTCGAGTTGATTCCGCGTGCCCATGTTGACTTGAGCTTCCTTCAATGAAACCGGCACGGTACGCCAGATTGATCCGTAACTTGCAAGCACCAACGCGAATACGCCCAGCACGCACGCCAGACGCAGCCGTGAGTTCCATCCCTCGGAGCGCACGGCCAGATGCACAAGGATCGCCAACACCGCAGCGAAAGCAGGAAGCAACTGCAATCCGTAACGTACGTTGTAATGAGAGAACGGCCACCAGGCTGGGATGAAGATCGGAACTCCTCCATAGGCCACCGACAGCGCGTAAAACAACACGGGGACTAGCAAGAAAAGCAGCGGCAGCCACGCGCCAACAGAGAGTGTTCCGGCCACGCTTAGTCGGCGGCGACGAGTCAACGCAGCGGCCATCATGCCCGCGACTGCGACCAAAATCCAAGCCCGCTGCAGCCATTCGTTTTCTGCCAGGTTGACTTCGGCCGATTTTAGAAAATACCTCCCTGCCAGCACTGGATTGCCACTGCCTGGATGCCCCCGATTCCCCGCATTCTCCGTCCTGCGTTCGATGGCTTTTGCCGAGTAGGGTCCGTTTGCAAACTCGATCGGATTGCGATAGACGATTCCGTTATAAGTGAGCCAGAGCGCTGGTGCGGCCCCCGCGATCAAGACGAACTTCACGACTCCCGCTCGCGAGATCCGGAGTGCGGACACCTCCTGCCGAGGTGCGTTGCCGGTGAGCAAGCTGAAAATTATGACCGTTGCTGCAATCGTCGCCGCGAGGAACCATCCGTCGTAGCGCGTCAGGCAGGCCGCAGCCAGACACAGGCCGCACTTCGTGAGCGCCTTCGCATCCCCGCGCATGGACTCGCTGAGATAGAGGATCGCCCAGATGAAGAAAGCCAGATATAGCGCCTCGCCCATGGCGGTGGTCTGCATGTAAATCAGATTCGGATTCGCCGCGTACACCAACGCCGCGGTCCAGGCGGCAACTCGAGCGGCCCTATCCGGTTCAACGTCGCGCGCGAGAGCGCCCCGAACCAGCCGGAACATTCCGATCACGCCGAAGACATACGCCACCATCGAGGGAAGCGAGCCGCCCACGCCCCGCTGCCACATTTCGTCGGAGATCAAGAAAGGAATCATCAGCAGGTGCGGTAGGGGTAGCCACACGGTTCCCAACTGCAGAAGGCCGGGAGTTTTCGAATCGAAGACGCGGCGCGCGATGTTGATGTGGGCGACCGCGTCCCCATAGAGCAACACATCACCGCGCTGGAAATAGAACAGGAATGAAAGAACAGAAACGCAGGTCGCAAGCCAGGCCAGCAGCCTGACCTCGGAGTCCCAAGGGGAACTGGGCGGCGCGCTTTTCATTTTCTTGGGCACAAACCATGTCCGAAAAACGACCGGGCCCCTGGAGGCAGACTACTCGAGGTGAGTGAGTTCGCGAAAGATCTGAAAGCGCGCGTCGATCTCCTCCCGGGTCAGCGACTGCAGGCGCTCCGTACCAAAACGCTCGACCGCGAATGATCCCATGACACCGCCGTAGAACAGAGCGCGCTTCAGCGCTTCGCGGCTCAATTCTTTTTGCGACGCCAGGTAGCCCATGAATCCGCCGGCGAAGGAATCGCCAGCACCCGTCGGATCTTTCACTTCTTCGATCGGGAGCGCCGGGGCGCGAAACGGATGATGTCCGATGCCGAACGCTCCCTCGCGAAAGAAAATGGTCGCGCCGTATTCGCCGTGCTTGATGACCAGCGCCTGCGGACCCATGGCCAGCACCTTGTTCGCCGCCCGCGGCAGATTAGTTTCGCCGGCGAGCATCTTCGCTTCGGTATCGTTGATCAGCAGGACGTTTACGAGTTTCAAGGTTTCCTGGAGTTCTTTGAGCGCGCCTTTGATCCAGTAATTCATGGTGTCGCATCCGGTCAGGCGCACACCGTTCATCTTGCGCCGCACGTCTGCCTGCAAGGTCGGCTGAATATTCGCCAGAAAAAGGAACTCGGTGTCGTCATACTCTTTCGGAATGCGAGGCTGGAATGTCTGGAATACGTTCAAGTCCGTGAAGTTTGTCTTCGCCTCGTTCAGATTGTCGGTATACGAGCCGCCCCAGCGGAACGTCTTGCCTTTGGCTCGCTCGATGCCGCGGGTATCGATGCTGTGCTGGCGGAAGACCTGTTCCTGCTCGGGACCGAAATCTTCGCCGACCACAGCCACGATGCGCACTTTTGTGAAATAACTGGCTGCCAGGGAGAAGTACGTGGCTGCCCCGCCCAGAATATTTTTCACGCTGCCCGAAGGCGAGGTAACATCATCAAACGCAACTGAACCGACTACGAGAATGCTCATTCGGAAATCCTGTCCTTATGAAGTGGTAGTGGATCGTCTTTCGTGGTTAGTAAAAACCGGCCTACTTAACGTACTTACCCAGAATCAGCTTTAACTTCTTCTTCGTCGCCACGGGAATCTTCTTGTGATCGGTCAAGATGGCGTGGGCCAGCACCGAGGCGCATTTGCATGAGCGTTCGCGCGGCATTGCGGCCACCGTCTCGCGGACCACTTTCGTGGCGTTCTCGGCATTCTTCAGGAGCACGGCGACGATCTGATCGACCGTCACCGAATCGTGATGTGGATGCCAGCAGTCGTAGTCCGTCACCATCGCGACCGTGACATAACAAAGCTCCGCCTCGCGCGCCAATTTGGCTTCCTGCAGGTTGGTCATGCCGATCACGTCCATGCCCAGGCCGCGATATACGTTCGACTCAGCCTTGGTGGAAAACTGAGGCCCCTCCATGCACACGTAAGTTCCGCCGTGCTTGCCGACGACGCCGACTTTCTTGCACGCGGACTCCACCACCCCCGCCAGTTCTCCGCAGACGGGATCGGCGAAGGCGATGTGCGCCACCACGCCACTGCCGAAAAAAGTATCCACGCGATGGCGTGTTCGATCGAAAAATTGATCGGGGATGACGAAGTCCAGCGGCTTATGCTCTTCCTTAAGCGACCCGACGGCCGAGATCGAAACGATGCGCTCGACCCCAAGCTGTTTGAACCCGTGAATGTTGGCGCGAAAATTCAGCTCGCTGGGCAGGATGCGATGGCCGCGTCCATGCCGCGCCAGAAACGCCACTTTGCGCCCCTCCAGCGTGCCGCACACGTAGGCGTCGGAAGGCGCGCCGAACGGCGTCTTCGCGCGCACTTCCTTCACCGTGCTCAGCCCGGGCATCGAGTAGAGCCCGCTGCCGCCGATAATTCCGATTTCCGCCTGTGCCAATCCCACTCCAGAACGCCTGCGCGCTCAAGTCAAACTGGTGATTATACAGGACGAGAATCCGCCGTACGCATCTCGGCGGCACACTCGTTTTGTGACTGCGCGGGTCGCGGACGGCAAAGCGAGTGGCGTTACAATTTGGGACATGAGGTTTTGTATCGCAGCGTGCACATTGCTCTTGCTGTGCGGTTTCATCCGGGCGCAAGACAAGCCCGCGCTCCAGTCCGAACCGAATTCGGTGACCGTCCCCGCGGCCATCGATCACAACCGCGTCGTCATTAACGCCGAAGTCCCGCTGCCCAACGGCTCGGCGGAGCGCGTTCGTGCCTGGGTTGATAACGGCAATCCTGAGCTCTACCTTTCCCGCCGTCTGGCTACACTGCTGGGACTCGCGGTCTCTTGCAACGACCGGGAATGCTCTTCTCCTCCGCCGCGAGAGATCACGGTCGGCCCAATGAAGATCCCTCTCGCGGACGTCAAGCAAGCGAAGATTCCGCTCAAGCCCGTGAATGCGGCTTCGGTGCTAGCCTCCGGCATGAGCGTCGAGATCAACCTGCCTTCCAGCATCCTCCGCCACTATGACGTCCTGATCGATTTTCCGGGCCACAAGTTTTCGATCGGCACGCCCGGCACGATTCAGTTCCGAGGACCGAGCGGCAAAGTCCAGGTCAATGCGGAGAACGGCTTAATCCAGATCCCCAGCCAGATTGAGAACAAGAAATACAATCTCGCCCTCGACGTGGGCGCCTGCATCAGCTTTCTTTCGGGGGAACTGTTCGACAAACTCGCCGCTGCCCATGCCGATTGGCCCCACATGACCGGGGCGGTGGGCTCGGCCAACATGTGGGGTTCCGACGAAGAAACGAAGTGGAAAGTGATGCGCGTGGACCGCGTGCACTACGGGCCGCTCTTTCTGGCCAACGTCGCGCTGGTTGCCCTCCC
Source organism: uncultured Acidobacteriaceae bacterium (assembly GCA_963791515.1). Lineage (GTDB taxonomy): Bacteria > Acidobacteriota > Terriglobia > Terriglobales > Acidobacteriaceae > Sulfotelmatobacter. Next base: position 220,681 of record CAWBSS010000001.1, on the reverse strand, counting down.
GAAAGACTGGATGGACTTCTTCGCTAAGCGCGCCGGCGTGCCCACCGTTGGCCTTCTCGGCTCGAACGTATTGCTCAACTACCGAGTCGGACTCGACTATGCCCACTCGACGGTTTACTTCGAGTTTGGCCGCATGTTCAACTTTCCTGACTTCGATGTCATTGGACTCACCCTGCGCCCGGAAGACGACGGTCGATTCACCATCCTCGGCGTCCCGGATTTCGACGGCAAACCATCGGTGGCGCAAGGTCCGGACGGCGTTCAGCCCGGCGATCATCTCGTCGCGGTCAACGACATTCCCGTGCGCGGATCGACCATGGGACAAGTTTGGGCCATGCTCGGCGGAACTCCAGGCCAGGAGCGCAAATTGACCATCGAGCGTGAGGGCAGGCAATTTGCCATCGCGGCGCTAGTACAACATTTCCTGGGAGAACTGCCTGACGAGAAAGAAAAGAAAAAGAAGTAGCGAAGCCTTCGTTCATTTCGGGGCTGACAGCTCTCCGAACACTTCCCTCTCTAGTGTTGCTGTCGTAGCCGCGTCCAGGCTCTCACTCACGAATACCGTATCGCCTTGCTCCTCGATCAGCACCGTGCCCTCTTCGGTGGTCCAGGTGTGGCGCCCTTTCAGCAAATCCGCGGATTCGGCAATCTGCGCGGCTTTATCCGGCGTGGAATCTCCTACCTCCTCTGCTTTCTTGTATCGTTGCTTGAGCGACCTCGCATAGATCTCCGCAAACTCCTCGGCCTTGTCGGCGCTCGACCAGCGCGACACGTACAGCAGACCCAGAGGTCCTGTCCCCGCGGGATCTGACTTGGCATCCGGCCTGGGTTTGGCCGCATAGTAATATCCGCCGCGCCACTCCGGATAGATATGTTTCGACAACGGCTTTCCCGCATATTGCTCGATCAGCACTGCCACGTCGAACTCGCCCATCGCGCCAATGTCGAACTTCTCATAATCCTTGAAATCATGTTTGAAGTCGGGCACCCGCATGGGCTCGATCTTTTCACCGGACAGATAAGTCTCGGGCTCCATGATCTGGCGCGTGGTGTGCGGAGGATTTTTCAAGACGCCGGCAAACGCCTTCTCTTTCCCGCCTTTCTGCATCAGCTTGACGACGAACTCCATGCCGTAACTGTAAGGAAAAGTGAGCGACTCTTTCATAAAGATTGGCGCTTCGTTGAATACCTTCGTACTAGGCGTCCCGGTGAGAGTCTCCTCTTCCATTGCGTCCACCAGCGCCGGAGAATTGGCGATCGAGTGGCCGGTCGGGGCCATAGCATATTGAAACATCATGGCCTGAGCTTGGCCCTCGATGACCGCTTCGCGGGCATTATCCATCTCGTCGTTTTCGATGTCGCTGGGGGTCGGATCCTTTCGGATTTCGCCCAAGTCCTTCTCGCCCTTCTTCATCCACTTCTGCAGGCCGATCGACTGATCCTGAAGCGCATGCGTCAACTCGTGCGCCATGACGGGCTCCTGTTCTTCAATGGGGACCCAGTCGAGCAGGTTCACGGTCTTTGTTTTTGGGTCATAGTACCCGGCCACTTCTTCCCGCAACAGAGCAACCAGAAATGTTTCCAGATTGAAGTCGCGCGGCAGCAGTCCGAACTTTTTCAGCACCAGCTCCGACCGCCGCAGCCGCTTCGTGTCCTCGTCGTTCAGGTGCTTCGTGAGATACGAGACGACCTCATCGCGGCTGGTCAGCTTGCGCTTCACTGCTTTCTTGACGGGCAGGCCCGTCTGCTTGCTGTCGAATTCTAGAATCTCGTCGACAGAGTGGAAAAGTTCCTCGGCTTGACGCGGCGTGATCTTGACTTCGTCTTTCGGCGGTTCCTCCTTCGGCGGAGAAGGCTTGGATGGTTCCTGGGTCCCTGGGGTTTGGGTAGCCGAGGATGGCGCGCCCGAGGACGGGGCGGACGGCGCATTCTGATCCGTCGGCTTGTCCGCCGACTGCGCATCTTGTGCGCTCGCCGGTGAAGGTGCCCATGTGGCCGCAGCCAGCACAACCGCAAAAAGCAACCGAAGAATCCCCGAGGAACGCGCTTTAGCCTTATTCATTGAGATTGAGTCTATACGTTTCCGTATACTTTTCCGTCATGACTGCCACTAAGCCCGTTAATCTCTGGACTTCGACCGAGCACGCCCGCGACTATCTCGAGCGCGCTGACTCGATTTCCCATCGGAACGAGGGAGAATCGGCCCTGCTCGAATTCATTCCTCAGACTGCGCGCCGGATTCTTGACCTGGGCACCGGCGACGGACGCCTGCTGGGTCTGGTTCGGCAGCAACACCCTGATACCGAAGCCGTGGCCGTCGATTTCTCTCCGACCATGCTGGAAGCCGCGCGCAAGCGCTTTGCCGGCGAATCTTCCGTTAGCGTCATCGCTCACAACCTTGACGAGCCTCTGCCTGCTCTGGGCAAGTTCGATGCCGTCATCTCCAGCTTCGCGATTCATCATTTGGTGCACGGACGCAAGCGGGCGCTCTACCTGGAGATTTACGATCTGCTGAATCCGGGTGGCGCCTTCTGCAATCTGGAGCACGTGGCCTCGCCGACTACCCGGTTGCACAAAGAGTTCTTGGCGCGGATCGGATTTACCGTCGAGACCGAAGACCCGTCGAACAAGTTGTTAGATGTCGAAACCCAACTCGGATGGTTGCGCGAGATTGGCTTCACGGATGTGGACTGCGCCTGGAAATGGCGGGAGTTGGCGCTGTTGGCGGGCGTGTGCTCATAAACTCGGTCCGGATTTAGACACTAAGGATTGTTGACGTGCTTCGCCACCCACTCGCCCGCTTCTAGCGTGCCTAGTGGCCCGCCAATGTCCTGTGTGGTCTTTTTCTGCCGCACCGCTTCAAGCACGGCAGCTTCGATTTTCGCTGCTTCCTTCACCATCCCCAGATGCGCGAGCATCATCGCCGCACTCAGGATCGCGCCAAACGGATTCGCCATGTTTCTGCCCGCAATCGGCGGCGCGGAGCCGTGTACCGGTTCGAACATCGAAGTCTTCCCCGGGTGGATGTTGCCGCTGGCGGCCATCCCCAATCCGCCTTGTAAACCGGCGGCGAGGTCGGTGATGATGTCGCCAAACATGTTGTTGGTGACGATAACGTCGAACTGCCGCGGATCGCGTACCATCTGCATGCAGAGCGCGTCCACATACATGTGCTGCGCAATGATTTGTGGATACTCGCCGCTCACTTCCCTGAACACGCGCTGCCACAGGCCCCCGGCGTGGGTCATGGCATTCGACTTGTCGCACATCAGGACTTTCTTGCGCGGCGAGCCGTCGACTTTGGTGTGGCGCTCGCAATATTGGAAGGCGTAGCGGATGATGCGCTCGACGCCTTTGCGCGTGTTGATGTCTTCCTGAGTGGCGATTTCGTCGGGCGTGCCCTGCTTGAAGACACCGCCGGCGTCAGTGTAAACGCCTTCCGTATTTTCGCGCAGCACTACGAAGTCTACGTCCTTGGGCTCGATTCCTTTCAGTGGACAGAGTGCTGCGTCGAGCAGGCGGACTGGGCGCACGTTGGCGTAGAGATCCATTTTGAAGCGCATGCCGAGCAGAATTTCTTTGGCGTGAATGTTCGTTTTAACCCGCGGATCGCCGAACGCGCCCACTAGAATCGCATCGAAGTCGCGGCCGAGCATGGTGAAGCCGTCGGGGGGCACCGTGACCTGGTCGCACAGGTAGCGATCGGCGCCCCAGTCAAAATCGGCCAATTCAACATCAGCGCCCGAGGCTCGGATTACCTTCACCGCCTGGGGTATGACTTCCTGCCCTATGCCGTCTCCGGGGATGACGGCGATGCGTCTCCGGCTTTCCTTTTTCGAGTCCACGGCAGAAAAGTTAACACAATCGTTATAATCGAACTACCGATATGGGGATTACGGCACTTCAAGCTCATGGCGAAGGCTTAGGCGCGGCGGGCATCGGCGAGTATCGTGGCGCGATAACCGCGACACTCTTCGGCGATCCGCAGGCGGAGTTCGCGGCGTTGCGCGGTGGCTGTGGCCTTTACGACCTCGGATTCCGGGCCAAGATCTCGCTCACGGGCGGCGATCGCGTGCGCTGGTTGAACGGGATGGTCACCAACAATATCCGCGACTTGGCTGTCGGTCAGGGCGTGTATGCGTTTTTGCTGAACCCGCAGGGGCGCATCCTGGGCGATCTTTATGCTTATAACCGCGGAGAATCCATTACGGTGGACACCGACTCCGGCCAGGCAGAGAAGATTTTCGCGACCTTCGACCATTACATCATCATGGACGACGTTGAAGTCGCGAATCTCAGTGAGCACCTGACTGCATTAGGGATCGCTGGACCGAAGTCGCGCGCAGCGCTGGCCGCGGCTGGATTCGCGATTCCCGAGATGCGTGCTTTGCAAGCGCAATCCGTGCCGTGGCACGGTATGGATTGCACGCTGGTGCGCGGCGAAGACGAGGAGCATCTCTCTTATGAGATCTGGCTGGCGCCGGACAGCGTAAGGCAACTGTGGGACGCTTTGCTGGCTGCGGGTGCCGCGCCCGCAGGTTCTGAGGCACTGGAGTTGCATCGCATTGTCTCAGGCATTCCGCGCTATGGAGTGGATATTCGTGAGCGCGATCTGCCGCAGGAGACCGAGCAGACGCGCGCCTTGAACTTCAACAAGGGATGCTACGTCGGACAAGAGATCGTCGAGCGCATTCACTCGCGTGGAGCGGTTCATCGTAAGTTTGCGGGATTCCTGGCAGAGAACAGCGTGCAGGTCGCTGCAGGAACCAAAATTGTTGCCGGGGAGAAGGAAGTCGGAGAGATTACCAGCGCTGCTTGCCTGCAACTCACGGGTGGGGACAAGACTGTGGCGCTGGGATATATTCGCCGCGAAGCGGGTGTGCCGGGGCGCGCGGTGACGATTGGCGGGGCGAAGGCGACCGTGGTGCAGTTACCGGTCGCGGATAGCATGCTGTTGCAGGAAGAGAGTTCCCTGGAACAGCATCCGGTGTGATGGAGAGAATTTTTTGACCGCAAAGGTCGCGCAGCGATCGCAACGAGCGAGCAGCGCAGAGAAAATCTGGCGTTCTTTTTGAGGAAGGGGATTATGGCTGAGAAGAGACATGAGCAGTCTGGCTTTAAGGTAACGGACCGGCGCCTGTTCACATCGGAGGGCGAATTGCGCGCCGATGTGCCCGAGGAAGTCGAGGCGCCAAAAGCGGCGACCCCGGTTGCGGCGAAAGAAGCTTCGCCCGCGGAAAAGATTGCGGTCCCTGTGGTAGCGGCGGACGGCGAGACACTGGATCGTGAAATGCCCACCCCACCCACCAGCGCGGAGCAGGATGCACAGGCGGCCGCCTACCGCCAGTCTGCCAGGGATCTCGATGCACAGGTCGAGCTGAGCGGGCATTCCGCCAAGGATTTTGAGATCACGTTTGAGCGCTTTCTCGCCTCGCTCTACATGACGGCGATGCTGCAACTGGGATTGATGCGGCAAAAAGGCGAGCAGCCGCAAGTCGACATCATTGGAGCGCGCCAGTCCATTGACACGCTGAGCCTCATTGCAGAGAGGACCAAGAACAATCTCAGTCCAGCGGAAGAACATTTCCTGCAGAACAGTCTTTACGAGTTGCGCATGGCCTACGTCGAGGTGACCAACGCCCTCGCGCGGCCACCGCAGGCGGGTCCCGCCACCGGAACCAGCGGAAGATGAAAGCGACCTTGACCGTGCTCGGCAGCGGCACGTCCATGGGCGTGCCCACGCTGGGATGCGACTGTGCCGTCTGCCACTCGAGCGATCCGCACGACCGGCGGACACGGCCGTCCATCATGCTTGAGTATGACGGCAAGGTCGTGCTCATCGACACCACTCCGGACTTTTACGCCCAGGCGGTCCGCGAGCACATTACCCGCGTGGACGCCGTGCTCTACACCCACACCCACGCCGATCACATCCTGGGCATCGATGACCTGCGTCCTCTCAGCTACCGGCACAAGCCTGAGAAATTGCCCCTTTACGCCCGCCCCGAGGCGGCGGCATTTCTGCGCAGGATGTTCAGCTACATTTTTGATGCTGACTATAAATTCGGCGGACTGCCTCTGCTTGAACTGCGCCCCATTGATGGCCCGGTCGATGTTTTGGGAGTGCGGTTCGAGCCCGTGATTCTGATTCACGGGGAAACCCAGATCTACGGCTACCGGTTTGGCTCGGCCGCGTATCTCACCGATCACAGCGAAATTCCGGAACCGTCGCTGCATCAACTGGAAGGGCTGGACATTTTGTTTCTGGACGCGCTGCGGCACAAACCACATCCCACCCACTCGACGGTAAGGAATTCGTTGGCGATCGTGGATCGGTTGAGACCCAAGCGTGCGTTTTTCACGCACATTTGCCACGATCTGGCGCATGAGGCCACGAACGCCACATTGCCGCGTCACGTGCGTTTGTCACATGACGGGATGAAATTGGAGTTTGAAATCTAAGAACGACGTCGGACCTCAGACCTCAACTTCAGACGGATTGCTTTGGTGCCGGCTGTGCCGAATGCTGATCGCTGAGGTCTGAGCTCCGACTCCGCCTTTCGCTATGCAGGTTTTTCACAAACTCGACGAGGTCTCTACCACCTTCGGCCCCGCGCTGGTCAGCGTGGGCAACTTTGATGGCGTGCACCGCGCGCATGCACACGTGCTGCGGGAGATTGTTTCGCGAGCGCGGACGAGCGGAGGCCAGGCCGTCGCAGTGACGTTTGAGCCGCATCCCACCCGGATTCTGCGGCCGGAGGCAGGATTGAAGCTGCTCACGCCCACTCCCGAAAAACTGCGCTTGCTCGAAGCCACAGGGGTCGACGCCGTCCTGCTGCTCCCCTTTGGACGGGATCTCTCGCTGATGACCCCGCGGCAGTTTGTCGAGCGCATTCTCAAAAAAAAGCTGCGCGCGCGCGAAGTACACGAGGGATTTAACTTCCGTTTCGGCCATAAGGCGGCCGGCGACATGAATTTGCTGGCCGAACTCGGGCGCGAAATGGGCTTCGAGGTCAAGGTTTATCCCGAGATGACCTTGCGCGGCGAAACCGTCTCCAGCAGCCAGATTCGCAAACTCCTGACTGCGGGCCGCGTCAGCCGGGCGCGGCATCTGCTGGCGCGTCCATTCTGCATACTCGGCACACCCGGGCGCGGGCGCGGCTACGGATCGAAGTACACCGTGCCCACCATCAACCTGGCGCGCTACGAAGAACTTGTGCCCCAGGACGGCGTCTACATTACCTGGACGCGCGTCGGCACGGAGCGGTTTGATTCCGTCACCAACGTCGGCAATCGTCCTACGTTCGGGGCGGACTTATTTGCTATCGAAACGCACTTGCTGAACTTCCATCCCCTTGAACTAACCCCGGAGACGGAGGTTGAGATCTGCTTCCTGGAGCGCCTGCGCGATGAAATCAAGTTTCCAACCGTGGACGCTCTCCGGGAACAGATTGCGCGCGACGTGAAAAAAGCGCGCCGATATTTTCATTTACTTGGAAAAGCCATTGGCAGGAGTTGAAACTCATTCGCCCGTGCTCTTCCGATTAACCACACCGCCGCGATTCCCCGCTAGAATGTAATTTTATCCGGGACTCCTGACTCATGGACAAGTTCGTCATTCGCGGCGGAGAACCGTTACTCGGCACCGTCCACATCAGTGGCGCAAAAAATGCGGCGCTCCCCTGCATGGCCGCCGCGCTGCTGACCGATCAACCCGTCATCCTCGAAAACGTCCCTCAGGTTCGCGACATCCAGACCACGCGCAACCTTCTTGCCGCCATGGGCGCCGAAGTCGAACTCGGGTACGGACGCGCCCAGCATCGCACCACCATTCACTGCGCCACACTCGCCTCTCCCGAAGCCTCTTACGAACTGGTCAAGACCATGCGGTCCTCCACGCTCGTCCTCGGCCCGCTCGTAGCCCGCTGCGGCCGCGCCCACGTCTCCCTTCCCGGCGGCTGCGCCATCGGAGCTCGCCCCATCGATCTCCACATCAAGGGGCTAGAACGCCTGGGCGCGAAGATCACACAACAACACGGCTACGTCGAAGCCAGCGCTGATCGGCTCAAGGGCGCGGAATTTGTTTTTGACAAAATCACCGTTACCGGCACCGAAGATCTGCTGATGGCCGCCACTCTTGCCGACGGCGAAACCGTACTACAGAACTGCGCTCGTGAACCCGAAGTCGCCGACCTCGCCGCTCTTCTGAACAAGATGGGAGCGAAGATCGAAGGCGCGGGAACGCCCACCATCCGCATCAAAGGCGTGAGCAAGTTGAAGGGAGCCAAACACCGCATCATTCCCGACCGCATCGAAGCCGGCACCTTTATCATCGCCGGCGCCATGACCGGGGGCGATCTTAACATCGCGGGATGCGATCCCTCGCATCTCGACGCGCTGCTCAGCAAGCTTCACGAAGTCGGGGTCAAAACCAAATCAACGGCCGACTCCGTCCGCGTCATGGGCGACAATCCTTTTACCGCCGCTGACATGTCCACGGAGGAGCATCCCGGATTCCCCACCGACTGTCAGGCGCAATTCATGGCTCTAGCCACGCAGGCCGAAGGTACGTCGATCATCACCGAAAACATCTTCGAGAACCGCTTCATGCACGCGCAGGAACTGGTGCGCATGGGCGCCAACATCAAGATTGAAGGTCGCCGTGCCGTCGTCCGCGGCAAGACTCCTCTCAGCGCCGCCGCAGTGCTGGCCAGTGACCTGCGCGCCTCCGCCTCCCTCGTGCTCGCCGCCCTGGTCGCCGACGGCGAAACCATCATCGACCGCGTCTACCACATCGACCGCGGCTACGAACATATCGAAGAAAAGCTAAAGGGAGTCGGTGCGCAAATCCGCCGCATTGGCGAAATGTTCCCCAAAAAAGCCGCAGCCGTGAAGTGAAGGGCTTAACCATAGAGGACACACCGGCTCACAGAGTCTCGCAGAACCCACGCTTGTTCCTCTGTGCTCCCTTGTGTCCTCTGTGGTCAAGCGTTTCGTGTTGGTGAGCAGGCATCTGCGCGGAGATCGCAGCCCGCGCTATCTCCGCGTTAACCGCTCAATCACTTGCCGATGCCGCGGATAGAGTGCCACCAACTCCTCCCGCTTTCCCATCTCAAAATCCTCAAAATCAAATCCCGGCGCCACCGTGCATCCCACCAGCGCAAACGACTTCCAATCCGCCACGTGGGACGCGAACCAGCAACCCGCCCGCACCACCGCCTGCAAAACCTGTCCCGCTTCCGGCTCATGACCGAGAAGAATCCGGAAGTACTCTCCCCCCGGTTCAATCACGTGCACGAGTAGCGGTTCGCCTGCATAGAAATGCCAAACCTCATCCGACCGCAACCGGTGAAACGCAGAGAAGTTTTCTCCTTCCAGCAGAAAATAGATCGCCGTCGAAGCCGCCCGCGATCCCGAAAACCCCGCCGGCAGAGCCTCTCGCGCAATCACCACCTCCGACCGGTATGTCTGCCGGAAATACCCGCCCTCCGGATGCGGCTGCAACCGCAACTTATCGATAAAATATCTGGCATTCCGAATCGTCAAATCGTCCTCCCCCAATCGTTGGCGCCCCACTTCTCGCCGGGTGCCCCACTCTAACGTCGCGCCTTTTGCGACGTTAGGGTGGGGATTTTGACTTTCATCAACACCGTCAACCTATCGACTAGGAATCCGCCTTCATCCGTGATCCAGAACTTGACTCCCATGCTATCCTCTTCCTCGTACCTCGCGGGCCCCGCGCGCCGACCCTTCACCAGCGGCGCCACGGAAAATGAGGCGGCCCTACCTGCGTTCCCCTCGCAAGGAGTGTGGATGGAGGCGTTGCGAACACACAACCTCGGTGTGCGTCGCGCCTCCGAGTCAGCAGGCCGCGCCCACCCCACAAAAAAAGGAGAGACCATGAAATTCCAAAAGCTCACGCCTAATCTTGTCGTCCGCGACGTCGCCGCCAGCATGGAGTTCTACCGCTCCGTTCTCGGTTTTCAAACCGCCATTACCGTTCCCGAGCAACCACCCTACGTATTCGGTTCGGTGACCGCGGACGGCGTGGAGATTTTCTTCAATGACCAGAAAGCCGTGGCCGAAGATTATCCCGCGCTCGGAGCCAAGCCCATCGGCGGAAGCCTCACGCTGTTCATTGAAGTGGAAGGGATCGAGGAAATTCTCGCCGCTATCCAGAAAAACGGCGCAAAGATCACTATGCCGCTGAAGCAACAATTTTATGGGATGCGCGAATTCGCCTTTGAAGATCCGGAAGGTTGGGTGGTAACAATTGCCGAGAGAGTGAAGTAGAAACTCAAATCCAAAAACAATCACCGAGGATCACGGAGCGGTTTGCGCCGTGTCCTCGGTGTATTAAAACTCTGTAAGCGAACTTACTTCACCAGGATCTTCGTGCCGCTGTCATCCAGTTTACCTTGCACCCGGACGCGCTTGCCTTCGAACTTCTTCACGTCATCCTGGTGGTCGATGTCATACGTCTTGCCAGCGTCATCTTTCAGCACGTACTTGTCGCCGGACTTTTCGATTGTTCCCGAGAAAGCCTGGCTATCAGAACCAGCGGCTGTCCCTGCCGCTGAGGTCCCTGCGGCGGACGTACCGTCGGACGCGGTGCCCGCAGCCGGAGTGTTGTCCTTCGAGCTCGGGGTCTGTGCCTGATCCGGGGTCTGCGAAGAGGGCGGCTGCTGCGTCGCAGGCGGAGTATCCGGCGAGGGCGTCGGCTGCGGCTGCGCCGTCTGCTGCGTGGGCGGAGTGTCGGGCGTGGGCGTCGGCTGAGTCTGCGGCGTTGGTTGATCTGTCGCTGTGGACGGCGTGGTTTGAGCGAGGGCGCTGCCCCAGGAGATCATGCCAAAGACGACTGCCAGGGTGGCGACAAAGGACAGGGACTGAATCCGATTTTTCACAAATCCTCCAGGAGCCATACGGCTCTCCCGAAATAATCAGCAAACGGTGTGCCATCAAATCGCACTCAGTTCGACCTAACTCGAGCCCGCGTTGGATTCGCACGGTTTCGCTAGTACTTATGGGCGCTGCAGGGTGTGTAGTCAGGAATGTTTTTTGGCTGAATACATAGGTCGCTGTAGCCAAAACTTCGCCACGCCGCCGTCATTACCACAGGGTCGCGAGCATTTCTTGCTTGCCCGGACGAAAACTATTCCAAAATGATACGCCCACGACGAAAAGCCGCTCCTCTTTTTCTCAGCGGATTTTTCACCCCAGCAGAATCTGCCGGAGAATCTATACCACAGACTTTTGCGCAAACAATAAGGGCCGCAACTTTTGTGCGGCCCTTTTTGGTTTATCCGTAGGATCCGTAGCAAAGTCTAGTGCCGTCCTCCACCACCACCACCGCCGCCCGGACGGCCGCCGCGGCCACCGCCTCCGCCAGGACGACCGCCGCGCCCGCGTCCGCGACCGCCGCCTCCGCCTCCAGGACGCCCGCCGCGGCCACCACGATCACCGCCCCGCGGACGATCTCCAGCGCCGGCACTCACGGTCGGAGGGCCGTCACGATTGAAGTTTGGTTCGGCATCCGGCTCATCGGGAAAATCGCCGCCGCCCTCGATTACCAGCGAGCCCGTCAAAGCCGGTTCGCCCTCCGTCGCCGGCGCTATTCCAGTAGGAGGAGGCGGAGCTTCCCCGCCGCCCATTTTTGCGCGCTGCTCTTTCAAAATTGCCTTGCGCGACAGCCGGATGCGGTTGCCTTCCACCGCCAGCACCTTGACCAGCACCTGGTCGCCTTCCTTCAACTCGTCGCGAACATCGGCTATGCGATGTTCGGCCACTTCGCTGATGTGCAGCAGCCCGTCGGTGCCCGGCAGAATTTCAACAAATGCGCCGAAGTCCGCCAGCCGCGTGACTTTGCCCAAGTAGGTCTTCCCGACCTCGGCCGTCGCCGTGATGTCGCCGATAATCTGCAGCGCCTTCGCCGCCGATGCCTGATCGCTCGACGCCACCTTGACCAGCCCGGAATCTTCCACGTCGATCTTCACCCCGGTCTGCTCCACGATGCTGCGAATCATCTTGCCGCCCGGCCCGATCAGATCGCGAATCTTGTCGACCGGGATCTGCACGGTGTAGAAACGTGGCGCGTAATCGGAAATCTTTTCGCGCCCCGACGTGATGACTTCTTCCATCTTGTCCAGAATGTGCAACCGCCCACGCTGCGCCTGCGTCAGCGCTTCGCGCATGATCTGCGATGTAATGCCGGCAACTTTAATATCCATCTGCAGTGCGGTAATGCCATCTCGCGTGCCGGCAACTTTGAAGTCCATGTCGCCGTAGTGATCTTCCGCCCCGGCAATGTCGGTGAGGATCGCGTACTGATCGCCTTCCTTCACCAGTCCCATCGCAACTCCAGCCACCGGAGCCTTGAGCGGAACGCCCGCATCCATCAGCGCAATCGAAGCTCCGCAGACCGTAGCCATCGACGACGATCCGTTCGATTCCAAAATGTCGGCCACCACGCGCATGGCATACGGCCACTTTTCTTCGGTCGGCAGAACTGCCGAAATCGCCCGCTCGGCCAGGGCGCCATGTCCAATCTCGCGCCGTCCGGCCCCGCGCATAAATGCAACTTCTCCAACCGAAAACGGCGGAAAGTTATAGTGAAGCATGAAGCGTTTCTTGGCTTCTCCCTCGAAGCCCTCGAGGCGCTGCATGTCGTCGCTGGTGCCTAGCGTTGTGGTGACCAACGCCTGAGTTTCGCCGCGAGTGAAGATGGCGCTGCCGTGGGTGCGGGGCAGGACGCCGGCTTCGATCCAGATTTCGCGGACTTCATCGAAGGCGCGGGCATCGGGGCGCCGCTTCAGGTTGATGACCTGCTCGCGGAAGATGCGCTCGCGCAGAGCCTCGTAATAGTGGTCGAGTTTCTTCTTGGCGTCGTCGTCATCTTCCGGCAGCGCGGCGGCCAATTTCTTCTTGATGTCTTTGACCAGCGTGTGGCTTTCTGCTTTGGGATGCTTTTTGGTGTCGAGGGCGTCAGCCAGATCGGCGCCGATACGTCCCCTCAGATCGTTGTAATAGGCGTCATCGAACTGCGGAGGCTCAACCTTGCGCTTGGGCTTGCCGGCTTTAGCGCGGAGATCGTTGATGGCGGCGCAGATCTTCTTGATTTCGGTATGGCCGAACTCAATGGCGTCGAGGACGGTATCTTCTTTTACTTCTTTGGCCCCGGATTCGATCATCACGATGCCGTCGGAGGTCCCGACCACCATGATGTTGACCAAACTCTCCCGCATCTCGTCGTACGTGGGGTTCACAATGAACTGGCCGTCGACCAGGCCGACTCGAACCGCGCCGATGGGACCGAGGAACGGAATGTCGGAAAGCGTCAGGGCGCAGGAGGCGCCGTTGATGCCCAGTACGTCGGGATCGTTATCGGTGTCGGCCGACAGGACGAAGGCGATGACCTGCGTCTCGCACTTGAATCCCTCGGCGAACATCGGGCGGACCGGGCGGTCGATCTGTCGGCTGGTGAGAACTTCGCGCTCACTCATGCGGCCTTCGCGCTTGATGAAGCCGCCGGGGAAACGTCCGCCGGCGTAGGTGTATTCGCGGTAATCAACCGTGAGGGGAAAGAAATCGATGCCTTCGCGAGGATCGGGGTTGGCGACGGCGGTGGCGAGGACGACGTTTTCACCGAGGCGGACGACGGCGGCGCCGTGGGCCTGCTTGGCGAGCTTTCCGGTTTCAAATGAGATCTGTTTGCCGCCGGCGAGATTGACTGTGACGCTGGTTGCTTCTGGTTTCATAATTCATTCCTTTGAGATGAGACAGGCAGGCGCACCCTCCCGCAATCGCGCGGAAAGGCCGGGGCACCGGACGGGTGCCATAGGGGCGAGGGATCAGCGCTTAAGAAACGCACGTGTGGAAAATTCCTCGATGCTGGACCGTCTCTCCAGAGACGGATTTCCAGAAATAGCCCGGAGACGTTTCGCGTGGGTGCCCCATCCTTGGGTGCCCCATTTCTCGCCTCTTTTGCGAGGAGTGGGAATTCTGGCCCCGGGCCAAGCGGTTACTTGCGGATGCCGAGTTTCGTAATGACCGTCTTGTAGCGCTCGGAATCGTATTTCTTCAGGTAGTCGAGCAAGCTACGCCGCTTGCTGACCAGCATGAGAAGGCCGCGGCGCGAGCCGTGGTCTTTCTGGTGCGTCTTGAAGTGCTCCGTCAACTGGCCAATGCGTTCACTGATGATGGCGATCTGGACCTCGGGACTCCCCGTGTCCGTCGCGTGCGTCTGGTACCGGTCAATGACGGATTTCTTTTGCTCTCTGGCTAGCACTTGCCTGGTGCACTCCTGTCTTCTTGGTTTCGATTTATCTTGGTGACGTTATTGAGGATATCACGCGGGGTTGCAGGCGGTAAAGGAGTAGGATGGCGGAATGATTGTAGCTTGACTTTAGGACGGCCCCAGCTACGATTGATTGGGGAAACGCGATGAATATCGAAATTCGGGATTCGACCTTAAAAGCTCGCATTCAGAAACAGCTTGAGGCTACCGGTACCGGGAGCGTCGAAGAACTGCTCGCTCACCTCTTAGAGACGCAGGAGGAGCAGGACCGGTGGCTTCTGGAAAATCGGGAAGACATCAACGCCAAAATCGATCGCGGGCTGGCCCAACTGGATCGCGGCGAAGGAATTCCGGAAGACCAACTGGATGCCCGGCTTAAAACTCTCAAAGCTAAGTCGCGATGAAGTCCCGCTACGTCCTGTCTCCTGAGGCAGTAGAGGATTTGGCCTCGATCTGGCATTACATCCAAACACAAAGCAGCGTGGAAATGGCGAATCGTGTGGAGTCCGTCATTCGGGAGCGGATTGCTTTTCTGGCGCGTAACCCCGGTGCGGGCCACCAACGCCGAGATCTGACGGACCTGCGCGTCGGCGCGCTATTCGCAGCGGCAGCTGCAGACGATCCTCGACGAGTCGCAGCCCAGGGTGAGCGATTTGTTGCGGGGAAAAATGTCGAAGTTCAGTTTGGAGACGCTTGTGATTTACGCCGAAAAACTGGGGCTGCGCACCGAGATTAAAACCACGAAAGCGCGGTCCCGTGGTTGCCGCTGGTGGCTTGGCCCTCATGCTCTAGGCGGTTGGGGGGATGCCGGAAATGGGGAACGTCCCGTCTGTCCCTAGGCTTCTCTAGGTTTCTTTGTCCCTAGGTTTCTTCCTAGGTTTCTGGGGTTAGCCGGACGCGCCCCGCAGCTTTCTGGAGCTCAGGTAGACGAACGACTGTGGTGCACGCAGCCCGAATTTATTCGATAGGTCGAGGCTATTGCGATAGCGCCGAACCGATCCGATGACGATTGCATGCCCCGTTTTACGGCCAGCGAAATATCCGAAAAAGCATTGCCTGTCGATTCCCGCACTGTGTCGCGTGCGTTTCCACAAGGCCTCAATGGTATCTGTAATTATCGATTCGACGTCGAATTCACCCACCACCCGCGAGATCGGACTTGTCGTGTACACGACGACGACGTTAACGGGCCGGCGGAAGATCGCCCTACGAAATTCGAAACGCTTGTCGCCGCGAAAGATGGCATCTGCGTATGGCGGCTTAATCGACAATAGCGCGTGCGTCCGTTTGGGAGAGAGAGAGGATAGTTGAGAACTGCTTTTGGGTGATCTGCTCAAAGCCGCGCGGGACCGAGTCGATGTTGCGGATAACCCCATTATCGATTAGCTCCTTTAGGTTTGGCCTTTTAGGAAAAGAGTAGGCGTACAGAAAGCCGACGATGAACGGACGATAGGCCTTGCTAAAATTCCATTGCCGACGAAGCTCTTCGTCAGAGAAAACGCTGCGTTTGCGGCACAAAGCGATGAATTGCGCCTCGTCCTTGATGTTGCGGTAAACCCCATCGACAATACCGAGCGTGGTTGCGGCGCCCCTATAGTAGCCCCCCGTCCGGTAGAACACCACGTTGTCGCCTCGCTTAAGGTCGCGGAAAATTGACCGGCTTACGTAAACCTTGCGAATCGCATTTCGGTGCGGTTCTTGTTCGATGAAATCATCAGGCGACTCCGTTTTCAAAATTGAGTCCGGAAGAAGGTCGGTATGATATTCAGGATAGATCGGAACGATGAAGGATCGAGCGGATCTGCTCAAGTACGGGAAAGTCAACTTGGGATCATCGCGTTCAAACCACGGCGTCATGTCCCGTACATAAACTTCCTCCTTGCCATAGGTATTTAGCTTTCTTCCGTGCAGCTTGAACCCGAAGTCGCCCAGCAGACCGACCAGGCGCTGCTGGTCGATTCTGCGCGGGAAAATGGTTACGTAGACCTCGTCCACTTTCTGTTTCATCGCATTGTCGAATACGATTTTTAGGAACCGTTCCCCGAGTTTGTATCCGTTCAATTCGACCTTCAGGGTCCCAATTTTTAACCGACGCCCCGGTGCGAAGCCGGGTTCTATGTCGCTGTAATTCTCATCTTGGCCCTCAACCTTAACATAGAGAAATGCGACCAGATCCTTGCCTTCATAGCACACATAAGCAGGCTCGTCCGCCTTCCGGTTGAACCATCTGTCGAATAGCGGCCCATCATAATCCTCTCGGAACGAGTCGAAGAATCCCGACTTGAGATCGACTTCGCCAAAGTGCAACCGCCGAACCGACAGTACCCTGTAGTTGATGAGGTCCGGGTTCTCAGCAGTAACCTTTTCAAGAAACGAATCGATGGTGAGGATCCGATCGGCGATGCCCAGAGTTGCGGCCTTCGCGTGCAGTCCCCGGTCCTCGGAAATAATTAGGTCGACGCGATCCGCATGAAGTTCATTAACGAGTAGAGTGTCGTTTTTATCATTTAGCGTCAGGTCCTTAGGGCCTAACTGCTGAACTTCCGGTGCGACCGGCGCTATGGTTTTGAGTACGTGATACGACTGAAGTTTGGCACGAAAACTCCTTCGAACTCGTTCATCCTTGTGTTTTTCAATTTCTTGTAAGCTCAGCGGATGGATACACTTCTCATATTTGAGCCGGTCCAGCCAAAAAAACAGTTTGCCAATGTCCTGGCGAACGACTGTCGCCGCCTCACGGTGGATCACAACGTTCGTGTCGAGGAGCACCCTCACGTGGATCTCCGCCCTGGGGCCCCCGACCTGCTGGGTCGGTCTTGCTAGGCCCGAGATTGCCTCATGGTGCCGCGGTTTGCAAGTAGGTTAATTGACTCTTCGATACACATTAAGGTTCTCTCACCGGAAACTCCCGGTTCTGCCACCTAATGATGTCTTCCTTAAATGCGAGCTAGCGCTTGCGGAGAGTGGCTAGAGGCTTCGATTTCTGTGAATTTGTCGCCCAGGAATTGACGATGATCTGGCCGAACAACCATGCGCAGCGAAAAGTAGAAATCAGGCTTTGTCGTGTCAATCTGATGGGGTGCAGAAATAACTCCGTAAAGCAAAGCGAGCAAGTGGTCGGTAGGACCGTGCGGAGCCCTTTTGCGTGCCATGAGAACTCCTCCGACGGGGAAAGAACCTCCCTGGACGCGCCGATCGTACCACGCTCGATATGTTCGACGACGATGTCCCCATGATTTCCGGATTTTGTGACAGGAAGAAACCGGGGACAGACGGGACGTACCCCAATTCTTACGTCTTACATGGAAACCACGAACGCCGACGCCTCCCGCCCGCCGAATCTCATCCAGCATGCGGTGCCGCGGGTGGCCCACCCTTCGCGAAAAGCGCGCGCAGCATGGGCGCCCCCCGCTTTGCTGATGCCGGCAAAATCACAAGCCTGCCAATCCGCCGTTTACTGAATGCGCTCGTGCGTGAAGCGGTCGCGGCCAGCCCAATACGGACACTGCGGACAGGAGGTTCCCTCAGGGTAGTCGGTGCCTTCCTCGTGGGGGCAGCCGATGATCCGGTCGGCAACCACGGTAGAACGGGCAGCGTGAGCCTTGAGGAACGCCATGACCTGCTCGCCAATGGCGGGATCACTGCGCACATCCAGTTCGCCATCGGAGAACCAGCACTGGAGAAAATCCGGTTGGTTATTTTCGGTGAGAATGATGCTCACGGCCACCTTAGTAGCCAGTTTGTCGGTCGGCCCATAGAACGCCACGGTTGCAACGGGGAAGCCCCGAAACCCCTGACGGGGTTTGTTCCGTAGCCAGGAACGGGCGTTCGGGTTTCTCTGTGTCGACAACGGTTTCCTTCTCTTCACGAGCGAAATAATACTCCCATTTTTCCGCTGCTGGGATTCACGATCGTAAGCCCCACCGCACTAGAGTAGAAGAGCCAAGCCAGCAGCGGCTCCGTGGGACCGCGCTTTTGTGGTCTTAATCTCAGTGCGCAGCCCCAGTTTTTTTCGAAATCCGGGGATAGACGGGACGTTCCCCGATTCTTGCCACTGGCGGGCCGCGGCCCGATACTTCCGGGCCGCCGGACAGCTGAGGGCGGCTGTCCCCACATGAGCATCGCGAACTGCTGGCGGAAGGAGAAAGCAGATTCCCTTCGACAGGCTCAGGGCAGGCTCTCCACTCCGCCGTCGCATTCGCTCCGGCTCCGGTCGGAATGAGAGGGTCTTTCACGTCGCGCTTCCCCACTTCTCGCAAAAGATGCGAGAAATGGGGCACCCGGGCGCCCACATCACCATTGTCATCTCCCTTCCCGCTTTGCCCTTTCATTTTGGGCGGAGGAGGTGCCAGGCTTCGCGGTAGGCGTCGTAGAGGCCGGGGCGGCGGTCGCGGCGGCGGCGGAACAGGAGGCTGGTGACTCCGCGAAGGGCGTGGAGAGGGAGGATGTACCAGGTGTCTTCGGGGATTATGTATGCTGCGAAGAAGTGGATTTCGCCGGGAAGGTAGGGAACCGCGCGTCCGTTGGAGCGGCGATGGGCGTTGACGCGGTAGAGGCCGGTGGAGATTTGGGTGGAACATTTGACCTGTACGCGCCAGAGCGGCGGGGAAGGGTCGAGTGGACGGCTCTGCCAACCCGTACGCTTCTGGGGCGCGGCTGCGGCCCGATACTTCCGGGCCGCTGGACAGCCGGGGGCGGCTGTCCCCACATGTGCATCGCTGCGATGGCGGCGGGAGATGAGATCGCGGGCGTCCAGATTGCGGGTGTCGAGGATGACGTCGTAGCGTTCGCTGTCGCCGTAGGGGCGGGCGACGCCGAAACCGAGGTTCGCGGCTTTGAGGACGAAAGCGAGTTCGGCGAGTTCTCCGCGGCGCTTGGTGGTGAGTTCGCGTTGGCGGGGAGTTTGAGGGACAGGCTTTTCGGGGACAGGTTTTGTTCGGACAAGCTTTTTCTGGACAGAGTTTGGGCGCGACGCTGCAGGGCGTCGGCGCGAAGAGCTGGTCCTAGACATGGTCGGAAAAGAGAAAAGGCGCGGGCTTTTGGCCTGCGCCTTTGTTTTTTGCTCTATATATTCAGAATAGCATTTTGGGTGGGGCAAACCGGCAAGGATTTCTAATTTATTCTCTGTTCGTTTGCTATGGGTTAGGAAGATTTCCTCAAGTTTAGGGTCTTGACAAGATTTGGGGCTGGAAGTCTGGGGAATGGTCGGGGGAAGCCAACGAAGGCAGGCGATTCCTGGCATAAATCGAGCTTGCGAGCGCAACGGCTCCGCTTCGCTCGCTATAATTGCGGACGCCATGAACCGGCTTGCCCAGGCCGCCCGGTGGTTATTCGACTCCGAGCAGGGCGCAGTCGACCGCCTGATTCCACGCTGGCTCTTCCTGCGCGCACTGGGCGGCATTTATTTTTCCGCCTTCTTCTCCCTTGCTTTTCAGATCCGTGGGCTCATTGGGCCGCAAGGGATTCTTCCCGCAAACGAATACCTGCAGGCCGTAGCGCATTCCCTTGGCTACAGCCGCGGTGTATGGTTTGCGCCCACCGTGCTTTGGCTTTCGAGCGGCCCCCACATGTTGACCGCCCTGTGCTGGACCGGCATGGCCGCTTCTTTACTACTGGCGCTGAATGCATGGCCGCGCGGAATGTTGGCCATCTGTTTTGTGTGCTTCCTGTCATTCGTCAGCGCTGCGCAAGATTTTTCAGGTTATCAGTCGGACGGCATGCTGCTCGAAGCGGGCTTTATCGCGCTCTTCTTTGCTCCGCCTGGAATCCGCCCTGGCTTTGGGCGGGCGTCGCCGCCGTCGCGCGCCAGTTTGTTCCTGCTGCAGTGGGAATGGTTTCGCATCTACTTCGAGTCCGGTGTCGCGAAGATTCTTGGTGGAGACCCGGAGTGGCGCCACTTCACCGCCATGGACGAGTACTACCAGAACGGTCCGCTGCCCACGTGGATCGGCTGGTACGTGCAGCATCTGCCGCGCTGGTTCCATGCTTCGACTGCCTTTGCCACGCTCGCGCTTGAGTTGGGTTTGGTTTGGATGTTATTTCTGCCGCGGCGCTGGCGCATCCTGTGTTTCTTGATTGTGACTCCCTGGGAATTGGGCGTAATTCTCACGGCCAACTACACCTTCCTGAATTACCTTGTCCTGACCTTGGGAGTTCTGCTGCTGGACGATCTCTTTCTGCTGCGTTTTTCTCCCGCACGATGGAAGAGCTTTTGCATCGCGGGCGAGACACCCAAGCCGAGCCAAATGAAAGCTTCGGAAGGGTTCCGTCGTCCGTTCAAGATCGCCAGACTGTCTTTAATCGGCGTTGTGCTCAGCTGGATTTTTTATGCGACCATGGCGGAGTTGACCTCTGCATTGCCTCTGCCAACCGCGCCAGTAACGGCACTCGAGCCTTTCCGAATCGCCAATCGATACGGCCTGTTTGGCATCATGACCCGCGGCCGATACGAGATCGAGTTCCAGGGTTCTGAGGATGGTAAAACCTGGGTGGCATACCCGTTCCGCTATAAGCCGCAGGACCTGAGCAAGCCGCCGGGTATTTATGCGCCCTATCAGCCGCGATTCGACTGGAATCTCTGGTTCGCTTCACTCGGCTCATGGCGAGAATATCCAATCGTTCCCAGAACCGAAGTGCGCTTACTCTCCAATGACGGCGATGTTCTCAATCTTTTTGCGACGAATCCCTTCCCGCATGGGCCGCCGCGCGAGGTACGCGCTGTGATTTGGCAGTATTGGTTCACAACCATGTCCGAAAAACGCACCCAAGGTCTGTGGTGGCGCCGTCAATTCATGGGACTATATGCTCCGACGATCGAGCGCGAGCCCGATGGTACTCTCCATGGCGTCGAATGGCCTACGGCGGCTCCACGCGAATGAATGCTGTCGCCCTTGCTTCATGCCTTCCGATACCGCCTATCCAACCTGGACAACGCCATCTTCGCCGCATGATAGCCGCACATGCCATGCACTCCGCCGCCGGGCGGAGTGGATGAGGAGCAAATGTAGATATCGCGTGCCGACGTGGCGTAATGTCGCCGTGTCGGTCGAAACAGAAACTGACGAATGTCCATGACGCCCCCTCCGATATCGCCTCCCACGAGGTTGGCGTCCATGCTCTCAAGGTCTGCGGGAGAAAAGATCCGCCGCGCCAAAATGCATTCGTGGAAGCCGGGAGCGAAGCGTTCAATCTGATTCTCCAGTTTTTCAAGCATGTCTACTTTGGATCCATTCGGCACATGACAATAAGCCCAAGCCGTGTGTTTGCCGGCTGGAGCCCGTGAGCCATCAAACAGACTGGGCTGGGCCAGCAGAACAAACGGACGATCGGCGTGCTGTCCCATTCGCACCGCCTTTTCCGAAACCGCAATCTCCTCAAAGGTTCCGCCCAGATGCACCGTCGCTGCTCGCAAGCAATCGGAAGCCTTCCAGGGAATGGGGGCGTTCAGCGCATAATCCACTTTGAACACGCCGGCTCCGTAGCGGAACCTTCCCAGTCGCCGCTTGTAGCTCTCGGATAGTCTTTGACCGCCAACCTCGACGAGCTGCCGCGGCGTCAGATCACAGAGAAACAGATCATAGTTCGGCAATTTCGCCAAACTCTGGACGGGCGATGAAGTACTCACCCTGCCTCCCAAGATCGAGAGCAGCGAGCATAGTGCGTTGGTGAGTGACTGCGCGCCGCCGCGAGGAATCGGCCAACCAACGGCATGGGCTGGCACCGCCATCAGGATTGCGAACGCGGCGCTCAACGGTTCGTCCAAGCCGAGGAAAGAGTGGGCGGCTAGCCCCGCGAACAGGGCCCGGGTTCGCTGGTCACGAAACCGGCGAGCGACGGCTTGAGCCGACCGTAGCGCGACCATTCCAAAGCGCGCCATGAGCCATGGATGTCGGGGGGCGAAGGAAACGGGACCGAGTATCTCCGGAGCAAATTCAGTCCAGTGCTCGACGTACGGACGCATCAGCTTGTCCCATGCCGGTCCGTCAATTCCGAGGGAGTCCTTGGTTTCATCCAGGTCACGTTGCAACAGCACCGTCGTGCCGTCATCGAGCGGATGCGCCAAAGCTGCGGGCGAGTGAATCCATTCCAAGCCGTGGTTGATTAAGGGCAGCGACGAGAAAAATGGCGACCCTGCGCCCATCGGATAGACCGCAGATCCGAAGTCGTGCCGAAAGCCTGGCAAAGTCAGCTCCATCGAGCGCGCCGCGCCGCCCGGCGTGGACTCCGCTTCCAGCACGTCCACCTGCAGCCCAGCCTGGGCCAGAACGATGGCCGCTGCCAGCCCATTCGGGCCCGCACCGATGACACACGCCTTACGACTCATCGTGGATCACCCTGAATGAGCACCCATTCGACACCTCTTGAGCGCTTAAGTCCATATCAGACTGACGTTTCAGCCTCCGCGAACTCGGCACATCTTCTTTGCGGCCTTTGCGGTTAGACGCTTTTGTCTTTTCTTAGTGCTAATCTGCCTAAATCCTTAGTCGTGAAGCGGAATTCAAAGGCGGTTGGGGAAATAGGGCGTATGATAAGAGAGATGCCCTACATTTCGGAACACCTCTCCAGCCTTCGCCAGGAAATCGCTGATTTGCGCAACCTGAATGCCCGTTTCACAGAAAAGGGCGGGCACAATGCGCTCGATCAAACCGCTCTTGAGCTGCGCACCACGCGCCTGCGCGAGATCAAACAGGAATTGTCGAACATGCTCAATCGTCCAGACGACCCTAAGGTCTGGTGGGAGCGATCCCGCAGGCAGCAGCAGGCGTAAGTCGCCGTCCAACCACGGTGTCCACCGTTTCGAGTTTTCGAAACGTGGGCTGCCGCAATTCGCATTTTCAGCCTTCCGTATCTTCCTTCCCTTCCCTTTCGTTGCGAAACTTCGATGTGTGGCTCGTCCACCTGCGCTGTGAACTCAGGCAGCCAGCGTAGCCTCCACTGCGTTGAGAGCGGCATCGATTCCATCGGCATTCGGGACGCCGCCTTGCGCCATGTCTTTGCTGCCGCCACCGCGTCCGCCGAGTTTCGTCATGGTTTCTTTCATCAGCGCGCCCATGTCGAAGGGCTGGCCAGCGGACTGCGCGAAGGCCAGCGATGGTTGCGGCGAAGTCGTCGCCAGAAGGGCAACTACGTGGGGAGAAAGCCGAGTCAGTTTCTGGGACAGCAGCTTGAGAAAGTTCAGATCGCGGTCGGAGATGGTGCGGACGACGATCCGGCGGCCGTTGATTTCGGGAGTCTCGGCTAGGAGAGCAGCGGCTTGGGCTGCAGCCAGTTCGTCCTGCGACTGCTCGCGTTGTTTGCGCAGCGACTTGATCTCGTCAAGCGACTTGCGGGCTTGCTGCGGGACATCGTAGATGTGCGCAGAAAAGAGCGCGGCGGTCTCGGTGAGCGTGGTGAAGTCTCGGCGCGCGGTCGCCACAGCGCACTGCCCGGCGACGAATTCGACGCGCCATCCCTGACGAACTTTTTCGGTTTTGCGCAGCAGAATGCTGGCAATCTGTCCGGTTTGCGAAACGTGCGTGCCGCCGCAGGCCGTGATATCGAAGTCGCGGATGTCGATGAGGCGGAGTTCGTCGCGCTCGGTGGGCGGGAGTTTGCGCAGGCCAAGCTTCCCTGCTTCGTCGCGCGTCACGAAGCGGATGTCGACGGCTCGGTTCTCGAGGATGATCTCGTTGGCTAGGCGCTCGGCGGATTCGATTTGTTCTTTGGTCAGCGAGGGCGTGTCGAGATCGATGGAGCAGTAGTCGTCGGCCATGTGGAATGAGACGGTCGGCATGTTGTAGAGGCGGAGGAAGGCGGCGGAGAGCACGTGCTGTCCAGAGTGCTGCTGCATGTGGTCGCGGCGGCGCTGGGCGTCGATCTGGCCGCGAACGCGGGTTCCGGGTTTTAGGTCTTTAAGCGGCGCTTCGAGATAGTGGATCACTTTGCCGTCTTCGGCCTCGGCCACTTCGGTGACGCGGAGTTTGGGGTCCGCATCGGAACTGATCCAGCCGGTATCGAAGACCTGGCCGCCGCTTGTGGGATAAAACGCTGTGCGGTCGAGGATGAGCCCGGCACGCGGGGTCTCGAGGACTTCGCGGACTTCGGCGTCGAAATCGTAGAGGAAAGAATCTTCGTAATAGAGACGCGTGGTCATGGGAAGAAACCATTTAACCACAGAGCGCCCAGGGGATTGCGAAATCGCGCAGTCTACCTTGGCGTGAAAGCCATCGACAAACAACGTGTCATTCCGAATCCGGCTGAAAGCCCGGTGAGGAACCTGCTGTTCTTTCTCAGTAAGGACCGATGATGCCACCGATTTGGCGCGCGCCCGGTTTCGCCGACTTCGCGGGCGAGGGCGCCCGCGCCACATTGGCATCTAACACATCGAGATATTTCAGGCCGCTGCCGGTGTTGAACAGCACTACCGTGTCTTCGGGTTTAAAGAATCCATTGGCGAGGAGTTTCTTGTAAGCGACCAGCGACGCTGCGCCCTCGGGCGCGGCGAAAATGCCTTCGACTTTTGCCCAATGTCGTGTCGCGGCGAGAATTTCTTCGTCGGTGGCGCTGATGGCGGTACCGTTACTCTTCATTAAAATGTCGAGAATCAAGTAGTCGCCGTATGGTTTCGGAACGCGCAGACCGGAAGCCAAGGTTGCAGCGTTCGGCCACATTTCTGCGGTCGGTCGGCGTTCATCCCATGCTTTCACGATGGGCGCGCAACCGGAGGATTGTACCGTGACCATCTTTGGGCGCTCGGAACCGATCCACCCCAGGGCTTCCATTTCCTCGAATGCCTTCCACATGCCGAGCAGACCGACTCCCCCGCCGGTGGGATAGATGACGCCTTGCGGGATTCTCCACCCCAGTTGCTCGGCGACTTCGTAGCCCATGGTTTTCTTGCCCTCGACGCGATAGGGCTCTTTTGTCGTGGAGACGTCGAACCATCCGTCTTTTTCCCAGAAGCTTTCTTTTTTCAGGTCTGCGACTTTGCGGGCGCAGTCGCTGATGAGGCCGTCGACCAGGGTGACCTGCGCACCGTAGTAGTCGCACTCGATGCGGTTGGCCAAGGGAACATCTTTGGGCATGAAGATATGGGCTTCGAGACCGGCCGCAGCAGCATAGGCGGCGAGCGCTCCAGCGGCGTTGCCGGCGGAGGGGATCGCGAGTTTCTTCAGCCCGAAGTGGCGAGCCATGGTCACACAAGCCGAGAGGCCGCGCGCTTTGAACGAGCCGGTCGGGTTGAGGCCTTCGTCTTTTATGTAGACGTTGGGGTATTCGCGGCTGGGAAGCATGGGTGTGAAGCCTTCGCCGAGGGAGACAGGATTGGCGTCGGGCAGAACGGCGTCATAGCGCCACATGGTAGGCGCGCGGCCGGCGAGGCGCGCGGACGAGAACCTGCGCTTGATGGTGGCAAGATCGTAGCGCGCGTAAAGGATGCCGCCGTCTTTGGGGCAGACGGATTGCGGGCGGTCGGCGGGATAGTGTTCGCCGCAGCGAGTGCATTCGAGGTGAGTCAGCATGCCGATGCTGAGTTTAGCATCGAGGCAAGGTCAGTTTTCGGTTTTCACTCTTTAGTGCTCAGTTCTCGGTTCTCAGTTTCAGAAGTGAGTCATAACCAATCCTGCAAACGCCAAAACTTCAAAGGCTAATGCGTACTCCCGCGGCCATCGGACGTTGCCTCTATTACTTCCGGTCAAACTCCGCGTATTTGGGTTAGTATCGGTGTCCAAAGTAAATTTCACAGGAGAACGTGTATGGGCAAGTTTCTGATTGGTCTCATCGTAGGATTAATCGTGATTCCGGTAGGTGTCTATATGTATTTCTCTACGGGCAGTGCGCCGGTGGCGACGTCGTCGGCCCCGATGCCATTTGAAAAGATGCTGGCAAATCTGGCACTGCATGCGCGCATGAATAAAGAGATGCCGAAGTCCGCTCCGATCCCCGCGGACGAAGCCGCCTTTGTAGCCGGGGCGCAGATTTACAAGGACAGTTGCGCTGTCTGTCACGGGCTCCCAGGACAGGCGCAGACTGCGATCGGCCAGGGAATGTTTCCCAAGCCGCCCAAGCTGATGGAAGGGACCGGTGTGACCGACGATCCTCCGGGAGAAACGTATTGGAAAGTTGAGGGAGGGATTCGGATGACCGGGATGCCGGGATTTGGTAAGGCGCTCTCGACCACTCAAATGTGGCAGGTCAGTCTTTTGCTGGCAAATGCAGATAAGCTGCCCAAGGCGGCGAAGGATATTCTTACCTCGGTGGGCACTCCGATGCCGATGAGTCACGACATGACGAAGTAGCGTTCAGCGGAAATTATCTACCAGCTCTCACACTTATCCTGCGTGAGGACCTGGCGGCGCGGCGGGCTTTGCGGGCGGGGAGATTTTGGTGGGAGTTCCGGAGAAGTGCGAGGCGGCGGCGAATCTGGACTCGGTTTCTGCGGCGACCATGAAGACCACATGCGTCGCATCGTAGGTGCGGCGACGAATGCGGGTCCGGCGGCGGTGAGGCGAGACTCACCGGTGGGCTTGGGTTGCGAAGCGGTCTCCTTCGCGCGCTCTTCGGCTAGCCTGCGGAGTCCTTCGCGCTCGCTGTGATCAAAGATGTTGCCGTCGGCCGGACGCCGCGCGTTGGCCCAGCGATAGGCGGACCACATCACAAATAGGTAGAGCACTACAGCCATCGCCGCCCATTTTGCGGTTCTTGCTTTAGAAGAAATGTAAATCGTTTGGGCCGCGGATAGGAGTGACTTTGGCTTGGGCAATTTGGGCCAGCAAATTCATTCAAGACGCAATGTTCAAGCAATTTACTGAAGTCCCCTTCGTTCTAGGCACTTGTCTGACTTTTCCGCCAGCTCCATTCAAGGATCTGAGAAGTGTGCCGATAGATACCGTCAGGAGAAGATGCTATGCCTCGACGCACCGTTCCCCTGCTCCTTTTGTGCATGTCCGCGGTCAATCTGCTGGCGCAGGATTTGGAGAACCTTCAGATTCATGGATTTGCCACGCAGGGATTCCTGTTCAGTTCGAACAACAACTATCTCTCGATGAAGTCGAGCACGGGCAGCCTGCAGTGGACCGAGGGTGCGATCAGCGTCTCCGATCCAGTGACGGACAACCTGCGGGTCGGCATCCAACTGCACATGTACCAAGTGGGGCGGTTCGGCGGTCCGAATGTGAACCTGGATTGGGCGTCGGGGGACTATAAGTTCAACGATCGGCTCGGATTTCGCGCCGGCAAGGTCAAGACCCCACTAGGCCTCTTTAATGACTCGCAGGATGTGGATTCCCTGTTTCTGTGGATCCTGCTGCCTCAGGCCATGTATGCGGTCGACAACAAGGGTTTCAATCTCTCGGAACTGGGGGGTGAAATCTACGGCGCCCTCAGCCTTGGCAAACGCGGAGGCAGTCTGCAATATCGCGGACATGCGGGAAACAGCGACCTCGATTCGAATGGCGGCTACGCCGAACAGTTGGCGGGACTGGGGCTTATCTTCCAGGCTCCGCCAGGCGGAGAGGCCTTCGGCGGCGATCTGCGCTGGATAGCTCCTTGGCGCGGATTGACGGTCGGGTCCAGTGCGCTGAGCCAGACCCTCGATGGGACGGCGCCAAACGGCACACTGCACATGGCGCCCAGTCTCACTTTGGCGCAATACGCCCAATGGGGAAAAGGAAAGCTGTATGTCGCAGGAGAATATTGGAGAACCCCGGCCAGCCCGGTCTTGACGATGGGACCAGCTACGATCCCCCTGCCGTTAGATCAGCGCTCCTGGTATGTAATGGCCAGCTATCGCTTGTCGAAAAAATTGCAGCTCGGCAGCTACTGCAGCCACTACGTGAACAAGACAATGGACACGGCGCTGCCCGAGAACTACTCGAAAGACTTCGTGCTCTCTGGGCGCTACAACTTCAATCCTTACTTCTACGGAAAGGTGGAAGGCCACTTTCTGCACGGAACCGCGCTCGGTTATTACGCGAGTACAAATCCCGGCGGATTGAAACCGGACTCAAACATGCTGGCCGCCAGAATCGGGTTCAGCTTTTAGTCATGACACACATCAAGGCAATCAGCCGAACTCTCTGGTGCGCGTTGCTTCTGGGGCTGACACTCGCTGGCGCCGCAGCCAGGAGTCAAGAAGTGATGGTGGTGGCCAACACGGGGGTGTCGACCTCCCAGATCAGTTCCACCGAACTGCGAGATATCTTCACGGGAGTTCGATCGCGATTTGGCGATGGGACGCGGGCCGTACCCGTGATTCTGAAAGGCGGACCCGCACACGAGGTCTTCCTGAGTCATCGTCTTGGTGAGAATCCGGATGAATTCCGCACGGGGTGGCGCAAAGCAGTGTTCACCGGACAGGGCGCGATGCCGAAAGAATTTAATTCTGAAAGGGCCTTGCTGGAGTATGTCGCGGCGACGCCTGGCGCGATTGGTTATGTGAGTAGGGTGACCGCGGACATCCCTGTGAAAGTGCTGACCGTCTGGAAGGGCGCGCGTTGAGAGATCGCCGAAGTTTGCGCACGCAAGCGCATTGAATAGTGGCTGGAATGGAAAAGTACCTTGCGGCAATCTGCCCGTTATCGCGCGAGCGTAAAGTTCACCTGAATCTGAGTCTCGATCTCTACCGGAGCGCCGTTGAGCAAATAGGGCCGGTACTTCCATTGTTTGACGGCTTCGATGGCCGCGGGAGCGAGCAGTGGGTGTCCGCTGATGAGCTGAATGTTGGAAACGTTCCCTTCTTTGTCGATGTTCACCTTCATCAGGACCACGCCCTGAATCCGCTCGTCCTTGGCATCGGCCGGATATTGCGGCGGCACTTTGGTGAGCAAAAGCCCCGCCGTCACCGCTTGAGACACACGCACGCGCTCGGGATTTGCCGGATGATCCGCGTCCCCACGAGTGCTAGAAATGATCCCGCCTTGCCCACCTGGAGGGATTCCTCCCGGGGCGTCGCCGACTACACCCTCTGCCGGGGGACTACCGGCGAGGGTGAAGTTCACCGTCACCTTGGTCTCCACTTCGACTGGCTCGCCGTTCAGGAGGTACGGCTTGTACTGCCACTGCTTGACCGCCTCGATGGCGGCGGGTGCGAGCATGGGATGTCCGCTGAACAACTGCATGTTCTCGACGTCTCCGGATTTATTGATCACCACTTTCAGGATTACCGTCCCCTGGATACGTGCCTGCCGCGCCAGCGGCGGATATATGGGGTTGACCTTCGTGACGAGTTGGGCAGCCATCACGCTCTCGGCGGTTCGAACGCGCTGCGGAACAGCCTGAGACGCAGCCAGAGAAGTGAGGCTAGTTAGGAGAAGCGCTGCCACCAGATGCCGTGTCATTGTGACCTCCGCGCGGACGGCGGAACCTTCCGGGGCGATTCTACACCCCGGATTACACCGCGGACTTTGCCGCCGATTGTAGCCGGTAAAGGTTCAGACTCCGCCTCGCCCTGACTTGTTCCCACGGATTCGTTCCACGAACTTTGCAATCGCCGCCAGCGTCCTCTCGGGCTGGTCACGCTGCGGCGAATGCCGGCATTCGGCAAGCGGGAGAATTTCAACAGGCCCGCCAGACTGGAGAGCGATCGCCTGCACCTGTGCCATGGTTCCGTACTGGTCGTCCAGTCCCTGAATGGCGAGAATAGGACAAGTGATGCGCGGAAGATATTCTTCGATGTTCCACCTTCGGAAGCCCGGATGCAGCCAAATGTCATTCCATCCCCAAAACGTGCGCGCCGCGTCGCGATGATGCCGGGCCAGCTTTTCGGGGAGATCTGTGGTTTCAAAACTTGTCTTGGCCTGCGCGATGCTTGTAACGCTGAGGTTCTCCACGAAAACATGTGGAGCGAGAAGCACCAGACCGCACACGCGGTCGTGAGCTCCGGCGTGGATAAGAGCGATGGAGCCGCCGTCGCTGTGCCCGACCAGAATCGGGTTCTCGATTTGCAGTTGAGCGAGAAGATCGGGCAAAGTATAAAGCCCCTCGTCGTGCATGTAGCTGACAGCCCGTGGTTCGGTAAGCAGATCGGAGTTGCCGCAGCCATACCGCGAGTAGACCGTGACCGGACATCCCGTGGCCTCGGCAACGCGCGCGGGGAAGTCGTTCCAGTGCGATACCGAGCCCAGGCCTTCGTGAAGGAAGACGAGTTCTGAGCCATGCGGGCTGCGGCCGGGAATGCGTTGAACCTCGAGGCTGTGCCCTTGCACAGTGAGGTGGAAGGTGTCTTTTTGGTTGCCGGCCTTGTGCTTGATGGTGGGTCGCAAGAGCCTTAACGGGGTCATTTTTCCGGTACCCCCGTTGCCTCCGTCTGCATCGAATCTCCAAGATATCGTAAGCTATATACAGACATTAAAGGAGGATCGGTGCGCTGCCCTCGTTGCGGTAATGACAATTCGGAGGACAACCGTTTTTGCGGAATGTGCGGGGCCAAGTTGTTGCCGACGCCGGCTGTACTAGCTCCTACACCGGTCGGAGTTGCTTCTTCCCCGGCTCCGGCCTCCCCAATTCGACCGTCTACGCCTCCATCGGCTGCAGCGCCCGTTCCTGCCAAGCCGCAAGCTGTCGCGGCTCCTCGACCGTCAGCTCAGCTATCCGAAGATTCGCCCATCATCAGTGGGCCGTCTTTCCTGGGATTGAGCGGTCCTGCTCCCCGCAAGCGGGCAAGCTTGAGCGCCGATCCGCATTCGAGTTCGAGCAATCTCGATTACTTGCTGGAAGACGAAGAAGAGCCCAGACGCGGCGGTGCGGGAAAATTCCTTCTGATTCTGCTGGCGCTGGCATTGGCTGTGGGCTTTGGATATTTGCGTTGGAAGAATCAAGGATTGCCGTGGCTGCATCTGGACACGACCAAACCCGCGCCAGCAGCCCAAAATTCCGATGCGACTGACACGACCTCGACGCTGCCTTCACCCACTTCGAGCGCCCCGCTAAGCCCCGCAGCGCCACAACCTGCACCAGAAAATGCAGCGCAGCCTGCTCCGGATTCTTCTTCCGGCAGTAGCCCGGCCGCTGCCAACCCCGCGGCGACTCCTGACACCGGAAACACGCCAGCCACCACAGCCCCCGATGCCGGAGACGCTGCCGGTTCGAGCGACGCATCGAATACCTCGCCAGACTCGGCAACCGCGTCTCCCGTGCCTGCGGCGAAAGAATCAACGCCACCCCCTCCGGATGCTCGACCAGCGCCGAGCTCGAGACCTAAAAAAGCCGCAGCCGAGCCGACGACGCCTAAGCCTAATGCCGGGATCACGCCAGCGAAGTTGTCCGATCCGGTGAGCGAAGCACAGAAATATATTTATGGACGGGGCGTGAGCCAGGATTGCGACCGTGGAATGCGCCTCCTGAAACCCGCGGCCGCACAGGCGAATCCCAAGGCTATGATCGAGATGGGGGCCCTCTACTCGGCGGGATTGTGCACTCCGCACGACCTTCCGACAGCATATCGCTGGTTCGCGATGGCCCTGCGCAAGGATCCAGAGAACCAATCGGTGCAGGCGGACCTGCAAAAACTGTGGGGCGAAATGACGCAGCCGGAGCGTCAACTGGCGATTAAGTTGAGCCAGTAATCTCTTGCATCATCGATTAAACTCCTACGACTGTGGTACCGAGAAGCGGCCTACGACAACACATCTGCTCGCTCCTCCGAACGCATCTAAGTCTCCGCTGACATCAAAAATGCTCATCGCGCGAGCTGGCGCGATCGCCCTGCTGCTGTCATCTTCGCTCTGCGTCAGCGCCGGTCCGCATCAGGCGGTCGGCTCGACCTTCTCTGTTCCGAAACATTCGATGGGAACCCGGCGAAAGGCAGCCGGGATTCCGGGTTTTGGCGAGGTCACTCCGCGCCTTTATCGCGGAGGACAGCCTGAGGTTAAGGGAATACCAACGCTGAAAAAGATGGGTGTCGACATCGTGGTGAATATGCGCGGAGGGCGGAACAAGGACGAAGAGGCCGCAGTAAAAAAGTTTGGCATGCAATACGTTTCGATTCCGTGGCACTGTCCCTTTCCCAGGGATGAAACATTTGCTCAATTTTTGAAGTTGATTCAGGAAAATCCGAGGCAGAAAATCTTCGTGCATTGCCGGCTAGGCGATGATCGCACGGGGATGGCCGTGGCGGCGTATCGCATGGCCGAGGAAGGCTGGTCGGCCGCCGAAGCCATGAACGAGATGAGGGCATTCGGGTTCGCCGGGGTACATCACGTGATCTGTCCCACGCTGGCGCACTACGAAAAGACGTTTCCGCAACGTCTGAAGACGAGTCGCGCCTTCAAAGACCTGCAACCCCACGACCCACCCGCGACGCCGAAATGATGACCCGCGGGTCTCCCAAAGTGACGACCCTTGGTGCCGATCCTTTCGCGTTCTCTGCGAACGGGTGGGGAATCGTGAAGGTCCACCTGGCACTGTCCGCGCTCTAAACTTCGTCCTGCTCTTGCAATTTGGCGATCACACCGAAATCTTCCAGCGTAGTAGTGTCGCCTTTGACGCTCCCGTTCGTGGCCAACTCACGGAGTAAGCGGCGCATGATCTTGCCGCTGCGTGTTTTGGGAAGCGTGTCAGTAAAACGGATGTCATCGGGCCTGGCCAGAGCCCCGATTTCTTTTGCCACCCATTTGCGTAACTCTTCCTTGAGTTCATTCGTGGGCTGTCTTCCCTGCTCCAGCGTGACGAATGCCGAGATGGCTTGCCCCTTGAGATCGTCGGGACGCCCCACCACCGCGGCTTCCGCGACCGCCGGGTGTGCGACCAGCGCGCTTTCCACTTCCATGGTGCTGAGCCGATGTCCGCTGACGTTGAGCACGTCGTCGACGCGACCCATGATCCAGAAGTATCCGTCCTTATCTTTTCGCGCGCCGTCGCCGGTGAAGTACATGCCGGGAATTTGCGACCAGTAGTTCTTCACGTAGCGATCGGGATCGCCGTAAACTGTGCGCAGCATTCCGGGCCACGGCCGCTTGATGACCAGGAATCCGCCGGAGCCGGCAGGAACGGGCTTGCCTTCCATCGTAACGACCTCGGCGACCACGCCGGGGAACGGGCGCGTGGCCGAGCCGGGCTTGGTCGCGATCGCGCCAGGAAGCGGCGTGAGCATGATGTGTCCGGTTTCGGTTTGCCACCATGTGTCCACGATCGGACACCGGTTTCCACCGATGGTTTCGCGGTACCACATCCACGCCTCAGGATTGATGGGCTCGCCCACTGTCCCCAGCAGGCGCAGGCTGCTCATGTCGTGCTTCTTCGGCCACTCGTCTCCCCATTTAATAAACGTGCGGATCGCGGTGGGCGCCGTGTAGAACACGTTCACTTTGTGGCGCGCGATGATGGACCAAAAACGGTCGGGCTCCGGAAAATTGGGCGCGCCTTCGTACATCAGGCTGGTGGCGCCGTTTTGCAGCGGGCCGTAGACAATATAGCTGTGCCCGGTCACCCATCCGATGTCTGCCGTACACCAGTAGGTATCTTGTTCCTTCAGGTCGAACACCCATTTTGTGGTCAGGTAAGTGCCAACGGAATATCCCGCAGTAGTGTGAACCACGCCTTTCGGTTTGCCCGTGGTGCCGGAGGTATAGAGGATGTAGAGCGGATGCTCGGCATCGAGGGGCTCGGCGGGGCAAACGTCTGAGGCTTTGGCCATCAACTCGTGCCACCAGTGATCGCGGCCTGCCTGCATATTGATTGCGGTTCCGGTGCGCTTGTAGACGACCACCTGCTTCACGCTCGGACACGATTTCAGCGCTTCTTCGACCGCAGGGAACAATTTCACTTCGGCGCCGCGGCGGTAGGATCCGTCCTGCGTGATGACGGCGGTAGCCTGCGAGTCGTGAATGCGATCGACCAGCGCGTTGGACGAAAATCCGCCGAAAACAATCGTGTGCGGCGCCCCGATGCGGGCGCAGGCCAGCATGGCGACGGGTAACTCGGGCGTCATGCCCATGTAGATCGCCACCCGGTCGCCCTTTTTCACGCCTAAGGATTTCAGGACGTTGGCGAACTTCTGCACTTCGCGATGAAGTTGCTGGTACGTGAGAGTACGGACCTCGCCGGGCTCACTCTCCCAAATAATCGCGGCTTTATTCTTGCGCCAGGTTTCAACATGGCGGTCCAGGCAGTTATAGGAGAGGTTGAACTGCCCGCCGACAAACCATTTCGCCCACGGGCAATTCCATTCCAGAACTTTGTCCCACCTCTTAAACCAGTGCAGTTCGCCGGCAATGCGCGACCAGAATTTGTCGGGGTCGTCGATGGACTCCTTGTAGATGCGTTCGTATTCTTCGAGACTCTTGATGTGGGCCTGCTTGCTGAATTCGGGCGGACACTCGAACTTGCGTTGCTCATTCAGAATGGAATCGATGTTAGGGCCCTGGGTATCGACAACGGCTTTATCGGCCATGATGAAAACCTCGACGCGAAGTTATTGTTTTCTTCGTACCGGAAATGAGGGCACGAGGTCGCAGGAGTTTATTCTACACACCGGGAGCGGCATGTGATTAAGATCACACGGCAAGGAAAAGCTGTCAGCTGTCAGCTCTCAGCCCTCAGCCAGGTGCCCCATGTCTTGCGTCTTTTGCGAGACGTGGGATTTTTCGCGTGGACAGAATGGGGTTCTCGCTTGCTCTCATCAAGGGGTTCGTGCGAAGGACGGCATTTGGGAAGGGCACGGCTTTTCAGCCGTGCCGCCAACTTCCCTATGATTCGCGGGCTTTAGCCCCTGAGGTCTGCGGCTACCGGTCTACGGATCGAGGAAACGCCAGCGGGTCTCTTCGGTAGGCATGGGGCACGTGGCTCCGGATGTGACGGCGGCCTAACGGCGCTCCTTCGGTAAGTAGTGATACGAACAATCACAACCTACCGCCAAAGTGGACGCCTTTTATATTGCGTTCACCGCGATCAAGATCGCACGCCACCTATTTTTGCTGAATCGACTCCATGTGCTTGGTGATTGCGTCCAACCTTACTTCTCCCCAGTCTTGGTCCGATTCGACCTCATGGAAGATTGGTCCCCAAATTGGCATCTCTCGATCGCCGTGGGCGAGCAGCCCAGGTTCTGTTCCTTCAATGATTTCCTTTACACGCTGGTACGGGAACTTTCCACCACTTCTTTGCGACATTAGGGTCAAGTCCGGAACCGGATGTTTCAGGGCAACTGATGCTGGTCCATGCCCTCGTCCGTCAACTCCATGACACGCCGCGCAGTGGTACTGAAAAATCTTCGCTCCCTCTACGGTGCTACGTGCCGACGAGGCCGTCTTATCCTGCTTCCGAGCTGCCGGCAAGAGAACAGCCGGTAGAAGAACCAGACACAGAAGTAGCATTGACCATTGTTCTTGCCGGTGCATACGTACCTCCGTGCGTAACCGCTTTTCGGTTAATTTAAGGACTTACGAGAGAATCCTAAGGTCGCCTACGGGGGTGCTGCATCCCGATGGTGGGAACTGCTCTTCGGGTAGGCGAGACTTATTCGAGACGCATTAATGCTGCGCGGATGAGGACAGTCATGTCAGTGACGTGGGTCACATCTGATGCGCGGTACATAGCCAACAGCCACAACTGTTTCAACTTCGCGATTACACTCATTGGCTGGATTGTGACTGTTGCTCGGCAGCGAATACTGTGCTACCCGTTGCGGCTCTCGATAGGCACAATTGCCGCGGGGAAATCCGCATGGTCGCCAAGGGCGGCAGAAACTTCGCGCAGTACCGCCTCAATGCGAACAACCTCAGCGTTGACTTGATGAATCGCTCGCTCGTTCCGCTCAGGTACATTGTGGTAGGCGATGACCTGGAGGGCATTACGAATGTGGTGGTTCAGCTCCGCAATCCGCCGCAGCCGACCCAGCATTGTTTGGTAGCGTTCCTGGATGTCAGTCAGAATCTGGAACACCAACAAGCCGACGGCCAAGGCCACTGCGGCGCCAGCCAACATCAATGATATTCGGGGAAGATATTGACGTGTCACGAACCAATCGAGCACACCGCCGCTCAAGAATAGGAAGGCTCCGACGGCGAAGCCGACTAGTGCCCTCTCTACTCGGGAGATGATCGCAAACCACGGGTGTTGGATGGAAATCTGGAGGCGAGGTTGCCCGGAGTCGGAAGACATGCGGAGAACCTACGTGTCAGCATGTTAGGCCATCAGATGAGTGATGGCTATGACTCCAATCACACCGCACAGAAGAATCCGAGGCTCCAACGCAAGACGGTAACTCAGCGACC
Organism: uncultured Acidobacteriaceae bacterium; assembly: GCA_963791515.1. Taxonomy (GTDB): domain Bacteria; phylum Acidobacteriota; class Terriglobia; order Terriglobales; family Acidobacteriaceae; genus Sulfotelmatobacter. The sequence goes on along the minus strand of CAWBSS010000001.1, from coordinate 184,201 downwards.
ATCACCACACTGTTGACGTAACATCGCCGGACTGCTGCCTAGGAGGTAGCGGAAAAATACAAATGTGTGCATCACCGTGGAAGAGCGGCCCTTCCCGGGCCGCGTAAAGCATGTGGAATCAGCGTGGGCTTCAACCCCAGTGGTCGCTGCTCCTCGCAAAACCGCGTTTTTCCGCAGCCTCCTATACTATGTAGTGCGTAGCCCTGCTCACTCCAGGCAGTCTATCTCCTTTGGATGGATCGCGTCGATCACCATCCGGCCACGTAACGGCTGCTTCGCAGAGGTTTCTGCACTCGACCTTTCGAGCGCGAGCAAGGCCGAGCCACGGGCCCTCACACCCAAGACAAAGACCTCGCTGGCTTCGTAACTGTCTATAACACTACATAAACTGAGAATCACCTGGCGGTCGCCCGCTTCATCCGCAAAGGCGTCGGCAGGGACAGTACGGTGACATGCAGCCGTTCTAATGAAAGTCTGGTTAATTGCCAAACCCCTGGGTTATACTCGACGACGTTCTGAAGGCAAACGCTGGAGGAAAAAGTATGCTTCACTTAATTTGGTACATTCTCATTGGGCTGATCTCGGGGGTTGTCGCGAAATCGGTGATGCACGTGCATATGACGATCTTCTGGACGATCGTGCTGGGCATCATCGGATCGATCATCGGCGGCGCCGTTACCCACATGTTTTCGCGCCCGACAAACGAACGATATCATCCCGCCGGCCTCATTTTTTCCACAATAGGCGCGATCCTGATTCTCTTCGTTTGCTATAAGCTGAAGATTCATTTTCCCCAGGTCGACCCGTTCTAGCTCATCGACGACTAACCTCGTATTCCGATCGAACGGTCACGTCTCGGGCTCATGGAGCCACGATAGCAGTCATTTGGCCCCGTTGTGGGCGATATGACGATTTCTCGACGGTAATCATCACCCGTGAAAACGTGACTCTGCCAAGCATCTACTGCCGAATGAAATCCTTGAAGTGTTCAAAATTGTACAGCCTTGCCAAGGGTTGGTAGCGTACAAGCGCAACTAGCGGGTCCAAAACACAGGAGTCCCATACAGGAGTCCCGCTTAAGGAGAAATACATGCAGCAACTGCATCGGTGTTTGGGTTCGCTTCTGCTGGGTGTAACCCTGATTGCGCCCGTGGGCATCCAGGCCAAGGATAAGAATCAAAACTGCCCCAACAAGGGATACTACGACCGCGACCACAAGGATTGCCATACCTGGGACGACCACGAAGGCCGCGCCTACCAGTCCTGGGAGGAGGCTCAGCACAAAACCCATCGGGACTTCTCCAAGCTGAAAGCTAACGAACAGTCGGAATACTGGAAGTGGCGCCACGAACATCCGGATGATGACAAGGACCGCCACTAGCTCATCCTCGCGGTAGACTGCCATCTGGCGCCGCCGTCTGCACGAGCGGTACAAGTCTGAACTTTTGTCTAATACACTCCGAAAATCGACAACTTGAACAGGGCAAATGTCGAAACCAGATGGGATGAGAGGGCCGGTCTCCGACGGGATGCTGTAGGCTCCCAAGTTATCGACGCGCTTCGAAGCGCAAGAGATAAAGGAGACCGGCAAAAACGACGAGGAATTTTCGAGATCACAAACTGACGATCGGTCGCCACCGATCTTGCTGAGGATGCGCTAGTGCGAGATGGTTCGGCCAATCACAGAATCGCGGGGTATGTTTGGCGGGATGCGAGGGGCAAGTCAATGAAAGCGAATCGCCGGCACGCTTGATGGCGCACCATGATTCGCATTGAACACCGGACCGAGCACGCACAAATCGTACGAAAGGCTAGAAGTGTCTTCGAACAGTTGTGTTGAGTCAACTGGTGACATATCGCTGTTTCTATCATTCACTGGCGTCCAGTCTTGCAACTCGCCCTCGCGATCCACAGCTCAATGTGACATCTAACCTTGCCCTCGGCCATCAATTTGTCCGATCATACCGCCGCGGGGTCCGCACAAGCTCTTCGGCGCGAGTTGTAAACCTTTGGGGCTCAAGATTTTGCCCCTAAGTCACTGCAGCTCTTAGATTATTTCGCAATTTATCGCTAAGTTGATGATTTCAATAGACCAGGGGGAGGGGGGGTGGGGATATTAATAAGGTAACCTCGTCCCAGAATGGGAGGGACGCGATCTCTAGCGGTAGGCTCGAAAGAAAATGTTTCGAGCCGGGATCCACGGCCAGCGGACCATCAGAGACAAGGAACGCCCTTACGGAGTGCAGTGGAAGATCAACCCGGACAGGAGAGAACTCGGGATCACTGAGCCGAGCTTGGATGGGCATCCAAAGAAGTTGCGAGCAAATAGAGCGGTAGCAGAAGTTTGCACGGCAGATTTCTTAGCGGCCTGGTTGGGCACCGGAGGTAATGCTGAGACTGGCACTTGGGCCACACGGAATGCTGACGACGCCACGACTGGCTGACGCAGCGGGCAGGCGTTCACGCTCCGCCAATGCTCAGCAATTTCCGCAGATTCCCGATGCCCTTCGCCTGCAGCAGGTACAGCATCTTCTGCCATACTCGGGCCGTGAGGAACGCGTCGGACAGCGCGTGGTGCGCGTCCTGCACGTCGAGGCTGTAGAACTTCGCCAACGTCGCGAGGTCCAACTGCTCAAGTCGGACGAACGAGTCCTCGGAATACGGGCCGTGTCGCAAAATCCAGCGATGAACCCTGGCCGTGTCGATGGCAGGATTGTTGAACTTGTGCCCGGTTTGCCCCATTTCTTTTCCGAGGATCTTCAACTCGATACCCACGCAATGGCCGACCAGCACCCCGCCTTCGATGAAGTGACACAGGTCGTCTAGGACCTTGCTTGGCTGTTCGCCGCCGATCACATCTTCCGAGCGAAGTCTGTGAATGAGGATGCTTTCCGCCGGAATCGACACCTGGGGATTGACCACTCGGTAGAACTGGTTTCCTAGTTGAATGCTCGTGCCGTGCATCGCGATCGCGCCGATGGAAAGCAAACGATTCGTGCGGTGGTCGAGCGAGGTCAGTTCGGTGTCGAGAACTACGTAGCGCACCGAATCAAGTGCGGTGTCCTTGGAAAGTGCCGATTTGTTCTCTTCGTGAAATCCAGCCGCGCGCTTGAACCAACCAGACATTCATCTACCCAGCTGGGACCAGATGGCGGTCCGGAATCTCTCTTCGGTCAGAGCTTGCGCCCGCGCTGCGGCACGGAATGCCTCTTTGAGCAAGCTCCTCTGCAGATTCGTGAGGCCATCGGGAGTAATGTAGTTGCTCAGATCCTTACCCTCACGTACTTGACGAAGCTGGCATTCCAGACGCAACAAGGTGAGGAACTCGAAAGCGTCCTGCATATCCTGGAAGATCGTTGGGTCCTTCTCAGGTCCAGAGGACAGTGCCGAGAGACGGTCCGACGTATTGGTGTGCTCGATTCCCGCATCGAGCGCGAAGACCCGCGCCGCATCCACAATTGGACCAGTGCCAAACAATTTTAAATCAAGCTGATTCTTGTGCTCTCCACTTCGCTCAAGCACAAAATTGCGGAAGAATCCCAGCGGAGGCTTGCGCGTGGTTGAAACGCAGGCCAGCACAGACTTGAACATGCCGGCGTTCTTCAACCACTCGCGATTCCCGGTGGCAAGCGTCTGGTAAAGCGAGAAATCCCCAGCCACGGGACGCATGTCGAAAAAGATGAGGGCGTCTTCGGTGCCGTGAAGTTCGGCCTGCGTAATCCACTCGTGGAAGCAGGTCATCCACGCCCGGAGTGACTGCCGCCAGCGCGGATTGCTCGCCATGTAGTTGCCGGGACAGGGCGGATAACCGCAGGCGGCAAGTGCATCCTGGGAAAACGCGGCAAACTGGGCGAAGTACTCGCGGGCAGAGGACTCGTCGGAGTCTGCGTAGATGAGGGCATTATCCTGGTCGGTCTTGAAAGTCTGCTCGCGGCGGCCTTCACTGCCCAGCGCTACCCAGCAATAAGGAACCGGAGCAGGTCCGAGTTTGGCTTCGGCAAACTGGAGAATCTTGACGATGAGACGATCGTTTATTTCGGCAACCACGCGTGTGACGTGACTGGCTTTCGCGCCTTCCCGCAGCAGGAGGGGCAGAAGACCGCTGATGCGGTTATTCGCTCTGGCCAGGCCCTGCACGCTGGTTTGCGCCTCCACGAACCGAACTACGTTAAGAGGCGACTTGCCCTGCAATACCATCAGATCGTGAGCGGTGAGCACGCCGGTGGGAGTTCCCTGCCGCGTAACCAGCACGTGGTGAATGTTGCGGCTCACCATGGCCAGCAACGCATGGAACAAACGTTCGCTGGCTTCGACGGCGACCACTGGGCTGCTCATGATCTCCGTCACTTTTAGATCGAGTGGCAGAGCCTGCGCCACAACCTTTTGGGCAAAGTCCCGATCGGTGACGATGCCGATAGCCGATCCGCCCGCATCCGTGACGAACACGCAGGTGGCTTTCGCACCGGCAAGAATCTGCGCGGCCTCACGAATCGTTGTGCCCTGCTCACAAAGCAGTGGAGGTGAACTCGGCACCTCGCTGACGGAAAGCGAATAGAGCAGGCGTTCGGTGTCGCCCATGAGTCCGGTCTGAGTGCGGAGTTCCTGCAGGGTGCGGTCCACGTAGCGGGTCACCGAGGTTCGAAGCAGATAGCTCGACACTTCGGCATTGGAAGAAATGAGCCTCTGCACTTGCTCCGCCGGGACGCGGTAGCAAAGAGTGTCTTCGATGGCGGTAACGTCCAGGCGGGCGAGATCCTTGCTCATCACGGAGAGCAGGCCGAAGATTTCTCCCTCGCTGCGCATATCGAGCACGAGTTGCTTGCCGACCTGGGATCGCAGCGCGAGCTTGACTCCGCCTTTGTGCACAACATAGAGCGATTCCGACGCGGGATGTCCGGCGCTGAGGATGACAGTATCTTTCGGAAAGAATTCCAGCGTCATGGTACTCGCCAAGCGGGAAAGCTCGGGGACGGAAAGAAACTGAAACGGTGGAACCTTCTTGAGAAACGAAACGACCGAATCTGTAATCACCGATTCCGATGAGGAGTGGGACGACGCCAAGGGCAGACCTCACGTCACACGAGGAAGGACCCCTGATGGTAGGTGGCCGCGTAGGCGAAAGTCAAAGCACGAGCGCGCTAACTGTCGGTCATTTGAGTATTGTTCGCGACCTCTGCGCATCGCTGGGCACGCGAAGAGGTCGTCTATGAGCCCTCTGGAGAATCACTTTGCTCCCAGATCGTCGTGCTCGTGGTAGTTCGGGTACGGGGGTCGCTTGATCTCGGGCAGTGGATGCTCTTTCAACTGCTGCATCACCACCTCAATGGCTTTTTCGAGTTGTGCGTCGTGGCCAGCCCGCCATGAGGATGGTTCGAGATCGATTTCGACATCCGGCGCGACACCATGGTTCTCGACTTCCCACTCGCCGTTAAGGCCATAAAGGGCAGCGCGCGGCGCGGTGACGTGGCCGCCATCGATCAATTCGGGATAACCGCCGATGCCCACCAATCCTCCCCAGGTCTTTTTGCCGATCAGCGGGCCGATGGCGGCTTTACGGAAATACCACGGCAAGGCATCGCCACCGGAACCAGACATTTCGTTGATGATCATGACCTTAGGCCCGTAAATCGCTTCCGATGGGCTCGACCAGTCGTGCCCTTCGCGAGTGACTACCTTGCTCATCATCGGGCGGCGCAGATAGTCGATGATGTAGTCGGCGAGTTGGCCGCCTTCGTTGAAACGTTCGTCGATGATCGCCCCTTCTTTGCCGACCTGCGAAAAGAAGTAGCGGTTGAAGCTGGTGTATCCTCCACCTGCGGTATTGGGCACGTGCACGTATGCCACGCGGCCCCCCGTGGCTTGATCGACGCGGCGTCGATTGCTTTCGATCCAGGCGAGGTGACGCAGGTTTTCTTCACTCTCAACGGGAACAACCGTGACGTCACGCGAATCCTTGCCATCCGAGTTTGCGCCGACTTTGAGAACGACCTGCTTCCCGGCTGTCTCCTCAAAGAAGCTGTAGATGTTGTCGGAGGCGTGCAGATCACGGCCATTCACGGCGAGAATGTAGTCTCCGACTTTAACATTCACGCCAGGTTGGGTCAGTGGAGCTTCCATGCCAGGATTCCAGTTCTCACCATCGTAGACCTTGGCAATGCGATAGCGTCCATTTTCCAGGCTATAGTCGGCGCCGAGAAGACCTCCCTTGACCTTCTTTGACTCTGGCCGTTCGCCGCCTCCGACGAACATGTGGCCGACCGTCAACTCGCCGAGACACTCCTGGAATAAATAGGTGAGTTCGTCCCGGGACGCGATGCCATCGAGGTAGGGCGCGTACTTCTTCTTAGCCTTGTCCAAGTCGAGGCCGTGATAGTGCGGATCGTAGAAGAAATCGCGCTCGATGCGCCAAGTCTCGTTGTAAATCTGCTTCCACGTAGCTCGCGGCTCGACGTAGACTTCCCAGCCGTCAAGCTTGAGTGGACCGAAGCCGGGCTTGGGCGGGGCTCCGCCGGGAATGACCCCTACAGCGGGGGGACCGCCTTCGACCGACGCGGTCACCCATGATTCGCCTTTGCGGTAGAGAATCTTTTCGCCATCGAAGGAGACTGTGAAGTCGTTGACCTCGTCCAGCAGTTTGTCGACCTTGCGTTTGCTGAGATCGAACTTCTGGATGGTTTGATTCACGTTGGGCTGGTCATCTTCGGTGAGGACCATCGGGCCTTCGGCGAGAAACAGAATGCCGGACTTGCCCGGAAGCATGTTGAGGTAGTTCTTGGCCGGAATCGGGAGGGAGAGAATCCGCTGGCCGATACCGTCGATGTCGATCTTAACGACAACGGGTTCTTCTTTCTTGTTTTCTTTACCTTTTTCCTTATCGCCAGCCGATTTGTCTTCCGGTTTGCCTTTGTCTTTTCCTTTGTCCCTGGCCTGGTCTGTGGCTTTGTCTTTATCCTGGTCGGGCTTCTTTTCGTCTTTCGGCTTATTCTCCTCGTCGCTTTCGGGCGCCAGTGGCGACTTCTCATCCTTGCTGAGGACGGTGACATAGACGTTGCGGGAAACGCGACGTTCTTGGCTCGTCATGTCGAGGCCCGCGGTAGACAAGGCAACATTGGTCGAGGCGGTGAAGTAAAGATATTTTCCGTTCTTGTCGAAGCAGGGATAAAGCGCGTCGCTCATGCCGTCGGTGACCTGAAGACTTTTGCCCTGATCGAGCGAGTAAACGAAAACCGCGTGCTGGCCGCTCGCAAGCTGTTTGCTGTAAGCAATCCACTTGTTGTCGGGAGACCAAGTCTGGTTCAGCGATGTTGGGCCGAAGCCGCCGAAGTAATCAGTGTCGACCACCTTGGGTGCCGGATTGTCGAGATCGAGATACCACAACTGCAGCCGCTTATCGCTATATGCAATTCTCTTGCTGTCGGGAGACCAGGTAGGCGTGTAGAAGAATGATGGCGGGTTGCCAAGGTTGATGTGGCGAACCGGTCCCTGGCCACTCTGATCGCGGATCGCCAAGGCGTATTCCCCCGACTCATCGGAGAAGTAGGCGATGGACTTGCCGTCGGGCGACCATGCCGGATCGCGGTCGGCTACGGCGGGACTGCGAGTGATATTGCGAATGTCGCCCTTATCAGTGGGAACAGTGAAAATCTCTCCCCAGGCTTCGAAGATGGCGCGCGCTCCGGTCGGCGAGATGCTGAAATTTTGGATGCGCTTGGGTTCGACCTTGGCGAAGTGCGGCCGCACGGCGTCGATGTCGCCGACCACGTGGATCGAAACATTCTTGGCCTGATGCGTGTTCAAATCGTAGAGCTTGATGGCCCCGAACTGTTCGATCACGATCGCATCCGGGCCAGCGGAGGCAGTCTTGAACTCAAAGCCGTCGCTGTGGAGAACTTCCGAGACCTGCTTGCTCTTGGTGTCGTAGGCGAAGAGGCTGACGGGCCCATCGCGGTCGGAAAGAAAATAAATCGTGTCGCCCACCCACATGGGATGGTCATCGTTGGAGTTGTCGCGCGGAATTTTCACTACCGTGGAATCTTTGAGATCGGCGATCCAAATGGGCGTGGTCTGGCCGCCATGGTAGCGCTTCCAGGCTTGCTGCCATTTGGGATGAGGGACATAGGCGATGTGAGTTGCATCGGGCGAGAAGGAGGCGTCCTCTGCTATGGGGAGAGGCAATTGGGTGGGCAGGCCGCCTTCGACGGGAATCGTGTAGAGCTGATCCTCGAAGTGCATGAAGCTATTGCCCCAGGAGTTGAACAGGATCTTTTTGCCGTCCGGAGTCCAGCCCGCCACATACTCTTCGGCAGGGTGATACGTCAGGCGCCGCGGCACGCCACCCGAGGACGGGACGACATAGACATCGCGGTTGCCATCGTATTCGCCGGTGAAGGCGATCATCGAGCCGTCGGGGGAGAAGTCCGGAAGCGCTTCGATCCCGACCCCGGACGTGAGGCGGTGCGCATCGCCGCCGTCGCGGCTGACGATCCAAAGATCGCCCGCGTAGTTGAAGACGATCTGTGTCTTGCTGACGGTGGGGAAACGCAGCAGGAGCGCAGGAGCGGACTGGGCAAGTGCAGGTTGTGAGAAGAGCGGAATCAGAGACAGCGAGACAACGGCGAGGGCAAACATCACCGCGTGCGGCTTGCGCATGTAGAACTCCTAAGCAAGTGTTTGGAGGACGACGGGAAATCTTAGTGCGGTGACCAGATCACGGTCAACTGCAGCTCGACGATAGACGCGTCGCACACCGCATGAGCGAACTTCACGAACCAACAACAAATCAGAAATTAGGGTCAATCACAACTCGTCCAGCGCGATCACTGGCAAAACCCTCACAGGCGTTATTTTTGGCCCACACTCTTGCGGCCTGAAGTAGCATCCGAGCAACTCCGCTGCCGCGAGAGGGCGGCACAACGTAGAGGCTCTCCACGTAGCCCACTCGTTTTCCGCGAAGACTGGCGATGTCTTCGCGCAGCGACAGCTCGGCAAACCCGACGACGACGGACCCATGCTGAGCCACCAGCACGGCCTGAGGCTCGGTTACGGTTCCAGCCAAGAACGCGGCAATCTCGCCGGGGTGATCGCCGGCACCGTCGGGCGACAGGTCACATCGCAGCTTAGCCCATAAGGGTGCGTCGGACGGCTGGATGTTGCGGATGACGATCACGTCCGGACTCATGGCTTCTTCCCCTTTCCCGGCAGTCCGGCCGGGTTTTCATGAACCCGCTCCCGGAAAGTTCCGCGCAGGCCCGCAGCCAGGCTTACGCTGGACTCGCCGAATTTGTCACGCAAGCGGTCGGCGGCGGCCATTGCATCTTTCCACCGCTGTTGGCGGTTGCCATCGAGCAGGTTAATCTGATCAGGTTGGGACGTGAACGACGAAGCGTGCACGCCCAGGAGGCGCACCGGCATTCCCTTTTTCCAATTCTTGCGGAACAGGGCGCGGACTTCCTCGAAAATCTCGACGTCGAGCTGGGTCGGGGAGGCGAGAGTATGAGCCCGGGTTAGCGTTGTGAAATCTTTATAGCGCAGCTTGAGTTGCAACGTGCGGGCGTGGAAGTTGGATTCGCGCAAGCGGCGGCCCACCATTTCAGAAAGGCGCATCAGCGTGGCTTCGAGTTGGCTGGCGTCGGCAGTGTCTTCGTTGTAAGTGTGCTCGTGGCTGATGGATTTGGCGTCCGCATCGGCTCCGACTTCGGAGTCGAACCATCCGCCCGCATCTTCTCCGCGGGCCTTGCCAGCTAAAGCCAGCCCCCATTTTCCGAAGCGATCACTGAGTTCGGATTCGTCGAGGCGCGCCAGGTCGCCAACTTTCTTGATGCCGAGCGCGTGGAGGTGGGCCTCCATCACTTTGCCGACGCCGGGAATTTCGCGCACGTCGAGCGGGGCTAAGAACTTGGCCTCCTCGCCGGGAACGATCCAGAGTAGGCCGTTGGGTTTCGCCTGCGCCGAGGAAACTTTGGCGATCAGGCGGGAGGTTCCGATTCCCACTGAGCAGTTCAGGCCCGTGTCGGCTTTCATGCGCTGGTGCAGCGTGTGCGCGGCCTTGAGGGGAGGACCGTGCAGACGTTCGGTGCCGGTCATATCGAGGTAGGCTTCATCGATCGAAGCCATTTCGACCTGAGGTGAAAATGTGCCGAGGACGGTGTGGACCTTCTCGGAAAACTCGCGGTAGCGGTCCGGATGCCCATCGACGAAGGTTGCATGTGGACACATCTTGGCCGCTGTGCGCAGCGGCATGGCGGAATGGACACCGAATTTTCGCGCTTCATAGGAAGCGGCGGAAACAACTCCGCGCTCGTCCCGCTGCCCGCCGACGACGACTGGCTTGCCTTTCAGGGATGGATCGAAGAGCTCTTCCACGGAGACGAAGAAGGCGTCCATGTCGACGTGGAAGATGGTGCGGGTGAAGGCGAGCTGGCGCGTGGCAGCCATACTGCAAGAATTCTAGCAGCGACTATGGCATTGGTCCGATCAGCGAAACTCGGCACCGCTGTTAGAATCGGCCTCATGCCCGGACGCGCCATTAGGACGACATCTCGCATCACGTTTCTTCTTTGCGGACTGATTTCGCTTTTCACGGGCGTTCCTTACGTGATGCTGCGGGGCGTCGAGCTGCCGGTTCAGAGCGAATGGGTCATATTTGTGGTTGCCCTAGCACTGGTGGGCGTTTTCAGCGTGACGCTTGCGGTGCTGCCCCGCTCGTGGATCGCGAAAGCATGCAAGAAGGATCGGGACGATGAACAGTTGTTTTCAGCGCCCCTCAAACTGCTCGGTGGCTTCGCGGCGATTTCATATCTGCTGGCGCTCGTCGCCTATCTCGCTCCGCACCGCTGGAATCTCGATCCTCAACTCATGTTTTCGCTGTGTCCGATGTATTTCGTAAGGATGACGTTCGATCCCTCGCTCGTGGCCATCTTTTTCCTGCTTGCTCCGATGAACGCGGCGGTATACGGCTCACTCGGCGTCACCTTGGGATACACATGGTTGGTCTTCCGTAAACGAACATAAGGAGTTGCGCGTGGGATTCTTCGGCGTCGAGCATCGCAGGTACTAGCTCGATTCTTGGTTAGTATTGCTGGTAGGGATCCCTTCGACCGCGCTCAGGGAGGGCTCTACGCTCAGGATGACATAAGGGAGAAGATTAGCCGACCAGCACTGTTTCCGGCGACGGGGCCGCTCCACGCATTTGCTTTACCTTCTCGTAGATCTTGCCGTACTCGCGGGCAGAGGCGTTCCAGGAGAAATCTTTGTTCATGCCGTTGCGCATGAGCGCCTGCCACGAGGTCTGGTCGCGATAGGCCGTCAGGGCTTGCTTGATGGTGAGCAGGAGCGATTCGCCTTTGTATTCGGTGAACTTGAAGCCAGTTCCTTTTCCAGAGCGAGCGTCCCATGGCTCGATGGTGTCGTCGAGGCCGCCCGTGGCGCGGACGATGGGCACGGTGCCGTACTTCAGGCTGTAGATCTGGTTCAGTCCGCAGGGCTCGTATCTCGAAGGCATCAGGAACATGTCGGCGCCGGCTTCGATCTTGTGCGCGATTGCGTTATCGTAAGCGACCTTGACGGCAATCTTGTTGGGGAACTGCTTGTTCAGGCGAACGAACATATCTTCATAGGTCTTGTCGCCGGCGCCGAGAGCGACCACGATCATCTCTTCGCGCGCCAAGCGGTCCGCGATCTGCGCGATCAGATCAAAGCCTTTCTGGGCGGCGAAGCGGGAGACGATTCCAATCACAGGTAGTTTGACGTCGGCGGTGGGAATGCCGAACGCCGCTAATAGATCTTGTTTGCATTTAGTTTTGCCAGAGAGATCCTGGGGCGAATATTTGGCGGCGATGAACTTGTCGGTTTGCGGACTCCACTCGTCGTAATCGACTCCATTGAGAATGCCGGTCACGGTTGAGGCGCGGTCGCGGAGCACGCCTTCCAGTCCGAACCCGTACTCGGCCGTTTGAATCTCCTGGCTGTACTTGCGGCTCACCGTAGTGATGTAGTCGGAGTACGTCAACGCGCCCTTGAGGAAGTTCACCTGGCCGAAGAATTCCATCTTCGACATGGTGAAAAGATCCCATGGCAGCATGAGCAGAGGAAGCGTGTCGGGCGGGAACAAGCCCTGGTAGCCCATGTTGTGGATGGTAAAAACCGTGCCTACGTCGCGGAAGGCAGGGTCCTCGGCGTAGATGGTGCGAAGCAGAACCGGCACCAGGGCCGATTGCCAGTCGTGACAGTGAAAAATGTGCGGGACCCCGAGGATCTTCGACGCTTCCAGCACGGTACGGGAGAACAAGGCGAAGCGTTCAGCATTATCGGGATAGTCCCCTGCCGGCGTGCCGTAGAGGGCGTCGCGGTCGAAATACGGCGGATATTCAACGAAATAGAAGCGGACCCCATTCTGACTGCCCCCGCTTACGACCGACGCAAACCTGTACTGATCGTCGAAGGGAATGGTGACGCTGCGAACTACCGTCGCGGGCTCGGTGAGCTTCGTCTGGCGATACCGCGGCAGGAAGACGCTGACCTGATGACCCAGGGCCGCAAGAGCGCGCGGCAAGGCGCCGACTACGTCGGCCAGTCCGCCAGTCTTGGAAAACGGAACGCCTTCAGAAGCGGCGAATACGATGTTCATGAGTGCGGAACCTCCAGAAGCGCGGACGTTTTTCGCGGCGCACGCTATTATGAATGTGTCTCGGGGCCCAGAGGGTCCAGCACTAGGATGCGAGGACCGACTTGCAAGTCTACTTCTCGAGGCAGTGAGGGTCAACGTGCCAAAGGTCGCTTCTAGCCGCCGTCCACAAACCAAGCCTAAATTGGGACAGCATTTTCTGGCCAGCGAAGACCTCGCGGCGCGCGTGGTCGACACTTTGGGGGACCTGTCTCAGAGCACAGTGCTGGAAATCGGCCCGGGGCGGGGCATCCTGACGTCGTTGCTGGCCAAGCGGGCGCGGCGTCTGATCGCGGTGGAACTCGATCGGGTACTGGCCGCGCAGCTTCGGCTGAAATTTGGCATGGCGCGAAACGTAGAGGTCATCGAGGCCGACGTTTTGGCCATCGACTTCGATTCCCTCTTCGGACCGAAACCCGGGCTAAGCCGTCCCGGCATCGAGCTGAAGCCGCAGCCCGTGAAGGTGGTGGGCAATCTTCCTTATTACATTACGTCCGACATTTTGCTGCGGCTATTTGAGGTTTCGAAATATTTCGACAGCATTGTGATTATGGTGCAGCGCGAGGTTGCGGATCGGATTGCGGCGGAGCCTGGAGGGCGCGATTACGGCATGCTTTCGGCCACGACGCAGTTGTATGCTCGCGTAGAAAAGCTGTTCACCCTGCCGCCGGGTGCGTTTGTGCCTCCGCCGAAGGTGCACTCGACGGTGTTGCGGTTGACCATCGATCCGCAGCGGGAAAAATTGGGAGTGGCGGGCGATGGCTTCATCGATTTTCTGCGACTTTCGTTTAGCCAAAAACGGAAGACTCTGTGGAACAATTTGAAAGCGAAGTACGCGGGAGCCGATTTGAAGAGCGCTTTGGCCGAAGCCAAAGTGAAACCTACAGCACGCGCCGAAACGCTGAGCCTGGAAGAAAGCGCGGCCATCTATCGCGCCTTGCGCAAGGCGGAGACTGAGTCATAGCATTACCGTGTCGGCCCGCTGTGGGCGAGGAGGGGCCATGACCACCATCATCCTGCGTCCTGCCGCAGTTGCGGGGCGCTTCTATCCTGCCGATCCTGATGACCTGCGCGCCGAAGCGCGCGCCTATCTAGCGCAAGCGAGTTCCACGAACCAGGCTCCGTTCCGAGCCTTGGGATGCATCGCCCCGCATGCGGGATACGTGTATTCCGGGCATGTGGCGGGCGCAGTTTTCGCACGCGTGGAGGTGCCAAAGCGCTGCATCGTAATGTGCCCCAACCATACGGGGATGGGTCGCGCGCTTGCCATCATGAGCGAAGGCGCGTGGCAAACGCCGCTGGGCGAGGTTCCCATCGATGCTGAACTCGCGGGAGCTCTGAAGCAGAACTTCCCTGCCCTGCAAGAAGACTCTGCGGCGCATCGCGCCGAACATGCAGCCGAGGTCGAGCTTCCGTTCCTGCTACTGCGTCAGCCGGAGCTCAAGTTCGTGCCCATCGCTCTAGGAACAGGACAATTCGAAGTTCTGGAACAACTCGGCAGGGCCCTCGCCGACGTCATTGCAGCGCGGAACGATTCCGTGCTGATCGTCGCTTCGAGTGACATGAATCACTACGAGTCGGACGCCGTAACGCGAGTGAAGGATCACCGCGCGATCGAGCGAATTCTGACCCTGGATCCGCGTGGACTCTTCGACGTAGTTACGCAACAGAACATCAGCATGTGCGGCTTCGGGCCAGCGGTGGCGATGCTCACGGCGGCTCGGCAACTGGGTGCAAAGTCGGCCGAACTGGTGAAGTATGCGACCTCGGGCGATATTTCCGGCGATCGCGACATGGTCGTGGGATATGCGGGGGTCGTGGTGGTTTGATTGCATTTGTGGTTGGCGGCGCCGGGCTTCGCCCCTTCGACTCACTGCGCTCGCTCGGCGCAGGCTCTGGCGGGACAGCCGAGGCGGCTGTCGCTACGTTGCATTCCAGAAAACCCGCTGAAACCAGATGATCACGGCTAAAACTGGGCATTCAATCCAGTACATCGGTAACTTTCTGCTCCTCGATACGCCGATTAACCTAGCCGGAGAGCTTACTCGGGAGAGATCTGTCGTGAGCGATCGGTACTGGCTTTGGGTGGTGGTTCGTCTGGGCGTGGGCGTTGCGATCGTGGCTTGGGCGGCGAGCTATCTGGGAGCGGGCAGGGGAGAAAAAGAATTCCAGAAAACTCTGGACGCGATGAAGCAGGTTCACAGCTTTCGCGTAGCTTCTACGGCCGCTTCCGAAACTCAGCACAATGAGATGCTGTGGGAGGTCGACTGTAATCGCGACATCCTTCACCACCAGTGGCACATGGTCGATACCAGGACCAATCCCCCGCAAGAAATCAACCAGAACCAGATATACGTGGCGGGCCGGGAGTATGCCCGCCAGGGCGATGGCTCCTGGGCGCAACCCCGATACGCATCTGGAGGCGGCTCGGCGAGGTGGTTTTGCAGCAACCTTGCCCAAGGAACCGACAGTAACGTGCTGCCACAGATTGCCACGATGATCAAGCGCGGCATCTTGCAGAAGGGCGACAAGAAAACCGTGAACGGCGTTCGTTGCCGGGAGTGGCTGGTCACCATGAAAGGCGGGTTCAGCGGACTTGAGCACGACACGGTGTGCCTGGGTCTGCAGGATCATCTTCCCTATGAGATGACCGTCGACTGGGAGCACTCGCGATCGTCGTTCTCTGATTACAACTCCACGATCCAGTTCGATGTGCCCGAAGCCGCTCTGCATACGGCCAACGCAAGCGCCGGGTCAAACTGAGATCGCCTGCCTGCGATGGCAGGTCTCAGAGGACACACCGCTGCGGACCGTATATCTGGCTCAGACGGGAGAACTTCTGGTCAGCATTGCCGTGGGGCCGCTTTGGATAACGCTCTCCCGGCTTGACGGAGGACGAAGAGCTAAAGAAGCAGGCGAACTATTGTCTGGAAAACTATGTCTGGATGGCGACTAAACCGGGGATTGGAACGAACTTTAGCAGCGCTACGCTTGATGGATATCCGAGACTTATCACCGATTTCAGCGCCACACAACGCGATCTCGCCAACATCCATGGAGTGCGGACTCATGCTTACACCGTGGGGGAAGGTTGTGCCGGTAAGCTGCACTTCTGACCACGCTTCTTCGCCGCAGTTGCAATCGTTGTGCGAGAAGGCAATTACTTCCGTGGTTTGCGGGGTGAGACGTCTGGGCCGACCCAACTCACAGACAGAATGAAATAGGGCGGCCCAAGGGCCGCCCTGAGTATTTCCCAGCTAATCTAGTGATGCGTGCCACCTGAGGCGTGCGCGGGCGATGTGGTGGTGTGGGCCGCCGGAGCTGACATCGCGCTCTGTCGCGCACCGTTGCCTGAAGTCATAGCCAAACTCCTGGCCGAACTCGTAGAGAATTGCGGCGCGGGCCGCACCTCAGCGAATCCGGTCTTGGCGACCTGGTGATTCAGTTGGTGGAGATTTTCGAGCGAACCGCGTGGGATCCCCATCCCCGCCGAGCCAGCATTCAAAACGACGCGGGAGGGCGCCAAGCCTGAGGCCGGCCCAGCCCTTCCGACCACAAGCGTCCTCACAGTCCCTGCCGCGGGCGCTACGAGTGGATGAAAATTGGCTGGCATCGTGCCGGCATAACGCGGTACGCCGACCCAGGAGTTCCATCCTCCGGGCTGCCACATCCAACCCATGGCTGGGACGAACATCCAGTTTCCGTAGTGGTAGGGCATCCATCCCCAGGGATAAGCCGACGCAAACATGTAACCGGAGCCGGGATACCACGACCACGCGCCATTCATGAATGGATCCCAACCAACCCCAGTAAAGTAAGGCTGCCACATCATTCCGTAGCCGGGCACGTTGGAATATGCGCCGTAATAATTCAGGTCGCTCACACCGTATCCGTACGGAGACGAATTATTTTTCGCGTACTGATCGTGGTAAGAACTGGCCTCTTTGTCCCAGGAATCGAGCGGGGCTTCTTCAACGTTCTTGGCGAGCGTGTACTTGTCGTTATCGGCCCCGTCAAAGCTCGCCGTTTTCTTTTTCTCGACCATCACTTTGCCGGCGGGACCCTCTACGTCGACATCGCCTTTGAATACCGCCATCTTGGACGCTTCCGGCGAGGTTTGCACGCGGAAATGCGCGGCGTGGTCGAGTGCGATTGTCTCACGGGAGAAATTCAGGCTGAATTCATCTCCGCTCTTGCCCAGCCAGTTCACGTAGGCCATGCCTTCGACGAGGTTGATCACCGAGATCCGCTTGCCGGAGTCGCTTAAGCCGAGCGTGCTGAACTCCACCGTCGTGTTCGGAGTCAAACGCAGCGTGCTGCCGTCTTCAAACTCGATTTCCGCGCGGCCACGGTCGTGCGTCCTGACCTGTGCTCCCTGCGTGATCGGGAGGTTAAGAAACGCGTTCTCAAATCCCAAGCCGGTGTTTTTGTCGATTTGAACCGAACCCTGCACGTCGCTCAGGCGAACGATGCGTGCCTGCGAATCGGCCAGAGCGGGCAGCGCCAGGAGCCCGCAGGCAGCTAAGGTCAGAGCAACCATGCTGAATCTGGAGAGAGAGCGCTTGGACATAGCAACCTCCAAAGATCGTCGCTGCCTATTAGATCACGGTTTTCCTGGTGGGAGTTGTAAAATTTGGCCCCCTTCCCTGCAGTGGCCGATATGCCGGAACTGGCGGGCCGCAGCCTCCTGCTGGGAGGCAGAGAGAGGCGAGGGGGGACAACCGGTTAGCGCCCCGCAGCCGGACCGGGACCCATTTCCATAATCCGCTGCGCCCGTGCCCGCACGATGTTCATCACAGAGCTATCGTCATAAATCTCCTGCAGAACCGGCTTTACGGCTTGCAGTTCGACGAGATCCCCTCGCCGGGCCTGATCTTCCATGCGCTTCAACTCGTCATCGAGGGCAAGCTTCTGGTAGCGGTGGGTGTGGGCTAGTCGCCGGCCGAACTCCAGGGTGGCTGCAACCCCCTGAAATAAGGTAGTCAACTGCTGGACAGCGGGCTGCGGCGAAAAATTGTAAGCCGCCGTGAATTCCCGCTGCCCGTCTTTGTAGGCCAACTTCTTGGCGCCGGTATTTGCCAGTTTGTGATTGCCGGAGTCGATCTTGCCGGAAAAATAATGGGCTTGTCCGGCCAGATCGAAAACCCGGGCACGCGTTGCATCCGAGAAGCTGAATTCCGTCTGGTACGTCTCGCGGTCATCGGAGTCCGTCGAGATCTTCTCCGAACATTCGTAGCGGGCGCGTCCGTCGGACTGCACTGTGATGGAATAGCGCTCCGGATCCGAGCCGGGAAAGTCCAACGAGAAGGTGACCGTGGCCGGCTCGGCTGCGCAAACCGGGAGAATCCAAAGCAGGGCAACGCATCCGGCGAGAACGGTCAGCGACCTACGGTCGCACCGCCGTCTCCGTCCCACGCGATGTGATCTTGCCTCCCCGGTTCCGATCGTCGGTCTCAGATTCGTTCTCGTAGTGAACTCACGCACAAGTTAGAACACAAAATTATGCCAGAAGTGGGCGTCGATGGAACTCTATCGTGCCACGGCACGCTGCCGGCTGAGGGTTCCCGCAGTATGCAGATGGCAGATGGCAATGGCCAGCGCGTCGGAAGCGTCCATAGGTTCCGGCGGCACGGAAAGGCCAAGAAGCCGGGTCACCATGTGCTGCACCTGCTGCTTTTCGGCGCGCCCATACCCGACGACCGACGACTTGATAGTCAGCGGCGAATACTCTGCGACCTCGAGCCCTGCGGCAGCGGCTGCCAACATCGCAACTCCCCGGACCTGCCCCAGCTTGAGCGCCGACTTCACATTCAAAGCGTAAAAGACATCTTCAATCGCAACCTCATCGGGCTGATGCGCGGCAATGATTTCTCCAAGTTGAATGAAAATGCGCGACAGGCGCCGCGGCAGCGCTTCGCGCGGAGAGAGCTTGATCGCGCCGCAAATCAGGCAGCAAAGCTTTCCGACCTCATCCATCTCGACCACGCCGTAGCCGGTGAACTCTCCGCCACAATCGATGCCCAGGACTCGCATGTGCATGCAGTTTATCGCGGAACCCGCAGGAGTCCTAGTAGGCAACCTTGTGCGGGTTCACCCGGCGATGCCTTTTTCGGATCGTCACCAGGCCCAGGCGTAAGCATCAACGCGGGGATCGGCTCCGGCGCTGAGAACCCCTGTTTTCAGGTCAACAAAGATTCCCGCGTTCGAGCCGAGCGACCAGGGAGGCGCGACGTGCAGCTTGTGGCCGCGGGAAATGAGTGCCTGCCGCGTTGCCTCCGGGATGCGGGCCTCGACCGACATGTCGCCGGGGTACATCGTGTGCGGGAACGGCGAGGCCGGAAAGGCGCGCGACGACCAGCGCGGAGCCTCGATTGCCTGCTGAATGTTCATGCCGAAATCAATCATGTTGATCAGCGTCTGCATGGTCCGCATCACCTGATCGTCGCCGCCGGGGCTGCCCAGGATCGCGTAGGGCTGCCCGTCTTTCATGATCAATGTGCTCTGCAGCGTGCTGCGCGGCCGCTTGCCGGGTTCGAGAGCATTGGCCTCGCCGCGAACGAGCGAGTAGTAGTCGCCCCGGCAGTTGAAGATGATCCCGGTGTCGCCCATGACGACGCCGGTGCCAAACAGGCTGTGCAGGCTGGGTTCGAAGCTAACCATGTTGCGGTCCTTGTCAACAACCGCGATGTAGCTGGTATCGCCGTCGTGGCTGGCATCGCCGTCGAGGACCTCGTGCACTGGCCGGTCTAACGCTGACGCGTTCGCCGTGAACTTCTCGGGCGATCCCGGACGCAGCTCCAGCGACGCTTTGGCGGGATCGATGAGCTTTCTGCGTTCGCGAGCGTAGTCCTTCGAGAGCAGACCATCGTAGGGAATCTTGATGAAGTCCATGTCGCCGAGATATTTTTCGCGATCGGCCATGGCGAGTTTTACCGCCTCCGCGCTGGTGTGCAGGAAGTCAGGGCTGTTGTGTCCCAGCGCTTTCAGGTCGTAGCCTTCGAGAAGATTGAGCGCAATGAGTTCGGTTGGGCCCTGGCTGGCCGAAGGATTCTTGTAAATCTGATAGCCGCGGTAGTTGATCGAAACCGGCGTCTCGACTTCTGCGGTGTATTCGGCGAAGTCTTCGTAGCGAAACAAGCCGCCGTTGGCCTCTGAGAACGCAGCCAGGTCCTTGGCAATGTCGCCTTTGTAGAAGCGATCCCGGGCCGCTTTCAGGGCTTCGTGCCTCCCTTTGGCCTGATTTGCCTTCTCGGCTTCGACCAGCTTTTTCAGCGTGCGCGCCAGATCGGGGTTTCGGAGGATCTCGCCGGCCTTAGGCGGCCGCCCATTCGGCAAATAGATTTTGACGGTCGTAGGATACTTAAGAATCTTCTTCGACCCGGCAATGTAGGAAGCGCCATACTCACTCAGTGGGAATCCACCCTCCGCGAGTTCAATAGCGGGTTGCAGTACTTGCTCGAAACTCATCGTGCCCCAACGATCGAGCAAGGTATACCACGCGTCCACCACGCCGGGCAGGCCGCCGGAGAGGAGGCCGTCGCTTTCGGGAATCTTGCCTCCATTGTTCTTCTCGTACCACTCGATGGTGGCCAACCGGGGCGCGCGCGGTTCGGCATTCACGGAATACACTTTCTTGGCTTGCGCGTTATAGACCAGCACGACAGCATCGCTACCCAAGCCATTGAGCGAGAAGTCGGTCACGGCCAATGCTGCCTGACCGCCTACGGAGGCGTCGAATGCGTTGCCGCCCATGGCGAGTATTCGGCGCGCGGCTTCGGTGGCCTCAGCCTTCATGGAAGCAACAGCGGCTTGGCGTCCGCGTATGACAGGCCGCATGGTCTGGCCCTCAGAGTCGCTGCTTTGCGTCAGGGTTTGAGGAACAAAAGATAGGACGACAACACAAGCAGCCAACAGTGATCGGCGCGGCATAGGTCTGTCACCTCGTTGGATTCAGTCAAATAATTGCGCTGCGACTAGGTACGCGATCACAGCCAGGCGGCGTCACCGTCAACAACATCTGGGCCGCCGGGCATGGCCTGATTCCCGCTCGCGCCAGAAGGCGGCGTACGCGGCCTGCGACGAGATCATCTGGCTGCGCTGCAGGAAACGCTCGTAGGCGGACTCGTCGAATATCTCACGTAGAGTCGCCAGCAAGATTCGGGCTGCTTTCAACAAGCGCTTCATGCTCTCTCCTCCACCAGCCGCGTCATGACGAACGGTGTCTCTTTTACCCGCGCTTCCTTCTTGCCGCTTAATACAGCGATCCACTGCCGCACAGATTCAAACAGCAGCAGCGCGACCATCACGACAAGAGCGGCAGTCACTACGGCGTCCAGGCGGTTATTGAAGATCAGCCGCGCGGTTGCATTGTTCGCCGGACCCACCGCCAGAGCCCGTGCCTGCGCCAAGAAACCGACTCGCGGATCGGGATCGAGAATTTTGTGCCACGCTGCCGTGAACGTGACCACGACCAGCCACGCCAGCGGGATCAGCGTGACTGCAGCATACCGGGTTCTGTGCATCTTGATGATGATCGTCGTGGCCACGCATAGAGCCACCGTCGCCAGTAACTGATTGGCGATGCCGAACAGCGGCCACAGCGAATTGATGCCGCCCAGCGGGTCTTTCACGCCCTGCCACAGGAAGAATCCCCAGGCGCCGACGATCAGGGCGCTAGTCGCAAGGATCGACGGATACCAACTGGTCCGCCCCAAGGGTTTGTAAATATGCCCGAGCGCATCTTGAATCATGAAGCGGGCGACGCGGGTGCCGGCGTCGAGTATGGTCAGGATGAATAAGGCCTCGAACATGACGGCGAAGTGATACCACAGCGCCATCACGGTCGCGCCTCCCAGGCTCTGCGAGAAGATGTGCGCCATGCCCACGGCGAATGCGGGCGCGCCGCCAGTGCGGTTAAGCAGAGTCTGCTCGCCGACGGCATGGGCCAGAGCCTGCATGTCGGAGGCGGTCACCGGAAATCCCCACGAGGAGATCGTCGCGGTAGCGGCAGCCGCTGTCTGTCCAACCACGCCGGCGGGGCTGTTAATCGCAAAGTAAACACCAGGTTGCAGCACGCAGGCGGCAATGATAGCCATTACAGCCACAGCAGACTCAGCCATCATGGCGCCGTAACCCACCATGCGGGCCTCGGTCTCGCGCGCGATCAGTTTGGGCGTGGTGCCGCTCGAGATTAAAGCATGGAAGCCGCTAATGGCTCCGCAAGCAATGGTGATAAAAGCAAAAGGAAAAATCTTGCCGGCAAACACCGGCCCAGAGCCGTCCACAAAGCGCGTGAGCGCGGGCATGTGCAGCGTGGGATGCAAAGCGACAATACCGATGCCGAGAAGTCCAATCGTTCCCAACTTCACGAACGTACTCAGATAATCGCGCGGAGCCAGAAGCAACCACACCGGAAGAGCCGACGCCGCAAATCCGTACACAATGATGAGAATCGCCAGGCTGGGCGCACGCAGCGTGAACACGCGCGCCATGGCAGGATTTTGCGAAGCCCACTGCCCGCCCCAGATCGCGAGAAGCACCAGGACAAAGCCCAAGGCTGAAACCTCCAGCACTTTGCCCGGGCGAATCCGCCGCAAGTACAGACCCATCAGCAGGGCGATGGGAATCGTCATGGCAATCGTGAATGTGCCCCAGGGACTGTCTTTCAGAGCATTGACGACGATCAGGGCGGCCACGCCGAGCAGAATGACGAGAATCGCGATCACCGCCGTGTACGCCACAAAGCCGCCGACCCGCCCAATCTCTTCTTTCGCCATTTCGGTAAGCGACTTGCCGTCGCGCCGGACGGAGAAAAGCAAAATCACGAAGTCTTGCACGCAACCGGCGAAGACGGCCCCGGCCAGCACCCACAGCGTTCCCGGAAGATAGCCAAACTGCGCGGCCAGCACCGGCCCGACCAAGGGGCCCGGTCCCGCGATGGCGGCAAAGTGATGCCCGAATACAACCCACTTATTAGTGACTAAAAAGTCCCGACCGTTTTCCAGTCGCTCGGCGGGGGTGGCGCGGAGGGCATCGAGCGCAAGAATCTTCGCTGCAATGAACTTGCTGTAAAAACGGTATCCCAGGGCATAGCAGCAAGTCGCCGCCACGACCAGCCACAGTGCGTTGATCGGTTCTCCGCGGTGAACGGCCACCACACCAACTGCCACGGCACCGACCAGGCCAACCGCTCCCCAGGAAAACATCGACGCGGTCTTGTTCATGTCCGTCGAGCATTGTGTCGAATCTTGTGCCGGAGCGCAATACCAATTCCCGCGCCGAACACGGCTGCTCTGCTGCACCCACTCTTCTTTTCAGCAGGGCTGGCTTTGGTGTTACTCTATCTCTTCCGACCGATTTTCACCCCTGCGTCTTGGGCCATCTCATATTCCTGCACCCGGGGTGTATTCGGAGGACTTCATTCTGAACTCATACTGGAATAGGAGCACACGATGAGAATTGGCATGCTAACTGGCGGGGGCGATTGCCCTGGGCTGAACGCGGTCATCCGCGCCGTCGTGCGTAAGGGCGTGTTTCACTATCACGACGAATTTGTGGGCTTCATGGAGGGCTGGCGCGGTCTGATCGAAGATAAGAGCATGCCACTTGACCTCGACGCGGTGGGCGGAATTCTGCCCCGAGGCGGAACCATCCTGCGCACTTCCCGGACAAATCCCTCCAAGCGTCCGGACGGCATTGACCGCTGCGTCGCCGCAATTGAAAAGCACAAAATTGAGGCCCTGATCGCGATCGGGGGCGATGATACTTTGTCGGTTGCGCAGAAGCTGCACGAAAAAGGGGTCAAGGTGGTCGGCGTCCCCAAGACCATCGACAACGATCTGGGTGGAACCGACTACACTTTCGGATTCGATACGGCCTGCAATGTAGTGTGTGAAGCGATTGACCGCGTCCACACGACGGCCGAGGCTCACAACCGCGTGATGGTGGTTGAGGTGATGGGACGCGATGCGGGCTGGATTGCCCTGTACAGCGGCATCGCCGGCGGCGCCGATGTGATCCTGATTCCCGAGCGGCCCTTCGACGTCGACAAGGTGGCCGAATCGATTCGCCAGCGCCATGAGCGTGGACGTTACTTCTCGATTGTCGTGGTGGCGGAGGGCGCAAAGTTTTCCTCCGATACCGGCTCCGGGGCTCCCATCTTGCAAGACATGGGAAAGGATGAATTTGGTCACGCCAAGCTGGGCGGCATCGCGAACATCCTCGCCCGCGAGATTGAGAAGCGTACCGGCTTCGAAACGCGCGCGGTAGTGCTGGGACACATCCAGCGCGGCGGTTCCCCCAGCGCTTTCGACCGGGTCCTGGCAACGCGCTACGGCCTGGGCGCGATCGACATGGTTCATCGCGGCGAATTTGGCTGCATGGCCGCTCTGCGGTCGAACAAGATTGTTTCCATCCCGCTGAAAGAGGCGATCTCGCGCAACCGCGTTGTCGACAACGAGATGATTCAGATCGTAGACGGCCTGTTCGAAGAGATCGGCGTTAAGGAAGCTGCGGGGGACTGACGCGACGCAAACCAGGCCTCCACCCCTTTTTGTCGGGTGGAGGCCGTTTTTGTTGGCGTCCTCTGCTCTACGCCACGTTGCGTTAAACTTCCAAGCATGGAGCACGGACTGCCGGACAGACTCTTCCTCACGCTCGCGCCCTGGCTGCTCCTCATCACTGAATCTGTTCTCGTCATCGCGGCAGTGGTGCTGACGTTCCTGACACAGCGAAAGAGCAAGCCTGGGTCTAAGGCTCCAGTGTTCTTGTCCCGGCAGGGAGTGTTTTCGCGCCTTGCACGCCGAAAAACGTTAGCCATCTTCGCAGTCGGGGCGTGCACGCTAGCCCTACGTGTGGCGATCATTCCTCTGTGGGGCATTCCTCAACCCATGTGGCATGACGAGTTCAGTTTTCTATTGGCCGCCGACACGTTCGCCCACGGCAGGCTGACCAATCCGACCCATCCAATGTGGATCCACTTCGAAAGCTTCCACATCATCCAGCATCCTACTTATATGTCGATGTATCCCCCCGGCCAGGGATTGATGCTTGCGGGGGGGCAACTACTCGGACATCCTTGGCTCGGGCAACTGTTCATCACCGCCCTGATGTGCTCTGCCCTCTGTTGGATGCTTCATGCATGGCTTCCGCCGTCCTGGGCTCTGTTCGGAGCGTTCCTTGCAATGCTGCAGGTGGGACTTCTTGGGTACTGGATGAACAGCTACTTTGGCACTTCGCTGCCGGCGTTGGGCGGCATGCTGGTGCTGGGTACACTACCTCGGATCAAGCGCCACGCGCGACTAGGCGATGCCCTCCTTATGGGACTTGGCGTGGCAATCCTCGCCAACACTCGCCCGTTTGAGGGCCTCGTCTTCAGCTTGCCCATCGCCGCGGCAATGCTCGTTTGGCTCGTAAAACAAAAAACAATTCCGGTCGCGACTGTCTTCCGCCGCGTGGTGTTGCCCCTGATTCTCATCCTGGGCGCGACTGGGATCGCAATGGGCTATTACTTCTGGCGGGTGACGGGCAGCGCATTCGTGATGCCCTACGAAGTGAACCGGGAGACCTATGCCATGGCGCCTTACTTCGTTTGGCAAAGCCCGCGGCCGGAGCCCGTATACCATCATGCCGAGATGAGAGATTTTTACGTCCGGTGGGAACTGCGTGACTTTCAATCCGGCAGGACCATTTGGGGTTTCGCGCGAAGGCTCCGTCATAAGTTCCGCATGCTATGGACGTTTTATGCCGGTCCCGTCTTTACGCTACCGTTTCTCGCCTTCCCCTTTCTCTTTCGTGATCGCAAGATGAGGTTCCCTGTGCTCCTCGCGGCAGTCGTTGCGGTGGGCGTGTTAATCGAAACCTGGACGCTCGATCATTATCTCGCTCCAGCCTTGGGGCTGTTCTATCTGTTTCTCGTACAGTGCATTCGGCACCTTCGTTTGTACCGATGGCACGAAAGGCCAGTTGGGCACGGACTGGCGCGGGCGATTCCTTTAGTTTGCGTAGCGATGGTCGTTCTGCGCCTCAGCGCTACAGCGACTGGCTCCCAGATCGAACCTCTTTGGCAGAGAGGAAATCTGAAAAGGAACGCGATCGTCCGCGAATTGCAAGAAATGCCGGGCAAGCATCTGGTCATCGTGCACTACGGTCCCGACCATAGCTCCCACATCGACTGGATTTTTAACCGGGCCGATATTGACGGGTCCAAAGTAGTTTGGGCCCGCGATATGGGGGACAGGCGGAATCAAGAGCTGCTTCTTTATTTCAAAGACCGCCAGGCATGGCGGGTCGAAGCCGATGATTCCAGGCCTAAACTCGAAACCTATGCCGCCGGCTTTTCTGCCAATTGAATCCTGATAGTGTCTGTCAAACTGATCGGTTCGCGTGGATTCGCAATGGTGAATGGCGCCAACTCGGGCGGGTGGCTGACGGGCAGGCGCTTGCGCGCTCACGGCACAATTCTTGCCGTGTGCCTGTGGTCGCTTTATGTGTGGAACATCGCGACCCCGGGCCTTCGCGATCGCAACGGAAATCTCAAGGGAACCGACTTTCTGCATCTCTATACCCTCGGCTCGCTCGCGATTGCCCACCGCGGCGCCGATTTGTACGACATGAACGCTCAGGCGGCGCTGGCGGCTCAACGTGTGCCCGAAGCCGCGGGCATTCATTACCTGCCTCTGTATCCGCCACAGGTTTCGATTTTCATTGCGCCCCTGGCGTATCTCTCGTACGGCTGGGCGTTGCTCTTGTGGTGGGCTCTCAGTGCAGGTGTCTACGGCATCTGCTGCTCCAGCGTCTGGCGAGCATGCCCGAACCTGCGCGAGCACCGGGGAACGGTGTTTATTCTTGCAACCGCATTCCCCGCTTTCTTTCACCTGATCGCCTGGGGTCAGACCTCTGCCGTTGCTCTCGCCTGCTTCACGCTGATGTTCTTCCTGCTGCGCGACCGGCGGGACTTTCTTGCGGGATTGGTCCTCGGATGTTTGATTTTCAAGCCGCAATTGGGACTGGCTGCAGCCCTCGTATTCGTATCGATCGGCGCTTGGAAAACGGTGTTAGCCGGGGCTCTTTCGGCAGCGGGTCAACTCTCCATAGGAGTTTTCTATTACGGAATCGAACCCTTCCGCCACTGGATGCGCATACTGTGGAATGTGCGCACCGTATTGCCACTGCTCGAGCCCAAGCCCTATCAAACCCACTCCCTGCGAACATTCTGGTCCATGCTCGTGCCCTGGCCAGGGCTTGCCCTCGGCTTTTACGTCTTGAGCACAGCCGTCGTGCTTGGACTGATAATCGCATGTTGGACGCGCGGTCAGGCAGCGCCCCTGCCTCTGCGATATTCAGCGATGCTTTTCGCGAGTGTGCTCGTGGCGCCGCACCTCACGGTTTACGACTTAGTGATTTTGGCTCCCGCGTTTATCCTGCTGGCCGACTGGCTTGTTGGTCAGCCGCTCACGCACTCGACTCGCCGGTTGGGAACTCTTCTTTACCTGGCATACACGCTCCCACTCATAGGCCCTTTTGCCAGATGGACACATATCCAGTTTTCGGTGATTGCGATGGCGGCTACTTTGTACCTGATCTGGCAGATCGGTCGCGTAAGCAGGCCGACCGCCGCCGCCGTGATAGCGAACATGGATACAAAGACGATCGCGGGAACATCATAAAAGCCTAGATGGCGGTCCCATGCGATCCCTGCTTATTTCCAAACAGAAATGCCAGTGCTTCGGGAAACCGCTTCGCCCATGCCGACTCGTGGTGCGAAGCGCCATCGTCGACGATGAACCTTAATCGTGTATCGTCCAATCCCGCGCGGCGCAGGATCGCAGCGAGTTCTCGAACATCGTCAACCATGCTCTGATCTCGATCCGCCCGCCCAGCTTCGGCCGACCCGGTTGCCAGGAAGACTCGTTCCGGCCAACGTTTGACTCCGCGGCTCTGCCCGATCAACTGCCGGTTCGAGGCCCAAAGCGAGGGGCTTTCCAGCAGCAATCGACCAATCACTCTCGGACGAACGGCCGCGGTATACAACGCAATCAGAGCCCCCAGGGATGAGCCGCCCAGACCCGTATTCTCGGGACCGTTCGCCACGCGGTAGTTGCGTGCCATGAATGGCATTACTTCTTTGAACAGGAAAGTGGGATAACGCGTTCCATGTACCCGCAATATCATCGGCTGCAGCGAGCGGTGCGGCATGTACTCGCGGAGGCGGTCTTTGCCGCCGTTGTCCATCCCGACGATAATCATGGGTGGAACTACGCCTTCGCGAATTAAACGGTCGCCAGTCTCATCCGCCTGCCATTCCACTCCCGTAAAGGAGGTCGCCGCCTCGAATAAGTTCTGACCGTCGTTCAAGTAGAACACCGGGTAGTGCCGACCAGCGTTTTCGGGATCATCGTATCCAGGAGGCAGCCACACCCGTAGAAATCGTGTGTTATGAAAAATACCGCTGCGGAATTCGTGCAGGCGCAAATCTCCGGTCGCGGCCTGCGCACGAACTACCCCGGAAGCAGCTTCGGGGCCATCGCTTTCAGTTTGCTGGATTTCGTCCATCAGGAAAAGTGCATTACCAGAATACAACGGCGGGCCCACGTTACGCTCTCGCGCCTCTCAGTTTGACTGTGATCGCGAGAAGACTGATCAGCGAAATCAGCACCAGCGAGGCCAGGCACAGAATGCACCAAGTCGTCAGCACGTACGCTTCGATATAAGTAAGGTAGAGGGCAAAGGCTAATCCTGCGAGAGCCGCCGCCAAAAGGCGGTTTGGCGTCTCCGCACGCGATCTCCAGAAAGTACCAAGGAAAAACAAGGCTCCGTACCCTGCGGCCCCAATCGCTGCCACCGGAATTCCCATCAGACTCGAATACTCGCTGCGGTTCACGATGTCACAACTGAACTTCTGGCTGAAATCGCAGTACGCGGTTGCCGACTTTGCGTAATGGCGCTCAAGCGACACCGCTGACACGATCATACCCGCCAGCGAAAGGACAGCGACGACTATAAACAGAACTCGATTCGCATCTCGCGGCAAGGATGCTTCCGAAGATGGAACCGGCGGCGAATCCCTCACGGCAGGCGGCACCCGGTTTTGTCGCTCAAGGCTTCCAGAGACAAAACTCCCTCCTTCGGCGGCTCCGTCCCAAACTGCCAACTGGGAAACAACTTGACTGCCGCGATCTTGCATTCAGTCGCCATCTCCTTTGAGCCCCTGATCGCGCATTCCACATACGGCACGTAGTGAAACGCTTCGCCAAACATTTCTTTCTGTTCGATGCAGTGCGGGCACCAGTAAAGGCCGTACATCTTGGCCTGCTTCGTTGCCAGACACTGGGCGAAAGAATCGTACTTGTGATTTCTGTAGTATCGCCCCCCTATGAATGCGCCTGCCAGCAGGATCAGGATGACGCCATAGGTGAGGATCTTCTTCGCTTTATCATCACTTGAGCCGCTGTCATCGCGCTTCTGTTGCCGGTTCCGTCGTTCCTCAGACATGACTCATCCTTATATCACGGCTTTCGTACATCGCGACGACCGTCAGGCTACGACGTTGAGCGCTCCCGGAAGCACATCCAGTTGCTCACAATGCAGCGTCAGCACTTCCCCGTCGACCATGACATCCGCGGGACCGTCCAGGTTGAACTCCACACGGCGCACGGCGTTGCGCTCGGCCAGCGCATGCTCGATATGCGTGCCGTCGTAAAGCCCCGGCAGGTTGCGGATCAATCCCAATCGCCCAATCGGCCCCCAACGAACGTATTCCACCAGGCCGTCGTCGATCTCGGCCTTGGGGGCAATCATCATCGTCCCACCCGTGAACTTGCTGTTGTTAAAAGTCAGGAACAGGCAACTCCGGTTGTCAAACGTCTCTGCGCCGTCCACTCGCACCGGGAAAGGGCGGCGGTTGAATCGAGCTAGAGTCAGAAAAATCGAAGCTTGGTAGCCGAGTTCTCCCCAGCCGCTGAAGCGTCGGGCTCGAAGTGTGGCAACGTCTGCCGTAAAGCCCATGCTCAACAAATTAATGTAATGGATCACCCCGCCACGATGGTGCAAACGCATCACGTCGCAAGTCCGGCTCCTCTGAGCAAGCAGTGATTCAATCCCATACTCCACTCCGCGATCACTAAAGTCGCGCAGAAAAGAGTTCCCCGTGCCGAGCGGCAAGAATGCCAACGTGGCGCGCTCACCACCGAAGGCCTGCGGATACAAGCCGTTCACGATTTCAAAAGAAGTACCGTCGCCGCCCCCCGCGATGAAGTTCCGGACGCCCCGAGCATAGGCCACCCGCGCTATCTCGGTCGCCTCTCCCGGAAGGCGAGTCTCCGCCACCTTCACCTCGATGCCGCCGGCCTGCAGGCGCTCCAGCGCCGGGCCCAGCAGCTTGCGGCTCCGTCCGCCCCCCGCCGCCGGATTCACGATTGCAAGATAGTTTTGCCCCAAGGTCCCAGATCCATTTTTTCAGGTCAAGGCAAGAACGCTCCAAGCACTCCCGCCGGCAATCTGACTTCAGTGGCCGGTCACATTCCCACCATCGCCTTCCGCTCCACCGACTTGCCGATTTCCTCAGCCAGCACTTGTCGCTTGATCTTCATCGAGGCCGTCCGGGGAAAGTCTTTCTCCCAAATCAAATATCCGCTCACCCGTTTAAAATCAGGCAGCCGGCGATTTCGAGCGGAGATTTCTTCCAGCAACTTGCTATCGCATTTCTGATTCTGCTCCAGGCGCAGCACAAGGACTAGCGTCTCGCGTCCGAGTTCCTTTCTTGGCCACACGTAGTTCGCAGCAAACACGGAGTACTCTTTCACCGGCAGCCCGTCAAAAACGGTTTCAATATCCTCCGGGTAGATGTTCTTCCCGCCCTCGGTCACAATCATATTTTTCTTGCGCCCGAAGAGCTGCAAATGGCCGCCACGCTCAAACCGTCCCAGATCGCCCGTCAGAAGCCAGCCATCGACAATCGTCTCCAGAGTGAGTTCCGCATCGTCGAGATAGTGCGACATCACGGTCTTGCTGCGCGCGGCCACTTCCCCCACACCTTCCGCATCCGGATTCAGAATTCGCAGCTCAACTCCCGGCAGCGGCTTGCCAACTGTATCGGCACGGAACGGCTTGAGATCGTTGAGCGTGAGCGCGGTGCCGGCTTCGGTCAGACCGTAGCCGTTGACCACCGGAATGCCGAGATCATAGAAGAACTGCATGGTCGAGGGCTCCATGAACGCCCCACCGGTGATCAACGCCAGCACCTCGCCCCCAAAACCTCGGTGCACGCTGGAAAGCAACATGCGGCTGAGCTTCACCTGCGGCCGGCGGCGCGTCAGCACCCGGTTGGTCGCAATCATGGCATTCAGGTATGCCCGCTTCCACGACGGCAGTTCGTCGAACTTCGCGCGCAGGCCGCGCTCCAGATTCTTCACGATCATCGGAACCAGCGATACATACGTGATCCGGTAGCGGACAAAGGCATCGCGCACGAACTCTGGACGCAGCGTGCGCAGATGCACCACGCAAGCTCCGCATACGAACGGGCCGATGAAGCCCACCATGAAATCAATCGCGTGATTGGTTGGCAGAATGCTCAAATACCGCACGCCCGGCCAAAAGGGATACCATGCCGTGAGCGCGCGACACTGTTCCAGATAGTTTTCGTGGGTGAGGACGCAACCCTTAGGCCGCCCACCCGTTCCCGAAGAATAGACAATGCACGCGACGTCGTCCTTCTGCCGCATCACGAAGTCGGGAGAACCCTTGCGCTTGAAGTCCTCCCAGCGAAACGCGCCCGCCAACTCCACGCCCAGCGGGGCTTCCGTCACCAGAACGATCTTGGTGCCAATATTGTGGAAGTCCGGAGACTCCATGATTGCCCGCCACAAGTGATACTCGACGATGAGCACCTTGGCCTTGGAATGCGCGAGCAGTTGCAGGTGCTCAGCCGCGGTCAGTTTGTAATCCAGCGGCACCAGCACGCCACCGCAGTAAAAGATCGCGTACGCCGAGATCAGCCATTTCGACTGATTCGTCATGATGATGGCAGCGCGGTCGCCGGCATCGTAATCGGCGTCCTCCAGAGCGCGCGCCAGCGGCAGCGCGATCTCTTTGAAATCGGAATACGTCAGGCGGACTTTCTCGCGATCACGTTCCGCTTCGATCAGGCAGATTTCGGAAGAGAAGCGATCAAGCGCATCGCGCAGCGCTGCGCCCAGACACGAGTATTGGCGGAGATCGAGCATAAAGGAATTGCTGATTTATTGATTGTAGATTGCTGATTCAGTAACCGGATATGGTGTTCGCAGGCACGTTCCTAGGCGATCAACAATCAGAAATCAGCACTCAACAATGGGATTCTCATCTACAACCGTGCCTGAATCTTGGTGGCAAGTGTGCGGAAATCGGTCACGCCCTGCAGTTCGTAATCCGGCAACTCCACCCGGAAGTGATTTTCCAACTTCGTGAGCAAGTCGAGCGTCTGCAGGCTGTCGATACCGAGCGCCTTGAAGAAGTCTTCGTCGGGAGAGAGTTTCTCGCGCGGCACTTTGAAGTGCGCCGCGGCGAGCGTGAGTATCTCGTCGAGAGTTTTTTCCGCTGTTTCCATAGACGGTTATTCTAATCCAGTCTGGACTACGGCAAATAGGGCTGCGCGTCCGTGCTCTCTACAAATCTCTTCAAACTGGCTTGCACCGCCGGGCGCGAAAACAGCTCACAAAAAATATCGATTTCCTTCCGCAATTCGTCTATAGGAATCGGCTTGATGAATTGCTTGGCCGTCACCGCGGTCTGCCGGTCGAACTTCCCTATCTGCGCTGCGGTGGCCCGTGCCGCGCGCAACGCCTCGCCTTCCGACACGACCTGGCTCACCAGTCCGATCTGCTGTGCCTTCGTGGCATTGAAACTGCGGCCCGTCAACAGCAGGTCACGCACGACCGCGTTCCCTAAGTCCCTTTTCAGGCGCGGGATTCCGCCGAATCCCGGGATCAGCCCCAGCCTGAGTTCGGGAAAACAAAAGCGGGCCATCTTGTCGGCGATGATCAAATCGCAGGCCAAGGCAAGTTCAAACCCTCCGCCAAACGTCACGCCATGGACGGCAGCGATCGTGGTTAGTGGCGCTGCGTCGATCCGATTCAACACCTGGTGAATTCGCTCCAGAAAATCGCGCACGCCCCGAGCGGCCTGTGACTTCTCCATCGTCTGCGACTGCTCGTAAAGCTCATGCAAATCAGCTCCGGCGCAGAAGCCGCATTTCAACTCGCTGTAGAGGATGAGTGAATGCGCTTCTTTCTCCAAATCGTCGAGGGCGGACGCGAACTTTTCGAATTCAAGTAGAGACAGCGATCCCAGTTCGTTGCAAGGCTCGCGGTGAAGCGCTAATTCGATGACTCCGCCCTGAACCTGCCACGATAGCGCTTGCCCTTTGAATTCCTTCACGCCCAGAACAGTCCTTTCCGCCAAACCGTTTCACCTACACCGCCTGCTTCACCTGGTACATGTCCTCGATCTCGCTCTTCATGCGGGTTGCGATCAAGTCGCGCTTCACCTTTCCGTTTGCCGTGAGCATCCCATTCTCAATGGAGAACGGTTCCTGCCGCAGATGGAAAGCCCGTACCTGCTTGTAATGCGGAAGTTGCGGATTGACCGCGTCGAGTACTGCCTGCGCGTGTTCGCTGCTCACGTTCCCCGTAATAATCGCCGAGAGATACCCGCGGCCATTCCCCACTACAACCACTTGCTGCGCACCCGGCAGATGGCGGGCAATTTCCTCTTCGACGGTTTCGGGCGCAATCTTATGGCCCGAGCCGAGAACAATCAGATTCTTGATCCGCCCCACGATCTGCCAGTTTCCGGACGCATCCATCTCACCCTGATCGCCGGTGCGAAACCACCCGTCGCGTAGCACTTCCGCTGATTGCTGCGGCCGGTTCCAATAACCCGGAAAAACGTTCGGTCCCCGCACGATGATCTCATCGTTATCGCTGAGTCTCATTTCGATTCCGGGGATCGCTGGTCCGACGCGACCGGGCACTGCGCGGTTGGGATCGTCCATGGTACAGATCCCGGTCGTCTCCGTAAGCCCGTAGACCTGCAAAACGGGAACGCCGAGCATGCTGAAGTAATCCTGGGTCTCTGGAGTGAGTGGCGCCGACCCGCAGATCAGGGCCTTCAGATTCTCGCCCACCATCTTCTTGCGGATTGCGGGAAAGACCACGGTATTGGCCAGCCATAGCCAAGCCGCATCGCCCGCTTGCGCCCGCTTTTCATTCCGCCTCATCTGCGCGGCCTTGGCTCGCGAGTAGATCGACTGCGCTACGCCGCCCTTCTGTGCGATCTGTTCATCCACCCCGCGGCGCATGCGCTCAAGCAACTGTGGTACGTTCAGGAAATAGTGCGGAGCCGTCGCGGGCATATCGCTCGGGATCTTCGTCAAGTCGGTGTTTAGCGTCACTAGGCTCCCGCGCAGCAGGAAAGTGAGCACTGCGATCCACGAAGCGCAGAAACTAAGGGGCAGGTAATGGAAAATACGATCCTGCCCCGATCGGCCTCCCATTAGCAGATCCAGCCGCGCCGACGTGCAACCCAGCATGAACCCGACGTTCGCTGCGGTCAGCACCACCCCCTTGGCTTCGCCGGAGGTGCCCGACGTATAGATGATGGTCACCGGATCGGCATCGCGCACCTGCGGCCGATCCAACGCGATTCCCTCCACCCCCGCAAAGATCTCGTCAAAGAGAAAATGCGTCGGCGCCCCGGGCCAGTTCTGCTGAATTCCGTCACGTAGGGTCGCGTCGCCACAGCAGACCAGAGACGGTGTGCTGTCCTTCATCATCGCGACTAACTCGGCGGGAGCCTGACGAAAATAGAGCGGTACGACAATCAGCCCTTCGGCCATCGCAGCCAGGTCGATCGCCATCCAGCGAATACTGTTCGCCGCCAGCAGTCCGCAGCGCTCGCGCTTCTTCAGCCCCTTCGCCGCGAGAAACGTCCGCGCCTTGCGGATCAACTCGAGGAGTTCCCCACCCGTCACTCCCGTGACCCGGCCGTCGCGGATTTCCTGAAGCACCGTGGTGTCCGCGGCGGCCTTCAGTTGCGAAAATATATCCCCGACAAATGGCATGGTTTTCGTTACCGGAAACGCGGCTAATTCAGCAGTAAGCCGCCACCAACTGCCGAAGTGAGGCGTTCATGGGAGGCAGATAGTCTTCCCAGCTCCATTCCCCGGTGCGCGTCGGGAATCCAGGATATCGCCGTTGTACTTCCTCCTCGAAGAAAACGCCCATCCGCGCCATTACTTTCAGGTTCTTCACCACGGTGCGCGCAATGCCGTCGGCGATGCGCTCGCCCTGCGTAGCCAGCGTTTCAAGAGCCTCCAGCAATTTCTGCTCGAGATCCGGATCGTCGACATTCATGAGCAATTCCGGATGACCGCGCTCCCGCATCAGATTGCGAATACGCTCATCCATCGTGATCCCCGCCGAGGGAACCAGCGCCGGCATGGAGGTCACAATGCCGTGATAGCGCGACGAAGCCATCATGTGACAGGCGCGCAGTATGCTGACCAGTTCATACATGTTGTACTGATCCGAGGTCAGAACCGGCACTCCACCGAGGTTCTCCGAGATGCGGTTCGCCGGACGCGCGTCCAGGCGCTCCGTCGCCACCAGAATGACGAACACATTTCGCCGCTTACGGAACGCGTCCACCGCGTTGGCAATGGAAGTCAAGTAATGCTGGTAAGCGCGATCGGCCGCCGGCCCGGAGGTGTGGAAGTAAGGCCCGCGATAGTGACTTTTCTTGTAGGCACCGGTCAGACTGTGCACGGCCGCCTTGGCCACCGAGGCCTTCACCGGCCACTCAAACGGATTGATCGGGCACACCACCAGCACCGGAGTGCGTCCGTCCCATCCCACCTGCCGTAACACGCTCTGGCCGTACTCATCCGGGCGCGGCTCGAATGTCCACGCAGTATCCGTCCCCAGTTCCGTCGGCACACCGAGCTCGCGCAACAGAGCACGCGACTCTTCATTGCGTGTAATGACCAGCGAATTCTTGCAATAACGTCCGCACATCTTGGCGACCAGAGGATCCATATGGCCGGCTTCTGCCCCATATCCGACGGAGAGTTTGTTCTCCACCGCGGCAATACCGAGGGAGCCAATCATCATCGTCGTCAGGGCATTCGCGAACTTACTCTTGAACATCGAGCCTTCGCACGCCACCACACCGTGGTGCCTGGGAACTTCATCCGACAAGAATGGTGGGAAAATATCCGGCAAGTGCACCTGCTTCGTGCCCTCGAAATATCCTTTCGAGAATTCGAAGTTCTGACTCATCACGCTGAACTGGACCCGCTCCGCGCCCAGAATGTGACGGATCTGACGCAGCATTTCGTCGACGCGCACGTCCGAACCCATGTTGCGCGTGCCGTTGTATCCGGCGAACAGCAGCTTCAGTTTCTCTCCTGGTTGCCAGGGCTGGTTTCCGCCCAGCATCCATCGCACCTTTGCCCGCTCGATGCTGCTGCTGACCCACGCTTCCAGAATGAAGTCCATCATGCGGCAGTTCCTCCGCGAGCCGCAGGCCAAGGCTCATAGTTGTACTGGAAGTTGTTTTCGCGGCTGAACTTCAGCAGTGGAAAGCTGTACTGCGAAAACGGGACCGGTCTCCGGCCCAACTCAGAGGTCACCCGCGCGTTGTCGAACACCGTATTCCACACCAGATATGGCATGAACACCTTGAGCAGCGAAGCGCCGTAAGCCATCGATCCCTTCCGATTCGAGAGAAAGTTGACCGAACCGGCAAATGGCTTCTCTGCAAACGGAAGGAACACAGGACTGCGCTTCTGCTGCGCGGCAGCCAGCGCAGTCGTCAACTCGCGGAACGTCTGCGACCCGGTCCCCGAGGAAAGATGATAAGTGTCGTACCGTGGCTGGTCTTTCTGATGCAAGGTCGCAATCGCGTCCGCGACAAAATCCACATTCACGATGTCGATCTTGTCCGTGGGACGAAACGGCAACACTGGCAGGCCGGCCAGAAATACGAACGCCTTGACCATATCGAACTGCGTCGTCTCCGCATGCCGGCTGTCTCCCAGCACAATGCTCGGGCGAAACACCGTCTTGGGTGTATCCGGGAGCAGCACTCGCGTCATGTGCTCACAAAACTTCTTGGTGCGCGCGTAGGGATCGTAGTCGGAGCGGTCCCACTCAATCGAACGGTCCTCGGTGACCACTTCGTTACTGCGCTTGCCCGCAACGGCTACGGTACTGACCTCGCTGAACCGCCGCAGGCCATGATAGTGCTCGGCGTGCCGTGCCAGCGTAAGCACCTCGAGCGTGCCTCGCAGGTTCACATTTAGACAGCTCTTTTCCGACTTACGGTTCAGCGACGCCGCGCAATGAATCACTGAATCCGTAGTATGCACCAGCCGATCGTATTCATCGCGTCCCAGGCCAAAGCCGGGAGAAGTCAGGTCTCCGCAGAAGATGCGCACTTTCGTTTGCAGGTGCTCGTAGAAATGAGAGAAATCCAGGTGTAACTGCAGCGCGCGCCACAGGCGCAACTGCGCTTCCTGCGAATCACGCGCCCGCACGAGAACGTTCAAGGCGGCGCCATGCCCTTCCAGCAGATTCGCGGCAACGTGCGCGCCGATGTATCCGGTCGACCCGGTCAGGAATATCGCCACGTGGCTCCGTTGGTCCCGGTCTTCACGGCATCTCCGTTAGCGGGCGCAAGTTGAAAGCTGCGAGGAGGCCGTGCTTCCAGAGGCCTTCCTTCAATTAAGGGATACGTCCAGCGACGCAGTGCCGGGATATGAATGTTGATCCAGTACTCCCACCAATCCAGCGAGCGGGTGTCGTAACCGAAAACGTCCTGCTCTTCCGGCACGAGCGCGTACGAAAGCTTCTCGATGTTTTCCGCCGCGAAATCATGCTCATTCAACAAAATGAACGGCTCGAACAGTTCAATGAGTTTTTCCAGACGTTCCAGACTCCGTTCGGTCTTCACCAACGGCGCCTTCTTCAGCGGCAACGGCGACATGATGCGTTGAATGGACTTCACAATCGCCTTCTGCGCCGGCGCGGACATGCGGTTATACCGCGTTTTGGAAACCGGAATCGCATCAAACCGAAGGCGCAGCCAGGATTCCAACCCTTCCTGCGCGCGATAGTGCTTGCGGTGCGCCAGAGACGTCAACTCGATCGACCGCCCCATGTCACAAGGATTGGTCACGGAAGTCGCGAGCTGATAGAGCGCGTCATGTCTTCGTTCCACAACCGCAGCGGCAATCAGGGTCATTCCGTTACAAACGGCATCCACGGGAACGATGTCGAGCCGCTTGCTCTTGTTCGAGGGCAACTGCCGGAAATACGTTCCCAGCAGATATGACAGCGACGCAGAAGTATTGATGCCTTCATTCCACCCGAGGAAAGGTTTGGCCACCGAGGTTTCCACGATCGCGGGACGCACCACTGCAACCGGCAAGCCGTCGCCGTGTTTCGCGATCAGCGACTCGGCCAGGCTCTTGGTCAGCGTGTACGTATTCGGCCAGCCCAGTTCCTTGGCACGCCGCGTCCCCGCTTCGGTCAGATAATTCTTCAGCCAGCGAACACGATTCTTACGGATCTGATTCTCGAGCGCCGAGCCGTGCAAATCCTTTGCCGCATGTTCCTTCGACCGAGCCTGCGCGCGCAGTTCCGATGTCACTTCCTCACTCTCGGCCTTTGCCTCGGCCTGCTTCACAAATTCCTGGAGAGAGTGCCATTCCTCCTCGGCATCGAATCCCACCACCCCGCGCGGATTGTAGTTTGGAGTCAGTTTTTCGCCGACCCGCCCCTCCTGTTCCCCCGCCACATAGCATGTCGAAAGATGCAGAAGCCCCGCGTGATCCGACGTTCGTACGAACTCGAGAATATTGACGGCGGCATCGGTGTTGGTCGCGAGGGCTTCGCGCAGGTCAGGATTGAAATCCGTCAGGCCCGAGCTGTTAATTATCAGATCAAGGTTCTTCTGCAAATGGCGCGCCGTCTCGGCGCTGAGCCCGAGCCCCGCCTGGGTGACGTCCCCTTCGACGACCTCAATCTTCTCGCGCAGAAGGTCCGGGAGTCTGTCGCCATGCCGCTCAAACAGCGGATCGAACACGGGCGAGTCTTCCACCATCTTCTCGAAGCGCCGCTCCGCCGGATTCGACTTCTGCCGGCGGATCAACAGATAGATCCTTTTTACGTCGGGCAAATCCAGAAGCGTATTCGCCAGCCAGACCTTGCCAATGAATCCAGTGACGCCGATGAGCATCACGTGCTTTCCCGAGAATGCCCCGCGAACGGAAAAATCCTGAGCCTGCCTCTGACCTTCAAAATGGACGACGGGCCGGGTGGGCGCCACATCCGGCCGCTCGGCGGGAATCACCGCCGCCCGCAGGTCCTCTACGGAAATGTCCAATTGCCGTGCCAGGGTTTTCGGAGCCCTGCGCCCGTCTGGATTCTCTTCACGAATGCGCGCGAATGCCCCGCGCGGCCGGATCACCGGCTTCAGCAACCTTCCGGTCGCCGTGCCATCGCGAAACTCCAGGCGGTTGGCCACAATCCGCTTGACGCCCAGATGCTGCGCCAGCGGCCGCATCACGTGCTCCAACCCCTGGCTTACCAGCACGACTTCCGCCCCGGCCTGCACCAACTCCTGCACTTTCTGCACGCCTCGCTCTTTCAGCCGCGGCTTCAACTTGTATTGAAAGAATTCTTCGCCGAGCAGATCCAAGCGGTCGCGGGTAACTCCGCGCAAGACAGTATGCAGCGCCCGCGTGGCGAACTTGCGATTCGTGGAATAAAGAAACGGGCGCAGTAGCGCCATCAGGAAGATCTGGCCTCGTCGCCGGAAGCGCTCGGCGAACGTCTGCGCATTCCAGGTAAAGAACGCCACCGGCCTGACCACCGTCAGGTCAAGCAGGCTCCCCTCGACCCGCCAGTAGACGGTCGGGCCGGCGTTGGAATTGTGGTTTGTCGGTTCCAAAATTGCTGTTGTTCCTCTACAGGCGTCCGATACTGGCAGTGAGGCGAAGCTTCTATTGTAAACAATTGATGCTGTAGAGCGAAGCAGAAGCCGTGCATTCGTTGCTATTTTGATCAAGACGGCCCTTCCAGAGGGTCGGACCTCGCAGATCTGACTTCACAAACCTCCCCTGCTTCTCTTGCCGGCTGGCCTACTCCCTACAATCAATGCGATTCCGCCACTGAGAGCCAGTGTCGCCCCGATCGCCAACAACCCTCCGCGAAACCCGCCATTTGCCTTCCGAAAGAAGCCAATAATGTCGGGACCGAAATACCCTCCCAGATTCGCCAGCGAGTTGATCACTGCGATTCCCGCCGCTGCCGAAAGCCCTGCCATCCGTGACGTCGCCATCGCCCAGAAAGGCCCCACCATCGACTCCGCGCAAGCCATCCCAAGGCCGATGCATGCCACCACCACGACCGTAGAACTCCCATATCCCGCCACCACCAGGGCGGCCGCTCCAACAAAGGCAGGAATCGCCGTATGCCAGCGTCGCTCCCCGGTACGATCGGAGCGCATTCCTACCAGAACCATCGCAATCGCAGTCACCAGAAACGGAAGAGCCGACACCACCCCCGTCAAGAAATAGCCGAGACCCGACAGCGATCGGATCACGCTCGGCAGCCACAAAGTGACTCCGTACATCGTCGTTGAAACCCCAAAGTAAACCAACGACAGCATCCAGATTCTGGGGCTGACGAGAACCTCCCAAAGATTTTCCTTCCTTAGACTCGACTCCGCCTGCTGTTCGAGAGCCAGCCTCTCCAGCAGCCAGGCTCGCTCCTCGCCCTTCAGCCAGCCTGCTTCCCGGGGGCTGTCCGACAGCGCCCAAAACACGGTGGCCCCCAGAAGCATCGCCGGAACGCCCTCCATCAGAAACATCCATTGCCATCCCGAGAGCCCTTTGCCGCTGAGCCCGAGCAATGCCCCCGATACTGGACTTCCGACGATGCCCGCGATTGGATTCGCCGTCATGAACCAGGCCACCGCGCGGGCCCGAGCGTTCGCCGGGAACCAACGCTTCATATAGAGGATCATGCCGGGGAAGAATCCGGCCTCGGCGGCGCCCAGCAGGAATCGCATCCCGTAAAAACTAATGGGGCCGCGGATGAAGATCATCAAACAGGAAATCACGCCCCAGGTGACCATCAGGCCTGAAATCCACCGCCGGACGCCGAACTTCTCCAGCACCAGATTGCTGGGCAGCTGAAAGAAAAAATAGCCGGCGAAAAACATCCCCGCCGCGCGGCCATAGGCGCGGTCGCTCAGCCCAAGCTGCCCTCGCATCTGCAACACAGCGAAACTCACGTTGATACGATCGAGGTAGGCAACAATGTAAAGCAGGAACAGAAACGGCATCAGCCGCCACATCAGTCGGGAAACAACGGCGGATTCCAGGCGGTCGGGAGCGGCGTTCAAGAGTGGGTTCCAAACGTTCCGTAGAGCGGTTCTGTGGTGCGAAGATTCTACGCCAAGCCGAGCTTTTCCCGAATCTCGGCCACGATCTGTTGCGGCGTCGCTGCGATTTCGGCAGTCACCGCTGTCTCCGGCTCTTCCAGGTCCGCGAACTGGCTGGCCAGAATCTGTTGCCCGGCAAAGTGTCCTTGCCGCCCACGCAGGCGCTCTGCGATCAGGTCCGAACTTCCCTTCAGGTATACAAACCGCACCTGCGGCCCGACTTCGAGTTCCCGCCTATAGCTGCGTTTCAAGGCCGAGCACGCCAGCACAACATTGTGCCCCTCGGCGCTCCAGCGCGCGATCTCTTGGCGAAGAGCCTCCAGCCACGGCCGCCGGTCGGCGTCGCTGAGTGCGATGCCGTGCCGAATCTTCTCCACATTCGACGACGGATGAAAGCCGTCCGCGTCGGCGAATTCCCAACCAAGTTGCTCGGCCAGCAGACTTCCTACAGTCGTCTTGCCGGCGCCGACGACTCCCATCACAATCACGATCATGCAGGAGGATTGTATTCCGTCTTGTAGCGCCGGCATCTTGCCTTCGCATTTGGCGGCGAGACGCTTCCACGACAGCCGCCCGACATGGATGTCGACAGAGCCAGCCTATTTCTTGGAGTAAGTCTTCTGCTCGCCGGTCCGGCCGTTGGTGACGCTGAACGTGCCGTCCGAGTCCGCAGTGACTTTGAGGTACTTCCCTTCGCAGTTTTCTTTCACGTTCGCAATGCGCTCGTCGGCGACGTTATGCCCTTTGTCCGATTCGGCGGCGTAGTGAAGTTGCCACAAGTCTTCCAGCCCCGGAGAATCATGGACGATCTGCCACGCCGCAGGACTCGATCCCTTGCGAGGGCCATTGTCGATGACGGCCACTCGAGGATGAAGCGCCCACACCAAAGCTTTCGGATTCGAAAGGTCCGCCCCATGGTGCGTCACCAGAAACAGATCAACTTTGCCGAGCAAGTTGTTTGGACACGCCAGCTCAATCTCCTTTTTCTTGGTGAGATCGCCGAGGTCCAGAAAGCGAAAGTGCCCGTAGGTGATCAGAACGCCCACGGAACGGGCATTCTCAGTGTTGTCTACGGCGGCGGCAGGCTCAGAGCCACAATACGAATTCGCTTCTCCAGCCCCGGGCAATGGACTCGTGATGTGATCTCCGGCCGCGCTCAGCACATGAACTTCGACGCCTTTCATCGGAAGCCCCCATCCTGGCTTAACGACGACGTGGGCATGGCCTGCGATCACCTTCTCGTAGGCGGCATAATCGGTGCGCGTCACAGCCGAGTCTTCCAGGTTCGGCCCATGGTCGACGAAGGTGCCCACCTTGATTCC
Organism: uncultured Acidobacteriaceae bacterium; assembly: GCA_963791515.1. Taxonomy (GTDB): domain Bacteria; phylum Acidobacteriota; class Terriglobia; order Terriglobales; family Acidobacteriaceae; genus Sulfotelmatobacter. Next base: position 141,730 of record CAWBSS010000001.1, on the reverse strand, counting down.
GTCCACCAACTGCGGAACGCCGCCCACATGATCGCGATGATAGTGGGTAATCAGGACATAATCGAGCTGCGTGATGCCCGCCTGATGGGCGGCAGCCACGATCCGGTCGGCGTCGCGGCCTTCAGATCCCGGCCAACCGGTATCGATGAGCAGCGACTCTCCTGACGGGCTCACCACCAAAGTTGCCTGCCCGCCTTCCACGTCGATGAAGTAAATCTGCAGCGACTTGGCACTGGAGTTCGCGGCTCCCTCGCAAGGCAGAACCACCCTGAAGACACAAAGGCAAAGAATAGCAACCAGCATTCGACGCATCGTTTGGCACCTGATAGGGAACTTTGCGGAAGATTATGCCACGAGGCGGGGGAATGCGTCAGAGATGTTTTCCGTTTTCGCTTACGACACGACTCCGGTGCCTCTTTGGGCGCACTTTTGAACCAGCTCAAGGACAATTCGTCGGAGCCGGGCGACCGGCAAAGCGGCCTTCAATCCATCCAATCTGGTCCCTCACAGAGTCGCCAATCTCGCTCCCTGGGGCGAGATCGGGATATCGTTCCCACTGAACCCGATCGCCCTGTTTGCACATGCGGGTAATCGCTTGAGACTTCATCGTTGCGACATTCTCTGGATGGGCGTCGCCGCTGATTACCAGGATTGGACCGTAGGCCCGCGTCCGGCCAGGATTATTTCGGTCAAAGTACTGGCGCACGAATGTATTGCTCTCCCAGCTTGGCTTCACGATTTCAATAGGGGACAAATCCGGAATCGTTGTTGCCTGCGAGCACATCTGATCGAGGCCGTGATAGAGGGCCAGCGCCTTTTCCGTCAGCATGTCGGTTACTTGAAACTGTGGATAAACCGTCTTAATCCCATAAGCCAGGGACGTAAGCATGAGGCTGGAAGAACCAGAAGTGGAGTGCTCGCAGATTTCTTTTGCGCTGGCGAGATCTGAGATTGCAATGCTTCCGAGGTAATTTGGGTCGCGAATCTCGTTTTCCTTCTCCGCGACTGCCACAGCCGTTAAACCTCCGTCCGCTTCTCCCATGACAATCCATCTCGCGCCCAGCTGCGGCAACGCCGCACGGGCCGCCGGAATAGAAGCGATGACATCGGTCGCGTCAGACGGACCATCCAGAAATGCATTCCGGAAACTGGTTCCCAACCCCGCATAATCGGTGGCGACGACGGCGTACCCAAGGTTCACATACATCGAAAGGAATGGACCGTGCCCTATATTCCTCATCAGCGAGGGGGCACAGGGACGGGCGACGCCAGTGGAACCGTGTGCCCACGCAATGACCGGCCAGCCCCCGGCGGGTGGTCTTTTGTCGAAGGGAAACAGCACGACCCCGGATGCCGCCACATCTTCCCCGCTAGCGGAACGCGAGTGGTACAAAATGCGAACCGCCGACACGGAGAAGGGGATCTCGTATTCGTCAAACGCTTGCGAGCGGATCAGTTCGCCTGGCTTGCCCGCGGGAAATGGATCAGGAGTGTTATAGAACTTTGTGATGGGCAGGGCCCGCAGCATCTCCGAACGTCTTCGTGGGGCAGGCGGTTGCCCCTGCGCATAAGCCGTTCCCGCTGCCAGTAGTAGCATTGCCGCAGTCACACCAACGGCCATCGTCACGGGGCGGATCCTATCCCAGATTGTGGCCAGGACAGCGAATGATGGTTTCCGGTGAAACACAATTAGAGAGGCCGGATGGCAACCGCTATCTTCACTTCTTCGAGGCGACCATGATCACAAGAACCACAGGGAGATAGAGAACCGAGGCATGCAGGAGTCGGCTTGCCATGACCGTCGAGCTCGATGCCGCAAGTTTCCCTACGTGATAGAGCAGGAACGCTCCTGCCACGCACATAGCAGCCCAAGAGAACAAGCCACCTCGGCCCGCCAGCGGAAGCATCGTAGCGAGCACCAAGATCAGCGCAAAGCCTACGATCTCGGCACGAGTAAAGCGCGTATCCCGATCGAAATCAGGCAGCATGTGGTAGCCCGCTCGGCTGTAGTCGTCGCGATACATCAGGGCGATGGCCAGAAAGTGAGGAAACTGCCAAAGAAAGAGGATAGCGAACAGAAACCAAGCCTGCCGATTAATAGTCGCTGAAGCTCCCGCCCATCCGATCAAGGTCGGCATTGCACCCGGGAAAGCGCCCAGCAGCGTGCACAATGGGGTCTTCCGCTTGAGTGGGGTATAGACGAGCAGGTAGGAGAGCAAAGTCGACACCGCCAGCAGGGACGACAAAAGATTGACTGCCAGCAGCAGATACACCCCTCCCGCGACGCTCAGCAAAATACCGAATATGAACGCATCACGGGCCAGGAGCCGGCCCGATGGTAGTGGACGAGAGGCGGTGCGGCGCATCTTGCCATCCCAAACCCGCTCCATCCATTGATTCAAAGTTGCCGTGCCGCTGGCAACCAACAGCGTTCCCAGGAGCGTGTTCAGCAGGCCCGCGATTCGCAGGGGACCTCGAGAGGCCAGATAATAGCCCGCTGATGTTGTCATCAAGATCAGCAGGTTCACCTCAGGTTTGGTCAGGGTGTAATAGTCCCTAAGCTTCGACTTGAGTGTCTGCAGGGAAACCGGACTCGCCATCAAGGATGTGGTCGCCATTCTTACCAGTCTCGACCGGGTTGGTCGCTGTCTTCCGTCCGCCGAACCTGATTGCGCTTGCGATACATAACAACAATCACGCCGATGGATCCAAGCGTAGGAGGAGTGATAAGGATCAGGATCCCGCTCCGCAGAGCCTGAATCATGCGAGAGCCTGACGATGCGGCCTGAGTGTAGCAGAGAGCACAACTCTGCGCGAAAGCAGGGAGTGGCACCAGGAGGAAGACTAGTCCCACCAGCACGATCCCCAAAATCCAAATTGGTTTCGCACGCTTCATTCGTACTTTCTGCCGCAGCCAACCCTGACGCCCAAGGCTACTGGGCCCAGGGCACGCCGTTGGATAGACGGAAGCTGTCGGTCCATCCATATTGCATCCCCAGGATCACCGCAACCGTGAAAATCAGGACGAACCACATCAGCCCGCGATTCTCCGACAAATGCATGAAAAATAAGAGAGCGAGTCCAGCCTCGACGATGGCTACTGACAGCATGCGCACAAACATCTGCGACGCGCTGATATCCTGATAGGCGATGACAAACTGTATCCCCGCAAGGACAAGCAGGCAAACGTAAACAGCCACATCCTTCCCCATGCCACTATTCTTGTGCGTTTCTGCGGTAGTCATAGTGATCGCTCCTGCCTCTTTCCAATCTCAATGAGCTAAATTCAGAAGATAGACCAGCGGTACCACGAACATCCAAACCAAGTCCACGAAGTGCCAGTAGAGCCCGGTAATTTCCAGGTCATCGGCGCGGTAGCGCCCCCCCTTGTAGCGGATTCCCACCGCGATCAGAGCGACCACACCGCCGGTTACGTGTAGCAGATGCAAGCCAGTTATGCTGAAAAACAAAGAGCCGAACAGGGGTGTGCCCCAGGGATTATGGAAAAGAGTCGCCCCTTCCCCAATCATTCCCATCCACTCACGAATGTGCAGGGCGGCGAACAGGATCCCGGCCATAGCCGTAATCATGGTCCAGCGGAAAGCTCCGGCTTTGTCGCCCTTCTGGGCCGACCGTACTCCAATGAGCATGGTCAAGCTGCTGGTGAGGAGAACGAACGTCATCAGCGCTACGTTGGTAACGCTATGAAAGGGTCTTGGCCAATCCGGCGTGGCGTTGCGTATAAATCCGTAGGCGACGAGACAACCCGCAAAGGTCGCACTGTCTGCGATGATGAACAGCCACATCGCCATCTTTTTTGCGGGGACCGAAAATGCGGGCTCGGCCATGGCCGCAGTGGAATGTCCTTGCATCGTTAGATCGGCTTGGCTCACATTGCCTCCCACTCTGACTGGTTTAGAGCTTCATCCACAGCAGCAACAACAGATACAGCCACAGGGCGCCCATGAAATGCCAGTAGCGCGAAGTGGCGTCCAGAGTGCTCCGTCGCAGCACCGAGTGATTCAGCTTCCCGATTACACGAACCAGACCACCGAGCCCTCCGAATACATGCAGCGCGTGGGCTACCGTTAGCACGTAGAAAAAGGAATAGCTCACATTGGTGGCAAGTCCGAATCCCTGGGACGTCAGTTGCAGCCAGGCAAAGGTCTGTCCGGCAACAAAGAGCAGCCCAAGGAACAGTGTTATGTAGAGCCAGCGTGCCGGGCTCGCGGCCTGATCGCGTACGCCGCCCATAAAAGCCGCAACCCGGCGACGCGAAATTTCCAAAGTGAAGCTGCTGGCGATGATCACCAAACTGTTCAGGTAAAGCACCGGGGGCAAAGTGATATGCCGCCAATCCAGCGCAGATCCCTGACGAACAATCAGAGCACTGGTAAGGGCGGCAAAGGTCATCGTGATCGCCGCCAAGCCCACCCAGATTCCAGTGCTCGCCGGCGGAGGAGAATAGTTCTTTACCCTCCGCGGCTCTCCATCGGCGGGAACCAGATTCCGCCAGCCTCCATTGCCGGAACCGTGGCTGAGTAAGCGGTCAGGCTCGATTTTCGGCGGTTGTTGAATCGTTGCTGCCATACTGCTAAGTCTCCCTGAAGCTGTTGAGCTTGCTCGAAAGTTACTTCTCTTCGTGCGGGTTCGAAAATTGTTCTGGCGAGGTCTGCATCACATACTCGGTGCTTGCTCCCTCAACGTTGTACTGGTAGGGGTCGTGATAAACCACCGGTAGCTTGTCGCCAAAATTGTTATGCGGTGGCGGCGTGGCAGTACTCCATTCCAACGAAGTGCATTCCCACGGATTATCCGTTGCCGGCACGCCTTTGAAATGGCTGTAGATCAGGTTGTAAATAAAAATGAACTGGGCAAGGCCGGTGAGCAAAGCCGCAACGGTGATGAACTTATGCACCGGGATCAGCGGAATCATGTAGTCGTCGGTGAAGGCCTGGTAACGGCGTACATTGCCCGCAATCCCCAGATAGTGGAACGGCATGAAGATGCAGTACGTCCCTACAAAGCTCAACCAGAAGTGGAGCTTGCCCAAAGTCTCGTTCATCATGCGCCCGGCCATCTTCGGGAACCAGAAATAGGTGCCGGAGAAGATGCCGAAAATGGCCGCGACCGCCATGACCAAGTGGAAGTGGCCGACCACGAAATAGGTGGCGTGCAGCATGATGTCGATCGAGGGCTGCGCCAGGAAAAAGCCGCTCACGCCGCCGCTGATAAACATCGAAATGAATCCCAATGCGAAAAGTGATGCACTGTTGATTCGCAACTTCGAGCCATACAGACTACCCAGCCACATCAACACCACGATTGTGGACGGAATCGTGATCACCAGTGTCGGAAAAGAAAACGCCAGCGAAGAGAACGGGTTCATTCCGCTGACGAACATGTGGTGTCCGTACACCATGTAGCTCAGAACAGCCAAGGCCCCCATGGAATAGATCAGCACCCGGTGGCTCAGCATCGGCTTGCGCATGTTGGTAATGAGCACGTGAGAGACAATGCCCATGCCGGGCACGATTGCGATGTAGACCTCGGGATGTCCGAAGAACCAGAACAGATGCTGCCACAGCAGAGTCGACCCGCCCGTGTGCGGCAACAACTGGCCGTTGATGACAAGATTCGCCGGCACGAAGAAACTGGTTCCGGCGACGTGATCGAGAATGAGCAGGATGCACGCGGGCATCAATACCGCAAATGCGGTCAAGCCCATGACCGACGTGATGAACCAACCCCAGGCGCTGAGCGGCAGCCGCATCAGGGACATGCCTCGGGTACGCATGTCGAGCGTTGTTGTAATGAAGTTCAGCGAACCGAGCAACTGACCCACGCAAAAGATGGCAATCGAAGCAGCCCAAAGAACCACGCCCAGACCCTGCCCGGGGCCTGAAACCGAACCCACGGCGCTCAAGGGCGCGTATTGTGTCCATCCCCCCAGACTCGGCCCGTCGCCTGCAAAGAACGAGGACACGAGAACCAGGAAACCCACGAACGTGACCCAGAACGACATCATATTGAAGTGCGGAAATGGCATATCTTCCGCCCCCACCTGGATGGGCAAAAAGAAATTGCCGAATGCGGCGAACGGGGCCGTGGTCAGCACAAAGAAGACCATAATCGTGCCATGCATGGTCATCAACTGCAGGTAATACTCCGGCGTCATCACATTGCCCGGCGCACCTGAACTGGAAAGCCAGTGCAGCCCTGGAATCGCGTAATTGCCCCATCCCAGGTGAATTCGCATTATCCACGAGAGCACCATTCCCCACACCACCGCGACCAGCGCCAGCGCGTAATACTGCTTCCCGATGACTTTGTGGTCCAGGCTGAAGACGTGCTTTCGGATGAAGCTGGTTGGAGCTCCGTGGTGCACTCCGTGTGCCGACATATCGTGCATTGCGCTCACCTCAAACGAGATCTGGTTTGTCCGGATGATCCAACGCTCACATCTACTGCAACGCCGCCTGCTGCTTGATCCAGTTATCGAAGTCTGCCGGGCTCATCACCTCGAGATACGCCTTCATGTTGTAATGGCCAAGGCCGCAAAGCTGCGTACAGACGATTTCGTATTTGCCGACTTTCGTTGCGGTGAAATGAACCGACACATCTAGGCCCGGGACGAAATCCTGCTGCACTCGCAATTCAGGCACAAAGAAGGAGTGTCCAACATCCTTCGAATGCATCAACAAATGGATCTCCCGGTTTACCGGGATCGCCATCTCCGCGGTTACGATATCGTCTTTAGAATCCTGGTCGTGGGTGGTATCAATGCCGAAGAAGTTGGCATTGGCCTCGTTGATCTGGTCGGGGTGAATGGGTCCAAACTTTCCGTCTGGACCGGGATAGCGGAAATAAAATGCGAACTGTCCCGCCTGTGCCTGGATCGGCATTGCGTTCGCCGCCGGCGGAGTGAAATACACGCTCGCCCAAGCCTTCGCTCCGAACACACCCAGCGCCAAAACCTCGGTACCCACCAGCAGGAAGGCAGCGATCACCAAACCCATTGCCCCACCTGGAAAGTTCCTGGTCTTGGTCCCTGGCTTTACGTTGGAAAATTTCCAGATGAAGAAAGCCAGAAGAATTTGCGAGGCCAGGAATGAAATGCCCGCCTCCGCCATCGTATCTGCATATTGCTCATCGATCAGCGGACCGTGAGTGGAAATGTCCTCCGGCAAATGCCAGGTGTGCATCACGATGGGAATCGCCGAACCAATCGCAATCAAAATGATCGTCACCGCAAAGATTTTCGCCATTGCGCTCCGCCTTTTGCCAGGGTAGCTGAGACTTTCTAACGAATCGCCGCAGGTCTGCGGGACTGCGGCGATTCCATGAGGGTTCGCTATCACAGCGATTGCAGACGACTCTTACTTTGCCTTAAAGGTAAAATCGGCAGTCCCCGGCTTACCCGCCGCGACTGTGACTTTTTGCGTCTGGGTCTGATCGGGTTCGTGCCACGCCGTAACCGTATAATTTCCCGGTGGCACGTTGTTTATGGTGTACGCACCATTTGCATCCGTCGTGGCATAGGGCCCCTTCACGACTACATGCCAGCCATGCATCCAGGGATGAATGTTGCACTGGACCGGGATCACTTCCGGATTCTTCCAGCTTTTCTCGATCGGGTTGGCGCCCGGTGGCTGCGACTGGTTCCAGGGGATGTTGCCCGTCATGGGATTCGGGAGAGGGTGAATGTTATGGGTGGTTTGATCACTAGTCGTCACCTTGAAAGTCTGACCCGCATCAACGGCCATTACGTGCGGCGCATACACACAATTCTTTTGATCGAACACCGGCACCTCAGTCGATGCCAGCGCACTTCCTGTCCAACCTTCGGATATGTAGAGAACCACATTCTGCAACCCGCCGTTCTGGCCGACCTCATAGGTCTGCAGGTGCGCAGGTGAGGCGGTGTTGGCCTTCACGCAGTAAGGATCCTTGGACATATCGATCCCCTTCATATGAGGAGCCGCGCCGTCGAGTTTGACCGTTCCCGTGATTTTGCCCTCTCCTGCAGCGTTGACCTTCTGGTTGAGAAAGAGCGCGCCACAGGAAATCAGAATAACTACCGATAAGACTGCAAATTTGTTTCGCTGCTTCATTGAATGTCTCCTCACAAAACTGCAAAGTTGATAGCTTGACGAGCCATTCCCTCTACTGTTGGCCCGCTGGCGCATTGGGATTGACCGGCTTCAGGTCCAGCTTCTTCGCCATCTCCTTCTCTTTGCTGGGCTGAGACATGAGCGTTCGCAGATAGAAAACCAAATCCCATGCCTCATCAGGCTTAATGTTGTCGGCAAACGAAGGCATCGGAGTACCGTCCAAACCGGTCATGAAGATTCTGTAGATATCGCGATCCGTATCGCCGCATTTCGGCCGCGCGCCCTCGGTAAAGTTGTAGGCAGCGATTGGCCGGCCGAGATCATCGGTAAGGGTCGCCGCCGAGGGACCATTGGCTTGACCGAGTACGCCGTGGCACTTCCAGCACTGCACCCGGGCAAATACGTCTCGCCCGGCTTTGATGCGATCCGCGGTAACTTCCGGCTCGGGCGGAATCTCGATTGGCGTTCCCGACTTTTCATTAGCCCAGCGCGGAGAGAAATGCTTAACCCAGGCCACCAGGTCCGCGCGCTGCTGCTTAGTAAACGTGCTCCACTGCGGCATGTTCGAGCGGTCGAGACCCCGGGCGATGGTGTCGAATAGATCTTCGTCGGTGGGCAAGGTTCCGGTTGGGGTGGAGCGGCACTTGAATATGCCCAACTGGAAATCGCGGGGCTTGGGGTCAACCCAGGGAAAACTTTCCCCGTTTCCATCGCCCAGTTCGCCATGACAACTCACGCAGTAGCGGCGATAGTCGGCTTTGGCATCCTTGGCATGGCCGGTAATCTTTCCGACGTGGCTTTCGGTCCCCATGCGCGATTCCAAATCGTACTTCGTAAGCTGCGCCCAGGAAGGCATCGGAAGCGCCAAAGCCGCAGCCGCGCCCACTAACAGCGTCCACTTCCGCAATCTTATCCGCATGTCCATCCCTCTAGAAATCAAAGTCAAATCCCGTCAACAGCTCGCTCGTGTTTACATTCGTCGTGTTCAGCCCAATCATGGGGCCGGTACCATCCTGGTGCAGCCAGTTGTACTCGTTGTGCCAGGCAAAACCAGCTCGGCTCGTCATAAATGGGTTATAGCGAAATCCGACCGTGTAGGTGGAGATGTTGCCCAGGTTCGAGGCGGAAGGCGTAGCTGATGCCGCTCCGTTTGCCTGCTGCGACATGCGAATCGTTTCATACCGCCCGATGAAAATTAGCTGCGGACTGTACACGTAATGGGGTTCGAACAGAACTCCATTCCAGCTAGGTGCCTGCGAACCTGCCGGAAGCGTCGTCCCCGGTAAGTTATTCCCCGTGACCGTGCCCCCGATCAGATCTCCGTAGCCCTGTCCGAACCACGCGTCATCCGACCCATGCTGGGTTACAACTTGCAAATCGAAGTGCTGGCCAAAGTAAAACTGTCCAACAAAGCCCTCGCGATGGAAGGACTTGTTGCTCAGCCCGGTGCCCGCAAGTGGCGTGCCCCCCTGCGTGAGATAGAACGTCGGCGCTTCCCCGACCATGGCGTAGGCCCCGATGCGATCCACCCCCAGCTTGCCGGTGTCGAACGCCTGACTCGCTGTAAAGAAACCAGTGTAAGCATTGCCATAGAGCAAGCCCACATTTCCGTCCGTCGAACTGATCAGCGCCGCCGAGTATCGGGTACGGTCGTTGTACGAGTGCCCCATCACTTCAACGCCCAGTTGGTTATCTCCCATTTGGCCGAAGACGTTGCCATCGCCCACCGGGATGAAGTGATAAAGCTGGTAAATGCCGCCGTTGCCTGTCAGCGTCAAAACTCGCTTCTCCGAGAGCAGGTTGTCGAGCTCGAACTTCCCCAGCTTCAGGTTGAGCCACGGACTACCGAACAGGTTGTCCAACCGAGCCATCACCGTCTCAAAGTGGAAGGAGGCGGTAGCATCGGAAGATGGCAGCACGTAAAACGAAAAATTCTTTTCGAGCGTGCCACCGGTATGGAAATCCAACCCGCTCAGGTCAAACCCAGAGGTCGTAATCCGCGAGATTCCCGAGCCTTGGTCGACGGCAACCTTGCCGGTGCTCACCCGATGCCAGATCGGTATGATGCGGAACGTAACCGGCCAATACCCCGGATTCTGCCAGATCGGGGCATCCCGATCGTTCATCAGTTGATAGCCGTTGTCTTTGAATTTCTGGCCGAAGTAATTCAGCATGGGCCAGGACTCATGACAGGCCGAGCAGCGCAGACCGTACTTCCGGGCAAATGCCGGCAAGGCATTTGCGTTTTGGCTGCCGCTTAGGATCAAGAAGATCAGAACCAGAGCCGCCGTCAGGAAATGTTGCCCATGCGGCGCCTTCCCAGAAAGGCGAGACCTTATCCCCATAGAAACTCCTAGCAGTTCTTTCTTTTGAACCCACCGCGTTCCCACAAACGCAAAGGCAAGACACCAAACCGCGAAGCCATGCATGGAGAACCCCTTCTCTCATGCTGCTTCGTTTAGGCTCCTAAACCGATTTTTCCCGGAAAGGTCCTACCACCGTACCGGGCGGAATCCTACAACGAACTCCCAACCTTTTTCAAGAGGTTGCGAAAATATTTTTTACAATCTTTTTACAAAGTAAAATTCTAGATTCCTTAGTTCTGGTACTTAAGCTCAAAAGGACGCCTGCAGTTGACAGCGCCGTAACATTGTTGAGACCCTTTGGCCAACAGAGGAACATGTTTGTGGTGATCTCGCGAACTTATGCGGAATCGGTGCCGGCTTGCGGCGGAAGCTCAGGCGTGAAGTTGTTGAAAACCGCCATGATCCTGATCCTCGCGCTCGCCGCTCTGCCCCTTCTCGCCCGGGAAAAGGACGCCACCTCCTATGGCATGGGTCTCATCGTGAACGTTCCGTTTCCCGAGGCCGAAGTCGCTCAGGTCGTACAGGAGGTCATTCAAAACGGCATCATTCGGGGAACCAAGGAGTACAACAAGGACGAATACATTACCGGCGCCACACCGACAACTTCGACGAGGGTTTTTCCGGAGTGGACCGAGGGCGGCAAGGCTTTCTACAAAGTGCGCCTGAAGGCGCTCGACCCTCGCAATTTCAAGGACAGCAGTGACGTCGGAACCCTGGCGGTCCGCTACATTGTGCAGGCCCAAGACGACAAGAACACCGTTCTGCGCATTGACGCGCGTTTTGTGGAGGATTTTCGCCACGTCGGTCACCCCTCCAACGGTTCTGTTGAAGGTGCCGAGTACAAGGATATCCACGACCACCTTGAGTCCATCGAGTTGATGAAAGCCCAGACCGTCGAGGCCGAGAAGGAAAAGCAGGAGCACTCCGCCAAGACGCAAAGGCCCGCCCAGATGGACGCACCTCCACCTACCGTCCCTCCAGCAGTCGCCGCGAGCACTAGCAGTGCCGATGCTCCAATCAACCGGGATGGGCAGTCCCCTCCCCAAACTCTGGAGCAGCACGTTCAGGATCTCAGGCGTCAAGTCCAACGACTGGTGAAGGCGCCGGGAGCGCCACTCCAGTCCGCGCCGTTCCACACCGCAACTACACTGCAATCCCTGCCCGCAGGCACCGAGGTTCTGATCGTGGTCTCTACGCCTTATTGGTTTGGAGTGGAAACGCACGAAGGTCAACACGGATGGATCTTGCGTGACGAATTGGAGCAGGTACCATGAGATCCCGGATCAAGCCCTCAGGCCGATTTGCCGTGTGGGCAGTGTCGTCCAGCATATTCTTTGCCGCTCTCGTCGCAGTTCACCTGCCTGCACAGACTAGCCCCTACGAACGCGCCTTCCCGCAGTCCAAGGCTACGGTTGAAAAGGCGCTTACCGCGGTGCAATCGAACCTGGCAGGACACCTTCCGGTGTTGGACGGATTCGCCAAGCCCGGAGAGCATCCCCTCGACCGCTACCAGCGCGCCTACTACCAATCCACGGTCCAGGTCAGTTCGACTCCGTCTGGCGGATCGCTCGTGCGGGTCAGCACAAAAGTCACGGCATGGTACGCCGATCCCGTGGCTTCGCACTCCGGATACCAGTTGCTGACTTCCAACGGCCGGATCGAAGCCGATCTACTGGATCAACTGGCGGAGCAACTCGCCACGAGCTCGACCGCGAACGGCAGCCCAACCGCGTCAGTCTCGACCTCGAAGCCGTCCGCCGCGCCTTCAGCAGAAGCAGAGCCAACGATCTCGGCTCCCGCTCCAAAATTCCCTGATACGGATCGAACGTTCTCGTCGTCGTTGAGTCAAGGCCTGGCAGCTCAGGATCGTGATCGTCCTGCCAGTACACAGAGCGCGGTAAAACCTGACAGCGCGTTGCAGGCAGAAGCCGACAGCCTGGAAGAGATTCTCAAGAACCAGGCTCATCCCAAAAACCTGGTGGCCGTCAAGAAATCGGGCACCCCGGTGGTTTCCACTCCCAGCCTCAATGCGAAGCCGCAATTTCTTGCCAGCATGCACGATGAATTCGAAATGCTCGACTTCAACGCGGACTGGGTGCATGTGCGCATTTCCGGCCTGTCGCGGGGATGGATCTGGCGCAACAGTGTCGAGATGCCCGATGGTATCCGCGATACCGACGCCCATCCCACCCCTGCGCTAACGCCCGCCGCAGACCTATTTCACGTCGCCCGGGAAGAGACCGCGCCGTTCCCCGGCGATTGGGAGCCGCTGCGAAGTCAGAATGTAAAAATCATCTCCGTGCAGAAGATCGACGACAATGCGAAGGACGCCGGGCCTAAAGCGCGGCTCGAGTACGCGAAATTTCTGCTCGAAAAGAACTACCAGGAATTGGCGCAGAACCCCTCCGCCCTGGCGGGTATCGTAGTGATTTTTGATTCCGCCGACGGCGGCATGATCGCGGCCACCATGGCCACGCTTCAACAATGGCGGGCCGGCACGTTGTCGGACTCGGCGCTCTGGCACAAATGCTTCTTTGATCCTCCGGAAACCTTTGAGTCCTCGGGATCTTCGGCCAGCCAATAGGCACAACTCTCCGCCCCACCGTACCCCGGCGTGTGTTAGCCTGATTCGGAAGTGGCGATTTCGTTTTCGCTTGATTCTCGAACGCGATCAGAGTACCTATGCCATCCTTGGGCACGTAACGGAGTGGGGTCCGTACGGGCTTCTATAACCACCAGGAACAGTTTTCCAGAACGCTTTACACGGCCAAACCATGAGCACGATGACACTGCCTCTTTCTGCTTTCCGCACCAGGGCGACGTCCCTTTTCCGCGACTACGCCGAACTCACCAAGCTCCGGGTTACGAGCCTGATCGTCATGACTGCGTGGTGCGGCTACTTCTTCGGCGCGCACCAGGCTGGCGTTTCCTGGCTTGGCTGGGGACTATTTCATTCTTTGTTGGGGATTGGGCTCGTCTCCAGCGGCACCGCGGCGTTGAATGAGGTGATGGAGCACGACGTCGACGCACACATGCGCCGCACCGCTCTTCGCCCGCTCCCAGCCGGCCGCATGAGTTTGTTCCACGCCACAACGGTGGGCCTGCTTGCCGCTGTTGGCGGCTCGATTTATCTGGCGGTATTCACCAACCCTCTGACCGGACTGCTCACCTTCCTGACCTCCGTTGTCTACCTCGCCGCCTACACTCCACTCAAGCGCGTGTCACCGATTTGCACGTTCGTCGGAGCTTTTCCCGGAGCTATGCCCGGAGTTTTAGGCTGGACTGCCGCTCGCGGTCAACTGGAATGGGGCACCCTGGTATTGTTCGCCATCTTGTTCGTCTGGCAGTTTCCCCACTTCTTTTCCATCGCCTGGCTGTACCGCGAGGATTACGCCCAGGGCGGAGTCAAGATGCTGCCGGTGGTGGAAGAAGATGGCCGCTCGACCGCCCGCCGCATTCTGATTTACTCGGTCGCTCTGATTCCCATCAGCCTTCTACCCGGCTTCATGGGCATGGCTGGCAGAATCTACCTGGTGGGCGCAGTTGTCCTCGGGTTCGCGCTCCTCTATTTCGGCATCCGTCTGGCATTCCTGAATTTGCCGCTGGCCAGCGCTCCATCCAAGATGCGAGCGCGCCACGTCCTGCAGGCCACGGTAATCTACCTTCCGCTATTATTCGCTCTGATGATGGGCAACGCCCTGCGGCCGTGAACCTCTGACTCGCATAGCGACAGCCGCCTCGGCCGTCTCACCAAGGAGCCCAACGCCCCTTGCCGCATCGTGGTTCTGGGGCAGCTTCGTTGCCAAGTCGGCCGTAACCATGATGACCGTCCGCACCTCGCCTCCGCTCGTCGTAAAATGCTGCGAGGCTGCAATTTGAAACTCACCGAAGATCCTCATCGCCGACTGAATCCTCTGACCAACGAATGGGTGCTGGTCTCGCCCCACCGCGCCACGCGTCCCTGGCAAGGAGAAGTAGCGCAACTCTCAACCGCGTCCGAGCCCGCTTACGACCCGACTTGCTACCTTTGCCCCGGAAACACCCGGGCCGGCGGGATTCACAATCCTCCGTACGCCACGACATTCGTCTTCGAGAACGATTTCGCCGCCTTGAAACCACGGACCGCCCACGCTCGCCTCGACGTCGACAGCATGGGTCTGCTGGTCGCCGAAACCGAGCCTGGGATTTGCCGTGTGATTTGCTTTTCCCCACGTCACGATCTCACCCTGGCCACGATGTCGCGGGATGAGATTGAGCTGGTCGTCCACACATGGGTCGGACAATTTCGGGAATTGGCCGGCCTGAAAGACATCCACCACGTACAGATCTTCGAAAACCGCGGCTCCATGATGGGCGCCAGCAATCCGCATCCCCATTGCCAGATCTGGGCGACCTCTTCGATTCCGGAGGCGCCCTCCAAGGAACTCGCTACGCAACTGGCTTACTCGAAGTCGCACGCCCGATGTCTCCTCTGTGACTACGTTGCCCTGGAACAGCGGCAGCAGATGCGCGTAGTTTGTCAGAACGATGATTTCGTCGCGCTCGTGCCCTTCTGGGCCATCTGGCCGTTCGAGATTCTGGTTTGCAGTCGCCGCCACTTCGGAAGCATGAACGAATTCACGACCGTTGAAGTCCGATCTTTAAGTGACATTCTTCAGCGCGTCACGTCCACCTACGACAAAGTTTTCGCAGTTCCCTTCCCTTACTCGATGGGCTTCCACCAGTCGCCGACCGATGGCATCGATCATCCGGAATGTCATTTCCACGCCCATTTTTATCCGCCGCTGCTGCGCTCGGCGACCATCCGCAAGTTCATGGTCGGGTTCGAAATGCTGGGAACTCCGCAACGTGATATCACTCCCGAGACTGCGGCCGAGCGCCTGCGCGAACTCGCCGACGCACCGACAACTTAGAATTCCTGGCGGCGAAGCAGTGTATCCTTGCGGGTACTCAAGAAACGAACTTTCTGATGGGAACTCCTATGAGATTCGCACCCAACTACGCAAAGTCTGCCCTTATCTTCGCCGCGGTTGCAGTCCTCTCCATAGCGCATGCAGCCGGTCAGGCAACCTCAATTCCGCCTGCACGGCTGATCAACCCCGAGGACTTGGTCAAACTCCTCCAGACCTCCGGCAAAGAAAAGCCGCTCATGATCCAGGTGGGATCTCACGTCCTGTTCTCACAGGCGCACATTCCCGGGTCCGAATACATCGGTCCCGCCTCGAGCGAGACCGGTTTGCAGCAACTCCGCAAGCGCGTCGCGTCCCTCCCGCGAACGACGTTGATCGTTCTCTACTGCGGCTGTTGCCCCTGGAGCCATTGTCCCAACGTGAAGCCCGCCGACGATGCCCTGCGCGCTCTGGGATTTACCAACGTCAAGGTGCTGTACATCGCCGATAATTTCGGCGCGAACTGGGTGGATAAGGGTTATCCGGTCACCAGGGGAGAATAGCTTCTGAACCCAGCAGCGAGAATGCTCCTTGTCGCAGTCGCCATAATTGGCGCTGTCGCAGCCTTATATTCTGTGCGGCATAGCCGCGCAAGGCCCGGCGCAGCGTCCGTGACGTCTAACCGCATCGCTCCTGATTTCACTCTCCCACGATTAGACGGACAAGATCTGCGCCTGTCCTCCTATCGGGGGAAAGTGGTTCTGCTGGATTTTTGGGCAAGTTGGTGCGAGCCCTGCCGCGTGGAGACCCCGCGCCTCGTAGAACTGCAGCAAAAGTACGGCGACCGCGGTCTGCAAATTATCGGGGTCTCCATGGACGACAGCCCCGAGCCCGCCCGCGCCTTCTATCAGCAATTCCACATCAACTATCCCGTCGTAATGGGAACCGCGAAAACGGGAGAGCTGTACGGAGGAGTTCTGGGATTGCCGATCGCCTTCCTGATCAGCCGCGACGGCCACATTTATAGGAAGCACATCGGAGCAACCGACCCGGAAGTCTTTGAGAAAGAGATTAAGAGTCTTTTGCCGAGCCCGTTAGACACGGCAAGACGCATTTTGATCCCTCCATTCCCATCTCTGTGATCCTGCGGTTCCCCACCGTGTTCAAATCACAGACCCCTGTGATCGGAATCGTCGTCTTCGCCCCCGCCCCAAGCTAGCCTGAATTGTTTGCATCGGGAGCGTATGCGGGAGACCATCAAACGCCTTTGGCCGGAGATCGACTGGATCGAAGATCTCCAATTACGTGAACAGGTTACCGAGACTTGGATCAAAGCTCTGCAGCGCAGCCCCCTCAAAGCCGGAGACCTGAACCAGATCCCTTTCACCCTGCTGGTTCCGAACTGCCCCATCACCTTTATGGAGCACAAACGCTGCGTGGTACACATTGCTCGCGACAGCGCCAAGGCCATGCACGATTTCATGGGACGCGCTTTGCCGGTCCACATGGACACTGTGATCGCAGGCGCAATTCTGGCCGACGTGGGTAAGCTTCTGGAGTACGAAATCGGTCCCGACGGCAAGAGCCGCCAGAGCGAACGCGGCGAGGCTCTGCGCCATCCCTTCACCGGCGTCGCCCTCGCTCTCGAATGCGGTGTGCCCGACGCGGTTTGTCACATCATTGCCGCCCACGCCGCGGAGGGCGATCTGGTTAAGCGAACCACCGAGGCTTTCATCGTGCACCACGCCGACTTCATGGCGTTCCTGCCCTTCAAGAATCCGAAAAACATTAAGGTGAAACCATAAGGAGTGAACTTTGTCAGAGCCGAAACCGATTTCTCCTCCAAACGATACCGTCACCGCGAAGATGTCCCGCTGGGCATCCACTCTGCAATTCGAGGATATTTCTCTGGACGCCATCTACCAGGCCAAACGTTTTCTCCTCGACTCGCTCGGTTGCGCGCTGGGCGGCTACCAGCAACACGACGTCAAGATTGCTCTCGAGGTCCTCGATGAAATCGCCGGCCGGGGACTCGCCACCGTGATCGGCACCGGCCAGCGCGTCGATCCCGTCTCCGCGGCGTTGGCCAACGCGCTCATGATCCGCTGCATGGATTACAACGACATCTACTGGAAGCAGGATCCCTCGCATCCTTCCGACATTTTCCCCGCAGCCATCGCATGTTGCGAGCGCGCCGGCACTGACGGCAAGGAACTGATTGTCGGACTTGTGCTCGGCCACGAATTCGAGATGCGCTTTTGCGAAGCGGCGTTTCCCGGAATCCGGGAGCGCGGCTGGCATCATGCCACCCTCACCGCCTTCGTCTCGCCCATTGTCGCCGGGCGCGCCTTGCATCTGCCCTGGGAACAGATTCAACACGCCATCGGCATCTCCGCCAGCCGTCACTGCACGCTGGGCGCTGTCACCGCCGGCAAATTGACCATGATGAAAAATACCGTCGATCCGATGGCTACCCAGAGTGGCGTCCTCGCCGCGCTACTGGCGGGAAAAGGCTATACCGGCCCGGAGCACGTCGTCGATGGCAAAGAAGGCCTGACCCACGTCTTCAAACCTGACTGGAAGCTCAATCTCCTGACGGATGGCTTGGGCCAGTCGTGGCGCATCACGCAATGTGGCATGAAGGCCTTTCCCACCGAAGCCCTGACCCACACGCCCATCTCGGCAGTGCTCGATCTGGTGAAGAGCAATGATCTGCATCCCGACCAGGTCGAGAAAATCCAGATCCGCTCGCTGGCCCGCGCCGCCGACATTCTTTCCGATCCCAGCAAATACGATCCGCACACCAGAGAAACCGCCGATCACTCGTTGCCTTACGTGATCGCCGCGGCGCTGGTCGACCGTCAAGTGACGCCGGTCCAGTTCACCATGGAAAAGATCATGGACCCGACGATTCGTGCGCAACTGCGGAAGGTCGAGGTGGTCGCGGATCCGGAGATCGAGAAAGTATTTCCAGCATTACAGAGGGTGATCGTGAACATCAACACAACAGACGGACGTTCCTTTAGCAAACAACTTGATTATCCTAAAGGTGATCCGCGCAATCCATTGACGGATCAGGAGGTAGAAGAAAAGTTTTCTGCGCTGGCCGACGGGGTACTGTCCAACGGCGCCCAGAAGCGAGTGAAAGACGCGATCTGGAACCTGGAGCGAGTGGGTTCCGTGAGCGAACTGATGGCCCTCATGGAAGCTGACGTTCGTAAAGCAAGATACGTCAAGACCAAAAGCGGGACGAGGCTGCGCGCCAAGGGCCAGAAGAGTCGCAAACCCGTGCTCGCATAAACGTAATCGCATAACAACGTCGGCCGTTGGCAACCTGTGCTCCGCTAGAACGACTGGAGTCCCCTTATGCCCCAGACAATTGTCGAAAAGATCTCCCAATCCCACCTCGCCGACGGCCCGCAGCGCCCGCTGCGCACCGGCGACTTCGTGTCCATCCGCCCGTTTCACACCATGACCCACGACAACACCTCGGCGGTGATGAGCAAATTCAAAGCCATCGGCGCCAAGAAAATATACGAACCCAAGCAACTGGTCTTTGCCCTCGATCACGACATCCAGAATCGCGACGAGGCCAACCTGAAGAAATACCATTCCATCGAAGCCTTCGCCAAGGAACACGGCGTCGACTTCTATCCCGCCGGATCGGGAATCGGCCACCAGATCATGATCGAGCGCGGATACGTTCTCCCGGGATCCTTCGTCGTCGCCTCTGATTCGCACTCTAATATGTACGGTGCGCTCGGGGCCATTGGCACCCCCATTGTCCGCACCGACGCCGCTGCCGTCTGGGCCACGGGAGAATTCTGGTGGCAGATTCCGCGCACTATTCAGGTGGTGCTGGAGGGCAAACTACCCGAAGGCGTTAGCGGCAAAGACGTAATCATCACTCTTTGCGGCCTCTACAACCACGACGAGGCTCTCAACGCGGCGGTTGAATTTTCGGGGCTGGGCGTAGCCAGCCTCTCGATGGACGCCCGCTTCTCCATCTCCAACATGAGCACCGAGTGGGGACCGATCGTGGCCTGGTTTCCGGTGGACGATGTCACCATCCACTATCTGCGCGGTGTCTACCAACGCCTAAAGGAACATGGCATCGAGCGTTTCTCAGAAAAGGACATCGAAAGATGGGTCAATCATCCGCCGCGTCCCGATCCTGACGCCGCTTATGCTGCTCGCATTGTCCTCGATCTCAGTCAGGTCACGCCTCATGTCTCCGGTCCCGACACCGTGCAGGTCATGCAATCGCTCACCGCGATGGAGGAGAACCCGGTCGCAATCCAAAAGGCATACCTGGTGTCCTGCGTGAACTCGCGCATCGACGACCTAGAAGCTGCAGCCTGGGTCTTGTGCGGCAAGAAGGTCGCGCCCGGAGTAAAGCTCTACGTGGGAGCGGCGAGCGCATGGACGCAGCAGGAAGCGGAGAAACGCGGCGTCTGGCAAGCGCTGCTCGACGCCGGGGCAATTCCTCTCCCCCCAGTTGCGGTCCCTGCATCGGTCTCGGAACCGGACTTCTGGAGAAGGGTGAAGTCGGCATCTCGGCCACCAACCGCAATTTCAAAGGTCGCATGGGCTCGCGCGATGCCCAGTGCTATCTTGCCAGCCCCGAAGTCGTCGCCGCGTCCGCAATCGCTGGCTACATCACGGGGTCTCGCCTTTTTGCAGATCGTACCCTCGTGCGCAATTACGAAGAGTTCGCCACCAACGGACACTCCGCCGAGCGCGTGGAAATCCTGCCTGGATTTCCCGAGCGCGTGCAAGGCCGCCTGGTATTCATGCCGCCGGACAACGTTAACACCGATGCAATTTACGGCAAGGACTACACCTATCGCGATGACATGACGCCTGAGATGATGGCCAGGGTCATCATGGAAAACTATGACCCGACGTTTGCCCTTCGCACTCGCGCCGGCGACGTCATCGTCGGTGGATTCAATTTCGGTACCGGATCCAGCCGCGAACAGGCTGTCACCTGCCTGAAAGCCAAGGGCATTCCGCTGATCATTGCGGCCAGCTTTTCGCAAACCTACTTGCGCAACGCCTATAACAATGGATTTTTGTGCATCGAAGTTCCAACGTTGGTCAAGCATCTGCGCAACCAGTTCCCGAGCGACATCGCCGGAAAAGAAAAGACGGTCATCCCGGGCGAGAGCGTGGCGATCGACTTTACTTCCGGCACAGTCGCATGGCGCGGGGAGAGCTTCGCATTTCCCCCGCTCGGCAATGTACCGCAGTCCTTGGTGATTGCAGGCGGCGCGGAGAATATGGTCGCGAAGAAACTGGGACTGGATCAGAAACCCCAGTACGAACAGGCCGTCATCATTTCAGGAGACTAAGCAATTATGGCAAAACATACGGTAGTCACCATGCCCGGAGACGGAATTGGCAATCAGGTTCTCCCGGAGGCCCTCCGGATTCTGAAAGCTGTCGGCTTCGATGCCGAGTACATCCATGCCGACATCGGCTGGGAGTGCTGGCGCCGCGAGGGTAATGCCCTGCCCGAACGCACCAGCAAACTGCTGGCCGAACACAAGCTGGGACTATTTGGCGCCATCACCTCCAAGCCCAAGAAACAAGCGGAAGCTGAGCTCCGACCGGAACTAAGAGGCAAGGGCTACTCGTATTTCAGTCCCATCGTCACCATGCGGCAGCGCTTCCATCTCGACACCTGCATTCGTCCGTGTGTTTCATTCCCCGGCAACCCGTTGAACTTCATTCGCAAAAGGACCGCCGGAGGATTCGAAGAACCACTCGTCAACGTTGTGGTCTTCCGCCAAAACACTGAAGGTCTTTACGCCGGCGTTGAGTGGACCAATCCGTCGGAGCAGGTTCGTGCCGCGCTCGCGACGCATTCCAAGTTCAAGCCCTTCACCGCGGTTCCTGGACCGGACCTTGCCATCTCGGTGCGCATCATTACTCGCCAGGCCGCGCGCAAGATTTGCCAGGCCGCCTTCGAATGGGCAAAAAAGTACAGCTACAAATCCGTTACCATCTGCGAGAAGCCCAACGTGCTGCGCGAGACTTCCGGAATGATGGAAGACGAAGCGAAAGCTGTCGCTAAGAATTATCCGGGCGTCGCGCTGTGGTCCACCAACATTGATGCGCAGACGATGTGGCTGACCAAGAATCCGGAAGACTACGGAGTAGTGGTCGCATCGAACCTGTTCGGCGACGTAATCTCTGACGCCTTCGCCGGGCTGATCGGCGGCCTGGGTTTCGCGGCGTCCGGCAACATCGGAGATGAAGTAGCCGTGTTCGAACCCACGCATGGTTCCGCGCCCAAGTACGCCGAACTCGACCCGCCCATCGTAAACCCAATCGCGATGTTCCTTTCCGCGGTCATGATGCTTGAGCACGTAGGCGAGGTGGAGAAAGCCCGTCGCATCCGCGAGGCCATCGCAGCCGTGGTGAAGGAAGGCAAAGTTCGCACCTACGATATGATGCGCATTCCGGGCGGCGCCAAAGCGATTAGTCAGGGCGCGGCGAGTACGATGCAAATGACAGATGCCGTTCTATCGAAGCTGAAACCAGCGGATGCGTCGAGGGACCACGCTGAGCTCGCCGAGGTTGGCAGTCACAAATAGAGATGGTGATCTCATGACACTTGCAACAGAAACTCGGATCGGTGAAGCCGGCCACTCGGGCGCGGAGATCCGGTCTGATCTTCACGTGCGCATCGAACCTCGCGAGCGCGGCGGCATTAACGTTGAGCTTGAGTCTCGAGTGAAACCTTATTACGGCGACTCGATCCACAGGCAGGCTGAAGAAGTGCTTGAGGCACTCGGGGTACGGCACGCACAGGTTCAGATCCATGATGAAGGCGCTCTGCCCTTTGTAATTGCCGCGCGCATCGAAGCCGCGGTCCGGCGGGCCGGACTGGGCCAGAGCACACGCGTGCTCCCAGCCAGAATCCCACTCTCGCAGCCTTCGTCCCGCGATCGCCTGCGGCGCTCGCGGCTCTACGTTCCCGGCAGCGAGCCTAAATATTTCGTTAACGCCGCCTTGCACGGGGCCGATGCGATCATTCTCGACCTCGAAGATTCAGTCCACGCTAGCGAGAAGGATGCTGCGCGCTTGCTCGTGCGCAACGCCCTGCGGGCCGTCGACTTTCTGCAGTGCGAGCGCATGGTGCGCATCAACCAACTCCCGCTAGGACTGGAGGACTTGGACGAGATCGTCCCCGAATCTCCGGACCTGATCCTGATTCCCAAAGTCGAGAGTCCCAGTCAGATCATTGAAGCCAACGCTCGCGTCGCGCGGATCACGGCCGACTACGGCATCACTCGCCCGATCTGGATGATGCCAATTCTCGAATCCGCACTCGGGCTCGAGAATGCGTTTGCCATCGCGAAGGCCAGCGATCAGATTGTCGCATTGACGATCGGGCTGGAAGATTACACGGCTGATCTTGGCGTAGTGAAAACTTCGACCGGCGCGGAATCGCTCTACGCGCGGCAGCGCATTGTAAACGCCGCACACGCCGCGGGCGTGCAGGCCATCGATTCGGTTTTTGGCGACGTCGGCGACATGGAAGGCCTGCGCGCCTGGGGCCTGAACTCTCGCGCGCTGGGCTTCGAAGGCATGGGCTGCGTTCACCCACTCCAGATTGCTGTGATCCACGAGGCATTCGCTCCGACGTCGGCGGAGATTGAGCGCGCGCGGAAGATCGTCGAGGCTTACAACGAGGCGCAGCAGAAGGGGTTGGGAGTCGTGAGCCTCGGCTCGAAGATGATCGATCCTCCGGTCGTGCAGCGGGCCCTGAAACTGATGGCGCGCGCGCAATCGATGGGATTGGTCGGCTAAGAGTTTAGCAGCGCCGCTAATTCGGCGCGGTCAAAGTTGTGCGTCGCATGGGGGGTCTGATGGCAATCCTCGAGAAAGCTGAACTGGTTGCGAACGCGGTGGGACGCATGGTCCCGGAATCGGTCAACCGGCGTACTCAGGTTCCCTACATGGGTGCGGGGAAATATCGGCCGCTCGACGGCAAAGCCGCGCCTGCGATCCGCACTTCGGCCGACTATCCCACGAATGGCGACAAACGCGTTCCTGATCTGGAAACCGCGCTGCGGAAATGCGGCTTGCGCGATGGCATGGTCGTCTCCTCGCATCATCACCTTCGCGATGGCGATCGGGTCGCATTGATGGCGCTGGAAGCGGCGGCCAAGATCAGCGTGAAGAACCTGATGTGGTTTCCCAGTGCGTCATTTCCATCGCAGAAAACCGCGATTGAACTGATGGAGTCGGGAGTCATCGACCACATCGAAGGCAGCATGAACGGGCCGTTGGGCGATTACTGCACGCAAGGCAAAATGCATGGCATGGGTGTTCTGCGCTCGCACGGCGGGCGCTGGCAGGCCATTCAGGACGGCGAAGTGCACATCGATATCGCGGTGATCGCCGCGCCGACAGCCGACGCATTCGGCAATTGCGATGGCTCTCACGGCAAATCCGCCTGCGGTTCTCTCGGCTTCGCGCTGGCCGATTCGATCTACGCGGACCACGTCATTGTCGTTACCGATAATTTGGTTCCGTTCCCTTGTGTTCCGTGGCAGATTCAGGGCAATAACGTGGATTACGTCGTCGAGGTCGACTGCATCGGCGATCCGTCGAGGATTGTCTCCGGAACAACACAAATCACACGCTCGCCGGATCGCCTGCGCATTGCCGAATTCGTCGCGCGCTTCCTGCGCGATGCCGGAATCATGCGCAACGGTTTCTCCTTTCAGGCGGGCGCGGGCGGAATCGCGCTGGCATTCGTCGGCTACCTCAAGCAAATGATGAAGCAGGCAGACGTGAAGGCGCGTTTCGTGCGCGGCGGCTCGACCAAGTACCTGGTCGAGTTGCTGGAAGAAGGACTCACCGATTACATCCTCGATGGGCAAACCTTCGACCTCGACGGAGTGCGCTCCATGGCGAGCAACCCGCGTCATGTAGCGACTTCTCCATTCACTTCCTACAACTACCACGGCAAAGGGAATTTCGCTTCGATGGTCGACGCGGTTGTGCTCGGCGCGACCGAGGTGGACACAAACTTCAACGCCAATGTGGTCACGCACTCCGACGGACGACTTCTTCATGGCATTGGCGGATGGCAGAACTGCCTTGCGGCGCGATGCACGATCCTGGCTGTGCCTTCCTTCCGCGACCGCATTCCGGTGATCGTCGACGAGGTGACGACGCTTTGCGGGCCAGGCGAATTGATCGATGTGGTGGTGACCGAACGCGGCATCGCCATCAACCCGCAGCGTCAGGATCTTCTGGATGCGGTCAAAGGATCGAAGCTTCCGATCCGTCCGCTGCGGGAAATCAAAGAAGAAGTGGAACGTATTTGCGGCGGAAAACCGCAACGACCGAAGCGCGGCAATCGTCCCGTGGCGATCGTCAAGTGGGTTGATGGTACGGCGCTCGATACGATCTGGCAGATACCGTGACATTCTTCGCAGCATGCTTCGGGTCTGAGCATGCCTTTAACGGCGCTCCGATTACTCCTGCGGACCTTCTGACGTAGCGTTTCTGTCGCCCCTTCGGGGCTTGCTTATCCTGGCTCCTTCTTACCCACACCTTGCGCTGTGGGCTACATTCTTTCGCCGCTTCGCGGCTGGGATCGCGTTCTTCTGTGAATAATTCCTGCGAAAAAAGTTGGAGGACTAGCGTCAGGCAGGCTGTCTGGCGAGTTTCCTTTTCTGGGAAATCCACGCCTTCAGGGGGTACCCCCCTTCCCCCACCCTTTGAAAAGCCTTGACTGGGGCGGGGTTTGCAAAAATGGCTTGCAAAATCTTGAGCCGCAAGGAGTTAGAGGTCAAAATATTGATAACACAAGACTTATGGCTGTTTTCGCGATTGCTGCGCGTACTGCTAGCGCCTTGGTGATGATCTACTTCTTTGCTGTGGGAGGCAAGGTCGGATGTCACAGCATTTCAGATTGAGCCTGTGGAAAGTCCATCTCTTCTGTTGTGCTGATTGCAAGGACGGACTCCGGCAGGGCGGAAGAGTCGGGCGCGCGTCCAACGGCTGATCGCACAATGTCTAATTCAAATTTTAAGCTAGGATGGGCCCATGCCAAAGACGATTGTTGCGATCGGCGGCGGGGACATAAGGACGAGGGGAACGGTTGCGATTGATCGAGAGATTATCCGACTCTCGAACAAGAAGAATCCGAGGCTTCTTTTTCTACCGACTGCCAGTTCGGATTCCCAAAGATATTGGAATCACGTACAGGAATATTTTGGCAATTTCCTGCGATGCAAAACCGATGTCCTCTTGCTCATCGGAGAGGAGCCTACGAAGGCGCACATGCGGAAGAAGATTTTATCGGCAGATATCATCTACGTCGGCGGTGGAAACACGCTGCAAATGATGCGCATTTGGCGTCATCTAGGTGTCGACAAACTTCTCATGTCGGCCTACGAGAATGGGACGGTACTTTCTGGCATTAGTGCAGGTGCGATTTGCTGGTTTGATTCGGGACATTCTGATTCGATGTCCTTCTACAACCCGCGAAGATGGGATTACATAAACGTGAGGGGTCTAGGGCTTATAAGCGGAATCCATTGCCCCCACTACAACGGCAGGACCCGAGGAATCCCTCGCAGTAGGCACTTCCGGAAGATGATTCAGAAACTCGGTGGCATCGGAATCGCGATTGAGAACAACTGCGCGATCGAGTTCATAAACGGCCGGTTTTACAAAGTCATCAGGTCGAAGAGTCAGGCGCGGGCTTACAGAGTCTACAAAAGCGATGGCGAGGTGGTTGTGAAGCAAATACGCCAGGAGGAACAGCTGAGGCCAATCGAATCCCTCGCTCGTCGGCACTAGCAAAACCATAGCCCGGTGACAGCGCCGGCCACGCTGGATGATTAGGAATTTTCACTCGTCTGCGCTCGGTCGCTTGAGTCCAACGCACCAGGCATGCATCTACGTAGGCATGGCAAACTTGACGGAATTCAGCCTGGCCGAGGCCATCGCAGTTCTCACCCGCACTCCCCCGACACTAAATGCGCTTTTGCGCGGGCTGCCCAACATCTGGGTGCGCTGCAATGAAGGAAAAGATACCTGGAGCGCGTTCGACATCGTGGGCCACCTGATCGTCGGGGAGCGCACCGACTGGATGCCACGGGTGCGGATCGTGCTGGAGGACGGCGAAGCGCGGTCATTTGAACCCTTTGACCGCTTTGCGCAGCTAAAGGAGAGTCACAACAAGTCGCTGGAGCAACTGTTGGACGATTTCGCGCACCTGCGAAAGGAGAATCTAGTTGCGCTGAAGGCACTGAATTTACGGCCGAAGGATTTGACCCGGCGAGGAAGGCATCCGGCGCTGGGAGTGGTGACGCTATCGGAACTTCTGGCGACATGGGCGGTTCATGACCTCACTCATGTGCATCAACTATCCCGCGTGATGGCCCACCAGTATTGTGACGCGGTCGGTCCGTGGAGCGCCTATCTGGGCGTGCTGCAGTGTGCCGGTCATAGCGCTCCGTAGGCAACCGAACTTAGGCGGCGCTCTCGCCGCGATCCCTCGGAGGGACCGCCCATCCTGTGAACGTATTGGTGCATTCCTCGCCCCCTCGAACGCAGTGACCATCCGGATGGAGGTGCTCTCCGCTATCGCGTGAAATTTCGAACCGGCCTTTGGAACAATGGAGAAGCGCCAAAGCTCCAGATGCAGATTCTCGAAGGCAATCCGAAATTCTCCGTGTGATCTAGTTCGATCTCGCATCCGCGGGAAGAGCCTGAGTTCTGCGAAACCTTGCGATGTACGGGGAGGAGATTTCCGGCGCGATGTTAAACGGGGAACTCCCAGCCTTCTTCTTTCATTTTTCTGTTGGTCCAGTGTTGGAGTTGTTCGAAGAGGGCGGGTTCGATTACGGCGAAGCGGATGCCGACGCGGCCTTCGTCGCCGATCCACATGAGGCGGGCTTTGGCCAGGAAGAGGATGTCGCTTTCGGGCAGCATGAAGCTCACGTCGAGTAATCCCGCGAAGCGCAACGGCTCTTTCAGGCCGTCGAGGCCCATGCCGCCGGTGCTCAGGTTGACTCCCTGCACGCGGATTTCTTCTCCCTGAGAATTCCTGATCGTGACCGCAGTCTGGACGCGGGCGCGGAAAAATTTCTGCTGCTCGTTGCTGATGAAGCCCAACGAGGCGGTGCTCTCTCCGGGAGCAAAGTTGATGTTGTATTCCTTGAGCTTGCGGCTGAGGGTACGGCGGGAGATGCCGAGCTGTTCGGCGGCGATAGTGCGCTGGCCACCGGTACGCTCGAGCGCTTTGATGATCATCTGTTCTTCCATGCTGTCGAGATTGCTGACGGGCATGGAGGCGGTTTGACGGAGTGCGACGGGCTCTCCGGTGAGCGCCGCGCTGAGGCTGGAGAAGTCGATTTCTGAGCCGGAAGATTCCATCGCCATCCGCGCGACCAGGTTGCGCAGTTCGCGAATGTTGCCCGGCCAGCCATGCGATAGGAGAGCGGAAATGGCCTGCGACGAAAAATTCTTGCGGGGGGCTTTCAGGCGCAGGAAATATTCGGCGAGGGCAACAATGTCCTCGGGGCGCTCGCGCAGCGGAGGAACGCGGAGCTGAAATTGCCCGAGGCGGTGGAAGAGATCCTGGCGAAAACGGCCATCCTTAACCGCGGCTTCGAGATCCTGGTTGGTGGCGGCGACAATGCGAACATCGACGTGGATCTTGCGGTGGCCGCCGAGACGGTAGAAGGGCTGGCCATCGAGCACGCGCAGCAGCTTCACCTGAGTCTGCAGTTGCAGTTCACCGATTTCGTCGAGGAACAGAGTGCCCTTGTCGGCCAGTTCGAAAAGACCGGGCTTGGAGGTATCGGCGCCGCTGAAGGCGCCCTTTTCATACCCGAAGAGTTCGCTTTCCACAAGGTTCTCGGGAAGCGCGGCGCAGTTAATGTCGACCCAGGGACGGCCGCGGCGATGGGAAGACTCGTGAATGGTGCGAGCGATCAGTTCCTTACCGGTACCGGTTTCGCCGGTGATCAGGACCGTTTCCGTGTGGCCGGCAACGCGGTCGACCAGGCCCATGAACCTGTGCATGACGGGGCTGGCAAGAATGAAGTGGGTGTCATCGATCTTGCGCGAAATCACGCCGGGCGCTACGGAGGCCTCTGGGAACGCGGCATGAGTGGCGGCGACGTTGGCCTCTGCCAGGGGCACGACGACAGCGATCACCGCCATTGGTGTGGAAGCGGAATCGCGAAGCAGTGTGGCGGAGAACTGGACGGGAAAACTCGCGCCAGATTTGGGTTGAGCGAACAACCGGCAGTCATAGTCCCCATGCATGGAAGTGACCGTCAGAATTGCTTTGCGCAATAAAAGTTGGCCGCCGTTCATTTTTTCTGCCGAGGCAAAGATCGTGGAAAAGTCGCGGCCTAGAAGTTCCTGAGGCAAATAGCCAAGGAGTCCGGTAAACGCAGCGTTGCAGGCGCGAAACTCTCCCTGCAGATCGGTGGAGAAGATGGCAATTTGGGGCTGCGTACACGCGGCATGTTCGCCGCCATTGGTTCGAGCGCCGGTGAGCGGCTCTTGCTGGTCCGAACTGCGGTGCGGAGTCGGCATATGGTGCGTTTGGGGTGATGGTGACACAGGCAGGCGGGTTCGACCGAGAAGCGTGTTACGCAAGGCATTACGAAGGTAACGGGCTTTTCGTGGGGGAGAGACGGGCTGAAGAATTTTTTTGCTCAGAGCAAATCGCTGGCGCGCGCAGGACGTCTGCGGATGGTTACTAAAGTAAGCTTCTGAAGACCTAATCCTTGCAATACATTCGGGCAAGGCCCAAAGTCGGCCGGACGTGTGCCCATGACCGGCCGTGCGCGGGCTTCGGTGGGCTGGCGCAACAGATTGTTGTGTCTTCACGAGTGGATGGCAAGAGCGTTATGGGCCCGATGTCCCTGGGTAAGGAAAAGGCGCAGTCAGGGTCTTGATGAAAGCTGAGACAGAACGATTGTCGATGCAGACGAAGGTATTCGTTGGCATCACTGCGTCGTTTGGCGTGGTGGTGCTGGGGTTTGCCTTGGTGCATTTCCGGTCGCAAGACCTGTTGCGATTCCTATGCTACCTGGCGGTGGCGGTGCTGGCGTCGGGACTGAAGGTGCAGTTGCCCGGGA
Source organism: uncultured Acidobacteriaceae bacterium (assembly GCA_963791515.1). Lineage (GTDB taxonomy): Bacteria > Acidobacteriota > Terriglobia > Terriglobales > Acidobacteriaceae > Sulfotelmatobacter. The sequence goes on along the minus strand of CAWBSS010000001.1, from coordinate 112,226 downwards.
TCGACGGCACGATGTCAGTGAATTTCCTATTCATCCTGCTAGGCGTGCTGGAGTTGAGCCTTCCTGAGACGTTGCTCATTGGCTGCACGGCGACGCTGGTGCAGAGCGTGTGGCAGGCGCGCAACCGGCTGGATCCAGTCAAAGTGCTGTTCAACGTGGCTGGCATGATGGCGAACGCCAGCGCGCTCACCTACCTCAGCTACCACTGGCTGGCGGGAAGATTTGGAGAAAATAAACCCATCCTGCTGATGGTTGCGGCGCTGGTGTTCTTCTTCGCCAATACTCTGCCGATCTCGATTGTGATTGCGCTGACGGAGGGAAAATCGAGCCGCAAAGTGTGGTCGGAGTGCTACTTCTGGTCGTTCCCGTATTACCTGGTGGGAGCGGCCGCGGTAGGGCTGGTTGGAATTGTGAACCGGTCGGCGGGATGGGAAACGTCGCTGCTGGTGCTGCCGCTGATTTATTGGGTGTACCGATCCTACCGGCTATATCTCGGGAGACTGGAAGCGGAGAAAGAGCGGGTCGAAGTAGAAAAGCGGCACGTGGAACAAATCGCGTCGCTGAACATGCGGACGATCGAGGCCCTGGCGTTGGCGATTGAAGCCAAGGATCACACGACGCACACCCATCTGCAGCGGGTGCGAACGTATGCCGTGGCAGTAGCAACCCAGTTGAATCTGGCGGAAGGCGAGATCGAGGCGCTGCGGGCGGCAGCCCTTTTGCATGACATCGGGAAACTGGCGGTGCCGGAACAAATCATCAACAAGCCGGGGAAGCTGACGCACGAAGAATTCGAGAAGATGAAGGTGCATCCGCTCGTGGGGGCGGAAATTCTGGAGCGGGTGGCGTTTCCGTATCCGGTAGCGCCGATTGTCCGGTCGCACCACGAGCGCTGGGATGGAACGGGATATCCGGAGGGATTGAGCGGACAGGAGATTCCGATTGGCGCGCGAATTCTGGCGGCGGTGGATTGTCTGGACGCGCTGGCTTCGCACCGGCAGTACCGGCCAGCGCTGCCGCTGGGCGAGGCGATGGCAAAAGTAAAAGAGATGGCCGGGAAGTGGTTCGATCCACAAGTGGTCGAGATTCTTGAGGGTCGTTATGTGGAGTTGGAGCGGATGGCACAGATGTCGGAGGACACCACGGCATCCCGTGGGCTTTCCAAGGCAGTACGCGTAGAGCGGGGACTGGCACCGGCAACCGGATTCGAAAGAACCGAACCTACGCACGGGATGGTGGATAACGCGGACTTCCTGACATCGATTGCGTCGGCACGGCAAGAGGCGCAGACGATGTTTGAGCTGAGCCAGGATCTGGGCGTGTCGCTGAGTTTGAGCGAGACGCTGTCGGTACTGTCGATGCGGCTGCGGCGAATGATTCCGTACGACTCGATTGCAGTGTTCGTGAACCGGAACGGATGGTTGCTGCCGGAACTGGTAAGCGGCGAGAACTTCCGCATGTTGTCGTCACTGAAAATCAAAGTCGGGCAGGGTTTGTGCGGATGGGTAGCGGAGAACTGCAAACCGATTGTGAACGGGAATCCGCAGGTGGAAGCGGGCTATGTGGTGGATCCCGGAAAGCATATTGCTCTGCAATCGGCGCTGGTGGTGCCTCTCGACGGTCTGAATGGAGTGGTCGGGGTGCTGGCCATGTATCAGTCAAATCGGGACGCATTCACGCCCGATCACTTGAGAATTCTGCTGGCCGTGGCCTCGAAGGTCGCGCTTTCGGTGGAAAATGCATTGAAGTATCAGCAGGCGGAAAGTTCGGCGACCACCGATTATCTGACTGGGCTGCCGAATGCGCGGTCGCTGTTCATGCATCTGGCGCAGGAAGTGGCGCGTTGCCGGCGCATGAAGACGTCGCTGGCGGTGCTGGTGTGCGACATCGACGGATTCAAGCAGATCAACGATTCGTTCGGGCACCTGGAGGGGGACAAACTGCTGCGCGAGTTCACGACGCGGCTGAAGGATGTGTGCCGCGGATACGACTATGTGGCGCGCATGGGCGGAGACGAATTCGTAATTACCGCTCCCGGGCTGACCGCCGAAGCGGCCACGGAAAAGGCCGAGCGGCTGAATCAGGCGGCCATCGAGTCAGGACGGCATGTATGCGGGCGGGATGTGATTACCCTGAGCGTGGGGACGGCATTTTGTCCGGAAGATGGGTTCGATGTGGAACGTCTGCTGGCCGAGGCGGATCGCAGGATGTATTCGATGAAGCAAATCCATCACGCGGCAGCAGCTGCGCGCGAGACCAAAATTGCCGGAGCGACGGCGAATTAGGAGACCTTGGACCATGCTGGGACGGAAAATTGCGCGGCATGGACTCGCCATGGTCGCAACGGTTCTGCTGGGCGGACTGCTCTCGGCGGCACTGGTGCGGCTGGCGCCCGGATTTGACGCGGACGAGGAGCAACTGGATCCGCATCTGAATTCAGAAAGTGTTCAGGCATTGCGCCAGGCGCGGACGGAGCAGCACAACATTTTTCGTTTCTATTTTCACTCCTTACAACGTGCGACCCATGGGGACCTGGGAACGTCGATATCGCTGGGACAACCGGTAAGCGCGCTGCTGCGGGAGCGGGCCCCGCTGACGCTGCGGCTGGTGGGGATTGGGCTCCTTCTGAGCTGGTCCGTTGCGATGGCCTTGGCGCTTAGCGCGGCGTGGCTGCGGGTATCGGCTTATGACGCGCTGACGACGGTGATCAGCGGAACGTTCCTTTGTATTCCGGCGGCAGTCCTGGCCCTGTTGTCGGTGCTGTGGAATGTGCCGGGAGCGCTGGCGATCGGGCTGATCGTGTTTCCGCGGGTGTATCGCTATGCGCGCAATTTGCTGGCGAAAGCGTATTCCCTGCCCCACATCATTACGGCGCGGGCCAAGGGGTTGAGCGAGTTGCGGATTTTGTTCTGGCATGTGGTTCCGGTCGCTGGGCCTCAGTTGCTCGCGGTGGCGGGAGTGTCGGTGAGCATTGCCGTGGGAGCGGCGATCCCCGTGGAAGCACTATGCGGACTGGCCGGAGTTGGGCAGTTGGCGTGGCAGGCGGCGCTGGCGCGCGATCTCCCGTTGCTGACGAATTTGACGATCCTGGTGACGCTGGTAACCTTGCTGGCCAACTCGGGGGCCGATGTAATCGGACAGATGCTTCGAGGCCAGGAAGCATGAGGATCTGGCGCACGGTTGCGTGTGCGGTTTTGCTCGTCGTAGTCGGCGTGTCGCTGGCAGCGAACTGGCTGGCTCCGGCGGGTTATGCAAAACAGTATCGCGAGGCCGCGGGCGCGGCTCCGTCGCGGCAGCACTGGCTGGGGACCGATGAGATTGGACGCGACCGATTTGCGCGCGTGCTGTATGGGACTCGGATTTCCCTGCTGCTGGCGCCGGCCGCGGCGCTGCTCTCGACGTTGATGGCTGCGCTAGTGGGCGGGCTCGGTGGATATCTGGGTGGGCGGTGGGCGAGGGGCGCGATGGCGGTAACGGATTTGTTTCTGTCGCTACCGTGGCTGTTTTTGCTGATTACAGTTCGGGCTGTGATGCCGTTGAACGTGTCGCCATTGGCTTCGGTGTTGGTGACGTTTCTGATGCTGGGGCTGTTGGGGTGGACGAGTGCGGCGCGGGTGTTGTGCTCGACGGCGGGATCGTTGCGGGAGTCGGATTTTGTGCGCCAGGCGAGAGCTTCCGGGATCCGCGGCGCGCGGCTGTTCTGGATTCATGTGCTGCCGAATCTGAAGCCCGTGTTGTACGCGCAGTTCTGGATTTCGATTCCAGCGTTCATTTTGAGCGAGGCGAATCTGGGGATCCTGGGACTGGGCGTGTCCGAGCCGATGCCTTCGTGGGGAAGTCTGTTGAAGGAGTTGGAAGGACTGGTATCGGTGGGCGAAGAGCCGTGGAAGTTTGTGCCGCTGATGTTGCTGGTCGTGGTGGTGACATCGTTTCAGCTTGTGCTTTCGAAGCAAGAGGAGGTGTCCGCATGACGGACCTCCAGGGAAGGTTCGCAGTGATGGGAACAAGGTGCAGGAAAGCAATTGTGGTCTCGGTAGTCTGCCTGGGAATTCTGGCGGGCTCGGCTATGGCGCAGGGCGAGCTGAGGTTTTGCCTGCGCTCCGAACCGAAGACGTTTGATCCGCTGAAAGTGGAAGACGATGCGTCGGTAGCGATCCGGTATTTGACGGGTGGCGTCCTAGTGCGCATGAACCGGCAGACGCAGGCTTTGGAGCCGGAACTGGCGCAGTCCTGGAAAGTATCGAAGGACGGGAAGCAGATCATATTCAAATTGCGCAGCGGAGTTTCGTTTTCGGATGGCACACCGTTTTCCGCGGAGGATGTGGCCTACACGGTGCAGCAGTTGATGGATCCGGCATTGCATTCGCCGACCGGAGATGCATTCCGCTCGGGACCGGGCAATGTGGAGACGAAGATCATTTCCTCCAGCCAGATTTCGATTACCTTTCCAGCGCCGGTGGCCGGACTCGACCGGCAGTTCGATCAGGTCGCGATTCTTTCGGCACACTCCGCCAAGAAGGAAATGGCGGTGCTGGGGCCATTCATGGTGGCGGATTACAAGCCCGGGGCGACGGTGCTGCTGAAGCGTAATCCGAATTACTGGAAGACGGATGCGCAGGGACGGAAGTTGCCGTATCTGGATTCGATCCGGCTGGATATTCAGCCGAACCGCGACGTGGAAATGCTGCGCTTCAAGCGCGAAGAGATCGATCTGATCAATTCGCTGGACAGCGAGTACTTCGACAAGCTGGCGGCAACCTCTCCGCAACTGGTGCACGATGCGGGGCCGTCGCTCGACAGCGAGCAGATGTGGTTCAACGAAGTGGCCAAGGCTCCACTGCCGGGGTACAAGAAGAACTGGTTCCGGTCGGCGACATTCCGGCGGGCGATTTCCGAGGCGATCAATCGCGAGGACTTGAGCCGGGTTGTGTTTCGCGGACACGCGCAGGCGGCGGTCGGTCCGGTCTCTCCCGCAAACAAATTCTGGTTCAACGCCAAGCTCAAGCCTGAGGCTTACTCGCCGGAAGCGGCGCTGAAAGCGCTGCAGGGCGACGGCTTCCGGCTGGAGAATGGGGCGTTGAAAGACAAGGACGGAAATGCGGTGGTGTTTTCGATCATCACCAACTCGGGAAACAAATATCGCGAGCGCATGGCCACGATGATCCAGGAAGACCTGCAGAAGATTGGTATCCACGTCAATGTGGTGACGCTCGACTTCCCTTCCCTGATCGAGCGGATGACGCAGACGTTTGACTACGAGGCGATGCTGCTGGGTCTGACGAATGTTGGACTGGACCCGAACGAGCAGATGAACGTGTGGCTGAGTTCGTCGGAAAATCATCAGTGGAACCCGCAGGAAAAGACCCCGGAAACCGCGTGGGAGGCGGAGATTGACAGATTGATGCGGGCGCAGGCGTCCGCAGCCGACGCGAAGAAGCGGAAGGAAAGTTTCGACCGCGTGCAGGAAATTGCTGTGGAGCAGGCGCCGTTTGTTTATCTGGTGAACCGGAATGCGCTCTCGGCGGTGGCCGCCACAGTGCAGGGGGCGAGCCCGGTGATTGTGGTGCCGCAGACTTACTGGAATGCGGAACGCCTTTCGGTGAAGTAGATCAAACTCTCTAACCACAGAGGGCACTGAGGAACACATGAGGATGGACTCCGGGACGCAACACGATGCTCTCCTGGCTGCGCGCGTTTCGGTGCGGTATGGGGAGAAGCCTGCTGTGTTGCGCGACGTGCAATTGGAGATCCGGCGGGGTGAGGTGCTTGGGTTGGTGGGACAAAGCGGATCGGGCAAGAGCACGCTGGCGATGGCGATTCTTGGATTGCTCGACCGGAAAAATGCGCGGGCGGAAGGGACGATCGAGTTCGACGGTTGCGATCTGCTGAAGCTGCGCGAGCGGGAGTTGCGTGGGCTGCGCGGACGAAACATTGCGCTCGTGCTGCAGAGTCCGCTCTCGTCGCTGAATCCGGCCCTGAAGATTCGAACCCAGCTAAAGGAAGCCTGGCGGGCGCATGCTGCGGGCCCAAAAGCCGATTGTCATTCCGCCATCCGGGCGGCGCTGGAGAGCGTCAGTTTGCCGTCGAGCGACGAATTCCTGCGGAAGTATCCCTCCCAGATGAGCGTAGGCCAGGCACAACGCGTGCTGATTGCGATGGCGGTGATGCATCGTCCAGCGCTGCTGGTTGCCGATGAGGCAACGAGCGCTCTCGACGTGATTACGCAGTCGGAGATTTTGGCGCTGTTCCGCGGACTGAACCGCAGTTCGGGAATGGCGATTCTCTACATATCGCACGATCTAGCGTCGGTGGCGGGAATTTGCGACCGCATTGCGATCCTGCACGAAGGACAGATCGTGGAGAGCGGAACCGCGGAGCAGGTCCTGACCAGTCCTCGCCACCAGTATACGCAGCGACTGATGGCGGCGATGCCGAAGATGCCGCAGCGAATTGCAGCGGGCAAAGCAGCAGCGATGTAGAAGCGCTGGAGCTTCGACTCGCGTTGCTTACGGTCCTCGCTTACCAAGTCCCGTATGTTTTCTGAAAATCCACTCTGAGTGGCCATAGAGTCCATTCGATTTTTCTTTGCTCTGCGATCCCACACAACCGTAACCACTTCCCACACGACTGAAGTCACAATTCATTCCAAGTTGGCGCGAGACAAAGTGTCCCATGCCCGCTCGTGCGGGACAGAGTGACCCAAAGAGGTCCTCAAAAACTCGCTGATCTTCAATAGAAACAATCACTTACAAGCCTCCGATTGGCTGCTCCCGTGCAACAGCGGGAGTGGGTACGAAGCTCGATCTTTCCCCCATCAAGAAAGAAAGGGTGAGATTTTATGGTGCGTGCAGAGACACTAAAGAAACCAAAGGGGCGCGAAGAGCGACACAGCGCCGCTTGGGGTAAGCGCCTGAGCATCATGCTGCTCCTGGCAACGGGAATGGCCTTCGGACAGCGCTCGAACAATCCAACTGCCAGCAACACTGGGCGGATTGCTTCCGAACTCTCGGGCCTTCTGGCGAAAGCGCGGCAGGGATCCGCAAAGGGCCAGACCGTGAAGGTCATTGTGCAGTACCGGCAGGTGCCAACCGCGGCGCACTACGCTACGATGCACGGCCGGGGTGGACGCTTGCAGTCGAAGCTGCACATGATTAAGGGTGCAGCGTTTACGATTCCGGTCAGCGCTCTGCCTGCCCTGGAGGCTGATCCCGAGATCGCATCCGTGACCATCGATCATCCGATGAATGTAATGGACGATCTGACGAATGGAGCCACGGGGGTGCAGGCAGCCTGGACCTCTGGATACACCGGAGCGGGCGTCGGCGTGGCCGTGATTGATAGCGGCATCAACGATAGCCATCCCGATCTGTGGAATTCGAGCGGGACTGCATCGCGCGTGGTCTATCACCAGGACTTCACGGGAACCGCCACTACCAACTCCAACGGAGCGCAGTACGACCTGTACGGTCACGGCACCCACGTCGCCGGCATCATCGGCGGCAACGGATCCTTATCCGGTGGACAATACGAAGGCGTAGCCCCCGGCGTCAATCTGGTCGATCTTCGGGCTCTGGACGCGAACGGCGCGGGCACTGACAGTACGGTGATCGCGGCCATTCAGCAGGCCATTGCGTTGCAGAACACCTATAACATCCGGGTCATCAATCTGTCGCTGGGCCGCGGAATCCCGGCCAGCTACACGCAGGATCCTCTGTGCCAGGCAGTGGAGGCGGCATGGAAGAGCGGGATCGTGGTGGTTGTGGCAGCCGGTAATTACGGCCGCTTGAGCGTAAATGGAAGCAACGGTTATGGAACCATCACAGCGCCGGGCAACGATCCTTTCGTGCTGACCGTAGGCGCAACCAAGAGCAATGGATCAACTTACGCCTCGGCTCAGACCATAGCGAGCTATAGCTCGAAGGGACCCACGACCTACGATCTCGTGGTGAAGCCAGACATGGTGGCGCCAGGAAATGACATAGTTTCTTTGGCGGCCCCGGGAGCGACGCTGGAGGCTACCTATCCGGCCGAATTGGTCACCGGCAGCGACGGCAACAACGACTACTTCACCTTGAGCGGCACCAGCATGGCGACGCCTGCCGTTGCCGGCGCAGCAGCTGTGTTGCTGCAAGAACAAAACACGCTCAGTCCGGATCAGGTAAAGGCGCGGCTCATGAAGACGGCGTACAAGATGGGATTCACTTCTACGTCGGCTTATGTGCCCCACCTGTTGAAGAACTTCCTCAGTTTCTACGATCTGTTCTCGGTAGGGTCGGGATTGCTGAACGTGCAGGGCGCTGTTGCCAACAATAACCTGGCTCCGGCCACGATCGGATCGGCCCTTTCGCCGGCCGTAGTCTACAACCCTCAGACGCATACGGTTTCGCTGGTGGAGGGAAACTCGACGGTTGCTTCCAGCTCCGTGGTTTGGGGATCTTCGGTGGTCTGGGGAACTTCAGTGGTTTGGGGAAGTTCGCTAGTAAACGGAACGTCAGTGGTCTGGGGCAGCTCGCTCCCCTGGAACGACAATACGCTGAGTGCATTCAGCGTGGTCTGGGGATCGAGCACGGGCACGAGCACTACGGCCACAAGCGTGGTCTGGGGTGCGTCGGTGTCGAGTGCCAACAGTGCGTTTACGGATGCGGGTGACGATGAGCAGTAGTTACCGTGTGAATCCAAGGAAAGGAGACGAATTATGAACAACACACGGCAAATTAAGACGTTCATCGGCGCAATGATGGCAGCCGCGGTAATCACCGCAGGATATGCGGGATTGGTGAGCCACGGCCTGCACACGTACTTTGCCCTGGCGGTTCTGGTGCTGGCAGCGGTGACGTCGCGGATGAAAGTCAAGCTGCCGGGAATCAACGGCAACATGTCGGTCAACCTGCCATTCCTGCTCACTGCGGTGGTAAGTCTGAGCGCTGCCGAAGCAGTCGTGGTCACCTGCGTTTCAACGGCGGTGCAATGCTGGCCGCGGAAGGACGCGAAGTTCAACCCGCAGCAGATGGCGTTCAACCTCAGCATGATGGCCTTTGCCAGCTGCCTGGCGAGCCTGATGTTCCATGCCGACTGGCTGCGTGGGATGCACTTGAGTTCCAGCACGCTGGGATTGGTGCTGGCGACAGCCACTCTGTTCCTGGGACAGACCGCTCCGGTGGCTGCGATCGTAGCTGTGAGCGAGGGCAAGGCGGCTGGGCAGATCTGGTGGGGCCTGGCACATCTCTCGTTCCCGTACTACGTAGTCAGCGCGGGGGTAACCACGATAGTCCAGGCGGCAAGCTCTCACCTGGGGTGGGGACTGGCGCTCGCGGTGTTCCCGGTCATGTACGGAATCCACCGTTCCTACCGATTGTACTTTGGACGGATGGCGGAAAGTCTGCGGCCGGAACCCCTGGTCAGAGCAGTGGGTGCAGGGGCATAAGTGGTCGACAGAAGTTAATTCACGAAAGGGTGGCGCGGCGACTCCGGTCGCACCTGCCACTCTTTTTCTTTTGGGATTAGCGGAAACGGATCATGGAATCGTAGCCTGCGGGGTCGATCATTCTAATGATTTTTGCATAGGTAAAACGTAGGCGTAGTACACCAGGACAAAAATGAGAGCTACAAAAGCTCCAATATAAAGAGAAAGCAATAGTCCGCGACGTGTCGTGAACGAGGACGGTTGACTCTTCTTGTTACTTCTTTTCATGAACTGCTACGCTGCTTCGCTGAGAGGATCGTCCTTTCGTCAAATCGTCCGCTCCTCGTGCAGGCGGAATCAGAACTCTCCTAGATTCCTGTCGTTTGATACTGCAGGACGGCCAAAGCCAGCCGGTAGTCATACCCTGCGCCAACGTCGCTGATCTGAGCCTGCGTCTGCTGCAGTTGTGCCTGGCTGAGCTCGACAATCGAACCCAGTCCCAGTTTGTAGCGTGCCTGCGCAAGATTGAGGGCAAGATTCGCTTGATCGAGCAATTGTTGACTCACCGCAAGGCGGTCGTACGCGGTCTTGGCATTCAACCAACTGGTGCGCACATCGCGCGCGATGCTGGCACGAATGTCGCGCAGTCTTTCCTGTATAGCCTGGGCCCGCAGCGCCGCTTCCCGCGACCTGGCAGTAAAGAGAAAGCCATTGAATATGGGGATGTCTACATTCACTCCGACAGCGCCATACCAGCTCGAAATAATTGGATTTCGCACCGGAGTATCTCCCACCGCGCCGAGAGCCCGGATATCGGGAAAGAGCAGGTCGCGCTCCGCCTTTTGAAACTTCTGGGCAGACTCTGACTGGAATTCGAGGGCCAAGATTTCCGGCCGCAGGGTGAAGGCACTGGAAATCAGATCGTCCACGTTGTCCGAAGGTGGAGTGACGGGAGTTTTATCTTCGGCCAGTTGAAAGTTTTGCAGACTTTGGAAACCCAGGACAGCAGAGAGTGAAGCCTGCGAGGCGTTCACGTTGTTCTGAGCATCGAGCAGCAAGAGCTTCGCCTGCGCCAGATTCACATTGGCAAAGCTGAAATCGAGCTCCGACTTCAGTTTGCTCCTAAACAGTGCGCCCACCTGGTCGGAGACAGTCTGGCGATCCTTCACGGTTTGCTGTGCGACCGTGAGCACCGCCTGCGCTTGCAGAGCACTGTAGAAGGCCTGATCCACCGCAACCAGGATCTGCTCTTTGGTGGCCAACGCGTTCTGGTTCTCTGCTTTGGCAGCCAGGTTCGCGCTAGCGACGAGGTTCGTGGTGCGTCCGAAGTCGGTAATGAGTTGGGTCACAATGGCGCCCGCAGCGGCACGCTGATAGATGACCGGGTTATTCAGCGCTCCGGCCGTGATGCGGTCACCGGGATTGGTATCAACTGCCGTGAGGTCAATCCGCGCGGTTGGCCACAGACTCGACCGCACTTCTCGTATGACCTGCTGCGATGCCAGCGCGGTCAGCCGCGCGACCGAGATCTGGGGATTGTTCTTGAGTGCGACCGCCTCCGCCTCCTTCACTGACAAAACCGTGGGAGTTGCAGAATTGCCCTGCGGCGTGAGCGCTTGTGGCGCCGGAGAAGCAGTTGTCGTGGCCGGATCAGCCGACACTTGCGGCAGTGGAGCCGAAGGCAGGCTCGGCGACGGCGCCGCACGCAATCCAACCTGTGAGAAGCTGCAACCAGAGAGCGCCAGCACCAAACAAATTTGCAGTAGGTTTCTCATCTCGCTTTGATCTCTCGACTTCCTGGCATCGGGGTTTGACTCCTCAGGCCACGCTGCCGGGAGTTGGTTCCTGCGCGCCCTTCGCAGCTTGCTTGCCATAAACGAGCAGATAAGCGGCGGGCACGATGAAGATGGTCAACAGCACCGAAGAGGTCAGTCCGCCAATGATCGCCCGTGCCAGTGGCGCATATTGTTCGCTTCCGGTGCCGAGCTTCAACGCCATCGGCACCATTCCGATGATGGTGGCGAACGACGTCATAAGAATCGGGCGCAAGCGCACTCGGCACGACGTAACGATGGCATCCTTCACTGAACTTCCCTGGTCCTCAAGACGGTGAGCGAATTCGACAATCAAAATGCTGTTCGATGCGGAGATGCCCACCAACATGAGAAGTCCCATCAAGGACATCACATTCAGGGTTGTCCCGGTCAGAGGCAGAATGATCACGACTCCGATGAAACCCATCGGAATCGCCAACATGATCAGGAGCGGGTCCTTGAAGGACTTAAACTGAGCGACGAGAATGAGGTACAGAAGAACCACCGACATGGACAGCCCAATCGTAAAACTGCGGAACGAGGCGTTCATGCCTTTCACCATTCCCCGCAGATCGACTCGCACGTTCTCTGGAAGCTTCGTCTCATCGACGGTCCGTTGGACTTCGCTTGCGATCTTCCCCAGGGCTTCGCCAACCGGCGTCACATACACGTCAGTGACCCGTTGAATCTGGTAGTGATCCACTTCTGTCGGCGTCCGGATGTCCTGCAGCTTTACGACGGCATCCAGTGTCGTGGGCTGCTTCAGGTTGGGAGCGCGGATCGGGATATTGGTCAGATCGGCGAAATTGTGAATAGCGGCACGGCCATTTTCGAAATATTGAACGGTAAGGAAATAGTCATTGCCACTTTTCCGATCGACCCAGTAGTTGGGAGCGATCATGGAATTCGAATTAAGGGCCGTGATGACGTTATCGACAACTTCCTTCTGCGTCAGCCCCAGCTCGCCAGCGTGCACCCGGTCGACGTTCAGCCGCAGTCCGGGATAATTCATGTCCTGAGGAATGTAGACCTCGCCCACTCCGGGCAGTTGCCGGATGCGACTCGCCAGGTCCTGGGCCACGCTATAGGACTGCTTCAGGCTGCGACCGCTCACCTGCACGTCGATGGGAGCCGGCATTCCTGAGTTCAGGATCGCATCCACCATGGAACCGCTCGAAAAGAAGGTCCGGATATCCGGGTATTGCTTCGCCATTTCTTTCCGCACCCGATCCATATATTCGAAGCTGCTCAACCGATGCTCATCCTGAAGCGCCACTTGGATCGTCGCCGTGTAGGGCCCGGCATTGGTGGTATAGAGCGAGGAAAAGTCGGGGACCACTCCGATGTTGGACACCACCATCTTCATATCCTTAGGGCCCACAACATTGCGGATCAGGTCCTCGACTTTGGCTACATACTGTTCGGTCACTTCCAGGCGCGTTCCCGTCGGAACCTTCATGTTGATCGTGAACTGTCCGGCGTCGGTGCTCGGAAAAAATGCCAGACCAATAAATGGATAAATAACCAGACTGAGCAGGAACACTCCGCTCAGGATCGCCACAGTAAGGCCGGGGCGGATCAGCGCTCGATTTACCCAATGCTCGTAGGAGTCCAACATCCGATTAAAGTGACGGTTGAATCCGGCAGTGAACCTTCCCCACCAGGATTGGCCGGGGGCCGACGTGGGTTCGACCTCGTATTCATGGCCCGCGTCGGCGCTGGCGTGAGGCACGGCCTCGAGAAATCGTGAGCAGAACAGCGGAATCACGGTCATGGCGACAACATACGACGCGAAAAGCGAGATCACGACGGCGAGCGCCAGCGCCGAGAACAAGAACTTACTGACGCCGAAAAGAAAGGTGACTGGGAAGAAGACAACAACCGTGGTCAGAGTGGCAGAAAGAACGGCGAGGCTTACTTCCGAACCTCCTGCTTCCGCAGCGACCATGGGCGCGGCGCCGTGTTCCAGATGGCGGTAGATGTTTTCCAGCGAGATGACCGAATTGTCAATGATGCGCGAAAAAGCCAGCGCCAGCCCTCCCAGGATCATGGTGTTGATTGTGCTGCCCATCATGTACAGCACCACAAAGGTGGCCAGCGCGGAAAGCGGTATCGAGAGAAACACGGCCGACGTGGCGCGAAAACTTCCCAGAAAAATGAGAATCATCAGGCTGGTCAGGGCCAGTCCGATGACGCCTTCGTGTAGCAGGGTCTTAATCGCTTCCTTGACAAACGCCGACTGATCGAATACGACTGCGGACTTCAACTGTTTCGGGATGTCATAGAGATGCTCAATCGCATCGCGAATGCCTTGCACCACCGCGATGGTGTTGGTATCGCCGCCTTGCTTCATGATGGGCAGATAGACTGACCTCTGACCATCTACGCGCACGATGTTGTACTGGATTTGATTGGCATCCTCGGCTTTGCCGATGTCAGCTACCGAAACCCACGAATTCCCTACGGTCTTGACGGGAATCTTCGACAGTTGGTCCATGTCGTCGACCAAACTGTTGGAATAAACGTAGTAGTCGAATGGCCCCATCTTGACGTCGCCGGCGGGAAGAATCAGATTCGAATCATTCACCGCATTCACGACATCCATGGGGCTCAATTGCCGGGAGGCGAGCTTGTAAGGATCGACATAAACCATGATCTGTCGATACTTGCCTCCAAATGGCGGAGGGATCTCTGCCCCCTGGACCACCGCGATCTGGTTGCGAATGGTAAATTGGCCGATATCGTGAAGCTCCGTCTGGTTCAGGCCCTCGCCTTTAAGAGTAACCAGGCAGACCGGCAAGCTGGACGCGTCGAACTTCAGCACTACCGGAGGCAATGTTCCGGGCGGCAAACGCTTCAGATCCGCCATAGCAAGGTTCGATAGCTCGGTCACATCCGCGTCAGCATTTGTTCCCGGCTGGAAGTAAACCTTAATAATGCTTACCCCCAGCAGAGAGCGAGATTCCATGTGATCAATGCCGCTGGCTAACGTAAAGAATCGTTCGAGAGGATCGGTGATGTCGGTCTCGATGTCCTCCGGGGGCATTCCGGAATAGAACGTGGCCACTACAACTTCAGGCAAGTTAATCGTAGGGAACAAGTCGATCGGCATCCGTGCAAGACTGGTCACGCCAATCACGGTTAGTAGAAGACAGACGACGACGATGAAGTAAGGATTGCGAATTGAGAAACGTGTCATTTAATCTCACTCTTCAAGTCTGCGCGCAAAGGGAACCGCTTACTGCTGACTGCCCTCTTGGTATTGCATGATCTGCACAACCTGGGCGTGTACTGTCTCGCCCGGTTTCAAGCCGCTCCGGTCGCTTACGACAACTTCTTCCCCTTCTTTCAAACCTGAAACCACTTCCGCATCGTTGGCGGTCTGAAGGCCGAGCATGATCGGCCGGTCTTCGATTTCACTGTTTTGACCCACGACAAAGACTGTGGTCTTGTTGCCCTCATGATTCACGGCCTGCAAAGGGACGGTCGGAATGTCGTCGCGATGTTCAAGAGCCACATCCGCGTCCGCGTAGAGACCCGGCATCAGCACTCGATCTCGATTTTGAACATCCACTTCGGTGTGCATGGTGCGCGTTGCTTCCTTAACGTCCACGGAGAACCGCGCGACTTTACCGGGGAACGTTTTGTTCAGCGAGGGCACACGAACATCGACGGGATCGCCGATGTGGATATATCGAACATACGATTCCGGAACCGGTATTACGAGCCGGAACAGGTCATCCTGGGAAAGCTTAACGATCGGCATCGCCTGCGTACTCGAAGTCGTGCCCGCTTGCACCAGCGTTCCGAGGTTCGCGTAGCGCTCGGTGACGACGCCGGCAAATGGCGCCGTGATCCTGGAATAGTCAAAGAGAGTTTGATCGTGAGCGAGTTTCGCTTTGGATACCGACAGCTGGCTCTCGGCAGCTTCCAGAGCCGCCTGGCTGGCGTCGGCTTGCGAGGACGCCGCCAGATCTTTTCCCTGAGCATCATCCACTTCCTGCTGGGCCACGATGCCGGGCTGGCTTTGAAAGACTTCATTCAATCGTGTGTACTGCAGATGCAGCGCCTTGTACTGCGCCTGATACCGCTCCAGTTCGTGCTGTGCCCTCGTCACCTGATTGAACGAATTCTTGATTTCTGCTTGATCTTCCTGCAGTTGTGCCTCTAACTCGGGAATCTCAAGAATGGCCATGACCTGGCCGGCTTTCACGCGGGTCCCGTAATCGACCATCAGTTTCTTGACGTACCCGGATTGCTTCGCATAGACATCAATCTCTTGAAATGGCACCAACTCGGAGGAGAGCGTGATTTGCCGACCGAGAGATTTCTTCTCCACCTTGGTTACTCCGACCGTGATGGTTGGTCCTCCGGCTTGAACTTGGGTGGATCGGCCTCCTGAACAAGAAGACAGACTGACTACAAGCGCGACGATGGGGGCTGCAAGCGAAAACGACATCGATGCCTTGCGTCTGTGCGTTGTGGACAAAGTGCGGTTTTGAGTCATCGCGTCTTGGACCAGCCTTCCCTGCTATTGGTGGGCGCCGTTTCCGGCCTAGCCCCTCGTTTTCATAACCTCACCCAGCTTTGCCACCGAAAACGCGCTGGATCGGCAATAGTCGATTACCTTCTGCTCTACCCGTTGCATGTCAGCGGCAACCGCCGGGACGGCGGCGGCAATCTCCGCCGGTATCGTGAGAACGCCGTGACGGTCGCCGTGCAGCAGATCTCCCGGACGAACTTCCATCCCGCCCACGCAAATGGCAGCACCGATGTCGAAAATGTGGGCATACGCATGCGAAACAGCGACACTCCCGGCAAACAACTGCATCCCGAGCTCGCGAACTGCAGGCAGTTCTCGCACAGCGCCGTTGGTTAAATAGCCGATGCAGCCCAGCGCCTTGAGGATTGCAGCGTGCATGTCTCCCACAAAAGCTCCACGGCCGGGAGGATCATCTTTGTCTTCCAACACCAGAATGCGCGGCGCCGGAATTTCAAGAATGCTGTTCCAGAAATCGCCTCGGTCGCGGAACGTGCCGCCCACCACGGGTGGCTGGCCGCTGCGCAGCCGCGCCGTGGCCGCATAACCCACCATCGGAGGTGCATCTTCGAACCTGCAGCGAATGTCGGCGTTCGTGAATCCCGTGTTGCGCAGCCTCACGTTAAATGTCTCAACCGCGTTCGCGACCATGCAGGTATCGAACTGCCGCAGAGCATCCAACTCTCCGTCAGTCAACAAGGGTGCAAGCGCCATGTACGATTCCTTTCAGGATCCGGTTTCAAATCCCAGGCAGAAAAGCTCCCGTGCTCCTGGCTGCGCGGAGGAAATTCGTTGAGGCTTACACAGCCCGCGAACCTCCCCGCGGTATAGAGGCAAGGTTGCCCGAGCAGGCTGCCAACAAAAGGCAACACTCCCAAGACTCTCTGTCCCTAGAGCTGTCGCCCAGGTTTCACGCCAGCCGCACGGAGAATCCAGAGCCCCTCATTGCATGAATGAGGCAGAGTTCACTGGTAGCAATAAGCCAGGACAGCGGAGACGGAGAAAGATCAGCAGGAGGGAGGAGGACGGTTGTACAGACTTGTTTCGAGGAGAACGCTGGGGATCGGAGGTCCAGCGGGTGCGATGCGGGGATATGAAGTTGGCGCTTGCAGTACGCCAGAACGCACGACCTGGGGTATCCAGTTGGCCGCATTGTTGGTAAGACGCTGCCGGCCTTGCTCCGGCGACAAATGTTTATGCAAGGTTCTTGTTGAGAATGAAGAAGGCTGAGGGGAACAGTAACGAGTAGCGACACTGACGGCGAGCGAAGTCACGGCCATGAAAACTACAATCGCACAGCAACTGCCGCGCCATCGCCGTTCGAGATGTGTCAGACATAGCATTCCGGAATTAGGAAACGACTTATCTTTATCTACCATATCTAAATTGGATGCCTACAAGCAAGTGCTGGGCATGACTGCAGTAACCAAAAAGGCAAGAACATATTGATTTTTGATATACAGGTCTATCGTGCAGCGTACACTTACTCTGATCCACGAGGATGCCAGTCGGATCACGAACCGGGCCCAGGACGCAGAATACTCGTTGAAAACAAATAACTTCTTGGGTTCGTTTGGTAATTTAGCTTAATCCTTTTTGCCCGTGGGTAACAGTGGATTGCACTGTAACCGGCGCTGGGATCTCCAAGTAGGTCTTTTATCTCACGAATAAGATCGCGAACCGTCCGATGTCTTGGCGCCGCGTCGAATTAGAACAACTCAATTGCCACTGCATGGCCAGACGAAGAAGCGAGGCGCCCGTCACGCGTCACGAATGCAGCGCCGAGTTTTTCAGCCAGTACTATATAGGCCGCATCATAGGCAGAAAAATTGTGACGGAGTTGCCAAATGCGGGGCAACAGCACGAAGTGCGGATAGCGAGTGATCCGGAGGTCCAGCAAATCGCCGACCGCTTCATCAGCACGGTGTGCCGATACCGCTCTTTCCCGCACCAGATACCGCAGTACCTGGGTGACCTCGAGATCGAAGAGGTGAGGAGTATGCAGTGATTCGTTATGCGAATAGATTCGCTTCTCAATGCGCTGTCCCGCAGATGTCTGAAGCAGCCAGTCCACTGCGGCGGACGCATCCAGGACAATCACCGTAGCTCTCTCTCTTCTCGCACCAAGCGTGCGCTATCGAACTGGACCGAAACTGGCTTACGCTGATGCAGACGCTCCCGCAACTCTGCGAGCGTGGGTCGCTCTGCGATTTCTTTGATCTCCGCCAACAGATAATCTGAAAGCGACATTCCCGCCATGGCAGCGCGAGCTTTCAGGCTGCGATGCAAGTTGTCAGGTACGTTCCGAAGCTGAATCATCTTTGACATGTTATAAGCATACTTTCATGTTTATCACATGTCAACCTTTTATCAGGTTCGACGCTCCACAAGTTGGATAGCGCACCCGCTACGTGGCTCGATCAGCGCGGTCGGTGCGATCGTGCTTTTTCGAAATCCTGCTTTCATCAGGTACATTCGCGCCTGGAGCACGCTCGGCACCACGAATACCGTTCCGGCAATTCTATGAGCTATCCGCGCCTCGTAGAGCACCTTCTGCACGCGCCTGATGCAGTCAACGTGACCGGTGAGTTCGCTCAGCCTCGGCGATCCCCGATGAGGCACGTCAATGTCGTCTAGCCGATCAAACAGCCTGCGGTCGGCCACCTCGGAGGCCTTGGGCATGTCTTCGACCTGTAAGGATTCGGTGCTTTCCGTAAGAGCCTTCTTCAATTGCTCTAGGGTTATGGGGCGCCACGGTATGCCCTGTTCGCGGACCTCAAACTCGAATGCGTCGCTCAAGGCGAACAATCCGATTTGAGAATCCGTGATGACGACCTGTAAATCATCCGCCGCGTCGTGAGCGGGACGGATGTGCACTGATTCCACAGGTACCCCGTTCACCCTCAGCTCAAACGGCAACTCGTCAATCTTGAAAAGTTCAGGCATTTGCGTTTGTCTCCTCTGACATCCACGTAAGTCTGAAGTCGCAGACGCTATTTGGAGCTGGGGATGGGCTCGGGGGTCCTCTAATATACCGACACGGAGGTCAAAAGAGCTAGGAATTGAGGAAAAAAACTGGTGCGATAACACTCCGCAGGTTACTGAGGTACTCTGATCCCCATTTCCTGGATTCTCAGCCACGGACGCTCCGGCCCCAACGAACGGCCGCTAATCCCCATCGGAGAGATCTCATTGCATGGCCTCGCTTCTGCCCAAGAACGTGATCGTGTGCGAACGAGTCAATGACCTCGGTCCGCGGACAATGGCCGCCAAAGGTAGTTCCGCCACATAACTGGCTCAGATATGAGGATTAGTTGACGAGTGCGACCGGAACTCAAGATTCGAATGCAAGTCGGCAGATCCGCAAACGCCGATTGCAGCCAAATGGGTCCGAATTAGTCGACTGCAAGGATTAGCGCACCGATTCGCGCAATGCGATTCGCAGCTATTCCGAGAATAGCGGAGGGATTCTCCAACGGAAATATTAGCTGCGTACCAATCGGTGAGTAGGTCGATGATGATGTCGGAATCGCGCTGTGCCTAGCCGAAGGATCGATGCTTTTCTGCCGGTGAAAGGGCCATCCCTTAGCAGCGCACTCCGGGCGACAAAGCGCCGAGGTCCGGCGGATCTTCAATATTACTCGGAACGGTTCATTCCTTCGGACTCCGATTTCGAGGGCGAGGCAGTACTTCCATTTAGTCTGGCCGCGGACTCCGAACTACTTCGAGGCCACAAGGAATTCTCCGCAGGTTTGGAGACCGCAACGATCTTGTCGATATTCTGTCGAATCTTCTCCTCCCGCTCCCCGAGACCTCGGCGGAAATTCGCATAAATAGTTTCAATTACAAGAGGGCCACAATCAGCCTTTTGAGCACTCTCCATGACAAGCTGGCACAGCTGACCGATCACATACTCGAACTTCGGCCCATCGAGGTTGACAATATCAGCCTCCGTGGCTAATTCGGTGGCGTAGCGAGCGGTTTCGGCTAGTGTGCGCAAGGCATGAATTTCTGCGAGCAGTGGCTTGAGCTTGAACGCGAAGGAGGAATGCGCCGATGTGACCTGGAGCTCATGACAAACCAGGGACATCTCCATGAGGATTAGACGGACAAACTCTGCGCGTTCGAAGCTCCGGTTAACTACCGCCGCAAGTATTTCAGGCCAATGGGATTCGGCCCGTCCATTAGCCGCGCTATCGGATGTTCCTTGAGTCGCCCCCACGGTAGTGTTCATTTCGCACTCCCTTCGATAGTTCCCCGATTACTTGGCTGAATGGCCGTTAGTGTTTCCTTCCTGCAACCGCTTCAGTTCGGCCAACGACTGGAAGAAACGCTTGTCGGCCGCCGTCGCATAACGCAGGATGCGGTCCATAACCGGCCCGTGGAACACCAAATCATGGCGCAGTTCGCGGGCCTCGAACTGCAAGCCTCGTTGTTTCTGCCACAGCGCATGCACCACGCTCTCCAGCAAGAGCTGTTCCTCGACCGTACGAGGCGAAAATTGCTGCTCCAGCGTGGCACGGAGTGCTCCCAGCGCCGTGTTCTCTTCCTGATTCCCAGCTTCGAGCAGAAGTGTGGCGCGCAACCCGTGTTTGAGGGCATTGCGCCGACTTCGTTTCTTGCCCGCTTCGGTGTTCGGTCCGACAGACTTCCGTCCGTTTTGTCGGCTAGCATCCGATCGGCGGGAAAGCTGCTCCACGCTCGTGTCGGCTTCCAGCACCGGTGGCTTCTGCGCTTGACCGCCGCCGATCTGAAGCTCCCCGTTCGGCC
Source organism: uncultured Acidobacteriaceae bacterium (assembly GCA_963791515.1). GTDB lineage: Bacteria > Acidobacteriota > Terriglobia > Terriglobales > Acidobacteriaceae > Sulfotelmatobacter. Next base: position 91,699 of record CAWBSS010000001.1, on the reverse strand, counting down.
AAGGCGCGGCGGGTTCAGCGCCGATTAGCGGCACCGCTGCATGCGACTGCAAACTATGAGTTGCCATCTTCGACTCTCCCCTCGTCCGATGTGCCACCCTACACAATGTGAGCCCTGATCCATGGTGGATTTTCTATAAGGGCTCGAAGAACTCTGCGGACCAGAATAAACCGGATGGTCACGGCGAAACAGCTGTGCGGGGGTACTGGAGTACTCAATTTCGTCCAACTAGCAGTAACGAAGGTTCATGGTCTTTGCGGGTCGACGACGGGGGCAACTGCGGTACCAGTGCGGACTGGCAGCGGAGCTCCTTTACACAAGCAAAGCCCCTAGCAAGAACTGGATCAGAGTCTCGCCCAGCTGGTCAACGGTCATGTTCATACCCTGGTGGGTGAAAGAGAAATCTGACGGTGTCGACATGAGAGTGTCTTCAGGTTAGCTTATTGCGTCGTGTTATTATTCGCTCATTATGTTGTACACGTATTAGCTTAACATGTCGAACTAAAATTAGCTTTTTCTGCTGATGATCGTCGCGCGTCAACGGTTCTCTGTACCAAACCCAGTATTCCGACGTGTTTTGTACTATTTCCATGGTCATGTTATTATGACTATATTGTCCACGTGGAGGTAAAGCTGTGAAGCAAATGGCAGCCGGTACATTTAAGGCGCAATGCTTGGCTATCATGGACCAGGTTCTGCAAAGCGGGGAGCCGGTCTTGATCACAAAACACGGTAAGCCCGTGGCAAAGCTGGTTCCCGCTGAAAACCAGGCCAATGACATTTTTGGTTACATGACGGGCAAGGTGAAGATTGTGGGCGACATCGTGGGTCAAGGCACTCCGCTGGAAGATTGGGAGAGCAAATGATCCTTCTCGACACCCACGTCCTGATCTGGATGGCGAGCGACCCAAAGCGGCTGTCCAAGAAAGCCCGCGATGCCATTCGGGAGGCAAGGCAGAAGACGGGGGTTGCCGTCGCCACTATCACCCTATGGGAGCTAGCGTGGTTGGCGGAGAATGGTCGCATTCAGGTAGCGGGCAGCGTGGATTCCTTTGTTCGGGAGGCCGTAGCGCGGGTCATGGTTAAGCCAATAACTCCGGAGATTGCCGCTGTGGCTGTCCGGTTACCGGCTGGCTTTTCAAAGGACCCAGCAGACCGCCTGATCGCGGCCACGGCCATTGTCGAGGGCGTGCCGCTGGTCACGGCGGATGAGCGAATCCGTCAAGCCAAGGTAGTACAGGCTATCTGGTAGGCCGCGATGCGGAAGCAGGAAGAAGCAGATGGAGTGCGTCAAGAGGATCAGTGGGCCAGATCGAGGCGGGTGTCTCTCGTCGATGGAAGTCAATTGCCTGAGCCGCTGCCGATCAGCCTCCGGCCGCCGCTGCGCGCAGCTTGAATCGAACACCTTCCTTGCGCCGGATGTATTGGACGATCTCGAACAAGTTGCGCGCCTGCGGATTTCCGGAGGGGCCCAGCATCCGCATCAGGCTCTTGGAAGACCGAACCGTGGGAGATTATCTACTTCAAACTGTACCAGAGCCAGATGCCGGTAATTGAGAAAGCGATCGAAACGGCGGCTCTGATGCTGGGTAGCGAACGATCCCGCGGCTACTGTCTGGAAATGATCTGTGCGGACTTTCTGGCCGGAGCCAACATGGACAATGGTGACCCGGAGACGTTGCTGTTCTCGATGACGAGATTCTTCAAATTCCTGCTCGGAGAGCAACGGCAAGCGTTCCTTTGAGGCCTGAGCGAGAAGGCATCATGAACCTGATTGGCACAAAGGCCGTGCGTTTGCGACTCGATCCGGCGTCATACGGAGCTCTGCGCCAGCAGATCCTGCGTCGCGATGGCTGGCGGTGTCAATCGTGCGGCACGATGTCGAACTTGGAGGTTCACCATAAGGGATTTCGCAGCCACGCGGGCGAAGATTCCGAGCTGAATCTCATCACGCTCTGTACCAGTGTCACGCCAGCGTTCATGAGACTTGAAAAAGCGACGACGGGATCCCGGTGCCGGCCCACTACAGCCCGGTTGGCACAGGCCGGCAGCAGCTGGGGGCTTAAACATTTGTCCGTCCCGACGTGATAACATTTTCGCCGTGCTCATCACCGACACAAGCCCTTCCGCACAAGCTCTCCAGCTCCAAATTCAACGGGCGATGTCAGGAGAACAGCGCCTACTTCTGGCTCTGGAAATGAGCCTGTTTGCTCGAGAATTGGCAAAGGAGCGAATCCGGCGAGAGTGTCCAGAATGGTCGGACGCGCAGGTCGCACGAGAACTCATTCGGCTGACATTCCTGCCCGCTTCAGTACCAGCGCGGTTGCGATGAGTGTCTCGGAGGTTTTCCAGAGGATCACGTCGGCACTTGGTGAAGCCGGCATTGTCTACATGCTTGCCGGATCGTTTGCCAGTGCGTATTACGGTGCCCCGCGGACAACACAAGACATTGATCTCGTAATCGCAGCAACCGCAGAGCAGTTGCGAACATTCGTCCAACTTCTATCGAAGGATGAGTACTACGTGGACTTGGATGCGGCCCTCGAAGCTCGCAAGCAACAATCCTTATTCAACGTGGTTGATATGGCAACGGGCTGGAAGATTGACCTGATCATCCGCAAGTCCCGTCCCTTCAGCGAGGAGGAATTCCGCCGGCGCAAACTGGTCGATCTGCAAGGTAGCCCTCTGTTTGTAGCGAGCGCTGAGGACGTAGTCGTCTCGAAGCTCGAATGGGCGAAACTGGCACAGTCCCAAAGGCATATTGAGGACGTTGCAGGCATATTAAGAATGCGATGGGATTCGCTGGATCGCGTTTATCTAGAAAAGTGGATCTTGGAATTGAGGATCGAGGCTGAATGGAACGATGCTCGGCGCGCGGCTGGAGTCTCCGAATAAGGACCAAGGTCAGGCTTGGCGTTTTGGGTTTTGGGGCCCTGCTATACGAAGACTCCAGTCTCAGGCAATTGTGCCCAATCAAATTCGTGCTGTGAAAATCACAATCCACTGCGCAAAGAATGGCTCCTCGAAACCCATCCGTATAGCGCCGCAGCTTTCTTCCTCACGCAAGATGCCACTATCCATTAATGCTCCCAGTGTCCTCCGCAGCGTGAATGGACCGCTACCCAGACTGCAAACTATCCTTATCGATTGCAGAGGGGCTCCATCTTCCGTGATGACCGCTTGCAACTGCAGACGGCCGCTATCGCTCGCGCGTTTTACACTTGATATTGAATGGTTCACCTCGACCCGGAGGAAGATCAGCCCGCGTCCGGTGTACGAGATGGTGCGAGCCATTCGCAGTGCGTGGCTTGATTAATTGGGTGTAATAGGGACGGGATAGAGAACCGGCCACTGCATCATTTGCTCTCACGGCCATCTTCTTTTGTTGTTTCCTCGAAGTCCATCCCCTTTCAGGACAGCAACGGATGACCGAGTCGCATCTTGACCGCGCTGCTCTTGCTGCGCGCGGGATACGCCTATGTGCCCTGCAGCTCATTGGAAAGAGTAATTGAACACAGCAAGGAAGGCTATTACGTCGCACTGCGCCAGACGCAAGGAACGATCAGAACCGACGTGCCGAACTGGCAGCCATGGGTGTTGTTCTTCTTGCGCGCTCTTCAGCAGCAGATGAAACAATTGGCTGAGAAAATCGAGAGAGAAAGAATTGTCCTGTCAGCAATACCAGAATTGTTCGTGCAACTCGTCGAGTACGCACGCGAACACGGACGCGTTACCATCGGCGACATGGTCGCTCTAACCGGCACTACCCGGAACACGCTCAAGCAGCACTTCCGCCACCTGCTGGAAAAGGGGCACCTGGTCATGCACGGCAGCGGTCGTGGCTCCTGGTATGCATTGGCATAGGGCGGCGCTCACCTGGGGTTCTCGCCGCTTCTTCCGGTCGGCTGAGGCCGACCCGCACGCGAACGAGGCGGCGGAACCAGGAAGGCGGCTTACGCCTCACCCGAAGTTTTGGCTTTCTCAAGCCACAGGTTCACGAACCATTCCAGGGGTCAACAACATCGAGACCGCAGTCCTCGAAGTCTGCAACATTGCGCGTCGCGAGTTTCGCCCCTCGCACGTGGGCAATGGCCGCGATCTGTGCATCCGCGTGGCTGATAGGTCTGCCAAGCGCACGGCGGTGAGCGGCAATCTTAGAAAAACCTCGGGCTGCGTCGCTCTCGAACCCGAAGATGCGGCCCGCCAAATCCTCGGCAAACATAGCTTCGGCCGCTGCCAGCAGTCCCTCGCGGCGTTTGCCCTTGGTGAGCAGCTCAATCCCATAAAAGATTTCTGCCTCGGTGATTGACGTCGTAAAAAGTTCTGTTGCTGGTTGTTTCGCAACCCACGCTGCAACCCGAGGAGAGGGTTTGGGCCTCATGAGCTCTGACAGCACATTCGTGTCGAGGATGATCATTCGTCAAATTCCGGGGCCTGTCGCAGAGCGTCGCGCCGCGGCAACTCAAATTCGAGCCCGCCAAACGCCGCAAATCGTCGGTGAATGATCTCCGCCAGATTTCCCTTTACCGGGGAGGAAGCGGTTAGAGCGGAGCGCAAAATCTCCCTGGCCTCCTCCTCCATCGAACGTCCGTGATGGGCAGCACGGACCCTCAACCGGGTCTTGGTTTTCTCGTCAAGTTGTCGAATCGTTAATGTCGCCATGCTATCAATGCTATCACTGCTAGCCACGAATGCAAAGACGCCTACCTTAAGTACTCTGGTTCGGAATCACGGTGACGTATTTGGCTAATAGTCTCAAGCAGCAGCGGCGATCGCTTTTGTGGAGATCTTGGTCAATAGGGCGTTGAGATCCTTGCGAGTGAACTCTAGATAGTCTCGATGGTCAGGGTTGGAAACGCTGCCTGGTACAAGCGCTCATCCACAGTCAACGTACCCGCGCATGCCAGGCAAACAAAAGCTTTCAGCGCCTCCGGCAGGAGCAGGTTCAGATCCCGCGCTGGTCCCGGCACAAACAAGCAAGCAACAGCGTTGGTGAACTATATGTAAGTCATGTAAGGGGCGAGGTTCTTCAGATGCTCGAATTCGCTTTCTTGCTTGTGCGGATTTCTGGGTCGCACTTCCGCAAGGATCCGACGGTCCCCCTCGCCTGTCGGTGGCGCAGAGCTGAGTTTCGGCCGAGTCAGAGTCCAAAGGCGAGCCGTGTGCAGCTGTCGAGCACACTAAGTTACTCAACATCGAATGAAGAGTTTGAGCTACCTCGCATCCTCTCCAACAAACGCCTTCACAGCTTCCGATACCGTAATCATCAGCGTCATCGGGTCCATTGGCGAGGCAATGAAACCACACTCCTCATAGAACTGTCGCGCCCGCTCCGAAATCGCGTGCACCAGAATCGCGCGGATGCCTGCGATATCCGCAGCCTGCAAGGTGCGCAGTACGGCATCACGGAGGAGACTCGGCCCGATCTTTTTCCCCTGATAGTCCTTATGAACGGCCAGCCTACCGATCACCATGACTGGTACTGGATCCGGCATGTTACGCCGAACACGACCTCGTGCGTGCGCATGTGCTACAGCACCCACAGCAAGGGCATAATAGCCAACCACTTGTTGTCCAGCGCAGACCACATAGGTACGCGATGCACCATTTTTCTCATTCTGCAGCGCTCGCCGACGCAGCCAGTCGTCCAGCGACGGCTCGCCACACTCGAACCCCGACAGATTGTGATCTGCGCGCAGTTTCTCCGGTGCTCTCAGCGGTTGGTTGCTCCGACTCATTGCTCCCACGGCGCTTTAGTCCTAAGCAGTCGCCGCAGCTTCGCATTGCTGGCCGGTGACTTGTCTAGCATCGCCGCAAAGCGCTTGAATTCCTGGCTGGGCAAAGAGAAATACCTACGGTCGAGCAGAACTGCTTCTGCTTCCCGGCACGCGGTCTCTAGCATGAAATCCGACCGGTTCCTCCCGAGCGCATCCGCCGCCCGGTCAATGAGTGCCTTCTGGCTCTGACTGGCGCGCAGGTTGATGTTTTCGTCGCGGTTTTTCCCTGTTTTTGTTCCCGTGGCCGGCATTCGTACTCCTCCTTCGTGCGCACAACTAATATACATTGTTGTGCGTACGACGTAAATACACCTTTTCTTAAGTTAGCGTTTCACAATGAACTTATCCACTGCGCGAACAACATTACTTTGGTTTGTGAAGTAAACGCCGAGCCTGCGACCTGTAGCAATGAGTAATATGAACTTGTATTTTATATTACTCACATGCGATATATTGGGAGGCAGCTGGTGCCTGTCCTTCTAGATTATTCTGGTACCGCCTTACTTCGAAAACTTCGGGAAGCGGCTCATCAAGTCGCCGAAAATCTACTGGGAGGACTGCGGCCTCGCATGCTATCTGCTGGGCGTGGCATCCTCGGCTGAGCTTGAGCGTTTCCCCTTTTTAGGAGCTCTGTTCGAAGGCTTCGTCGCGGCGGAAATACTCAAGAGCCAGGCCAACCAGGGAATGCGGAAGGAGCTCTACTACTTCCGCGATCAGCAAGGCTTGGAGGTAGACTTCCTTGTGCCACGGCCCAACTCAAACCTGTGGTTGATTGAAGCTAAAGCCGGGAAGACGGTCCGACCATCCATGGCTTCTCCGCTACTCTCATTGCGTCGAGCCTTGCTCAAACGGTCCGGACGGTTGATCGTAGTCCACCGAAAGTCCCGTTCGCAATTCGCGACAGCGGCCATCTGCTCGCGGGGTTGAAGCTCTCGATGTTGAACGATTCGTTCAGGAGCTCTTTGCCAGCAGATAGCAGGACTCCCGCAACCGCCCCGAAACTGAGCCCGGCCAGCAGACACAGCCTGCCATCAGATGCTCAAAGATCACCGGCCGATAAGCCCAACACTCACGGTCCGTTCTGTCTTGTGCCCCAAGATGTAAGGGGCGAGGCACGAATTCAGGCTTTCGAAGCGCCGTGAAAGGTGGCTGGCAGCATCGCTTGGAGTGGTATCCCGGCGGAGCCTTCTTGTAAACGCCTTCGGCCTCGGCGAGCTACTACTTCGTCTTCGATCGGAGACGCTCGCTGCCCGCAGTGTTTACGATAGATGTCTTGGCTGGTTGGCCTCGACATTTCGCACAGAAGAATCTATTAAGCACAGATCCGCTGCCTTCCTAGGGTGGGCATGAATCAACCAGGGCTGCGGCCTGGCAGGCTTGCCGACCGGTTTGGGCCTGACGCAACTTCCGCCTAATCACCAGCCTCGCGCGCTGCTATCAGTTCGCGCACGGTGTCAATTCCGCCGTTACAGCCTTGCAGCATCTGAGCGAGGCATCAGCACTTCAGGATTTCCCAGTAACACTTTTGTCCCTCTGTTGATCATTCTGCGGTTTCTTGACCTCCCCCGAAAGAGCTTGCTCGAGCAGAAACTCTATCTGCTGGTTCAATGACCGATGCTCACGTTTTGCAAGGTCGGCAAGCCGATCCTTGAGCCCCTGCTGGAGTCTGAGCAACAGGGCAACCTTACTTTCTGGCATTTTCTTTGAGCGCACCTTTGCTCCAGACACAGTCCTTGACATTCGCGATATCAATATGATATCTATACGATATCTACCGACGAGGCCATTCTGTATGCGAGCTTCTAGTCTTGAGCCTAAGGCAAAGCTAATACGTGAGAATCTGCGTGCCGTCAAGGAACTTTATCCTCATTGTCGTTAGCACATGATATGTCCGGTTGAGATAGCAAGTGAAGTGTCCGCTTTGCAGGCGGCGAGGGTAGGAGAGCATGGAAGGTATGTTCTCTTACACGCAGGCCGCGATGGAGCGGACGATGAAGGTACAGGAAGTGATTTTGCGGGCGATGGCGAAGAAGATTACGTGGTGGCAAGCGGCCGAGATCATCGGGATCAGCGACCGGCAGATGCGACGCTGGCATGAACGGTATGAAGAGTTCGGGTTCCGGGGGCTGTTTGACCGGCGGCGGGGGAAGCCGTCGCCCAAGAAAGTACCGCTGGCGGTGGTGGAGAAAGTATTGGGGCTGTACCGGGAAAAGTATTTCGATCTGAACGTGCGGCACTTTCACGAGAAGTTGCAGGAAGAGCACCAGGTCGAGATCAGCTACAGCTGGGTGAAGGGGTTGCTGCAAGGGGCGGGGATGGTGGCCAAGGGGGGCAAGCGCGGGGTGCATCGCAAACTGCGCCCGCGACGTCCGTTGCCCGGGATGCTGCTGCACATCGACGGCAGCGAGCATCGCTGGTTCCAAGACGAGCGCTGGTACGACTTGCTGGTCATTCTGGACGACGCCAACAGCGAGATTTATTACGCGCAGTTGGTGGAAGAAGAAGCGACGGCGACGGTGCTGGCGGGGCTGAAAGAAGTGGTCGAACGGAAGGGCGTGTTCTGCGCCTTGTACAGCGATCGCGGCAGTCACTTCTGGCTAACGCCGAAGGCCGGTGAAGGGGTGGATCCGCATCGTCTCACGCAGGTGGGGAGGGCGATGCGGGAGTTGGGAGTGCGCATGATTCCCGCTTATTCGCCGCAGGCGCGAGGACGGAGCGAACGCAGCTTTGGCACCTGGCAGGGCCGGTTGCCGCAGGAACTGCGGCTGCAGGGGATCCGGACGGTGGAGGCGGCGAATGCCTTTCTGCGGGAGCATTACATCGGAGAGTTCAATCGCCGCTTCCAAGTCGCCAGCGCGCAACCGGGGAGCGCCTTTATGCCCTGCCGGAAGGATTTGCAGCGCATTTTTTCGCTGCAATTCGAACGCACGGTGAACCGGGACAACACGGTTAGCTTCCAGAACCTGACGTTGCAGATCGAACCGGTGCGCTGGCGGGGCACGCTGGCGGGCTGCACCGTGATTGTGCACCAACACCTGGATGGAACCTTGAGCCTCAGCTATGGGCCGCACGCCTTCGGTCGCTACGACGAGCGCGGCGGTCCACTGCTCAACCCGAAACTGGTGGCCGGCAAGGCCGTGGAAAAGACGCGGGGTGGAAAAGTCCAAAAGCCGACTTTCCCACCCCGCTTGGAAATCCCGCAAAGTGCGCGGGATTCCCACTTTCCCACCGCCTCGGCGGCTGCGGGAGATTAACCAAAACCGGACATTTCACTTGCTACCAAAAGCGGACATTTTAACTTGCTAACAACAGGAACTTTATCCTCATGTCACCAGTTCGCAACTGCTAGTTCTTCGAGAGTTAAGCCGTACGCTCGGCCTCTCGGTACGCAGTGGCGACCTACTAATCCTGGACGCAAGATGGTACGTGACTCATTCCGGCTTGCTCCGAGTCGCGCAAAGACGGCGGTGCTCAGGCATCACCACAGAATTGGCAGAGGGTGTTTCCAATCCCAAAGAAGGCCGTTGGGTCTTCAAAGCAACCGTAGTCAAGTCGGGAGCCGAACACTTTGTCGGTTACGGCGACGCCGACCCGTCCAATGTTTCTTTCCTTGTTCACGGCGCCGAAATGCGTGTGGCCGAGACACGTGCCGTCAACCGTGCGCTGCGCAAAGCCTATGGCATCGGCATCTGTTCGGTTGAGGAAATCGGGTCCTTCGCCGAACCTCCTCAATCCTCCCGAGACTCGAAGAAACTCCCGCCGCAACCTGCTAATGGGAACTACGGCGGCCCGAAGGTTCGCGATCGCCTTTGTCAGATTATCCGCCAACATCAGCTCGATCCCTACTTGGTCAAGGCCTACGCGACTGATTTCTGCGCTGTGAAGGCCCTCCGCGACGCTACCCGTGAACAGGTCGAAACCTTCGTCCAACACCTCTCCGACTGGGCCGAGAAGGACCGCAATGCCCTGCTCTGCCAGCTCAACAGCTATCCCGGCCAGAAAGCAGGTGCCGCATGAGGCGCCAGATCACCGGTTTGCACGCAGCCGATCACTGTGCCACAGACCAGATCCCCGACGGAGTCTTCCTGGTTTGCGTGCGAGGAGCGCAGTTCCGCCGCCAGGCACAGAAGCCTTACTACACGCTCACGCTAGCTATTCTTGAGCCCAGCCGATTTGCTGGCCACGTCCTGTCGAGCCGCCTCTATTGCAACCCGAAAGCCCTGTGGAAGCTGAACTGGTTCCTGCGCGACTTTGGCTACGACACCGAATTGCTCGGACGCGACGAAGTCGATGAAAGCCAGCTCGTAGGGCTGAAGGGGGTGGTCAAGATCAGCCACATCGCCTGCAACGGCGCTTCCCTGCTGCGGCTCGACGGCTTTGCCCCCGCCAGCCGCTGGGAAGAACTCTCACCGGCAAATCTGGATAATCCGCAGGTGGCCTGAAATGACCTACAGCTACACCCAGATCAGCCAATACCTCACCTGCCCGCGGCGCTATCGGCATCGCTACCTCGATGGCTGGAAGGAAAAGGACACACGGGCAGCGATGCTGTTCGGTCGCGCCTTCGAACAAGCTCTGGGTGCCCTCTTTCGCCGGGAAGATCCGGGAGCAGTGCTGTTCGCCGAGTGGTCGGCTTATCAGGGTCAAGGACTGCATTACTCCAACGGAGACTCCTGGGATCGCATGCTCCGGCAAGGAATCATGCTCTTGGACCGCTTCTGTCAGGACGATCGTATCCAGGTCCACCAGCCTCGACGGAATCTGCAGATCAAGTTCACCCGGCCAGTCGCTGAAAAGAACGACTTCGTCGCCTATATCGATGCGATCGGGAAACTCGATGGGACGCGGTGCCTGCTGGAGTGGAAGACCAGTTCGAGCCGATACCCGGAAGAACCTGAGGGACTGCTGGCATTGGATCCGCAACTTGTCTGCTACTCCTGGATGACTGGTATCGCCGAAGTCGCCCAGGCCGTATTTGTCCGCAAGCATCTCGTAGAGGTTCAATACCTGCGCACCACCATCTCAGAGGAACAACGCCAGGAGTTCGGACACTTAGTTGAAAGCACAATCCGCCGCATCGAGTCGGCAGACTTTCTGCCGCACAGTGGCATCCGCTTTCCTCAAAACCCTTGCAGTAGCTGTCCTTATGTGGGGCTTTGTCTGGGAAAGCAAGAAATGGTTGACGCCGCCGTGGTGCGGCGTCCGGGAGCCGACAGTCTTGATTGGCTTGACGAGCTTAATTACTAAGAATCAGCCCATGCCGCCGAAGTTCAATCGCCGCCGCGCCGCATTTGTACTAGGCAAGATCGACGAGATTCTGGCCTGGGAGCAGCGGAAGGAGACGGAGCGCGACACCAAGTTCGTCGAACTGGGGCGCTATCTATGCGAGGTGCGAGCGGGACAGTACTGGCGTCTGGAGAGTTTGAAGTGTTTTGACGAATTTCTGGAGAGGCGTTTTCCGGAATCGAGGAGGAAGGCGTACTACCTGATGTCGATCCACGAACACCTGCCGCCGCAGGCGAGAAAGCAGCTGAAGGAAGTAGGCTGGACGAAGGGACTGGAGCTGGCCAAGCTGGCCAGGAGGGACGGGCAGCACTTCGATTGTGCAACCTGGTTGCATAAAGCCCGGCAGCTGCCGAAACAAGAATTCAAGCAGGAGGTCGAGAAAGAACTGACGGGGCGGGAAACGGAACCATGGGAGATTATCTACTTCAAACTGTACCAGAGCCAGATGCCTGTCATTGAGCGGGCGATCGAAACGGCGGCTCTGATGCTGGGAAGCGATCGATCTCGCGGCTACTGTTTGGAGATGATTTGCGCGGATTTCCTAGCCGGAGCCAACCTGGACAACGGGGATCCGGAGACGCTGCTGTTCTCGATGACGAGGTTCTTCAAATTCCTACCAGGAGCGCAGAGGGAGGCGTTTCTTGGAGGCTTGAGCGAGAAGGCCTCATGAGCCCCGACCCTCCGCGCTCGCGGCCGGATCCACAACTATACGCGGATCCTGTTTTTGGGCCTCGGCCGCTTCCTCGGACATGCTATCTTTTAGCTGACGGATAGAGTAGTTGCAATCTGTACATCCATGAAAACGGAGCTGGAAGTGAAAACCTTCACACGCATCACCGTAGACCCCAATCAAATGAGCGGCCTCCCGTGCATCCGGGGCCTGCGTATACCCGTCGCTACCGTTGTCGGCATGGTAGGCGAAGGCATGGCGGAAACTGAGATCCTAGCTGCTTATCCCGACCTTGAAGTCGAGGATGTTCGCGAAGCACTGCGCTACGCGGCGGAGGCCGTCCGCGAGCGGGAGCTTCCCGTCATTGGTGGTTCTTGAAGTTCCTTGTGGACAACGCTTTGTCACCTTTGATTGCGGAGGGTTTGCGATCCGCAGGCCACAACGCCATTCATATCCCCGACTACCACATGCAGAAAGCGACCGATCCTGAAGTTTTCGCACGCGCCGCAGAAAAGGATCGAATTCTAATCTCTGCCGATACTGATTTTGGCACCTTGCTGGCGTTGCGCAACGAAGAAAAGCCATCCGTCATTCTGCTTCGTCGCGGACCCAAACGTCCAGGAGTTCAATTGCGATTGCTGTTAGGAGCTATGCCTGTGATGGAGGAGCCTTTGCGCGAAATAAAGGCACCCGAAGCTGCTGCGGGTAGTTCCCCAAGGATCGACAACAAGCCGCAGGTTATCGCGATTTAGGGACCATCCAACCCCAAGGCAGCGCAGTATCGTCGGCATCAAGCGGACGCGCTTTGCCGCTGTGCAACACCACTCCCCGGACGAGTAACGCTTTGCGTTTCAAGGCATCTCGGAACGCGCGAATCCCAACCAGGTCACTTGTGGTCACTTGACTGCCCGCCTTAATTTCCAATGCAACCAACTTACCGGCTTCTTCCAAAATGAAATCCACTTCGTGCCCCGCGCGGTCGCGCCAAAAATGCAGCTTGCGCCGTTGTGAATCAAGGGCACGCCACGTATCTAGAGTCTGAAACAGGGTTTGCTCCAACCAAAAACCAGCATCCAGGCGCTGCGTGGCGTCGCCGGACGACTTGATACCGGCGAGCGAGGCGGCAAGACCACAATCCGTCCAGAGCAATTTCGGGGCCTTGACGATTGCGGCCGAGGGATTAGTCGCCACCGGACGGATGCGTGTAACCAGACAGCCGGTTTCCAAAAGGTTCAAATACCGGTGCGTCGTCGGGTGACTGAGTGCCGCGTCGCGGGCCAAGTCGGCTTGGTTGAGGAGTTTGCCGGTTCGTTGTGCGGCCAGCATCATCACGCGCTGAAAATCAGGCAGGCTGGAGACGGCGCTTAGCTGGCGCAAATCACGCTCCAGATAGGTTTGTACATAAGCGGCGAACCACAGGCCGCGATCCGTTTCGGAATCGATTTGCAGCGCGGGTGGGAATCCCCCGCGCAGCAGCCATGTCGGCCAGTCGCCTGGCTCGTCCGGCCATTCACGCCAATCAAAATCCGGGGCGAACAAACGTTCCAGCGGCAGCAATGCATCCTTACGTTCCTGCCACTCCGTGGGACAGAACGGCCGAAGATCCAAATAGATCGCACGGCCCGCCAACGTGTCCGCCACGTGTTTCATCAACAGGAGGTTGGCAGAGCCAGTCAGAATGAAGTCGCCTGCCCGCCGGTGTGCGTCCACCGCGCGTTTGACCGCTAGCAAGATCTGTGGCGCTCTTTGAACCTCATCCAGGATGACGGGGCGTGTAGCGAGGAGCGAGTCGGGATTGCGCTCGGCCTGATCGAGCACGCCCACATCATCGAGAGTGAAATACGCCCGTACTGGCTCAATTGCCTGCGTTAGTGTGGTCTTGCCTGTCTGTCGCGCACCCGTTAGTACCGTGACGGGCAAAACTCGGAGAGAAGTTTGCAGATTGCGTCGAAACCAGCGTGGCTTGATTCTTTCCATATCATGAAATAAATCATTTCACGCCATGAAATGCAATAGGTAACTTCGGATTCTGGGTCCCTAAGAAGCAATCGGTGCCGCCGCTCACCGCCCCGTTCTGCAGCTCATCCAGAAGCTCGCGGTTCGGCTGGCATCGGCCTCGTCGCCAAGCGTCGGGCTTGGTACATCCCTATCAGTCCGTGCACGCTGTCAATTTCGTCTTTGCAATATTGCTGCATACGAGCGAATCATCAGCGCTTCAGGATTTGCCGGTAGCGCTTTTGCCTCCCTGTTGATCATTCTGCGGTTTCTTGATGTCCCCCGAAAGAGCTTGCTCGTTGCTCTGAACCACTTGGTTCGCCTCGGCATCGCCAAGGAAGCAACAGGAAAGCGCCGCGACCGCCTCTTCGCGTATTCGCGCTACCTGAAAATCTTGAGTGAGGGGACGGAACCGCTGAAGCCGGCGAGCCATGTTCGTGCTCACACAGATTGACGAAGATTCTGGATTCTGGCGTGGGATGTGAAACGGAAAGAGGGCGAGCCGCGGATACGCGGTGGGTGGAACTCGAGCGTTACTTATGCGAGGTGCGGGCAGGACAGTACTGGCGTCTGGAGAACCCGAAGTGCTTCTACGAGTTTCTGGAGGGGCGGTTTCCGGGATCGCGGCGGAAGGCCGTTCAGAGTCGTCTATCGCAGTTCCATCACGGGCAAAGCCCGTCGGCCTCAACCCCTTCGATACCAGCATCTCGCAGACTTGCTTGATAGTCCTGTGTTCCTCATCAGCGAGTCACTGAACATCTCGCCTCAACGCCAGAATGCTGAAAGGTTGTCTTCACGATCACATCGAGCCGATTGGCATCAGCGCCGCAGAAAATAAATTCTATTAGTCCAGTCCCAATTCCCAGTTTCTCTTGCCAGTCTGGCCAAGGCCCAGACCAAACCGCCGATATCCGCAGGCGAAATTGTTTTTTCGTCCACAAAAACCGCGCCACCGTGCGTTCGCTCTGCTTCCGCCCAGGTTTTGAGCAGGGGAGGAATCGTCCTCCGGTCATAAGTAACAAGCGTTAATCCCTGGGCGGCGGCTTCTCGCAAACAAGGGGAGTCCTCCTGTCCCAGGAAGTGCCCATTTCCCCATTCCACCATATAACAAACTTCTATCGTGCGATTGCGGCGACGCAGACCATTCGCTACGTCCGGTGAGATATGCTCATCGAGAAGAAGCTTGAGCATTTCAGTTTTTCGCCACTTTCTTGGGCACGAATTCGGCGGCCTGCGGCAGCATGCGCTTCAGCGCTTCAAAATCCGTCGTCTCATTCTCAGCCATTGCCTCGTTGATTTCTTCGGGAAACGCCCTCGCATAGTTGACAGCCGCCTGGACCTTCACTTCTGGCCACTTGAGGTGTCCTGCGACGGCCGACACATCTTTCTTATAGCTGTGGACGAGCAACATGACCTCCCAAACCGCGAGCGTGCTCCCTTGAAGGCAGGCTTGCCGGCCCGCGGGCGAGTCGCGAAAGTCGATGAATCCAAATTCTGACCGGCGCAAACCTTCCTCCACCAGGCGCGCACTGGCGTCGCTGGGGGTCCATCCATGCCGATTCGCCATGCGTTTGAGACGCTTTCCGCTCTCCGCCGGCAGCCGCATGCTGATGACCATCGAATGAGTTGATCTCATGGCAATCTCCTAGTTGTAACTCTTGTAAGTATTGTAGCATGTGCTGTTTTCGGGGCACCTCTGAAGGGGACGAGCTAGCAAGGTCGCGAGGCGAGACAAGCAGCACTTCGATTGTGCAACCTGGTTGCACAAAGCCCGTCAGATGCCGAAGGAGGACTTCAAGCAGGAGGTAGAACAGGAGTTGACGGGGTACGAGAGCCAGGGCCGGTCATTGAGAAAGCGATCGAAACGGCGGCTCTGATGCTGGGAAGTGACCGATCCCGAGGCTACTGCCTGGAAATGATCTGCGCGGATTTTCTGGCCGGAGCCAACCTGGACAACGGAGATCCGGAGACGCTACTGTTCTCGATGACGAGATTCTTCAAGTTTCTGTCCGGAAACAAAGGCAGGCATTCCTTGGAGGCCTGAACGAAAAGGCATCATGACCTCGATGCTTCCTGATCCTCCCCGAATTCGGCTCGACCCTGTGTCGTATGAGAACCTTAAGCAGCAGGTACTGCGCCGCGATGGCTGGCGATGTCAATCGTGCGGCACGACGTCAAATTTGGAAGTCCATCACAAACAGTTTCGCAGCCGTTCCGGCGACGACTCGGAAGAGAACCTGATCACGCTCTGCACACGATGTCATGCTGAAGTGCATCGAGGTTCATAACCTCTGAGGATCGCACAGAACGAGAACCCTCCTCAGGCTGGTGAACTCCGCGGCTAGATCGAGCAGCGGAGGAAATCGTGACACCCATCCCGATCAGCACCGGCCGTGAGCTTCTACACCGCCGCTTAGCGCTTCTTCTCGATGAGCGGCACTGATTCGGCCTTTCCACTCCTCAAACTGCGATAGGCCGCGTCCAGGACTTCCTGATTCTGCCAGCCTTCTTCGCCGGGAACAGGAAACTCAGCGCTACCTTCGATCGCGGCAGAGAACGTGTCCACCTGGCGCGCATATGCATCGGCATTCGACACAGTTTCCTTTTCGACGACGCTTCCACCGCGGCGAAGTTCGATCTCAATCGGGCGTTCAACACTGAACGCATCTTCTGCGTGCAGAACGCCGGTCTCACCCACGATCTCGAGCGGCGTTCGATACTCCGCACGCGCAGAGACCAGAACCGACGCAAGCGTTCCACGCGCAAACTCGAGGGAAAGAACAGCGGCGGCTTCCACCTCTCGGGAGTCCTGGTCCGACATCCCGCTCGCGGTTACGCTCACGATCTCATCACCGAGGATGTAACGCAGTGCGTCGATACAATGCACTCCAACATCGGCAATGGGCCCGCCCGCTGCCATCTTGGCGTCGGTTAGCCACTTGCGAGGGTGCGTTCGAGCCGGGTAGGAAAACTCCGACCGCCCAAAAACCGGCCTGCCCACCTGCCCCGCAGCGACACGTTCACGCAACCTCGCCGCGCTGCGTTCGAAACGAAAAACATGAGCGACACCCAGCAACAGTTTCGCCCGACGAGCAGCCTCCACCATCTGACGGCACTCGCCCGCGTTCATGCCCATTGGCTTTTCGCAAAGCACCGGCTTGCCGCTTTCAATCGCTAGCAGAACATCTCTTAAGTGCCAGCAGTCGGGCGTCGCCACGAAAATAGCATCAACCTCTGGAGAGCGGCAAAGGTCGGCGGCCGAGTCAAAGGCGTGGGGAATTTTGTACTCGGTGGCGGAAGCCTGTGCCTGCTTCATGTCGCGGCGCGACAACGCGGTCACCCGACTGTTGGTTGCGAGTGCGAAACCGGGCATCAACCGGCGCACCGCATGTAGCCCAAAACCGAGAATGCCGTAGCGGATCATAAGACGAAGGGTATCAGTCTACTCTCACGCATGTCCGCCGCAACGGGTGTCGGGAATGGATGGCCCTCTCTGCCCCGCAGACTATTAAAGTCCCAACGAGTAATCGCAAAGCGACTTTCGACTCACTTCCCTATAGCCGACAGCCCATCAGGAGCCGCAGCGCTCCCATGCTCGCGGCAGGCCTTCCCCTTCTCCGCCCTAGCTCGTCGCGAAGCAGACGCGAAAAAGGAAGGAAGAACTCCTCCTTCTCCTCCAGAGTGCGTTCGGCAAACCGCTCCAGTCCTTCCCGCGATACATACCCCACCCGAGACTCGGAAGCCGATACCGCGTCGGAAGGTTACTGCCAAGGGTTGACTACGGCTACACCGGTTGCCTGGAAATCACTCACATTCCTGGTGACAACCGTCATGCCATGCACGAGCGCAGTTGCTGCGATGAGGGCATCACGATCGGAGCGAGGATTTGGCACATGAAGCGAAGCGCATCGCTGGGCCACAGCAGTATCAACCACTAGAATTCGCCCGGAGAATGAAGGCAACACGTGACCATCAATCCAGGCCCGAAGAATCGCGCCTTGCTTCCGGTCACGGCGTTCGACGAGAAGGGTTCCTATTTCTAATTCCAGCACCGAGACCACGGACAAATAGAGGCTGGCCGTGGGGAGCGCCTGCGCCCACATTCTGACGCTTCGCTCAGCCTTCTTGCCTTTTCTCAGCTCGGAAATTACGTTCGTGTCGAGAACGTACATTAGGACAGATCCGTCTCCTCATGGAGATCCCCGATCAGGCGGGGCGGCTCAAACTCAACTTCAGCAGCTTCGGGCATGGCCAATAGGTCCGCAATGCTTTTCTGGCCACTGGTAATCCTCTCGTATTCCTCGGCAGTGAGCAGCACATGCGATGGACGTCCGCGATCTGTGATGAAGACAGGCCCCCTCTTGGCCGCTCTCTTGGCCCGGCTCGTGTCCTGATTGAATTCTCGGCTCGATAGCTTTGTAATCGCCATACTGGCACCAATGTAGGAACGTTGCTACATGTTAACACTAACGCGAGCGAAAATGAAACACCGACTGGCGCGGGATGGGGCGTGCACTAAGATTGGCCGTGCCTTCCAAAATAGGCGGGGATTCAACAGAGCTAGTACTGCCCAGCCATGTCCCAGCTGGTACGGAACTGATCGCGCAAGATCGGAACCGCATTTATCGAGCCCCACACACTCACGGGAGTAGGCATTGGTGGAGTGGCCGGAGCGAGTTATCTCGTCTGCCCCGAGGGGGGCCACACGGACCCAACCCTTGGGGGGGACGGGCCTTGGTTTGGCAACGTTTGTGAGCTGATCCGAAGAGACAACCATTTAGTTGACGCGGCCTAAACTGTTTGCCGCACCGTCAGCGATTCAGCGCTAGGCAGAATACAGCGCGACCTAATGCGCGAATTCCCGATATCTTCGGTATGCTGTGGGCAACCGGCGCTGAGGACCTGACACTGAGTATACGCATCCATCACACCAAAACGCGAGACCGGAGGAACGGCAGTGAACGTGGCCACGCGGCCGTGGCTGCAGTGGAACTCGATTAAGTCCCGGATGTTTCATCGCTGGGCTCCTTGCTGGACCGCCTGGCCGCGCGGATGTCCATTGACAATGTGTATCGTGTATT
Source organism: uncultured Acidobacteriaceae bacterium (assembly GCA_963791515.1). Classification (GTDB taxonomy): domain Bacteria; phylum Acidobacteriota; class Terriglobia; order Terriglobales; family Acidobacteriaceae; genus Sulfotelmatobacter. Next base: position 72,890 of record CAWBSS010000001.1, on the reverse strand, counting down.
GGTACAGTATACAATGCTTAAGAGCTATCGGCACAAAGGTGTCAAGCAGTTTGCCGAAACCGGCTCGAAGGCTGGCATTCAGCCAGAACACGCAAACCGACTGAGAAGGCTACTCTCCGCTCTGGATGCGGCCACCTGCCCGGCCAACATGAATGCGCCCGGGTACGCCCTGCACCCGCTCAAGGACGACCTGAAGGGGCACTGGGCCGTGCGGGTGAGCGGGAACTGGCGGCTCACGTTTGCGTTCGAGGGCGAGGACGCGATTCTCGTCGATTACCAGGATTACCACTAGGAGCTAAGCATGCTTTTCCATCCATCCCATCCCGGCGAGGTCCTGAAGGATTACCTGGGCGACATGACGGTGAAGGAGGCGGCCAGGCGCCTCGGAGTGACGCGGCCGAATCTCTCTCGGATACTCAACGGCCGCGCCGGCATTTCAGCGGTGATGAGCGTGCGGCTTGCCAAGGCGATGCCGTACACGTCTCCCGAGTTTTGGCTGAAGATGCAGCTCAATTATGATCTTTCGAAGGCTCAGAAAAACAGGCAGCCCAAAATCAAACCGTTTCCGGCCCGGCCGCAAAAGGAGCTTGCCTCAACCCTGATTTGAGATTTGACATCCTCGCCGAGGACGGGCAGCACTTCGATTGTGCAATCTGGTTGCACAAAGCCCGTCAGATGCCGAAAGAGGAATTCAAGCAGGAGGTAGAAAAGGAATTGACAGGGCGGGAAACCGAACCGTGGGAGATTATCTACTTCAAACTGTACGAGAGCCAGTGCCGGTCATTGAGAAAGCGATCGACACGGCTGCTCTGATGCTGGGAAGTGACCGATCCCGAGGCTACTGTCGGGAAATGATCTGCGCGGACCTTCTGGCCCGGGCCAACCTGGACAACGGAGGCGCAGAGACGCTGCTGTTCTCTCTAGCAAGCGAAAGCCGTTCCTGGAAAGGAGTCCTACACCCGATGGCGAAGATAATCCCAGTCACCGAGCAGGCGCAAGTAATACCGTAGGTCCCGGAGAGATTACGATTTTGGGCCTTTCGAAATCTTGGCCAAGGCTGCCCTGGCACTCGCCGCATCCGGGAAATTTGGATCGTCCAGTAGCGCCTTCCGGAGAGACTGTTCGGCCAAGTCGAAATGACGAGCGGCTATATGGGCCATACCCAAGTGATACTGGTACAGGGGTTATTCGGATTTTCTTGAGCGCATTTCTTTAGTTGAACGACAGCCGATTCGGGCGCTCCTGATTTGTAATACGCCCATCCGAGCGTTCCGGCCGTGTGCCCGGCCAGAGCTACCCTCACCATTCCGAGTTAAGTTATCTTTATTCATACATCACCTTCAGGTCAAATACTATACTACTGTGCATAAAGTTCCCATAAACTGCGAACTTGGCGTGATATAGTATAGCCATGATGCGCGAGAAAAACTCCTTGCCTGCCTCCCGTGCACGGCTAGCCGCCGTACTTCGCGCAGCTACAGGCGTGGTATCGGTTGACCTTGCCTCTCAGACACTCGGCATCGAGCGGCGCGCAGCGGCCAAGCTTCTGTCGCGCTGGAAGGAACAGGGTTGGCTCCGACGGATAGGACACGGGCTCTACGTTTCCGTACCTTTGGACCTGGCCCGCAGCGAACAGGTGGTCGCAGATCCCTGGGTGCTCGTGCCAACGCTTTTCAATCAATGCTACATCGGCGGTTGGACGGCTGCCCACCATTGGGAACTCACCGAACAGCTCTTCAATGAAACCTTCGTCTTCACGACGCGTCGAATCGCGAAGAAACGCGTAACTGCACAGGGCGCAACTTTCCTACTGCAAAGCGTAAAGGCGAAGCGCCTCTTCGGATTGAAAACACTGTGGCGCGGCTCCACCAAAGTCTCAATATCGGACGCGGCACGCACGCTGGTCGATATGATCGCGGTGCCGGAACTGGGTGGCGGCATCGATCACGTGACTGATTGCCTGAGTGCTTATCTCTCCCAGAAGACCGCCGATCGTGATCTGCTGATCCGCTATGCGGAACAGTTCGATAACGGCGTCATCTTCAAGCGCCTCGGATACCTTGCAGACACGCGGCTGCACGACAAACAACTCGCGGCTGAGTGCCGCTCACGCCTGACGCAGGGCTATGCGCGGCTCGATCCCGCGCTTCCCTCGAAGCAGCTGATCACTGCCTGGCGGCTCTGGGTGCCCTCAGCTCAGGAAACAGACAGCCTCATGATCGACAAGCGCGAAATCCTCGAAGCCGCCTCATCGTTTTCGCTGTTGCCCAATGTCGTCGAGAAGGACTATGTCCTCGGCTGGATACTCGCCGGCATCAACGCGCATGAAGAGCTCGCGGAAAGCTGGGTCTTCAAAGGCGGCACCTGTCTCAAGAAGTGTTACTTCGAGACCTATCGGTTTTCAGAGGACCTGGATTTCACGCTGCGCAATGAAGAGCATCTCGACGAGGAATTCCTGCGGCCGGTATTCGAGGAAGTCATCGCCTGGGTGACGGAGCAATCCGGCCTGAACATTCCCGCCGATCAGCTTGAATTCGACATCTACGACAACCCGCGCGGCCGCCCCAACTGCCAGGGCAAGATTGCTTACCGCGGGCCGGTTTCTCCGACCTCCGGCGGCTGGCCCAAGATCAAGCTCGATCTGACGGCGGATGAAAGTCTGGTGCTTCCCTCTGTGCGCCGTGAGGTATTTCATCCTTACACCGACCGGCCAGAAGGAGGGATCTGGGCCAATTGCTACGCCTACGAGGAAGCGTTCGGAGAAAAATTGCGCGCGCTCGGTGAACGGACGCGGCCCCGCGATCTCTACGACGTGGTGAACCTCTATCGGCACACGGACAGCCGACCGACGGCTTCTGTGCTCCTGGACGTGCTCCGGCAGAAATGCGCTTACAAGGCAATCCCGGTTCCCACGCTCCAGACCCTCATACCGCATCGCCAGGCTCTTGAAGCGATGTGGTCGGACATGCTGTCGCACCAGCTTCCCGTTCTTCCGCCACTCAACGACTTCTGGGATGCCCTGCCAGAAATCTTTACGTGGATGATGAGTGGCGCGCCAATCCCCCAACGCGCACTCATCCAGCACGGCGCGGGTGAAGTTGCTGTGCGCACGCGTGTGCTGCCGATGGGAGTTCCTGTCCGCTCCCGTTCGACTCTGGAAATCATCCGTTTCGCCGCGGCGAACCATCTGTGTGTTGATCTTACCTATGACGGAAGCGTCCGCCGCATAGAGCCGTATTCGCTGAGGCAGACGGCGGAAGGATATTTTGTGTTGCATGCCATCCGCACAAGTTCAGGCGAGCACCGTTCGTATCGCGTGGACCGGATGCAGGGCGCAACCGTCACGTCGCAGGTCTTCACGCCGCGCTACTCAGTTGAACTGACTTCGACGGGACCGCTTGCCGTGGCACCATCTACTGCCGCGCATGCCAAGTATGCGCCGGGCACCGAGAACCATGCATCAAGGGCCGACTTACGTGTACCGATGCACCGTTTGCGGGAAGACTTTTAACAGGAAAACGATGGACGGCTCGCTGGCTTGGTCATAACTTCCGACGGAAACTTCCGACGAAAGCCTTGACATGCTCTCGAAGTAAGCGTACATTGCACATACATAGGGGCCTGGTGTACGTACAAAGGGGAGCTACCATGCCAGCCACAGCAGCACGAAAAAAGCGCACAAAGAGGTTCAACTTTCGTGTCAGCGAGAGAGAAGCAAGGCTTATTCGCCTTGGTGCCGAACACCGGGGGGTGAACATCACAAACTTCATATTGGAAAGTGCGTGCGTCCGAGCAGAGCAGGAGATTGCCGATGCGCGGCATTTCGAGCTAAGTTCCAAAGACTGGCAGAAATTTCGCGAAGCACTGGACAGACCTGCACAGGTGAAGCCCCGACTCAAGAAACTTTTTGCCGAATCCACTGTTCTTGAACAGAGCTGATGCTTCATCAGAAACCCCCACTATCGAAAGTGGAGGCGATTTCGGAACTCCACGACGTCAGCCGGTTCGATTGCGGGGGCCACGAATCTCTGAACGATTGGTTGAAACGCTTTGCTCTCACGAACCAGAACAGTGAATCAGCCCGAACTTACGTGGTCCACCGCAACGGGTTGGTGGTTGGATATTATTCAATTTCCACCGGGAGTGTCTCAGCCGAGGAAGCGCCTGCTCGGATCTCCAAGGGGCTCGCACGGCATCCGATTCCAGTCATCCTGCTAGCAAGGCTCGCTGTCGATAAAGACGAAAAGGGTACAGGGTTGGGAAAGGCGCTCCTGAAAGATGCGCTACAACGAATCGCCCAAGCAGCGAACATCGTGGGCGCACGTGCGGCTCTTGTTCACGCGATTGACGAATCCGCGAAGAAGTTCTATCAACATTTTGATTTTGAGCCTTCGCCGATTCACGAATTGCAACTGATGTTGCTGATGAAAGACCTTCGCAAAGCATTGGAAGAATAGGCAAACCCAATCCGCAATTGCGATCGGCGTGCCGGTGCTTTACCTGGACAACGGGGATCCGGAGAGGCTGCTGTTCTCGATGACGAGGTTCTTCAAATTCCTACCAGGAGCGCAGAGGGAGGCGTTTCTTGGAGGGTTGAGCGAGAAGGTCATGAGCCCAATGAGCCCAATGAGCCCCGACCCTCCGCGCTCGCGGCCAGATCCACAACTATACGCGGATCCTGTTTTTTGGGCCTCGGCCGCTTCCTCGGACATGCTATCTTTTAGCTCACGGATAGAGTAGTTGCAATCTGTACATCCATGAAAACGGAGCTGGAAGTGAAAACCTTCACACGCATCACCGTAGACCCCAATCAAATGAGCGGCCTCCCGTGCATCCGGGGCCTGCGTATACCCGTCGCTACCGTTGTCGGCATGGTAGGCGAAGGCATGGCGGAAACTGAGATCCTAGCTGCTTATCCCGACCTTGAAGTCGAGGATGTTCGCGAAGCACTGCGCTACGCGGCGGAGGCCGTCCGCGAGCGGGAGCTTCCCGTCATTGGTGGTTCTTGAAGTTCCTGGTGGACAACGCTTTGTCACCTTTGATGGCGGAGGGTTTGCGATCCGCAGGCCACAACGCATTCATATCCGCGACTACCACATGCAGAAAGCGACCGATCCTGAAGTTTTCGCACGCACCGCAGAAAGAAGATCGAATTCTAATCTCTGCCGATTTTGGCACCTTGCTGGCGTTGCGCAACGAGAAAAGCCATCCGTCATTCTTTCGTCGCGGACCCAAACGTCCCGCAGTTCAATTGCGATTGCTGTTAGGGGCTATGCCTGTGATGGAAGAGCCTTTGCGCGAAGGCAGCATCGTCGTCCTCGAAGAAAAGCGAATTCGAGTCCGGCGACTGCCGGTGGGGCGCCGAGAATAAAGCAGGAAGCACTTCGATTGTGCAATCTGGTTGCACAAAGCCCGTCAGATGCCGAAGGAGGAATTCAAGCAGGAGGTAGAACAGGAGTTGACGGGGAAGAGTACGAGAGCCAGTGCCGGTCATTGAGAAAGCGATCGAAACGGCGGCTCTGATGCTGGGAAGTGACCGATCCCGAGGCCACTGCCTGGAAATGATCTGCGCGGATTTTCTGGCCGGAGCCAACCTGGACAACGGAGACCCAGAGACGCTGCTGTTCTCGATGAAGAGATTTTTTAAATTCCTGCCCGGAGAGCCGCGACAGGCATTTCTGGGAGGCCTCTGCGAAAAAGCATCATGAGCCCGATTGGTCCAAATCTTACACGCTTCCGGCTGGATCCGGAGTCGTGCGAAAGTCTGCGGCAGCAGTTCCTGCGTCGCGATCGCTGGCGGTGTCAATCGTGCGACACGATGTCAAACCTGGAAGTCCATCACAAACAGTTTCGCAGCCACTCTGGCACACGACTCCGAAGAGAACCTAATCACGGTATGCTGCACGTATCATGCATCGGCTCACGGACGCGCGGAATAATTCCTTCACGCTTGTTGCGCAAGGTATTGAGTAGCCCGATAATGACCGTACTTGACAAGTGTTAAGCTACAGGCTACAGTCTCGTAAGTGAAGATACGGAACTTCGTTCATAAGGGTCTAAAGAGGCTCTACGCGAAAGACAGCGCAAAAGGTGTTCCGCCCGATACCGTGGACAAGCTCCGCAAGATGCTGGCCTTCCTCGATGACATGCAAGACCCCGAGGAATTACGCTCGCTCCCAGCGTGGAAGGTGCACTCACTGACCGGCGACCGCAAGGGCACTTGGAGCCTCAGCGTCACCCGTAACCGCCGTTTGACGTTCCGTATCGACATCGCGGAGCGCGAAATCTGCGACCTAAATTTAGAGGACTACCACTAGGACAAAAGGAGTAAAATTCCATGCCCATGATGAACCCGCCCCATCCCGGAGATTTCATTTGGACGGAGATTATCGAATCGGCGGGCCTTACGGTAACGGCGGCGGCTGCCGCGCTTCAGGTTTCCCGGCCCGCGCTGTCCAGCCTTCTTAACGGCAAGGCTGACCTTTCCGGGGATATGGCGCTCCGCATTGAGAAAGCCTTTGGAGTGAAGATGGACACGCTCATGCGGATGCAAGCCTCCTACGACATCGCCAAAACCCGCAAGCGTGAGAAGCAAATACATGTGCGGCGGATTCACCGCGTAGCCTCAGTTCACGCGTGAGGAAATCAGCCAGCGCGACATTCGAATATCCACGCTCGTTAGTGTATATGTTTGAATCCAAGAGCGAGCAGCTAGAGAAACGTAGGAGGGAAGCATTCCTTGGAATCCCGGAGAGATTACGATTTTGGGCCTTTCGAAATCTTGGCCAAGGTTGCCCTGGCACTGGCTGCATCCGGGAAATTTGGATCGTCCCGTAGCCCCTTCTGCAGAGACCGTTCGGCCAAGTCAAAATGACGAGCGGCCATATGGGCCATACCCAAGTGATACTGGTAGAGAGGGTTATTCGGATCTTCTTGAGCGCATTTCTTTAGTTGAACGACAGCCGGAATCCCTGCAGCAGCTGTCCCTATGTGGGGCTTTGTCTGGGAAAGCAGGAAATGGCCGACGCCGCTCTAGTGCGACGTCCGGGAGCAGATAGTCTTGATTGGCTTGACGAGCTTAATTACTAGGAATCCGACCATGCCGCCGAAGTTCAACCGTCGCCGCGCCGTATTCGTACTGGACAAGATTGACGAGATCCTGGCCTGGGAGCACCGGAAGGAGACGGAGCGCGACACAAAGTTCGTCGAGCTAGGGCGCTATCTGTGCGAGGTGCGGGCGGGACAGTACTGGAGGCTAGAGAGTTTGAGGTGTTTCGACGAATTTCTGGAGAGACGTTTTCCGGAATCGCGGCGAAAGGCGTACTACCTGATGTCGATCCATGAACACCTGCCGCCCCAGGCGAGAAAACAGCTGAAGGAAGTGGGGTGGGCGAAGGGGATCGAGCTAGCGAAGCTGGCAAGGCGGGACAGGCAGCACTTCGATTGTGCAACCTGGTTGCACAAAACCCGTCACATGCCGAAAGAGGACTTCAAGAAGGAGGTCGAGAAGGAACTGACGGGGCGGGAAACGGAGCCCTGGGAAATCATCTATTTCAAACTGTACCAGAACCAGATGCCGGTTATTGAGCGGGCGATCGAAACGGCGGCTCTCATGTTAGGAAGTGATCGATCCCGAGGATACTGTTTGGAAATGATTTGCGCGGACTTCCTGGCTGGAGCCAACTTGGATAACGGAGATCCGGAGACCCTGCTGTTCTCGATGACCAGATTCTTCAAATTCCTGCCGGAGGACCAGCGACAGGCATTTCTGGGGGGTCTGAGCGAGAAGGCATCATGAACCCGATGCTTCCTCATCCTCCCCGCATTCGGCTCGACCCTGTGTCGTATGAGAACCTTAAGCAGCAGGTCCTGCGTCGTGACCGTTGGCGTTGCCAATCGTGCGGCACGAAGTCGAATCTGGAGGTTCACCACAAACAGTTTCGCAGCCATTCCGGCCACGACTCGGAAGAGAACCTGATCACGCTGTGCAGACGATGTCATGCTGAAGTGCATCGAGGTTCATAGCCCCTGACGATCGCGCAGGACAAGAACCCTCCCCATGCGCTTGATTCTTGGTCGCCATGATTGCCCGCTCGTTTCTCTTGAAGCTTTACAAATTTTTCTTTGTTCGGTAATTCTCTTCCCGCCTCGACCGACTGCCGGCGTTCTTCCGAGTATTTCGCCACCGCAGCCTCTATCTCGCGCTTATATTCCTGAAAATTGAAGTGATCATCCGGGGCAATCTTGTTGCAAGCCTCTTTGGCGGCGTTGTGCCCCTCCCAGGTATGGGGACCTTCACTCATTACGAACGATCTCCAAGGATCGGGAGGGCAGGGACAGAACTGGTTCTCCTCCGATTGAAGAGGATATTGGATGGAAGTCCAGAAGAGAAAACCCAAGTCTCGAAAACCGTGAAGCGGACAAACTCGAGATATTCCCGTCAAAATCGCATCGAGGCACTTTCCACTGTGGAAGCGAGTTACGACCCTACAGTTGCAAGCTTGTGGTCCCTCGGTTCTCTCCGCCACGCATTGCTCTAGTCGAGAGAGTCGCTGCTCGAGTTTTTTCGTCATTGAATGCGCCCTCGTACGCCGATGTGGCCATCACTCGAATCTGTACAGGCTTGAACCCATCCTGACATCGCGGTAATAGCACGCCGCATGTTGACCTTCGTTTCCTATCCTCGCTTTGAGCCAGAGGTTGCATCCAGGCCGGTGTTTGATCGGATGCGATTCACCTTTTGTTCGCCCTACTCTAGTATATTACACGTCCGCAACGAAAGCCGCAAAGATTCACAAAGAATCTGTGGAACTTTAGGACACCACTAAGAAAATCCGCCGGGGCGTGCAGGTCCTTAGATTCGCCTTTCTGCGGACAAGGCCGCACCTGACGCCCCTTGCGAAGCCACATTTTCCAGCAGTTGCGGATTGTTGGTACCAGGCCGCCCGAGTGCGCTTGAATTTCTTATCAGAGAAGGCCTCGTATAAGAGCTCGATTGGAGTTGCGAGGGTCTGGTAAATGGCTATGGCGTGAATCAAAAGGGTTATCGGAACGAAGACGTATTGCGAATCAATTCTAAACTATCTTCGGGCAGGCTTCTCTGCTTTACGCTGGGTTCGGGAGTCGCGCTGTTCCCATAATTCAGTGAGTATCACTTCAAGATAGTTCGTGACCGAACGTTTTTCCTTCGCCGCTTCTTCATTCAGGCGACGCTTGAAGTCAGCAGAAACGCGAAGATTCAAGGTCTCAGTCTTTGCCATGGTTTTGGCTTAAGCCTAGTCACCACGTGTGAATGCTAATCAACGTAGATGGTTCGGTCAACCGATGTTGACATGTAACGCTTGATGCGTTACAGTAGCGTTACACTAAAAGGAGCTGGCCATGGCGAATGAGGCGAACAGGAAGAAGGCATTATCTTTATCAAATCTTCGGCTGGCAAGGTCGAAATGGGGCGATGTAGACCGATTGGCTGTTGAGCAGCTGAAGAAACTCTCGAACGAGCTGCAACTTTCCGTCGCGTCCGGCGACCTTCTACTTCTCGACGCACACTGGTACGTGACGCACACGGGCCTGATCCGCTTAGCAACTCGACGACGCTGCAGTGGAATTCAGGTTCAACCCATTACGGAATTTTCGGATGCGCTCAATCGTCGCTATGCGTTCAAGGCAACCGTCTATAAATCTCAAAAGTCTCCAGGATTTGTCGGCTACGGTGACGCGGATCCCTCCAACGTTTCTTTCCTAGTCCACGGCGCCGAAATGCGCGTAGCCGAGACCCGTGCAGTCAATCGTGCCCTGCGCAAGGCTTACGGCATCGGCATCTGCTCCATTGAGGAGATTGGATCGTTCGCCGAACCACCGCAATCCTCCCGCGAGTCGAAGAAGCTTCCACCACAACCCGCAAACGGAAATGGCAACGGCGGCCCGAAGGTTCGCGACCGCCTGTGCCAGATTATCCGCCAGCATCAGCTCGATCCCAATTTGGTCAAGGCTTACGCAACGGATTTCTGCGGGGTGAAGGCGCTTCGCGATGCTACCCGCGACCAGGTGGAAAACTTCGTCGCGCACCTAGCAGACTGGGCCGAGAAGGACCGTAATGCACTGCTTTGTCAGCTCAATAGCTATCCCGCCCAGAGAGAAGGTGCCGCTTGAAACGCCAAATCATCGGCTTGCACGCCGCCGATCGATGTGCAGCCGACCAAATCCCCGACGGAGTCTTCCTTGTCCGGGTACAACGAGTCCAGTTCCGCCGGCAGGCCCAAAGACCCTACTACACCCTGGCTCTGGCCATTCTTGAGCCCAGCCGGTTTTCTGGCCACATCCTTTCGAGCCGGCTCTATTGCAGCCCGAAAGCCCTGTGGAAGCTGAACTGGTTCCTGCGTGACTTTGGCTACGACAGCGAGTTGATCGGAAGTGACGAAGTGGACGAGACCCAGCTTATAGGGCTGAAGGGAGGGGAAGGGCTGAAGGGAGTGGTCAAGATTAGCCACATCGTGTACAACGGCAGTTCCCTGCTCCGGCTCGACGGTTTTGCCCCAGCCGGCCGTTGGGAAGAACTTTCACCGTCAAACCTGGACAATCCACAAGTGGCCTGAATGACCTACAGCTACACCCAGATCAGCCAATACCTCACCTGCCCTCGCCGGTATCGGCATCGCTATCTCGATGGCTGGAAGGAGAAAGATACTCGGGCAGCAATGCTGTTCGGCCGCGCTTTCGAACGAGCGCTGGGAGCCCTTTTTCGTCGGGAAGATCCCGGAGCAGTCCTCTTCGACGAGTGGTCTGCCTGCCAGAGCCAAGAGTTGCACTACTCCAACGGCGATTCCTGGGATCGCATGCTTCGGCAGGGAATCATGCTGTTAACCCGCTTCTGTCAGGATCATCGTGTCCAGGTCTTCCAGCCTCGAAGAAATCTGCAAATCAAGTTCAGCCGGCGAGTTACTGAGAAGAATGATTTCGTCGCCTATATCGATGCCATCGGCAAACTGGACGGGACACGCTGCCTGATCGAGTGGAAGACGTCTTCGAGCCGATATCCTGAAGAACCAGACGGACTTTTGGCGTTAGATCCACAACTTGTCTGCTACTCCTGGATGACTGGCATCGGGGAAGTCGCGCAGATCGTGTTCGTCCGCAAGCGCCTGGCTGAGGTCCAGTACTTGCGCACCACCATCTCAGAGGAACAACGCCAGGAGTTCGGACACTTAGTTGAAAGCACAATCCAGCGCATAGAGTCAGCAGATTTTCTGCTCCACAGCGGCATTCGTTTTCCGCAGAATCCCTGCAGCAGTTGCCCGTATGTGGGCCTTTGTCTGGGAAAGCAAGGAATAGCCGACGCGGCTCTAGTGCGGCGTCCGGGAGCAGACAGTCTTGATTGGCTTGACGAGCTTAATTACTAGGAATCCGCCCATGCCTCCGAAGTTCAGCCGTCGCCGCGCCGTGTTCGTATTGGGCAAGATTGACGAAATTCTGGCCTGGGAGCAGCGGAAGGAAACGGAGCGCGACACGAAGTTCGTCGAGCTGGGGCGCTATCTATGCGAGGTGCGGGCAGGACAGTATTGGAGGTTAGAGAAACTGAAGTCGTTCGATGACTTTCTGGAGAGACGGTTTCCCGAATCAAGGCGGAAGGCTTACTACCTAATGTCAATACACGAACACCTGCCGCCCCAGGCGAGAAAGCAGCTAAAGGAAGTGGGCTGGGCGAAGGGGATCGAACTGGTCAAACTGGCAAGGCGGGACAGGCAGCACTTCGATTGTGCAACCTGGTTGCACAAAGCTCGTCAGATGCCGAAAGAGGACTTCAAGAAGGAGGTTGAGAAGGAACTGACGGGAAAGGAAACGGAACCGTGGGAGATCGTCTATTTCAAACTGTACCAGAGCCAGATGCCGGTCATTGAGAAAGCGATCGAAACGGCGGCCCTGATGCTCGCAAGTGACCGCTCCCGCGGGTACTGTTTGGAGATGATCTGTGCGGACTTCCTGGCGGGAGCCAATCTAGACAACGGAGATCCGGAGACACTTTGCCAGGCAGCGGCAACTAACGGGAGCGATCCGAATGTCATCTTCTATGACGATTTCGGTGGTCCGGCACAGTAAGGATAAAGAGTGAAACGAGCCTTCTCCTCGGAGGAGGCTCGCTTCTTATCCGAAACACGACTTGAAGCCCGATTACGAAGGCTTCGCATTCTGCGCTCTCTTGCGGGCTGCGGAAGAAGGGCATCGCCCTGCCATTTCCGCGCCGGACTATCCAATAACGCCGAGACGTTCTCGACATCTTTCATGAGTCCGGTGATGCCGCACGTGACTGACCTGCTCCCCTCAATCTGCACAAAGCTGAGTATGATTTGTGCGAAAGAAAGGGGAAGAGAGTATGTCGAGGAGCAGGCACACGGAGGCGCAGATGATCGGAGCCTGAAGCAACTGGAGGCGGGGCGGAAGGCGGAGGACGTGGCGCGAGAAGTGGGCGTGTCGAAGCACACGATTTACGCTTGGAAGGCAAAGTACGGGGCATGGATGTGAGCCAGGCGCAGGAAGCGAAGCAACTGCGCGATGAGAACACGAAGCTGCGAAAGCTGGTGGCGGATCTGAGCCTGGACAAAGAGGCGCTGCAGTCGGTGATCCGAAAAAACGGCTGGAGGTCGTAGCCCTGAAGGCGGCTGTCGAGCAGGTGCGCGGGGAGTATGCCTTCAGCCAGCGGCGGGCGTGTGGGTTGGTGGCGATGGCGGTATCGAGCTATCGCTACCAGAGCAGGCGCAGCGATGAACCGCTGCGAACGCGGCTGGTGGAGTTGGCGCGAGAGAAGCCGCGCTTCGGGTATCGGCGGCTGCATGTTTTGCTGAGCCGCTCGGGAGAGCATGTGAACCACAAGCGCGTACATCGCGTGTACCAGGCGGCCGGATTGATGATCCGGCGAAAGAAACGAAAGCATTGTGTGCGCGAAGGAAAGCGCTCGTGGTGCGGACCTCGGCGAACCAGGAGTGGGCGTTGGATTTCCTGCACGATGCGGTGGAGTGCGGGCGAGCGATCCGGGTGCTGAGCGTGGTGGATGCCTACACGCGGGAATGTCTGGCGTTGGAAGTGGATACGAGTTTCGCAAGTCGGAGAGTAACCCGGGTGCTCGAGCAGATTGTGGCGGAGCGAGGACAGCCGATGGCGATCCGTTGCGACAACGGGCCGGAACTGACGAGCCGCCACTTTCTGGCGTGGTGCGTGGAGCGGCAGATCGAGCTAGTGCACATTCAGCCGGGGAGGCCGACACAGAACGCGCACGTCGAGAGCTTCCACGGACGGTTGCGGGAAGAGTGTTTGACCGTGAGCTGGTTTCAGAACTTGTTTGATGCGCGGCGGAAGATCGCGGCGTGGCGCAAGGAGTACAACGAGGAACGTCCGCACAGCAGCCTGGGCTACCGCACGCCGAAAGAGTTTGCGGCGGCGCAGGCAGCGGACTTCTACACAGCTGAGCGAGGGGCAAGGGACTCAAACGTCGTCCCTTGCCCCTCGCGCTCCCCCATCCCGGCTCAAACCCGAGATGGCGCAGCAGAAAGTTGTCGTATTCTTACATGAACTAAAGCTGGGGGCAGGTCACTCGAGCGCGTGGCCGTTCGGGAAACACCCCCGATGAAATGCCGCCCACTCGTCGGAATCATCTTTCTCGAAGACAACAGAATATTTATCGAATCCACGCCAGTGGACCAATAACCTGCTCCATGGTGAGAAATCCTTGCGAGCCGGACTTTCTTCCGGCGCTCATTGGAGCGAAGGTTTTTCCATTGTGATGCGGCGGTATTGAATCATTCCGTTCTGCACGTGAGCGAGGAACAGCGGCGCGATATTCTTACAGTTGGGATCGAAAACCATGTCGCCGGTGACGCCTCTGTACGTTTCTGTTCCGGTCAGAGCGTCACGGATCCGTCCTTTGTTTAGACCCGCGCGGCAAATGGCATCAAGCAAAAGCCGCATGGCATCGTAGGCCAGGGCGGCGAAGTGATCTGGCTTTTCTTCATAACGCGCTTCGTAGCGAGCGTTGAATTCCAGCCAGCGCGGATCAGTGCGGTTTGGATCATAAGGAAAAACTGCCTCAAAGCCATCAGCTGCCGCTCCCGCCAGCTTGATGAGTTCATCGCCGATGGTGCGATGGCTGCCGAATACTCGTTGTTTCATTCCCAGTTCCTGCATTTGCCTCAAGATCATCGCGGTAGGGCCGATATCGGTCCACAGCACAATGGCATCGACACCCGAGTCTTTAATCACTTGTAGTTGATGGCGGAAGTCGGTATCACCAGCCACGAACTTCTGTTCGATCACCACCGGATGACCAAGGCGACGGGAGGCGTCGCGAAATTTGAGCACCCCGAAACGCCCGTAGCGCTCGTTCACCCGCAGGATGGCGGCGCGCTTCAACCCCAGTTCTGTGTAGATGTGTCGCGCCAGCGTATATCCCTGCACGCGATCGTCCTGAAGATCTGTGAAATACCAAGGAATGCCGGTTTCCGGAATCGTAGGATCGGTTGCCGCACTGTTGACCAGCGGCGTTTCTGCTTTGAGAGTCACACGCAATGCGATGTGCGTAGTGTCTCCGCTTATCGAGCCGAACATGGCCCAAACGTGTTCGTCATAGACCATCTTGACGATCTCATTGCTGGCCGCGCCCCAAACTGCCGAGTCGTTGTGCAACATCAACTTGAACGGTTTTCCGGCGTAGCCGCCTGCCGCATTGGCTTCATCAATAGCAAGAGTCGCACCTTTGAGCATCCGATATCCCAAAGACTGGTCGGGGTGGTTGGAGAGCGGTCCGATAAAACCAATCCGGATTTCTGAAAGATGCTTTAGGTCGGGATCGGGTGTTTCGCGCGCTGCACCGTTGTATTGGATTAGATCCTGGTAGAACTCATGATAGGGAGTGATGAACTTCGAAAACGGTCGCAAGTCTTCGGGTGCGGCGGAATAGGACTTGAGCGAACGGGGTGAGGGCGGACCTGGCGGGTTGTGGCCGCACGGACAGGAAACTGGGATCTGGCCCCAAGCAGTGCTGGCGAGAACCGCAGCTATCAAACAAACAATGATGAGGCGCACGAAGTCACCTAATGAGACACGTCTGCCTTCCGCAACTGTACTGCCCACAGGCTCGCGTTGACAAAGTTCTTGAGTTTTGAGGATGGCCGTCGTCCGAGCAGCGGCTTGCGCCCAGATCACGATGCAATGCGTGGACACGATCAAAACGGAGAAGAATAACCGCCCAAGCAATAAGGTTCGATTGATTTTCACCTTCCGAGAATAACTAACATCGCATGCTGGACCTATTGCCATCCGTTTCATTCTTCCGGATATTCGATAAGCCAATTTGAACAACTCCCCAACCGCCGATGAGCCGCCCGATTGAGGAGGAGTCCAATTCCAGACGAATCGCACCTACTGCGACCGAAAGAATTATATCAACGAAAACGTTTGTGACTTGGTCCCAGCCTTCTGCCGCAGACCGCGACCGATTGTCTAACTGGATGCGGAAAAACGCCGGCGCGACTTAAAAATGCTGTCCAAGGTTCGCGATTTTCGTGACAAGGGGAGAGTTTTGGTTGCATCCGCTGCGGCCTGTAGAGCCTTTTCCAGCACAGCTTGGCGTTGACTTACGGCGCTTGCATCGCCAGATTCCGCAGGCGGACTAAGTTATAGGCAGCCGCGGCAAAGGTGAAGACCCATCCCACCTTGAAGACTCCACGATGCCGAACCTTCCGCAACAGCGCGATCGTCTTCAGCCATCCGAAGCACTCTTCAACGCGTTTCCTTTTCCTCTGACTGATGGCATATCCGGCGTGCTGCGTCGTACGAGCATCAATGGCGCTTCCACCGGGTCGCTCCAAGTTTTGGGCCACGTGCGGCGTGACCTTTAAGTTTCTGCACTCGGCCACGAAATCCGCCGTGTCGTATGCCTTGTCGCCGCCCACGGCCACCTGCTTCGTTCCCGGAATCTGTTCCAGCATCACCAGCGCGGCATCGCGCTCCGCCGTTCCGTTGGCCTCGAACACCTCGGTGTTTACGATCAGCCCGTGGCGGTTCTCCACCAGCAGATTCCCGTTGTAACTCAGCTTCGCTTCTTTGCCCTTATCCATTGTGATTGCACCTTAGAGTGCGTTGATCACCGGTAGCTTAACGCCATCCGTGATCGGGGGTCGACCTTCTCATCCTATCTACCGGGTGGAGCGATCCAGTTCCCGGGCGGGTTTATCTCCCGCTGTGGACCGCCGCCTTTCACGGCGCACCGCTAACCGTTGTTAATGTCTCAGGGGCCCACTGGGTGCAAAGCTGTTGTTCGCACTACCTCACGTTCTGCGCACCTCAGAATCCAAAATCAGGTCGAACACGGCAGCGAGAGCGATGGAAAAGAAGACGATTCCTCCGTTCTAGTGTGGTTTGCCCGTCAAAAAGCCGGGATCAAGTAGGACTAAAGCCGTTCGACGTTAGAGTACAAGCACATCGGCGTCACGCGCCTTCAGCGCACGGTCAAAAGTGACGAGTTTCAAACCTGAGACAGAAGTGAAAACCAAAAAGATAAGCGTCGGCCCAAACTTTAGGAGAAGGACTGGATAGCCGCGACCGGGAGCGGAACTCCTTCTCAAGACCGTCCGGCTCAGGAAGAAACACGATGCGGCTATCAGCCCAGATCCGATCCCACAAGCTCCAGGCTTCGGACATGGTCTTCGTGTCCTTTCCCATGATCTGCTGTGTTGTCAGGAGTCGCAAAACGGTCAGCTGCGTGAAGCGGCAGAAAGAGAATTGTTGTTCGCTGGCCTGCTCGAACCAAAGCCTGGCTCTCTCCGAATGCACGTGCCGGCTCCACAAGAGCGCCAGCCAGACGTTCGCATCAAGGAAATTCAACGTGTTCATAGATTCGTTTGTTGGTTAGGTCTACCTTTGGGCCTTCGGAAACAATGAGTGGGAACCGCACTCTTTTTGGACGCGGGCGCTGGCCCCGCAATAGGACGCTCCTGACCCCCGCTAGCATCAACTCGCGGACGGAGCGACCTCTCGCAGCAGCTTGTTCTTTCAGCTGCCGGTACAGGGGCGCTGGAATATCAACCGTGGTACGAATCGAATCCTGTTTCATAAGCTAATTATTTCACTGATGCCATAAATATGGAAGATGGTGCGTCCTCAAAGACGCGTTGTTCTAGCAGGTGGAAGTCCTGTCCGGGTAAGCGCCGGAACTCCCGGTCGCAGACTCCAGCCGGGAGGAGAGATCCGACCGAGGACTTCCTGGCCGGAGCCAACCTAGACAGCGGAGATCCGGAGATGCTCTTGTTCTCGATGACGAGGTTCTTCAAGTTTCTGCCCGGAGAGCAACGGCGCCGGATCGGTGCCGATCATATCAGGAAGTGCGTGCGGATCCTGCAATTGCTGGAAGTAGCGGGGCAGGCCGCGGGACATGAATATCGCGGGCTTTCGCTTCCACCACCTGCGAGGGACCCCAAAACGCTGGTCGGTGCGCGTGAGCGGGAATTACCGGATCACTTTCGGCTGGTCAGGCGAAAACGCTTTGGAGGTCGATTTTGAAGACTACCATTAGGGAGGAAGTTATGGCGAGAAAGAAGGGACTGCCGCCCGTCCATCCGGGCGAGATTATCAAGGAAGATATCCTGCCGTCTGTCGGCCTGTCCGTGACGGCCGCGGCCAAGGCTCTTGGCGTGTCCCGCCAGATGCTTCACGACATTCTGGCGGGGCGCAAGCCCCTGTCTGCGGTCATGTGCCTGAAGGTGGCCCGCCTGTTTGGCAGCTCGCCGGAAGTATGGATGCGGTTGCAGGCCGCCTACGACCTGAAAAAGACTGAGCAAAACAAGAAGGTCATGCAACGCGTCGCGCGGATCGTGCCTCTCAAGCGGGTCGGAGAAGTTCGGGCCTGAAAATAGCCAGACTCGCCACAGTCCGTAGAAGATTTCCGGCTTCAGTAAAGACATCGAGGGATACAAACTCGTGGTTTCCCCCCGGAAGGTCGGTCTGAGATCAGACCGCAAGGGCACTTGAAGCCTCAGAGTCACCCGTAACCGCCGTTTGACGTTCCGTATCGACATCGCAGAGCGCGAAATCTGTGACCTAAATTTGGAAGACTACCACTAGGACGAAAGGAATAAAATTCCATGCCCATGAAGAACCCGCCTCATCCCGGAGATTTCATTTGGACGGAGATTATCGAATCCGTGGGCCTTACGGTAACGGCGGCGGCAGCCGCGCTTCAGGTTTCCCGGCCCGCGCTGTCCAGCCTGCTTAACGGCAAGGCTGACCTTTCCGGGAATATGGCGCTCCGCATTGAGAAAGCTTTTGGAGTGAAAATGGACACGCTCATGCGGATGCAAGCCTCCTACGACATCGCCCAAACCCGCAAGCGTCAGAAGCAACTCCATGTGCGGCGGATTCACCAGGTATCCCCAGTTCGCGCGTGAGCTCAGTTTTCGCCGAATCCATGCTGCTTTTTTAGTGCGTCTTGATGGAAGTAACGAGCAGCCCGACTGCCTGCCGTCAGAACAGATATTCAGAACAGATATGGAGAATCGACCCCGTCAGCTTTGCCCAGTGCATGCCAACCGCCAGAGTCTCAGGTTGACGTCGAGAATAAAGGAGGGGAGATGCCGAGGCCCAGAGCCCACACTTGCTCTCCGGTTTACGGATTTAGGCGTACCCGCGCATGCCAGGCAAACAAAAGCTTTCAGCGCCTCCGGCAGGAGCAGGTTCAGATCCCGCGCTGGTCCCGGCACAAACAAGCAAGCAACAGCGTTGGTGAACTATCTGTAAGTCATGTAAGGGGCGAGGTTCTTCAGATGCTCGAATTCGCTTTCTTGCTTGTCCGGATTTCTGGGTCGCACTTCCGCAAGGATCCGACGGTCTCCCTCGTCTGTCGGTGGCGCAGAGCTGAGTTTCGGCCGAGTCAGAGTCCAAAGGCGAGCCGTGTGCAGCTGTCGAGCACACTAAGTTACTCAACATCGAATGAAGAGTTTGCCCCGCGGACAACACAAGACATTGATCTCGTAGGTGTCACGGCCATCTTCTTTTGTTGTTTCCTCGAAATCCATCCCCTTTCAGGACGGCAACGGACGAGCGAGTCGCATCTTGACCGCGCTGCTCTTGCTGCGCGCGGGATACGCCTATGTGCCCTACAGCTCATTGGAAAGCGTAATTGAACACAGCAAGGAAGGCTATTACGTCGCACTGCGCCAGACGCAAGGAGCGATCAGAACCGACGTGCCGAACTGGCAGCCATGGGTGTTGTTCTTCTTGCGCGCTCTTCAGCAGCAGATGAAACGATTGGCTGAGAAAATCGAGAGAGAAAGAATTGTCCTGTCAGCAATACCAGAATTGTCCGTGCAAATCGTCGAGTACGCACGCGAACACGGACGCGTTACCGGCGCCAGAGAATTCAACCATAGCCATCTTCATCATTAGTCTCATCTTCGGGCACCTTCATCTTCCATCCGTCTGGAAGAAGGTCGTGCTGGTTCTTTTCGCATTGCCCGTTGTGTGCGTTACCAATGGCTTGCGAATTGCCGGCCTGACGCTGCTGGCGGAGTAGGTCGACGCAAGCTATTTGCACGGTAGTCTTCACCATCACGGAGGCGTTTCCTTCTCGACGACGCTTCCGCCGCGGCGCTCGGCCACAACGAACACATTGCCTGGGGATTCACCATCTTCGGTCTCGACCAGCCTGCCCCACAGTACTCCGACGTGTTTTGTACTATTTCCATGGTCATGTTATTATGACTACATTTTTCCACGTGGAGGTAAAGCTGTGAAGGAAATGGCAGCCGGTACATTTAAGGCGCAATGCTTGGCTATCATGGACCAGGTTTTTCAAAGCGGGGAGCCAGTCTTGATCACAAAACACGGTAAGCCCGTGGCAAAGCTGGTTCCCGCTGAAAACCAGGCCAATGACATTTTTGGTTACATGACGGGCAAGGTGAAGATTGTGGGCGACATCGTGGGTCAAGGCACTCCGCTGGAAGATTGGGAGTGCAAATGATCCTTCTCGACACCCACGTCCTGATCTGGATGGCGAGCGACCCCAAAGCGGCTGTCCAAGAAAGCCCGCGATGCCATCCGGGACGCAAGGCAGAAGACGGGGGTTGCCGTCGCCACTATCACCCTCTGGGAGCTAGCGTGGTTGGCGGAGATTGGTCGCATCCAAGTCGTGGGCAGTGTGGAATCCTTCGTTCGGGAAACTGTCACGCGCGTGCTTATTAGACCGATCACCCCGGAGATTGTCGCTCTCGCCCTCGGGTTACCGGTTGGCTTTCCAAGAGACCCGGCAGATCGGATGATCGCGGCCACGGCCATTATCGAAGGTGTGCCCCTGGTCACGGCGGATAGTGAGGATCCGTCAAGCAAAAGTAGTACAAGCGATCTGGTAGCGACCTATAGTTTCTTGAGCACTCTCACCGCCCGTTTCTTCGGAGTAGCGGAATCGACTTTCGCGAGTCGCGATCGTCTCAACGTCTCTTTTCAAGTCTGAGTTGACTCTCGAGCTCTAAACCGAGCGCTGCGCAAGGCCTACGGCATCTGCTCGGTCGAAGAGATTGGGGTCCTTCGTCGAGCTGCCGCAATGCTCCACACCGCGAACGGGTCCAAGACTTCGTCACACACCTGGCGAACTGGGCCGAGAAAGACCGCGCTGTCCCGGCTATGATTTCAATTGTGCGAGCTGCTTTTTGACCTCAGCGGCATTGCTATAGTTGGGGTCCAGCTTAAGCACCTGTTCCAGTTGTTGGCGGGCGAGGCCGGGTTTGCCCGCCTTTTCGTATGCCAACCCCAAGTGATAGTGAATCCCTGGGTCCTCGGGGATGTTGTTCTTCCCGCGCAATTTGAGGGCTTCCTGCAGAAGACCGATGGCGGACTCGTAAGCCCCCTTTTGGTAATAAATCCAGCCCAGAGTATCCGCAACGTCGGAGGAATCCGGCAACCCGCGACGCGCGGATTGCGCCAAAGACATGGCCACATCGACGTTGCCCCCGGTTTGCAACATCACATTGGCAAGATTGTTCGACGCAATCGGGTCCGTGGGTTTGAGCTCCAGGGCTTTCTGATAGGCATTCTGGGCGCTCTTCCAGTCCTGCCTGGCTTCGTACAACTGTCCCATGAGGATATAGAAACCCGCCTCGCGCGGGTGGTCTTTAATCGATTGGTGGTAGGTCGCAAGCGCCAGATCCGCGTGTCCGCTGGCGGCTTGTACCTCACCCAGCTTGATCAATGCACCGGTATTGTTTCGATCGAGTTCCGCGGACTTGCGGAATGCACCTTCCGCCCCATTCCAATCCTTCTTATTCTGAAAAAGCACATTTCCTAGCAGATCATAGAATCCGCTGCTGGCAGGCGACTTGGCAATCTGAGTGTTGGCTATGAGTATGGCCTTGTCGATTTGTCCCTGTACGACATAGGTGTTGACGAGGCCACGCAGAGCATCAATCGAGTTGGCGTCGCGGTCAAGCGCCGCCTGGTAGGCCCGAGCTGCGTCGCTGAATTTCCGTTGCACCAGCCTCAGGTTTCCCATCTGCACGTAGCCGACGGCACTCTTTGGGGCCACCTTTATGGCCTGCTGAACGTCCTGTTCTGCTGGAATAAGAAATTTGCGGTTAATATTGGAGACGGCGCGCAAGGCGTAGCCATCCGGCGATACGGGTTCGAGACGGACGATCTGCTCTGCGGCCTGCTCCAGAGCCACCATATCCCCCTTGCGCATTGCCACACCCGCAAGTGCGCGCTGCGCTTGCAGCAGATCGGGGCGCAGTCGGGCAGCATCTCTCCATTCTGTCTGGGCGCGTTCCAGGCTGCCCATTCTTTCCAGCCCCACACCCAGGTAATAGTGGCCAATACTGTTTTGCGGATCGTTCTTGGTCACGGTCTCTAAAGTCGAACTGGCCTCATGCAAACGGTCGTCCTGCATCTGGATCTGAGCCCGGCCGATCAACGCATCGCTGTCCTGGGGATTAGCCGCCAGAATCTCATCATCGAGCACCCGGGCTTCATCCATGCGCCCCTTCAGGATAAGCAGCTGGATGTAATTCTTCTTTACGTCCAGGTCGTTGGGATGATCGCGGAAGATCGCGGCATACTCTGCCGTAGCCTTATCGAGGTCATGGGTCGCGTAATAAAAATCGCCCAGCATGCGATAGCCGGCGGAAGCGTTGGGAAAATCCAGTTTCGATTTGCGGACATATTCTTCCGCTACCTCTTTCTTACCTTCGACCAGGTAGAGGTTGGCCAAGGCTCCGCGGAGATTGGGGTCTTTACGATCAATCTGAATGGCATTCTTGAACTGCTGCTCTGCCTCGCTGAACCGGTTTCGCGATTCATAGAAGCTGCCGAGGAAGTAAGGCGGTTCGACGGCGTTGGGATCGAGTTGAATTGCACGCCTAAAATTCGTCTCTGCTATATCCAGCTGGTTGTTCTTTACCTGTAGCAGCGCTAGCCCCAAGTAGAAGTCCGATTGGTTCGGCGCGAGCGCGATTGCTTTTTCCATCTCCTGTACCGCGCCGGCGAAGTCGCCTTTTGCGGCAAGAAGACTCGATACCGCCACATGCGTTTGGGGATCGTTTGGCCTCCTCTGCAGGAGCCATTCAGTCTGCTCGTGCCCCGCCTCGAAATCGCGGGCGGCAATCAGCAACTTTGCTAGATCATCGCGGGCCGCGTAGTTCTCGGGCTGCAGTTCTACGGTTCGAGAAAGCTCCTGATATGCAGGCGACCACTGCTGTTCCTTCAGATAGCTTTGGGCCAGCCGGTAGTGGGCCTCCACAAAACCCGGGTCGATCTGAATTGCATTGTAGAACTCAATGGCTGCCTCCCGATACTTGCCTTGTTGAAAGTAGTGCTGTCCACTTTCGAAATATTTTTGTTTCCGAACATTGGGATCGCGAGAGCAGGCGGAAAGGACAAGAGCTAGTATGGAGAACGTTGTAAAAGCCAACACGGTACGGAAGACGGCACACAACTTCATCACACACCCCAGGTCCGGTGCAATGCACACCGGGCGAGCTTTCTTCCAAACTACAGCAACCGAATCGTCAAGGGAAGCCACTTCCGCACCAGTTTGATTCTCGCTGGCCTGGACACCCCAACTTTGTGGCCAGTACGCGGACGACCAGTGCGTCGCGTTGGCCGGTCTGGTCTTCAACGGTTGTGTCCAGAATGTTCTTCTCCGCTTCTGGGGCGAGTGCCCGGCGTGAGCGGTTGAGTTTTTTCGACTGGCGAGCCCTCAAACCCCCGTTCGGTACACCGACCCGGGCTGCCAAAAGGTCGGCCGTGACAAGCCTGTTCGTTGCGCGATCGAGTAGTTCGACACGCCCTGGCTTGCCAGCACGATCACTTGGCATTTGCGGGCCGTCTTTTGTGGAGTGCTACCCGCGCGAGACAGCGATTCCAATTGGCGTTTCTGAAGCTCCTCGACCTGCAGAGCAGGAGCGACCAAACATGCCCCGATTGGACTCGCGAATGAGGATTATTGATAGTTAAAATGGGACGCGGACACCAGAAAGCATCCGCTGCAATACTCGATCTTTTCGCAGGACGATCAACCTGCCCTACCCAAATGCTCTTGGCTCCGGCTCTTCGTAATGCCTCTGGGGCAGGGCGTAATGGTGTGTAAGTCTCGTACCGACTATAAATTACGTGATACGTTGCAAGCCTTTGCAACTGTTGCAAGAATTATCAGCCTTGACACAACCTTGGACTGCGGTAAACTCATCCTCGGGCTAATAGGGAAAAGGCACAAAAGAATTTCTTGAGAGTAGGTGGGGACGATGAAATGCCACGGTCGGCTCCTAATTTGTGTAGCATCGGTGCTGTTCGCGGCGGTTTTGCCCGCCTCAGCTGGCTCGGTTAGCGGCTCGTACACCTCGGCCGTGCTCGGTGCGCCGGGCGAAACCGTTACGGCTACTTTCACCTTCAACACCTCGTCAGACCAGTTTACCAACCTGACTCTCGCGTTTAAGGGAAGCGTTTTTGGCGCATTAACGGAGAGTTATACGGGTTGCGGCACGGGTCTGTCCTGTAGTTTTCTCCAACTTGCAGGCGGCGACTGGCTCTTGTATTCCATCGGTCTGAATAAGAACTTCAGTCAATACGCGGCCGGTGGCAGTGTCTGGAACACGAAATCCGCTGGCATCTTTGGCTACGCGGGCTCGACTTCACCTTCCGTGCCCGAAGGTGGATCGAAATTCTCCTACTTGGCTCCCGCTGGGTTGGTGATTTTTGGCGGGATCTTCCTGAATGGATTCCTGCGCCCGCGAATCGGTCGCCAGGAAAACGTCTGACGTAATCGCCGTTTTTTAGACTGCAGATTCCAGACTGTCGGCTTGGCCTTGGATTTGAGAGCTCGTTTTTGAATCTGAAATCTGCAGTTTCAATCGCTGCTCCGCTCACTGCTTCAGGCCTTCAGATATTCATTCTCTGGTCGCGCAGTATCCTGGGCGCGGGATGGTCTCCTCGTGGTTCAGCCTCACTAATCATAACCCAACTTGCCGAAGAATTCCCGAGAACAAGTCTAATGAAATGGAATTCTTTTCTATTAGTGTGGCATAAGTATCGAAGGTATAGAAATGGGTCATGACCACTTTTCGGAAGTTGCTCGTTCAGGGTTTTAGCACGGACAGTTTAGGGAATCTCTGAACAAGTAATCTTCACAGCGAAGCGAAGAGCAGAGACCGGGGTAGCCGGTGGTTTGGTTCTCCCCACGAGGGATGCTGTTTGCTTTGCCTCGCGGTGAGGGCGGTTCGGCAGATTCGTGAGGCACTATGCCGTCGTTGCGCACAACAGTCGCTTGCGCACCAGAAACAGATTCACCAGCGCGCAACTCACAAACAGGCGGTTTGCATTCTTGTCCAGTCCGCGATAGCGCACCTTCACAAACCCGAACTTGAGCTTCAGCACGGCAAACACATGTTCGACCTTCGACCGCACTCTGGACTTGGTCCGGTTCTTCGCCCGTTCCACTTCGTCGATGCGGTCCTTGTAGCGATAGCGCTGGTGGGTGAAGTCCTGGGCGCGCGGCGCGTGTTGGCGCAGCACCTCGCTCTGCCCGCGATAGGCTTGATCGCCCCATACCCGCGTCTCCTCGCCGTGCAGCAAATGCGACAGAGCGCGCGAATCGGCCACATTCGCCGCCGTTGCCACGACGGAATGAATCAGCTTGGTCTGGCTGTCCACTCCCACGTGGGCTTTCATCCCGAAGTACCACTGCTTGCCCTTGCGGGTCTGGTGCATCTCCGGATCCCGCTCCTGTCGCGCGTTCTTGGTCGAACTCGGAGCGTTGATAATCGTCGCATCCACGATCGTCCCCGCGCTCAGGCGCAGGCCCTTGGCCTGCAAGTGCTCGCCTACCCGTTCAAACAACCGCTCCCCCAACTCGTGCTCCTCCAGCAGATGGCGAAACTTGCACACCGTGGTCTCGTCCGGCACCGGCTCCCGCCCCAGATCGATGCCCACAAACTGCCGCATCCCCGCCGAATCGTACAGCGCTTCTTCCACCCCGGGGTCGGACAGGTTGAACCACTGCTGCAAAAAGTAAATCCGCAGCATCCGCTCCGCCCCCACCGGCGGACGCCCATTCCCCGCCTTGGCATACACCGGCTCGATCAGCGCACACAGTTCGGCCCACGGCACCACTCGCTCCATCTCCTCCAAAAACAACGTCCGTCGCGTTTTCTTCGTGTAGCGCTCAAACCCACTCGCCATCGCCAAGGTCTGCTGTTTCATCTTCTATTTGTCCTCCGCCACCCACTCTATCTTCAACACCGGTGGATATCAGAGAACTTATTCAGAGTCTCCTTAGGCAAACTGACTTGGAGGGTGGAGTTCGTGCTTACCCGTCCCAGCATCCGCTGAACCTATCGCGCCTTTAGAAATGTCGCCTACGGCGTTGAAAAATGACTCATAAATCCGTGCTATGGCTATCTCGCGTCCCTCAAGCTGGGGACTACATAGTAGGCAAATAACATCCCAGCAAGTATCACTCTTCCTTGCTCGACTCAAGATACCGATGTAAGTATTTCGATCCTTCTTTACCGTACGATTCCGTACCAATCGTGAGCAAAATTTCGCAGATCTGAGAAATGCTCCGGGCCTCTCGATTTGCGATCTGCTGGAGGCTCTTTTTAAGGTCGCTAGAGATTCGAAATGCGAGTGGAGCATTTTTCTTCATAGTGTTGAGATTGTATGAGAAATCGAGCCTTTTCTTTACCAGAAGTCATTGACACTCCGGGTCCCGGCGCATACAATGTATGAGATTGTATGATCTACGGAGGATGACATGGTTGACCAATTGTCACGGAACAACATCAAGTGTGCTCGATCACGGTGGATGGGTGCCCTAAGTCGGTCCGCACTTCAATTCCTGAAGACACTCACGAGCCAATATCAGTTTTCGATTGCAGCTGGTGACCTAATCTGGTTGGAGCGAGGGTGGTACGTGACGCACGCGGGCTTAGTACGACTGGCCTACCGAAATCGCTGCGCAGGGATTCATAGTAAACCTGTAGCGAACTTCTGCGATCTGCCGACACAACGCTGGGCGTTTGAGGCTACGGTCTACACGACCAAGACGTGTCGAGGTTTCGTTGGATACGGCGATGCCGATCCTTCCAACGTCTCGTTCCTCGTTCACGGCGCCGAAATGCGGGTGGCTGAAACCCGCGCCGTCAACCGGGCTCTGCGCAAAGCGTACGGAATCGGTATCTGCTCCGTCGAAGAGATCGGGTCCTTATCCGAGTCGCCGCAGGTGTCTCCGGAGTCGAAGAAATTGCCTCCCCAACCGACCAACGGCAATGGCAATCGTACGGTTCGCGATCGACTGTGCCAGGTCATCCGCCAGCATCAGCTAGATCCCAATTCGGTAAAGACCTACGCAACGGATTTCTGCGGCGTCAAGGCGCTTCGCGATGCCACGCGTGAACAGGTAGAAGCATTCGTCGCGCACTTAGCTGACTGGGCCGAGAAGGACCGCAATGCGCTCCTCTGCCAACTCAACAGCTATCCCGGCCAGAAGGAAGGTGCCGCATGAAGCGACAGATCACAGGTCTGAACGCCGCCGATCGCTGTGCCGCCGACCAGGTACCAGACGGAGTCTTCCTGGTTCGGGTGCAACGAGTAATGTTTCAGCGCAAGGCACAGAAGCCTTATTACACCTTCAGTTTGGCCATTCTTGAGCCGAGCCGGTTTTCCGGCCACATTCTGTCGAGCCGGATCTATTGCAGCCCGAAAGCCCTGTGGAAGCTGAATTGGTTCCTGCACGATTTCGGCTATGACACCGAACTGCTTGGACGCGATGAAGTAGATGAGACCCAACTTTTAGGTCTGAAGGGCGTGGTCAAGATCAGCCACGTCGTATTCAACGGCACTTCCCTGCTCCGGCTCGACGGCTTTGCACCTGCCACAAGGTGGGAAGAACTCTCACCAGCAAATCTAGACAATCCGCAGGTGGCGTGAATGACGTACAGCTACACCCAAATCAGCCAATATCTCACCTGCCCACGGCGTTATCGCCATCGCTATCTCGATGGCTGGAAGGAGAAGGACACGCGGGCGGCGGTGCTGTTCGGCCGCACCTTCGAGCGAGCCCTCGCCGCCTTTTTTCGGCAAGAAGATCCCGGGGCAGTCCTGTTCGACGAGTGGTCCGCGTGCCAGAGCCAAGGACTGCACTACGCCACCCGAGATTCTTGGGATCGTATGCTCCGTCAAGGAATTTCGCTACTGACTCGATTTTGTCAGGACGATCGTGTCCGGGTTCGCCAGCCTCAACGAAATCTGCAAGTCAAATTCACCCGGCAGGTTACTGGCAGCAACGATTTCGTCGCCTATATCGACGCCATCGGGAAACTCGATGGCAAGCGTTGTCTGCTGGAATGGAAGACTTCGTCGAGCCGATACCCGGAAGAGCCTGCAGGGCTTCTTTCTCTCGATCCGCAACTGGTCTGCTACTCGTGGATGACGGGCATTGCCGAAGTTGCCCAAGTCGTATTTGTCCGCAAGAGTCTAGTCGACGTTCAATACCTGCGCACAACCATTACCGACGAACAGAGACAGGAGTTTGGTCGCTTAGTGGAGGGCACAATCCGCCGAATCGAGTCAGCGGACTTTCTGCCGCACAGTGGTATCCGCTTTCCTCAGAACCCCTGCAGCAGCTGCCCGTACGTAGGGCTTTGTCTTGGAAAGCAGGAAATGATCGACGCCGCTGTGGAGCGGCGTCCAGGAGCCGACAGTCTTGATTGGCTTGACGAGCTTAATTGCTGAGTATCCGCCCATGCCACCGAAGTTCAATCGTCGCCGCGCTGTATTCGTACTGGGCAAGATTGACGAGATTCTCGCTTGGGAGCAGAGGAAGGAGACAGAGCGCGATACCAAATTCGTCGAACTGGGACGTTATCTGTGCGAGGTGCGTGCGGGACAATACTGGCGGCTGGAGAATTTGAAGTGTTTCGATGAATTTCTGGAAAGGCGTTTTCCGGAATCGCGGAGGAAGGCGTACTACCTGATGTCAATTCATGAACACCTGCCGCCGCAGGCGAGAAAGCAACTGAAGGAAGTCGGGTGGGCGAAGGGAATAGAACTAGTCAAACTGGCAAGGCGGGATGGGCAGCGCTTCGATTGTGCAACCTGGTTGCACAAGGCCCGTCAGATGCCGAAGGAGGACTTCAAGAAGGAGGTTGAGAAGGAGCTGACGGGGCGGGAAACCGAACCGTGGGAGATTATCTACTTCAAGCTATACCAGAGCCAGATGCCGGTCGTTGAGAAAGCGATCGAAACGGCGGCTCTGATGCTGGGTAGCGATCGATCCCGAGGCTACTGCCTGGAAATGATCTGTGCGGACTTCCTGGCTGGAGCGAACTTGGATAACGGAGATCCGGAGACGCTGCTGTTCTCGATGACGAGATTCTTCAAATTTCTGCCTTGCGAGCAGCGGCAGGCCTTTCTTGGAGGAATAAGTGAGAAGGCATCATGATCCTGAACCGCGCCCTCCTCTGCGCTTGAGACTGCATCCGGAGTCATATGGCGCCTTGCGACAACAGGTGCTGCGTCGCGATAGCTGGCGATGTCAATCGTGTGGCGCGATCTCGAACCTGGAAGTCCATCACAAACAGTTCCGCAGCCACTGCGGCGCGGACTCCGAAGAAAACCTGATCACTCTCTGCTCAGAGTGCCACGCCTCCATCCACTGTTGAATATGTGGTGCTGATGGTCCTTCTTCTTTACCGCGCACGTGCACGGACGCTCCGATGGCTCGCCTATCGAGGGGATCGCGAGTTCATTGCCGACCTCGCCGCCCTTCGATGAGACCAGCAAAACGCGCTTGAACACTATCTCGCCCGCGGAGCCGAGCACGGCCTCGCGCAACCGCTCGATGATTCCGAAATATCGAAGTCGCGCGTCCACTCCCCGATTAATGGGAGCTGTTTTATTTTTCTCGGTTTTAATACCACCGTGACAATAGCGCATCGGACGTAGACGCGCTGCCCTTCTGTGTCTAAAAAGACTCTAACTTATGTACTACCGTGTCCTCCGGTTCCAGTGCTGGCTCCCGGCAATGGCAAGACCAAGACCGGGCGCTTGTGGACCTATGTTCGCGACGACCGTCCGTCGGGCTCGAACGCGGCTCCAGCGGCCTGGTTTGCCTACTCGCCCGACCGCAAGGGCGAACACCCACAGCAACATCTGAGTAACTTCCGCGGCATTCTGCAGGCCGACGCTTACTCCGGCTTCAATCAACTCTACGAAGACGGGAGCATACAGGAAGCCCCCTGTCTCGCCCATATCCGCCGCAAGTTCTACGACCTGATGGAAGCGCACCGCTCGCCGATCGCGACCGAAGCGGTCGAGCGCATCGGAGTCTTGTATGCCATCGAGAAGGAAATCCGCGGGCGGCCTCCCGACGAGCGACGTGAAGTCCGCAACACACGCTCGCGCCCACTGCTGGACGCGATGCGTGCGTGGCTGGAAACATCTTTGTCGAAACTCTCACGGAAGTCGGATACCTCGGCGGCGATCCACTATGCCCTCGCCCGTTGGGACGCCTTCGCGCGCTACTGCGGTGATGGCCGCATCGAGATCGACAGCTCCGCGGCCGAGAGGGCTCTGCGTGCGGTCGCGGTGGGTCGCAAGAATTACTTGTTCGCCGGCTCCGACGCCGGTGGGGAACGAGCCGCTACTTTCTATTGCCTGCTCGGGACGGCCAAACTGAACGACCTCAATCCCGAGGCCTACCTGCGCCAGGTGCTGGAGCGCATCGCTGACCACCCGGTGAACCGCATCGCAGAGTTGTTGCCCTGGAACATTGGGTTGAACCCGGCACGGTTGAACGACTCCGCCGCAGAACTTTCCACCCGATAGCACACACATCCACTCCAGCAGGTCGTGTCCATTAACAAAAGAAGTGGACACGACCTCATCCTGTCCCACGTCTCCCACGTCAAGACGGTAGTCCCCCGTTACACGGCGGTTGATTCAAGCGGAGGGGAAAGTGGGTATTCGGATATCGCCCAAGCCGTGATTCCAATGCCATAGCCGGCGGTTATAACCGAATGCTCCATAAACGGGGCTGTGATGCGGCGTTCTGAGAGTGGAAAAAAACAGCCCGCGCGCGAGTTAACGGCTCGCGACGCGGGCTGCTCTGTTACCTTACTGCTTGTCCGCGGATTTTGTTCCACCGTTCTAATTTTGTTCCACCGTTCTATAAGAGTGCGCCGTCGGGGTTGGATCCCTTCTGGTGATAAGGATCGGTCCAAGCTGTCCGTCGTTCATGTCCCTCGTTTCAATGAAATGTAAAGTGCTATTCCCAAAATGGAACTCGTGTTCCATGGGCGGGACCTTCTCGCTCGGGACAGATCCCGCGTTTGGGCCTGGCCTGGGTGCAACCGATCCCTTGGGCGTGTGGCAACACTCGTGAACAGTGCTATTTTCTCAATGACTTGCGAAGGAAGACTACAACGCAGATGATCCGAGGCCTGGTCAGTAAGACCGGCCCTGTACCCCTCTAAGCAGTTCCCGGTCAGCGCGAAACCGGGGGCGTGATGAAGAACGTTCGCTCTCGCGGAGCTCGAGGTGCCACGTCACGGTGACCTGTGCCTCGTCGACAATAACCTGATAGGCGACGTATAATCAGCGAACTGAAATCGGTTCGTCGGGTTGCTCGGGGCGAAGAAGGAACTCCGATTTTCGCCAGCGGGGCTGACGTCGTGATCGCATCCGCTGTCACTTCGTTCGACCAACGCTGAAACGTTTCGCGACCGATTTCAAAACTGAGCAATTTTGAACAGAAACCAAGAGGCGACCATTGTAAATTTACTAAACGAGATGTGAGTAAACTGTTGCGGCCCTTGAAGCATCCAAATTCGCGGTCAGGTGGTTTGTTGGTCGAGTGCGTTGTGCGATAGTATTCCGCACTGCAACTCTCCACCAAATCCATCGCTGAACCCCAATATTCTCCCCCTGGGGGTAAGTTGTGCGACGGATTCCGTTCGTGTTGTGGCTGGGCGCCAGCCAGCACTGGGGCGCCAGCCAGATTTGTTTAACGGTTCCTGCAGACCAGTCGGGGTCGAGGGATCTTAACTCGCCATCGTTCTCGACGACTTCACCCAACGAATTGTCGCTAGCCTTCGTTCGTACTGACGCCAGCTCCGCCGCCACATCGGTGGCTAATGTCAGAGGCGCTACTCTCACCTGGGTTGCTTTAGCTTTCAACCACGCAAATGAGCGTCGCCGGAACTTGGCGAACCTTTGCTCCCACTGTGCTTTCAACCTGACAGAGGAATAAAGACCATGTTAAGCACGCGTAGCTGTCTTGGCGCAGCACTTCTTGTACTCGCGGTAGGTCTGATCGTGACCACCGCTGCATGGGGAGCAATCGGCATTGACATCACAACTTCGATGGACCAAGTTCCGGCGAAGAATACCGTCAGTACTTCAGCTTTTTCGACTTCATCAGGAAATGAGCTGCCGCTCGCGTTCGTTTCAGCGGACAGCACTGCGTCGCCCAACCCAACGGCAAGGCAAGTCGCGAGTGGGGGCCTCACCCGGGAGCTGGTTGAAATAGCCAACGTACAATTGGGCACCGCACAGATCTGGCGGGCATTCGCACCGTCGGCGCTGACCGGTGTCACGGCAGGAGTTCCCTTTTCGAGACATTATAACAGTCACTGGAGCATCCAGGGGAGCATCAGCCCGTCTTCGTCCGCAACAGGCGCCACCGTAACCCTGACGCAGGGTTCTACGACCGTCGCCACGACCACTGTGGGAACCGCGGGAAGCTACTCCTTCAACGATGTCGCCAACGGCACTTACGCCGTGACCCCCAGCAACACAGGATACGTCTTTGCTCCCTCCTCTCAGGCTGTGACGGTCAACAGTACTAGCATCACAGGAGTGAACTTTACGGCCTCGCTTCCGCCTGGGAGCATCCAGGGGAACATCAGCCCGACTTCGTCCGGCACAAGCGCCACAGTAACTCTGACGCAGGGTTCAACGACCGTCGCCACGACCACAGTGGGAGCCGCGGGAAGCTACTCTTTCAACGGCATCGTCAACGGCACTTACGCCGTGACCCCCAGCAACACCGGATACGTCTTTGCTCCCTCCTCTCAGAGTGTGACGGTCAACGGCTCCCCCGTGACGGGCATCAACTTCACCGCGTCGGCCCTGCCGACGTACAGCATCTCGGGGATGATCACTCCCTCCGCCAATGGTAGCGGCGCCACCGTCACGCTGAGCGGTACCGCCAGCGCCACCACCACGGCCGACCCCACCGGCGCCTTCAGTTTCAGCGGTCTGGTGAACGGCTCTTACACGGTCACTGCCACCAAGGCCGGCTTCGCGATCAGTCCAGCAAGCCAGCCAGTGAGTGTGAACAACGCCCTGGTCACGGGTGTGAATTTCACCGCTGCTGTAGGACTAGGGATTGACGTTGTCACTTATAGTGATTCCAACACGCCATCCACCACGGCAGTCACCAGCCCTTTCTCCACTAACGCCAGCAACGAGTTACTGCTCGCGTTCATTTCGGCGGACAGCTCTGCGTCGCCCAACACGACCGTAACGCAAGTCGCGGGTGGCGGCCTCACCTGGGTGCTGGTTCAAAGAGCCAATGTGCAATTGGGCACCGCCGAGATCTGGCGGGCATTCGCACCGTCGGCGCTGAGCGGCGTCACGGTGACTGCCACGCTGTCTCAGAAAGTGGACTCCTCCATCACGGTCATGAGTTTCACCGGCGTGAATACCTCGGGGACGAATGGTTCGGGGGCCATCGGCGCGGTCGGAAGTGGAAACGCCGATCCCGGGGCGCCGACGGCCACACTCGTCACTACGGCTAATGGCTCTCTAGTGCTGGGGGTGGGAAACGATTGGGATAACGCTATCGCACGGACGCTTGGACCCAATCAGACCATGGTTCATCAATTCTTAGCCAATGTGGGTGACACTTACTGGGTGCAGAGGGAGAGCAACGCCACATCTTTGTCGGGGACGAGCGTCACCCTC
Organism: uncultured Acidobacteriaceae bacterium; assembly: GCA_963791515.1. Classification (GTDB taxonomy): domain Bacteria; phylum Acidobacteriota; class Terriglobia; order Terriglobales; family Acidobacteriaceae; genus Sulfotelmatobacter. The sequence goes on along the minus strand of CAWBSS010000001.1, from coordinate 39,398 downwards.
AACGACAGTGCCCCGACCAGCGATCGCTATAACCTGACCATCGTCGAAGTACTGCCGGCACCAGCGGGCACCGTGGGCACCTACGGCACCTACGGCATCTTCGGAACTCTGAGTCCCTCCGCACAGGGCAGCGGAGCGACGGTCACGCTGCAGCGGCACTGCCAGCGGAACCACCACGGCCGATGGCTCCGGGAACTACGGGTTCAGTGGACTCTCAAGCGGTTCGTACACGGTGACGCCCAGCAAGAGCGGGTACAGCTTTAGTCCTGCAGCCCAATCAGCGACGATCAACGGCGCCAATGTCGCCAACTTGAATTTCACAGTCAGCAGTTCCCCGCCGCCGGTTGTAGTCTCCATCTCGCCGACGTCCGCCACGGTCTCGAAAGGCGGCCAGCAGCAATTCACCGCTTACGTGTCCGGCACCAGCAACACAGCCGTTACTTGGTCGGCTACTGGTGGGACAGTCACCACCAGCGGTCTCTACACTGCTCCTGGCACGGCCGGCACCTACACGGTGACAGCGACCAGTGCGGCAGATACGACCAAGTCCGCTTCGGCGTCGGTGACGGTATCCCAAACTAGTCAGATATCAGTTTCGGTTAGCCCGACGGCTGTTTCGATGAACCAAGGAGCCCAGCAACAGTTTACTGCCACTGTAGCAGGCACCTCCAATACTGGAGTCAACTGGTCGCTCATAAGTGGCTCGGGCACAGTTAGTTCATCCGGGCTCTTTACAGCTCCGAATAAACAGGAATCGGACACTATTCAAGTGCAGAGCCAGGCGGATACGACGAAGACCGCGACCGCGACCGCGACCATTCCCGCTGTGAGCATCAGTCTTTCGCCCATTTCAGCTACGGTGCAGCCGAGTGGAACGCAGCAATTCACCGCAACGGTAAGCGGGACAGTCAATACAGGCGTTCTGTGGTCCGAAGTTGGAAATGGTTCGGTAACACAAGGCGGACTGTACACTGCGCCGAGCACCAACGAAACCGACACGGTGACGGCGACGGCGGCCGCCAGCAGTGCCGCAACCAAAAGTGCGAGTGTCACGGTGACGCAACAGTCACAAGCGGCTTGCGGTGCAACGCTGAATTGGACGAATTCAGTGTGCCAACAAGTCAACGGGACGCTGGACAGCACGAAATGGACCGTAGTCTCCCGGCACGGCGAGTATGGTCAGAACGAAACCGAGAGCAATGTTCCATGGGAGATCACAGCGGGCGGTGGGTTTTTGAATATTCGAGCAGAATCAGTAGCCGATTCAACCGGAGACTTCAATATTGATGGAACGATCAAAGACACGGCGACGAGTTGGCCGTTTTCGACGGGCGACGTTCAGATGAATACGTTTAACTTCAAATACGGGACGATTGTCATAAACGGGAAGTTCCCGGCTCAATCTTCTCAACTCTGGCCGGCGTTCTGGTTGCTAACTTCAAAATGTCAGGTCGATAACAAATACTCAGGTGATCCAGGAGAAGGCGGATGTCCGACTCTTGGCAATGCGGGCTATACCGAGATTGACATGACGGAGGCTTTCAAGAGTACTTGGGCTCAATTCAACGTCTACAATCCTGGTGAAACGTCAGCTTGTCAGTTCGACTACTCGGTCGACACAAACGTCCACACCTTTATGACCATCTGGACAGCTACGACGCTAGCTGAATACGTCGATGGCGCGAGAGTGGGCGGCTGCAACCAGAGCGTCAACGACAATATGTTTTTGATCATGCAGATACAGACGGGGCAATGGACAACCAACAATTCCAGTTTGCCAGCTTCGTTAACAGTGAACTATGTGCAAATCTGCAGTACGACGGACGGATCGTGTCCTTTGGCACCCAGCACAGATCCGAGCGTGATCTTCTACGACAACTTTGGAGCAAACTAGGCTTTTAGTCTATCGAGCGGCGACTCCGATAGCATTCTTGTGGTTGAGGTAGTCTTTATTCGCAGAGACGTGCTCCCTGACCTGCTCCCCTCTTTCCGAACAAAGGTAAGTATGATTTTTGCGAAAGAAAAGGGAAGGATGTAAGTCGAAAAGCAGGCACACGGAAACGCAGACGATCGGGGCTCTTAAACAAGTGGAGGCCGGGCGAAAAGTGGAAGACGTGGCGCGAGAGGTGGGTGTGTCGAAGCACACGCTCTACGCCTGGAAGGCGAAGTACGGCGCGAAGCAGTTGCGTGACGAGAACACGAAACTGCGGAAGCTGGTGGCCGATCGGAGTCTGGACAAAGAAGCCCTGCAGCGGTGATCCGAGAAAACGGTTGGAGCTCGTAGCGCTGAAGGCACCTATCGGGCAGATGCGAGCAGAGTATGCCTTCAGCGAACGGCGAGTGTGCCGCCCGATGACGGTGGCGGTGTCGAGTTACCGCTACGAGACGAAGCGCAGCGATGAACCGCTACGAACGCGGCGGGTGGAGTTGGCGCGGGAGAAGCCGCGCTTCGGGTATCGGCGGCTGCATGCGCTGCTGGGCCACGCGGGAGAGCATGTGAACCACAAGAGGCTGCATCGAATCTATCGTGAGGCGGGACTCATGATTCGCAGGAAGAAACGCAAGCACTGTGTGCGGGTGGGACAGCCGCTGGTGGTGCGAACTTCGGCGAACCAGGAGTGGGCTCTGGATTTCCTGCACGATGCGGTAGAGTGCGGGCGGGCGATCCGGGTGCTGAGCGTGGTGGATGCGTACACGCGGGAGTGTTTGGCGTTGGAGGTGGGCACGAGCTTTGCCAGCCGGAGAGTGACGCGCGTGTTGGATGCGATCGTGGCGGAGCGGGGACAACCGCAAGCCATCCGTTGCGACAACCGCCCGGAACTGACGAGCCGGCATTTTCTGGCGTGGTGCGTGGAACGAAAGATCGAGTTGGTACACATTCAGCCGGGCAAGCCGACGCAGAACGCGCGCGTCGAGAGTTTCCATGGACGGCTGCGGAGGAGCGCTTGATGGTGAGCTGGTTTCAGAACCTGTTCGATGCGCAGCGGAAGATCGCGGCATGGCGGACCGATTACAACGAGCAGCGTCCGCACAGCAGCCCGGGCTACCGCATGGCGAAAGAGTTTGCGGCGGCGCAGGCAGTGAGCTTCTACACAGCTGAGCTAGAGGCAAGGGACTCAAACGCCGTCCCTTGCCCCTCGCTCTCCCCCATCCCGGCTCAAACCGGAGAGGGAGACGAACAGACTTGTCGTATTCTTACGTGAACGAAAGCCGGGGGCAGGTCAGATCGAGGCGGAATGATCTATCGAAATCCCTTTTCGTGTCGCGTGCACACGAATACCACCCAAGAATCATCGATTCACCTGAATTGACGCTTGCGGCGAGGAGAGGCCTGGATGTTGAGGAAGGATGAGGAGTGCTTATCCGTATTTTCTTGACCAGAGAACCACTTGCGAGTCAGATTGTCTTCCGGCTCATTGGAGCGAAGGTTTTTCCATTGTGATGCGGCGGTACTCAATTGTTCCGTTCTGCACGTGAGCGAGGAAGAGCGGAGCGATATTCTTACAATTGGGATCGAAAACCATGTCGCCAGTAACACCTTTGTACGCTTCTGTTTCAGTCAGAGCATCACGGATCCGTCCTTTATTCAGGCCCGCGCGGCAAATGGCGTCCAGCAGAAGACGCATTGCATCGTAGGCAAGCGCAGCGAACTGGTCCGGCTTTTCGTCGTAGCGCGCCTCATAGTGATCGTTGAATTCCAGCCAGCGTGGGTCACTGCGGTTGGGGTCATAAGGAAAAACTGCCTCAAAGCCCTCAGCTGCCGGTCCCGCCAGTTTGACGAGTTCATCGCCAATGGTCCGATGGCTGCCGAAGACGCGCTGTTTCATTCCCAATTCCCGCATCTGCTTCAAAATCATTGCGGTAGGGCCGATATCGGTCCACAGTACAATGGCATCGACACCCGAGTCTTCAATCACCTGGAGTTGGTGCCGGAAGTCAGTATCCCCGAGAATGAACTTCTGTTCGATCACCACCGGATGCCCAAGGCGACGGGAGGCGTCGCGGAATTTGAGCACCCCAAAACGCCCGTAGCGGTCGTTAACCCGCAAGATGGCAGCGCGCTTCAACCCCAGTTCTGTGTAGATATGTCGCGCGAGCGTATATCCTTGCGTGCGATCATCCTGAAGATCGGTGAAATACCAAGGAATGCCGGTTTCCGGAATCGTTGGATCGGTCGACGCACTGTTGATCAGCGGAGTTTCCGCTTTGAGCGTCACGCGCAACGCGATGTGCGTTGTATCTCCGCTGATCGAGCCGAACATCGCCCAGACCTGTTCGTCGTAAGACCATCTTGACGATCTCGTTGCTGGCTGCGCCCCAAACTGCCGAGTCGTTGTGCAACATCAATTTGAACGGCTTGCCGGCGTAGCCACCTGCCGCGTTGGCTTCATCAATAGCAAGAGTCGCACCTTTGAGCATCCGATATCCCAAAGATTGGTCGGGATGGTTGAAGAGCGGTCCGATAAAACCAATGCGGATTTCCGAAAGATCCTTCAGGTTAGGATCGGGTATTCCCCGCGCTTCACCGTTGTATTCGATGCGATCTTGGTAGAACTTGTAATAGGGAGTGGTGAACTTCGAAAATGGCCGCAAGTCTTCGGGGACGCCGGCATAGGGCTTGAGCGAACGGAGTGAGGGCGGGCCCGGCGGGTTGTGGCCGCACGAACAAGAATCTGGCTTCTGGCCCCAGACGGCGCTCGCGAGAACGGCCAGCGATAATACAGGCAACTGATGAGGCGCATGGCGCCACCTAATGAGACATCTCTGCCTTCGGGGCAGGCTCGACTCGAACAGTGCCCATCATTCCTCCGTCGGAGTGTTGCGCGATATGGCAGTGGAACGGAAACGTTCCTACAATCCGAGGATCACGGAAATCCATGCGCAACGTCACGCTCGGATATTGTCGAAAACCATCCCACGCCGGGAGGTTCACCGTATCTCGTAAAGTGGGCTCTTGCCAGCCGATACCTCGGGCTCCCACCACAAGAAAGTGCAATTGATGAACGTGAAAGACGTGAGATTCCTGAGACCGGTTTTCGATGGTCCAGTCCTCAACCTCGCCCTGATGAACGGTCACACTCGGCTCACCGGTGTGGGGATCGAACACGACAGGAGAATGGCCTTCCTCGGTAATAAAGAAAAGAGTTGGGCTCTTGGGATCGTCCGGATGCACGACCTTCTCGGAAAAGTAAAACTTTCGTTTGCGAACCGGCCGCACTGACGACAACGGCGGAGGAGTCGGCTCAGGAGCACGAGTTGAAGCGGGATCAACGAAGCCCGGCGTGGAATCCTCGGTCGAGGCGATCAGCGTGGCGAGAGGCCGAACTGGATCAACGTCATCTAGACCAAGGCGCAGCGCGGGCTGCGTACTATCTTTCTTGACCACAGGCCCATTGTCATCCCCCGCTCCACGGAAGACGCGAGCCGTCTGGAGGACGCCTGACACTCCAACAGGAGGTCCGTGTGATGATGAATTCCGCGCGTGAACCCGGAGGGAGGAAGACATCGGAACGCTCGGGAGCGTAGTCTTTTGCCCCAGGCTCGCCATAGTGGAGAGGAACACCGTCGAGCGCGATGATGCCCAGGTTTTGGCGCTTGCCGTCGTATAACACGCTCAACTCAAGATACGTATCCGCAGAGGCATTCAACACACGCCAGAACTGTCGTTCCAGCGGTTTCATCTTGATCACAGCGGTGGGATACTTCGGATAAGGGATTGGAATGGAGTTGATCGAGAGTTGCTTGGTTGGCCGGTTCAGATCAGCTTTCTCGGAATCCGAAGGATCGGGCATCTTCTCGTCGCGAATGACAAACACACGTTGCGGCAGTCCCGCAACTCTGCGGAACCGCCTGCTCCATTCCTTCGACGATTAGCGCACCAGACGCTCCCCCTAGAAGCTGTTCTTCCGTGAAGCCATGAACATGGGGATGATACCAGTACAGACCCGGTGGCTGGTTTTTGGGAATTTGAAAGCGATACTCAAACGGAGGGTCTCCGGGTTGAATCAAAGTCTTGAGCGTCTCGTCCTGGTGACAGACAGGGGGGACCGCAAGACCATGAAAATGGAGGTTGGTCGAGGATTGAGTCATCGCATCGGCGGTGCACGGATCATTCTCCGCACGAGCGCTCTTGTGATCTGTGGAATGCGAAGCCGAGGAAGAGTCTGGTGGATGGCAGCGAGATTTCGTTTTTCAGATTGACGACCAGCGTGTCGCCCGGCTGAAGACGAAGAGTTGGGGCCTGATTTCCTTGTTCATCTAAGTAACAATATCGGACATGACCCAGAATCGAGTCATACGAACCGGGTCCAGACCAGTTTGAGGCAGACCAACTTGAGTCGGACCATCTCCAAGCGGGGTCGGTAGAACTGCGTATCGTCAAACTGACCCTCAACGAGCCGTTCTCGCTTCTACGATCACGCGGCTCTTCGACGATGCTACCCGCAGGCGCCCGTAGACAGCGTTCTTGGATTTTGGAGACGGTGGCGGTCCGAGGTGCAGCTTGCGCCCAGCCTAGCAGGCCTGGCGTGGAGGTCATGACAAGAAGAAACAGGCACCGAAGTATCAGGCGGGAATGCCCTTCCTTGCGCTGAGAACAAATGCTTTCCCTCATTCGGCTATTCTAAACTGCCCTATTCTCCGCTGAGTGGTCTAATCCCGCCAATCCGGGCCTTCAACCGCGAATGGATCACAGTTTCGGGATGAGAGGCCATCTTCAAGTCCGGCATCTGCACCTACTGCAACTGAACGAAAGGTGCAACCGATGGAACACCGTTCGAGTTCACGATAAAAAGCAGGTAATAGCCTGGCGGCGCCTGGTACCCATTGGCAGGCGCTGTGAGGGTCAAGCCCCCTGTTGTCTGCTGGAAAGTAACGGGCACAAACCGTGCATTCATATTGAAGAAGTGGGTCGCTGCGCCTGTTCGGATCAATACGGCGCTCTTGATGGTGGCCGCGTCTGGCGTGGCAACGAAAAAATTCTGACCGTAAGAAATCTGCGCCGGAGCTTGAGTGATTGTCGGTCTGGCTCCCTTGAACAAATAAGGCGGAGAGAAAAACTCCGCGCTCAGCTCATTCGGTACATTTCCAAAGTCGGCACCCATGCCCGATTCCAACACGCGGCCATCGGGCAGTAGTGTCGCCGTGCCGTGATATTCACGAGGAGTATGCATGGAGGCCATGGTCGTCCAGGTCTCCGTAGTAGGCGACCACAGTTCGGCGGGATACACGGCATTGGCAGATGTTGCCACCGTTCTTGTCGGTCTCCCCACCGGTCGCCAGCACCGTCCCATCGGGAAGCTCGGTGAGATTAAAGAAGGTCCGCGCGTAGGCCATCGATGCAGTTTGTTGCCAGGCAGGAAACGGTGTCGTCATATCAAGGACAAACGTCGTCTTTGACGAAGCTCCTGACTCCTGGCTGTCGCTCGCACTGCCTGCCTTCACGATCTTGTCGGGGAGATACATGGCGGAGCTGCCACCATCGGTTATGTTCGAGTCGACCAGGGACCAGCTATTTGTAGTGAGATCGAGAATGTCAGTGACTGTGGCGTATTCCGATCCACCCACGTGTACGAGCCGCCCATCTGACAGCATATAGATGAATGGATAGGTCTCGAAAGGATTGTTTGCACTGGTTAACTGCGTCCATGTATTCGAAACCGGATCATATATTTCCGGCGTCCCGGCGTTGGTATGCTCCGTTGTTTGCCAGCCTCCAGTGACAAGGACTCGCCCATCAGATAGCGTTGTAGCGGACGGATACCAGCGCGCATAAGCCATCTTCGGCAGTACCGTCCATTCATTGGTCGACGGATCGAAAATCTCAGCGTTCGAAATACCCAACTTGGTGCCGCTTTCGCCATACCCTCCCACAACCAGAATTCGTCCATCGGCCAATGCAGAGTGGCCAGAACAGAACAAGTCAACAGGAGCTGGAATGTTGGTGAATACATTGTTCGTATAGTCCCACACTGTAGGCGTCGCACCATCCTGGTAAAACAAGAAGGTATTGTTCTTTAAAAGTATGAGGTTGACTGCGACGGCCGGAATATCGACCGGCAGCGACCAACTACCGGCCGTGGAAACATTACCCGAATTGTCGACGGTCACTGTAATTGCGTTGGAGACCTTGCGCAAGCCGGCAGAGTTGTAAGCTATCGCGGACAGCGTGTGCGTTCCCGCGGTCGCCGTCGTCGTATCCCAAGTGATTGAATACGGAGCAGACATGACCTGCGCCCCCAGGTTGTTCTGGTCCAGCACGAACTGCACTCCGGTGATCGCCGACCCTTGACTGGAAGCGTTCGCCGAGATGGTCGTGCTGCCGGTCACACTCGCGAACGGCACGGGAGACGTGATGTTAACGGTAGGCGCTACACCCCCGCCGCCCGTTAACGACGGTAGCACTTCTACAATGCTCAGGTCGTATCGGTCGCCCGTTGGAGCAGTGTCATTGATGGTCACGGACGTCCCGGCTATTGGAGTGCTGTTGGTCTCCCGTTGAACCCAATACGTGTCGCCAGTCGAACTCAAGTCTTGGTGGACCATGGTTTGCCCGGCGTCCTGGCGTCCGTGCGATTGCATTATCAAAGTCGTCCCCGACGCCGAATACCCACGAGTTGTTCCTCGTCGTAACTAACGTGGCTGTTGGGGGCTCCAGTATGGGCATTTGCGCTGCCTATTGCGCCTATTGCACCCGATCCGTTGGTTCCGGTGGTATCAGCGCCCGTGAAGCTTATAACCGTGATCGAGGAGAGTACTTTCTGAGAAAGTGTTGCCGTGACGGCCACATTGGAAAGGGGGTTCGGAGCAAACGCCCGCCAAATTTCGGCCGAACCACTTTGCGTGTTGGTACGCTGTACGAGCACCCAAGTCAGAGATCCGCCGGCTACGCCTGTGACCGTCGTATTGGCCCCGGATAAATAATCCGTAGCAATGAACGCCAGCAATAATTCATTGCCTGAGCTGGTATAAAGAGCAGGGGCAGTAACGGTTGTCGAGTTCGATGTGGCATCTGCGAAAACGGTGGCGTCGATGGCTAAGACCGAGGCTGTCGCAGTTTGGGCGGTGAAATTCAAATTGCTTACGGAGGCTCCATTTACCGTAGCCGACTGCGACGCAGGAGTGAACGTTGCTCCAGTCTGAGCTTGGCGTAACCGTGTAACTTCCGTTCGTTAGATTGTTAAAGATGTAGTTACCAGAACCATCGGCATTGGTCGCAGCGCTCTGTGATCCGCTAAGACTCACTAAGGAGCCGCCGCCGAGAGCTGCCGGACTTATCGTGCCGGAGATGCTCCAAGTCGGTTTGGCAGTTCCAGTGAAATTGATACCTGAGGCATTCGCTCCGTTAAGATTGATAGACTGGTTTGCAGGGCTGAAGGTGACTCCAGCATTACTGGGCGTAACGGTGTATGCGCCATTCGGCAGCCCGTTGAAACTGTAATTCCCTGATGCGTCGGGTGCCGTACTGGCGCTCGCTGCTCCACTCAGGATTAATGTTGTCCCGCTGCTAACACTGACAACGCCGGAGATACTCCAAGTCTGCATCGTAAAATTAACGCTAGAAATACTGCTGCCGCTAATGGTCACGGTTTGAGCGGCAGGGAGTGAAGGATTGCCCGGACTTGCTGGGCGTCACGGTATAAGTGCCATTGGCTAGATTTGAAAAGTTGTAGTTCCCTGAAGCATCAGGCGAGGTTGTCACCGTTCCGCCCCCGGGAAGGGTCAAAGTTACAATCGCCCCGCTCACAAGCGAGGAGGGACTGAGTGTGCCCGAAATGCTGGATGTGGAGCCGCCGCCGGCGGTGGCTGCCAGAATTTCCACCGATGCTGAGATTGTAGCGATCTCCGGTCGGCGCCGTATCGTTGATAGTTACACTGGTTCCGCTCAATGGTGTCGGGCTGTTCTGCATTTGTACCCAGTACGTATCCCCGGTGGACGTGAGATCCTGGTGCACAAGGCTTTGCCCCGCCCCTGGCGTCCGCGCAATCGCATTGTCGAAGTCATTTCCCACGCCAAACACCCAGGAACTGTTCTGCGTCGTTACCAGAGTTGCCGTCGGAGCTCCTTTCGAAGCATTTGCGCTTTGAGTCGCGCCAATCGCACCAGATCCGTTAGTCCCGGACGTGTTCACGCCCGTGAAACTCATCACCGTAAGCGAGGACAGGACACTCTGCGAGAGGGTTGCTGTCACCGTCACCTGGCTCAAGGCCGAGGGCGCAAATGCCCTCCAGATTTCCGACGAGCCGCTCTGTGCATTCGTGCGGACCACCAGCGCCCAAGTGAGACCCCCACCAGCGACGCCACTCACCTGAGTATTTGTTCCCGAGAGGTAATCGGTCGCCACGAACGCCAGAAGCAACTCATTGCTCGAAGTCGTGGAAAAGGCCGGTGTGCTGACCGTGGTCTTCGCCGAACCCTGGTTCGTCGAAACGTTGGCGTCGATTCCGATCGCCGCGTACGCGGGGGTAGAGAGCGCTACACCCGTGGCCAACACCGATAACACTGTGAGGGCGAAAATAAGTCGACGTTTCATAAGGTAACCTCTTTGTCTTTGGCTAGCACGTCTTTCCTGGCTTATTTTCTAAGGAGTCCGTACTTCGACGATACTCAGGTTATAACGATCGCCGGTTGGTGCGGTGTCGTTGATGGTCACACTCGTGCCGCTGAGTGGTGTCGTGCTGTTCTGCATCTGGACCCAGTACGTGTCCCCTGTAGACGTCAGGTCTTGGTGCACGACAGTCTGACTCGTCCCGGGCGTTCGTGCGATTGCATTGTCGTAGTCATTGCCGACACCCAGAACCCAGGAATTGTTGCGTGTCGTAACCAGCGTTGCGGTGGGAGCTCCGGTTTTAGCGTTGGCACTGAGCGTGGCACCGATTGCACCCGATCCATTCGTGCCCGTCGTATCTACACCGGTGAAGCTCATGACCGTCATGGACGACAGCACGCTTTGCGAAAGGGTTGCAGTCGCTGTCACGTTGGTCAGAGGTGCAGTTGCGAACGCACGCCAGACCTCCGAACTCCCGCTTTGCGCATTCGTTCTCACCACCAGTGTCCAAGTCAATCCGCCGCCGGCGATTCCGGTCACCGTAGTGTTGGCGCCTGACAGATAATCCGCAGAAACAAAAGCCAGCAGTAATTCATTGCCAGCTGTTGTAGAAAATGCCGGACTGGCAATTGTTGTGGCCTTCGTCGTCGTGTCTTTGGAAACCTTGGCGTCAATTGCCAGCCCCGAAGTGACGTTTTGAGTTGCTGTGAAATTAACGCCAGAAACATTGGCGCCGTTCACGGTAACGGGCTGGTTAACGGGGCTAAATGTGTATCCACTCTTTGAGGGCGTGACCGTGTAACCACCATTGGCCAGACCCGCAAAGCTGTAATTGCCGCTGGCATCAGCGGTGGCCGTTGCCGTCGCTGCTCCGCTAAGAGCAATCGTGGCATTGGCGCCATTCGTTGAAACGTTTCCTGCGATTGTCCAGGTCGATGCAGAACTCACAGTCAAAGTGACCGTCACAACTGCAGGCGACCCCTGCGTACCCGTCGATGTGACGGTAATGTGGCCCGTGTAAGTTCCGGCTGCCAGTCCCGTTATCGAAGCAGAAACCTGAAGAGCTTGCGGTGCGCTGCCCGAAACGGGAGATACACTGAGCCAGGTGCTATCGCTTCCTGCAGTGAAACTCAGGGTTCCGCTTCCGGTGTTAGTCACGTTGACCGTGGCCGGCGACGGGTTGCTCCCGCCTACTAATGCTGTGAACGGAACTGCCGTCGGAGAAACCGATAGAACAGGTAGCTGCTGCATCGCAAAATTTACGCCCGCTACGCTGCTACCGTTTATCGTTACGGATTGACTGGAAGGCGTGAATGCCGTTCCACTCTTAGACGGCGTCACAGTGTATGAGCCATTCGCCAGACCAATGAAGCTGTAGTTGCCAGACCCGTCAGACAAGTTCGTGCCGTTAACCGACCCACTAAGGGTCACAGTGACGCCGCTCGTTGCGGGACTAATGTTTCCGGATATACTGTACGCTCCCAATGACGGTAATACCTCTACCACCGAGAGGTTGTAGCTATCCGTAGTAGGAGCAGTGTCATTGATCGTTACGCTTGTTCCACTGGCAGGCGTGGGACTATTCTGCATTTGCACCCAGTAGGTATCGCCCGCAGTAGTCAGATTCTGATGCACGAGCGTTTGACCCGTCCCAACTGTCCGCGCAATCGCGTTATCGAAGTCATTACCCACGCCGAACACCCAGGAATTGTTACGCGTAGTGGTTACCGTTGCAGTAGGTGCTCCAGTTGCCGCGCTTTTGCTAATCGTGGCTCCGATTGCTCCGGACCCTCCCGTTCCAGTTGTGTCTACACCCGTGAAGCTCATCACGGTGATTGATGAGACCACGCTTTGCGACAGGGTTGCACTCACGGTTACGTTGCTGATGGGAGCAGTCGCAAATGCTCGCCAGATCTCGGCATCCCCCTTCTGAGCGTTGGTTCGCACCGCCAGAGTCCATGTAAGCCCGCCTCCGCTTACTGCAGTCACTGACGTGTTAGTGCCACTAAGGAAGTCAGTCGAAATAAACGCTAGCAACAGTTCGTTCCCAGATGCAGTTGAGAATGCCGGACTGGCAATCGAGGAACTGGCTGACGTGCCGTCCTTCGATACATTCACATCCGAGCTCAAGTTAACACTTACTATGATCTGAGCAGTGAAGTTAATCGCCGACACACTCCCGCCAGTTATGGTCACTACTTGTGAGCTCGGAGTGAAAGCTGTAACCAGACTTGGTCGGGGTGACCGTATACGAGCCATTGCCCAAGCCGCCGAATGAATAATTGCCAGATGCATCTGCAGTCGTGCTCGCGCTCGTCCCACCGCTGAGGGTAACTGTTGCATTAGCGCCGGCGCTCGAGACATTTCCGGAGATGCTGAAGCTCTGACCTGTTGCCGTAAAGTTCACTCCCGTTGCAGAGGTGCCGTTCACGGTCACGTTTTGCGAAGTTGGATTAAAGGTAAAACCACTCTTGCTTGGTGTGACGGTATATGAGCCATTCACCAAGTTTGAAAATGAGTAATTACCCGAGCTGTCCGCAGTAGTGGTGGCTGAACCTGCTCCACTGAGCGTCACCAGGGTTCCGCTTCCACTGGTACTCGGACTGATTGTGCCGGAGAGAGAAAATGTTTGGGCTCCGCTGAAGTTTATTCCAGTAGCATTGCTGCCCGACAACACTACCGATTTAGAACTCGGCGTGAACACGAAGCCGGCACGGCTCGGTGTCACCACATAGGAGCCGTTCGGTAAGCTTCCAAAAGTGAAATTGCCTGAGGCATCCGCCGTAACGGACGCGCTTACCGTTCCCGTAAGCACAACCGAGGCGCCAGCTCCCGCGGCAACTGGAGTGAGAGTACCGGAGATACTGAGCGTTCCAGATCAGCGTCGGCAGCACCTCGACCACCGCAAGATTCCAGCGATCTCCGGTTGGGGCAGTATCGTTGATAGAGACACTCGCGCCTGCGTTGTACGTGGGGCTGTTCTGCATCTGCACCCAATAAGTGTCCCCTGCTGCGGTTAGGTTTTGATGAACGAGCGACTGACCCGCCCCCGGCGTGCGTGGGATTGCATTGTCAAAGTCGTTTCCCACACCAAACACCCAGGAGTAGTTTTGCGTCGTAGTTACACTGGCGGAAGGTGCACTGGCGGTCGCACTCTTGCTGGCGGTCGCACCAATCGCGCCGGATCCGTTCGTGCCCGACGTGTTCACGCCTTCGAAGCTTCTTACCGTGATTGACGAAACGACGCTCTGCGATAGAGTTGCGGTCACCGTCGCGGCCGCTGATCGGCGACGTTGCAAATGCACGCCAGATTTCGGAGTCGCCACTCTGTCCATTGGCCCTGACAACAAGAGTCCACGTCAAGCCTCCCCCGGTCACATTCGTGACAGTGGTGTTGGCGCCCGTTAAGTAATCTGTCGGTCACGAATGCCAGAAGAAGCTCGTTCCCTGTGGATGTAGAAAAGGATGGCGACTGAATCGTAGTGCTGGCAGACGAACCGTCCGACGAAACTTGTGCATCTGTCGAAATTGGCGGTTTAGGCACCGTGACGCCTATACCGGCGGACGGAATTTCGAGATTCGCGCTGTCATCGACCGCACGGCTGAGCACACTTGATCGACCCCGAGGTGAGCGGCGTCCATGAGTAAGACCAACTCTCCCGGCCGCTGGCGGGATGCCATGTCTGTCCACCATCCGTCGACACTTCTACCCCGCCAACGACACCTCCACCCACATCCACCGCGGTTCCTGTGATCGTTAACAGGAATGCCAAACTGAAGCGTTGCACCGCTGCTCGGCGAAGTGATGGTGGACACCGGTGGCGTAGTATCGGTTGACTTTGAGGGCATGATCAATCCAGGCTGGAGTGTCGCCGGTTCAACTCCCATATCGGCAAAGAGATTCGCCGTCGCCTGTTGCATGTCTGGATCAGCTGGCGGGTTGGAAATCCGAACGGATTGTCGTGATTGGCATCCAGGCCCCAAGCCCACTGTATCGTTCCCGCGCCGAACACCAATGCACCGCTCGGCGCACGATGCAGCGTCATCTGATGTGTGGCCGTACCCGCACCGTAGATTCCACCTTGGTCCAGTAGCAGATCGGTAGTCAGGGTGTGAGTGGTGGAGGAGAGATCGATAGTCCCAGCCGGGCGAGCTCCATTGTCAAGATCCACGTCCCATTCGTAACCAAGCGTTCCGGCAGGAAGAGTCGCCGTCTGTCCTGCAGCAAGATTCGCGATGCTGGTGTTGCGCCAGAAACGCATTTTTCCGTCAGCCGCTGGCACTTTGAATTGACAGCGTTCCTGGGTTGTCGGTTCCGGGTCCATTCACCACGAAGATTGTCCCGGTCAGCGAATTTTCGGGTCGACCGCCATCGGCTGGAGGGCTCTTGACGGGGTCCCGCCATGTCCCGGTCCAGGTTGGAGGATCGAGTGGATCTACTGCCGTAGTCGCGATAGGCACAGAGTTAGGACCCAGCGTTTCCTTGTAAACGACCATGGTCCGAAAGGGGGTGTTTGTTGCATCAATGCTGTTTTCCCATCGCGTCTTCCAGAAAACCTCATTGCCACTGAAAAATGCCAGATTCACGCCAGCATCGCGTGCTGCTTCTACATTTGCGCGTTGCGGTCCGGACCAGTACTCATCATGACCGACGCTAACGTACAACTTATGATTCTGAATGAGGCTTCCATTCCTAGCCGCATCCACGCCGGTGAAATAGGTAACGTCGTAACCATTGGCCTCAAGCCAGCGCACCATGGGGTATTCTTCCCCAAACACCCATGTCGCCTCCTCCGACGAAAATGTTCTCGTGTCCGATGGTCGGTTGTAACTGACTTTATAAGCCCTATTAGTCAAGTCAAATACGTCGGTCGGACCGTATACGCTGTGACCGCCGTATCCGTTGTACGCTTGCCAGGTCTCATCCGATGTCTGAAAAAGAATTGCCGAATGACTTGAATCGTTACGCACGACAAATACAATCTGGCTAGCACCGCCGGTGTCGTTCCGCACGGGCGCGGCAATGTAGATACCAGACACGGCATTGCTGGGGACAGTCCAAGATGCCGACATGCCCCAATTACCGCAGTCATATAGCTGGGTAGCCGAATCCGTAAGACAAGCCGGCTGCGTCTGTGGCAAGTGTGGCGGAAGGCTGGATCGTAGTGATGTAGCGCCCGCCGTTCCCTTGATAGTACCCCAGGCGATATATATCGATGTGATAGCTTGTCGCCGGTGTGCTTATTTTGAAGTTTATGGTCTGACCCGCATTGACACTGATGTCCGTCGCAAATCCCTGAATGGTAAGGTCGCCGAGATTCTGCAACCTGCCATCCCGTAGTGCCCGGATTGCAGTTTTCAGCTTCAATCTGGTTCTGGGGCGCGCTGCACGATCCAAAGGCAGCCCCGACCATCGCGAATGCAAAGCATACCGCCAGCCATAACTTTCGGGTCATAAAGTTCTCCTACCGCGCTTTTTGTGTACCTGGGACTGGGGGAGGACAGACAGCTTACTTAAACTGAAACATTCAACTGTGCCGTCCGGTATTCAACGAAAACAAGCTGTGGCTCACGGGGGGAGGCCGTCACACTCTATGGGGGGCGAAGCGTCAAACCATCTTAAACAAAAGAGACGAAGTATACACTACCCAATGGCGATCATAATCTAAGCCTGTCGATATCGCTCATACTAAGGTGCCGCGAAGGTTTGGGGACATCAGACTCGATCTGGTAAACCAGCTTCCCATCCACCTGCCGGGCAAACGCGACTACGGCACGCTCGGACCCCTCGCCTTGGACACGCCACTCATTTTCGCTGAATACAAGCTCCATCTTATTTCGTGCTCGCCACCAACGTTCCACTTCAGAGGGGAGCGTTAACCAGATTGCTTGTGCAGTTTGTGTTTCTCGCAAATACCTCAACAAATCCTTGTAAAGCGGCTTTACTTCGTCGGCCATTGCGTAATCGGGATGAACGATAAAACTAATGAGGCCATTTCGTTCGGTGATCAACTCAATTTGCGTTTTCCATAAGTCAATGGACCGCTCATTGAGAAGATGAAACAGCATGTAATCCTGCGTTGTCGTGACTGGTAGTTCGAGAAGTTCGCCAATGAGGTAGGGCATTATTGTGCAACATCCGCCGCGCTGAGGGTCGAGATGTGCTACGTTCGGAATGGACATATCGAACGAAAAGTCAAGATCTGTCATCCACTCCGGTCTTCTGTAGAGAACGGCACCGCGAAATCCTCGAGCATCGAAAGCCCGTGCATACTGATTGATGATCTTGGCGCGCCTCAGAAACTCTTTCCGTTCACTGAATAAAAGGCCGTCATGATTGAGATCCTGAACTGCAATCTCAAATCCTCGGCTACGGATCTCACTCAGGAACTCCATAGAAACGGAATAACACCGCTCCGGAACGATTTGAAACGACGCCTTAATACCAAATGAGTCGTCAATGTCCATTAAGTCGGCACATAAATCTCGGCCCAGTTTGCTATCTACATCGTGCGTCATAATCGCACAGCTGCGTTTGCCTTCCGGCCAGAACCAAATAAACGGAATCCCTTCAGAGGCCGTTTCTTTGATAAGACACAACAGGAGGTGGTCACAAATGTCCTCAACCGTTCGGTCAACCGGCCAATTCGGGAACGTAAGGCCTCTCGATCCTCTGAGTTGAAATCGCTGGATCTCCCTTCGCACCGACGGAGATAATATTGGACGCACAGCGTAATATGCCTCTCTGGCAAAGGCGCGCAGCCAAGAGTCTTGTGCTCCAGGGTAGCGCTCGAGACGCAGATTGTCCACGATTTCTCCTGGATCGAACGGAATGCGCAAACCAGAATCAGATGAGGTAGCGTCGGCACTTACATCGTATAGGTCCGCGTCAAGTTGAGGTTTTACAACACCCGCTGAAGACCGGCCGTAGCACGTCACGCCCCGACCGAATCGAAAAAAACCGACATCTTCTGATAACACCTTGGGTTCAGCTAACTTCAGAAACTCTTCCGGGCACCGATAACGTTCACTCAATACTCGTGCAAAAGATCCCATGTCACATTCTATCCTGCCCACCGTTCTATGAGCTTCTCCGGATGCTAATGGCATAAGGACGTATATAACTACCCTAGGTGCTTGTAGAGTTTTGCTCCAGCGGCCAGCACACGGTCGGGGAGGTGAGACATAACCGCACTTGCATACCTGAACGATCGCGAGGAAGAGCCGCCCTTCGATCCGACCGGACAACGATAATAGCTGAGCGATGTGCTGGCAGCGCCCAACCGGTTCTTGAACACAATCAACCCCTGATCCTCGGCGTCGGAACGGCCCAGGTCGAATTCCTGCAGGGACTTTGATTTGGCGTCCTCGATCGCGCGCCAGAGTAGCTTCTGCATCCCACCCAGAGGGAAACACTTCTCGTCGGCGCACCCGTACTTGTATGTGAGCGTGCGCTTGAATCTCAACGTCAGAATACTGGCGACTGGAGCATTATTCCTCGAAGCCACCTGAATTGTCAGCCGATCGCCCATACGATTAACCAAGTTGGAGAACCAATCGAGCGGTTGTGGAGGCAGACGGTGTCTCAGCCGTGTCGCAACGAGCAGCGGATAAAACTGACTCAGAAGTGCTTGCGAATTCCCGTCTTCATAGGTCAGGTGTTCTCTATCAGCACGTCTGATCTTTCTCTGTGTCGAGTCCTTATGGAATCCGCGAAACAGTTCCGGCAATTCCCGCCTGAGATCCAGTTTGTGTAACCGAAATACCTGGGAACTCTCGAAACCGTCCATTCCAGGTTGCGAGGAAAGGGGACGCCACTCAACATATTTCCATCGACGTTCTTCCCTTTCACGTTGGAGCATTGCCAGTAGTTCTTCAAAATGGTCTGATTGCTCGACTAATGGATCGCAGTGATCAGAGAATGGAAGCGACACCAGCCTCTTGCCGGTCAGCCAACTACAGACTTGGCAGAACACCCATCCGTTCTCCAGTTCTGCTGTTGGGCGAGAAGTTGTGTATGCGATGGGCTCATACTGGTAAGTGTACTTTAGAGCTTCTAACCACTCCGGCGTGTGAAAAACAGACGCCAATGCCTTCCGTTCAAGAAACTCACGCCAGCGAGGGTCGGTAAGGGGATCAACCTCATAAACGGCCATCTTCGATCCTGAGAAAATAGGACTCTAAACCAAACATATGCCGACCTCAGGACAAATTTGTATGACAGACTGGCGCTTGCGAGGCTGGTAGTCTGCCGGTAAGGGTGTCCACGAGTGTCAGGTACTCAACCTTATTGCTTTCCCAATCGCACGAACGGACAAACGCGAGGCCATTAGTTACGAAGTGATTTCGAAGTTCCGGAGACTCCGCCAGCTGAACAATTGCTCCTGCCAGCCGATCAACATCCCCGCTCGGGAAGAACGTCACGAGTGTATCGTTGAAATAGTGACGGTCAACCTTCGTATCCGATACGACGACGGGAACTCCGGATGCCATGAACTCCAGGATCTTGGTGCTAAATGCCTCGTTCCCGAAAGAATCACTGCGCTTGGGAACAACCCCTATATCGGCTTCCGCCATGATCTCTGCAATCTCCCGAATTGGGCGTGCCGACCGGAGAAAGACCACCCTCTCCAGTCCGAGCTCTATTATTAAGTCTTCCAAAAACCGCTGTTCGGGCCCTGACCCGTAGATGTGAAATTCCAAGTCTGGGACTCGGTTCCGAACAGAGGCTACGGCCCGAATGGCGATGTCCAAACCCTGGTGTTGATTCAGGCTTCCGGGGTAGAGGAGCACAATTTTGTTGTCCCTTCGCTTTCGAACCCGTGGCTGAAACAAAGATCGATCGGGCGCATTGATGATCACCGTACACTCATTGGGCCGATCCAGACGACGCGCTACCCTCTCTCGCCATAAATGGTTTGGCACGATGATGTGGTCTGCAATATCGGCGGACAGGCGCTCTTCCACGAGCAGGAGCCGGTTCGTTAAAGAGTTCCCGCTGATCTTGAATCTTGCGCGATAGAACTCCGGTAGCAAATCATGAATATCCAGGATGGTCCGACATCCAGTGAGGCGGGGCCACCAGGCAGCGAAAACCAAGAAGTCGGGCATGGAATGGACATGGATTAAATCGTACGGACGACGTAGATGCCCGAGCGTCAGCAGCCATGTCGCGCGACAGCCGAACGTCAATACCCTTTGTAGATGTGACCATGCCGACCGTTCATTTTTCTTTCTCCCCTGAACTCGGCGGACGGTTACTCCCTCGATTACTTCCTGTTTAGCTTGGCCCTCGTATCGGAGACTAATAACCTCCACCGAGTCGCCGCGCGCTGCCAACGTCTCGGCATATCGCATCACGCGATTATCAGAATCGTAAAAACTGTACGCGAGCATGCATACTCTCATGCGAAGATTCCCCGAGATCGGTTGAGTCGGGATCTTAACACTAAGCTCTTAGTGATGCTCATGCAAGTCCTTCAGCAGCTTCACTCCGCGTCATATCCCCCTATTTGTACCTAACAGGCTCCATTATCGTGTCGAGCTGGCCGATCGCGTCATAGATGTCTTGCTTCACCTTTGGAATTATCGTCTCCAATTCGCGACGTACGGCATCCCGCGCTCCATACACTCGTTCAATAACTTCGAAAATCTCTGGTTCCTTCATAGATCGCGGATCCACAACGAGGCTCTGCAGCCCTAGAGACTCCATGATACCCACAAATTTATCGCTATAAGCTATTGGTACAGTCGGGATATTTTGCGACAACGCGCCGATGCAAGCGTGCATTCTAGCTCCAACAAAAAAGTCACACTGACCGATAACATACTTTATCTCGTTATAGTCATACATCCCACGTGTCAATCCAATCCTTCCCTGGTACTTACTCTTAAGAGCGTCAAAGATACCCTCGCACGCACCCACATCGCTTTCCAGGTCATCAGCAGCTGCTAATACGTGTGGTACTAACAACACTCGAGCCGATTTCTTCGTGATGAACATGTCAATTAAATCATAAACAAGCTGTTGATATGAAACTCCAAGGCCGAACATATTGTTTTGTGTATATCCTCCTGCCATCAGCAGGCCACTGACATTCAGGCCGACCAAGACAGAGGTGCCATTTTGTAATGGCTGAAAGCCCTCAATTTCCAGTTTCGATGGCAGTACAGCATCCACTGCAAAGGCCATATCGTGGCAGAATCTCAGCTTGCTGTTGTCGTCTTTCAGCTGAAGAAGTCCCCGAGTGGTCTTTAAGCCCGTTTTGTCTCGCGAGTAGATAACCTGTGCGCGTTTTAGCACAATTCTGGCAATCGCCGAACCCACCTTACTTGTAAAGGGTCCGATAGTTTGCGGCAACAAAACTAGCTTCTTTCCGGAGAGCAGCACAAGAAATATAGGGAGAGCGACGTATATCAGGCGTTCCATGCCATAGATGTCGCTGAAACTGTCTCCGTATGCTATCGACACAAACAGGTCCGTCTCGACAATCTCCTTCAGGTATGCATTCCGCTGAAGCATGCGACGTCTAACGCCCCCAGGAGCGACACGGTACAAACACACCAGAAATATGAGGAGGGCGACATTATTTGCCAGGTAGAGCTTTTTGGAGAATCTAATATTTACAAATTGGACAAGAATTCGTTTGCCATCAAACCGAAAATCAATGTCCCTGCCCTCGCGCGCATAGTCGCAGAGGATGATTTGCTGCATCCGGAAAACTTCGCGACATACAGCGGATAGCTCCTGCAGCGAGCATGCTCACACCCATGTTCGGCGTATCAAATGTTGCTCCTAGTATACACACTTTCATTCGTGCTCCGTCCGGTGTCGAATGCGATTAAACGGTGACTCGTTTGATTTGCGAATCGATAGTCGCGCTCAACATTAAGTCTGAGCTGACAATCAGAAAATACGAGGCTACATCCGTCTACCTGCAATCACAAGATCGCTGGCGAACAGACCGCGGATACTGTCGCTTGAGAATCGCTCCAGACGCCGGAACCGCTCCGGGATAATTGGAGTTGCGCCGTATATCCTAATCTGACACTGCTTAAGCCACCGGCGGAGCGTCTTGTAGCTTGTCAGGTGAACACCAATGTCCTTACGTCCCAAATCTCGATAGGGACGCCGGCGCAGGAGGCGATGCCAAAACATGGTCAATTGAGCAAAATTCGGCGCGGTAACGATGAGAACCCCGTCATTCGACAACAACGGGACAAACTGGCATAAAATCGCTGTCGGATCGGTCATCAGATGAAGGATATTGGAAAACAAAATACAATCGAATTGTTCGTGGGCAAGCTGTTCTCTCGCGGAGACCGAATCGCCGTTGATAATTCTGATATTCTTATCTTCTATGCAAGAGGCGATGATCCGATCCAATGGAATTGCCGTCACTTTCAGCCCTTTTGCAGCGAGAGCACTCTCCGTCTTCCCCCATCCGCAACCGATCGACAGTACAGTACGACAATTGTCTGGGAATCAGCAACAGCGCTTCGGTTTGGCAAGGCTCGTAGTAATCCTTAGACCACATTGAATAGCTGAGCTTTGTTTCCGTTTCCAAAAGATCGGGCGTCGCCGATTCCAGATTCTGGCGGTTGAGCATCGCATCCACGAGCTTTTGAAAGATTTGCTTTTCCACGCCCAATGTGCCCGCGTACTTGTTGGGCAGGTGCGGAATAACGAAATCCTCCAACTCAGAGATGCAGATAACCTTTTCCATGCCACACTGAGTATACGGGTCGGTTGCCGCTGTCTCGAGCAACTGGTAGCGTCCCTCGTGCGGTCCCACCAGAAATCCACCTGAAGCGATCGCCCGTCGCAGTTGGTCGCGCGTCAGAATAAAGCAGCCGGAATGTTGATTCGTGAATTCGGCAAAGGTGGAGTCTCCGATGGATCGAACAGAGTTTTGCCGCCAATGAAAATGACCGTGAGCGGTTGAAATAAAGAGTTTTCCGCTCGCGCCTATCTCTGATCGAATGAAGCCAGCAACCTCATTCTCAGGCAGTAATGCAGTCGCCCTCAGAAATGCCTTGATATTCCGTTCCGTAATCAGCGTATCGTCTTCGGAATAGATGAACAGGTCGTACTGTTCCAGTCGCTGGGCCAGAACAGGTTTGTGGCCGAACGGGAGCGAGCGCGGATTCTTGGTTGGAAGGCCTACTAGGACTTCGATGTCCGGGCTAAGATTCTTTTGTACGTTCGAAAGGACGACGATATGGACGTCATACGGCATCTTGTGATATTCGTCCACCAATCGAGACAAATACCCGTCATTACCGGTACCGTAGCTTGCTATTGCGACAAGTATCTTGAGCATTTTCGCTATTTTACGAACGTGCAGCAGGAGGCAATTTGCGTTCGACCTGGCCTCAATAATTGCCGACAACAACAGGGAACGATGCGCCTGCGATTACCTTGCACGTTTGGGCAAAACGGCGGGCCCGCCTCAAATGGCGGGCCCGTCATGAAAGTCGTGTAATATTTGAGTCTGCTGCGACTCGCCTGCGTCTATTGAACGGTCGCCGTCAGGCCTTGGGGAGCCACAGGCGCCGCTGAATTGCTTGCCTGATAAGCACCGCGATCCCAAACGCCGGTGCTGGGACCCATGCCAAGAGCATCTACGTTGTACGGAGCTGGAAGTGACAAGCCGCCAATTTGGGAAGCGAGTTCCCAGTTTCCAAATGGAAAAGTGCTAGATGAGCCGGCCACGAAAGGATCGGCCGTGCCGACTACATCGTGCGACCCGGCGGTATTATTCGATGGCGTGTTCTTATAGAACCAGTTGTAGTCTGCGGTCGTAGCCGCTCCGCAACCGCTGGGGCCGGGACCACTGCTGGCATTGTTGTTGTACCAGATGTTGTTTTCGCAGACGACCGAGCCGGTAACATTTTCTAAATCGAAACCGGATATGAACGAACCGGCACAACAGTCCGGCGATCACGTTGTTGTAAATCACCCAGCCGGAAGTGTTGACACACTGGGCGGTCGGGCAATTGCTGTGCGCGATCACGATTACGCCGGTATTTATGATTCCGTCAGTGTAGTTTCCGGTCCAGTACATCACGTTGCCATAGATTTGCCAATTGGCTGCTGTTCCGGCGTTGTTTACCGCCGCGAGCACGCCTGTACCGAAAATGTCCTCGAACAAGCTGTAACGAATAATTACATTGCTGTCACTGCTTAGCGACCAGGCTTCGCGATGCTCGGCGACGCCATTTCGGGCAAAATACGAGTATTCGACTGTCATTCCGGTTCCGGCGCTTGGCCAAGTCAGCATCATCGTCCGATCCGTGTCGTGCAAATACGAATATCCGATGTAGAAGTTGTTGTAGGAGTTCAGCATGTAAATCAAGTCCGTGTCGCCGCCAGAGTAGCTGCGACCTCGACCTTGAATGTCCATGTGCCGCAGAGTGATATTGGACACATTAGTGCTGGTCACTCCGACCGCGTGCGCTTGGCCTCCGCTCGCCGGCATCTGCACTGCAAAGCCAAACCCGCTGTTCCAACTCCCAGGACCACCGCCCGTGACCCCGTCAATCGTGTAGTCGCTCGCAGATAGCTCTATATCGGTCCAAATTGCCTCGCCTGCATAGGCCGCGTTCCATCCCGTGTCCGTACCGTGGCTGCTGGCTGTGGGGTGCAAGAGCGTGATCATTGACGTTCCGGAATCTTTCAATGTCAGCGACCCGTAAGAGCCGCCAGCCACGTAGTACGTGTCACCACGAACCAGGGAATTGGGAACCGAACTGTAGGCATTTGCCCAGTCCGATCCGGAACCATTTCCGTTCGCTCCAGCCCGCACGTAGTGCGTTGCAGCTAGCGCAGAAGTTGAGAGGATGACAATGGTGAGAAACAGCACGCATTGCGAAATCAGAAATCGCGTTTTATCGAGACGAACGCATTTCCCGAGAGGGGGGGTTCGGTAAGTGTCCATAACAATTGAAACGTACCATGGACACACACCAGAGTAAACGCACAGGAGTACATCAGCGCCCGTGCGCCATGAGAGGGAAATGGTCGCCGACGGTACATGTCCCTAAGCCTTGCGCCACCTGATAGCGCTGGGAGTGAGAATGTTCCAATTGCTGGCGTGTGGTAGCGGACAAACTGCCTGGTCTCTCGCATCGGGAATGCCTCACCCCCGCCAGGTAGCCGCCTAGATCAGACTGTGGGGTTGCATAACCGGATAATCGCTCAAGGGAACTCCCGATTCTTCCTGCGACACTTTCGCCACAGCGGGTTGCTCAAGCAGCAACATCTCACGACGGGCGAACATTGGGCCGTTCGAAATCACCGCCAGCAGCAAGAACCAAGTCACAATGTTCTGATCGAAATAAGAGACTGAAAAATAGGTAGCGCAATGAGCCAGCAACGCACACCCCATCGCCCAGGCACCGATCTTCACCGACGTGGGTGAGTTCTTGTAGCCACGAACCGTCCGGCCGACAGTACCAAAGCCGCGGGAAATAATCATGACAAACAGCACCATTGTAAGCAATCCCCCGTGCACACCTTGCGCGACGTATTCGTTTGTTATATCGAAGAGACCGGGTCCCCATTGGTCGGTAGTCTTTATTCCCATCAACCACCACGTACTAAAGTTCCGAATTGTGGCATCGATCAAACGGGCGCGAAACAAGCCGGTGGACGCATCAAAGATGCTCATTCGCGCGATCAGAAACCAGATGGGCGCTTTCATCGCCAGGTGGATCGCCACCAGGCTCACAACCAACCCCCAGCGGATCACGCGCATCTGCTTTCGGAGAGGCCACATGCATAATCCAACAACCGCAAAGGCGAACGCCATGACAGGGCCACTGGACCCCGAGGCGACAATAATTACGGTGGAGGCCGCAACTCCCAGGAGGGCCACAATTTTGTCCAGCTTGCCTTTCCACCAGAGAGCCATGAAGAACGGCGCGTTGGTTGCGGCAAATGTACCCGCCAATATGGGATGAGCAAAGGGTCCCTGGCAACGAATGACTCCATCCCGAACCACTGCTATCGCCGGAACTCCGCCGAAAACTGCGAAGACGTTCCGTCCCGAGAATTTCTCGCCCAGGACTAAAACGGAAAGCACGACCATACACAGGGCGAACATTCTCGACATCTGGTCTACGTCTTCGCGAGTTTTGAGCAGAATGCGAAACAGAAAGAACAATCCGAGCGCGTTGTACGCGTAGCCGGATCGGTTGATCAATGCCTCGGATGTTTGCCACAGTAGAAAATAGAGAACTGTTCCCGAAATCGTCCACCAGATTAACGCTTTGTCGATCCCGTTTAGTTTGATGCGGCCGACTTCACCACGAACCAACACCCTCAACCATCCAAAGATCACGAGGATACGGATCATGGTGAAGTGCAGACTGGCGACTACAATTTTCTGACCCATCGACATGTAGCAAGTCAGAACAAGCACCGGGAGGAGCGCGTAACGTCGAGGTAGAACCAACATCAATATGCACATGAGCAAAGTCAGTGCGATACCAAGGTTGTTAATTACGGTGGTGTCTGCGGTTTCCATCGTCGTTCGCGCCTGCAGTCTGGCCTTAAGTCGAAGCGTTTCCGTCCCGGCTCACGAGGCAAATATATTCATTTCCAAGCCAGGCGTTACGGTTCTGGGTGCACCTTCCAAATACCCACCGGGACAGTTTGAAAATTGCTCCAGGAGGCACGATTTTCTCAATTCCGGGAACAACCATCTCCGCATAGCGAAACTTGGACACCAGGTTCAAGTGATTGCAACTCAGAATCGAACCAACATCCGCAAACGAAATCACGTTGGTTGGGTATCTGGCTGGCGCGACAAGCTCCTTGAGCCGTCCCGTCAAGCGCGCTAAGCGGCCGACAAAGTGCTTGGAATCGGTGAACGCGAGAATCAAAGTGCCTCCCGGACGAAGCACTTTCGCAATCTTGGAGATGAACTCCGCTGGCGAATCCACGTGGGCTAACACGCCGACGCATATAATCAGGTCGAAGGACTCGGCTTCGAAGGTTGAAGCCATGAAATCTTCGTTCCTTGTTTCGATATTTCCCGCCATCGATTGGGGTACGCTCGCCCGGACAGTTGCGAGCATACTCGCAGACAAATCCAGGAGCGTTAGATGGGAAGCCGGGGATAACAAAGGGAGCGAGATCGCACCGCTTCCACAGCCAATATCCAGCAACCGCTGCCACTGAACGCTCGCAGCCCACTCCTTGACCGTAGCCACACGCATCCTTATGTCGAGCTGTCGCCCGTTGACATAGGAGGGAACGTTCTCGAACACATCCCGGACTTTGTCACTCTTACCGCTTGTCTGTGACGGCGCAATGACTGACTGTGGCGCGTCCATGACGGTTGTCTTCTTCATGCCTCGTTTTTCCTCCCAATTGACTCGCCCACTTTTCCAGGCCCAACGCCCAGCGCAAGATCCTCATCCATCGCCGTAAGGCAATCTTGTGCGAGGCGCGCCGCTCTTTATTTGATATCGGCAGCGTGATGCATAGCAATCCCATCCGCACGATCGCAGCCGAGGCCGTGAGCCCACGATAGAGATTGCTATAGACCGACCCCCGCTTGCTCCTCAAGAATCTGAAGACGGATTCCCTCATTACAATCGCCGAAAAATGGCTCTCCGACTGAACGCCCGAACTACATCCGCCGTAATGTATAACGTGAGTGGAAGGTACATAATAGGTCTTCCAGCCAAGCTCATTGGCACTAAAGCAGAGGTCCACGTCTTCGGCGTACATGAAATACCGCGGATCGAAGCCGCCCAGCGCTTCAAAGAGTTTTGCTTTGATCATGAGGCACGCGCCCACCACAACCTCGACTGAAACTGGAGGCGTAGAATCATCGAGCAAGGGCGAGATTCCCCATACCGGCAAGGCCGGGAATGCGCGGCGCAGAAATTCTGAGTCCAGAGTCAGATTTAGGGTCGAGGGAAAGCGCGCTATGCAACTGGTCTGCACCGACATGTCGGAGTTCAATAGTTTTGGTCCCACAATGCCCGCGTCCGGCGTTTCATCCAGGAAGGAACCTAAGGGCCGCATCACCGATCCGACGAACTCGGTATCTGGATTCAGGAACAACAAATTTCTGCCGCGGCAGTATCGCACCCCCAGATTGTTGGCGCCCGAAAATCCTAGATTGTCCTCGCTTTGAATGAAGCGCACTCGCGGGAAGTTTGCTTCAATAATCTCCTGGCACTCGTCTCGAGAATTGTTATCCACTACTACGATCTCAAATTCGAGGCCGTCGGCGTTTGCGTAAATGCTTTCCAGACACTTCTTCACAAACGCTGCAGAGTTCCAGTTGACAATGATGATTGACAAATCCATAAGAGGGTAGAGTGTTGCTTAGGCCATCGTCGCAACCCGCTTCGGCGACGGGTTGGTGATGAATGCCTGATGCCACATCTCGAATGAGATCAACAAGTAGATATGCCTGAGATAGTGCTGCCGCCCAGCATCGTGGTCCGCTACGATCTGACGAATGTAATCTGGTCGAAAATATTGATTTACGGCCGAATCTTCCCGTAGGAGACAATCCCCCACGTAACGGCTGAGCCGATCCCGCAGCCATTGATCAACGGGGTTGGCAAAACCTTTTTTCTTCCGGTGGACAATATCCTTGGGCAGCCACTTCTCTGCCGCTTTCTTGTGCAAGTATTTTCCGCTCAGGTGACGAAGCTTCAGTCGCGGTGGAAGGGTCTCGACAAACTCAATCAGCCGATAGTCCAGGAAGGGGACACGCGCTTCAATGGAGTTCGCCATCGAAGTCTTGTCCGACACCATCAGCAGATCGTCTGGAAGATTCGTCCGTGTGTCCATATACAGCATTTGCGTCAAAGGGTCGAGGCCTCCCACATCTTCTTGCAGAGGACTCAAGGAGAGCCGCGCCTCCAGCCCGTCCACCGATATTTCTTGCCGCAGCCACGGTTGGAAAAGCTGTTCCTTCATGGCAGAGTCGTAAAATGAGTAGATCTTCACAAAACGCGCCAGAGTATCTTTTTCATCCAATGACATGACGGCTCTTCTGAGCCGTTCATTCTTGGAATATCGTCGTATCAAGGGCTGGAACATCCGCTGGGTGAAGAAGGCGGGGAGATGCCTATAGATTTGCGAGAGGTGCGCTCCCTTGTGCCGGTGATAACCGGCCCACGGTTCGTCTGCTCCTTGTCCTGTCAGCGCGACCTTCACCTTTCGGCTGGCAAGCTTGCTGACAAAATAGAACGCCGCGGCGGTTTCGTTTCCGACCGGTTCCTCAAGATCCAACAGATATCTGTCGAAATATTCCTGATAGTCGCTCGCACCGATGATCATCTCATCGTGGTCGGCACCGAAGTGCGCTGCCATGTGCCGGGCATCGCTGGTTTCATTCTCCCGTTCGCCGTCCTCAAAGCCGATGGTGAAGGTATGAACAGGACGACTGGTTTGCTTGCTCATCAGGGACAGCAGGGATCCAGAGTCTACGCCGGAACTAAGGAATAAGCCGACAGGAACGTCGCTGCGCATCTGCAATCGAACCGCATCTTCCACCAGCCCCTGATAGGCTTCGATGGCTTCATCTTCATCGACTTCGACATTTATTGTCGGCTTCCAGTTCCAGTATCGCGTGATCTCCACACCGCTGCGCCGCACTACCATGAAATGCGCCGGCGGAAGTTTCTTGATCCCGTCAAACAGGGTGTTCGGGGAGGGGACATAGCGAAGCGTGAACAATTGTCCCAGAGATCGGAGGTCTACTTCTCGCGGGCATTCTAGGTGCGTCAGTAGAGCTTTCACCTCCGAGGCGAACAGCAACTTATTTCTAACCGTGACGTAATAAAGTGGCTTCACTCCCAGATGATCTCGCGCCAACAGTAGTTGATCATTCCGGCTGTCCCACAGAGCGAAGGCGAACATTCCATTGAATCGGTTAATGCAAGCTGGGCCCCATGCTTCGTACGCGTGGACGATTACTTCCGTGTCCGATCGAGTCTTGAAGACGTGACCCAAGCTCTGGAGCTCGGATCTCAGTTCAATGAAGTTGAAAATCTCGCCATTGAAGACAACTTCAATGGTGCCGTCTTCATTCGAGATCGGTTGTGCACCTCCCTCAAGGTCGATAATGCTCAGGCGCCGATGTCCTAAGCCAAGCCCGCGCGAGACGTACAAGCCGTCGCCATCGGGACCTCGATGCCGCATCGCTGAGGTCATGCTTGCCAAATCGGCTTTGTCGACCGGTTGAGCGCCGAAATCAAAAATTCCACTAATTCCGCACACGGGTGCCTCCTGAGATCCGGGTCATGATGCGTTGATTCAGAAGACGGCGATACAGGTGCTCCTCGACCGGGGTGACGAGTTTGGGCCTGCCCGTCCACCACGTCTTCAGATAGCCCCAAAGCATGAGGAAGCCACCGACGACGAAAGGCTTACCAAACAGCAGGCGGTGAAGAAACTTGAGGATGAAAAAACGCTTGCTGCCGCCCGTGAGATAGTAAATCTCCCCATGCATCATGTTAGTCCGAGGGAAGCCAATTCCGGAGCCTTCCTTCTTCCGATGATAAAAATACAGATCTTCGAAATGGCAGGTTTTCCAACCCAGGGCCTGCGCCTTGATTTCATCGACTGTGTCCCACCCTCGGGAGGCGACGAACCCGCCAATCTCGGCGAAACATTTCGCTCGCACCATCTTGGTTTGTCCGGCGGCATGGTAGTCAGGCATCGGTACGCGCACCCAATCCCCGTTTTTCTCTTCGAGATAAATTCCCGATGCGATACCAAGTTTTTCGTCCTGTCCGAATCTCTCAATCAATTGCGCAAAGTAGTCAGCCGGAAACTCAATGTCACAATCAAACTTAACGATGAAATCGAAAGACTGCTTTTTTGCCAGCTCATACCCTACATTGAAAGCTCGAATGATCCCCGAACCCGGTTTCCGATTGGCGTCGGTCGCAAGGGGAAGCAAAGTAATCCAGGAATGCTCGGCCACAGCCCGCTCCACAATCGCCTTTGTCTGGTCCCGTGACCCATCATCCACAATGATCCAGGCCGAGGGCCGGATTGTCTGCTGCAAAACGCTGTTGATGGTTCCTTGAATGTACTTCTCTTCATCCTTCACCGGAGAAACCAGGATGTAATTAGTAGCTAGCGGCATCAAGAAAACCTGGCTTTCAGCACCTTCGTTGAGTATTGAACTTTCTGCAACCAATCATAGCCTCCGTTTAGCTTCACCTCAAACAATCGCAGATCGTCGTACGAATTCACGGGAAGTCGCGGAAAAAACAGGCAATCGTGACCTCGATGGGCTCTTCCGATGACGGTGCATACTCCGGTGCGGTAATCATTAGTCTGCAGCAGGCACCGCAGAGTTCGAACAAAGCCTCCGTCTTGTTCTGGAAAAGCGAACGGATATGCAAAGGAATGAACTGGGATTCCGAGCTTCTCTTGGATGAGCTCTTTTGATTGCCGAATCTCATCACTGATCTGGGAAGGCTGCAAGGAGTAAAGCTTAGGGTGAGTCATGGTATGGGAGCCGATCTGCACCCCATGCGTGTTGACCTCCCTCAGTTCACTCCATGACATGTATTCTTCCCCGCGCGGACCTGTGTAGCGGCCATCTGCGAAACCGGGAACGACATAAACCGTAGCGGTTATACCGTATTTTCTCAGGATCGGAAACGCTTCTCTGTAGAAGTCTCGATAACCGTCGTCAAACGTGACAGCCACAAGTTTTTCGATGTTGTGGCGATTTCGGACAGCTTCCGCGACTTCTTCCAATCCGATTGTTTTGTACCCATTCGCCGACAAAAACTGCATATGACGCTCAAACAGCTCAGGTGAAGTATTCGTCTCGAAATATGGATGTGCCCTGCGCCGTTCTGGACTGATTCCGTGATACATCAATATCGGAATTCGCGGTTCGAAAAGGCGATTCAATAACCGCGATGCGGGGGCCATCACACCGATGCTGAAGGCGCGATCAAGCCGCACTCTCGGCGCCACATCGAAGGGGCTCCGGTCGTCTACCCCGGCGGCATAAACGTCCGTTCGCAATTTTTCAGGACTCTGCATGGATCAAATGCGTCGAGTTCAGAATCAGTAAACGGGTCTTCGCATAAGAAGCCGGCGAAATACGAGGCGCCTCATCGTACCCAGTGTCGTTTCAATCTTCCTTACAAAGGGAATGCGCATCCAACTCTGAAATAGCGAAAAGCCCTTGAATTTGGGAGAAGGCACCAATAGGAGCCACATGGCTAGCAGGCGACCGAACAATTCTCGACGTCGTCCCACTAGGTTTGGCTGGGCAGCAATCACTGCCGCGGGAGTGCTGGGTCGCACGGTCAGGTAGTTGGCCGCGACGGCACGGTGCAAGATCTCCTGCCCTCTTTCACTACGTACCAAAATTATGGAGAGCCCGGGTTCGCCGCTATTTTGAAATTCATGCCAAGCGTCGCCGCAAGATATATCGGCCACCGAACCCGTTCCGTCGGGGCATAAATGACAGCGCAATGAACGATAGCTACTTAGTTTTCCCCAAGACTCCATATACGACAGTGATTTTTCTTCCGGCGGGTCGCCGTGTTCCACCCTGAATCTTCCCGGCCAGCCATCACCGCGATAACGCACGCTGCTTGTGCTCTGAGGCAAGATCTGAAGTGAGTTCATTAAATCCAGGGTTCCGCGGGTATTGGGAGTTCCGGCACAAAAGAAGGTTAGAACCAACCCTAGCTTTTCGGAAAGCGCTGGCTTTTGTTCCCGAATCGCCATGACGGCAGCAGCGTCGCAAGGCTTTCCAATAAACACACAAGGCCGGGAGCTCTTCTCGATCGCTTCGAGGCCATCGCAGGGAGATGCCGGAGCATATCGCGACCCGCTTCGCTCCATGAGTTCGAGGCGGTTTCTGCTTTGGCGGGTTTTATTCGTCCAGGGTTTCTCCTCGTCCATGCCCGTGTGGAGCACAAACTCCATGTTCTCCCGCTCCAGACAGTACAGTGCGAGCGCTGACAGGGCACCTCCCGACGACGCCTTGAAACGAATCTCTGGATCGCTGGCAAATCCTTCCCACACCTCCAGTGCGGGCCCGAAATCCAATTCTCCGTTGCTGTCCTTCGAACCCTGTTTGTTATCGACCGTGTAACCCGGGCAAATCGAAAGGCACTGCGTGCACGACCCGCAGTCTCCATTGTCGAAACGCGGACGAATCCCCTTGGTCTCAATGTTTACCAGCGACACTCCACCCTTCGTACAAGCGTAGAAACACGCTCCGCAGCCGGTACACAAATCCCAATCCACGACATCTTGTAGAGACTTTATCTTTCGCATAGGTGACAACGTAAACCTGAATGCTAGCTATTGTTAGTGCGCTGACAGATGGCCTTAAGGCAGTCGATTCTTGCCGGCTGAGAGGATAGGAGCCGCCGCGCCGTGCTGCTAGACCACGACCGATGTAACGTTTAGAGCGGCGGGCTGAAGGGACATGTCGGGCTCAGCAGAGATTCCGCCCATTCCGAGATACTGAAAGCCATGAACTTTCACATCTTCAGGACGAAGAAGGTTTCGTCCGTCAATGATTAACGGTCGATGTACCAGGTGACCAAGCCGCTCCCAGTCCGCGGTCCGAAATTCGTCCCACTCGGTGAGAAGGAGAATGGCCTCTGTTCCCTTCGCCGCATCATACATGTCATTCGAGTAGGACACTTCGGGGATTTCTCTCCGAGCATTTGGCATGGCCTGCGGGTCATAAGCCTGCACTTGCGCCCCTTCCGACAACAATTGACGCACGATGGTGAGAGCCGGGGCGAAGCGAATGTCGTCCGTGTCGGGCTTAAAAGCTAGGCCCCATACACAGATTTTCTTTCCGCGAAGCACCCAGAGTTCGTTTTTTATCTTCACTAGAAATTTATCGATGCGACTCTGGTTGATTCGCTCGACTTCCTTCAAGAGAGTAAAATCGCAACGAAACTTTTCAGCGATTCGCACAAATGCCTGCAGATCCTTGGGAAAACAAAAACCGCCAAAGCCAATCCCAGGTCGCAGAAAGGACTGACCGATACGAGCGTCTAGCCCAATGCCCTCCGCCACCTTGCCAATATCTGCGCCAGCTGCTTCGCACAAGTCCGCCACCATATTGATAAATGAAATCTTCATCGCCAAAAATGAATTGGAGGCATGTTTGATCAACTCCGCACTATTTGTGTCCGTCACTACAAAGCGAGCTTCCGCCGTTTGTCCACAGCTCCCATGCACCGGGCAAGTGACGGTTTTCTCCAACACGGGCCGGTAGATCTCGTACATTTGTTCGATCGCCCGATCGTCCTCCACGCCGACTACGATGCGATCAGGATGAAAAAAGTCCTCGACCGCCGACCCTTCACGCAGGAACTCCGGATTGGACACGACGTCATATTTGAGGCCGTTTAAATTGTAACGAGCGAGATGCTTCCGTAATTGACACCCGGTCTGCACGGGAACCGTACTCTTCTCGACAATCAACCGATAGCCATGCGCGGTCCGGGCAATGGTCCTGGCAACAGCCTCGATGGCAGACAAATCTGCTTCGCCGTTTTCGAGGGGAGGTGTACCGACGCAGATGAAGATGGCGTGGCCACGCGCGATCGCCTCCTCGGTCGTGCCGAACTCAAGCCGTCCGGCTGCCCGATTGCGCGCGACAACCTCGTCTAGAAATGGCTCGAAAAATGGCAGATCGCCGCCAGCCACTAGCTTGGAGAGCTTTTGAACGTTGGCTTCGGCACAAAAGACGCTATGGCCGAGTTCGGCTAAGCATGCCGCGGTTGTCAGTCCTACATACCCTGCGCCGATCACTGATATTTTCATCTGGGTCCCCTCGAATATATTTGGTAATTGTCTGCCGAATGGCAGAGAGTTCTACGCCAGTTCAACTGCGGCTGCAAATGGCTACTTCCAAGTCGTTGCACTCGCCATGAACGGTTCGAAACGCGTTCTTGTCCATTGGTGCGGCCTTCATATCTTTTCCGTTTAATCGGAGCCTTGCCGACAGGCAAAGCGTTTGACGTCTACTCCGGCTGCAATGAGGTGACCAGACAAGGTTCAACATTCTCCCTACTAACGGCTGAGGGCACTCGGCCAAACACGGCGTATCCATTGCGCAAGGTAGGATTTTGATCGAGCAAGGCGAATTCATTACTCTCCAGAAGCTGGCTATAAATCAGGTGACCGTCAGGCGTGCTGACATTCTCGAGGAGCACACGGTTAGCCCTTGACACCTCCTGCCGGACTTGGTCGCCTACATCCTGTCTCCGTAGTTCCGAACCAAAAACCACCACGACATCAAACCGATCGATCCTGGTCTCTTCTTTAACTCTGTTAACAGTGTGCTCCAGAGAGTGCTGAAACTCCTCAACGGTACTCGACCCTATTCTGTACCAACGAGCTTTTCCAAGTGTCTTGTCATGGGTTGCGATAGGAGCCGAACACCCGACTGAATAAGTGATACAAACCGTTAGTGGTTTTCCTTTGTTGTCCTGGCTGCCAGCCAACGCTGCCTCCGTTCCTGGTTGGCCTTCAACCGCACCAATTACCAGGACGGCTCTAACGCTTTCCTCGCTCGTGGCCTCACGGATGGTTTGAAAGAATTCATCGTGCCGGCTTTGCGAGAAGCGGTAGGGGAGAAAATAACCATATTCTGTTTCCAGGCGATGCAAAATATTCCCAAAGAACTCCCTTGCAGCGACAGTCTTTTGTGAATAGGTCAGACCGCGCTGAAATACGTCCGTCGACGGCGGCTTGTCCGATCGCCTTTTCTTCGCCAATCCCTTCTTCTGGACAGCTTGGTTCACATCCGTCCGTTCCCCGCCCTGACGTGATTCTGCAGAAGCCGTGGCGCTGATAATCGCTGCGGCTCTTGCCTGCCCACAAGCTCTCAGCATGATGCACAACTGTTCCGTCCATTCCTTCACACTCCGGGAAGGCAACTGGTGCACGCTAGCTCTGCAATGAGAAGAAGGAGCGGGCATAGGACGCGGGCCGTCTGGCCCGTCAGCCAAAACGGAGACAGCCCATCGCGCTTGATCTAATTCCGGGTGCCGGAGCCATGGGAACTGATCTGCGCGTCTCGCAGCTTCGCGTATCTCGCCATTGCACAGCAGTGTTACGAGAAAATACTCCCACTCGACCGGGTCCACATCCGCGGCTCCATATTCAGCCAGAGTCCGTTGAAGCGGCTTCATCAGCCATGAATGCGCAGCCTTTGCATCGCCTTTATAGAGCTTGCAGAGCGCCAGCCGGAGTTGTGCTTCCGGCATCCAGGGAATGTAGGTTAAGCATCTAGTGTATCGCTCCTCGGCTTCATCGTACTTGCCGTTCCGCACCTTAGCATCGCCTTCGTGGATCAGAGCAAGATGAGCTCCTTGGGACACCGGATGCCAGTTTCCCACAGCCGATGAAATTGGTACTGTCGTGAGGGGCTGGAACGGAGAAGGTTGGACAATTCTTTGACCCGAAGCCAGGTTCCGATTGAGCATGAACCATTGCCAGATCTGGTTGCGATGCTTCAATGTATGGCGCGAATGTACCAACTCGTACCCAGCCTTGCTAATGGCTCGAAGTTCCTCGATGTTCTGAAAGAGATACGTGCACTTATCAAGAATGTCGTGCTCGTCGGCAAAGACACAATTCTTCATGTCGACGAAACCCGCTGCCTCAAGCGCAGGCGATTTCTCCGTGACCAGACAAGCGTTGCACGCCGGGACTTCGAAATGTTTACGAACGACCTCCTTCACCACTGTTCCACACGCCGGTACAAGAGTCGAAGCGTTCAGATATCTCGCATACTGTTCGCCGGCTGTCACTTGCACTAGCGACTTGGAGGGAGCGTATCCAGGGTGCGGCCAGATCAATGACGGGTACCGCTTCGAAACCAGCTTGATCATCTGCTGTCGCCACGGATACAAACCGCTGTTGTTACCTGTGAACAGCACTGGGATGCTCTTCCACAATCCATAGTCCCGGTATACTTCAGTATCCGCAAAGTTCGGCCAAACGAACAAATTCTCAGCGATTGACGGCGTGTGCTCACTGGCCGTTGTGGCAATGGAGAAGAATGTATCGATTCCCCAATGGTCCATATCCGACAGAGAGCCAGCCCGGCTCCAGCAAAACGCATCGGTATGAAGAAAGCCAAGTTTTGGAATTTCTGAATAGCCATTAGCATTGCTGATCTTTAGTCGCCGGCAAGAAGGAAATGAGACACCGCTTTCGAACAGTGTCAGATCCGGTTGGTGCTGGTCGCAGATCTGCTGGTAGTCGCAGTCCTCATTGACTACGGTAACCTCAAACCATTCGGCTAAGCACTTGATGTGCTCCTGTTTGTGTATGCGCAAGAATGCGGGTAAACGTTCGTCGTACTTCGACTGGAAGAACGTTAGCCTCGGCTTAGCTGCAGTATTGTTCATTGTTTCTGTCTGTCCCGTCACCGTTGGGATGTCTCTCCGCTCTTATCGATTTGAGAAAGTCACTGCCTCCACGGGCCATTTGGCTGAGGTCAGCCTGAGGAGCAATCGCCGTGCAGGATCGGGAATTCTTTCCAGGGGGATGTGAGGAATGAGAACTCGAAGCGAATAAATACCACTGAGAACTGCGGCCGTTGCTCCGATACCAACAGCTAAATGGAGTGGCAAAATGTAGAAGCCATAAAATACAGCGCCAATCAGCGAAAGGAAGACGAGGCCCGTCTGCTTGTTCTCTCGGGACCAGCGA
Source organism: uncultured Acidobacteriaceae bacterium (assembly GCA_963791515.1). Lineage (GTDB taxonomy): Bacteria > Acidobacteriota > Terriglobia > Terriglobales > Acidobacteriaceae > Sulfotelmatobacter. The sequence goes on along the minus strand of CAWBSS010000001.1, from coordinate 2,141 downwards.
AAATCGCTCAGGCTATTGACGATTGGATATATCAGAAAGCAGTGAAAGACGTAGGAGCCAAAGAACGCGATACCGGCGCCGTTCAAGCCGTAAAACTTTACGCAGACCCAAGCCAAGCTCAGCGCAACGATTGTCCAAGCGAGTTCAGCGAAAAAGAAGATGCCTGGCTTTCCCTTGGCGACAATGATGAAACCCATGGGCCAGGTAATTACTTGCAGCATGGTCCCAAGGCAAATCCAGCGCAGGATCACTACCGCGGCCCCGAACTTAGCACTGTAAAAGAGCGCGATGACGAGCGGGGCGAACGTGAGAGTGGCAATCACACCCGGTCCCGCTAGTAGCAGTCCGACCAGCGCTTGCTCGTTTACCAGTCGATTGCATTCGTCATTGTTCTTGGCGCTGGCGGTCAGACGCGGATAAAAGTCCGCCGCCATGGCTTGCAGAACAAAGCTTACGTAAAGCCCGCCCAGAATCCAGGCTGATTGATACAGGCCGGTGGCTTGAATTCCTAGCTTGTGGAGTATGGTGATGCGCGTCCCGTAGGCCACACCCATCGTCATCAAGCCGCTTGACATGAAGGCGAGCCCAAGCTTTAGAAGATCTGAAACTTCCTCTTTAGTTTGTGAAAACGTCAGTTTCGGACTGTGTATTCGTATCTTTCGGCTATACCACCACGAAGTCACAATCGTCATGGCCGCAACTCCAACAAGTGCTGGAACCACTCCATTGTCGCGAAACTGGTACACCAGTGCGATGCTGATGAGGGTACCGGACAGCGCCCCCAGAACTTGCATCTTGGCGAGATCGCGGATGCGCCTCATTCCTTGTATCAAAGCGCCTTGGCCTGCCGAGACCAAACGAAAGAAAACGGCCAGTGACAACAAACAAATCGCTCCTCGGTGGGCGGTCGTACCGAAGGTTACGTTCGAAACCGGCCGCGAAAATACACAGAGGGCAATCGCACCCAGCACTCCTAAAACAATCGAAGAACGGCGTAACACGACCGTGGTGAGTGCTATTTCTTCCACATCATCAGTGCCAACGGCCTGCGCAATTTGCCGAACGCCGCTACTGTTGATTCCTAATCCAGCGAAGGTAAGGGACAGGTCTGCCACAGAGCCGTAGAGGCCGAATAATCCGAATCCGGCAGGACCCAGCAGCATCGCCATGGCCTTGGTGCGAATGATTCCAATTCCGACGTTCAGCACGGACGAGCCGCCAACCAGCGCGGACGACTTCAAGATCTGCCCGTAGCTCTGCTTCTCTGGCTGAGTGGCCACTGGTGGAGGCAAGGGCTCCAACGAGGACACGTCCAGTTCATTGCTACAAGGGATCGTTGCCATAAGATTAGACTTCTCGATTGAAAGACTGCCGGTAACTGGGAATAGAGCGGAGGGAGAGAAACAATGTAGCTAATACGCGCCTTCGCCGAGAAGCACGGCATGCGGCGTCTGAAGAAGAATCTTGATATCGAGCCACACGGACCAGGTCCGCGCGTACCGAATATCCAAGCGAACCATATCGTCAAACTTGACGCGACTGCGTCCGTTCACCTGCCAGAGTCCAGTGATGCCGGGCTTGGCTTCCAACAAGCGGCTCCGATGCCAGATGTCGTACGCGTCCACTTCGTACTTAATTGGTGGCCGGGGACCAACCAAAGACATCTCTCCCCGGAGCACGTTGATTAATTGAGGAAGCTCGTCCAGGCTTGTCCTGCGCAAAAATGAGCCGAATCTTGTCACCCGCGGATCGCTCTTAATCTTGTATACGCCATGGCCATTGCCATTTGACGGAACTGGCTCGGCGCGGCCTGCAATCAGCTTTTGCACGTATTCCTTGTGCAGCCCGGGGTCATTATTGACATACATTGTTCTGAACTTCAGGAAAGTGAAGGGTTCTCCGTGCTGCCCGATACGTTGCTGCCGAAAGAACACTGGGCCTTTCGAAGTCAACTTGATCACAAGACCAATCCCGAGAAACACAGGAGCGTTGAAAGTCAGAGCTATGACACTTCCGACGATATCCATTAGTCTCTTGACGGCAAAAGAGTGTTTTCTGCGATTCTGAAGTTTTGACAAATCGGGATAAAGTGTCGGGTTGCTCGGACGGTGACGAATGTCAAAGTCCCACTCCTCTGGAAA